>CAVURQ010000018.1:0-49699 GCA_963743935.1 uncultured beta proteobacterium | reverse complement strand
GTGGATCGACTCAGCCCCATCGTCATCAAGCCCGACGACCACTTCGGCAACGTGCAGCGCATCAGCGAATTCCAGCAGCGGCGGGGGACTGGCGATGCTCGGCAAACCGGTGGTGGCCGAGCGTTTCGCCAGCCCGCGCGCGACCGCACCAACTGCAGTGAACGCGGCCTACAACCCGCAGACCAACAGCATCGACATCACGGCCGCCATCGTGCAGCCGCCGTTCTACGTTCCCGGCGCCGACGCTGCGGTGAACTACTGCACCATCGGCGCGGTCATCGGCCACGAGCTGACGCACGGCTTCGACAGCAACGGCAGCCGCTACGGACCGGCCGGCAACCTGCGCAACTGGTGGACGCCGCAGGCCCAGTCCGAATTCAAGAAGCGCACCGACGTGCTGGTGCAGCAGTACAGCGAGTTCGCGCTCCTGCCGGCCTGAAACACAACGGCGCGCTCACGCTGACCGAGAACACCGCCGACCTGGGCGGCATCACGCTGGCGCACGCGGCCTTGCACCGGCACTTGGCCGGCAAGCCGAAGCCCAAGGTCGATGGCCTGACGACCAACCAGCGTTGCTTCGTGGCCTGGGCCCAGCTATGGGCCTACAAGGCCCGGCCCGAGCGCGTGCGTTTCTGGCCGCGACCGACTTCCATGCCAACACCGCCCTGCGCAGCTATGCGCCGTTGCTGCATCTGGACGCCTTCCACAAGGCCTTCGGCACCAAGCCCGGCGATGCGATGTGGCGTGCGCCGAAGGACCGGGTGCTCATCTGGTGAATGCTCATGCGGCATCACCGCCGAACACGGGCTCAAGCGTGCCGTCGCGAGCGGCGGGGGCTGAGCCTGGTGGCCGCCGCCGCCGCGCTGCGCACCCTGGCGCCGGCAGCGGCTGTCCTGCCGCCGACAACGACCGGCACCAACGTGGCCGTCGAGCTGGTACCCAACGGCCCCGAGCAGGTGGTGCGCGATACCGTGCGCGCCTACCAGCCGGTGCCGGTCGAGCTTTGTGGCGCGGGCGGGTGACCGCCTGCTGCTGCGCCTGGTGACCGCGAAGGCGTGCTCGTGCTGGGCATCGAGGCGCCCTCGGGCCAGATCGGCATGCAAGGCGCGCGGCCCGGGCCCGACGGCATGTGGCTGCGGCTCGATGAAACGGGGGTGCAGCGGCTGTTGGTCATGATGTCGGCCGACGCGGCACGCGCCGGCCGCGCCGCGAGTTTCGAACTCGGGCTGCGGCTGCGCCGTTGACGGCGATGCCAGCCCTGCCCCGCGCATCCCGCTCGCTCGCCCTGTGGGTCCACCCATGAACAAGAGACTGGCGATCTCGCTTGCCGCCTTCGTGGGCTGGCTGCTGATCACCGTGGTCGGCGGGCAGATCCACGCCGGCGAAGCGCCGCTGCTGCAGGCCGTGTCACGCGGCCTGGGCTGGCCCTTCCTGCTGGCGGCGCTGTTCCTGCTGGCCGTGGTCGTCTGGCAGCAATGGCGCGACGTCGGCCTGAACCATCTCCCCTCCGGGCGCAGCCTGCTGTTGACCTGGCTGCCCATGCTCTACATCGTCGTCGGCCTGGGCCTGGCCGTCGTCTTGGGCTGCCGCCGTGGCAGTGTTGCTGTGGATCCTGTTCAACACCTTCCTGGTGGGGCTGTCGGAAGAGCTGATGTTCCGCGGCGTGCTGCTGCAGGCGTTCCGGCGCACGGTGTCGATCTGGCCGGCGGTGGCGCTGACGACGCTGGCCTTCGGCGCCATCCACATCCTGAACGTGTTCATGACCGGCGAGCTGCGTGCGGCCCTGATCCAGTCGACGGCCGCCGCGTTGAGCGGTCTGCTGTTCATCGCCCTGCGCCTGCGCACCGGGTCGCTGTGGCCGCCCATCATCGTGCACGGCCTTGTGGGACTTCGCGACCTTCACCATTGCGGCGGCCCGCAGCGGCGAAGCCCAGCCCGGCAGCGGTGGTGGCCCCATGACGCTGATGACCTTGATGCCGATCCTGCTGGTGCTGCCGAACGCGCTGTACGGCCTGTGGTTGATGCGGGGCATCGGCCAGACACACAGCCAAGCGGACAGCTGAGGATCCCTGTGGAAGCGCGACCCGTCCGCCGCATGAAACCGAAGCGCCTGGACGATGCTGGCGCTGGCCCTGATGGCCCCGGTCGTATCGGCGGCCTCGGAGCCTGCGTCTCTGCTCGATCTGCCGGTGGCGGGCACCGTGCTCGTGGCCGCGGCGCAATACCACCAAACCCCTTCGCGCAGCGGCTCGCCGGTCGATATCGCGCTGGGCATCCTTGGCCCCTTCGAAGGGGCGCGGCAGCTGATCGCGCAGGCCAACGAGGGCGCCGAGTCGCCATCGGCATCGCGCGTGACGGTGATCCGCGACGGCCTGCTGGACGATGCGCTGAGGGCCGAGCGCTGGGACATCCACCTGGCGCGAACGGCGGCCGGCGGCTGGGAAATCAGGCAGGTCACCAAGGCATGGCGCTGCTGGCGCGGCGCGCAGACGGCGGGCTTCGCAGCCCAGCGCTGCCCCTGACCTCTGGGCCGCGCCAATGCCAGAAAGGAGCACGGCAATGGTTTGAAACCGTGAATCGACGAGCACGCACCCGAGCTGAGGTTCAACCACTTCCCATTCAATTTTCAGGAGCACCTATGTCAGGCTGGTTTGAAATCGCGAAGAACAACAAGGATCAATACTCCTTCGTACTGAAGGCTGCAAACGCGCAGGTCATCCTGCGCAGCCAGCAGTACGCATCGAAGGCCGCAGCGCAGGGCGGCGTGGCGTCCGTGCAGGCGAACTGCGTTCGGGACGAGCGCTACGAACTCGCCACCGCGAGCGACGGACGCTTCTACTTCAACCTCAAGGCCGGCAACAGCCAGGTCATCGGCACCAGCCAGATGTACACCGCCGAAGGGGCGCGCACGATCGGAATCGAGTCGGTGAAGGCCAACGGGTCCAGCACCGACGTGCGCGAGGTCTGAGCCTGGTGCTCGACGCGTTGTCGACGCGCCGCGAGCGCAAGCGCGGCTTGCGCGTCAGTTCAGGTACATGCCCAGGTAGCGCCGGCCGCGGCTGACGGCCGCGGCATCGGGGCAGACGTCGAACCATTCGATCAGCTGCAGCCGCGCCTTCTCGCGCCACTCGGCCTTGTCGCGCAGCACCACCTCGAGCAATTGGTCGAAGGCGGCGTTGAAATCGCCTTCGTAGACGCTGCAGTGCGGCCAGCGCGAAGCGGGCCTCGAAGTCCTTGGGATTGGCGGCGATGCGTGCCGCCAGCGCCTGGGCGTCGCCCTGCGGGCTTGTTCTTCGCCAGCTCGATGCGCTTGAGCAGCGCGGCATGACGGTCGTTGCGCGCCGGTCCGGGCATCGCGTCGAGCAGCGCGGTGGCGTCGTCGAAGGCGGCGCGGTCGATCAGCCGCGCCGCCAGGTCGAGCGCCACGTCGGCGTTGCCCGGCTCGCAGCTCGAGCGCCTCGCGCAGCATGCGCCTCGGCCGCTGCGGGGTCGGCGGCTCGGCGGCGGCCTGCTGCGCGCAGCGCCTCGGCCTCGGAGACCTGCTCGCCGAGGTGCTTGTCGAGGAAGGCGCGCACCTGGCCTTCGGGCAGCGCGCCCATGAACTGGTCCACCGGCCGGCCGCCGACGAACAGCACCACCAGCGGGATGCTGCGGATCTGCAGCGCGGCCGAGATCTGCGGCGCCTCGTCGGTGTTCAGCTTGGCCAGCACGAAGGCGCCGCCGTAGTCGGCGCACCAGCTTTTCGAGCACCGGCTTCAGGTTGCGGCAAGGGCCGCACCAGGGCGCCCAGCAGTCCAGCAGCACCGGCACGTCGAGCGAGCGCTCGAGCACGGTCTGGCGGAAGTCGGCCTCGGTGACGTCGAAGGACAGGGCGGGGTCGGCGGCATGGAGCGTTCATGTTCGGCATGTCGGGTGGTCGCGTGGACGGGCTGGGCTCGCCGCTGGCGTGCCGTACGGGCGAGTCACCCGGAGCGCAAGGGTGGCGCGTCGCTCAGTCGAGCTTGACGCCGATCTTGGTGATCACCGGGCCCCAGCGCTTGACGTCGGCATCGATGGCGCGCTTGAAGTCGGCCGCGCTGCCGCCGACCACGGTGAGCCCCTGCGCGTCGAGCGCCTGGCGCACGGCCGCGTCCTGCAGCACGGCGTTGGCATCGGCGTTGATCTTCTGCACCACCGCATCGGGCGTGCCGGCGGGCACGAAGTAGCCGTTCCAGGCCAGCGATTCGACGTTGCGGCAGCCGGCGTCGGCCAGCGTCGGCAGCTCCTTCAGGCTGTCGGGCCGCTGCGCGCTGCTCACGGCCAGCAGCCGCACCTTGTTGTTGCGCACATGCGGCAGCAGCGCCGGCGCGACCATGAAGGTGGCGTCGGCCTCGCCCTGGGCCACCGCCATGGCCGCCGGCGGCGAGCCGTTGAAGGGCACATGCATGGCCGTGAAGCCGGCCTCGGCCATGAACAGCTCCATCGTCAGGTGCGCCGAACTGCCGTTGCCGAGCGACGAGTAGTTGACCTTGCCGTTCTCGCGCCTTGGCCCAGGCCACGAACTCGGCCACGGTCCTGGCCGGCACCTTGTCGATGCTGACCGCCAGCACGTTGGGCTGGCTGGTGGTCATGATCACCGGCAGCAGATCCTTGGCCGGGTCGTAGGGCATCTTGCGATACAGAAACGGCGCAAAGGCGATCGGCCCGTTGAAGCCGATGGCCAGCGTGTGGCCGTCGGTGGCCTTGGCCGCCACGTCCAGGCCGAGCATGCCGCCGGCGCCGGGCTTGTTCTCGACCACCACCGGCTGGCCCCAGCGCGCAGCCAGCTTGTCGCTCATCGAGCGCGCGATCAGGTCCAGCGAGCTGCCCGGCCCGGTGGGCACGACGATCTTCACCGGCTTGCTCGGCCAGGGGCTCTGCGCCAGCGCGGGCGCAGCGGCCAGGCCCAGCAGCACGGCAGGCGATCAGGTGACGGCGGATGCATGGTCGGCCCTTGGCCAGGTTGAATCCGCGCAGTTTACAGACCCGCGACACAAGGCCGCGGCGGTGTCGCAGCGTCGCGCCGAGCCGCGTCGACTGGCTACACTGGCCGCATGCACACCGACTGCATCGCATTCATTGGCGGCGGCAACATGGCCAGCGCGCTGATCGGCGGCTTGTTGAAGGCCGGCATGCCGGCCCCGGTCGATCCAGGTGGTGGAGCCCATTCGCGGCGCAGCGTGACAAGCTGGCGCAGCAATTCGGCCTCACCGCAGTGCATCGTGCCGACGCCGGCCTGGCCGGCCGGTCTGGTGGTCTGGGCGGTCAAGCCGCAATCCTTTGCCGAGGCCGCCGCGCCTTGTGCAGCCCATGTGGCGCGGCGCCCTGCAGTTCAGCGTGATGGCCGGCATCCGCAGCGACGCGATCGTGCGCGCCACCGGCAGTGCGCGTGTGGTGCGCGCCATGCCCAACACGCCGGCCCTCATCGGCCAGGGCATCGCCGGCCTGTATGCGCGCGATGCCGTCGCACCGGCCGAGCGCGCAGTGGTCGAGCAGGTGCTGGCGCCCACCGGCCAGCTGCTGTGGGTGGCGCGCGAAGGACCTGGACGCGGTGACCGCGCTGTCGGGCTCCGGCCCGGCCTATGTCTTCTATTTCATCGAGGCGATGATGCAGGCGGCGCAGGACATGGGCCTGAGCGACAGCCAGGGCCGCACGCTGGCGCAGGCCACCTTTGCCGGTGCCACCGCGCTGGCGATGCAGTCCGACGAAGCGCCGGCCGTCTTGCGCGAGCGCGTCACCTCCAAGGGCGGCACCACGCATGCGGCCCTCAGCTCGATGGAGGCCGACGGCGTCAAGGCCGCGTTCATCAAGGCCATGCGTGCGGCGCAGCGGCGTGCGCGCGAGCTGGGCGACGAAGCCTGCCGCGTAGGTTCAGCGCAGCGCCAGGTCCAGCGCCACGCCGGCAAACACCGTGAAGCCGAGCCAGTGGTTCAGCCTGAAGGCCTTGAAGCAGCCTTCGCGCGTGCGCGTGCGGATCAGCGTGTAGTGCCACAGCGCCTGCAGCTGCCGCCGCGGCGATGCCGAGCAGGAACACGCCGCCCAGCCCCAGCGACCGGCCGATGCAGGCCCAGGACCCCAGGTACACGGCATAGAAGAGCATCACCGCCGCCACGTCGAAGCGGCCGAGCGTGAGCGCCGAGGTCTTGATGCCGATCTTCATGTCGTCGTCGCGATCGACCATCGCGTATTCGGTGTCGTAGGCCAGCACCCAGAACAGGTTGCCCAGCAGCAGCCACCAGGCCTGCCAGGGCACGGCGGCCGATGGCGGACAGTCGCCATTCAGCTGCCGCCGAGCACCGCCGCGAAGGCCATCGGTATGCCGAAGCTGAAGGCCACGCCCAGCACGGCCTGCGGCATCGCCACCAGCGCTTGGCATAGGGATAGATCACGGCCACCGCCAGCGCGGCAAACGACAGCATGATGGCCGCCGGGTTGGTGCTCAGCACCAGCGCGAAGGCCAGCAGCGCGAGCACCGCACCGAAGCGCAGCGCTTCGGCGCACCGACAGCGCGCCACGCGTCACCGGCCGCATCGCCGTGCGCTTGACGTGCTTGTCGAAATCGCGGTCGGCGACATCGTTGACGCAGCAACCCGCGCTGCGCATCAGGATCGTGCCGAGCACGAACACCAGCAACAGGTGCCAGCCGGGAAAGCCGTCGGCGGCGATCCACAGCGCGCTCAGGCTGGGCCACAGCAGCAAGAGCCAGCCGGCGGGGCGGTCCCAGCGGATCAGGTCGAGGTACAGCGTCAGACGCGAGGCTGCGGGTGCTTGCACCGGCGGCATTCTCGGCGCGCCGCGCTCACCCTCCGCGCCGGACGGCGCGGCTGGGTCGGTCCGGGCTCCGATCTCAGCCATCCAGCTGCTTCTGGAATACCAGCCCTGCATGCTCGCGCAGCGCGTGGAACTTGATCTTCGGCCAGTTGGCCTCGATCGCGCGCAATTCGGGTGCGTATTCCACCAGCACCGTCGGCGCATCGACCGCGTCGTAGGCCACGCGATGCGAATTGCCGTCGATGAAACGCTGCAGCTCCTTCGCGCCGCCGTCTTCGTCGGCACAGGTCACCCAGCGCGCCACCTGAAAGCGGCTGGGCAGGATGCGCGCCTTGACGCCGTACTCGTGCTCCAGCCGGTGCGCCACCACCTCGAACTGCAGCTGACCCACCGCGCCGAGCAGCAGCACCGAACCGGCGACGGGACGGAACACCTGGATCGCGCCCTCCTCGCCCAGTTGCGTCAGCCCGGCCTTGAGCTGTTTGGTGCGCAGCGGATCGGCGACTTCGACACTGCGGAACATTTCCGGCGCAAAGAAGGGCAGCCCGGTGTAGAGCAGCGGCTCGCCTTCGGTGAGGGTGTCGCCGAGTTGCAGCACGCCGTGGTTGGGTATGCCGATGATGTCGCCGGCAAAGGCCTCGTCGAGCAGTTCGCGGCGCTGGCTCAGGAACGACACCACGGTGTTCGGCCGCAATTCCTTGCCCGAACGTGTGACCTTCAGCCGCATGCCGCGCTCGAAGTGGCCGCTGGCCACACGCAGGAAGGCGATGCGGTCGCGGTGCGACGGGTCCATGTTGGCCTGGATCTTGAAGACCACGCCGCTGAACTTGGGCTCGTCGGGTTGCACGACGCGCTGCATCGCGGTGCGCTCGCCCGGAGCGGGGGCCAGGTCCACCAGCGCGTCGAGCACCTCGCGCACACCGAAGTTGTTCACGGCCGAGCCGAAGAACATCGGCGTCTGCTTGCCCGCCAGGAAGGCGTCGCGGTCGAAAGGCGGCGCGGCGTCGGTCAACAACTCGATCTCGCCTTGCGCCTGCTCGAACTGCATGCCGAAGCGCTGCGCATAGGCCGGGTTGTCCAGGCCGGCGAGGATCTCGTCGCTGCCTTGCTCACCGTCCTTGTGGTGGCGGTCTTCACCGGGGCTGAAGACGCGCATCTGCTTTTCGCGCAGGTCCATCACGCCATGAAAGGCCTTGCCCATACCCACCGGCCAGGTGAAGGGCACGACTTCCATGCCGAGCTCACGCTCGATCTCGTCCATCAACACCAGCGGGTCCTTGACCTCGCGGTCCATCTTGTTGACGAAGGTCAGGATCGGCGTGTTGCGCGCGCGGCACACCTGCAGCAGCCGGCGTGTCTGCGGCTCCACGCCGTTGGCCGCGTCGATGACCATCAGCGCCGCGTCCACGGCGGTCAGCACACGGTAGGTGTCCTCGCTGAAGTCCTGGTGACCGGGGGTGTCGAGCAGGTTGATGACGCAGTCGCGGTACTCCATCTGCATCACGCTGGAGGCCACCGAAATGCCGCGTTGTTTCTCGATCTCCATCCAGTCGCTGGTGGCGTGGCGCGTCGCTTTGCGCGCCTTCACGCTGCCGGCGATCTGGATCGCGCCGGAAAACAGCAGCAGCTTTTCCGTCAGCGTGGTCTTGCCCGCGTCAGGGTGGGAAATGATGGCGAAGGTGCGCCTGCGGCGCACCTGGGAGCTCAGCTCGGACATGGTGACGCGACACGGGGAGCATGCCGCTTTCGAGAAAACCGCGAATTATCGGCCCGCCATGACGCAAGGCATGGCTTCGCGCAGGCCGCTATCTGCTCGCCGAGGCCTGTCAGGCGCGAGTGCAGGCACCGGCGCCGACTTGCAGACCTACTCCTCCAGCAACGACCTCAGCATCCATGCAGTCTGCTCATGCACCGTCAGCCGCTGCGTCAGCAGGTCGGCGGTGGGTTCGTCGCCGGCCTTGTCGGCCAGCGGGAACACGCCGCGCGCCGTGCGCGCCACCGCTTCGTGGCCTTCCATCAGGATGCGCACCATCTCCAGGGCCTTCGGCGGCGAATCGGGCGCATCCTTCAGCGAGCTGAGCTGGCCGAACTGGCCGTACGAGCCCGGCGCGGGGTGGCCGAGCGAACGGATGCGCTCGGCAATCGGGTCGACCGCGTTCCACAGCTCGGTGTACTGCGCCATGAACATGGCGTGCAGCGTATTGAACATCGGCCCGGTGACGTTCCAGTGAAAGTTGTGCGTCGTCAGGTACAGCGTGTAGGTGTCGGCCAGCAACCGGCTCAGCCCGCCGGCAATGGCCGAGCGGTCCTTCTCGCTGATGCCGATGTTGATCGCCGGCGTGCCGGATTTTTGTTTGCTCTTTGACATCTTGCTTCTCCGTTGCTTAGCTCAAATCGAAACGGTCCAGGTTCATGACCTTGACCCACGCGGCGACGAAGTCGCGCACGAACTTGTCCTGCGCATCGGCGCTGGCATACACCTCGGCCAGCGCGCGCAGCACGGCGTTGGAGCCGAACACCAGGTCCACGCGCGTGGCCGTCCAGCGGGTCTGGCCGGTCTTGCGGTCGGTGCCGGCGTAGCTGCCGTCCTGGGCTTTCCACTCGCATCCCATGTCGAGCAGGCGGGTGAAGAAGTCGGTGCTGAGCACGCCCACCTTGTCGGTGAAGACGCCGTGCTTGCTGCCGCCGCTGTTGGCGCCGAGCACGCGCAGGCCGCCCACCAGCACCGTCATCTCCGGTGCAGTCAGCGTCAACTGCTGCGCCTTGTCGACCAGAAGGTGCTCTATCGCCACGCTGGCCGGGCCCTTGAAGTAGTTGCGGAAACCGTCGGCCACCGGTTCGATCGCGGCGAAGGAATCGACGTCGGTCTGCGCCTGTGTGGCATCCACCCGGCCCGGCGTGAACGGCACCTCGACCGCGACGCCAGCCGCCTTGGCCGCCTGCTCCACGCCCACGCCACCGGCCAGCACGATGATGTCGGCCAGCGACAGCTTGCCCGAAGCCTTCTGGATCGTTTCCAGCTGCGCCGAGCACCTGGGCCAGCTCGCCGGGGCTGTTGACCTCCCAGCCTTTCTGCGGCGCCAGGCGCACACGCGCGCCGTTGGCGCCGCCGCGCTTGTCGCCGCCGCGGAATGTCGAGGCCGACGCCCAGGCGGTGCTGACCAGTTGCGCCACGCTCAGGCCCGACGCGGCGATCCTGGCTTTGGCATCGGCAATGTCGGCCGCGCTGGGCTGGTGAACGGGCGCGGGCAGCGGGTCCTGCCACAGCAGCTCTTCCTTCGGCACCTCGGGGCCGAGGTAGCGCACGCGCGGGCCCATGTCGCGGTGCGTCAGCTTGTACCAGGCGCGCGCGAAAGCCTCGGCAAAGGCCTGCGGGTTGTCCAGGAAACGGCGCGAGATCTTCTCGAACTCGGGGTCCAGTCGCATCGTCAGGTCGGTGGTCAGCATGGTCGGCCGGTGCATCAGGCCGGGCACGTGCGCGTCGGGAATGATCTCCGGCGCGTCCTTGGCCACCCACTGCTTGGCACCGGCGGGCGACTTGGTCAGCTCCCACTCGAACTTGAAGAGGTGTTCGAAGAAGTCGTTGCTCCAGCGTGCCGGCGTGGTGGTCCAGGTGACCTCCAGGCCGCTGGAGACGGTGTCCTTGCCGTGGCCGCTGCCGAAGTTGCTGTTCCAGCCCAGACCCTGTGCCTCCAGCGCCGCGCCGCCCGGCTCCGGGCCCTTGTGCGATTCCGGTGCGGCGCCGTGTGCCTTGCCGAAGCTGTGGCCGCCGGCAATCAGCGCGACGATCTCCTCGTCGTCCATCGCCATGCGGTTGAAGGTGACGCGAATGTCCTTGGCCGCGGCCACAGGGTCACCGCTGGCGTTGGGGCCTTCGGGGTTGACGTAGATCAGCCCCATGTGCGTGGCGCCCAGCGGCTGGTCGAGCTCGCGGTCGCCGGTGAAGCGCTTGTCGGTCGCCAGCCAGGTGGTCTCGCTGCCCCAGTTGACGTCGTTGTCGGGTTCCCACACGTCGGCCCGGCCGCCGCCGAAGCCGAAGGTGCGAAAGCCCATCGACTCCAGCGCCACGTTGCCGGTCAGCAGCATCAGGTCGGCCCAGCTGATCTTCTGGCCGTACTTCTGCTTGATCGGCCACAGCAGGCGGCGCGACTTGTCGATGTTGACGTTGTCGGGCCAGCTGTTCAACGGCGCGAAGCGCTGTTGCCCACGCCCGCCGCCGCCGCGGCCGTCGGCGATGCGGTAGGTGCCGGCGGCGTGCCAGGCCATGCGGATGAACTGCGGGCCGTAGTGGCCGAAGTCGGCGGGCCACCAGGGTTGTGAATCGGTCATCAGCGCCAGCAGGTCCTTCTTCAGCGCGAAGTAGTCGAGCTTGGCGAACTCAGCCGCATAGTCGAAGGATTCACCCAGCGGGTTGGACTTGCCCGAATGCTGGGCCAGCAGTTCCAGGTGCAACTGCTGGGGCCACCAAAGCTGGTTGGTGGTGCCGCCGCCGGCGGCGTGGTTGTACGGGCATTGGGCTGGGCTGGGCATGGGGTTCCTCCATCGGGCATGGGTTCAAGACGGACTCGTAGCATAGACGCCGATGATGACGGCAGCCAATTGAAAGCGCGCATGGCGCGCATAGCCGACAAGCTCAGGACAGCCGCGTCACGCCGTCGAGCTTGCAGGCATAGACGGCATTGCGCAGCGCGGCAATGGCCTCGTAGCGCGTGAAGCTGCGCCGCCAGGCCAGCACGACGCGGCGCGTCGGCACCGGCGCGTGCAAAGGGGATGTAGCGCACGTGCGGCTGCGCAGCAGGGTCCACGCTCAGGCGCGGCACGACGGTGACGCCCATGCCCGAGGCCACCATGTGCTTGATGGTTTCCAGCGAGCTGCCCTCGAAGCTCTTGCGGATGCCTTCGGCGTCGCTGGAAAAGCGCGCGAACTCCGGGCACACCTCGAGCACGTGGTCGCGAAAACAATGGCCGGTGCCGAGCAGCAGCATGGTCTGTGCCTTCAACTCCTCGGCGCTGACCGACTTGCGCTTGGCCAGCGGGTGCGCCTTGGGCACGGCCGCCATGAAGGGCTCGTCATAGAGCGGCGCGATGGCCAGCCCGGTGTCCGGGAAAGGCTCGGCCAGGATGGCGCAATCCAGATCGCCGGTGCGCAGCATCTCCAGCAACTTGACGGTGAAGTTCTCCTGCAGCATCAGCGGCATCTGCGGGCTGCTTTCGATCACCTGGCGCACCAGCGCGGGCAGCAGATACGGCCCGATGGTGTAGATGATGCCCAGGCGCAGCGGGCCGGCCAGCGGGTCCTTGCCGCGCTTGGCGATCTCCTTGATGGCGGCGGCCTGGTCGAGCACGGCCTGCGCCTGGCGCACGATGTCCTCGCCCAGCGGCGTGACGCTGACTTCGTTGCCGCCGCGTTCGAAGAGCTTGACCTCGAGTTCTTCTTCGAGCTTCTTGATGGCCACGCTGAGCGTCGGCTGCGACACGAAGCAGGCCTCGGCCGCGCGGCCGAAATGGCGCTCGCGGGCCACGGCGACGATGTAGCGCAGTTCGGTCAGGGTCATGCCGGTATTGAACCACCCTTGCAGCGGCCCTCGGCCGCCTTCCGCCGCCTTCCGCTGAAGGGGACAACACCCGTGGCCCGGCAGACCCGGTTCCACGGTGTTGCCGGATGATGTTTCATGGCCGTCACGCTTTCAGGAATTCGGCGCCAGCCCCCAGCCAGCGCTGCACATGGCGATGTGCAGCATCGGGATGGCTTTCGAGCAGCAGCGGGGCGATGCGCCGCGCGTGCTGCAGCAGCGCATCGTCTTCGGCCAGGTCGGCAAAGCGCAACAACGCATCGCCCGACTGGCGCGCGCCCATGAACTCGCCGGGGCCGCGAATCTCCAGATCGCGGCGCGCGATCTCGAAGCCGTCGTGGGTGTCGAGCATGGCTTTCAGCCGCGCCTTGCCGGTGTCTGCCAGCGGCGCGGTGTACAGAAGCACACAGGCGCTCGCGGCCGTGCCGCGCCCGACGCGGCCGCGCAGCTGGTGCAGTTGGCTCAGGCCAAAACGCTCGGCGTGTTCGACCACCATCAGGCTGGCGTTGGGCACATCCACGCCGACCTCGATGACCGTGGTGGAGACCAGCAATTGCAGGGCACCGGCTGTGAACTGGGCCATCACTGCCGCCTTGTCGGCGCTGGCCATGCGCCCGTGCAGCAGGCCCACCGTGTGGCCGGGCAACGCGGCGCTCAGTTCGGCGTGGGTCTGCGTGGCGTTGCGCAGATCCAGCGCCTCGCTCTCTTCGATCAGCGGGCACACCCAGTACACCTGCCGGCCGAGCCGAAGTTCGTCGCGGATGCGCGCGACGACCTCGTCGCGGCGGGTGTGTGCGAACAGCTTGGTCAGCACCGGCGTGCGCCCGGGCGGCAGCTCGTCGATGGTGCTGACTTCCAGGTCGGCGAAGTAGCTCATCGCCAGCGTGCGCGGGATCGGCGTGGCGGTCATCATCAACAGGTGCGGTTCGAGCGGGCCACCGCCGTCGTCCATCGGCGACACCAGCTTGCGTCGCAGTTCCAGACGCTGCTGCACGCCGAAGCGATGCTGCTCATCAATGATCGCCAGGCCCAGCCTGGCAAAGTGCACATCCGCCTGGATCACCGCATGCGTGCCGATCACCAGCGCGGCCTGACCCGAGGCCACCTGTTCGAGCATCTTCGCGCGCCCCTTGCCCTTGCGGCTGCCGCTGAGCCAGGCGATACCGATGCCCAAAGGCTCGAAGAGCGGCTCGAGCCAGTGGATGAGCTTGCGAAAGTGCTGCTCGGCAAGAATCTCGGTGGGCGCCATCAGCGCACACTGCCAGCCCGAATCGATGGCCACGGCCGCGGCCAGCGCCGCGACCACGGTCTTGCCCGAACCCACGTCACCCTGCAGCAGCCGGTGCATCGGCTGGCCGCGCGCCAGCTCGGCGGTGATCTCCTGCACGACGCGCTGTTGTGCGCCGGTCAAGGCGAAAGGCAGCACCTGCTGCAACTGCTGGCGCAGGCCGGCGGCGCGGCCCGTCAGCGGCGGCGCCCGCAACGCCGCACGCTCCCGCCGGGCCTGGGCCTGCGACAACTGCTGCGCCAGCAGTTCCTCGAACTTCAGGCGCTGCCAAGCCGGTTGCGAACGGTCCTGCAATGCGGCCAGTGTGCTCTGCGGCGAGGGGTGGTGCAGGCCCATCAAGGCCTCGCGCAAGGGCGGCAATCCGACGGGCACGCAGGTGGCCGGCAGCAGCTCGGCCAAGGGCGCGCGTGACAGCGCCGAGGCGATGGCCTTGCGCAGATAGGCCTGCGGCAGCTGCGCCGAACTCGGGTACACCGGCGTCAGCGCGCTCGGCAGCGGCGTGCCTTCGCTGACCACCTTGAAGCTCGGGTGCACCATCTCCCGGCCGAAGAAACCGATACGAACTTCACCACGCACACGCAAGCGCGCTCCCGGCGCCATGGTCTTTTGCTGCGAGGCGTAGAAGTTGAGGAAACGCAGCAGGATGTCGCCACTGTCGTCGTGGATTCGCACCAGCAGCTGGCGGCGCGATCGGCCTTCGATGCGGCAATCATCGACCTGGCCTTCCACCTGCGCCACCTCACCCTCGCGGAGCGCACCGATCGGCGTCAGGCGGGTTTCGTCCTCGTAGCGCAGCGGCAGGTGCAGGGCCAGATCGGTATCGCTGCGCAGACCCAGCTTGTCCATCGCCCGGGCCGGGCCGGACGCCGCCTTGGCAGGTTTGGGAGAAGCATCGCGGGTGGCGGCCATCTGCGAATTCTGCGACCTGCCGCAACGCATGGGCCCGCCGGGCTGACCCCAAGCGTGAATACCGCAGTGCGCAGCACGGCACTTGCCCTTTGAGCCGACACCACGGAACATTCGGCGGCCGGCCCTACTCCATAGCGCAGCCATCCCGCCCTCGGTCCCCGACTGCCATGCCCTTGACCCTCAGCGATTTTGATTTCGCCCTGCCCATCGAACTGATCGCGCAGCATCCACCGGCCGAACGCAGCGATTCGCGGCTGCTGGACGGCCGCGGCGCGCTGCCCGTGGACCGTCGCTTTCGCGACCTGCCTGCGCTGCTGCGGGCCGGCGACCTGCTGGTATTCAACGACACGCGCGTCATCAAGGCGCGGCTGTTCGGTGAAAAACCCAGCGGCGGCGCGGTGCAGGTGCTGGTCGAACGCATCTTGCCCGGCTTCGAGGTGCTGGCGCATCTGCGCGCCAGCAAGTCACCCCGCCCGGGCAGCCGTGTGCGATTTGCCAATGCCTTCGACGCCGAAGTGCTCGGCCGCGCCGGCCCGCATGGCGCGATGTTCCATCTGCGCTTTCCGGACGACCCGTTTGCGCTGCTGCAGGCGCACGGCCATGTGCCCTTGCCGCCGTACATCACCCATGCCGACGCCCCCGAGGACGAGCAGCGCTACCAAACTGTTTTCGCCACACGCCCCGGTGCGGTCGCGGCGCCGACCGCGGCGCTGCATTTCGACCAGCCCTTGCTCGATGCGCTGACTGAATGCGGCATCGCCCGCGCGGCCGTCACGTTGCACGTCGGTGCGGGCACCTTCCAGCCGGTGCGCAGCGAGAACCTGAGCGAACATCGCATGCACACCGAATGGTTCGAAGTGAGCGCGGCCACCGTGCAGGCCATCGAGGCGGCACGCGCGGCCGGCGGACGCATCGTGGCCGTCGGCACGACGACGCTGCGCGCGCTCGAATCGGCGGCACGGGGCGGCCTGCTTCGGCCGGGCGCGGCCGAGACCGACATCTTTATCACGCCGGGCTTCGAGTTTCGCGTGGTCGATGTGCTCGTCACCAACTTCCACCTGCCGAAGAGCACGCTGTTGATGCTGGTCAGTGCCTTTGCCGGGCATGAACATGTGCGCGCGCTCTACCGGCACGCCATCGAGGCGAAGTACCGATTCTTCAGCTACGGCGACGCGATGCTGCTGAGCCGCTGAGCTGGCGCTGTCCGTATCGCGAGAGCGCGCTGCGACAATCCGCGCGATGCTGAAGTTCGAGTTGCTCAAGACCGAAGGCGCTGCGCGTCGAGGCCGTCTCACCTTGCGGCACGGCGTCGTCGAAACGCCCGTGTTCATGCCGGTGGGCACCTACGGCACCGTCAAGGGCGTGATGCCGCAGTCGCTGCTGGACATGGGCGCGATGATCATCCTGGGCAACACCTTTCACCTCTGGCTGCGCCCCGGGCTGGATGTGTTGCGCCAGTTTGGCGGTTTGCACCGCTTCGAAGCCTGGCCCAAGCCGATGCTCACCGACAGCGGCGGCTTCCAGGTGTGGAGCCTGGGCGCGATGCGCAAGATCAGCGAGGAAGGCGTGCGCTTCGCCTCACCGGTGAACGGCGACAAGCTCTTCCTCACGCCCGAGGTGAGCATGCAGATCCAGCAGGTGCTGAACAGCGATATCGCGATGCAGCTCGACGAGTGCACGCCCTACCAGACCGACGGCCGCCTGACCAGCGAAGACGAGGCGCGCCGATCGATGGCGCTGAGCCTGCGCTGGGCCCGGCGCAGCCAGGCAGAGTTCGAGCGCCTGGGCAACCCGAACGCGCTGTTCGGCATCGTCCAGGGCGGCATGTTCGAGGCGCTGCGCGCCGAATCGGCCGCCGCGCTGGCCGAGATGGATTTTCCGGGCTACGCCATCGGCGGTGTCAGCGTGGGCGAGCCGAAGGAGGAGATGCAACGCATCATGGCGCATACGCCGCCGCATCTGCCGGCGCACAAGCCGCGCTACCTGATGGGCGTGGGCACGCCGGAAGATCTGGTCGAAGGCGTGTCGCGCGGCATCGACATGTTCGACTGCGTCATGCCCACGCGCAATGCGCGCAACGGCCACCTGTTCACGCGCTTCGGCGACCTGCGCATCCGCAACGCGGCGCACAAGTCCGACGAGCGACCGGTCGACCCAAGTTGCGCCTGCATGGCCTGCCGCAGCTTCTCGCGCGCCTACCTGCACCACCTGGACCGTTGCGGCGAGATGCTCGGCCCGATGCTGGCCAGCATCCACAACCTGCACTACTACCTGAACCTGATGCGCGAGGCGCGCGATGCGCTGGATCAGGCGCAGTTTTCGCAGTTCCAGGTGCGGTTCAAGGCGGACAGGTCAATCGGCGTGGGCTGAGACTTGCGTTCTCACGCCACTACCAGAACTGCCACTGTCCCGTGACGATGACCCACACGCCGAGCGCGCCGTTGGTCACGGCATGCGCTATGACGCTGACCCACAGCTTGCCGGTGCGTATGTACAACAACGCATAGGCCAGGCCGGCCAAGGTGGCAGCCAGCCACAGCGGATGCACCAGCACGAACAGGAAGGTCGACACCACCACGGCGCGCAGCCCCACGCTGTGCGGCGCGACGCTGACAAAACCCGGTTGCTGGATCCAGCGCATCAGGAACGAGCGCCAGAACAGCTCCTCCATCACCGGCACCATGAGCGTGGCGCCGATCCAGCGTACCGTCACCAGGGGCCAGTCGATGGCACCGTCGGCAGTCAAAGGGCGGAACGTCGCCGTCGCCTCGCCCAGCGTCATCCACGGGGCGTCGAGATGAATCCAGGCCCCGAAGACCGCCAGGCCCACGCCGATGGCCCACAGCCACTCGCGCGCGTCGGGCAAGGTCTGGCGCGCCAGCTCGCCGTACTCGCGGCGCCACGCGAGCAGCATGCCGCCGACCACGAGCACGGTCAGGCCATAGATCCAGCGTGGGTCGATGCCCCATGCGCCATCGGCCGGCACCCAACCGCGCAGCATGAGCAGGAGCATGAAAGCCAGAAACGGCAGCGATCGCACCCGGCCTGCGCGTGACATCTGAAAGACCATGGATCGGTGAGACTCGTACTTGGTGGCGAGTGAGCGCCCGGCAGTATCCGTGAGTGCCGGTTGGCGGTGTCGCTACGCCTGAACGCAGGCGCGTCGATAGGGCGCCGCACTGTGCGTTCCGTCACGCAGGGCAGGCCGCATCCCGCTCTCGTCAGGCAGGGGCGCGACAAGGACCCGCAGCAAGTCCGCCAAAGCAGACCTGCCAAAGACGGCTGCCGTGTGCCGTGCTCAGACCGCGCGCTGTTGCAGCAAATGGGCAGCGCCGTCGTGTTGGCTCAATGCCTGAGTCAACCAGGGCAACAGGGCCTGCAGCTGCGCGTGCAAGGTGTGCGGCGGGTTGATGATCATGATGCCGCTGCCGGCCAGGCCGAAGCCCGAGGCATCGGTTTGCTGCACCGACAGTTGTGCGTGCAGCCATGCGCGAGGTGCCAGAGCCTTCAAGCCCTGCACCATGGCGGCGGCGCCCGGTTTGCTGACCAGCGGGTACCAGACCATGTAGACGCCTTCGGCGAAGCGGCGCAGCGCGTCAGCCGCCGCATCGAGCACCAGCGCATAGTCGCCATGGCCCTCGTAGCTGGGGTCGATGAGCACCAGCGCGCGGCGTGTCGGTGGCGGCAGCTGGCTCTTCAACGCAGCAAAGCCGTCGGCCCGGCGGATATCGACTCCCTTGGCGCCACCGAGCAAGGACACCAATGCCTGATGGTCGCTCGGATGCAGCTCGAACAGGCGCAACTGGTCCTGTGGCCGCAGCAGCCTTTGCGCCAGCAGCGGCGAGCCCGGGTACTGCAACAACGCTGCCTCGGAGTTCAGCTCCCGCACCTGCTGCAGATAGTCGGCCACCGCCTCGGGCAGGTCGTCGCGCGCCCACAGCCTGCCGATGCCCTGCAGGTACTCGCCCTTCTTCTGCGCCCAGGGCGAATCCAGTGCATAGAGCCCCGCGCCGGCGTGCGTGTCCACCACGCGGAAGCCCTTGTCCTTCAGGCCCATATGGCGCATCAACAGCAGCAGCACGATGTGCTTGAGCACATCGGCATGGTTGCCGGCATGAAAGGCGTGGCGGTAGGCGAGCATGCGCTGAGGCTGGCGGTTGGAAGGCGAAGGACGGTTCTGTGCGCTCAGGACCGTGGTGCGTGCGCTGCCCGCACTGTGCCACGGCCGACTGCATGGCCCTGCGTCGGCAGCCCGCCGATGGCTGCGCTAGCCTGCGGATCCTTCGACGCCTTCGATCCCTTCACTTTGGTCTGTCCATGACTTCACTCTTCGATCCCATCCGCCTTGGCGACATTGATCTGGCCAACCGCGTCGTCATGGCGCCGCTGACGCGCAACCGCGCCGGCCCCGGGCAGGTGCCCACCACGACCATGGCCGAGTACTACGCCCAGCGCGCCGAGGCCGGCCTCATCGTCAGTGAGGCCACGCAGGTCAGCCCGCAAGGCCAGGGTTATCTGGACACGCCGGGCATCCACAACGCCGAGCAGGTCCAGGGTTGGCGTCGCGTCACCGACGCCGTGCACCGGCGCGGCGGCAAGATCGTCGTGCAGTTGTGGCATGTGGGCCGCATCTCGCATGTGTCGCTGCAGCCGGGTGGTGCCGCGCCGGTGTCGTCCACCGATCGCACGGCGATGACCAAGACCTTCACGAAGGAGGGTTTCGTGCCCTGCTCGCCGCCGCGGGCCTTGGATGCGGCGGAGATCCCGGCCATCGTCGACAGCTACCGCAGTGCGGCACGGCGGGCCATGGACGCGGGCTTCGACGGTGTCGAGGTGCACGGCGCCAACGGTTACCTGATCGACCAGTTCCTGCGCAACTCCATCAACGACCGCGACGATGCCTATGGCGGCTCGATTCAAAACCGCACCCGGCTGCTGCTGGAGGTGATGCAGGCCATCTGCACGGAGATCGGCGGCGGGCGCACGGGGCTGCGCCTGTCACCGGTGACGCCGGTGAACGATGCCGGCCAGGACAGCGATGCACAAGCGCTGTTCAACCATGCGGTCGAGCAACTGGCGCATCTGAACCTGGCTTTCCTGCACCTCATCGAAGGCCAGACCGGCGGGCCGCGCGACATCGCGCCCTTCGACTACGCCGCGCTGAAAGCGCGCTTTCGCGGCGCCTGGATGGTCAACAACGGCTACACCCGCGACATGGCGTTGCAAGCCGTCGCCTCGGGCGACGCCGACGTGGTGGCCTTTGGCAAGGCATTCATCAGCAACCCCGACCTGGTGCGCCGCCTGCGCGACGATCTGCCCCTGGCCGCGCTGAACCCGAAGACGCTGTATGGCGGCGGCGCGGCCGGCTACACCGACTATCCGAGCTTCGACGCTACCGCCGCGGCCGACGCGAGCGAAACAACTCCAGCAGGTTGAGTTCGCGCGGCCCGGGCAGCAACACTGCCTCGTCGCCCGCCTGCACCGTGCCGGTCTCGATCACGGTCAGGTAGGCACCGCAGTAGCCGGACTGCAGCATCATCTTCGCGGCCTGGTCGAAGCCCATCGCATGGTTGAACTTGAAGCAGGGCTGGCGCGGCTCGCTGACGGCGAGCAGGCAATTTGGCAGGCGCAGGTAGTCGCCGATCCACAAGTCGCCTTCGAGCAGACCGCGAAGACTGAGGTTTTCACCCATCGCGCCGGGGGTCAGGCTGTCGGCCCAGTCCGCCACCCTGGCCTGGGCACGCACGACCTGCCAGAAGGCGTAGTGTTCCTGCGGGTAGGCGTAGATCGACTTGCTCAGCCCGCCGTGCACGCTCAGGTCGGCCTGTTCGTCGCCCGCCAACCCGAGCGAGCGCACCACCACCGGCCCCGATACCGGCTGCTTGCCGATGGCCGTGAGCACTTGCCGCCCGTCTATCGTCCGTGTGCTGGCCTTGGCCACGTTGACACTGGTCACCTGGATCATCGATGTTCCTGTTGCACTGCAGCATTATCGATGCGGCGGCCGTTTTAGGTCGGTATTCGTCAAAAGTGCTTTACGCATGCCGGCCGAACTTTCGCTGTTCCCCTGCGCCTGAGTGGTGACCCGGATGCCGCATTGTGGTGACAATCAGCTCCCCTGCGGCGCAGTGCGGGCCGAGGGTTCGTTTCGCAGATGCCGTGCGCAGGCCGCGGCTTATTGGATTCACGCTTTGGAGTTGAGATGAACCACCCCTCGATGGAAGGCCAGCGCCTGAATGTGCCCGGGTATGTCAAACATGCCCGGCTCATCGCCTGGGTCGCGGAAATCGCCGCGCTGACCGAAGCGGCCGACGTGTACTGGTGCGACGGCTCGGTCCAGGAATACGACCGGCTGTGCGCGGGCCTGGTGGCGGGCGGTACCTTCAAGCGCCTGAATCCGGCCAAGCGCGCGAACAGCTATCTGGCCTGCAGCGATCCGAGCGACGTCGCCCGCGTCGAAGACCGCACCTTCATCTGCAGCCAGCGCCAGGAAGACGCCGGCCCGACCAACAACTGGATGGCGCCGGCGGAGATGCGCGCGCTGCTGCAGGGTTCGGCCGAGGGCCAGGTGGGGCTGTTCCGCGGCTCGATGCGCGGTCGCACTCTCTACGTGGTGCCGTTTTCGATGGGGCCGCTGGGCTCGCACATCTCGCACATCGGCGTGGAACTGTCCGACAGCGCCTATGTGGCGGTGAACATGCGCATCATGACGCGCATGGGCCGCCAGGTGCTCGAGCTGCTCGGCGACGACGGCCATTTCGTGCCCTGCGTGCACAGCGTCGGCGCGCCGCTGGCACCGGGCCAGGCCGACGTGCCCTGGCCGTGCAACAAGACCAAGTACATCGTGCACTATCCCGACACGCAGGAGATCTGGAGCTACGGCTCCGGCTACGGTGGCAACGCGCTGCTCGGCAAGAAGTGTTTCGCGCTGCGCATCGCCTCGACCATGGGGCGTGAACAAGGCTGGCTGGCCGAACACATGCTGATCCTGGGCGTGACCTCGCCGCAGGGGCGCAAGCTCCACGTGGCCGCGGCCTTTCCCAGCGCCTGCGGCAAGACCAACTTCGCCATGCTGGTGCCGCCGGCCGGCCTGCCCGGCTGGAAAGTCACCACCATCGGCGACGACATCGCCTGGATCAAGCCCGGCAAGGACGGCCGGCTGCATGCCATCAACCCCGAGGCGGGCTACTTCGGCGTAGCCCCGGGCACGAACTACAAGACGAATCCGAACTGCATGGATTCGCTCAAGCGCGACGTCATCTTCACCAACGTGGCGCTGACCGACGATGGCGACGTGTGGTGGGAAGGCATGACCGATGAGCTGCCCGCGCACCTGATCGACTGGCAGGGCAAGGACTGGACGCCGGAAACCGCGCGTGGCGCGGACGGCAAGCTGCGCCCGGCCGCGCACCCGAATTCGCGCTTCACCGTGGCCGCGACCAACAATCCGGCGCTGGACCCGGAGTGGGACAACCCGGACGGCGTGGCCATCGACGCCTTCATGTTCGGCGGCCGCCGCTCGACCACGGTGCCGCTGGTGACCGAGGCGCGCAACTGGACTGAAGGTGTCTATATGGCGGCCACCATGGGCAGCGAAACCACGGCGGCGATGGCCGGCGGCAACGGCACGGTGCGCCGCGACCCCTTCGCCATGCTGCCCTTCATCGGCTACAACATGGCCGATTACTTTCAGCATTGGTTGAATACCGGCGCCAAGCTGCAAGCCGCCGGCACGGTGGTGCCGAAGATCTTCTGCGTCAACTGGTTCCGCAAGGGCGCCGACGGCAAGTTCGTCTGGCCAGGCTACGGCGAGAACATGCGCGTGCTGCTGTGGATGCTGGGCCGCGTGCAAGGCAATGCTGCGGGCCAGGACAACGCCTTCGGTGTCAGCCCGCGTTATGAAGACTTGAAGTGGGATGGCCTGAGCTTCACGCGCGAGCAGTTCGCGTCGGTCATCGGCATGGAACACAGCGCCTGGCAGCAAGAGCTGGCGCTGCATGACGAGCTGTTCACGCAGCTCGCCTACCACCTGCCGGCCGAGTTGACGGCCACCAAGTCACGCATCGCGGGCGCGCTCGCCGCCTGAGCCTTGAAGCTGCAGCTGCTGTCGGATCTGCACCTAGAGACCGAGGAGTTCGCACCGCAGCCACTGCCCGGCGCTGAACTGCTGGTGCTGGCCGGCGACATAGACGCCACCTGGGCCGGCTTCCAGCGTTTTGCGCACTGGCCGGTGCCTGTGCTGTTTGTCGCCGGCAACCACGAATTCGACGGCCGTGAACTGACGCAGGCCTGGCCGGCACTGCGCAGCCTTACGCAGCGCCTGGGCTGGACCTTGCTGGAACGTGAGAGCACCGTGCTGACCGATCGCCAGGGCCAGCGCCTGCGGTTTATCGGCAGCATCCGCTGGAGCGATTTCGACTTGTTCGGGCCGGCGCGGCGCGATTCCGCCATGCGCGCCGCCGCCTATTTCATGCGTCTGATGAAGTCCACCAGACGTGGCCAGCCCTTCGACGCGGCCGGCGTGCGGGAGGAATCGCTGGCCTGCCGAGAGTGGCTCGCCACCGAATTGGCGCAACCGTCTCAAGACCGATGGGACAAGACGGTAGTGGTCACCCACTTTGCACCGAGCCTGCGCAGTGCCGATGTGCGCTACGGCACGCAGCCTGGGACGGCAAGTTTTTGCAATGACGACGATGAGCTGCTGCAGTACGCCGACCTATGGTTGCACGGCCATCTGCATTGCCGGCATGACTATCTTGTACAGCGCGCCAACGGCCCACCGACCCGGGTCGTCTGTCAGGCTCGAGGATTGGTGGACAAGGGCGAAGCGAAGGGCTTTGAGGCCGACAAGCTGATCGAAGTCTGAAGCTGCGCGGCCCACTTCATCGTTAGGGCAGTCTTGGCGTCGCCAGCCCTGCCGCAAGGGCGCGACGGAATCAGCGCCGCGCCGCGAGCCCGTCGATGCATGTCGACAGCACCCATTCGATGATCTGCTCGTCACTGTGTTGGCCGCCTGCCTTGAGGAAGCCCAGCACGGGATCGCAGGCGCGGGCAAACAGCGTGTACAGGATCACCTCGGGGGGCAGCGTGGCATTCAACAAACCGTCCTGCTGCGCTTGCACGATCCATTCGCCAAGCTTTTCGCTGACCTGCATGACCAGGTCGGTATAGACACGGTCGGCAATCAGCGTGGCACGCAGCGTCGAGTTCTGTGCCGGCAACGAAGGCATCTCGCCCGCCAGTTGGACCTGCAAGGTCCAGCGCGTCACGGCACGCAGCCGATCCATGGCGGTGGAGTTGCTCACTTCCGACTGCGCGTCGATGGTCTGCAACGCCCGCTGCAACACTCGCACCATGGCCGCCGCAGCGAGCGCTTCCTTCGACGCAAAGTGTTTGTACAGGCTCGCCTTGGCAATTCCCACGTCGGCTGCGACCTCGTCGACGGTCATCGAATCGAAGCCTTTTTCGGCAAGCAACCGGTTCACGGAACTGACGATCGCCTCCTCGCGGACGCGCAACACCTGATCACGGAAGGAAAGACGACCCATGGCTCATTCTAGACGGCGCGCCGACAAGTTGAACTGTTCGGTCGCATTATTGACGCAAATGTACAACTCGTGCACAGACGGTCGGTTGCTGGCCTGCGTGCAGGCTCAGCGCGGCTTGGCGGCGGGCGGCAGGCGGGCGCGAGGGTGTTGTGTCAGGCCGCTTCGGCCCTTCAGGCAAGCTGCCTTTGCCTTCGACCGAATCGAGGAAGAGCTCCATGCCGAATGCCGTGCCGGCGTCGGCCGGCTCGCGACCGCAGGGCACCGCAGTGCGGCGCATCCAGCGAAAAAGGCTCCAAAGCCCAGGCTTGCCGGTCATAGCCATCCTTCGCGCCGCCATCGTCTGCGAAGTGTGGCCCGCGCGATGTGGTGGCGATCCGCTCATCAAGCGGCGCTTGGCAGCCTAGTTCAAGAGGGGGCAGCGCTGCACTGCGCCGTCCACCATGCAGTGGATGGCGCTGGCCCAGCCAACGCCTACGATGACACGACTCGAAGATCCAAGAATCGATTGCGCGGGGAGAGGGAGCAAAGCCGTGCGCATGTTCGCCATGCAGCTGTTGACCTGGGGCACGATCGTCGGCGCGATCGGCAGTGCCTTCTTGCTGGCCGCACTCGAGCGGCCATCAGGGCAGTTTGTCGTCGCTTCACCCCTTGGCGCCCTGCTGCAACTGCCGGGTGAGCCGACTCAAGCCGGCAACCCGAAGCTCCAGGTTACACGCCCGGTCAAGAAGTCTGTCAGCCCCGCAGGCAGTGCGCCGCAGACCGCAGGCCGTTGACCGGGCGCTTCTGCGGCACCGGTGCTGACGCCGACACCCATGGCTACCTTCAACGCCGCCGGCCGGTCCTCGGTGCGCGCCGGGCCGGCCTGCGGGTCTGACGCGCTGCCAACGGTCGCGTGATATCGGCCATCAGCATCAGGCTGCGCACGAGGTCCTGCACCGCTTCGCCCAGGTCTGCGGGCGGCTCCAGCGTGTCGATCATGGCCTGCAGCGCCTCGGAATCGTCCAGGTCCTCAGGCTCGAAATGCAGGTAGAGCAGGCCCAGCGGCTCCAGCAGTTCGGGACTGCCACTGTTCATCAAGCCCGGAAAACGCTCCATCGCGGCAGCAAAGCCGGCCACCCAGGGCAACACCGTTTCGGACGGTGAGGCCTGCGCATCGAGCTCGAAGACCCAGGGGTCGAACCATTGCCGCTCGCCAATCGCTTGATCGAGCTGCGCATGGCGGCGCAGCACCAGGTCGAACATGACCCGGCCGTCGAAACCCGGCGGCAAAGGGCGAGCATCGATGTCCGTCACCCCCGGCAGCCACGCGGCCGCCGCCACGGCGTGGGGCTGAAGCAACACTCCACACAGATAGCCGTCCAGCGCGCTGACGTCCAGTGGCTGCAGCGGCGCCGGCACCTGGTCGAGCAGGCCCTGCAGCCGTTCGACGTCGGCGTCGCTCAGCGCCGGCGCGGGGCCTGTCGGAGCAGGGGAAGTGACCATGCGGCATTGTCGCGCCAGCCCGGCGTCGCGCCGCCTGTACCACGAACGGGAATGACGAACTAGGGATGGCCGCCTGTAAGGAAGCTCCATAGAGTCCTGACTCAGAAGCTGTCACACGATCTGCGCGAGGTCGCATCAGGTACCGCCCGAACATACGCGCGGACCGGCAACGATCCCAACGACGTCCTTCCTGAAGGACTTGAACAAGCCCACCCGTCAAACGGTGGGCTTCTTTTTCGCCCGTTTTCGGCGTCCAGCGGCGGCTAGACTGGGTCGATGAAAGAAGCGCCCTACGCCTGGGTGGTCGTCTGGGCCACGTTCTTCGCCCTGGCGATCATCTTTGGTGTCTCCTACTCGTTCGCCGCCTTCTTCGAGTCCTTCGCCACCGAGTTCAGCGCCCAGCGCGCCGATGTCTCGCTGGTCTTCGGCCTGACCGGTGCGGTGTATTTTGTCTTCGGCGCCGGTGCGGGCATGCTCGCCGACCGTCATGGCCCGCGCGCGGTCGCGGTGGCCGGCATGCTGCTGATCGCGGCGGGCCTGCTGCTGTGCAGCTTTGCCGGCTCGATGACCATGGTCTACGCCGCCTATGGCGTGGGTGTCGGCCTGGGCATCGCGCTGGTCTATACGCCGTCGATCGCCTGCGTGCAGCCGTGGTTCACCCAGCGTCGCGGCCTCGCGGCGGGCCTGGCCAGCGCCGGCATCGGCGCCGGCACCGTGGTCGTGCCCTTGCTGGCGGCGGCCGCCATCGGCGCCCTGCAGTGGCGCGACGCGCTGCGCGTCATGGCACTCGGCGTGCTCGTGCTGGGCCTGTGCGCCACCTGGCTGTTGCGCCGCGCGCCGCAAGCCGGAGCGGCGCGTGCCGGCGCGGCATCCGGCTTGAGCCTGGGAGAAGCCTTGCGCGACCGGCGCTTCTGGTGGCTCTATCTGGGCATCGTGCTCGCCTCGCCGAGCATGTTCGTGCCCTTCGCCCACGTGTCGGCTTCAGCCCGCGACCTGGGCCTGAGCGAGGCGCGCGCCGTCGGCCTGGTCGGCCTGATCGGTGTGGGCAGCCTGGTCGGGCGCTTCGTCATCGGCGCGTTGGCCGATCGCATCGGTCGCACCTTGACGCTGGTGCTCATGCAAGCCAGCGCCGGGCTGGCTTACCTGGTCTGGTGGGCGGCGGGCGGCTACCCGGCGCTGGTGTTCTTCTCGCTGTGGTTCGGCCTGAGCTATGGCGGCATCGTGTCCTTGTTGCCCGCCATCTGCATGGACCTGTTCGGCGCACGCGCGGTGGCCGGCATCATCGGCACGCTCTACAGCGGCGCGGCCCTGGGCAACCTGCTCGGCCCGGTATGGGCCGGTGCGGTCTTCGACCACAGCGGCAGCTACGTGCTGGTGATGTGGGCCTGCATGGGCTTGTCCGCACTCGCCGCGGTGGTGTCGGCGCGGCTGCTGGCCTCGCCCAGGCCGAGCTATTGAGCGACGCGGCTTGCCAGGCCGTGCCCAGCCGCGCCGCGTCGGCCTCGGGTGGCGATCAGAAGCTGTAGTTCACGGCGAGAAGGCCCGATACGGGGTAGTTCTCGTTCACGATCGGGCTGTCGCGCACCTCGCCTTGCAGCGCGCGCAAGGTCAGCGCGCCGGTCATGCTCCATTCGGGGTTGAAGAAGTAGGTCAGCGACGCGCTGCCGCGAATGTCGCGCCAGCCGGCCCCGGGCGAATACACCGCATAGCCGCTGCTCGCAGACTGTTGTGCCGTGACGCCGTAGAAAGCCTGCATGTACTTGCTGTTCACGTAGGTCGCGGCCACGCCCAGTGCGCCGCGCCACTGCGGCGCCAACTGGCTCGACCAGCCCAGGCCGATGTCCGTCTGCGAGCCGTCGCGGTCGTTGCCCGCGCCGTAGCGAAAGGACGTGGTCAGGAACCACTCGTCGGTGATGAAGAAGTTGAAGAAGCCGCCGAACTCCGGCCGCGCGTCGATGTCACCCATGCCGCGCAACGCGCTGGCATCGTCCTCATCGCGCCCCCAGTCGAGCGTGACGCGCAAGCCGACCTGCATGTTGGCCGGTGAGTGGAATTTGTAGCCAATGCCGTTGCCGGTGCCGGCGAACCAGCCGTTCGCCCACTGGTAGCTCAGATTCGGCAGCACCAAGGTCTTGCGCTCGTCCGAGCCCAGGTACTCGTGTCCGGCCACCACCGCCAGGCCGGCCAGGCCCTGGCCGTCGCCAATCGGCACGGAGAACAGACGCACCGCATCGAAGGCCTGTGCCTGGGCGGCAGCGCCGGCAATGGCCAGGCCGAGGGCCAGCAGCGTGCGCCGCAAAGGGATCGGGGTCATGGGCATGGAAAGCATGGGCGGTGGTTGCCGCATCGGCGCCGCCCGATCGGCAGCGGCGCGCATGCTACTTGGCAAACAACTGCCCCGGGTCGGCAAAGGCCTTGAACTCCAGCGCGTTGCCGCAGGGGTCGAGCAGGAACATCGTCGCCTGCTCGCCCACCTGACCCTTGAAGCGCACATGCGGCTCGATCACGAAGCGCGTGCCGGCGTCGCGCAGCCGATCGGCCAGCGCCTGCCATTCGCCCATCGACAGCACCAGGCCGAAGTGCCGCACCGGCACGTCGTCGCCGTCCACCTGGCCGGTGCTTCGATGGCCCGCTTCCTCGGGTGCCAGATGCGCCACGATCTGGTGGCCGCGAAAGTCGAAATCGACCCAGCCGTCGGACGAGCGGCCCTCGGGGCAGCCCAGCAGATCGCCGTAGAAGGCACGCGCCTTGGCCAGCGAGGTGACGGGAAAGGCCAGGTGGAAGGGGTTGGAAACGCTCATGGTGTGGGCGAGGCAGTTGTACGGCGGGGCGCTATTGTGGCCGTGGCCGTGGCCGCGCACTCAAGCGCGCGCGCTGCGCTTGCGCGTGGCCAGGTAGATGGCGGGCAGGATCAGCGCCGCGCCCACCGCGTGATAAGTCTTGGGGGCCTCACCCAGCAGCAGCCAGGCGGTAAGCGCTGCATAGACCGGTCCCAGGTACATCACCAAGGCCGTGCGCGCCGCGCCCAGCTCGCGCAGCATGTAGCTGTAGGCCTGGTAGGCAAAGAAGCTGGGCATCAACCCGGCCAGAACGATCAGCCACAGCGCCTTGGCGTGCAAGGCGGGGCCGGGCACGAACATCGCCTCCAGCAAGGTGGCCGGCAGCAACACCAGCACGCCGCCGAAGGTGATGGCCGCGAGCCGCGGCGTCGGCCCCAGCGTGGACGGCCAGCGCTGCAGCAGCACGGTGTAGGCCACCCACGACAAGGCGGCGGCAAGGATCCACAGGTCGCCCACCGTGAAGCGCACGTCGAGCAGGTTGGCCGGGTCGCCCTTGGCCAGGACGAAGAGCACGCCGCACAGCGCCAACGCCATGCCCACGCGTTGCCACGGCGACACGCGCTCGTGCAGCAGCTTCGTACCGGCCCACGCAATGGCCACCGGCGTGGCGCCATAGATCAGGCCGATGTTGGTGGCGCTGGTGGTGTGCGCGCCGATGTAGACGAAGGCGCCGCAGATCCACATGCCCAGGGCGCCCAGCACCAGCATCTGCCGCCACTCCTGCCGCCAGGTGGCGAAGCCGGCGATCAGCGCGCCGCCGGCAAAGGGCAGCAGCAGCGCCAGCGCCAGCAACCAGCGGCCGAGTGCCAGCGCATGCGGCGCAATCACGCCCTCCGACGCGCGCGCAATGATGTAGTTCGACGACCACAGCGCGGGCGTCAGCCACAGCAGCCACCGGGCGATGCGCTGGCGCCGATCGGCCTTGAGCGGGTCGTTCTTCAAAGGGGCGCCGTGTCCAATGCGCGACGCCGGATCGCGCCGCCGCGCATGGTAGAAGCAAAATCGGCCGCGCCGGCCGGTGAAGGTCCTAGTCAGAGGTGACCCGTGAAACTGAAGATGGCCCCGAATTCGCTGTTCGCGATCCTGCTGCGCTCGCCCTGGTGGGCCAGCCTGGGGATTGCCGTGGCCGTGGCGCTGCTGGCGCGCCTGCTGTTGCCCGAGCGCTTCGTGATGGCCGGCGTGCTGGGCGGATTTCCCTTCGTGGTGATCGCGGCCATGGCCGCCTGGAAGCAGGCGCGCGCGCCCAGCACCGCGCAGTTGACGCAGGCGCTGGATCGCATGAATGCGATGGGCGCACGCGATCTCGGCGCCGCCATCGAGGCGGCATTCGGCCGCCAGGGGCACGAGGTGCGAAAGCTCAACACCCCCGGCGCCGACCTGGAGCTGCAGAAGGCCGGACGAAGCACGCTGGTGAGCTGGCGGCGCTGGAAGGCCGCCAACACCGGCATCGAGCCCTTGCGCGAGCTGCACGCAGCGCAGCAGCGGCAAGAGGCCGGCGCCTGCCTGTACATCGCCGGCGGCGAGATCAGCGACAAGGCCAAGGGCTTCGCCAAGGAAAAGAACATCCGGCTGATGGACGTGGCCGAGCTGGCGCAGCTGTTGAGCAGCACCGGAGCGCTGTCGAAGGCCTGAGGCGCACGCATGCCCCCGCTTGCGCGGAATCGCTCGCCACGCACGCGCAAGCACGGCCGGCGGTCGTAGCATGGCGCCCATGAACGACACCCTCAAGATCGCCCTGGTCACCGGCGCCGCGCGTGGCATCGGCCTGGCCACATCCTCATGGTTCCTGGCGCAGGGTCATGGCGTCGCGATGCTCGACATCGACGGCGCGGCGCTGGATGCGGCCGCGGCGACGCTGGCGCAGCCCGAGCGGCTGCTGGTGCTGCACGCCGATGTCGGCGACCCCACCCAGGTTGCCGCGGCCGTGGCAAGCATCGCGCAACGCTTCGGCCGTCTTGACGCGCTGGTCAACAACGCCGGCATTGCCGTGTTCAAGCCGCTGCTCGACACCACCTTCGACGAATGGTCGGCGGTGATGGCCACCAACCTGAACGGCCCCTTCATCTGCACCCAGGCCGCCGCGCCGCTGATGTTGAAGGGCGGCGGTGGCAGCGTCGTCAACATCGCGTCGATCTCCGGCCTGCGCGCCAGCACGCTGCGCGTGGCCTACGGCACCAGCAAGGCCGCGCTGATCCACCTGACCAAGCAGCAGGCGGCGGAACTGGGCGACATGGGCATCCGCGTCAATGCCATCGCGCCCGGCCCGGTGGACACGGCCATGGCCAAGCTGGTGCACAGCGCCGCCATCCGCGCCGACTATCACGACAGCATTCCGCTCGGCCGCTACGGCACGCCGGAAGAGATTGCCGCGGCGGTGGGCTTCCTGTGCAGCGACGCGGCCAGCTACATCAACGGCCAGACCCTGGCGGTGGACGGCGGCTTCGACGCCACCGGCATCGGCCTGCCGAGCCTGCGCGCGAGCCGCGGCACGGCCTAGACTTGCCGATTCGACACCCGACACACCACTGGAGATTCACCATGGGCGCACCCGAAGCCTTCACCGCCACCACCGAAGTGGGCCACTTCATCCACGGCCGCGCCGTGCCCAGCCGCAGCGGCCGCCGCCAGGCGGTGTTCAACCCGACCACCGGCGCGGTGGCGCGGCAGGTGGCGCTGGCGTCGGTCGACGAAGTCAACGCCGCCGTGGCCAGCGCCAAGGCCGCCTTCCCGGCCTGGGCCGACACGCCGCCGATCCGCCGCGCGCGCGTGATGAACGCCTTCCTGCAACTGCTGATGCAGCACCGCGACACGCTGGCCGCGATGATCACCGCCGAACACGGCAAGGTCTTCACCGACGCGCAGGGCGAGGTCACGCGCGGCATCGACATCGTCGAATTTGCCTGCGGCATCCCGCAGCTGCTGAAGGGCGACTACACCGACCAGGTGTCCACCGGCATCGACAACTGGACGCTGCGCCAGCCGCTGGGCGTGGTGGCCGGCATCACGCCCTTCAACTTCCCGTGCATGGTGCCGATGTGGATGTACCCGGTGGCGCTGGCCTGCGGCAACGCCTTCATCCTGAAGCCCAGCGAGCGCGACCCGTCGCCGTCGGTCTTCATGGCCGAGCTGCTGAAGCAGGCCGGCCTGCCCGACGGCGTGTTCAACGTCGTGCAGGGCGACAAGGTGGCGGTGGACGCGCTGCTCACGCACCCCGACGTCAAGGCGCTGAGCTTCGTCGGCTCCACACCGATCGCGCGCTACATCTACGAAACCGGCGCGCACCACGGCAAGCGCGTGCAGGCGCTGGGCGGCGCCAAGAACCACATGGTGGTGATGCCCGATGCCGACATCGACCAGGCCGTCGATGGCCTGATCGGCGCCGGCTACGGCAGTGCCGGCGAGCGCTGCATGGCCATCAGCGTGGCCGTGCTGGTGGGCGACATCGGCGACAAGATCGTGCCCAAGCTGGCCGAGCGCGCCAAGGCGCTGAAGATCAAGAACCCGATGGAGCTGGACGCCGAGATGGGCCCGATCGTCACGCAGCAGGCGATGGAGCGCATCGAGGGCTACATCGGCATCGGCGTCGAAGAAGGCGCCAAGCTGGTGGTCGACGGCCGCGGCCACAAGGTCAAGGGCCATGAAGGCGGCTTCTTCACCGGCGGCACGCTGTTCGACCATGTCACGCCCGGCATGCGCATCTACAAGGAAGAGATCTTCGGCCCGGTGCTGAGCTGCGTGCGCGTGCAAGGACCTGGCCGAAGCGGTGCAGCTGGTCAACGAACACGAGTTCGGCAACGGCGTGGCCTGCTACACCAGCGACGGCAACGTGGCGCGCGAGTTTTCACGGCGCGTGCAGATCGGCATGGTCGGCATCAACGTGCCGATTCCGGTGCCGATGGCCTGGCACGGCTTCGGCGGCTGGAAGAACAGCCTGTTCGGCGACATGCATGCCTATGGCGAAGAAGGCGTGCGCTTCTACACCAAGCAGAAGAGCGTGATGCAGCGGTGGCCGGAGACGATTGCGAAGGGCGCGGAGTTTGTGATGCCGACGGCGAAGTGAGAGGTGGCGGTGGTGTTCTTGCCGTTCTCCAGCTCGCCCAGCAGAAGCGGCCTCTAACCTGCGAGGTCGCTATTGCAAGACTTGCACTGTACGAGTTGAGATCGACTTCAATACAAGTTAGGCGTCTCGCATGGAACCGTTGACGATTGGGGGACCCTGGCTCAACCAACTCAACACGGAGCTGAACGCGAGTGACCGTGCGTGTGCCGAGCTGGCAGGGGCGATCTTGGACGATCGTCTTCTACTTCTCCTCAAGAAATTCTTGCTACCCGTCGTGCACAAGGGCGAGGACAAACTGCTTGGTCGGGGTGCTCCTCTCGAATCGTTCGCCGCCCGCATCGAGCTCGCCCGCCGCTTGAACCTCGTGGCTGCGGAGGTATCCAAGTCGCTCGATTGGGCTCGCGATATCCGTAACGATGCGGCGCATCGTGAACGCTTCAGCGTTCGACGAAGACTCAGTTCGTGATCGTGTCGCAAACATCGTCGCAGCGTTGGAACTACGGACCCGTGGGCCAAACTTGCTCACCGGACCGTACGCCACCCCGAAGGGCAACTTCGTGGCTTGCGCAGTCATGCTGCGTCGGGCGGCTACAGATCGAGCACGCGTCGGTCAGCCAAGCAGCGCATCAACCGATGACCGAACGCCCTCGTGATCTATCGATGCATGAGCCGCCGTTACCCTCGTGCCCGTGCGGATCCTTTTCGAACACCTTGAAGCCGGCGACTCACTGGATGTTTTCCTGGAGGACTTCCCCACCGTGAGTCGCGATTTGGCGGTTGCTGTGATGCAAGAAGCGCGCTTGGCCGTGGCAGGACCGCGTTGAAGATCTTCATCGCCGGAGGAACCGGCGCCATCGGCCGCCAGCTCGTACCGCTGCTCGTCCAGCAAGGGCATCACGTCGTCGCCATGACACGCACGCCCCTTGGCGCCGCGCGCATCGCAGCGATGGGCGCCACGCCCGTCATCGGCGACGTGTTCGACGAAGGCCGGCTCACCGAGCTTGGCCGACAGGCGGCACCGGAGGTGGTCATTCATCAACTCACCGCCTTCGGGGCGACGGATGCCGACCCTCTGGCTGAAACCATCCGTGTGCGGACCGAGGGCACGCGCAATCTCGTGGCTGCGGCACAGCAGGCGGGTGCCAGCCGATTCATCACACAAAGCATCTCGTTCATCTGCAAGCCCGTCGCCAGCGGGCTGACGGACGAAGGTTCCCCGCTCTATCTGGACGCACCCGAGGCGATCCGACCGCTGGCGCAGGCCGTGGCCGAACTGGAACGACGCACACTCGAAGCCGAAGGCCTGCAGGGTGTCGTGCTGCGCTACGGGTGGTTCTACGGGCCGGGAACGAACTTCGATCCTGCGGATGCCATCCCCCGCGCAATCAGGAAGGGAAGGATGCCGATCGTCGGCACCGGCAACGGCACCTACTCCTTCATTCATGTGCAGGACGCCGCCGCGGCCACGATGAAGGCGCTGACCCGCGCCGCGCCCGGCATCTACAACATCGTCGACGACGCGCCGGCCAGGCTGCGCGACTGGTTGCCGGTCGCGGCTGAACTGCTGGGTGCGCCGCCGCCTTCAACCATGGATGAAGCGCTGGCGCGACAGAAGCTCGGCGACATGCGGGTCTACATCTTCAACGAACAATCGGGAGCCTCGAACCGCAAGGCCAAGGCGGCGCTGGCGTGGGAGCCGAGCATCCCGTCCTGGCGGCTGGGCTTCAAGGAGCTGTATGCGCCGTCTTGACCTGGCCCCGCCACAAGCTCGACAGTCCTGAACGCATCGATCACACCGGAGCCTGTCCCATGAGCACACCCACCGCTGTTGCACTCACCGGGTTCATCGCCTGGGCCCTGGCATTGCTCATCCTCATGGAGGCCATTCGCGCCAAGCTGGTGCTCACCAAGGAGGTTCCCGCGAACGGATTCGCTCCGGACAATGCGAACCTGTCGCCGTTCATGCAGCGCCTGGCACGGGCCCACGCCAACTGCCTCGAGGGCCTGCCCATCTTCGGCGGCCTGATGCTCGTCGCCCTGGCCACCGACCGCACTCCTGTCACGGACCCGCTGGCCTATGCGCTTCTTGCGGCGCGCATCGTGCAGTCGCTCATTCATCTTGGCTCGCTGAGTGCGTCCGCGGTGACGCTGAGGTTCGTGCCTTCACGGTCCAGATGGTCATCGCCGTGGTGTGGGCCTATGCCTTGCTGCTGGGTCAGCGGTCGTGAGCGGACTGCGGCCCAACGCTGCCGCCCGCCCAGTGATGGTCGTCATGCCGGCCTGGGTTTGTTGATCCACGCGGGGCCAGCGTGCGGTCGGTACCTCGCGTGCCTGAAGGCGGTGCGGGCAGTCGCCGGCTAGCAGCGGCGAATAATGGGCTTGTCCAGGTCCCGCCCCACGGAACATCGCCATATGAACACCCTGCCATCGCCACCCGCGCTGCTGCCCATGACCCACATCGACTGCGAGGTGCGCACGCTCGTCACGCTCGGCCCCGGCCCGTACGGCGAACGGCGCTACGTCCCGCTCGGCGGCGGCACGGTGCGCGGGCCGGAGCTGAACGGCACGCTGGTCGAAGGCGGCGTCGACTGGCAGGTGAACCGCGCCGACGGTGTGCTCGACCTCGCCGCGCACTACGTCATCCGCGCCGACGACGGTGCACTCATCGAGGTGCAGAGCAACGGCATGCGCCATGGCCCGGCGGAGGTGATGGCGCGGCTGGCGCGCGGCGAACTCGTCGCGCGCGACGAGTACTTCTTCCGCACCCTCGTGCGCTTCACCACCGGCGCGCCGGCCTGGGCGCATCTGAACAAGGTGATGGCGATTGCCTGCGGCCAGCGCGACGCCAGCTGGGTGCGGCTCGATCTCTATCGCCTGACCTGAGGGCAGGCTCAGGTGCCGATGATCCCGCCGTCCTTCCTGCGGATCACCACCGTGGCCGCGCGTGGCCGACCGCCGGGTTTGTAGTCCGGCCAGTTCGAGAACTTCGTCGGGTTGGCCGGGTCGCTGCGGTCGCTGGCGCGATTCGCCCGGATGCTGGATGTTGATGAACATCGTGCGCTGGTCCGGCGTCAGCGTCACGCCGGTGACCTCGCTGTTCACCGGCCCGGTGAGGAAGCGCCGCACCTCGCCGGTGCTGCGGTCCAGACCGAGCATCTGGTTGTTGCCCATGCGCAGCAGCTCGCCCTTGTACATCTGCGAGGCGTGCATGTCGGTCTGCACCCACAGCACGCCGCGTGCATCCAGCGTCAGGCCATCGGGGCAGGCGAAGATGTCGCCGTTGATGTTGCCGCGCGCTTCGGCGCGTTCGTTGGCCGGGTCGCCGGCCAGCACGAGGTGGTCCCAGCGCATCGTCAGCGCGTCGAAATCGCCCGCTTCCTTCCAGCGGATGATCTGGCCCATGACGTTGTTGTTGCGCGGGTTGGCGGCATCGACGCCGGGCATGTCCTTCGCGCCGCGCGCGCTGTTGTTGGTCAGCGTGCAGTAGACCTCGCCCTTGGCCTGGTCGATGGCCAGCCACTCGGGCCGGTCCATCTTCGTGCCGCCCAGCAGGTCGCTGGCCTGCCGGCTCTTGATGACGACTTCGCCCTGGTCGGCAAAGCCGTTGGCCGCGGTCAGCGGCCCCTGGCCGTGCACCAGCGGCAGCCACTGGCCCGTGCCGTCGGCGTTGTAGCGCGCCACGTAGAGCGTGCCGTGGTCGAGCAGCTCCTTGTTGGCCTGGGCTTTGCTCACTCCCCCGCCGCCGGGCGCGACCTTGTCGCGGCTGACGAACTTGTAGATGTATTCGAAACGTGCGTCCTCGCCCGAGTACACCACCGCGCGGCCGTCCTTCGTGAGTGCGACCCAGGCGCCTTCGTGCGCGGCCCGGCCCAGCGCGGTGCGCTTGACGGGCAGGCTCGTCGGGTCCATCGGGTCGATCTCCACGACCCAGCCGAAGCGGTGGAATTCGTTCGGGTGTCTGGCCGCGTCGAAACGCTCGTCGAACTCGGGCCAGCGGTAGAAGCTGGTCTTGCGCATGCCCCAGCGCGTCTGGCTGGCGTCCATCTTGTCGGGGCCGTTGAAGTAGAAGGCAAAGTTCTCTTCGCCCGACAGGTAGGTGCCCCAGGGCGTCATGCTGCTGGCGCAGTTGTTCAAGGTGCCGAGCACGTTGCGGCCTTGCGGGTCGGCGGCGGTTTTCATCAGCGCGTGGCCGGCGGCCGGGCCGCCGACAGCGAAGGGTGTGTAGGCGGTGAAGCGCCGCGCGTACTTCGACGGCCGCACCATCTGCCAGGCGCCGCCCTTCAGCTCGACTTCGATGACCGACACGCCATGCGCCGCCTGCGCCTTGCGCACCTTCTCCGCGCTCCAGGTCTTCATGCCGTCGGGGTGCAGCAGGCCGTCGTCGGTGTACTCGTGGTTCATGGCCAGCAGGCCGCGCGTGCTGCTGCCGTCCAGCGGGTAGAAGTGGATGCCGTCGTGGTGCATGCCCATCTGCACCGCCTGGTCGGCGGCACTGTTGCTGGCGTCGGCTCTCCACGCGGGCATGTTGCCGGCCACACCCACCGGTTCGCCCCACGCGGCAAAGGCCACGGCCTCGTAGCCTTCAGGCACGACCAGCGTGTCCTGGTCGGTGGTGGGGATGGACTTGAAGCCGAGCAAGGGCCCGCCACCCTTTGCGGCGCTCGTCCCGCCGATGCCGGCGCAGCCCGGCAGCAGCGGCGCGAACAGCCCCGCGGCCAGCGCACCCAGTCCGCCCTGCACCCACAGGCGCCGCGAAGCATCGGAGACGCTGTGGATGTCCGCATTGGCGCTGCGGTTGGAGTCTTCCATCGAGTCGAAGTCCTTGGCCATGACCGCTCCTGTTGTGTCTTCGCCCACACGGATTCTGCGCTCTCGATGCGCCAAATCGCCCACTTATGCCCGGCGCGAAGTAGCATCGCGAAAGATGGAACTGCCGCAAAGCACACTTCATTCGCAGCCCCCCGAAGGGGCGCTACCGCCCTTTGGACGCCCAGGCGGGCGCTAGATGACCTCGCGCACCGCCCTGCCCAGCAACCCGTTTCGCGCGCCCGAACGCGCGCTGCCGGCGACCACGCGGCTGGACGAATTCGAGATCGAGCGCGTGCTCGCGCAAAGCAGTTTCGCCGTGGTCTATCGCGCATACGACCATGCGCTGAAGCTGCACGTGGCGATCAAGGAGTACCTGCCCGACGCCTTGGCGCTGCGCAGTGCAGAAACCCAAGTGGTGCTGCGCGCGCGCACCCACGCCGAGCGCTTCGAGCTCGGCCTGCAGGCCTTCATCGACGAGGCGCAGACGCTGGCGCGTTGCGATCACGCGGCGCTGCTGCGCATCCTGCGCATCCTGCAGCGCCATGGCACGGCCTATCGCGTGATGCGCTACTGCCCCGGCCCGACGCTGCTGGCGCATCGGCGCGAACTCGCCGCCACGCCCGACGCGCGCGCGCTGCGCACCTGGCTCGACGCCTTGCTGGGCGCGCTGGACGCGCTGCATGAAGAAGGCTGCGTGCACGCCGCCGTGGCGCCGGGCAACATCCTGCTGCTGCCGGGCGATCGGCCGGTGCTGCTGGATTTCGAGGCCGTGCCCACGGCCCTGATCAGCGACCGCACCCAAAGCATGATGGCCGCGCTGGAGCCGTGTTTCGAGCCGGTCGAGCAGCGCGCGCCCACCGGCGACATGGCGATGGGGCCGTGGACCGACCTCTACGCGCTGGCGGCGACGCTGCATTTCTGCATCAGCGGCCAGTTGCCCGCGCCGCCTTCCGACACGGCCGCGACCCAGGCCTTCGAGCGGTTGTCCGCGGTGTGGCGGCGCCTGAGCCTCGCACAGCCCGAGCTCGGCGAGGCGCCGCACTGGCTGAATGCGCTCGATGCCTGCCTGCAGGACGCGCCTGCGCAACGGCCGCAGAGCGTGGCCCAGTTGCGCAGCCTGCTCGACGCCGGTGGCAGTGTGTCCGTCAGGCGGCGACCCGCATCCGCGCCCGGCGTGCGCGTGCCCGAAAGCACGGCCGCCTGGCTGGCCAGCTTGCCTGTGGCCCACGCCTCGTTGTTCAGCGAGCGAAGCTCGGGCCTGCCTGCCAGCGCCCCCCCCCGTCCGGTTGCGCCGACTGCGGGCCAGCCCGAAATCAAACCGGCGGCGGCTGCCGCAAAGACGGGCGGGCGCCTCGACGTGCCCACGCCCGCGCCCCACACCGCGCCCGCGCCGAAGGCGATGGACCCGTCAAACGCCAGGGTCATCGCCGACCTGGACAGGACCTTTGCCTTCATCGCCGCGCATGCCAACGAGGATGCTGCGACGGCATCCTCGGCCGCCGCCGCAGCAGGGGCAAACGCAGGCGCCGGTGCAGGGATTGGCGAGGCTGTTGCGCTGGGGCCTGCTGACACACAGACTACGGAGCAGGCGTCGATGGCCGGGCCCGCCGCCGCCAAGCCACTCAGCCGACCACAGTTGTGGATGGCCGCCGCTGCGGGCTTGCTGATGTTGGCGGCACTGGCCGCGACGGTGGCTTGGTTGCTGAAGGAGGCCCAGCCCGGGTTGGTCGGCGGCGGCGGGGTTGACAGCATGAGGTCGCTGACGGCGCCGGTGGTCGCGCCCACCAGCGCCGTCATCGAGCCCAGCGACGCCTTCAGGGATGACTTTCCACCGCCGGCCGCAGGGCCGGCGGCTCGCGATGGCGACACAGCACCGCCGCCTTCGCGGCCAGCACCTCCGCCACCGTCGCGCGCTGACCCGAAAGCGGCGGCGACAAAGGCCCGGCCGCCGCCGCCGGATAGCCCGCGCGAGGCCTGTGGCGAGCGCACCCGCTTTGCGCTGTACCAGTGCATGCAGACACAATGCGCCAAATCCGCCTGGACCAGGCACGCGCAATGCGTGCAACTGCGCAAGGAACAGAAGCTCGGCTGACGGCCACTGCGCCGGCGCGCAGGTGGTCGGCCGCGGCCCCCGCCAGGATCAGATGCCGGCCAGCCGCTCAGACGGCCTTGCGGTACTGCACGAAGCCGGGCTTGTCGGCAATGCGGTCGTAGAGCTTCATCGCGTCGGTGTTGGTCTCGTGCGTGAGCCAATGCACACGCGCGCAGCCACGCGCCTTGGCCTGGGCATAGACATGCTCGATGAGGCGCCGACCGAGCCCCTGGCCACGACAGGCCGGCTCGACGAACAGGTCCTGCAGATAGCAGGAGCTCTCCTTCATCCAGCAACTTCGGTGGTCGATGCTGTGCACCAGACCGCGCACCACGCCGTCGACCTCCACGAAGTCGCAGTGCATCGGCTCGGCCGGGTCGAAGAAGCGCTGCCAGGTGGTGCGGCTCACGTCTTCGGCAATGTCCACCTTGTAGAAGGCCTGGTAGCCGCGCCACAGCGGCATCCAGACGGCGTATTCGTCCTCGCGCGCGGCACGAACGTGGATCGTCGGCATGCGGTCGTCTCCTGTTTCTGCGCGCCATTGTTGCCGATGGCGCCGCTTATGATCGACCGGTTGCGCCCGGGTGCGCCTTCGACAAGCGGCAATGAAAGCGACTGCGCTGAAGATCCTCAAGCGTTCCCTGGCCCTGCTCGTGACCCTGCTGGTGGTGATCCTGGCGTGGCGCGTCTACGACTCGCTGCGCTCGCCGCACCTCGAGCGCTGGCACACCTTCGTGCCCAGCGAGCCTGCAGCCGCGCAGATCGCCAAGCTCGACTGGGCCGGCTACCTGGCGGCGGAAAACAAGCTCTTCGAGCAGGTGCGCAGCGAAGTCACCGACAAGCTGCCCGAAGAGGCGCGTGTCGACTCCAACCGCTACTTCGCCGACAGCCCCATCTACCCCGGCCGTTTCAAGCAGGACTGGAACCGCTCCTACGTCCTGGCGCCTGCGGGCACGCCGGTGGGCTCGGTGGTGCTGCTGCACGGCCTGACCGATTCGCCCTACAGCCTGCGCCACGTGGCGCGGCGCTACGTGCAGGCGGGCTACGTGGCGGTGGCCATCCGCCTGCCCGGCCACGGCACCGTGCCCGCGGGCCTGGCCAAGGTCGAGTGGGAGCAGTGGATGGCGGCCACGCACCTGGCGGTGCGCGAGGCGCGCAAGTTGTCGCCGGCACCGACGCCGCTGCACGTCATCGGCTTTTCCAACGGCGGCGCGCTGGCCATGAAGTACGCGCTGGACGCGCTCGACGACAAGGCGCTGGCGCGGCCCGACCACATCGTGCTGTTCGCGCCGATGATCGGCATCACCAGCACGGCGCGCTTTGCCGGCGTGTTCGGCTGGCCGGCGCTGGTGCCGGCCTTCGACAAGGCGGCCTGGCTGGGCATCGTGCCCGAGTTCAACCCGTTCAAGTTCAACAGTTTCCCGGTCAACGGCGCGCGCCAGTCCTCGCTGGTGGCGCGGCGGCTGCAGGCGCAGATCGACCGCCATGCGCAGCGAGGACAACCTGAAGGGCCTGGCGCCGGTGCTGACCTTCCAGTCGGTGGTGGACTTCACCGTCAGCACGCGCGCCATCGTCGCCGCGCTGTATGCCAAGCTGCCGGCCAACGGCAGCGAGCTGGTGCTCTTCGACCTGAACCGCAATGCCAAGTTCGGTCCGCTGCTGCGTCGCAGTACCGACACCGTGCTCGAACGACTGCTGCCCGATGCGCCGCGCAACTTCCGCACCACCATCGTCACCAATGCCGACCGCGGCACCGCCAACGTGGTGGCGCGCACCATCGAGGCCGGCGCCACCACCGAGCAGACCACCGACCTGGGCCTGGCCTTCCCGCCCGGCGTGTTCTCGCTGTCGCACCTGGCGATTCCCTTCCCGCTGGACGACCCGCTGTACGGCATGGAGCCCGACACCACCGAGGACTACGGTGCCAACCTCGGCGCGATGGCCACGCGCGGCGAACGCGGCATCCTCGTCGTCAGCATCGATTCGCTGGCGCGCATGTCGTCGAATCCGTTCTTTCCGTATGTGATGCAGCGCATCGAGCAAGGCCTCGACATCGGCAAGGTCGCCGCGCCTGCAAAACCATGAGGGCGGCCAGCGCATGAAGCGGCGTGTCTTCCTGGGTGCCGGCGCTGCCGCCGCCGGCCTGGTGCTTGCGGGCTGCGATTTTTCGCTGCGTGACGGCGTCTTCAACCAGTGCGTGGCCGATCTGCCGGCCGATCTGCGCGACAGCCCGCTGCTACGCGCGGCCTGGCAGGGCCTGGACGCGACGAAGGTCTGGGACACACATTGCCATGTCTTCGGCGATGGCGATTCGGGCAGCGGCCTGTGGTTCAACCCGCAGCTGGAGCAGCTCTGGCGCCCGCGCGGTTATGTGCAGCGCGAGTTCTATATCAACGCGTCCTGCATCGACGAGACACCCGGGAAGATCGACAACAGCTTCGTGCAGCGGCTGCTGGCCCAATGCCGTGCCATGCCGCGCGGTTTCCATGTGCTGTTGTTCGGCTTCGACTGGGCGCACGACGACGCCGGCGTGCCCTTGCGCGAACGTTCCACATTCCATGTGCCTGACGACTATGTCGCCGGCCTGGCCGCAGCGCACCCGGCACACTTTGTATGGGCCGCGTCGATCCACCCCTACGACCCGCGCGCGCTGGACCGGCTGGACGCCGCCGTGGCCAAGGGCGTGAGAGCCATCAAGTGGCTGCCTTCGGCGCAGAACATCGATCCTTCGAGCCCGCGTTGCGACGCGTTCTACGCCAAGCTGGCCGCACTGAAGCTGCCCTTGATCACGCATGCCGGCGACGAGCGCGCCGTGCATGGTTTTGGCGAGCATCTGGGCAACCCGTTGCGCCTGCGCCGCCCGCTCGAGGCCGGTGTGCGCGTCGTGGTTGCGCACTGCGCCTCGCTCGGCGATGCCCATATCGACGAGTTGCGCTCCGACAAGTTGACGAACTTCGAACTCTTCGGCCAGTTGATGGACGAGCCGCAATACCGCGGCCACCTGTTCGGCGACATTGCCGCCATCACACAGGGCAACCGCATGGGCGTGGTGGCCACGCTGCTGGAGCGGCGCGATTGGCATGCGCGCCTGTTGAACGGCTCGGACTACCCGCTGCCCGGCGTGGTGCCCTTGATCTACCTGCAGGCCCTGGCCGAGCGCAAGCTGCTGGACCCCGCCACGCTGGAGCCCTTGCGCCAGTTGCGCAACATCAACGTGCTGCTCTTCGACTTCGTCCTCAAGCGCAGCCTGGCCTTGAATGGCCAGGGCTTCGCGCCGTCGGTGTTCGAGACGGCGCCGTTCTTCCAGCAGGCGGCTTGAGCCAGCCCTGCGCCTGGGAGTCGGCCACAGCGCGAAACGCCGGCCGTCGGGGCCACCTCGGGCGCGCGCTTATCGACTGGCGGGCCGTGTCGAAGCCGGCGGCGATGGGTCGCGACGTGGCTGCGTGATCGCGCCGATGAGCCACAGCGCGGCCACGATCGCCACTGCGCCGAGCAGCAGTTCGCTGCGCGCCAGCCGATGTGCGTTCCACAGGAACAGGCTCAAGCCGCCGATCACGGCCACGAACAGCAGCGCGGCGGCCCAGGCCGCGCCGTGCCCCAAGGCCGGGTCGTAGCGCCGCACCGCGCGCAGTTCGAAGGCCGGCTTGGGCCATTTCTGCGCCACGTCGGCGGGTCGCCAGCCCGGCGGCTTGAGCCACACCCGCAGCTTGTCGGCCCACGAGCGCGCGCGCCAGGAGTCCAGCGCCAGATCGCGATAGACCTGCAGGTTGGCCCACAGCGGGTTCCAGCTGCGCAGCGGCGCGCGGGTGCCGTAGACGCAGGGCTCGGCATCGTCCTCCTCGGCGAAGCTGCCGAACAGCCGGTCCCAGACGATGAGGATGCCGCCGTAGTTCTTGTCCACATAACGATCGTTGACGGCGTGGTGAACGCGGTGGTTGCTGGGGCTGCAGAACCAGCGGTCGAACCAGCCGAGTTTGCCGACCTGCTGCGTGTGCACCCAGAACTGATAGAGCAGATCGATCAGCGCCACCACGCCGAAGACCAGCGGCGGCACGCCCATCAGCGCCAGCGGCAGGTAGAAGAGCCAGCCGAAGAGGAAGCCGCTGCTCGTCTGGCGCAGCGCCGTGCTCAGGTTGTAGTCCTCGCTCTGGTGGTGCACCACATGCGCGGCCCACAGTGCGGCCACGCGGTGGCCGGCGCGGTGCAGCCAGTAGTAGCAGAAGTCATAACCCAGTAGCGCGCCGATCCATACCCAGGGCGACGAAGCCGGCAGCTCGAACAGCGCCACGTGCTGAAACACCAGTGTGTACATGGCCACGCTGACCAGCGTGCCGAACACACCGGTCACCTGGCTCATGACACCCAGGCCCATGCTGCTCAGCGCATCGTTCAAGCGATAGGTGTTGCGCCCGCGGGCCAGACCGATGCCGAACTCCAGCGCGATCAGCAGCAGGAAGATCGGCGTCGCCAGGACGATGATTTGCGGACCTGTCATGTCGCTGCTATCCCTTCGGGCACTTCAGGTTGGCCCTCGTTGCAAAGTCATTGGCGCCAGGTCGGTGGCGCAGGTCTGAAGGCGATCGCGTGGCCGCGCCGCACACATTCTGCAGTTTGCAGCCGGCCGTGCCGCGCTGCCATCGGGGTGCTCACCCATGCAGGCTATGCTTTTGCGCCTGAACCCGCACCCTGGAGACCGAAGCCGATGCGTTTGCTGCTGGTGGAAGACGACCGCATGATCGGCGACACGCTGCGCGCTGCGCTGCGCATGGAAGGCCACGCGGTGGACTGGGTGCGCGACGCCGAGGCGGCCACCGGCACGCTGGCCAGCGAGCGCTTCGACCTGGTGCTGCTGGACCTCGGCCTGCCGCGCGGCAACGGGCTGGAGGTGCTGCGTGCGCTGCGCGCGCGCGGCGATGCCACGCCGGTGATCGTGCTCACCGCACGCGACGGCCCGGGTGACCGGGTGGCCGGCCTGGACGCCGGTGCCGACGACTACATCGTCAAGCCCTTCGAGCTGGATGAACTCAACGCGCGCATCCGTGCCGTGCACCGCCGCCAGGCCGGGCGCGCCATGCCGCGGCTCACCCACGCCGGTGTCAGCCTCGACCCGGCGACGCGCCAGGTGCACAAGGGCGGGCAGCCGGTGCTGCTGTCGGCGCGCGAATACGCGGTGCTGGAGCTGCTGATGCAGCGCCCCGGCGCGGTGCTGTCGCGCGCGCAGATCGAAGACCGGCTCTACGGCTGGGGCGAGGAGATCGAGAGCAACGCCGTCTCGGTCTACGTGCACCAGCTGCGCAAGAAGCTGGGGCCCGAGTTCATCCGCAGCATGCGCGGCGTGGGCTACTTCCTGGACACCGGCAAGGGCGCGGCGGCGTGAGTTCGTCAATCCGCACGCGCGTGCTGCTGGCGGTGCTGGGCCTGCTCGCGCTGACCGCGCTGGGCGTGGGCAGCGTCACCTACCGCAGCGTGCGCGCCGAGACCGAGGCGCTGTTCGACTACCAGCTGCGCCAGATGGCGCTGTCGCTGCGCGACCAGGGCGAGGTGGCGCCCGCGCAGGCCAGCGCGCTGGTCGACCAGCAGCTCGACTTCGTCGTGCAGGTGTGGACGGCCGACGGCCGCGCCATCTATGCCTCGCGCGCGCATGCCGCGCTGCCGCAGCGTGCGCAACTCGGACTGGCCGATGTCATCGTGGCCGGCCAGGTGTGGCGCAGCTTCAGCGTGGCCATGCCCTCGCGCGTGATCCAGGTGTCGCAGCCGCTGTCCATCCGCCGCACGCTGGCGGCCGACGCCGCCTGGCGCGCGGTGCTGCCGCTGCTGCTGGTCGCGCCCTTCATGGCGGCCGCGGCCTGGTGGCTGACGGCGCTGGCGCTGCGCCCGCTGCAGCGTGTGGCCGCCGGCGTGCGCCAGCGCGACGAACAGTCGCTGGAGCCGCTGCCCGCTGCCGGCCTGCCCGACGAGGTGGCGCCGCTGGTCGCGGCGCTGAACGCGCTGCTGCAGCGCCTGGGCCAGTCGCTGGACACGCAGCGCGCCTTCGTCGCCGATGCCGCGCACGAGCTGCGCTCGCCGTTGACGGCGCTGAAGCTGCAGCTGCAGCTGCTCAAGCGCGCCAGCAGCGAGGCCGAGCGAGCGGCCGCCGCCGAGGCGCTGGCCGCCGGCATCGAGCGTGCCGCGCGGCTGGTGGAGCAACTGCTGACGCTGGCGCGCACCGAGCCCGGCGCCGAGGTCACGACGCAGCGCCTGGACCTGAGCGAGCTGGTGCGCGCGGCGGTGGCCGACACCGTGCCGCTGGCGCTGGCGCGCGGCACTCGCTTCGAGCTGCAGGCCGACGCGCCGGTGCCCATCGACGGCGACCGTGCCGCACTCAGCGCGCTGGTGCGCAACCTGGCCGACAACGCGGTGCGCTATTCACCGCCGAACGCGCGTGTCGAGTTGCGCGTGTCGCAGAAGGACGGCGTGCCGATGTTGCAGGTCGACGATGCCGGCCCCGGCATCCCGCTCACCGAGCGCGAGCGTGTGTTCGACCGCTTCTACCGTCGCGGCCTGGCCGACGAGCCCGGCACCGGGCTGGGCCTGGCCATCGTGCGCAGCGTCGCGCAGCGCCACGGCGCCACCGTCGCACTGGACGATTCGCCGCTGGGCGGGCTGCGCGTCACGCTGCGCTTCGGCGCGGCGGCGCCCACCTGAGCCGTGTCCCGATGTCTGCGCAGCCGTTGACCCACCACGAGATCATCGAGCTGGTCGAGCCGTTCGCGCGCCAGGGGCTGCGCCTCGACCTGGCCGCCAGCGACCGGCTGCAGCGGCGGCTGCTGTTCCACAGCGTCGAGCCTGCGGGCGAACCCGCGGTGCGCGAGACCTTGCGGCTGGACGGCAGCGGCAAGGACTGGTGGCAGCTGACGCGCACGCTGGTGGTCATCGACAGCGCCGACGCTGCGCAGGCACAGGTGGTCTCCAGCGGCACGCGGCCCGGCCAGCTGCTGGCCGCGGTGCGGTCGGTCGATGTCGCTCGCTGCTTGCGCATCGGCTCCGGCGGCGTCGTCGCCCGAAGCTACTGGCTGGCGCCGAGTCCCGGTGCCGAGCCGGTGCTCACCGAAGGCAGAGTGCGGCTCGGCGAGCTCGGCCTGGACATGAGCGTGCCCTCGACCTCGGGCGTGGCCGCGTCGATCGTGCTGACACCCGCGGCCGGCGAAACGCTCGCGCTGCCGCAGGACCTGCTGGCCGTGCTCGGCTGGAACTGGGCGCCGCTGCTGCGCAGCGGCGGCATGTGGAAGTCGCGCGTGCGGCTGCGGCGGCGCGGCAGCGCGCGCACGGCCGATGCCGAACGTGCGCTGGACCGCGTCGCGCAGCATCTGGCGCACACGCTGGCCGCGCCGCCGGGTCGATTCCACGAACAGCACCGGCGTGCGCGCTGGGGCGTGGTGTTGCGCCGCGCGCTGCCCACGCTGACGGCCCTGAGCCTGCTGGCCACCGTGGCGCTGCTGCCGCGGCTGGGCGTCGACAAGATCGAGGGCGCCTGGACACTGCTGTACCACGTGCCCACGCTGCTGCTGGCCGGCGCCTTCATGCTGCAGGAGATGCCGCGCTTTGAGATCCCGCCGTGGCCGAAGCGATCTTTGGCGGCTGACTGGCGAGCCCAGTCGCAGGCGCCGCGCCGTGGCGTGGGCGGATCGCGTACGTAGTTCTGAAGGCGTGCTCCTGCCGATTCGCGGTTGCAGGGCTCGGAAGTCGGAGTGAGCTTAAGGCGCTGTGCCGTCGTTCATGGCGACCGGTCGGACGGCAGCAGAAGACTGGGTCCGGTCGCACGTCCGTTCGATCTGCCCACTCCAGAGCAGTCGCTCGAGGTGCACGACGGCGGTCAGCAATGTGGCAACGAAATCGACACATGGGGCACTCGCACCGGCCAAGAGCAGCCGGCCGTCGGCGTCAGCTTTCCGGCCAGGCGAATGCATGTGGGAACTGCGTCACCCAGCGCAAGGATGCGGATACTTCGGGCAAGGGGCTAGCCGATGGCTAGCCGCTGGCCGACGAATGCACCAACAGCCACAATAGGCGCCGCCGCCCGATGCCATGGGGAGCCCATTGTCCACACGCCTGTCATTCGACGATGTCGAGATCAGCCCCGATGAACGGCTGGTGCTGGTGAGCGGCCGCCCAGTCGCGGTGGGCGCACGCGCATTCGATCTGCTCATGTGCCTGGTTGAGCACCGCGAGCGCGTGGTCGACAAGGACGAATTGCTGCAAGAGGTGTGGCCTGGCCTCGTGGTCGAGGAAAGCAACCTGTCCGTCCATGTGGCGGCACTGCGCAAGGTGGTGGGCACGCAGGCCATCACGACGGTACCCGGGCGCGGCTACCGCTTCACCGCAAGCCTGAACGAGGCGGCCTCCCCGACGAACGCCCAAGTGCCAAGTGCGCCGGACGCAGCGGCGATGGGCACATCGGCGGCCCGCAATTTGCCCGACAAGCCGACCATTGCGGTGCTGCCCTTCGTCAACCTCAGCGGCGACGAGGATCAGCGCTGGTTCTGCGATGGCGTCACCGATGACATCCTCAGCCAGCTGACGCGCTTCAAGTCGCTGTACGTCATCGCGCGGGGCTCCTCCTTCGACTACCGCGACACGGCTACCGACGTGACCCAGGTGGCGCGCGAACTCGATGCCCATTACGTGCTGCAAGGCAGCGTACGGCGCTCGGCGGAGCGCGTACGCCTGTCGTGCCAGCTCGTCGATGCGAGCAACGGTGCATGCGTCTGGGCGCAGACCTACGAGCGGGCGCTGCAAGACATCTTTGCGGTGCAGGAAGAGCTGACGCAGGCCATCGCGGCCACGGTCACGCCGCAGCTCGAGGCGGCAGAACTGAAGCGAGTCAGTCGGCGCCGCCTCGGTGATCCGGGTGCCTATGAGCTGGCCGTGCGCGCGTGGTCGAATGTCAACGACGCGTGTTTCGCGGCTGCGCAGCCCGAAGCCTCGCTGAATCAGGCGTTGGCGTGGGCGCGACAGGCGTTGGCCATCGACCCTGACCACGTGCGCTCGTTGCTCGCAATTGCGGTCGCACAGAGCTTTTGCTTGTGCAACATGATGGCGACCGATGCAGAAGCGGCTTCCGTAGAGGCTGTCGACGCCGCCTCACGCGCCCTTGCGATCGACCGCGACGACGCGCTGGCGCTGGCCACCAGGGCGCTGCCGGAAGTCTTGCGCGGGCCTTCGGAGAATCCGACCCGGTGGCTGAGCAACGTCGCCAGGGCGATCGAGCTCAACCACTGTGACGGCTGGGTCCTGACGTTCGGAGCATTTGTGGAAGCGCTGTGCGGTGAGGGCGCGCTTGCCACCGAGCACATTCGTCTACACCGCCGACTCAATCCGCGTGCCGCAGAACCGCGACTCATCGAGAACGTCCTGACCATCGCGGCCTTCGTGAGCAGGGACTATCGGCAAGGTGTCGACTCCGGGCAACGCGCGGCGCATCTGGCGCCACAGTTGCCGCCTTTGCGGATCAACTGGATCCTCAACCTCGTCGGCGCTGGCGATATCGAGCGCGCGAAGGCTGAGTTCCGCCGCTTGCAGCAACTTGCCCCGGCATTTGCTCGCTCGCGACTGGACGGCCACTCCATCTATCAACGTGCCAAAGACCGCCATCGGCAGCTGATGTTCCTGCGCGTCGCCGCCGGGCTCGAGGTTCCCTCGACAGCAGACGCGCTGCGCTAGCGCGCTGCCGCCGGAGCGTAAGGCACTATGCACCCTTGTGGTCGATAAGCTGGCTCGAAAAACGCAACTCGCTTTTCAGATCAGCCTGCACATACAGGTGCCGGGTACAGTCGATGTGCATGCTTTCGCCCTGGACCAGAAGTCGGTCGTGCGCATCGCCCTCGCGCGTGACCACCACGCGCCCGTGCAGGCAGTGCAGAAGGAGGTTGCGGGGCCGCACGATCGACAACCAGTCGTTCGGCTGCAACGCGACATGCTCGTCGCACTGCGGCACCGTCGCGTGACGCAACAGCCCCGCAGTGACGAAGCGGAGTTGCCGATCAATAATCCAGTTCTTAAGCAGGGCGATCATCGAAGCCTCCCTTGGCAGGTCTGCCGATGACTGCACTCTGAAATGACACCTGCCTTCGTGTCCCTAAGGGATCCGAAAGGTTGGGAAGCATGCGCTGAAGAATGCCGAAGGTTGCGAGTGACCGTCAGATGTCTGGTCCTGACCAATCGCCACATCGCTGGGGAAAGGACGCGGCCAAGCCTCCCATCAAAGGCCAGAAACCTGTACTGGCAGACGACAGCTTCACGGCTGCGAGTCGCTTCGACCGCATGCCCGGT
>CAVURQ010000017.1:0-348706 GCA_963743935.1 uncultured beta proteobacterium | reverse complement strand
TCGACGACGCAGCGCTGCAGCGGCTGCAAGCGCGCGTGCAGGCCAGCGAGGCGCGGCACAGCGGCGAGATCCGGCTGTGCATCGAAGCCGGCCTGCCGCTGTCCTACCTGTGGCGCGACGCGACGCCGCGCGAGCGCGCGCAGTCGATGTTCGGCAAGCTGGGCGTGTGGGACACCGAGCACAACAACGGAGTGCTGATCTACCTGCTGCTGGCCGAACACGCGATCGAAATCGTCGCCGACCGCGGCCTGAACCGTCACGTGCCCGAATCGCACTGGCACACGCTGCTTCAGGGCATGTCGACGGCCTTCAAGGCGGGCCGCTTCGAGCAGGGCCTGGGCGAGGCGGTGGACGCGGTGGACCGGCTGCTCACGCAGCACTTTGCGCTGGCCGACGGCGCGCCCAATCCGAACGAACTGCCCGACGCGCCGTTCAGGCGCTGAGGCGCTCGGCGCCTACGCGCTGGCGATCGGCTTCAGCGGGCCAGTGAAGCGCTCGCGCAGCGGCGGCGAGGGCAGCAGCGGGAAGTCGATCTCGGGCTCTGGCAGGGCCGTATCGGACATCTGGTCGAGCAGGTGGCGGATCAGCGTCAGCCGGCCGCGGCGCTGGTCGTTGAAGCTGACCAGTGCCCACGGCGCATGCCGCTTGTGCGTGGCCTGAAGCATGTGGTCGCGCGCCTCGCCGTAGGCCTGGTACTTGGTGCGCGCCTGCAGGTCCACCGGCGACAGCTTCCAGCGCTTCAGTGGGTCGCTCAGCCGCTCGGCGAAGCGCTCTTCCTGCAGCGCCTGGTCGACGGTGAGCCAGTACTTGAACAGCAGGATGCCGTCGTCGGTGAGCAGCTTCTCGAACACCGGCACCTGGCGCAGGAAGGCTTCCGTCTGCTGCGGCGTGCAGTAGCCCATCACCGCCTCGACGCCGGCGCGGTTGTACCAGCTGCGGTCGAAGAGCACGATCTCGCCGGCCGCGGGCAGATAGGGCACGTAGCGCTGAAAGTACCACTGCGTGCTTTCGCGCTCGTTCGGCTTGGGCAATGCCACCGTCTTGCACACGCGAGGCGGCAGCGCGTCGGCAATGGCCGAGATGACGCCGCCCTTGCCCGCGGTGTCACGGCCCTCGATCAGCACCAGCACGCGTTGACCGGTGTGCTGCACCCAGCGCGCCAGCTCGTTCAGCTCGATCTGCAGCTGTTCGAGCCGGGCGGCATAGTCGGCACGGCCGAGCTTTTCATCGCCGGCCTTCTTGTTGCGCGACATGGCGGCGCGGCGGGCTCTACTTCCTGCGGAACTTGCGCAGCGCGGCGATCTGCGCGGCCATGGCCGCGAACTCGCCCTGCGCCTTGGCGAAGTCGATGTCGCTCTTGGCGTTCTTCATCGATTCTTCGGCCTGCTTGCGCGCTTCCACTGCCTTGGCCTCGTCGAGGTCGTGGCCGCGGATCGCGGTGTCGGCCAGCACGGTGACCGTGCCGGGCTGCACTTCCAGGATGCCGCCGGCGACGAAGACGAACTCTTCCTCGTTGTTGTCGGCGCGGATGATGCGCACCGCGCCGGGCTTGATGCGCGTGATCAGCGGCGTGTGCCGCGGGTAGATGCCGAGTTCGCCCATCTCGCCGGGCAGGGCGACGAACTTCGCTTCGCCGGAGAAGATGCTCTCCTCGGCGGACACCACATCGACGTGCAGCGTGGCCATGGTTGGTTTTCCTTGGACTCTGACTGGCGCTTACTGGATGGTCTTCGCCTTGGCGATGGCCTCGTCGATGCCGCCGACCATGTAGAAAGCCTGCTCGGGCAGCGCGTCGCACTCACCGCTGACGATCATCTTGAAGCCGCGGATGGTTTCCTTCAGCGGCACGTACTTGCCGGCGGTGCCGGTGAACACCTCGGCCACGTGGAACGGCTGGCTCAGGAAGCGCTGGATCTTGCGTGCGCGCGACACGGCCAGCTTGTCCTCGGGCGCCAGTTCGTCCATGCCCAGGATGGCGATGATGTCGCGCAGCTCCTTGTAGCGCTGCAGCGTGCCCTGCACCGCGCGGGCGGTGTTGTAGTGCTCTTCGCCGACGACCAGCGGGTCGAGCTGGCGGCTGGTGGAGTCCAGCGGGTCCACGGCCGGGTAGATGCCCAGCGAGGCGATGTCGCGCGACAGCACCACGGTGGAGTCCAGGTGGGCGAAGGTGGTGGCCGGCGACGGGTCGGTCAGGTCGTCCGCGGGCACGTACACGGCCTGGATCGAGGTGATCGAACCCACCTTGGTGGAGGTGATGCGCTCCTGCAGGCGGCCCATTTCCTCGGCCAGCGTCGGCTGGTAGCCCACGGCGGAAGGCATGCGGCCCAGCAGCGCGGACACTTCGGTACCGGCCAGCGTGTAGCGGTAGATGTTGTCGACGAAGAAGAGCACGTCCTTGCCTTCGTCGCGGAAGGATTCGGCGATGGTCAGGCCGGTCAGCGCCACGCGCAGGCGGTTGCCCGGCGGCTCGTTCATCTGGCCGTAGACCATCGCGACCTTGGACTCGCCCAGGTTCTCGAGGTTGACCACGCCCGAATCGGCCATCTCGTGATAGAAGTCGTTGCCCTCGCGCGTGCGCTCGCCCACGCCGGCAAACACCGACAGGCCGCTGTGCGCCTTGGCGATGTTGTTGATGAGTTCCATCATGTTCACGGTCTTGCCGACACCGGCGCCGCCGAACAGGCCGACCTTGCCGCCCTTGGCGAACGGGCACATCAGGTCGATGACCTTGATGCCGGTCTCGAGCAGGTCCTGTGACGGGCTCAGCTCGTCGTAGGCCGGCGGCTTGCGGTGGATCGATGCCGTCAGCTCCTGGCCCACCGGGCCGCGCTCGTCGATCGGGTTGCCCAGCACGTCCATGATGCGGCCGAGCGTGGAGCGGCCCACCGGCACCGAGATCGGGTTGCCGGTGTTCGACACCATCAGCCCGCGGCGCAGGCCGTCGGACGAGCCCAGCGCAATGGTGCGCACCACGCCGTCGCCCAGCTGCTGCTGCACTTCGAGCGTCAGCGCCGTGCCTTCGAGCTTGAGCGCGTCGTAGACCTTGGGCATGGCATTGCGCGGAAATTCGACGTCCACCACCGCGCCGATGCACTGGACGATCTTGCCGGACGCTTGAACTTCAGACATTTTTCAGATCCTTTGAATAACGTGAATCTTGGGTCGTCAGACCGCGGCCGCACCGGCCACGATCTCGGAGAGCTCTTTGGTGATGCCGGCCTGCCGCGTCTTGTTGTAGACCAGCTTCAGCTCGGCGATGACGTTGCCGGCGTTGTCGGTGGCGGACTTCATCGCCACCATGCGCGCCGACTGCTCCGACGCCAGGTTCTCGGCCGTGGCCTGGTAGACCAGCGCCTCGACATAGCGCAGCACCAGCTCGTCGATGACGGCCTGCGCGCTGGGCTCGTAGATGTAGTCCCAGCCGTGCGACTTGGCGTCCACCTCGCCGCCCGCAGCCATGCTTTCGTTCGACAGCGGCAGCAGTTGCTGCACCATCGGCTCCTGGCGCATGGTGTTGATGAAGCGGGTGTAGCACAGGTACACCGCGCTCAAGCGTCCGGCGGCGTAGGCATCGAGCAGCACCTTCACCGGACCGACCAGCTTGTCCAGGTGCGGCTTGTCGCCCAGCTGGATGGCGTGCGAGACGATCTTCGCGCCGATGCGGTTGAGGAAGCTGAAACCCTTGTTGCCGATGGCCACGGCTTCGACCTTGGTGCCCTGCGCCTCCAGCTCCTTGAGCTTGGCGGTGACGACGCGCAGCACGTTGGTGTTCAGGCCGCCGCACAACCCCTTGTCGGTGGTGACGACGATGACGCCGGCCAGCTTGGCATCGTCATGCTTGAGCATGAACGGATGTTTGTACTCGGGCGTCGCACTGGACAGGTTGGCCGCCAGGCTGCGGATCTTGTCGGCGTAGGGACGGGCCGCGCGCATGCGCTCCTGCGCCTTGCGCATCTTGCTGGCGGCGACCATTTCCATGGCCTTGGTGATCTTCTTGGTGTTCTCGACACTCTTGATCTTGCCGCGTATTTCCTTGCCTGCTGCCATGACTGAAAGCTCCTAGAGTCCGTCAGGGTCAGGCAAAGGACTTCTTGAACGCGGTCACCGCGGCAGTGAGCTCGGCCTCGGCTTCCTTGTCCAGCTGCTTGCTGTCCTCGATCTTCTTCAACAGCGCCGCATGGCTGGTCTTCAGGTGGGTGTGCAGGCCGTGTTCGAAGGGCAGCACCTTCTTCACGTCGATGTCGTCCATGAAGCCCTTGTTCACCGAGAACAGCGTGGCCGCCATCAGGCTGATCGGCAGCGGCGCGTACTGCGGCTGCTTCAGCAGTTCGGTGACGCGCGCACCGCGGTCGAGCTGCTTGCGCGTGGCCTCGTCCAGGTCGGAGGCGAACTGCGCGAAGGCCGCCAGTTCGCGGTACTGCGCCAGGTCGGTACGGATGCCGCCCGACAGGCCCTTGATGACCTTGGTCTGCGCGGCACTGCCGACGCGCGACACCGAGATGCCGGCGTTGATGGCGGGGCGGATGCCGGCGTTGAACAGCGAGGTTTCCAGGAAGATCTGGCCGTCGGTGATCGAGATCACGTTGGTCGGCACGAAGGCCGAGACGTCGCCGGCCTGCGTCTCGATGATCGGCAGCGCGGTCAGCGAACCGGTCTTGCCCTTGATCTCGCCCTTGGTGAAGGCCTCGACATAGTCGGCGTTGACGCGCGCGGCGCGTTCGAGCAGGCGGCTGTGCAAATAGAACACGTCGCCGGGGTAGGCTTCGCGGCCCGGCGGGCGGCGCAGCAGCAGCGACACCTGGCGATAGGCCACGGCCTGCTTGGACAGATCGTCATAGACGATCAGCGCGTCCTCGCCACGGTCGCGGAAGTACTCGCCCATGGTGCAGCCGGAGTAGGCCGACACGTACTGCATCGCCGCACTTTCAGCCGCCGTGGCGGCGACGACGATGGTGTATTCCATCGCGCCATTGGCTTCGAGCGCGCGCACCACGTTCTTCACCGACGAGGCCTTCTGGCCGATCGCGACGTAGACGCAGGTCATGTCCTGACCCTTCTGGTTGATGATCGCGTCGATCGCCACCGCGGTCTTGCCGGTCTGGCGGTCGCCGATGATCAGCTCGCGCTGGCCGCGGCCGATCGGCACCATCGAGTCGATCGACTTCAAGCCGGTCTGCATCGGCTGGCTGACGCTCTGCCGCGCGATCACGCCCGGGGCGATCTTCTCGATCGGCATCGACAGCTTGGCGTTGATCGGGCCCTTGCCGTCGATCGGCTGGCCCAGCGCGTTGACCACGCGGCCCTTCAGTTCGGGGCCGACCGGCACTTCCAGGATGCGGCCGGTGCACTTGACCGTGTCGCCTTCGGAGATGTGCTCGTACTCGCCCAGGATCACCGCGCCGACCGAGTCGCGCTCCAGGTTCAGCGCCAGGCCGTAGGTCGGCTGGCCGTCGGAGCCGGCCGGGAACTCGAGCATCTCGCCCTGCATCGCGTCGGACAGGCCGTGGATGCGCACGATGCCGTCCGTCACCGACACCACGGTGCCCTGGTTGCGGATGTCGGCCGACACGCCAAGGCCTTCGATGCGGCTCTTGATCAGTTCGGAAATTTCTGCGGGATTCAGTTGCATCACATTTCTCCGTTGCGACAGCGTGCCGGCGTCTAGGCCGTCAGCGCCACTCTCATTTGTTCAAGACGGGCACGCACCGAGGTGTCGAGCACCTCGTCGCCGACCACCACGCGGATGCCGCCGATCAATTCGGGCTCGATCACGACATGGGCGTTGAGCTTGCGCTTGAAGCGCTGCTCCAGCGTCGACACCACCTCGCCCAGCTGCGCCGGTTCGATGGCGAAGGCGCTGTAGATGGTGGCGTCGGACACACCGCTGCTGGCATTGACCAGCGCATGGAACTGCGCGGCGATCTCCGGCAACGCAGCCAGCCGGCCGTTGTCGACCACGGTGGCGAGCAGGTTCTTCGCCGCGTCGGACAACGGCGTCTTCACGACCGAGCCGATCAGTTCGATGACCTGCGGCGATTCGATGCGCGGGTCGTCGGCGAAGCTCAGCAGCTGCGCATTGGCGGCGACATCGGCCAGCGCCTGCACCTGTTCGGCCAGGGCCGCGCGGTCCGTGCCGGTGGCCTTGAACAGGGCCTCGGCGTAGGGCCGGGCAATGGTGGCGATTTCGGCCATGGTCAGTGCCCCGCCGCCATCACAGCTCGGCCTTCAGGCGGTTCAACAGCTCGGCGTGAACGCCGGGGTTGACCTCGCGCTTCAGGATCGATTCGGCGCCCTTGACGGCCAGCGCGGCGACCTGCTCGCGCAGCGCCTCGCGTGCCTTGGTGGCTTCCTGCTCGGCCTCGGCCTTGGCGGCGGCGATGATCTTGGCGCCTTCGTCGCTGGCGCGACCCTTGGCTTCCTCGACCATCGACTGCGCCAGGCGCTCGGCATCGGCCAGGCGCTGCGCGGCATCGTTGCGGGCAGCGGACAGCTGCTCCTCGACGCGCTTGTTGGCGTTGGACAGCTCGGCCTTGGCCTTGTCGGCGGCCGACAGGCCGTCGGCGATCTTCTTCGCGCGTTCGTCGAGCGCGGCCGTGATCGGCGGCCAGATGAACTTCATCGTGAACCAGACCAGGATCGCGAAGACGATCATCTGGATGATCAGGGTGGCGTTGATGCTCAATTCATGCCTCGCGTAGTGAGGGACTGCAGACCCAGCAGACGCCACGGAACCGGCTTTGCCGGGCCGTCGGCGTCGCCCCTGGAGGGGAGCGGCGCAGCCGCTACGGGGTGGTCCAGATTACTTCGGCAGGTTGGCGATCTGGGCCAGGAACGGGTTGGCCGTGGCGAACCACAGCGCGATACCGGTGCCGATGATGAAGGCCGCGTCGATCAGGCCGGCCAGCAGGAACATCTTGGTCTGCAGTTCGCCCATCAGTTCGGGCTGGCGGCCGGCCGATTCGAGGTACTTGCCACCCATGATGCCGATGCCGATACAGGCGCCGACGGCTCCCAGGCCGATGATCAGACCGGCGGCGAGGGCGACAAAGCTGATGACTTCCATTTAGTTGCTCCTGGTTTTGGAAGGTGAGTGGAAAGGGGAAACGCAGAAAAAGGAATGCGGCGATCAGTGCGCGTCGTGCGCCTGGCCCACGTAGACCAGCGTCAGCATCATGAAGACGAAGGCCTGCAAGCGTGATGATCAGGATGTGGAAGATGGCCCACACCGTGCCGGCGATGACGTGCCCGATGGCCAGCGCGATGCCGGTGAAGGACAGCACGAAGGCACCGCCCATCAGCGCGATCAGCATGAAGATCAGTTCGCCGGCATACATGTTGCCGAACAATCGCATGCCGTGCGACACCGTCTTGGCAACGAACTCGATGATCTGCATCAGGAAGTTCACCGGATACAGGAACCACTTGTCGCCGAAGGGCGCCGAGAACAGTTCGTGCACCCAGCCGCCCAGGCCCTTGATCTTGACGTTGTAGTACAGGCAGATCAGCAGCACGCTCAGGCTCAGGCCCATGGTGACCGACAGGTCGGCCGTGGGCACCACGCGCATGTAGTTGGGCGCGCCGTGCACCGGCGCCGTCACGTGCCACAAGTGCGGGATCAGGTCCACCGGCAGCAGGTCCATCGCGTTCATCATGAAGATCCAGACGAACACCGTCAGCGCCAGCGGCGCGACCAGCTTGCGGCTGTGGGCGTTGTGCACGATGCCCTTGGCCTGCGAATCGACCATCTCGACCAGGATTTCCACCGCGGCCTGGAAGCGCCCCGGCACGCCCGAGGTGGCCTTGCGAGCGGCCAGCCACAGCAGCCAGCAGCCGAGCACGCCGAGTGCGATTGAATAGAACACCGAATCGACGTTGAAGACCGAAAAGTCGACGACCCCGGTCTGCTTGCCGGACTGCAGATGCTGCAGGTGGTGGACGATGTACTCGCCCGCTGTCGGCGCGTGGCTCTCTTGCCCTTGGGTTGCCATCTGCTCAGGTTCCCGTTTGCTGTTTTTTTGCCGGCCGGCGCCACAACAGCGCCAGCAGGTACACGTTCATGCACACCACCAAGCTCACCAGCAGGGCCGGCCAGCTCAGCGGTTGGACGATCTGCGGCGCCAATGCGAGCATCAGCACCGAGACCGCAATTTTCACCATCTCCCACAACATGAAGCTGACGGCGCTGGCGCCGGGCGACATGCTGCTGATCCGGCTGCTCATGCCGCGTGCCATCAAGGCCCCCGGCAGCACCACCACCGCGGCGCCATAAAGCGCCGAAGCGAACACCACACGCTCACCCGACCAAAGCCAAGCCAGCAAAGCCACCACACCACCCACCGCGGCCTGCGCCGCGACCACCCACCAGACCGGAACCTGGGGCTGCCTTTCCCGCAAGGCCTGGGCCTCGGCGCGGGTCAGGGGTTGGAATGCTGCTTCGTGCTCCTGGTCGTCCCATGCGGCCGAACGAACTCGCCTTTCGGGCATGAAACTCCCACCACGTGTGGTTCAGCAAAGCCTCGGGATTATACGTGCTAACCCGCGGACTCCAGCCAACCGGCGACGCGACGCGCGATCAGGGCAGGCGCAGGTAGTGCTGCGCCAGCTCGGCAAAGGCCTGCCGCTCGGCGCTGCCCACGGCGCTGGCCCAGTTCGTCTTCGATCAGCGCGGCCACCGGCTCGATCAGGTCGGCGGCTCGTGCCGCATCCAGGAACAACAGGCGCGAGCGCCGCGCCAGCACGTCTTCCAGGCCGCGCGCCATCTCGTAGCGCAGCGCGAAGCGCACCATCGCCTCGCTCAGGCATCCCTGGCCCGATTCGGCATCGCGCCACAGCCAGGCTTCGGCCCCGGGCAGGCTGCGCAGCAGCGCCGCCTCGCTGCCGTAGAGGTGTTCGCCAGGCGGCTCGCCGAGCGAGCGGCCGGGTGCGGCGCCGATCAGCGGCAGCCGCAACGTCACCCCGCCGGGCCGGCGCGGCAGCGCGCCGCTGGCCATGCAGCGGTCGAGCACGTCCTCGGCCATGGCCCGGTAGGTCGTCCATTTGCCACCGGTCACCGTGACCAGCCCGGATCGGCCGACGATCACCGTGTGCTCGCGCGACAACGCCTTGGTGTTGTCGCCTTCATCGTCCGGCGGCCTGACCAGCGGCCTCAAGCCGACCCAGACCGAGCGCACGTCGGCGCGCTGTCGGCGCCTTCGCCAGGTAGCGGCCGGCTTCGCGCAGGATGAAGTCGACCTCCTCGCGAAAGGGGCTGGGCTCGCGGTCCAGGTCGTGGCGCGGCGTGTCGGTGGTGCCGAGAATCGTCTTGCCCAGCCACGGCACCGCGAAGAGCACGCGCCCATCGCTGGTCTTGGGCACCATCAGCGCATGCGTGCCGGGCAGGAAGGCACGGTCCACCACCAGGTGAACGCCCTGGCTGGGCGCCACCATCGCCGGCTTGGGCGGGGCATCGGCGTCGCGGTCCATGTCGCGCACCGCGTCCACCCAGACGCCGGCCGCATTGACGACGCAGCGCGCGCGCAGCGTGAAGGCCGCGCCGCTTTCGGCGTCGCGCGCCTGCACGCCGCACACCTTGCCGCCTTCGCGCAGCAGGCCGGTGACGGCGCAGTGATTCAGCACGACCGCGCCGCGCTCGATGGCCGTGCGCGCCAGCAGCAGCGCCAGCCGCGCGTCGTCGAACTGCCCGTCCCAGTACTTGATGCCGCCGGCCAGCCCCTGGGGCCGCACGGTGGGCAGCAGCTGCTGCGTGCGCCGCGCGGACAGCATTTCGGTCGGCCCCAGGCTGTGCCGGCCGGCGAGCACGTCGTAGGCCTTCAGCCCGGCGCCGTAGAAGGGCAGGTCGAGCAGCCGGTAGCCCGGCACGACGAAGGCCAGCCGCTGCGCCACCTGCGGCGCATTGGCCAGCAATGTGCTGCGCTCGTGCAGCGCCTCGCGCACCAGGCCGATGTCGCCCTGCGCCAGGTAGCGCACGCCGCCATGAACCAGCTTCGTGGCGCGCGACGACGTGCCCTTGGCAAAGTCCTCGCTTTCCAGCAGCACGACCGAAAAGCCGCGCGCCACGGCATCCAGCGCCACGCCCAGCCCGGTGGCACCGCCGCCGATGACCGCCAGGTCCCAGACCTGCGGCTCGCGCAGCCGTGCCAGCAAGCGGGCGCGCTCGAAGGTGTCCGGTTTCAAGTCAGGGCAGCGCGAAGTTGGCCGGCAGGCCGGGCACGTCCACCTGCAGCGCCAGCACGCAGCCGGCCAGCGGCTGCGCCGCCAGCTCGGCAGGCGGGCCGATGTTCGCGCGCCGTGGTGATGTACAGCGTCTTCAGGTCATGGCCACCGAAGGCCGGCATCGTCGGGCAGCGCACCGGCAGGTGCACCTGCCGCAGGATCTCGCCTGCAGGCGACAGGCGCAGCAGCCGCTGGCCGTCGTACATCGCCAGCCAGTAGCAGCCCTCGGCATCGACCGCCGCGCCATCGGGACGGCCGAGGTAGTCATCGTGCTGCGCGTCGGTCGGGAAACGCGCAAAGACGCGGCGATTCGACAACGCACCGAATTCGAGGTCGAAGTCGAAGGCATAGACGATGTTGAGATGGGTGTCGGCCCAGTACATGGTGCGGCCGTCGGGGCTCCAGGCCAGGCCGTTGCTGATCGACACGCCGTCGAAGCGCTGCTTCAGCGCACGCGCGGCATAACACTGCATGCTGCCGAGCGCGGGCTCGCGCGGCTCGCAGATCGTGCCGACCCAGAAGCGCCCGCGCGCATCGCACTTGCCGTCGTTGAAGCGCTGGTTGGCCTGCGCGTAGGGCGCATCGATCAGCTTGCGGCGCGAGCCGTTGGCCGGGTCGAAGAACCACAGCCCGCTGCGCAGCGACAGCAGCAGCCGTCCGTCGGTCAGCGGCGCGATGGCCGAAGGCTCGGTCTCGAAGTCCCAGGCCTGCCGCTGGCCGTTGCGCGGGTCGAAGCGCAGCAGTTGTTTGCCCGGAATGTCGCAGTAGTACAGCACCTGCTCGGTGGGATGCCACAGCGGCGATTCGCCCAGCAAGGCGGGCTCGGCCACCGCCACGCGCAGGCCAGGATCAGGCGGGCCGCTGATCACAACACGCCCACGTCCAGCTGCATCCAGGCTTCGGCCGATTCACCCGGGGCCACGCTCTGCAGCCCGTGGGCCAGCGGGTCGGCCATGTGGATGGCGTTGGACACATGACTCACCGGCTCGACGCAGTAGTAGTCGCGCTGCGACGGCGTGTACACCACCAGCCGGTTGAGCGAGGACGTGAGCTGCAGCGACATCTTCTCGTCGCGGATGCGCGCCGCGCCGCGCCAGCCGTCGAAGCAGTTGTCGTAGTCGAGGTGCACCACGTCGCTGTCGATGCCGCTTTGCGCCACCTTGCGCACCGGCAGCTGGGTGGCGTCGCTGTCCCAGCGGCTGTCGAATTCGATGTGCAGCCGGCTGCGAGCGCGCTTGGGAAAGTACGGATGCCAGCCCAGGCCCACCGGCTGGGCCACTGCCGCCAGGTTGTCGAACACCATCTGCACGCGCATCGCCTCGGGCGTGAGCGTGAAGTACTGGCGCGCCTCGAAGGCAAAGGGCCAGTCGGCATCGGCGTCGTGGCGGTAGCGCAGCACCACGTCGAGTGCACTCGACGAGACGATCTCCCAAGGCCGGCGCCAGCCCACGCCATGCAGTGAATGCGGGCTGTCGTCGAAGTTCGGCTGCGTGCTGTAGTCCACGCCCTTCCAGCGGAAGCGCCGGTAGGCCAGGCGGTTGGAGTACGGCAGCAGCGGGAAGCAGCCCGACTGGCGCGCGCCCTGCAGGTCGGCCGGCTCGGTGCAGCGCAGCACCGGCAGGTGGCGGTGCCACAGGCCGGCGATGCAGCCGCCGAGGTCGGGGCGCAGCGCCAGGCGCAGTGCGCCCGCATGCAATTCGAAGTGGGGCGTCGTCATCTCAGTTGCTCCCTGGTGCCGAGGTGCCGCACGCGAGCCGTGAAACCGGCGTCACCAAGCGGCCGCCGCGGAACCGGCTTCGCCGGGCCGCTGGCGGCGCCCCCTTGAGGGGGAGCGCCGAAGGCGCTTCGGGGGTGGTTCATTTCAGGCCTCGGTGCGCGTGCCGGTCTGCAGCGAGTGCACGTGGGGCTCGTCGGACAGGCCGCGCAAGGCCTTCACCGCCGCCAGCGCGCCGCTCATCAGCAGGCCCATGTCGGAAGAAATGGCCAGGTAGTCGTAGCCCAACGCACGGTACTGCGTCACCACGTCGGGCGTGCCACCGACGCTGCCGATCGGTTTGCCCAGGGCCTTGCAGCGCCGCGCCGCGTCGGCCATGGCCTGCATCACCGCCGGGTGGGTGAACTGGCCGAGATGGCCCATGCTGGCCGACAGGTCGGCCGGGCCGATGAAGATCGCGTCCACGCCCTCGACGCCGGCAATTGCCTCCAGCTGTGCCAGCGCCTGCGGCGTCTCGATCTGCACGATCACGCCCATGCCGGCGTCGGCCGACTTCAGGTAGTTGGGCACGGTGCCGAACTTCGACGCCCGGCTCATGCCCGACATGCCGCGCTGGCCGTGCGGCGGGTAGCGCGTGGCGGCCACCGCGCGGCGCGCCTCGTCGGCGTTCTGCACGAAGGGGAACAGCACCGTCGACGCGCCCGCATCGAGCACGCGCTTGACCATCACCGCGTCGTTCCAGGGCACGCGCACGACGCTGACCATCTTGCTGTTGCCCAGCGCCTGCAGCAGGTGCACCACGTTCATCATGTCCAGCGGTGCATGCTCCATGTCGACCACGCCCCAGTCGAAGCCGGCGTGGCCGATGGCCTCGGCCACGATCGGGCTGGCCGAGCTGATCCAGGTGCCGATGGGCGGCTTGCTGCCCGCCGCGCGCAGCAATTGCCTGAATGCGTTCATGCGCTCTCCTCGTCCACCCACCCGGCGGATGGCCGCAGTCTATAGGCACGCGGCGCTACAGCTGCACCTTCAGGTAGTGCGCGCCGGGGATCGGGTTGTAGTAGTACGGTGCCACTTCCTCGAAGCCCAGCGTCGCGTACAGCTCGCGCGCCGACTCCATCTCGTCCAGCGTATCCAGCAGCATGGCCGAATAACCGGCGCCTGCAGCGCGGTCCATCAGCGCTTGCGCCAGCACCCGCCCCAGGCCGAAGCGGCGGAAGGCGCGGCGCACGAACAGCCGCTTCATCTCGCAGGCATTGGCATGGTCGACGTCGGTCAGCGGCCGCATCGCGCCGCAGCCGGCCAGGGCATCGTCGGCATAGGCCAGCAGCAGCGCCCCGCCGGGAGCGGCGTACTCGCCGGGCAGGCCGGCCAGTTCGGCTTCGAAGTTCTGGAAGCACAGGTCCACCTGCAGGCTGGCGGCGTACTCACGGAAGATCTCGCGCGCCGCTCCAGCAGCTCGGGGGTGTCGGCCTGCACCAGGCGGATCTGCACCGAGTTCATCGCTTGGGTGTGCTTGCTCGTTCAAGCACAAACGGCCGGATGTCCAGTTTGTCGGCTGCACGGGGCACATTGCAGCCTGTCGTGCTGTGTCGCGCGGGCCGAGGACGACGGGTGAGCGAATCCGCTCCTGTCCCCCGCCCGAGCTGGCGCTCGGGCTCCTCCTTTACCTCGCGGATTCGCTCACCCGCCATCCTCGGCTGGCGCCGACGATGCATGCGCACCGCCGCCTGCAGCCGCGTTGCCGCGAGGCTCCACGGGTGTGTTTTGCTGTGGGAAGCGCCAACGTAGACCAGGCCGCGGGTGGGCCACCGGCTGCGGCGCCTATGCAGCGCTGAGGAGCACAGGGCCCATGGCCAGCGTGCGAAGCACGCCTCGTGTTCCGACTTCGTCGCGACTGTTTGAACGGAGCGAACGCAGTTCGCGCAGTGAGTTGGCGACGAGGCGATGGGACCGAGCACCGGAGGGAACCCCGCCTGCAAGGCGGGGCGCTGCATCCGAAGCCGCAGACGGTGGCCCACCCGCGGCCCACGCCCGCACTCGAACACAATTCGCATCCAGCGGCAGTAGTGCGCCGCAAGCAGCCCATCGTGCAGCTGCGATGGAACGCAAGTTCGCATCATCCGCCCAGGCTGGCCACCCAGGCCACGCCGCCGGCGCACAGTGCCGCCAGCACCAGTGCCAGCAGACGGGTCATGGCGTTGTCGGAGGCGGCCGGCGTGCCCGCGGGCAAGGTCTTGTCGCCGACGATCATCGGCCGCACCAGGTTCTGCTTCTTGCCGAGAAGGTAGTACAGGATCGCGGCGATGTGCAGCGCCACCAGCGCCAACAGGATCCACTGGCCATAGTCCTTGTGCCAGTGCGTGGCCTGGCCGGCGAGCGCGCCGCTGACGAAGCGGTTCAGCGGACCGACGTTGGCGATCTCGTCGTCGGCCACGAGGCCGGTGGCCACCTGCAAGGCAAGAAAGGCCAACAGCGCAAACACCGAGAAGCTGCCCAGCGGGTTGTGACCCACATCGTGATGCTCGCCGGCCCGCGACTGGCCGCGCAGGTAGCGCAGTACCGTGCCGGGCGCGTAGATGAAGCTGGAAAAGCGCGACCAGCGCCCGCCCACCAGACCCCACAGCACACGGAAGGCGACCAGCGCGAACACCACGTAGCCGAAGCGAAAGTGCCAGACCATGGCATTGCCGCCGATCTTGGCGCTGACCACCGAGCCGACGATCGTCAGCGCCAGCGCCCAGTGGAACAAGCGCGTCGGCAGGTCCCACACACGCACCGTGCTGGGGTTTTGTTTGGCATCGTTCATTCTTTTTGGTTTGGCTGAAGTGCAGTCGCAACCATAGCGCGAACTGGGGTCGAGGGCTTTCCCCAGGCGCGGGAATCAAGACCGGTGGCTGTGCGTACACTTGATGGGCGTGCTCACCCGGGCGCCGGCCCTACCCATCCACCCTCTCGACGGAGATCACTGAATGAAGCGTCTGCCCCTTGCCGCCTTGGCGGCCACCTGCATCGCCACCGCCCTCCCCGCTGCGGCGCAGTTTGCCAAGCCAGAAGATGCGGTCAAGTACCGCAAGGCAGCCTTCACGGTGATGGCCGCCCACTTCGGCCGCGTCGGCGCGATGGTGCAGGGCCGCGTGCCCTTCGATGCGGCGGCCGCGCAGGCCAACATGGACATCGCCACCTCGATGTCGAAGCTGCCGTTCACCGCCTTCGGCCCCGGCACCGATGTCGGCGACACACGCGCCAAGCCGAACATCTGGACCGACAACGCCAAGTTCGTGGCCGCCGCGACGAAGATGCAGGACGAGATGGCCAAGCTCAACGTGGCAGCCAAATCCGGCAACCTCGACCAGATCAAGGCCGCCTTCGGCCCGGTCGGTGGCGCCTGCAAGGCTTGTCACGACGACTTCCGCAAGGAGTAAGGGACCACCCCCTACGCGCTTCGCGCGCCCCCTCAAGGGGGCACCGCTGGCGGACCGGCGGAGCCGGATCCGCGGCGGTTGCTTGATGCTCAGCCGGGGCCTGCGACTGCCTCGGCGAAGCCGAGGATGACCCTGCGGGTCATGGCTGACTTCTTTTGGTGAACGCATCACGTTCGCTGCGCGAACATGAGCGCTCCCCGAAGAAAAGCGCGATCAGCCTGCGGCTGCCTCGGCGAAGCCGAGGATGACCCTGCGGGTCATCGCGCTCTTCTTCTCCACCTTCGTCACGATCACGGCACCGATCTCGGCGGTGTTGGCCACATGCGTGCCGCCGCAGGGCTGCAGATCGACGCCCTCGATTTCCAGGATGCGGATACGGCCCTGCCCGCGCGGCGGCTGTACGCTCATGCTGCGCACCAACTGGGGGTTCGCGTCCAGCTCGGCTTCGCTGATCCAGCGGTGGCGCACCGGGTGAGACTCGGCCACCAGCCGGGCAATGCCCTCGCTCAGCACCTGCTTGTCGAGCGGCTCGTTCATGTGGAAGTCGAGTCGCGCATAGGCGGCCGTGATCGAGCAGCCGTCCACCGGGTACGGCACCAGCGCGCACAACAGGTGCGTGGCGGTGTGGAAGCGCATGTGCGCGGCACGGCGAACACGGTCGATCATGGCCGTCAGCTCGGCTCCCGGCTGCAGCGCGGCGGCGTCGCCGGCATCGGCCAGCACGTGCACGATCTCGCCGGGCAATGCACCCTTGCGTGTATCGGCCACACGCAGCTCGCGGCCGTCGGCCAGGCGCAACAGGCCGGCATCGCCGGCCTGGCCGCCGCCTTGCGGGTAGAACACGGTGCGGTCCAGACGCACGCCCAGTTCATCGACAGCTGTCACGCAAGCGCGGCACTCGTGCATCGTCGCGTCGTCGCGGAAGAGTTCTTCGGTCATCGGTAGCGGCGGGCCGTGGCGGCGGTGCCTGGATTGCGCGTCCAGCAGCCGCGAGCGAAGCGAGATGGCGGTTCTCATCCGGGCATCATGCCGCAATGACCCGCGCGAACAGCTCGCGGTCGACATTGCCGCCGCTCAGCACCAGCCCCAGGCTGCGGCCGGCAAGGGTCTCGCGCCGCTGCAGCGCGGCCGCCAGCGGCGCAGCGCCGGCGCCTTCGGCCACGTTGTGGGTGTCGCTGAAATACACACGCATGGCCTCGGCCACCTCGTCGTCGCTGACGGCGACGATGTCGTCGACCTCGTGCAGGATGATGGCCAGCGCCTGTTCGTCCGGCAAGCGGCAAGCCATGCCGTCGGCCAGCCGCGTGCTCACCGGCGCTTCGACCACGCGGCCGGCGCGAAACGAATCCAGGTACGCCGTCGCATGGGCCGAGACGACGCCGACGATGCGCGAGGCCGCGCCGGTGAGCGCGCGCGCCGCGGCGCAGGCGCAGATGCCCGAACCCTGGCCGATCGGCACCAGCACCACGTCGGGTTGTGCCTGCTCGAAGAACTCGATCCAGCCGCTGGCCACACCACGCACCAGGTCGCGGTGGAAGCTGGGCACCGGGTGCAGCCCCAGGTCGGCGGCCAGCGACATCGCGTGTTCGCGCGCCTGCTGAAAATCGCTGCCGAACTCGATCAGCGTCGCGCCCAGCGCGCGCATGGCCGCGTTCTTTTCCACCGAATTGCCGTGCGGCACGACGATGGTGGCGCTCAGGCCATGCAGTGCCGCGGCCCGCGCGATCGACTGCCCGTGGTTGCCGCGCGTGGCGCAGATGACGCCGCGCGATTGCGGCTCGCGCAGCAGCAGCTCGTGCAGGTAGACGGCGCCGCCGCGCAGCTTGAAGGCGCCGAGCGCGGTGTGGTTCTCGTGCTTGACGAAGACGGTCGTGCCCAACCGCTGCTCCAGCAACGGCCAGCGGATCGTCGGCGTCGGCGGCATCTGCGCGCGCACGATCTGCCATGCGGACTGCAGCTCGTCGCGCGTGGGCAGCAGGGGCATGCTCATCAATCGTCACTGGACAGTTGAACCCGGCCGCGCGGCGTGTCGAAGGCAGCACGCAATGCCACACCCGAGGCGTGCAGGACACGCCATGCAGGCCCAGTGCCGTCGCGACCGCCTCGGCCAGACCGCCCAGTTCCAGCGAGCGCAGCGCCACGCCGCTGGGCGGCAGGTGTTCGCTCGGGTGCATGCCCTGCCACTCGATCAGCGTGGGCAGCGCGCCGCCGCACAGCAGTCGGCCATCGGCGCGGCCGGCAATGCGCCAGCGGTACAGCCCCATCGGGCTGGCGCGTTCGGCGGCCACGGCCTGGCCGGCGTCGAGGCCCTGCGCGCGCAGCGCCGCCAGCGTGTCGTCGAGCCGCGTGCTGCGCGCCACGACGTGCAGCAGCCGCGGGCGCTCGCGCAGCCGGGTCTGCAGCGCCGCATCGTCCAGGCCGAACCAGCGCGGCCGCTGGGGCGGTGGCGCCTGCGGATCGACGGCGATGATTTCCAGATAGGCCATCGGGAAGTCCGTGCTGCCGATGGCCATCAGCCGGTTGTGCGTGCCCATGTTCAGATGTTTGCCGCCGGCTGCGGGTGTGGCACCCCAGCGTGGTTTCGCACCACGCCGCGCCCTGCTCCAGCGACGCCGCCGCCACCACCAGGTGGTCGACCATCGCCGTCACAGCGATACCTCGCCGCGGATGCATTCGCTGACATCACCGCCAACCCAAATCGTGTCGCCGTCACTGTCGATGTGCACCCGCCCGGCCCGCTGCAGCGCCGCGCCTTGCGAAGCCACGTAGCGCGGCGGCGCGATGCGCGCACCGATCAGCCACTGCGCGACGCTGGCGTTCAGGCTGCCGGTCACTGGGTCTTCGTAGTTGCCGCCGCCGATCAACGCCCGCAACTCGAACTGGGTTTCGGCGCCGGCCGCGTGCGGCCCGACGACACCCAGCTTCAGATCGCCCAGGCGCGCCCAGTCGGGCCGCAAGGCCAGCACGCGCGTCGCGGAATCCAGCAGCACCGCACACCAGCCGGGACCGTTGTCCACCCACTGGTGGGCGCGGATCATGCCCTGCTCCAGGCCGAGCGCGGCGCCGATCTGCTGCACCAGCGCCGGCTCCAGCGGCCCGCTGCGGCGCAACGGCGGCGCCGCGAAGGCCAGCCGGCCGCCGTTGCGCCGCACCGTCACCAGGCCGACACCGCACTGCTGCACCACCAGGCCGGCCTGTCGCGGCTGGCCGCCGGCCGCCAGCCAGGCATGGCAGCTGCCGAGCGTGGGGTGGCCGGCGAAGGGCAGTTCGCCGCCGGGGGTGAAGATGCGCACCCGGTAGTCGGCCTGCGGGTCGGTGGGCGGCAGCAAGAAGGTGGTCTCGGACAGGTTGGTCCAGCGCGCGAACGCGGCCAGACGCGCGTCGTCCAGACCCATCGCGTCGTGCACCACGGCCAGCGGGTTGCCCCGCAGCGCCTCGGCCGTGAACACGTCCAGCTGGTCGAAGCGGCGCATCATGGACGGGCCTCCAGAGCGGCACGCAGCACGCGGCCGAGTGCGGCCACGCCCTGTTCGATCTGTGGCGGTGCCACGGTGACGAAGCTCAGGCGCAGCGTGTTCAGGCGCGGCGCGTGGCAATAGAACGGCGCGCCGGGCACGTAGGCCATGCCGGCGGCCACCGCCTTGGGCAGCAGCGCCACCGCGTCCAGCTGCGGTGGCAGCTCGACCCAGAAGAACATGCCGCCGGCCGGCACGTTGAAACGGCAGCCCGCCGGCAGGTGCTTGTCGAGCGCGGCGCGCATGGCGTCGCGCTGCGCCTTGTAGCGCGCGCGCACCATCGGCAGGTGGGTGTCGAGGAAGCCGTTGCGGATGACCTCGTGCGCCACGCGCTGGTTGAAGCCGGGCGTGTGCAGGTCGGCCGCCTGCTTGGCCTGCAGCAGTTTCGGATACAGCGCCGGCGGCGCGACCACGTAGCCCAGGCGCAGCCCCGGCGCCAGCACCTTGGAGAAGGAGCCGAGGTAGATGCTGCCCTCGCCCGCCGTGGCGCTGATCGGCGGCGGCGGCGGTGCGTCGAACCACAGCTCGCCGTAGGGGTTGTCCTCGACCAGGGCCAAGCCGGCGCGGGCCGCGGCCTGCGCCACGTCGATGCGCCGCGCCGCGCCCATGCTGCGGCCGCTGGGGTTCTGGAAGTTCGGCAGCAGGTAGAGGAAGCGCGCGCCGGCGGCCGCGGCCAGGCCCTGCGGCAGCGGGCCCTGTTCGTCGCAGTCCACCGCCTTGAATTCCGGCTCATAGGGCGCGAAGGCCTGCAGCGCACCCAGGTAGGTGGGCGCTTCCACGGCGACGACGGCGCCGGCATCGATCAGCAGCTTGCCCACCAGGTCCAGCCCCTGCTGCGAGCCGGTGGTGATCAGCACCTGCGACGCCTGCACCGTCATGCCCTGGGTGCCCAGCTGGGCCGCCACCCAGTCGCGCAGCGGGCCATAGCCTTCGCTGGCGGCGTACTGCAGCGCCTCGCGTGGCGTGTCGGTGAGCACCCGCTGGCAGGCCTCGCGCATGGCCTGCACCGGGAAGCTCTCCGGCGCCGGCAGCCCGCCGGCCAGCGACAGGATGCCGGGCTGTTCGGTGATCTTCAGGATCTCGCGGATCACCGACGGCTCGAGCCGCTCGGCGCGGCGCGCCAGTTGCCAGGGCGCGGTGGGGGTTGAGGGCATGGTGGTTCTCCGGATAAGTCAGGCGGCGTGCGCACCGGCATCTTGCGGCCAACGAAGACGGTGCCGATCACCGCCAGTGAAAAAAGCAGCGTCGCCGGCTCCAGGCGTTTCGCCCAGGATCGGCACCGCGAACAGCAGCGCCAGGAAGGGCTGCAGCAACTGCACCTGGCTGACGCGCACCGTGCCGCCCAGCGCCAGGCCGCGGTACCAGGCGAAGAAGCCCAGCCACATCGAGAACAGCGTGACGTAGGCAAAGCCGCCCCAGGCCGCGGCACTGGCCGGCTGCGTCGGCCAGCTCAGCCACATCAGCGGCCGCGGTCAGCGGCAGGCTCAGCACCAGCACCCAGCAGATCACCTGCTCGGCCGTCAGCTCGCGCGACGCGGTGGCGCCGGCCACGTAGCCGCCGGACGCGCTCAGGATGGCCAGCAGCAGCAGGCCGTCGGCCCGGCTCAGGCGGCCGCCGCCGGCCCAGGCGGCGAAGGCCAGCACCAGCGCGCTGCCGAGCAGCGCGCAGGCCCAGAAGCCGAAGGACGGCCGCTGGCGCAAGGCCAGCGCCGCCATCGCCGCGGTGGCCAGCGGCAGCAGGCCGGTGACCACGGCCGCATGCATGGCATCCACCTCGCGCAGCGCCAGCGCCAGGAACAGCGGAAAGCCGATCACCGTGCCGGCGGCGCACAGGCCCAGCGCCGGCCACAGCCGGCGCGGCGGCAGCGCGGCGCCGGTCAGCCGCAGGAAGGCCAGGCTCAGCAGCGCGGCCAGCGCCGCCCGGCCGGCGGTGACGAACAGCGGCGGCAGCTGCGGCGCCTCGGCCGGGCCGACGGCCAGGCGCGTCATCGGCAGCGTCATCGCGAAGATGGCCACGCCCAGCAAGCCCAGCCACAGGCCGCGGGTTTCGGCGGCGGCGGTCGGGTGCGGGCTGGTCGGCATCCATCGGCGCCAGTGTAGGGTCAACTCCAGTACACTGACCATACACTTCGCGCGTCACAGATCGTCATCTGTACTGCTGTACCGCGCCAGCACATCCGCTCAGCCCATGAACGCCCCCGAGACCTTGCCCGCCCCGCCGCTGTCGCGGCAGGCCGAGCGCACGCTGGCCGAGCAGCTGGCCGCGCACTTTGCCGAGCGCATCCGCCAGCGGCTGCTGCTGGCCGGCGCGCGCCTGCCCTCGGTGCGCGAATGCGCGCGCCGCCACGGCGCTGAGCCCGAGCACCGTGGTCGCGGCCTACGACCGGCTGCTGGCCGCGGGCCTGGTCGAGGCGCGGCGCCAGCGCGGCTTCTTCGTGCGCGAGACCCAGCGCGAGGCCCGCGCCGATGCCGCGCCCGGGCAGCGACGGGCGCGCGCGCTGCCGCTGCCGGTGAGCGCGACCACGCTGATCCGCGGCATGTTCCAGCCGCCGGGCGCGCTGCCGATGCCGGGGCTGGGCACGCTGCCGGCCGACTGGCTGGACCTGCCGCTGCTCGCCGGCGCGCTGCACAAGGTCAGCCGCGGTGCGGCCTTTGCCGACTGCGCGCTGCGCTATGGCGAGCCGGCCGGCGACGCCCGGCTGCGCCAGGCGCTGGCGCACAAGCTGGCCGAGTTCGGCGTCGACCGCAACGCCCGAGCAGATCGTCACCACCGTCGGCGCGACGCAGGCGCTGGACGTGGTGACGCGCACGCTGCTGCGCGCCGGCGACGCGGTGCTGGTCGACGAGCCCGGCTGGGCGGTCGAATACGCGCGGCTGGCCGCGCTGGGCATGCGCGTGCTGCCGGTGCCGCGCGGCGAGGACGGCCCGCGACCTGGGCGTGATGCAGCAGCTGATCGAGGCCCACCAGCCGCGCCTGTACGTCACCGTGTCGGTGCTGCACAACCCGACCGGCGCGTCGCTGTCGCTGCAGCGCGCGCACCAGTTGCTGCGCCTGGCCGAGGCGCACGACCTGCACATCGTCGAGGACGACACCTACGCCCACCTGGCAGCCGGCGCACCTGCCGCGGCTGGCCGCGCTGGACGGGCTGCAGCGCTGCTTCTACATCTCGGGCTTCTCGAAGATCCTGACGCCGAACTGGCGCGTGGGCTACCTGGCCGCGCCGCCGGCCTGGGTCGAGCGGCTGGTCGACACCAAGCTGCTGTCGACGCTGACCTCGCCGTCCCTGACCGAACGCGCGCTGGCCCATTGCCTGGAGCAAGGCCTGCTGCGCCGCCATGTCGAGCGGGTGATGCAGCGCCTCGATGCGGCGCGCGCACGCACCGTCAATGCTGCCGAAAGCCACGGCTTCAGCTTCGCCGCCCCGCCGCGCGGGCTGTTCGGCTGGGTCGATGCCGGCTGCGACACCGAGCGCCTGGCCGAAGCGCTGCTCGACCAGGGCTGGCTGACCGCGCCGGGCGCGCTGTTCCACGCCGTGCCGCGGCCGACGACGCTGATGCGCATCAACTTCGCCACCACGCAGGACGCCGGCCTTCTGGCAGGCGCTGCGACATACAAGCGGACACATTTCGCGCCGCTGATGCGCAGGCATGCGGCGTAGCATCGAAAGACGGCCTCGCGAGCGCCCTTTCGACGGCATGTTTGAATCGACCCTCCCCTTCGGTGAACCCGAGCTGATGCGCGCCAGCGCCTTCCGGCGCGCACCTGGACGAATCGGCGCGCAGCGGCGACGCGGATTCGACGGCCTCGCGGCTGTCGACGCTGAGCCCGTCGCTGATGCTCGACCTGATGCGCTTCGAGCAGGAGGGTCAGCAAGGCGGCGTCATCGAGATCCTGGCGGCCTGCATCCGCCATGCGCGCAAGCTGCTGCGTGCACCTGCAGGCCGAAGACCGCGTCGTGCCGCTGACGGTGTTCCCGGTGGAGCACCTGGTGCATTGCCCGATGCCGATGGCGCAGTTCCTGGCGCTGCCGCTGGGCGACCTGAGCGTGCTGCATGTCGAGCCGGCGCTGCTGCGTCCGCCCGGCGACCGCGTGCGCGCCATGGTCGGCGAGCCCGAGCACTACAGCGCGCTCGGCCCGGTGCTGTGGGAGCTGGCGCTGCGCGGCTCACGCGGCGAGCTGCTGCCCGAGATCGCCGGCCAGGCGGCCTACCGCATCTCGCCGGGGCTGAACCTGCGCTTGCTCGACCTGAGCGGTTCGATGGCCGAGGCGGTCGCCCGGCTTGAAGAAGGACACCACCAACCTGCGTGAAATGGCGCTGTGGCCCGGCTTCGACCGCGAGCGCGCGATGCGGCTGCTGAACGGGCTGTACCTGCAGGCCGGCCTGATGGTCAGCCGCACGCATCCGGCGGCCACCAACGAAAACTGGAGCAGCGGCCGGTGTCGTGACCACCCCTACGCGCTTCGCGCGCCCCCTCAAGGGGCACCGCTGGCGCCCGGCAAGCCGGTGCCGCGGCGGTCGCTCGATGCGGCGACACGCCCGCCGACACTAGCCGGCGTCCAGTTCCTCCCAGCGCTCGAGTGCCTGCAGCAGCTCGTCGTCGATCTGCGCATAGCGCGCCTGCAGCGGCGCCACGCGCTGCGGCTCGTCGGTGTACAGCGAACTGCTCGCCAGGCGCTCGGCGATGCTGCGCTGCTCGGCTTCCAGCGCCTCGATGCGCGCCGGCATGTCCTGCAGCTCGCGCTGTTCCTTGAAGCCGAGTTTGCGCGGCGCTGCCGCCGGCGTGGGCTTGGCCGCGGGTGCCGCCACCACGGCAGCGGCGGCACGCGGCTGGGCTGCCGCCGCAAGCTGGCGCGAACGCGCGCGCTGCAGCTGCCAGTCCTCGTAGCCGCCTTCGTATTCGCGCCAGCGGCCCGGCGCGTCCTCGCCTTCCCAGGCGATGGTGCTGGTGACCACGTTGTCCAGGAAACGCCGGTCGTGGCTGACCAGGAAGACCGTGCCGGTGTAGGCCTGCAGCAGCTCTTCCAGCAGTTCCAGCGTGTCGATGTCCAGGTCGTTGGTGGGTTCGTCGAGCACCAGCACGTTGGCCGGCAGCGCAAACAGCCGCGCCAGCAGCACGCGGTTGCGCTCGCCGCCCGACAGCGTGCGCACCGGCGAGTTGGCACGCTCCGGCGAGAACAGGAAATCGTTCAGGTAGCTCATCACATGCTTGCGCTGGCCGTTGAACTCGATCCATTCGCTGCCCGGGCTGATGCTGTCGGCCAGCGTCGCGTCCAGGTCGAGGCGGCTGCGCATCTGGTCGAAGTAGGCGACCTCCAGCTTCGTGCCCTGGCGCACCTTGCCCTGCGTCGGCTGCAGTTCGCCGAGGATCAGCTTCAGCAGCGTGGTCTTGCCGGCGCCGTTGGGGCCGATCAGGCCGACCTTGTCGCCGCGCAGGATGGTGGCGCTGAAGTGGCTGACGATCGGCGCGTCGCACATAGCTGAACGACACGTCGCGCAGCTCGGCCACGATCTTGCCGCTGGGCACGCCGGCATCGACTTCGAGCCGCACCTGGCCGAGCGCATCGCGGCGCGACTGGCGCTGGCTGCGCAACTTCTGCAGCCGTTCGATGCGCGCCACGCTGCGCGTGCGCCGCGCTTCGACACCCTTGCGGATCCACACTTCCTCCTGCGCCAGCAGCTTGTCGGCGCGCGCGTTGGCCAACGCGTCGGATGCGAGCTGTTCTTCCTTCAGCCGCTCGTAGGCGCTGAAGTTGCCCGGGTAGCTGCGCAAGGTGCCGCGGTCGAGCTCGACGATGCGCGTGGTCACGGCGTCCAGAAAGGCGCGGTCGTGGGTGATCAGCATGACACTGCCCTTGAAGCCGCGCAGCAGTTCTTCGAGCCAGGCGATCGAGTCCAGGTCGAGATGGTTGGTGGGCTCGTCGAGCAGCAGCACGTCGGGCACGGCCACCAAGGCCTGCGCCAGCGCGACGCGCTTCTTCATGCCACCGGACAAGCTGCCGATGTCGCGCGTGCCGTCCAGATGCAACTGCGCCAGCGTGGTGTCCACACGCTGCTCCCAGTTCCACGCATCGAGAGCTTCGATGCGGGTTTGCAGTGCGTCCAGGTCGGTGTCGGGCGCGTGGTCTTCGTAGCGCTGGCGCAAGTCGCGCGCTTCGGCCACGCCTTCGCTGACGATGTCGAAAACGCTGTGCGCCGGCTCGAACAGCGGCTCCTGCGGCACGTAGCAGATGCGCAGCCCTTGGGTCATCTGCAGCAGGCCGTCGTCCAGCTTCTCCAGGCCCGCCAGCACCTTCAGCATCGAGGACTTGCCCGCGCCGTTGCGGCCGATCAGGCCCAGGCGCTCGCCGACCTCGAGCGAGAACGCCGCGCCGTCGAGCAGGGCCACGTGGCCGTAGGCGAGGTGGGCGTTGGAAAGAGAAAGGATGGCCATCGCTGCATTATCGGCAGCCCGGGCCGGCGGCTGCGTTGGTGGTGACTTGAGCCCTGTCGCTCACGAAGGCCTGCCTTGCGTGACATAGCACCGTGGCATCTACCGCGAAAGGGGGGTTGTGCGCAGGTGCATCGCCTGCAGCTTTGTTCAAATTCATCGCACCCGCCACACACGCGGGCGCAATCACAAAACAACAATGTCGTTGGTTCTCGCAGCCGCCCTGGCGGCCTCTGCCGCAACCCTGCCCGTCTGTTCGTGGGACAGGCCGGGCGTGAACGTGTTCAAGGGCGACACGGTCGCAGCCGTCGATCGCTATGCGGACATTCCTGCGCCGACGCGGGCACGGCTCAAACAGCGCATGGCCGCACGCCAGTACGACGAGGTCGCCGCCATCCGGCGCGACAGCATCGAAGGCCGCCACCGCTACAGCGACCTGCGCGACATGCACTTCGGCGCCGGCCAGGTCTGCCGCAGCGTGACGCGCGACAAATGGGCCGACAACGCCGTCGAGCGCGGCCTGGTGTACTGCGAAGACGGCCATTGCCTGATCGTGCCCACGGTGTGCCGCAATGTCAGCCGCGTGACCCGGCTGCCCGCACCGCCGCCAGCGGCAGCAGCAGCCGGCAGCAGCAACGGCAGCGACGCCGGCACCGCTGCCGCAGCACAGGACGAACTGCCGTTCGATGCACCGGGCGCCGGCCCGGTGGCCGGTGCCGGGCCGGCGCGGTCGGGCGGCGGTGGCTTCGGTTCGCCTGCGTCGGCCACCGGGGGCGGGCCCAGCTTCAGCAACCTGTCCGCGGCCGCCCCGGTGGGAGGCGTCAATCAGCCGGCCTGGGCAACCGGCGGATCACCGGCGGGTGGCAGCTTCGACCGCGGCACAGAGCTTGTGCCGGATCGGGAACGCAGTGCGAACAGGCCGCCCGACCCGCTTGAAGACCCCTTCGGCAACCCACCGATGGGCTTGTCGCCCGCTCCACCGCTGTCGCCGACCCGTCCGATACCCGAGCCCTCGACCTGTGCGTTGATGGCGATCGGCCTGGGCGCGCTGCTCATCGCGGCGCGGCGGCGACGGTCAATGCCCGCTGCAACGCATCGATGAACATGCCGGCGACATCGAAGCCGGTCTGCTGTGCGATTTCCTGAAAGCAGGTCGGGCTGGTGACGTTGATCTCGGTCAGGCTGTCGCCGATCACGTCCAGCCCCACCAGCAGCAGGCCGCGCTGGGCCAGCACCGGCCCGATGGACTCGGCAATCTCGCGCTCGCGCGTCGGTCAAAGGCATCGCCACACCCTTGCCGCCGACCGCCAGGTTGCCGCGGATTTCCGTGCCCTGAGGGATGCGCGCCAGCGAGAACGGCACCGGCGCGCCGTCGATGACGAGGATGCGCTTGTCGCCCTTGACGATCTCGGGCAGGTAACGCTGCACCATCAGCGTCTGCGCGCCGTCGCGGTTCAGCGTTTCGACGATGCTGCCCAGGTTCAACCCGTCGGGCCCGACACGGAAGATGCCCATGCCGCCCATGCCGTCCAGCGGCTTGCAGGATGATGTCGCGGTGTTGGGCATGGAAGGCGCGCACGTCGGCGGCAGCGCGCGTCACCAATGTCGGGCCGATGAACTGCGGGAACTCCAGGATGGCCAGCTTTTCCGGGTGGTCGCGCAAGGCGCGCGGTGCGTTGAAGACCCGCGCGCCATCGGCTTCGGCGCGCGACAGCAGGTGCGTGGCATAGAAGTATTCGCTGTCGAAGGGCGGATCCTTGCGCATCAGCACCGCGTCGAAGTCGGCCAGCGCACGCGACTCGGCGTCGGTGGCCTCGAACCAGTCGTCGAGCGCGCCGGTCAGGCGCAGACCCTGCACCCGCGCGCGCACCGGTGCGCCGCGCTGCCAGTGCAGATGCGCCGGCTCGCAGGCCCACAGCCCATGGCCGCGCGATGCGGCCTCGCGCATCATCGCGAAGGTCGAATCCTTGTAGGGCTTGAAGCTTTCCAGCGGATCGGCAACGAACAGCAGGTTCACGGTGGCGGGCTCATGGTGTGGCGCGGGAGCGGTAGTGTTGCACCATCAGTGCAGTGCTGCCGGCGACCACGCCCCAGAAGGCCGCGCCGATGCCCAGCAGCGTCACGCCCGACAGCGTCACCAGGAAGGTCAGCCCCGCAGCGTCGCGGTGGTGTTCGTCCTTCAGCGCGGCAGCCAGCCCACCGGCAATCGTGCCCAGCAGCGCCAGCCCGGCCACGGCCAGCACCAGTTCGCGCGGAAAGGCGTTGAGCAGCCCGACCACCGCGCCGCCGACCAGCCCGAGCGCCACATAGAACACCCCCGCCGCGACACTGGCGACATAACGCCGCGCCGGATCGGGGTGCGCCTCGCGGCCCATGCAGATGGCTGCGGTGATGGCCGCCAGGTTGAAGGCATAGCCGCCGAAGGGCGCGAGCAGCACGCTGGCCGCGCCGGTGGCCGCGATGCTGGGCGACACGGGCGTGCTGTAGCCGGCGGCGCGCTGCGCCGCCACGCCCGGCAGGTTCTGCGAAGCCATGGTGACGACGAACAGCGGCAGCGCCACGCCGATGGCTGCGCTGACGCTGAAGACCGGCGCCGTCCACACCGGCAGCGCCATGTCCCACGTGACGGCGGTGGTATCGATTCGCCCCTGGGCCAGCGCCACCGCGATGCCGGCCAGCAGCACGCCGGGCACGGCATAGCGTGGCCAGAGGCGGCGCCCGAGCAGGAAGGCCAGCGCCATCGTGCACACCAGCAGCGGCGCGGTCTTCACGGCGCCCACCGCATCCAGGCCGAAGCGTGCCAGCACACCCGCCAGCAGCGCCGCAGCGATGGCCTGGGGGATGCGGTCCATCACGCGCTCGAAAACGCGCGTTGCGCCTGCCAGCACGATCAGCAGCCCGCACACCACGAACGCGCCGATGGCCTCGCCCATGGCCAGACCGCTGCTGCCGGCGAGCAGCGCCGCGCCGGGCGTGGACCACGCCGTCAGCACCGGCTGCCGCGTCCACAGCGACAGGCCGATGGAGGTCAGGCCCATGCCCAGGCCCAGCGCCCACATCCATGACGTGGTTTGTGCCGGCGTGGCGCCCAGCGCCTGCGCCGCGGCAAAGACGATGGCGACCGAGCTGGTGAAGCCCACCAGCACGGCGACGAAGCCGGCCACGACAGCCGACAGGGACATGTCGCTCCGCAGCGTGCCCATCGGCGGATCAGATCTCCACTTTAGAGCCCAGCTCGACGATGCGGTTCGCCGGCAGATTGAGGAAATCCGCCGCGGCCGCGGCATTGCGGTGCATGCCGGCGAAGAGCTTTTCGCGCCACAGCGCCATGCCGTCGCCGAAGGTCGGGATGACGCTGTCGCGCGACAGGAAGTAGCTGGTGTCCATCTCGTCCAGCGGCACGCCGCGGCCTTCGCAGCAGCTTCAGCGCCTCGGGCACGTCGGGGTCGTTCTTGAAGCCGAAGTGCAGCGTCACCTGCCAGCAGTCGTGGCCCAGCGGCGTCATCTGCAGGCGCTGGTCGAAGCCGATCCACGGCACCTCGTGGTGCTTGACGGTGACGAACAGGTTGTACTCGTGCAGCACCTTGTTGTGCTTCAGGTTGTGCATCAGCGCGTTGGGCGTCAGGCCCTCTTCGGCCGCCAGGAACACGGCCGTGCCGCTGACGCGCACCGGCGGGCTGACGAACACCGCGTCCAGGAAGCCGGGCAGATCGATGGCTTCGTCGCGCAGCCGTGCGCTGACCAGCTTGCGCCCGTTCATCCAGGTCAGCATCAGCGTGAACATGCCGATGCCGATGACGATCGGGAACCAGCCGCCGGCAAACAGCTTGAGCATGTTCGACGCGAAGAAGGCGACGTCGATGACGAAGAAGATGCCGGTCGCGGCCAGGCACAGCCACAGCGGGTACTTCCAGCCGTAGCGGATGACGAAGAAGGTCATCACCGTGGTGATGGTCATGTCCAGCGTGACCGCGATGCCGTAGGCCGAGGCCAGGTTCGACGAGCTGCGGAACAGCACCACCGCCAGCACGATGAAGACGTACAGCCCCCAGTTGACCAGCGGCAGGTAGATCTGCCCGGTGTCGCGCACCGAGGTGTGGTGGATGCGCATGCGCGGCAGCATGCCCATCTGCACCGCCTGCTTGGTGACCGAGAACGCGGCCGTGATCAGCGCCTGCGAGGCGATGACGGTGGCCGCGGTGGCCAGCACCACCAGCGGCAGCACGGCCCACTGGGGCGCCATCAGGTAGAACGGGTTGACCACGGCCGCCGGGTCGTCGAGCAGCATCGCGCCCTGGCCGAAGTAGTTGACCACCAGCGCCGGCATCACCAGCCCGTACCAGGCGATGCGGATCGGCAGCTTGCCGAAGTGGCCCAGGTCGGCGTACAGCGCCTCGCCGCCGGTGACCACCAGCACCACCGCGCCCAGGCCGATGAAGGCCACCAGCGGCTGTGCGGCGAAGAAGTCGAAGGCGTACAGCGGGTTCAGCGCCAGCAGCACGTGGGGGTTGTCGATGACGTGCGGCAGACCCAGCGCGATCAGCGTGGCGAACCACAGCAGCGTCACCGGACCGAAGGCCTTGCCGATGCCGCCGGTGCCGAAGCGCTGCACCGCGAACAACGCCGTCAGCACCAGCAGGGTGACCGGAATCACCGCCGCCTGCAGCGCAGGTGCCACGACGCCCAGGCCTTCCACCGCCGACAGCACCGAGATCGCCGGCGTGATGACACCGTCGCCGTAGAACACCGCGGTGCCGAACAGGCCCACCGTCATCAATGCGCGGCGCAGCCTGGGGCGGTCCTTCACCGCGGTGGTGGCCAGCGCCAGCATCGCGATCAGCCCGCCTTCGCCGTTGTTGTCGGCGCGCAGCACCAGCAGCACGTACTTCAGCGAGACGATGATCGTCATCGTCCAGAAGATCAGCGACAGCACGCCGAGGATGTTGTCGTGCGTGGCCGGCACGCGGCCGCCGTGGAACACCTCCTTCAGCGCGTACAGCGGGCTGGTGCCGATGTCGCCGTAGACCACGCCCAGCGCGCCGAGCGTGAGTGCGGCCAGGGCGGCAGGGCGGCGCGGGGAGGTTGGGGTGCTCAAGTCGGGCGCGGCGTGCGCTCATGCCGCACGACAGAGCTCCATTGTGCCTGGGTGATGCTGCGCCGCGTCAACACCCTGGGCGCGGGTGTCTCGCCCCGCTTAAGCGTAGGCTTCAGCTTCGGGGTCGGTGGCCTCCAGCTCGTAGCTGGCAGCCACCATCGCCAGCCGGCCGATGACGCCGTACATGTAGAAGCGGTTCGGTGCACTGGCGCCGGGCTTGTCGCCGCGCCGCGGCAGGTGGCCGCTGGGCGCGAAGGCCAGCGGCACGTAGGCCGAGCCCGGTGCGCACAGGCTTTCGTCGATGCCGCGCTCGGCATGCACGCGGTAGAAGCCGCCGACCACGTAGCGGTCGATCATGTAGACCACGGGTTCGGCCACGGCATCGTTCATGCGCTCGTAGGTGGGCACGCCTTCCTGCACGATCAGCGCGCCGCCGTGCAGCTCTTCGGCGACGGCCGGCTCGATGCCGTCCAGGTCCTTGACGTCGCGCACGGTCAGGATGCCCATGCCGCTGGCACCGGCGTCGGGCTTGATCACGACGAAGGGCCGTTCGTTGATGCCGTATTCCTTGTACTTGCGCTTGATCTTGGCGAGCATGGCCTCGACCTGACTGCGCAGCTCGTCGAGCGCGGCAAGGTCGGCAAAGTCGACGCGTTCGCAGCGCGCGTGCATCGGGTTGATCAGCCACGGGTCCATGCCCAGCAGCTTGGCGAACTTCTTGGCCACCTCTTCATAGGCGCGCAGATGGTGCGTGCGGCGCCGCTGCGTCCAGCCGGCATGCAGCGGCGGCAGCAGGTACTGCTCGTGCAGGCCCTGCAGTACCTTGGGCACGCCGTCGCACAGGTCGTTGTTGAGCAAGATGGTGCACGGGTCGAAGTTCTTCAGCCCCAGGCGCCCGCGGGTGCGCAGCAGCGGCTCGAGCAGCAGCTCGCTGCCGTCGGCAGTGGCCACCTTGGTCGGCTGCTTGACCTGCGGATCGAGCGTGCCCAGGCGCACGTTCAGCCCGGCCTGCGTGAACACGGCCAGCAGCCGCTGCAGGCTGGCCAGGTAGAAGCTGTTGCGTGTGCGCGCGTCGGGAATCAGCAGCAGGTTCTTGGCCTCGGGGCAGATCTTCTCGATCGCCGCCATCGCCGCCTGCACCGCCAGCGGCAGCATCTCGGGCGTCAGGTTGTTGAAGCCGCCGGGGAACAGGTCGGTGTCCACCGGCGCCAGCTTGAAGCCGGCATTGCGCAGGTCCACCGAGCAATAGAACGGCGGCGTGTGCTCCATCCATTCGAGCCTGAACCAGCGCTCGATGGCCGGCATCGATTCGAGGATGCGCTGCTCCAGCTCGTTGATCGGGCCGTTGAGCGAGGTGATCAGATGAGGAACCATGGTCCGATTCTAGGAGGCTACTAAGTTCTGACGATGACGCGTCGGTGCGCGCTGGGCAGAGTGCATTCCGTGGCCACGCAACCTGTGCGGCCGCCAACGTCCACAACATCACCTGGAGTCACCCCATGCGCAACCATCGATTCTCTGCATGCCGCCTGGCGGCCATCTTCGTGCCCACCGCGATCGCACTGGCCGCCTGCGGCGGCAGCGATGACCCTCCTTCGGCAGACGGCGGCGATGGCGGCGGCCGTCGCGCTGACGATCGGCGGCACGGCGGCCGTGGGCGCAGCCATCGTAGGCGGCACCGTCGATGCCAAGTGCGCCACCGGCAACGGCAGCGCCAGCACCGCGGCCGATGGCAGCTACACGCTGACCATCGACGGTGGCGCGCTGCCGTGCTCGATGCGGGTGACCAGCGCCGACGGCGGCACCGTGCTGCATTCGGCCGCCACCGGCAGCGGCAGCAATGCACGCGCCAACCTCACGCCGGCCACCGAGTTGGCCATGGCGCAGCTGTACGGCCGCAGCCCGGCCGAAGCCCATGCCGCCTTCGACAGCACGGCGGCGGCAGCGCTGACGCCGGCGGCGCTGCAGGCCGCCGCCAGCGAGGTCGGTACGCTGCTTTCAGTCGCAGGGGCGGCGATCAGCGGCAACCCGATCAGCGGCCCGCTGACCATTGGCGATGCCAACGACCGGGCCCTGGACACACTGAAGGCCAACCTGGAATCCAGCGGCACCACGTTGAACGAAGTGACGAACGCGGTCATCGTCCGCATGGGCGGCACGCCGGTCGGTCCCGTGGCACCGCTGCCGCTGGAGCAACTGGTGGCCGCATCGGCGCCCAACTGCAAGGCGCTGCGCAGCGGCAAGTACCGTGTCGTCTTCGCTGGGCCGAACGGCGGCACCGACTTGATCACCCTGGACGCGCCAACGCTGAAGATCACCGGCTCCGACGGTGTGGTCGACTCGCTGGTGGCCAATGGTGACTGCCGCTATGTGGTGCCCAGCGGCGGCGATCTGGCGATATCGTCCGCCGGCATCGGCGTGGTGCGCAGCCTGGAAGGACCGGCCGGCAGCCACCTGCTGGGCCTGGTATTCCCCGAGCAGGTGCATCCGCTGTCGATCACCCAGGGCGAGTGGAACCTGATCGGCCTGGGCGACAGCGAAAGCGACTCCGGGCAAGGCACGGTGCGGCTCTTCACCGGATCCATCACCTTCAATGACAACGGGCGCTCCATCGGCACCACGGTGTTCTGCGCCAACGCGCGCGACTGCGAAGACGAACCAGCATTGCCGGAAGAGGTGCACACCGTCAATCGGGACGGCGGCTTCGACTTCGATGGCGGGCGCAACTTCGTCTACAAGCTGGACAACGGTGGCAAGCTGCTTGTGGCGTGGGCGCGCGACGGCGCCTTTGTGCTGGCCACACCCAAGGCGTCCGCCACCGTGCCCCCGCTCGGCGTGTTGCGCCGAAGTCTGGATTTCACGCTGGCGCCGGACTTCAGCGCCAACGCAGTGCTGGGGGTCAGCGAAAACACGACGCGCAGTTTTGACGCCGCCGCAGGCATCTACACACGCGACGCTGTCATTGCCGGCACGAACGGCGTGACGGTGCCCCAGCGTATCGAGATCGACCGCTTCCTGCCGGGCTTCACCCACCGGATCGCCGAAACGGTGACCGACAGCGCCGGAGCCACGCGAAACGTCGGCGAATGGGTGGTGCTGCAGTTGCCCGGCATGGGCATCGCGCCGGTGGCCATCCTGGGCAACAACAGCCTGGTGTTGTCGGTGCTGCAGCCGGCACCATGATGCGGCGCTGAACGAAAAAGGGGCTGCCCGAAGGCAGCCCCAAACTCGCTCAAACCCGTCGAACTTTACGAATCCAAGGCTCTACTTGCTGTACGCCGTCTCGCCGTGCGAGCTGATGTCCAGGCCTTCGCGTTCTTCCTCTTCGGTGACGCGCAGCCCGATGGTCAGGTCGACGATCTTGAAGGCAACGAAGGCCACCACCGCCGACCAGACCACGGTGATCAGCACCGCCTTCAACTGGATCCACACCTGCGCGGCGATACCGTTGGAGCCGACGGTCGACGGCTGACCCAGTCGGTCACCAGGCCCGGGCCGCCCAGCGCCTGGGTGTTGAACACACCGGTCAGCAGTGCACCGACGATGCCGCCGACACCGTGCACGCCGAACACGTCGAGCGAGTCGTCGGCACCCAGCATGCGCTTCAGGCCGTTGACACCCCACAGGCAGGCGAAGCCGGCGACGAAGCCGATGACGATGGCACCCATCAAGCCGACGTTGCCGGCCGCCGGCGTGATGGCCACCAGGCCAGCCACCGCGCCCGACGCCGCACCCAGCATCGACGCCTTGCCGCGGATCAGCGATTCACCCAGGCTCCAGGCCAGCACCGCGGCCGCCGTGGCGCTGAAGGTGTTCATGAAGGCCAGGACCGCGCTGTTGCTGGCTTCCAGCGCCGAGCCGGCGTTGAAGCCGAACCAGCCGACCCACAGCAGCGCAGCACCGACCATGGTCAGCGGCAGGTTGTGCGGCGCCATGGCTTCCTTGCCGTAGCCGACGCGCTTGCCGATCATGAACGCACCCACCAGGCCGGCGACGGCGGCATTGATGTGCACCACCGTACCGCCGGCAAAGTCCAGCGCGCCCATCTGCCACAGGTAGCCGGCCTTGGCGTTCATGGCATCGACCACTTCCTTGCCGGTGTAGGCATCCGGACCCATCCAGTACCACACCATGTGGGCGATCGGCGCATAGCTGAAGGTGAACCACAGCGCGCTGAACAGCAAGCACGGCGCGAGAACTTGATGCGCTCGGCGAAGGCGCCGACGATCAGGCAGCAGGTGATGCCGGCGAAGGTGGCCTGGAAGGCAGCGAACAACAGTTCCGGGATGTACACGCCCTTGCTGAAGGTCGCGCCCATCGCGAAGGTGCCGGCCGCCGGATCGAACAGACCCTTCATGAACAGCCGGTCGAAGCCGCCGATGAAGGCATTGCCCTCGGTGAAGGCCAGGCTGTAGCCGTAGATGCACCACAACACGACGATCAGCGAGAAGGTCACCATCACCTGCATCAGCACCGACAGCATGTTCTTGCTGCGCACCAGCCCGCCGTAGAACAGCGCCAGCCCGGGCACCGTCATCATGATGACCAGCAGCGTGGCGACCAGCATCCAGGCGACGTCGCCCTTGTTGGGCACGGGGGCAGCGGCGGGTGCCGCCTCTGCCGCGGAGGCAGCCTCGGCCGGCGCGGCCGCGGCGGCCATCGATGCCGCCGCCGCGGGCGCGGAGGCTGCCGTGTCCTGCGCCAATGACGCACTGGAAAAGCCCAGGGCGGCACAGCCCAGGGCAAGGATGGCGATGAGTTTCTTCATGATTGCTTTCCGTGTGTGCCGCCGGCGCGCCGCCCCCTGCGGCGCCCGTTCGGGCGCCGTCATCCGGTGCGGACCGTCAGCGAATGAAGGGGCCGCCTTAGAGCGCGTCCTTGCCGGTCTCGCCGGTGCGGATGCGCAGCACCTGCTCCAGCGTGGAGACGAAGATCTTGCCGTCGCCGATCTTGCCGGTGCGCGCCGCCGCCTCGATGGCTTCGATGACGCGCTCGACCAGCGGGTCGTCGACGGCGGCCTCGATCTTCACCTTGGGCAGAAAGTCCACCACGTACTCGGCGCCGCGGTACAGCTCGGTGTGGCCCTTCTGGCGACCGAAGCCCTTGACTTCGGTCACCGTGACGCCCTGCACGCCGATGGCGCTGAGGGCTTCGCGAACTTCGTCGAGCTTGAAGGGCTTGACGATGGCGGTCACCATCTTCATGGTCATGACTCCTTGATGGTGCGGATGGTCAGAAGCTCTTGGTCACCGACGCCAGCGCCGTGCCGTTGCTGATGTTCTTGTTGGGTCAGCGAGGCTGAGCCGGCGATAGTCGCGATTGGTCGACACGTAGGCCAGGCCGAGCACCCAGCCGTCGATGGTGTAAGTGCCGCCGAGCTTGTAGTCGACGATGCTGGCTGGCGCCCGGCGAAGCTGCCGCCGATCTCGGCGTAGCCCGAGCGCCGTTCTTCAGGCCCTGGTAGCCGACCGCGCCGTTGATGCCGAAGCCGTTGCCGAAGTCGTGCGCGCCGCTGAGCGCGATGTAGTAGGCGCCCTTGGTCTCCGGCACGCCGAAGAAGTCGGTCACCGCGTAGTAGTACTTCAGCGCGATCGGGCCCCAGCTGCCGCCGATGTACAGCTCGGCGTTGTCGACCTTGAAGCTGCCGGGCACGTACTTGGCCCGAACCCGGGTAGTAGTAGTAGATGGCGCCGATGTCGAGGCCGAAGTCGTCGACCGTGGTCTTCCAGCCGCCGTAGAAGTCCATCTCGATGTTGGCGCCGTTGTACAGGCCGCTGTCGACGTTGGAGTTCCAGTTGCCCAGGTAGATGCCGCTGCTGTGCGCGAAGTCGACGCCGCCCTGGATGGCCGGCTTCTTGTTGGTCTGCGAGATGCCGCGGAAGCGGTAGTCCGAGAAGATGCCGAGGTTGCCGGTGATGGTGTAGTCCGGCGTCGCGGCCGGCGCGGCAGCCGGCGCCGCGGTCTGCGCCAGGCTCGGCAGTGCGGTCAGCGCGATCAGCGTGGCCAAGGTGAACTGTGTGGCTTTCATGGGGTGGCTCCAGAGAGTGGTGTGTGGTGGAAGTTGGTTTTTCGAGAATCCGCATGCCGATATGCAGAAACCGTGCCACTGCGCCAATTCGGTGAACAAGCCCCCGCTTCGTACCTGCAGTCAGCACAAACGCCCCAGAAAGCGGCGCGCAGCACCAACATGGGGTGCAGTCTGGCGATTCAGGCAGGTCGATGGCGCCGCACAGCACTGGCATGATGCAAAGCCATGTCCTTTGCCGTCGTCCACAGCCGCGCGCTCGATGCCTTGCAGGCCCAGCCGGTGACCGTGGAAGTGCACCTGGCCAACGGCCTGCCCAGCTTCACGCTGGTGGGTCTGGCCGACACCGAAGTGAAGGAATCGCGCGAGCGGGTGCGCGCCGCGCTGGCACAAAGCGGCTTTGCCTTCCCGCACAACAAGCGCATCACCGTCAACCTGGCGCCGGCCGACCTGCCCAAGGAATCGGGCCGCTTCGACCTGCCGATCGCGCTGGGCATCCTGGCCGCCGCGGGGCAGATCGACCCGCTGCGGCTGGACCGCTTCGAGTTCGCGGGCGAGCTGTCGCTGGCCGGTGAACTGCGGCCGGTGCGCGGCGCCCTGGCGCTGGCGCTGGCGGTACGCGGCTGCGTGCCGGCGCGCGCTGCCTGGTGCTGCCCAGCGAAAGCGCGCAGGCCGCCGCGCGGGTCGGCGGACTCGACATCCGCGGCGCCGACAGCCTGCTGCAGGTGGTGCAGTCGCTGCAGCCTGGTGCGGACGCACCGGAACTGCCGCAGGCGCACGCGCTGCCAGCGTCGCCGCCGCCGGCTGCGCCCGACCTGCGCGACGTCAAGGGCCAGGCCGCGGCCAAGCGGGCGCTGGAGATCGCCGCCGCCGGCGCGCACAGCTTGTTGTTGATCGGCCCGCCCGGGACCGGCAAGTCGATGCTGGCACTGCGGCTGGCCGGCATCCTGCCGCCGATGGACGAAGCCGAAGCGCTGGCCAGCGCGGCGCTGCAGGGCCTGGCCACACAGGGTTTCGACCACCGCGCCTACGGCCGGCGCCCTTTTCGCGCACCCCACCATTCGGCCAGTGCGGTGGCGCTGGTCGGCGGCGGATCGCCGCCGCGGCCCGGCGAGATCTCACTGGCCCACGGCGGCGTGCTGTTCCTCGACGAACTGCCTGAGTTCGCCCGTGCCGCCCTGGAAGCGCTGCGCGAGCCGCTGGAAAGCGGACACATCACCATCTCGCGGGCGGCGCGGCAGGCGGCCTTTCCTGCGCGCTTCCAGCTGGTGGCGGCGATGAACCCCTGCCCCTGCGGCTGGCTGGGTGCCTTTGCCGCCACCGGCAAGGCCTGCCGCTGCACGCCCGACGGCATCGCCCGCTACCGCAGCCGCCTGTCCGGGCCGCTGCTCGACCGCATCGACCTGCAGGTCGAAGTCCACGCCGTCAAGCCCGAAGCGCTGATGGCCCAGGCCGACGGCGAAGCCTCAGCCGTCGTGGCGCAGCGCGTGGCGGCGGCGCGGCAGCGTCAGATGCAGCGCCAGGCCATGCCCAACGCAGCCATCGACGCCGGCCACATCGATGCGCTGTGTGTGCTGGATGCGGCGGCGGCGCGCTTCGCGCAGACGGCGGCGCAGCGGCTGCACTGGTCGAGCCGCGGCCTGCACCGCGCGCTGAAGGTGGCGCGCACCATCGCGGATCTGGAGGGTGCCGACACCGTGAGCCTGGCGCATGTGGCCGAGGCGCTGCAGTTGCGCCGATCGCTGTCCGACGCGGACGGGCCTTAGCTCATGAAGCCCAGGTTGCGCTGGCCGACGTTGTAGTTCGCCAGGTTCGGGAACAGGTCGAGCAACTGGCCGTCGCTCAGGCCGAACCAGCGGCCGAGCGTGGCGCCCAGCTGGTCCACCGACGTCTCCGGCAACAGCGCGCCATTGCCCAGCTGGTTGGGGCTGCTGTCGAAGTTGTTGTTGTTGGCGTTCTTCGCGCCCAGCACCGGAAAGTTGCCGTACAGGTCGCCGCCGCGCACCGCACCGCCCATGACGAAGTGGTGCGCGCCCCAGCCGTGGTCGGTGCCGTCGCCGTTGCTGGTGAAGGTGCGGCCGAAGTCCGACGCGGTGAAGGTGGTGACCGCATTGCGTGCACCCATCGCGCCGAGTGCGGTGTCGAAGTAGCTCAGGGCGTGCGCCAGCCGGGCCATCAGATCGGCATGGTTGCGGTTCTGCGTGTCGTGCGTGTCGAATCCGCCCAGGCTGACGAAGAACACCTGGCGCCGCGCCTGCACGCCGCCCGAGCTGCTGGCATCGATCATGCGCGCCACGACCTGCAGTTGCTGCGCCAGCGCATTGAACGATTTGCCGCCGGTCAACGGGTTGTCGTACTGCAGCTTCGGGTCGTTGTTGGCGTTGTAGCTGCCGCTGCCGGGTGCGGTGCCGAACATCGCGTCGCTCGCCGGCTTCAGCGCCGTGCGCAGCGCCAGCTCGGCATCGATGGCGCGCCGCCCCAGCGCCGCCATGTCACGCTCGAAGACATGCGTGCCGCGCGTGGCCGAGACGATGCGCTGCATCGCCGCGCCGACATCGGCCGAGCCGAAGATGCGGCCGTTGCTGTCGGTGCCCATGCGGATGGCGCCGTTGCTGCCGACCTGGTACTGCTGGATCGAATCGCCCGCCAGCCACACTGCGTTGCCCGCCGCCGAGATCGACGTGAACACCGGCCGCGCATTCATCGACGCCAGCACGTCGCCCATGCGCCCGCCCCAGCCGCGCGTGGCCCCTTCGGGCGCCATCGCCTGCCAGGTGTTCTGCTGGTCGTTGTGCGAAAACAGGCTCGCGGGCTTGGGGTGCGCGTTCTGGCCGTACTGTGCCTTGGTGGTCGGCATGACCAAGGGGCCGATGTTGGGCAGGATGGCCAGCCGCTTGTCCGTGTTGAACAGCGTCTGCAGGCTGCCCATCACCGGGTGCAGTGCAAAAGTGCGACCCTGTGCACGGGTGGGCGCGATCGGCAGCACACCGCCCAGGCGCTGCGGCGAGGCCGCCGCCGCACCGGTGTTGGGCGCCGTACCGGGCGCGAGCAGCGCAATCGACTCCGGCGCCTGGTTGCGCACCGCGCTGTAGTTGGCCCAGGACGTGGCATCGGTGGGCAGCACCATGTTCATCGCATCGTTGCCGCCGAAGAGGAACAGACACACCAGCGCCTTGTAGTCGGGCGCCACCTGCGCCGACGCGCTGCCGATGGCCGCCAGGTTCAGCGCCAGCGGCGCCGCCGCCGGGCCGAGCAAAGCGCCCATTGCGCCGGCATGTCGCAGGAACAGGCGGCGGGAAGCATCCGGGTTTTTCATGAGAGGGCTCTGTGGTTGAAGCAAAGCCCCAGCGAACTGTGGGCAAAGGCATCGAGCGGCCGCCGCGGAACCGGCTTTGCCGGGCCGCTGGCGGCGCCTGCAGCGAGGACGCTGCAGGCGCTCGCAGGCGAGCAACAGTCCGCAGGGACTGTCGCTCGTCCGGCTCGCCCCCCTTGAGGGGGAGCGCCGAAGGCGCTGCGGGGGTGGGTCACTTCTGCACCTGGAATTCGGGCGAGATCACGGTCAGGAAGATCGCGGCGTTCACGCGCGCTCGCTTGGCATCGTTGACCTGCCGCTGGTTCGCGCCATCGCTGCGCAGCACGGGGATGGCCATCTTCTCGATCGCGCCCTGGATCTCGGCCTTCAGCTCGGCCGGCATCGTGCCGTACAGCAGCTTGGCATTGATGCGCTCGACCAGCGCGGCCGGCTGCTCGGCCAGCGCAAGCTCGGCGGCGAAGTCGTACTGCAGGTCGCGCCGGTTGGTGCCGCTGTTCCACTGGCCCACGCCCTGCGCGATGTTGTCGCGCATGTAGTTCACGTAGCCGGCGGCGGTGGTCTCGTGCGCAATCTGCATCTCCGGTGCGGCCAGCGCGCCGGCGGCGGCTTCGGTGCCGGGTGGCACGTAGCCGGGCCGGTAGAAGTTGAACACCGACGGCGAACGCATCGGCGTCTGGCCGAGCGCGCTGCCGGTGCTGTCGGTGTTGCCGACACGCCAGTTGCCGCTGTCGGAGGTGTAGCCGAAGGCGCGCACGTAGGCCGCGAGCTTGAGCACCGGCTCGCGCACCTTGCCGGCCGTGGCCGACGAGCGTCGCGCTTCGGGGTGCATCAGCACCGCGCGCAGCATGGCCTTCATGTCGCCGCCCGAGCCGGTGAAGGCCGCCGACACGGCCGCCACATATTGCGGGCTGGGGTTGCTGGTCACCAGGCGCTGGATCAGCTGGCGGCCGATGAAGGGGCCGACGTTCGGGTGCGCGGCCAGCGTGTCCAGCGCCACGCGCAGGCTGGCCTGCGGGTCGGACTGCGACTGCGCCGGAATGATGGTGCCGAGGAAGCGCTTCTCCTCGACCGAGTGGTATTGCGGATAGCCCAGCATGCTGTTGAAGCTGCGGTCGGGGTCGGACATGTTGTTGGCCGATCCGCCGAAGAAGCAGCTGTTGTCGGGCCATTCCGGGCAGGCCCAGCTCCAGCCGGTGAAGACCTTGGCCAAGCCGGCCACGTCGGCGGCTTCATAGGTCGGCAGCGGCTTGCTGCCGTCGCTGCGCACCGTGCCGTCGGGATTGAGCGCGACCAGGCCGATCGAGAACAGCTGCATCACCTCGCGCGCATAGTTCTCGTCCGGCACGCGGCCGGTGCGTGGATCGGCCTTCTGGTTGCGCAGGTGCGACAGGTACTGGCCCATCAGCGGATGGCGCGACACGGTTTCCAGCAGATCGCGGTAGTTGCCCAGCCCCTTGTCTCCCAGCATGTCGAGCCAGGCGGCCACGGCCCGCGGGTTGTCGCCGATGCTGCCGTGCTGCATCGAGATGACGAAGATCTGCGACAGCGCATAGACCATGCGCTGGCGCAACGCGTCGTCGCCGCTGAGAGCCTGCTTCCAGAACGAGTCGAGCACCTGGTCCTGGCCGGCACCGCTGCTCGGGTTGGCGGCCTTGATGGCGGCATTGGCCGCCTCCCAGGTGGCGCGGTGCGACGTGGCCGGCTTGGCCAGCTGCTGGTCGATCCAGGCGCCGTAGCCGATGGTCATGACGCGGTCGATCTCGGCATCGGTGGGGCCGAACGTGGCCTGCGTCAGGAAGCGCGCGGCCTGCTCGCGCGACGCGGGCAGCTCGACCACCGCCTGGCCGCCACTGCCGCTGGGGTTTTCGCTGGCTGCCGCTATCGCCGCCACCGCCACCGCAGGCTGCCAGCAGCAACCCGGTGGCCAGCACCACGGCGGTCCACGCCGGGCGCAGGCGGCCCAGCGCATCCGAGGACAGTGCATGCTTCATCTTCACGTCGATCCCCCACAAGGCGCCTGGGCGCGAAAGCGCACGCTCGCTGCGCGCCACGTCTGCAGCGGGATCATCGGCAGCGTCGGTCAGGCATCGATGCGCTGTTGTGTCAACAGGTTGGCAGCGGGCGTCGGCGCTGACACGGCGATACCGTTGCAACGCCTCGCAACACCTGCGCGGCCGCAAGCTGCGTCGCGCGGCGATCAGCGCGTCGGGGCTCAACCTTGGAGCAGCGGCGCCGATACAGCCTGAAGCGGCCCGCCCCGGTGCCTGCAGCCCCCGACCGAAAGCCCCTTCGACCATGCGATCGACCCCGCTCCTGCTTGTTGCCTGCGCCGCCGCATTGGCAGCGTGCAGCACGCCGACACGGCGGCGAGCCGGCCGGCACGCCGCGCGCCGAAACCGTCTATGCGGTCAGCGCCGACGGCGCGTTGATCCGCTTCAACGCGGGCACGCCGCGCCAGCTGGCCAGTCGCCAGGCGATCGGCGGCCTGGCCGCCGGTGAAACGCTGGTGGGCATCGACTTCCGTGTCGCGCGCGGCGATCTGTATGGCCTGAGCTCGGCCGGCCGGCTGCTGATCATCGACACCAAGACCGCGCAGGCGCGTGCCGTCGGCAACGCGCCGCCCGTGGCCCTGAGCGGCACACGCTTCGGCGTCGACTTCAACCCCGTGGCCGACCGCGTGCGCGTGGTCAGCGACAGCGGACAGAACCTGCGCCTGCACCCCGACACCGGCGCCGTGGCCGCCACCGATCCGGCCCTGGCCGGCCCGGCCGGCAGCCCTGCGGCGCGCATCGCCGGCGCGGCCTACACCTACAACAAGCTCAACGACAAGCTGACCACCAACTACGCGCTGGACATCGGTCGCGGCTGGCTGGTCACGCAGGGCTCGATCGAAGGCCGCGAGCCGGTGGTCAGCCCGAACACCGGGCGCATCGCCGATGTCGGACCACTCGGCACCGGGTCGGTGGACGACGCTGCCTTCGACATTGCCGACGTCGGCAACACGGCGCTGGCGGCCCTGCGCCAGGACGGCCGCACGCGGCTGTACGCGGTCGACCTGGCCAGCGGCAAGGCCACGCTGCTGGGCAGCGTGGGTGACGGAAGCGCATTGCGTGGTCTGGCCATCGAACCGTGAGGCGGCCGCCGTCCTGCTGGCGTCGCTGCTGGCCGGCACGGCAGTGGCCGCACCGCTGGAGGTGACGGTCAGCGACGCCGCCGGCAAGCCGCTGGCCGATGCGGTGGTGTTCGTCGAATCGGCCGCAGCCAAGGCGGCCGTGAAGCCGCTGGCCGGCATCGAAGTCAGCCAGATGCAGCGCACCTTCGTCCCGGCGGTGAGCATCGTCACCGTGGGCACGGCGGTGGACTTTCCGAACCGCGACATCGTGCGCCACCACGTCTATTCGTTCTCGCCCGCCAAGCGCTTCGAACTGAAGCTCTACGTCGGCAAACCCGAGGCACCGGTGGTCTTCGACCGGCCCGGCATCGCGGTGCTTGCCTGCAACGTGCACGACACCATGGCGGCCTGGATCGTCATCGTCGAGACGCCGTGGTTCGCGCGCACCGACGCCCAGGGCCGCGCCCGCCTGGCCGACGTGCCGGCCGGCCGCCACCAGCTGCGCACCTGGCATGCGGACATGGCGGTCGGCGCGCCGGCGCTGTCGCAGGCGCTGGAGCTGGGCAGCGCGGCCGCGCGCGTCGCCGTGCGCTTGAGCGACTGAAGGCCGTGGGCGAGGTGGACGCGGCCACGCCGCGCACGCAAAGCCAAGGCGTCAAGCTGTGGGTGCTGTTCCTCGGCACCGCCACGCTGCTGGTGCTGCTGATGATGTGGTTCGTCGTCGCCCGCACCGTGCCGGCGGTCGAGGCCAATGCGCGCGCGGCACTGAGCGACTCGCTGTCGGTCGGCCTCGATGTCTGGCGCCGCCGCGATGCCGAACGCAGCATCGAGCAGCGCGAGAAGGTGGCGCTGATCCTCAAGGACTACGGCTTTGCCAGCCTGCTGAACCCGCTGCCCGCGATGCTGCCGGCCGACGGCATCTTCGGCAGCAGCTACCGTGCCGACGTCGAGGTGGCGCTGGACAACTTCGGCCAGCGTGCCGGCTACGCCTTTGCCGCCATTGCCGACGCCCGCGGCGCCTTGGTGCTGACACAGCCCGAGTCGGCCGTCATTGCGGCCGCTGAACTGGCAGCGCTGTTCGACCACCTGACCACCCGCGCGCTGGCGTCGCGCCGTGCCGGCGAGCGGCACGCCGCGGTCGGCGTGGTCGGCGTCGGCGGACGCCCCTACCGGGTGGTGCTGCAACGCGCGCTGATGGCCAACCAGCCGCACTGGCTGCTGATGGCCTTTGCCATCGACGAGGAACTGCAGGCCCTGCACCAGGACCTGCGCGTGCATGCCACGCTGGTGCAGCAGGCGGGCGGCGCGCCGACGGCGCTTTTCACCACGCTGAACGACGCTGCCGCCAAGGCGGCCACGCTGGCTGCCACCGAAACCGACCAGGAGCTTGCCGCCGACGGCCACATGTGGCTGATCGGCTCGCAAACCATCGACACCGCACCGCAAGGGCGGTTGCTGCTGCGCCTGTCGCATTCGCTCGATGCGGCGGTGGCCGAAGGCCAGCGCATGCGGGGTGATCTGTGGGCCGCGGGCGGCGCGGCGATCGCGGCCTTTGCGCTGGCGCTGTGGCTGCTGTCGCGATACTTCGTCACGCGCAGCCTGGGCGAGATCGTCGCAGTGGCGCGCCGCCTGGGCAACCAGGACTACGACGCCGAGGTGCGGCCGCGCGGCCCGGTGCGCGAGGTGCGCGAGCTGGCCGGCGCGCTGGACCGGATGCGCACCGACCTGCGCGCCGAGCAGTACTTCGACCGCCGGCTGACGCAGCTGCCCAACCGGCTGCAGTTGCGCCGCGTGATGGAGCGTTCGCTGCACGCCGGCGAGCCGCTGGCGCTGCTGCTGCTGGGCCTGAACCGCTTCAAGAACGTCAACCGCGTGCTCGGCTATGCCGCCGGCGATGCGCTGCTGAAGGCCGTGGCCGAGCGGCTGCAGCAGGCCGTGCGGCCCGGTGACTTCGTCGCCCGCCTGTCGGGCGACACCTTTGCGCTGCTGCTGCCGCAGGCCGATGCCGCGGCGGCACAGCGCGCGGCGCAGCGCGTGGCCCAGGCGCTGGAGCAGCCGCTGGACCTGGACGACAAGCAGGTCGACCTGCACGCGGCCATCGGCATCGCGTGCGCACCCGACCAGGCCGACGATGCCGAGCGGCTGCTGGCCCATGCCGAGGTGGCGATGTACACCGCCAAGGAGCGGCGCGAAGCCGCCGTGCTGTACGAACCGGCCTTCGACAAGGGCAGTGCGGCCACGCTGTCGCTGCTGGGCGAGCTGCGCCACGCGCGCGACAACGGCGAGCTGCGGCTGCACCTGCAGCCCAAGGTGTCGCTGGCCGACGGCTCGATCAGCGGTGCCGAGGCGCTGCTGCGCTGGATGCACCCGAGCCGCGGCATGGTGCCGCCGGGGCTGTTCATCCCCTATGCCGAGGACACGCCGATCATCCGCGAGCTGACGCTGTGGGTGTTCGAAGCCGTGCTGCGCGAGCAGGCCGCGCTGCATGCGCAGGGCGTCGAGCGCATCTCGATCAACTTGTCGGCGCGCGACCTGATGGACCTGGACCTGCCGGCCAAGCTGGAAGCACTGCTGCAGCGCCACGGCGGACGCGCCGAGGGCCTGTGCCTGGAGACCACCGAAAGCGCGGTGATGAGCGATGTAGATCGCGCGCAGCAGACGCTGCAGCGACTGGCCGACCGCGGCTACAAGCTTTCGATCGATGACTTCGGGGCCGACCAGTCGTCGATGCGGCGGCTGAAGGACCTGCGCGTGCACGAGCTGAAGATCGACATGGACTTCATCAAGGGCATGCAGCACGACCCGCGCGACGCCAGCCTGGTGCGAGCCATGATCGACATGGGCCATGCACTCGGCCTGAGCGTGGTGGCCGAAGGCGTGGAAACCGAAGCGCTGGCGCAGCGCCTGGCGGCGATGGGCTGCGACGAAGGCCAGGGCTGGCACTTCGCCAAGCCGATGCCGGCCGACGCGCTGCGCGAGTGGGCGCAGGCGCATCGCACACGGGCCGGCCTGATCGCCGCGCCGGCCGGCGCAGAAGTCGGCGTGGCAGCGCTGCACTGAGGGGACCTGCGCGCGTCTTGTTCAAGCGCTGGAAGCTGGCGGTCGAAGTTGCAGGCTGCTTGCGGCGCATTGCAGCTCGTGTCGTGTCGCGTCGCGCCATCGGCCTGACGGACGTCGGTGCTTGCCCGCTGCCAAAAACACACGCGCCTGCCTGCGCGGTCGGCTGTTGGCGGCGTCTGCGCAAGGCACCGCTCGATTGCCAGCCGAGGATGGTGGGGAAGCGAATCCGGGAAGTAGAGGAGGAGCGCGGCGAGCCGTAGGCTGACGGACGGGGGACATGGACGGAGTCGCTTCCCCGCCGTCCTCGGCCCGCGCGACGCGAACACAGCCAAGCGACAGGCCGCTATGCGCCGGTTGCAGACCAACAGCCCCTCTGCGGTTGAACGCGCCGGCCGATCAGAGCACCGGTGCCAGCCGGCGCTGCGCGTCGGCTCGGTCGACAGCGTGCCGCGCCGCCCAGTCCTCGAGTTGGTCTTCGCCAATGCGCCCGACGTTGAAGTAGGCCGCTTGCGGATGGGCGAGGTAGAAGCCGCTGACGCTGGCCGCCGGGGTCATGGCCAGGCTTTCGGTCAGGCCCATGCCGATGCTCTCGGCCTGCAGCACGCGGAACATGTCGCGCTTGACGCTGTGCTCGGGGCAGGCCGGATAGCCCGGCGCCGGTCGGATGCCGCGATAGGCTTCCTTGACCAGTTCTTCGATGGACAGCTTTTCGTCGGGCACATAACCCCAGAACTCGGTACGCACGCGCTGGTGCAGCCGCTCGGCAAAGGCTTCGGCCAGGCGGTCGGCGAGTGCCTTGAGCATGATCGCCGAATAGTCGTCATGGTCGTCGATGAACTGCTTTTCCTTCTTCTCCACGCCCAGGCCGGCAGTGACTGCAAAGGCGCCGATGTAGTCGGGCTTGCTCCCCTTGGGCGCGATGAAGTCGGCCAGGCAGCGGTTGGGGCGCCTGACACCATCGATGACCGGTCGTTCGGTCTGCAGCCGCAACGGCGACCAGCGCAGCGCGACCTCGCTGCGCGTCTCGTCGGTGTAGACCTCGATGGTGTCATCGTCCACCGTGTTCGCCGGCAGCAGCGCCAACACGCCGCTGGCCTGCAGCCAGCGGCCTTCGATCAGCCGGTGCAGCAGCCGCTTGCCGTCGCTGAACACACGCTGTGCCTCGGTGCCGACCACCTCGTCGCGCAGGATCTGCGGGAACGGCCCGGCCAGGTCCCAGGTCTGGAAGAACGGGCCCCAGTCGATGCACTTCGCCAGCTCGGCCAGGTCGTAGTTGCGGAACTCGCGTCGGCCGATGAACTTCGGCTTCGGCGGTTCGTAGCCGGCCCAGTCGACCGGCGTCTTGTTGGCGCGCGCGGCGGCCAGGCTGACCAGCGGCGTGACCTTCTTGTTGGCGTGCTGCTCGCGCACCTTGGCGTAGTCGGCATTCAGCTCGTCCACATAGCGCGCCGCACGGTCGTCGGACAGCAACTCGGAACACACGCCCACGCTGCGCGACGCGTCGGGCACGTAGACCACCGGGCCGTCGTAGTGGTGCGCGATCTTCACCGCCGTGTGCACGCGGCTGGTGGTGGCCCCACCGATGAGCAGCGGGATCTTCTTCATGCGAAACCACTCGTCGCGCTGCATCTCGGCCGCCACGTGCTGCATCTCTTCGAGGCTGGGCGTGATCAGGCCGCTCAGGCCGATGATGTCGGCGCCCTCGACCTTGGCCTTGGCCAGGATGTCCTGGCAGGGCACCATCACGCCCATGTTGACGACTTCGAAGTTGTTGCACTGGAGCACGACGGTGACGATGTTCTTGCCGATGTCGTGCACGTCGCCCTTGACGGTGGCGATGACGATCTTGCCCTTGGGCTTGGCCTCGCCGCCGCCGGCGACCAGCAGCTTCTTCTCTTCCTCGATGTAGGGCAGCAGGTGGGCCACCGCCTGCTTCATCACGCGCGCGCTCTTCACCACCTGCGGCAGGAACATCTTGCCCTGGCCGAACAGGTCGCCGACGATGTTCATGCCGGCCATCAGCGGGCCTTCGATCACGTGCAGCGGCCGCCCGCCCTTGGCCTGGATGCCGACCCAGCACTCCTCGGTGTCGGCGACGATGAAATCGGTGATGCCCTGCACCAGTGCGTGGCTCAGCCGTTGTTCCACCGTGCCGGCGCGCCAGGCCAGGCGCGCCGAGTCGTCCTTGGCCGCACCCTTGGCGTTCTCGGCAATCTCCACCAAGCGCTCGCCGGCATCGGGACGGCGGTTCAGCACCACGTCCTCGACGCGCTCGCGCAGTTGCGGCTCCAGGTCGTCGTAGACGCCGACCATGCCGGCGTTGACGATGCCCATGTCCATGCCCGCCTTGATGGCGTGGTACAGGAACACGGTGTGGATGGCCTCGCGCACCGGGTCGTTGCCGCGGAAGCTGAAGGACACGTTGGACACGCCGCCCGACACCTTGGCGCCGGGCAGGTTTTGCTTGATCCAGCGCGTGGCCTCGATGAAGTCCACCGCGTAGTTGTTGTGCTCTTCGATGCCCGTGGCGATGGCGAAGATGTTGGGGTCGAAGATGATGTCCTCGGGCGGAAAGCCGATGTCATCGACCAGCAGCCGGTACGCGCGCTCGCAGATCTGGATCTTGCGTTCGTAGGTATCGGCCTGGCCCTTTTCGTCGAAGGCCATCACCACGGTGGCGGCGCCATAGCGGCGCACCAGCTTGGCCTGATGCCTGAATGCCGCCTCGCCTTCCTTCAGCGAAATCGAGTTGACGATGCCCTTGCCCTGGATGCACTTCAGCCCGGCTTCGATGACTTCCCACTTCGAGCTGTCGATCATGATCGGCACGCGCGCGATCTCGGGCTCGCCGGCGATCAGGTTGAGGAAGCGCACCATGGCCGACTTGCTGTCGAGCATGGCCTCGTCCATGTTGATGTCGATGATCTGCGCGCCGTTCTCCACCTGCTGGCGCGCGACGGCCAGCGCCTGCTCGAAGTCGCCGTTCAGGATCATCCGGGCGAAGGCTTTCGAACCGGTGACGTTGGTGCGCTCGCCGATGTTGACGAACAGCGAGCCGGCATCGATGAGCACCGGCTCCAGACCGGACAACTTCATCGGCGGGACGGCGGGACGGGATTCGGTGGACATGTTCATGGGCTGCAGACTCATCATCGAAGGGCCGCTGGACTCACCGCGGCCTTCAGGTCGGGTGAGCGCGGTTGACGACAAGCCGGCCCAAGCCTGGCAGCCGGTCGGAAGGGGGTTTCCGCAGACTGTCGCAGCGCTCCTTGGGAGGCGATGCAAATTGTACGGGGCTCCGCCATGCCGCGCCCGTGCAGGACTGCGCAGGCGCAGCCGCTTTCAGGCAGGCAGCAGCTCGCTGAACATCGCACCATGCCGGCAGCGCGGCTGGTAGCGGCCCACCCGCTCGGCAATCTGGGCGATGTGTTCCGGCGTGGTGCCGCAGCAGCCGCCGGCAATGTTGAGGAAGCCGGCACGCGCAAACTCTTCCATCAGCGAGCCGGTGACGTCGGGCGTCTCGTCGAAGCCGGTCTCGCTCATCGGGTTGGGCAAGCCGGCATTCGGGTAGCAGCTGATGAAGGTGTCGCCGGCCACCTTGGCCAGCTCTTCGATGTAGGGCCGCATCAGCGCCGCACCCAGCGCGCAGTTCAGGCCGATGGCCAGCGGCCTGGCGTGCCGCACCGAATGCCAGAACGCACCCACGGTCTGGCCCGAAAGGATGCGCCCCGACGCGTCGGTCACGGTGCCGGAGACGATCACCGGCAGCCGCTCGCCGGTGGCTTCCATCAACTCGTCGAGCGCAAACAGTGCCGCCTTCGCATTCAGCGTGTCGAAGATGGTTTCCACCAGGAACAGGTCGCAGCCGCCTTCGAGCAGGCCGCTGGCCTGTTCGAGATAAGCCTCGCGCAACTGGTCAAAGCTGACGTTGCGCGCTGCAGGGTCGTTGACATCCGGGCTGATGCTGGCGGTGCGCGGCGTCGGGCCCAATGCACCGGCCACGAAGCGCGGCTTGTCGGGGGTGCTGTACTTGTCGCAGGCAGCGCGGGCCAGCCTGGCGGCGACGACGTTCATTTCGCGGGCGTGCTCGCCCAGGCCATAGTCGTCCTGCGCCACGCTGGTGGCGCCGAAGGTGTTGGTTTCGACGATGTCGGCACCGGCCGCCAGGTACTGCTCGTGGATCTGCTGGATGACGTCGGGACGGGTGAACTGCAGCAACTCGTTGTTGCCCTTCAGATCCTTCGGGTGGTCCTTGAAGCGCTCGCCGCGGTAGTCGGCTTCGGTCAGCTTGTAACGCTGGATCATCGTGCCCATGGCGCCATCGATGATGACGATGCGCTTTTGCAGCAGCGCCGGCAAGGCGGCGCCACGGGTGAAGGTCGGGGTAGGCGGCGTTCATCCGCGAATTGTAGGCAGCCGCTCAAGTCCACGCAGGCTGCGCGGCGCGCACTATGGCCGCACGAACCCGATCCCGCGCCGCTGCCGCACCTCGGGCTTGACGCGGTGCTCGCCTTCCAGCTGCGACAAGAACTCGTCCGCATCGAAGGCCTCGCCGAGGATTTCGACCTGCCGCTTGACCGCCGCAAAGTCGCCGGGCGCCAACTGGTCGAGTTGTGCCAGCCGCGACCGCTGCTCATCGGTCAGCGCGAGCGCGGCGCCGCCCAGGGCCTCGGCCACGAACATGCGCTCGCGCTGCTCCCGCGTCAGTTCATGGAAGCGCAGCTTGAAGGTGAAGCGGCGCAGCGCCGCTTCATCCAGGTCGTCGAACAGATTGGTGGTGCAGATGAACACGCCGCCGAAGCGCTCCATGCCCTGCAGCATTTCGTTGACCTCGCTCACCTCGTAGTGGCGCTCGGCCAGACGCCGGCTGCGCAGGAAGCTGTCGGCTTCGTCCAGCAGCAGCACCGCGCCCTCGGTCTGCGCCTCTTCGAACATGCGTGCCATGTTCTGTTCGGTCTCGCCGACGTACTTGCTGGCGATGTCGCTGGTCTGGCGGATCAGCAGCGGGCGCTGCAGCGCCGCGGCGATGTGTTCGGCCAGCGCCGTCTTGCCGGTGCCGGGTGCGCCGTGGAAGCACAGGCTGCCGTGGCCGCGGCGGCGCAGTGCCTCGACGATGCGCGGCACCTCGAAACGCGATTCCACGTTCAACAGGCTCAGGTCGTAGGCAGTGACCACCGGCCGCGCGCCGCGTTCGCCGCCCGTGCCCAGCGCCTTGTCGGCATTGCCCAGCTGGCGCTGGATCAGCAGCTCGAAGTCGCCTGCCTCGTCATTGGCCAGCCGAGCAAAGCGCACCGCGGTGCGGATCTGCGCCGGCGTCAGCCCGCGCCGCTCGGCCAGCTTGGCGGCAAAGCCTTCGCTCACCGGCGCGCCGGCCAGTGCACGCGCGACCAGCGCTTCGCGTGCGCCGGGCGGCGGTGACTTCAGCAGCAGGTGGTACTGGAAGCGCCGCCTGAAGGCCGGGTCGATCTGCTCGATGCGGTTGGTCACCCAGATCACCGGCACCGGGTTGGTCTCCAGGATCTGGTTGACCCAGGCCTTGCCGCTGACGCTGCTGTTCATGCTGCCGGGCGCCGCATCGGCGCTGTCCAGGCGCGCAATCAGTTGCGCGGCCTCGCTGGAGATCGGCGGGAACACGTCCTCGACCTCGTCGAAGAGCAGCGCCACGTCCCTGCCGCCCTTCAGGAACACCTGGCTGATCTGCAGGCTGCGGTAGCGGTCGCGGCCCGACAGCGAGTTGCCATCGCGGTCGGCGTATTCCACCTCGTACAGCTCCAGCCCGGCCGCGGCGGCGCACACCTTGGCCAGTTCGGTCTTGCCGGTGCCCGGCGGGCCGTACAGCAGCACGTTGACCCCGGCCTCCTTGCGCGCCACGGCGTTGCGCAGCAGCGCGCACAGCACGCCGGCATCGTCGGCGACGAAGCCGAAGTCGGAGAGTGTGAGCTCGCTCTTCGTCGCCGGCCGCGTGAACACCGCCATCAGGTCGCCGGGCTGCGGATATTCGCGCATCAGCACCGGCGGCAGCTGCTCGCTGACCTTCATCAGGTCGGCCAGGTCGGTGATGTTGTGTTCGGAGATCAGGTTCTCGACCATGCCCACGCGCTCCAGCCGCGAGCCGGCACGCAGCGCCTCGGCCACCTCGCGCGCATCGACGCCGGCCACCGCGGCGATGGCGGCATAGGCTTCCTGCGCGCTGGAGACCTTGAACTCGACCAGCAGTCCGCGCAGGTCGCGCTGGTAACGCGCCAGCGTGCCGTACAGCAGCAGCGCGCGCTCGGCAGGGTTCAGCTGCAGCAACCCGGCCAACGCGTCGATGTTCTTCTCGACCAGCGTGGCTTCCTTCTTGAGCCGCCGCTCGAGCCAGTCGCAGCTGGCGCCCAGCACCGCGAGCAGGTCCTTGGGTGCGTCCTTGACGTATTCGTCGATGTAGAAGAACAGGCTGCCTTCTTCGTAGGCGCCGCGCCAGGCGCCGTGGCGGGCAATGAAGGCCTCGTCGTTCAAGGCCTCGTGGCCGCGCCATGATTCATTGCCCTTGCATCGCAAGCGCAGGTAGGCGCGCACCCGTGCCAGCACGGCGGGCGGCCACACCAGATGGCGGCCGGTCAGTGCCAGCAGGCTGTTGCAGTCGCGCCGCAGATTGAAGCGGCCGGCCTGGCGCAGCGTGAGCGTGAGCACGAAGTGCGAGCACAGCCGGTCGAGCACAGGCGCTTCCGCCAGGCCGGGTGACAGCACCCAGCGCGCTTCGGCTTGGCCTTTGGCCATGGCACCTCCCGCCTTGATCCGCGATGCGCGGCATCTTGGCGCAGTGTGTGGGCCACTGCAAGCCCCGCGGGCCTCAAGCCCGCGCGATGGGCGGGGTCAGTGCAGGTGAACCGGCTGCTGGGCCAACGTGGTGTAGCCGGCGATATAGTCGTCCAGCACTTCCTGGCTGGGCGAGCCACCGTCGATCAGCGCCTGCACGCCGTCCTTGAAGCTCTGGGCCACGGCGCCTTCGATGAAGATGCCCTTGCGCGCGAACTTGTCGACGATCTCGAAGCCGCCGCGGCTGCCGCCTGACGCGCCGGCCCCGTCGCCCTGTTCAGGCAGGTCGAATTCGATCTGCAGCACCGCAAAGCTGTCCGAGTTGTAGAGCATCTGCATCAGGGCACCTCCTGAGCTGCTATCTGCGACCGGCAACGCCGATTTCAAGGCCGCTGTCCTGCCCCATCAGCTCCATCTGCAGCGGCAGGCCGCCGGGAAGCGTGGTGAACACCGCACGCACCGGCAGATGCTGGCGTGCCGGGTCGAGCCAGACCTCGACCCGCGTGTCGTAGGGCCGGGTCGGCTCGCGCCGCAGATGCAGCGCCTGCGCCACCGGGCCGGCCGGCAGCTCCAGCGGCACGGGGCCGAGCACCTCGAACTGCCAGGCCTCGGCATCGCCGCGCGTGCCGGCGACGAACAGGCTCACCACCGCGCCGGCACGGGCCAGCGCTGAATCAGCCTCGACGATGGCCGGCAACTGGATCATCCAGCTCAGCCGGTCCTGCGCGCCCGGCGGCAGCGGGTAAGCCAGTTGCGGCCCCGAAAAAGTGATCAGGGCCGCGTCGCGCTGGAAGTTGACGGCCCGCTGCTCTCGCGCACGGCGCAACTCGGCATGACGCAGCGGCGCCACGCCGTCTGCATCGATCAGGCCGCGGCTGGCCGAGCCCTGGGCCGGCTGGCCTGGCCAGTCGACGTCGAGGCGCAACTCGTAGCTGCCGTCGACACGCTGCCACTGCAGCCGGCTCGCGCCGATCTTGTCGCCGCGCTGCAGGCGGTAGTGCAGCTGGGCCGGGTCGGGCAGCCGCGTGGCATAGACCGGCATCTCCGCGCTGCCGGCCAGCGGGCTGCTGTCGGGCGGAAGCGGCGGCGGCGCTGCCGGGCCTGCTGTTGGTGAAGGCAATGCCGGTGTTGCCGGGGCAGCCGAAGCGACGGCAGCGTTCGGCGCGCTGCGCGGTGGTGCCGGCACCGCCACGGGCTGCGGCAGTTCGGTTTGCGCCGGAGCCAGTGTCCGCACGACCAGGGTTTCAGCCGGCCGCGCCGCTGGCTGCAGCCCAGGCAAACCGGGTGCCGGCCACACGGCGCGCAGCAGCAGGCCGTGGCCCAGCAGCACCGCCAGCGCAAGCAGCGCCCATGCAGCCGTGCGCAGCCAGGTCGAGGGGTGCCGTGAACGCATCGGACAATGGTGCCACCAACCGGAACTCATCGATGAAACTTGCCACCTACAAGGACGGTTCGCGCGACGGACAACTGCTCGTGGTCTCGCGCGACCTGCACAGCGCCCACTTCGCCACCGGCATCGCAACAAGGCTGCAGCATCTGCTGGACGACTGGAACTTCCTGTCGCCGCAGCTGGAAGACCTGAGCCAGACGCTGAACCAGGGCAAGGCGCGCCACGCCTTCCCCTTCGACCCGAAACAATGCATGGCGCCGCTGCCACGCGCCTACCAGTGGGCCGACGGCTCGGCCTTCCCGAACCACATCGACCTGCTCAGCCGTGCCCGCGGCAGCGAAGCGCCGGCCGACTTCATGGCCGACCCGCGGGTCTACCAGGGCGGCAGCGACGACCTGCTCGGCGCCCACGACGACGCGGTCTTCGCCGACACGGCCTGGGGCATCGATTTCGAGGCCGAGCTGGCGGTGGTCACCGGCGATGTCGCGATGGGCACCGGCGCCGACGCGGCGCTGGACAGCGTGCGCCTGCTGATGCTGGCCAACGACTGGAGCCTGCGCCACCTGGTGCCCGGCGAACTGGCCAAGGGCTTCGGCTTCCTGCAGAGCAAGCCGGCCACCGCCTTCGCGCCGGTGGCGGTGACGCCCGACGAGCTGGGCACGGCCTGGCGCGGCGGCCGCGTGCACCTGCCAGTGGACATCGATTGGAACGGCCAGGCGGTCGGCCACATCGATGCCGGCGCCGAGATGGCGCTGCACTTCGGCCAGCTGATCGCCCACATCGCGCGCACGCGCCGGCTGCGCGCCGGCAGCATCGTCGGCAGCGGCACGGTCAGCCAGCGCGATGCGGCCAGCGGCTATGGCTGCATCGCCGAGAAGCGCGCGCGCGAGATCATCGACAGCGGCAGCGCGGTCACCGACTACATGGCCTTCGGCGACCGGCTGCGCATCGAGGTGCAGGCTCTGGACGGCGGCAGCGTGTTCGGTGCGATCGACCAGCGTGTCGCCCCGCTGGCCACCGCCCGATGAAGGAGCTGCCCGCCGGCCTGAAGATGGCCACGGTGTGGCTGCTGGCCGGGCTGGCGGTGTTCCTGGGCGTGCAGGCCTTCCTGTCACAGCAGCGCGGCACACGCTTCGAAGCGGCAGGTGACAGCGTGCAGATCCGCCGCGCCGCCGACGGCCACTACCACTGGCCGGCCACGGTCAATGGCCGGGCGGTGGATTTCCTGGTCGACACCGGTGCCACGCGCAGCGCCTTGCCGGCGAGCCTGGCGCGCGAGCTGGATCTGCCGGTCGAAGGCCGCGTGCAGTCGCAGACCGCCGGCGGCATGGTCGAAGGCCAGGTGGTGCGCGCCGACCTGGAGCTGCGCGGCGGCGTTCGAGTCGATCGGATGCGCATCGTCGCGCTGCCGGCGCTGGAAGCGCCGCTGCTGGGCATGGACGTGCTCGGCAAGCTGCAATGGCGCCAGTCGGACGGCGTGCTGCACATCGAGCTGGACGCACAAGCGATGACGAGGCTCGGTCGCGCGATCATGCGGGTCACGCTGGCCGGGCTGGCCCTGGCGGCCGGCGGCGTGTGGGCCCAAGCGCGCACGGCCACGAGCTGCCCGCCGGCGCCGAGCGCACCGAGCGCGGCGCAATGGCAAGCCATGCAGCGCGACGCGCGCGATGTCGGCCTGCTCTGGCGCATCCGCAAGGACGGCCGCGACAGCTGGCTCTTCGGCACGCTGCACGTCGGCAAGCCGGCCTGGAGCGTGCCCGGTCCGGCGCTGCGCCAGGCGCTGGCGCAAAGCGAGGTGCTGGCGCTCGAGCTCGACCCCGGCGACCCGCAGCTCGCGCTGCGCCTGCGCGAAGCCACGCGCGACGCGCCGCTGCCCGACGCCGCGCTGCGGCAGCGCCTGCAGGCGCAGGCCACCGCCGCCTGCCTGCCGGCCGATGCGCTGCAGGACCTGCACCCGATGCTGCAACTGCTGACGCTGACCCTGCTGCAGGCCCGCCGCGAAGCGCTCGACGCCGCCTTCGCGCAGGAGCTGATGCTGGCCGCCGCGGCACGCAGCGCCGGGCTGCGCATCGTCGCGCTGGAAAGCGCGGAACAGCAGATCGCCGCGTTGCTGCCGCCGGACGCGGCGCTGCAGCAGCGCCTGCTGCAACAGTCGCTGGAACAACTCGAAGGTGGCCGCAGCGGCGCGCTGCTGCGCCGCCTGGCCGATGCCTGGGCCGCGGGCGACCTCGACACGCTGGAACACTACGCCCAATGGTGCGAATGCGCGGACACCGACGAGCAGCGCGCCTGGCTGCGCCGACTCAACGACGAGCGCAACCCGGCGCTGGCCGATGGCATCGACGCGCTGCATGCGCAGGGCTACAGGGTGCTTGCCGCCGTCGGCGCGCTGCACATGACCGGCGCGCAAGCACTGCCCAAGTTGCTGGCGCAGCGCGGCTACCAAGTGCAGCGGGTGCCGTTCTAGACTTCTCGTGCGGCGCGCCGCGGAGCACAATCTTCCACCGGCTTGGCCGCAACGAGGAACACCATGATCGACACCAATGCCTTCACGAAGATGGTGCCCGGCTTCGACTTCCTGCAAAACCTGATGCAGGGTGCCGGCCAGGCCGCACCGGCCATGGGCCAGTGGATCGCACCGACACTGAACCCCGAAGAGCTGGAAAAGCGCATCGGCGAGCTGAAGACCGTGCAGTTCTGGCTGGAGCAGAACGCGCGCATGATCGGCGTCACCGTGCAGGCGCTGGAAGTGCAGCGCATGACGCTGTCGACACTGCAGACGATGAACCTGCCGATGGCCGAGCTGCAGAAGGCGCTGACGCTGCCCACGGCGCCGCCAGCGGCGCCTGCGGCACCCGCCCCCGCGCCTGCCGAGCCCGCCGCCGCTGCAGCGGCAAGTGCCGGCAGCGCGGCCAAGCCGGCCGGCGTGGACCCGGTGCAATGGTGGGGCGCGCTGACGCAGCAGTTCACCGAGCTGGCGACCAAGGCGATGCACGACAGCAGTGCCATTGCCTCGCGCAATCTGGCGGCAGCCAAGTCGGCACAGCCGCCAGCGAAGAAGGCGGCAACGGCCAAGGCAGTGGCCAAGACACCGCGCAAACGCGCCTGACGAGTCCCGTATCCAAGCACCATGAGTCCCTTTGCCTGCGGCCACGGCAGCCATCCGGACTGGCGCATGGCGTTGTCGATGGCGGCTGCGCAGGTCGATGCGCAACTCAGCGCGCGAAGCAGCCGCCGACGCTGGGCTTCGTCTATTTCAGCGACCCGTACGCGGCCCAGGCCGAGGCCTTGCTGAGCGCCTTGCGCCAGCGCTGGCCGGGTGTGTCCTGGGCCGGCAGCGTCGGTCTGGGCGTGATGGCCAGCGGCGTGGAGTACTTCGACGAGCCGGCGCTGGTGCTGCTGCTGGCCAGCCTGCCGCGCCAGCAGTTCCGCGTCTTTTCGGGCGCGCAGCCGCTGGCGGGATTCGACGCCTTCAGCGCGCTGGTGCATGCCGATCCGGCCACGCCCGACCTGGCCGAATTGCTGGTCGAGATGAGCCATCGCACCGCGTCGGGCTACCTGTTCGGCGGCCTGGCCGCATCGCGCAACGGCACCCACCACGTGGCCGACGGCGTCTGGCAGGGCGCGCTGTCCGGCGTGGCCTTCACGCAGGACGTGGCGCTGGTGTCGCGCGTCACCCAGGGATGCCAGCCGATCGGCCCGGTGCGCGAAGTCACGGCGGCCGAACACAACCGCGTGCTGGCGCTGGACGGCGAACCGGCGCTGCGCTGCCTGCTGCGCGACCTGGGCGCCACGCTGGACGAGCCGCGCACGCTGCTGCCCAAGCTGCGCAGCACGCTGGTCGGCCTGAGCGGGCACACCGAAGCCCTGCTCGGCCGCGGCGCGATGTTCGGCACCGACACGCGCGTGCGCCACCTGGTCGGCGTCGATCCACAGCGGCAGGTGGTGGCTGTGGCCGAGCAGGTGCAGGTGGGCATGCGGCTGGCCTTCTGCCAGCGCGACGTGCAAGCGGCACGGCGCGACCTGGTGCGCATCTGCAGCGAGATCCGCGACGAACTCAGTCCGGACCTGGACCCCGCCGTCGTGCCGGCCGGCGGCAGCGCCGCCGTGGCCATGCAAGTGGCCGAAAGGCCGGCGGGCGCGGTGCCCGAGGCGCGGCGCATTCTCGGCGCGCTCTACATCAGCTGCTGCGGCCGCGGCGGGCCGCACTTCGGCGCACCGTCGGCCGAAGCGCAGATCGTGCGCCATGCGCTGGGCGACGTGCCGCTGGCCGGCTTCTTTGCCGGCGGCGAGGTCGCGCGCCACCATCTGTACGGCTACACCGGGGTGCTGACGGTCTTTACCGGCCCTTGAATGGCCTGGACCGGCGTCGCGCTACAGTGGTGCTCATGCCATCGACCAACACCCTGGGCCGACTGCCGACATGAACGCGCCGCTTCCGTCCACGACGGCCCGCGCCGCCCGGCAAGCCGAAGTGCTGGCTGCGCTGCAGCCGCTGCTGCCGGCCCATGCGCTGCTGTGGCGCAGCGAGGACACGGTGCCCTATGAATGCGACGGCCTGACCGCCTATCGCGAGCAGCCGCTGCTGGTGGCACTGCCCGAAACCGAAGCGCAGGTGGCCGCGCTGCTGCGCGCCTGCCATGCATTGAAGGTGCCGGTCGTGGCGCGCGGCGCCGGCACCGGGTTGTCGGGCGGCGCGCTGCCGCACCCGCTGGGCGTGACGCTGTCGCTGGCCAAGTTCAACAAGATCCTGAAGCTCGACAAGTTCTCGCGCACGGCCGTCGTGCAATGCGGCGTGCGCAACCTGGCCATCAGCGAGGCGGCGGCGCCGCTGGGCCTGTACTACGCGCCCGACCCGAGCAGCCAGATCGCCTGCAGCATCGGCGGCAACGTCGCCGAAAACTCCGGCGGCGTGCACTGCCTGAAGTACGGGCTGACGCTGCACAACGTGCTGCGTGTGCGCGGCTTCACCATCGAAGGCGAGGCGGTGGAATTCGGCAGCGAGGCGCTGGACTGCGCCGGGCTGGACCTGCTGGCGCTGATCGTCGGCAGCGAAGGCATGCTGGCGGTGATCAGCGAAGTCACCGTCAAGCTGGTGCCCAAGCCGCAGATCGCGCGCTGCATCATGGCCAGCTTCGACGACATCCGCAAGGCCGGCGACGCGGTGGCGCAGATCATCGCCGCCGGCATCATCCCGGCCGGCCTGGAGATGATGGACAAGCCGATGACCGCCGCGGTCGAAGGCTTCGTGCACGCCGGCTACGACCTCGACGCCGAGGCCATCCTGCTGTGCGAAAGCGACGGCACGCCCGAAGAGGTGGACGAGGAGATCGGCCGCATGCTCGAGGTGCTTTCGGGCAGCGGTGCGGCGCGCATGGAAGTGAGCAAGGACGAAGCGCAGCGCCTGAAGTTCTGGAGCGGGCGCAAGAACGCCTTCCCGGCGTCGGGCCGCATCAGCCCCGACTACATGTGCATGGATTCGACCATCCCGCGCAAGCGCCTGGCCGACATGCTGCTGGCCATCCAGGGCATGGAACAGAAGTACGGCCTGCGCTGCGCCAACGTCTTCCATGCCGGCGACGGCAACCTGCACCCGCTGATCCTGTTCGATGCCAACGACGCCGACCAGCTGCACCGCTGCGAACTCTTCGGCGCCGACATCCTGGAGACCAGCGTTGCGATGGGCGGCACCGTCACCGGCGAGCATGGCGTGGGCATCGAGAAGCTCAGCTCGATGTGCGTGCAGTTCTCGCCCGAGGAGCGCGAGCAGATGTTCGCCATCAAGCGCGCCTTCGACAGCGCCGAGCTGCTGAACCCGGGCAAGGTGATTCCGCTGCTGCAGCGCTGCGCCGAGTACGGCAAGATGCACGTCAAGAAGGGCCTGCTGCCCTTCCCCGAGCTGCCCCGGTTTTGATGAGCGACGCCCCAAGCCTGGACCCGGCGCTGCAGGCGCTGGTCGAGCGGGTGCAGCAGGCGCGCGCAGCGCGCGGCACGCTGTGCATCCGCGGCGCCGACACCAAGAGCTTCTATGGCGAAGCGCCGCATGGCGAGCCGCTGGACATGGGCGGGTTGTCGGGCATCAGCAGCTACGAGCCGACCGAGCTGGTGGTCACCGTGCGTGCCGGAACGAAGCTGGCCGAGCTGGAGGCCGTGCTCGCTGAAGAAGGCCAGTGTCTGGCCTTCGAGCCGCCGCGCTTCGCACCGAGCGGCACGGTCGGCGGCATGGTCGCCGCCGGCCTGAGCGGCCCGTCGCGCGCCGCGGCGGGCGCGGTGCGCGACCATGTGCTGGGCCTGACGCTGCTCAACGGCCGCGCCGAGGTGCTCAGCTTCGGCGGCCAGGTGATGAAGAACGTCGCCGGCTACGACGTGTCGCGCGTGATCGCCGGGTCGATGGGCGTGCTCGGCGCGATCTGCGAGGTGTCGCTGAAGGTGCTTCCCATGCCAGCGGCCACCGCCACGCTGCGCTTCGAGATGGACCAGGCCGAAGCGATACGACAGCTCAACCAATGGGCCGGCCGGCCGCTGCCGCTGCATGCCAGCGCCTGGTGGCAGGGCCTGCTGGTGCTGCGCCTGTCGGGCGCGGCCGCTGCCGTGCGCGCAGCCGTGCAGTCGCTGGGTGGCGAAATCGTGCCGCCCGAACTGGCGTCCGCCTTCTGGGACGGCCTGCGCGATCACAGCGACGAGTACTTCGTCAGTGCGCGCGCGGCGCTCGATGCCGGTGCCACGCTGTGGCGGCTGTCGCTTCCCGCCACCGCGCCGCCGCTGGCGCTGGACGGCGACTGCCTGCTCGAATGGGGCGGCGCACAGCGCTGGCTTTGCGCGCGACTTCCTGCCGCGGCGGTGCGCGACGCCGCGGCGGCAGCCGGTGGCCACGCCACGCTGTTCATGGGCCACGACCGCAGCGCCGGCGTGTTTGCGCCGCTGAAGAGCCCGCTGGACCGCATCCACCGCGAGCTCAAGCGGGCCTTCGACCCCGACGGCGTCTTCAACCCGGGGCGGCTTTATCCGGGGCTGTGCCCATGATCGCCGAAGCCAGCGCCGAAAGCATGCGCGAGTACTACGCACGCCGCGCCGCTTACTACGAGCGTGTGTACTTCAAGCCCGAGCGCCAGGCCGACCTGCGTGCGATGGAAGCCTGGTTGAGTCGTCCCTTCGCCGGGCGGCGCGTGCTGGAGATCGCCTGCGGCACCGGCTGGTGGACAGCGCATGGCGCGCGCGAGGCTACCTCCTGGTGGGCCACCGACCTGAACCCCGAAACGATGGACCTGGCCCGCGCCAAGCCGCTTCCGAGGTGCGTGCGCTTTGCCGAGGTCGATGCCTACACCTTCGACGGACTGGACGCACAGCGCTTCGACGGCGCCTTTGCCGGCTGCTGGTGGAGCCATGTGCCGCTGACGCGGCTGGCCCCCTGGATCGAACTGCTGCATGCACGGCTAGACGCCGGTGCCCGCGTGGTTTTCCTCGACAACGCATTCGTGCAGACCAGCAGCACCCCGCTGTCGCGCCGCGACGCCGAGGGCAACACCTACCAGCAGCGCACGCTCGACGACGGCTCGGTGCACGAGGTGCTGAAGAACTTCCCGACCCGTGACCAGGCCATCGCCAAGCTCGGCCCGCGTGCCCGCGATGTCGAGTGGATCGCCCACGAGCACTACTGGATCCTGTCCTACACCCTGGCCTGATGCAAACCAACCTGGCACCCGAGTTCAAGGGCACGCGCGAAGGCGAGGCAGCCGAGGCCATCCTGCGCAAATGCGTGCACTGCGGCTTCTGCACCGCCACCTGCCCCACCTACCAGCTGCTGGGCGACGAGCTCGATGGCCCGCGCGGGCGCATCTACCTGATGAAGCAGGTGCTCGAAGGTGCGCCGGTGACGCGCAGCACGCAGCTGCACCTGGACCGCTGCCTGACCTGCCGCAACTGCGAAACCACCTGCCCCAGCGGCGTCGAGTACGGCCACCTGGTGGACATCGGCCGCAAGATCGTCGAAGACCGCGTCGAGCGGCCGGCTGGCGAAAAGGCGGTGCGCTGGCTGCTGAAGGAAGGCCTGACCTCGCCGCTGTTCGCCCCGGCGATGAAGATGGGCCAGATGCTGCGCCCGCTGCTGCCGGCCGCGCTGAAGCACAAGGTGCCCGCGCCGGCCGGCGCACGTGCCAAGCTGTGGCCCACCCGCCAGCACCCGCGCAAGGTGCTGCTGCTGCTGGGCTGCGTGCAGCCGGCGATGATGCCCAACATCAACAGCGCCACCGCGCGCGTGCTCGACGCCGCCGGCATCCAGACGCTGGTGGCCGACGAGGCCGGCTGCTGCGGCGCGCTGCGCACCCACCTGAACGACATCGACGGCGGCCTGGCCGACATGCGCCGCAACATCGATGCCTGGTGGCCGCTGGTCGAGGGCCTGACCTCCGCCGGCAAGGTGGAAGCCATCGTCATGAACGCCTCGGGCTGCGGCGTCACGGTCAAGGACTACGGCCACGCGCTGGCGCACGATGCCGACTATGCCGAGCGCGCGGCGCGCGTCAGTGCACTGACGCGCGACCTGAGCGAGTTGCTGCCGGACCTGGTGGAGCCGCTGAGGAAGAAGTTGGCCCTCCCCCGCCCGGCGGGGGATCTGGGAGGGGGTGCGCCACCAACACCCGCACGGCGGGTGGTACGCCTGGCGTACCACCCGCCGTGCACCCTGCAGCATGGCCAGCAACTGCGCGGCGGTGTCGAGACGCACCTCAATGCGCTGGGCTTCGAGGTCAGCCTGGCCGCCAGCGAAAGCCACCTGTGCTGCGGCTCGGCCGGCACCTACAGCGTGCTGCAGCCGGTGCTGGCCACGCAGTTGCGCGACCGCAAGTTGGCAAACTTGGCGCCCTTGGACGCGCAGGCCATCGTCTCGGCCAACATCGGCTGCATCCAGCATCTGCAAAGCGGCACCGCCACGCCGGTGCGGCACTGGGTGGAGGTGGTGGACGAAGCCTTGGGCTCTGGCTGAGGCGGCTACGGGTCGAGTTCCTCGTAGCCCCAAGCGGAGTTGTCGATCTCATAGGCCTGTGAGCCGCGCTTGTCGAACAGCGTGATGCGGGTGCGCTGCGGCGTCCAGTCGAGCAGGCCGTGGTTGCGCCGCTTGCCCAGAGCCTTGAACTTCTTCACCGCCGCGCCTGAAGAGACGATCTCGTACATCTCGGTACCGCTGCTGGGCGGGTTGAACTCGTTCTCGTGCAGGTCGCCGCTGAGCATGATGGCCTTGCGCTTGCCCAGCAGTTGGCGAAAGCGAAGCAGGTCGCGCCTGTAGCCAGCCCAACCCGCACCTTTGCGGCGCTGCGGCGTGCCTGCGCAGATCAGCGTCAACGGCAGCGGATGCTGCAGTTCGGATTGCAGAAACTGGAACTGGTCCTCGCCAAGCAGGTCGTTGTTGTCGCCCGGCTCGTCGCGGTGCCAGCGGGTGTCCAGGAAGATCGCCTTGCCCACCGGCTGGCCGGCATGGTGCAGCGCCACCGCATGCTGGATGCCGTTGTCTGACACGGGGGTTTGCATGAACTCGGCAAACATCCGCGCGGCGATGCGTTTCTTGGCCGCTTCGACGTGGCGGCCGTTGGCATCGTTCCAGGCAAAGTCATGGTCGTCCCAGGTGCCGTACACACCGCCACCCTGGCCCTGGCGCTGGCGCACCTGGGCCAGCAGCGCGGCAAAGTGCGGCTCGGCCCATTGCTTGGTGTAGCGCTTGCGCATTTCCTGCTCGAACCTGTCCACCGACCACTTTTCGGGCTCGCCCAGGTCGGGCCAGAAGTCCATGTAGATGTTGTCGCCCAGCAGGAACAGGTAGTCGGGCTGCTGGGCCGCAATGTCGGCCCACACCGTCTGCTGCGGAAAGTGGTCGAGGTTGGCACAAGAGGCAAAGGCAATCTTCATGTCGTTCTCCCGTCAAATACAAGGTGAAAGAAGGGACGGCTCAGGGCTTTGCCGCATCGACCGGCCAATCGAGCCGAACCCGCGTACCGGCGTCGGCTGCCGATTCGATGTGCAACCGTGCGCCAATGGCCTGGGCGCGCAAGCGCATGTTCGCCAGCCCGTGCCCATGGCCGGTCTGGGCACAGTCGAAACCCACACCGTTGTCGGCCACGCTCAGGCACACCTGGTGCTCGCCGTCGCGCTCGATCAGCCGCGCGCCGACCTCGACCGACGTGGCCCGGGCATGCTGGATCATGTTGGTGAAGGCCTGCAGCAGAATGCGCTGCACCTGAAGCACCGCACTGGGCGACAGGTTGTGCAGCGTCGGCAGCGAGGCCACGTCCCAGACCACGTCGATGCCGGCCGCCTTCAGCCGCGGCTGCAGCCGCCAGCGCAACGTGGCCAGCACGGTGGCCAGGTCGCCATGCATCGGCTGCATCGCATCCACCGCCATGCGCAACTCGTCGAGCGCGCCGCGCACCTGTTGTTCGATCTGCACCGCGTCGGCCTGGCCGCGGCGCGACAGGTCGAGCAAGCCCACCAGCTGCGCACCGACGCCGTCGTGCAGGTCGCGCATGATGCGCTGGCGCTCCTGCATCGCCGCCTGTTCTTCGCGCTGTTCGCGCAGCGCCTCGAAGGCGCTGCTCAGCTCACGTTCGCGCTCGGCAATGCGCCGCTCCAGGTTCTGGTTGAGCATGCGCACTTCGCGCACCGATGCGCTGTAGCGCTCGACCACGATGCCGGCCAGCACCAGCACGAAGGCCATCAAGGCATGCGGCGCCAGCGGGTCGCGCCCGGTCGCTGCCAGGCCCAGGCGCACGGCCAGCAGGTCGTGCGCGCCGGCCAGGATCAACAGGCCGCCGAGGACCAGCACCAGCCAGGCGGAGCGTCGCCGCGACGCCAGCGCCGCGCGCAGCACCACGTAGAAGCAGGCCAGCCCGAGCAGCAGCATCAGTGCCAATGTCGCGGTCCACAGCGCGGGCCTGCCCAGCGCGAAGGACAGCACCGGCAGCACCGCCACCGCCGCCAGCACGCAGTAGCTGGCGCGCTTGAGCCAGCGCGGGTTGCGGTCCACGGCCAGGACGACGAAGCGCGCAATGAACAGCAGGTGGCAGCCGTAGGTCACGGCCAGCAGCGCGCCCCAGGCCAGCCAGGGCAGCGGCGGCACCTCGATCCACGCGCGGTCGATGTGGCGCACCGAGCCGCTCAGCGCGGCCAGGCTGAACACGCCGTACAACGCATCGCGCTGGCGCCACCACAGGCCCGCCGCCAGGCCGCCGATCAGCAGCAGGCTCAGCGCATAGGCGGCCGGCAGCGTCTGGTCGCGGAACCAGCGTTGCGCATAACGTGCTTCGATGGCCGGGCTCGGGCCCAGCCACAGTGGCGACAGGCCACCGCTGCGCTGCGGCTGCACGTCGGTGTCCAGGCGCAGCTCGGCGGCCGTGCGCGGCAGCTCCAGGCGGTACGGCGCCTTGCCGGCATCGAAGGCCTGGCCCTCGCGCCAGCCCAGCCGCTGCACCACCTGGCCATCGAGCGATACCACGGCCTGGTTGCCGACGCGCTCGATCAACAGCGAGCGCGGCTCGGCGTCGGGCGCGGGCGGCAGCGGGATGCGGTAGCTGGCGCTGCCGCCCATCACCGGGGAAGGCGTCGTCCCAACGAAAGCGCAGTTCGACGCGCCGCTGCTGCTCGCCCTGGCCGACCGGCCGCAGCGTCGCCTCGGCCGCCGACAGACGCTGCAGGCCTTGGTCCTGCGCCACAGCGGTCCACGCGGCACCCAGGCCCAGCAGCGCCGCGATGCAGGCCCGCACACGCATGCGCGGCGCTCAACGCAGCAGGCCAACCTGGCGTGCCTCGTGCACGGCTTCGGTCTTGCTGTGCACGCCCAGCTTGGCGTAGATGTTGCGCACATGGGTGTGCACCGTGGTCAGCGACACCCCGAGCAGCTTGCCGATCTCGGCGTAGGTGAAGCCGCGCGCGATCAGGTCCAGCACCTCGGTTTCGCGCGGCGACAGGCGATCGTCGGGCTCCTCGCGCCGCGGCGCCGGCTGGGTGGCCTGCCAGCGCTGCAACAACTGCCGAGCGATGATCGGCGACATCGGCGAGCCGCCGGCATGCAGGTGGAGCACATGCGCCGCCAGGTCCTGCTCGGTGCCGTCCTTGAGCAGGTAGCCGCGGGCGCCGGCATCGAAGGCCTTGAGCATGTTCGCTTCGTCGCCGAACATCGTCAGCACCATGACCGCGCAGGCCGGCTGCAACCGGCAGCATTCGGCAATCAACTCCAGGCCCGGCCGGTCGGGCAGGCCCAGATCGACCAGCAGCACCTGCACCGGCGTGGCGGCAAATCGCTGCATCAGTTCGGCACCGGTGGCCGCGGCGAACAACAGCTCGAGCGTGGGGTCGGCGCGGATCACCCGGCAGACGCGCTCGCGCACCATGGCATCGTCTTCCACCAGCGCCACTGAGATCGGCAACATGCAATCTCCATCGGTTCGGATCGCCAACATGTTCGCATGCGGAGGCCGGCTTCGCGCGCTGGGGCTCTCCTCAGAATTGGCGATGGCGGCCCGCCCCGCGCGAGTGCGGCCGGGCCGGTCCCGGGCGGCGCGGGGCCGGCCTGAACCCGGGTAATCCCGTTGACATCGCCCGGCGGCAACGCCACAGAATGATGCAGCGCTGCGTGGCACCGGCATCGGCCGCGCGGGCACGACCTGCGGATGCCGGACCCAAAGGGAGAACCCCATGCGAGACATCCTTCGCGCCGCACAGCGCACCGTGCTGGCCCTCGGCCTGTGTGCGGCCGGCGTGGCTTTTGCCCAGGCGCCGGTCACGCTGCACGGTGCGGTGCAGTTCAACGACACCCATGCCTTCAACAAGGCGCTGCTGAAGTTCGAAGAACTGGTCAAGCAGTACTACGGCAAGCCGATCAACTTCGTGTTGCACCGCAACAGCGAGCTTGGCCTGGAGAAGGACTACTTCGCCTACATGAACCAGGGCGTGTCGGTGGACTACGCGATCGTCTCGCCGGCCCACATGTCCACCTTCTCGAAGGCCGCGCCCTTCATCGACGCACCGTTCCTGTTCCGCGATCTGAACCACTGGAACAAGGTGCTCGACGCCGACACGCTCAAGCCGGTGGCGGACGAAGTCGCGGCCAAGGCCGACGTGATGCTGATCGGTTATGCCGGCGGCGGCACGCGCAACATCTTCTCCAACAAGCCGGCCAAGAACCTGGCCGAGCTCAAGGGCCTGAAGGTGCGTGTGCAGGGTGCGCCGATCTGGAGCAAGACCTTCGGCGCCATCGGCATGTCGCCCACCGTCATTGCCTACAACGAGGTCTACCCCGCCATCCAGAACGGCGTCATCAACGCCGGCGAGAACGAAGCCGCCGGCGTGGAGGCGATGAAGTTCTACGAAGTCGGTCCGAACCTGCTGATGACCGAGCACGCCATCACCATCCGGCCGATCGCGTTCTCCGGCAAGACCTTCAAGAAGCTGCCACCCGACCTGCAGGCCGCCATCATCAAGGCCGGCAAGGAAGCCGGCGCCTACGGCCGGCAGGTGGAATCCGGCGAAGACACGGCCAAGCTCGACGCCATGGAAAAGGCCGGCAAGCTCAAGCGCATTCCCTTTGCCGACCGGGCCGCGATGAAGAAGGCGGCCGATCCGGTGATGCTCGAATACGCCAAGGAGATCGGCGCGGAAGGCATCTACGCCAAGATCAACTCGATGTGATCGGGTCCGCGGGTCCGGCGGAAAGCTTTTGCTTGCCGCCGGATTTTTTTTGCTCGCCGTGATGCTGGGCAGTGCATGCGCAAGTTCATCGACACCTACTACCGACTGCTGTGCGCCCTGCTGGTGGCCGCGGTGGCGGTGCTGATCATCCCGGTCAGCCTGCAGATCTTCTCGCGCTTCACCCACCTGATCCCGTCCTACATCTGGACCGAGGAGATGGCGCGCTTCTTCTTCGTCTGGATGATCATGATCGGCGCCATGGTCGGCGTGCGCGATGGCGGGCATTTCGACGTCGACCTGTGGCCGGTGCTGAAACCGCGTGCCAATGCGCTGCTGCGCATCGTGACCAACCTGTGTGTGCTGCTGTTCGCGCTGGTCTTCACCTGGTACGGCATCAAGTTCGTGCAGTTCGGCTGGGACCAGAGTTCGGAGCTGGCCGAACTGCCGATGCTCTACATCTTCGCCGCCTGGCCCATGGCCGGCCTGACCTGGTTGGTGTTCCTCGGTGAACACTTCGTCAACGACCTGCGCATCGTCGCGGGCAAAGAGCGCTCATGACCGGCGCCACGATTTCCCCCGACATGGCCGCGCTGATGCTGTTCGGCGTGTTCTTCGCGCTGATGGCCATCCGCGTGCCGGTGGCCTTCGCGCTGGGCCTGGCCTGCCTGCCGGTGATGTTCATCGAGCCGCGGCTGTCGCCGATGATCCTGTTCAACGAGACCTTCAAGTCCTACAACTCGTTCATCCTGCTGGCGGTACCCTTCTTCCTGCTCACCGCCAACCTGATGAACGTGGGCGGCATCACCGACCGGCTGGTGCGTCTGTCGCGCGACCTGGTCGGGCACCTGCCCGGCGGGCTGGCGCAGGTCAACGTGGTGCTGTCGATCTTCTTCGCCGGCATTTCCGGCTCATCGACGGCGGATGCCGCCAGCCAGGGCAAGATCTTCATCGAGGCGCAGGTCAAGGAGGGCTACGACCTGTCCTTCTCGGTCGCCATCACGGCCGTGTCGGCGGTGCTGGCGGTGATCATCCCGCCGTCGATCCTGATGATCGTCTGGGGCGGCACGCTGCAGGTGTCGATCGGTGCGCTGTTCCTGGCCGGCATCCTGCCCGGGCTGCTGCTGGGCGCCGTGCAGATGGCGACCGTGCATGTCTACGCCAAGCTGCGCAACTACCCCAAGTACCCGCGCTCGAACCTGAAGGAGATCTTCAGCGCGCTGTTCATCGCGGTGCCGGCACTGATGACGCCGGTGATCATCATCGGCGGCAAGATCTTCGGCTGGTTCACCGCCACCGAATCGGCCGCCATCGCCGTGCTCTATGCCGGCGCGCTGTCGATCTTCGTCTACCGCGAGATGAACGGCAAACAACTGCATGGCGCGCTGCTCGATACCGGCAAGCTGGCGGCGGTGGCCCTGTTCTGCGTCGGCACGGCCAGCGCCTTCGGCTGGCTGCTGGCGTACTACCAGATCCCGAAGGCGCTGCTGGCGGGCGTGGGCTCCTGGGGCATGGGCATCACGGCCACGGGGTTCTTCATCGCTTTTTGCTTCCTCGTCGTCGGCTGCTTCCTCGACGCCATCCCGGCGATCATCATCGTCGGCACGATCCTCGAGCCGCTGGCGCAAGTCGGTGGGCATGGATCCGGTGCACTTCGCGATGGTCGGCATCATCTCGCTGGCCTTCGGCCTGGTCACACCGCCCTATGGCCTGTGCCTGATGATCTCGTGCGCCATCGCCAAGGTGCGCCTGATGTACGTGCTCAAGGACGTGATGATCATGCTGATGCCGATGCTCGGCGTGCTGGCACTGACGATCATGTTCCCGCAGATCATCCTGTTCCTGCCGAAGCTGATCTCGCCGGAATTCCTGAAGTAGCAGCCTTCTTCACCCCGGCCGCGACAGCGGTCTGCACGTACTCGTGCACGCGCGGTGTGGATGGTCGACACGCGGTACTCCACCGGCTTGTCGCCGAAGGTCAGCGCGGTGCGGCGCACCGCATCACCGGCGTGCCGGCGGCCAGGCCGAGCACGCGCGCGCTGGCGCGGTCGGCCGCGACCGCGCGCGCGCGCTCCACGGCACGCACCACGGTGATCGCCGAACTCGGACTGGTAGAGCTGGTAGATCGTCCCGGTGCGCTCGGCGCAAGCGCCGTCTCGGTCAGGCCCTTGAACAGCGCGGCCGGGCAGCACGATCTGGTCGTGCACCACCGGGCGGCCCTGCAGCACGCAGGCGGTTCTCGATGCTGTAGACCGGGTCGCCCGGGGCCAGGCCCAGCGCCGGCCGCGGCGTCGTCGTCGAGCCGCAGTGCGCGCGAAGCCGAGCAGCTCGACCTGCGGCACCTCGCGCAGGCCGTCGCTGCGCTCGACGTGGAAGAACTGGAACAGGAAGCGGTCGGCGCTGTGCGTGGCGACGAAGGTGCCGCGGCCCTGGCGTCGCACCAGGATGTGCTCGGCCACCAGTTCGTCCACGGCATGGCGCAGCGTGCCGATCGACACGCCGAAGCGCGGCCGCCGAGCGCGGCCTCGCTCGGCAGCGCGCCGCCCGGGCGGCAGCTGGCCGCCCTCGATCGCACGCAGCAGCGCGCGCTTGACGCTGCGGTACAGCGGCATGCCGCTGGCCTCGGGCGCGATCGGACTGAACAGCGGGACGGGCGACGCCATGGCCGGTGATTGTGGCCAGCCGACGATCATCATGCAAGTCATATAGATGACTTGTTTGACAGCAGGTCACGCAATGCCGACGATACGGTCCGCGCTGCCTGTCGATGGCAGGCAGACCAGGAGAAAACCGAGATGATTCACTTCGTATTGCACGACGCCAAGGACACCGTCGCGGTGGTGGTGGTCGAAGGCGTGAAGGCCGGCATGACGCTCAACGGCTGGATCATGGACGAGGACCGCATGATGACGGTGCAGGCCAAGCAGGACATTCCCGATCGGCCACAAGGTGGCGCTGGTCGACATGGCGCCGGGCGACACCGTCGTCAAGTACGGCATCGACATGGGCAAGGTGGTGGCGCCGGCGCAAAAGGGCGAGCACGCCCACGTGCACAACATCAAGACCAAGCGCTGGTGAGCCGACCGGTCCCGCCCGTTTCGTACACCCCGACCCAAGGACCCGACATGACATCGATCTCCAAAGACACCACCTTCCTCGGCTACCGGCGCGAGAACGGCCGCGTCGGCGTGCGCAACCACGTCATCATCCTGCCGCTCGACGACCTGTCGCAACGCCGCGGCCGAGGCCGTGGCGCACAACATCAAGGGCGCGATGGCCATCCCGCACCCCTACGGCCGGCTGCAGTTCGGCGCCGACCTGGAACTGCACTTCCGCACCCTGATCGGCGCCGGCTGCAACCCCAACGTCGCCGCGGTGGTGGTCATCGGCATCGAGGACGGCTGGACGCAGAAGGTGGTCGACGGCATCAAGCTCACCGGCAAGCCGGTGGTCGGCTTCGGCATCGAGCAGCACGGCGACCACGACACCATCATGCGCGCCAGCAAGGCCGCGCGCGAGTACGTGCAGTGGGCCAGCGAGAAGCAGCGCGAGGTCTGCCCGATCCACGAACTGTGGGTCAGCACCAAGTGCGGCGAGAGCGACACCACCAGCGGCTGCGGCGCCAACCCCACCGTGGGCAACGCCTTCGACCAGCTGCACCCGCTGGGCGCGACGCTGTGCTTCGGCGAGACCACCGAGCTGACCGGCGGCGAGCACATCGTCGCCGCGCGCTGCGCCAACGACAAGGTGCGCGAGCACTTCATGTTCATGTTCAACCGCTACCAGGACGTGATCAACCGCCACAAGACCAGCGACCTGGCCGACAGCCAGCCGACCAAGGGCAACATCGCCGGCGGCCTGACGACGATCGAGGAGAAGGCGCTCGGCAACATCCAGAAGATCGGCAAGATCTGCACGGTCGACGGCGTGATCGACAAGGCCGAGATGCCGACGCATCCGGGCCTGTGGTTCATGGATTCGTCGTCGGCCGCGGCCGAGATGGTGACGCTGTGCGCGGCCTCGGGCTTCGTCGTGCACTTCTTCCCCACCGGCCAGGGCAACGTCATCGGCAACGCCATCGTGCCGGTGATCAAGCTGTGCGCCAACCCGCGCACCGTGCGCACGATGAGCGAGCACATCGACGTCGACGTGACCGGGCTGCTGCAGCGCGAGATCACGCTCGAGCAGGCCGGCGACAAGGCTGCTCGAATGCGATGCTGCGCACGGCCAACGGGCGGCTGACCGCGGCCGAGGCGCTGGGGCATCGCGAGTTCGTGATGACGCGGCTGTACGAGTCGGCCTGAACGCGCCGATCCGCGCGCATGGCCCGCATCGTCATCAGCGAATTCATGGACGAGCGCGCCTTGCCGCGGCTGCGCGCCGCGCACGACGTGCTGTACGACCCGACGCTGGTCGACGACGCGCCGCGCCTGCTGGCGCGAGGCGGCCACGCGCCGACGCGCTGGTCGTGCGCAACCGCACCCAGGTGCGCGGCGCGCTGCTCGATGCGCTGACCCGGGCACGCGTGGTCGGCCGGCTCGGCGTCGGCCTGGACAACATCGACGTGGCGGCCTGCGAGCGGCGCGGCATGAAGGTGATCCCGGCCACCGGCGCCAACGCGCTGTCGGTGGCCGAGTACGTGGTCGGCACGGCGCTGCTGTTGCTGCGCGGCGCCTACCCGTCCACCGCCGCGGTGGCGGCCGGCCAGTGGCCGCGCAACGGCGCTGTCCAACGGGCGCGAGGCCGGCGGCAAGACGCTGGGCCTGATCGGCTTCGGCTCGATCGGCCAGCTCACCGGGCGGCTGGCGCGCGCCCTCGGCATGCAGGTGGTGGCCTTCGATCGCGATGATGGACGCCGACGCATCCGGCCTTTGCCGACGTCGGTGCGCGCCGGCTCGGCCTGGACGAACTGGTCGCGCAGTCCGACGTCATCAGCCTGCACGTGCCGCTGGTCGACAGCACGCGCGGCCTGTTCGACGCCGCACGCATCGCGGCGATGAAGCCCGGGGCCGTGCTCATCAACACCTCGCGCGGCGGCATCGTCGATGAGGCGGCGCTGGCGGCGGCACTGCGCAGCGGCCATCTGGGCGGCGCGGCGCATCGATGTCTTCGACGTCGAGCCGCTGCCGGCCTCGCCGCACTTCGACGCGCTGCCCGAACCTGCTGCTGACGCCCGCACGTGGCCGGCGTCACCGCCGAGGCCAATGAGCGCGTCAGCTTCCTCATCGCCGACAAGGTGCTGGAGGCGCTGGCATGAGCCGAAGGGCCGCTCCCAACGGCGAATGCCGCAGTGCGCAGCACGGAGGTGGCCCGATGAGCTGTCGCTGGCCGAGTTGCGCGTGCTGGTCGCCGCCGAGTTGCAGCGCGCCGGTGCCGGCGCCGCGATGGCCGAGTCCACCGCCCGCGCGCTGGTGCTGGCCGAAGCCCAGGGCCTGGGCTCGCACGGCCTGTCGCGCGTGGCGCAGTACGCCACGCACCTGCGCAACGGCCGCGTCAACGGCGCCGCGCGAGCCCAGCTGCTGCGCCGCAAGGGCGGTGCGCTGGTGGTCGATGCGCGAAGAGGGCCTCGCTTTCCCGGCCTGCGACCTGGCCGTGCGCGAAGCGGTGGCCGCGGCGCGCGAGCAAGGCGTGGTCTTCGCCGGTGTCGTGCGCAGCCACCACTGCGGCGTCGTCGTCGACCACCTGCGCGCTGCTGCGGCGGCCGGCATGGTCGGCCTGGGCTTTGCCAACTCGCCGGCCGCCATGCCGGCGGCCGGCGGCAAGCACCCGGTCTTCGGCACCAACCCGGTGGCGGCGGTGTTCCCGCGCCGCGATGCCGATGCGTTGATCATCGACCTGAGCCTCAGCGAGGTCGCGCGCGGCAAGGTCATGGTGGCGGCAAAGAACGGCCAGCCGATCCCCTTGGGCTGGGCGCTCGACGCCGACGGCCAGCCCACCACCGACGCCCAGGCCGCGCTCGCCGGCTCGATGCTGCCGCTGGGCGCGGTGTCGTCGCCGAAGGGCGCGATGCTGGCGCTGGTGGTCGAACTGCTGGTGACGGCATTGATCGGCGCGAACTTCGGTTTCGAGGCCTCGAGCTTCTTCGTCGACGAAGGCAACCGGCCCGGCATCGGCCAGGCCTTCGTCATCGTCGATCCGGACGCGCTGGCCGGGGCGGCGCACTACCTCGACCGCATCGAGGTGCTGGTGGCCGAGATGCTGCGCGACGACGGCGTGCGCCTGCCGGGCCAGCGGCGCGAGGCGCTGCTGCGCAAGGCCGAAGCCGAAGGCATCGAGGTCAGTGAAACCCTGCTGGCCAGCTGGCAAAGGGCCTGATCGGGCCCGCGCTGGGGGCGGATCATCACGGTTGCGAAGCTGCGGGCTGACTGACAGCCTGACACCGATTTGCAATCAATCGTATGGATCGTCAGTGCCAGCGAACGGCGCATAGCGGCCTGTCGTTTCTTTTGCGTCGCGCGGGCCGAGGACGGCGGGGAAGCGAATCCGTCCATGTCCCCCGCCGTCAGCCTACGGCTGCCGGCTCCTCCTCTACTTCCCGGATTCGCTTCGCCACCATCCTCGGCTGGCACCGACGGTGACTTGGGCAACGCCGCCACAGCCGCGCTGCCGCGACGTTGCGCGCTGTGTTTCTGCTGCGGGAAGCACCAACGTCTGTCAGGCCGTGGGTGGGCCACCGGCTGCGGCGCCTATGCAGTGCCGAGGAGCGCAAAGCTCGTGGCCCGCGCGCGCAGCGCGCTTCGTGCTCTGACTCGTTGCGGTTGTCTGAGCGCAGCGAACGCAGTTCGCGTAGCGAGTTCCGCAACGGGGCCACGAGATTGAGCACCACAGGGCACCCCGCCTGCAAGGCGGGGCGCTGCATCCGAAGCCGCAGACGGTGGCCCACCCGCGGCTCATGCCCGCCCGCAAACAAAGCTCACAACGACAGGCCGCTATGTGCCGATTGCCGACCGCGGACTTCTATGCAATTGATCGTGAACTGGTCTCAGCGGCGGCGCCGAACCGGTTTGTCTTTCGCCGGCTCGGCCGGTGCCGGGGCCGTGGAGCCGCGCACCACCAACGCCACCTCGATCTCGGTTTCGCGCAGCACGTCCTCGCCGCGCAGCGCCGCGATCACACGATCGGCGGCCTGGCGCCACATGGCCTCGGCCGGCACATGCACGGTGGTCAGCGCCGGGTGCAGATGGCTGGCGAGTTCAAGGTCGTCGAAGCCGATGATCGACAACTGCTGCGGCACGGCCAGGCCCAGGCGCTGGGCTTCGAGCAGGGCGCCGAAGGCGAGCACGTCGTTGCCGCACACCACCGCACTGGGCGGCGGGTCGACGGCCATCAACTGGCGCAGACCTTCGCGCGCGGCGGCGATGCCGTAGCGGCGTTCGACGATGCGTTCGGGTGCCAGCGGCAGCCCGGCGGCAGCCAGCGCCTGGCGCACGCCGCGCACGCGCGCCGCGGCGCGATCGTTGTCGCGCGTCACGCCCGCGAGCATGGCGATGCGGCGGTGGCCCAGGTCGAGCAGGTAGCGTACCGCCTGGGTCATCGCGCGCGCGTTGTCGAAGCCGACGCCGACCAGACCACTCGGCACCGGCCAGGTCATGACATGCACGGCGGGCACGCCGCGCGCGCTCAGGCGCTGCAGCAAGGCCGGCCGCTGGCCGCAACCGCAGAGCACCAGGCCATCGGCGCCGCGCGTCAGCAGGTGCATCGCCTGGCGTTCCTCGGTCTGCGGGTCGTAGTCGTTGGTGGCGATCAACAGTTGGTAGCCGGCCTCGTCGAAGCGGCGCTGCAGCGCATCGACGGCCTTGGCGAAGATGGCGTTGTCGACCGTCGGAAAGACCGCGCCGATGGTGCCGCTGCGCTTCAGCTTGAGCGCGCGTGCCCCCGCGTGCGGTACGTAGCCCAGGCGGGCGGCGGCCGATTGCACGCGTGCACTCAACGCGTCGCGCACGCCTTCCGCGCCGTTCAGCACGCGCGACACCGTGGCCGTCGACACACCCGCCTCGCGCGCCACGTCGGCGATGGTGGGCAGGGGGGTTTCGCGGGATGGCATGGCAGGAATGTACGCGCTTACAGCGGCCCACGCCGCATGGGACTTCTGCCGCTCTCCATAGGTGTAAACACCGTCTTCGAAAGGCGCAATCTGCCTTGACGGACCTTCAACGGGTGACCAGAATGTAATCGATTACATCAGCGATCTCCGCATCGACGCTGGCGCTGGACTTGACGAGGATTCGACGTGAAGAGCCCGAACATCCTGTTCATCATGGCCGACCAGTTGGCTGCCAGCGCCCTGGCCGCCTATGGCCACAAACTGGTCAAGACTCCTCACCTCGACCGGCTTGCAGCGCTTGGCACGGTGTTCGAGAACGCCTACAGCCCCAACCCGATTTGCGCCTCGTCGCGCTTCGCGATGATGTCCGGGCAACGGTCTTCCAGGATCGGCGCCTTCGACAACGCGGCCGAATTTCCTGCCGCCGTGCCCACCTTCGCGCACTACCTGCGCTCGCTCGGCTACCGTACCTGCCTGTCCGGGAAGATGCATTTCGTGGGACCGGACCAGTTGCATGGTTTCGAGGACCGTGTGACGACCGACATCTACCCTTCCGACTTCGGCTGGACGGCCGACTGGGAGCGCAAGGTGGAGCCCTATGCGCCCAGCCAGATGAGCATGCGCGGCATCGTCGAGTCGGGGCTGTGCGTGCGCTCGCTGCAGATGGACTACGACGACGATGTCGCCAACCAGTCGGTGCAGTGGCTCTACGACCACGCCCGGCGCCCGGGGGGCCACCCGTTCCTGCTGGTGGCGTCGTTCACCCATCCGCACAACCCGTTCACGATCTCGCGGGAGTTCTGGGATTTGTACGACCACTCGAAGGTCGACATGCCCGCCGTGCCGTTCATTCCCTACGAACAGCGCGACCCGTGGAGCCAGCGCTACTACAAGCTGATCCGCCAGGACGAACACCGCGTGACGGACGACATGATCCTGTCGGCCCGGCATGCCTACTACGGCATGGTCAGCTATGTGGACCACAAGGTGGGTCTGCTGCTCGACGCGCTGGAGAAGACGGGCGCCGCCGACAACACCGTCATCGTGTTCACCGCCGACCATGGCGAAATGCTCGGTGAGCGCGGCATGTGGTTCAAGTTCAACCCCTACGAACAATCGGTGAAGGTGCCGCTGATCATCCAGGCTCCGGGCGCCAAGGCCGGGCAGCGGGTCGGTGCCAACTGTTCGCTGGTGGACCTGCTGCCCACGCTGATCGACCTGGCGACCGACGGCAACCCGCCGGCGCTCGCCGACCACTGCGATGGCCACAGCCTGGGCGCGCTGCTGCACGGCACTGATCCTTCCTGGACGGATGAAGCCCTGATCGAGTTCACCGGCGAAGGCGTTCATGCCCCCGCACTGATCCTGAAGCAGGGCGACTACAAGTACGTGCATTGCGAAGGCGACCCGGGCATGCTGTTCGACCTGCGCAACGACCCTGCAGAACTTCGCAACCTGTGTCTGGACCCGGCCTTCGAGTCGATGGCGCGACGCTTCGTCGACGAGATTCAGCGCCGCTTCGAGCCGGACCGCATCAAGCGGGAGGTGCTTGCCAGCCAGCGGCGCCGGCTGTTCCTGCACGCCACGCTGACCCAGGGCACCTACACGCCGTGGGACTACCAGGTACGCAAGGACGCCTCGAAGCAGTACGTGCGCAGTGTGGCCACCACCAGCACCACAGCCACCAAGGCCATGGCGCGCTACCCGTTCGTGCCGACCGTGCCACCGGATACACCCCGTAAACCGAGCCAGTCCTAGTCGCCCGACCCAAGCCCCTGGAGATGCCATGCGCCGCCACCGTGCCTCGATGCCTTTCATCGCCTTGTTCGCCGGTCTTTCGGTGCTGGCGAGCACCAGCGCGTGGGCGCAGACTTACCCGAGCAAGCCGGTCACGGTCATCGTGCCCTTCCCTGGCGGGGGCATCGTCGACATCCTTACCCGGGCCGTCACCGAGAAGATCGCCGCCAACTGGGGCGTGCCCATCATCGTCGAGCCCAAACCGGGTGCGGGGGCGCTGCTGGGCACCCAAACCGTCGCCACGGCCGCACCCGACGGCTACACCTTGCTGGTGGCATCGATCACCGGTTCGGTCGGGCCCTTGATCAACCCGAATTTCAAGTACGACTTGCGCAAGGATTTTGTCGCCGTCGGCATGTTTGCAACGGCGCCGAACATTGCCGTCGTGCCGGCGGAGTTGCCGGTGTCGACGATGGCCGAACTGGTCGAACTGGCCCGCAAGTCGCCCGGAAAGCTGAACTACGCGCATTCGGGCGTGGGCTCGACGAACCACCTGCCGGTGGAATTCCTGAAGGCCTCGCGTGGCCTGCAGATCACCGCGGTGCCCTACAAGGGCCAGCCGCCCGCCGTCACCGACGTGATTGGCGGCCAGATCCAGCTGTTCTTTGGCGCCCCCGCCCTGCTGGTACCGCATGTGAAGTCGGGCAAGCTCAAGGCGATCGTGGTCACGTCGAGCAAACGCCTGGACGAGGTGCCGGCGGTACCGACCCTGGCGGAAAGCGGCTTCGGCGACGTGGTCGGTGGGTCCGGTTGGTTCGGCATCGTCGCGCCCCTCGGCACGCCGGCCAGTGTGGTGAACCGCTTCAACCAGGAAATCAACGCGGCGCTCAAGTCGCCGGAAGTGATCGAAAGACTGCGTCGCGCCTTTGCGTTCCCTGAAGGCGGGACGCCCGAGGAATTCACCAAGTTCCTGGCTGACGAAGGGACGCGCTGGACCAAGCTGGTGAAGGACGCGAACATCAAGATGGAATGAGATCGGTGGGCCGCGCTGACGTTTGTCGCCAACCCAACCCGGCCCTGGACTCGCCGTCGCAACCCCCACATCCATGAGCGCCACCGCCCCCAAGACCCCCTCGCTGCCGGCCCGCCTGGGCACCGCCGCGCTGGCCTTGCTGCTGGTGCTGGTGCTGTGGCACGGCCTGACGGGCATGTTCGGCATCATTTCACCGGCGCGCTTTCCGATGCCCACCGAAGTCGCCGCCGCGATGCAGCAGGTGGCGGTCGAAGGCTATGGCAACGCCCGCTGGCACGAGCACGTGCTGCGCAGCGTGCTGCTGGTGACGATGGGCTTCGCGGTGGCCTCGTCGGTCGGCGTCGCGCTCGGCCTGGCGATGGGCGCCAGCCGCACGGTCGAAGCCTTCGTCAACCCGATCTTCCTGATCCTGCGGCCGATCCCGCCGCTGGCCTGGATTCCGCTGGCCATCGTCTGGCTCGGCCTGGGCGACGCGGCCAAGATGATGGTCATCTTCTTCGCCGCCTTCGTGCCCTCGGTCATCAACAGCTACACCGGCGTGCGCCAGATCGACAAGCCGATCTTCGAGGCCGCCGCCATGCTCGACATCCGCGGCCTGCGCTACTGGCGCGAGGTGCTGATCCCCGGCGCGCTGCCGAGCATCTTCACCGGGCTGCGCCTGTCGCTGCAGGCCTCGTGGACCACGCTGGTCGCGGCCGAACTGGTCGGCGCGGTGGCCGGCCTGGGCACGATCCTGAACCAGGCCTCGCAGGACATCTATCCGGCCATGATCCTGGTCGGCATGCTCAGCGTGGCGCTGTGCGGCTGGCTGATGACGCTGGGCCTGGGCTGGATCGAGCGGCGCGTCATGCCGTGGAAGGCTGTCTGATGCTGGCCCCGCCACTGGCACCAGCGCGCTTCTGGTCGCTTTCGGCGGCCGGTGCGGCCACCTTCATCGCCGTGTGGACGCTGTCGGCGCTGGCCGGCTTCACCTCGCGCGATTTTCTGCCGACGCCGTGGGACGTGGTCGAACGCTTCGGCCAACTGGTGAGCACGCCCTTTGCCGGCTATGTGCTGCACGAACACCTGCTGTCCAGCCTGCAGCGCTTTGCCATGGGCTTCGTGCTGGCGGTGTGCATCGGCATCCCGCTCGGCTTGCTGATGGCCTGGTTTCCGTGGGTCGACCGCATCGTCGCGCCGGCCTTCGAGACCGTGCGCTTCATCGCGCCCATCGCCTGGGTGCCGTTTGCCGCGCTGTGGTTCGGCACCGGCATCGGTGGGCCGGTGCTGATCATCTTCATGGGCGCCTTTCCTCCGGTGCTCATCAACACCTACCGCGGTGCCAAGCAGGTCGATCGCAAGTACATCGAAGCCTCGCAGATGCTCGGCGCCAGCAGTTGGCGCGCGATGACCGAGGTGCTGCTGCCGGCCGCCGTGCCGTCCATCGTCGCCGGGCTGCGCATCTCGGCTGGCCTCGGTTGGCAGTCGCTGGTGGGGGCCGAACTGATCGTCGCGTCCAGCGGCGTCGGCTACCTGATGGTCAAGGGCCAGGCGGCCATCTCCACCGCCACGGTGATGTGCGGCATGCTGGCCATCGGCGTGATCGGCTTGCTGATCGATGTGGCGCTGCGCCGGGCGCAGACGCTGATCGAAAAGCGCCGCGGCTTGACGCAGTAATCAACGAAAGACAGCCCGTGGCCAACATCGTGTTCCAGGACGTGCAGCGTGTGTTCCACCAGAACGGGAAGGCCTTCGTCGCGCTGAAGGACATCAACCTCGAAGTGCAGGACCGCGAGTTCGTCGCCGTGGTCGGCCCGTCGGGCTGCGGCAAGACCACCTGCATGCGCATGGCGGCCGGGCTCGAGCACCCGACCAGCGGCCAGGTCAGCGTCGATGGCGAGGTGGTGACCAAGCCCGGCCCCGACCGCGCGGTGGTGTTCCAGGCCTTCGCGCTGTTTCCGTGGAAGACCGTGTGGGACAACATCGAGTTCGGCCTGCACTCGCTGGGTGTGGATGCGCCCGAGCGCAAGCGCCGCATCGAGCAGTACATCGCGCTGATGGGCCTGGGCGGCTACGAACACGCGTTCCCGCACCAGCTGTCGGGCGGCATGCAGCAGCGCGTGGCGATCGCGCGCGCCTATGTGCTCGACCCGAAGGTGCTGCTGATGGACGAGCCCTTCGGCGCGCTGGATGCGCAGACGCGCGTGGTCATGCAGGAAGAGCTGGTGCGCCTGGCGCGGCAGCACCCGCGCACGGTGCTGTTCATCACCCATGCGGTCGAGGAGGCCGTGTACCTGGCCGACCGCATCGTCGTCATGACGCGCCGGCCCGGCGGCGTGCGCGAGATCATCGACGTCAAGTCGATCCGCGAGCGCGAAGACTGGGACCAGCACAAGCGCATCGAAGACGTGATGGACCTGCCGTCCTTCGTGCACCTGCGCACGCATGTCTGGAAACTGCTGCGCAACGAGCACGCTGGCGAAGACCACTGAACTGCCGATCGAGCCCGACCCCCTGACCCTTTCACTTCACCCGCAACACCCCCAGGAGACCGAACATGTTCAAGAACACCCTGCGCACCACCTTGCTCGCTGCCGCCATGCTGGCCGGCGGTGCCACACAGGCCCAACCGGCGCTGACCGAGATCAAGGTCAGCTACCAGCCGGCGCTGTACTGGGCGCTGCCCTTCTTCGTCGCCAGCGAGAAGAACTGGTGGGCCGAGGTCGGCCTGAAGCCGGTGTTCTCCACCTTCCCGGCCGGGGTGCCGCAGATCGCGGCCGCCGCGTCGAAGTCGTGGGACGTCGGCGGCACCGGCAGCGTGCCGGCGGTGCTGGGCCATGTGCGCTTCGGCATCAAGACCATCGGCGTGACGAACGACGAGTCGGCCGGCAACGCGCTGCTGGTGCGCAAGGACCTGGCCGACAAGATCGCCAAGGACCCGGCGGGCATGAAGGGCCAGACCATCGTGCTCACCGCCAACTCCACCGGCGACTACGCCGTGCAGTCGTGCCTGAAGAAGTACGGTCTGGCCAAGGCCGACGTGACCATCAAGAACATGGGCCAGGCCGAGATCATCTCGGCCATGTCGTCGAACAACGCCGACCTGGGCGGCCTGTGGGCGCCGAACATCTACACGCTGGAAGAAAAGGCCGGCGCCAGGATGTTGTGCTCGGGCAAGGACGGCGGCGTGGTCATCCCCGGTGCGTTGATCGCGCGCGGCGAATACGCCGAGCAGAACCCGGAGAACGTGGCCAAGTTCCTGGCCGTGTACCTGCGCGCCTGGAAGTGGATGAACGCGCACAAGCCCGAGGCCATCGCGATGATGAAGAAGTTCTACGAGCAAGGCGGCGTGAGCATCAGCGAAGCGTCGATGAAGAAGGAGTTCGACACCCGGCCGACCTTCGACCTGGCCACGCAGCTGTCGCGCATGGACCGCGCGCGCGGCAACTCCGACATGGACGTGTGGTTCAGCCAGATCGCCATCTTCATGCGCGGCACCGGCGCGATCCAGACCATTCCGCAATCGGGCGACTACATCACCGACGCCTTCATGAAGCGGGTGCAGGCCGACCCGAAGCTGCGCGAATTCGCGAACAAGGCGAACTGATCGGGTGCAGCCATGGCCACGACCTACCTGAAGAAGGCGAGCAAGACGCCCGAGACCGAAACCGCCACGGCACAGAAGGTGGTGGCGGACATGCTGGCCGAGATCGAAAAGCACGGCGAGGCGGCGGTGCGCGCCTATGCGAAGTCGCTCGACGGCTGGGACGGCGAGATCGTGCTGTCGCGCGCCGAGATCGACCGCCGCGCTGCCGAAGTGCCGGCGCAGGTGCGGCAGGACATCGATTTCGCGATCCGCCAGGTGCGCGATTTCGCGCTCGCGCAACGCCGCTCGATGCAGGAGTTCTCGGTCGAGTCTGCACCCGGGCGTCAGCGCCGGCCAGCGTGTGCTGCCGGTCAATGTCGCGGGCTGCTATGCGCCGGCCGGCCGCTACGCGCACATCGCCTCGGCCTACATGGGCGTGGCCACCGCCAAGGCCGCGGGCGTGAAGACCATCGTCGCCTGTTCGGGGCCGTTCCGCGGCGGGCCGATGCATCCGTACCTGCTCTATGCCTTCGACCAGGCCGGTGCCGATGTGATCATGACGCTGGGCGGCGTGCAGGCCATCGCGACCATGGCCTTCGGCCTGTTCAGCGGGCAGCCGCGCAGATGTGATCGTCGGCCCGGGCAACAAGTTCGTCGCCGAGGCCAAGCGCACGCTTGTTCGGCAAGGTCGGCATCGATGTCTTCGCCGGGCCGTCGGAAGTGGCGGTGATCGCCGACGACAGCGCCGATGCCGCCATCGTCGCCAGCGACCTGGTCGGCCAGGCCGAACACGGCCACGAATCGCCGGCCTGGCTGTTCACCACCTCGCGCGCGCTGGCCGAAGACGTGATGGCGCGCGTGCCGGCGCTGATCGACGCGCTGCCGCCGACGGCGCGCGACGCGGCCGGCGCGGCCTGGCGCGACTACGGCGAGGTCATCGTCTGCGACAGCCGCGAAGAGATGGCCGCAGGTGTCCGACCGCTACGCCAGCGAGCACCTGGAAGTGCATGCGCGCGATCTCGACTGGTGGCTGGCGCGGCTGACCAACTACGGCTCGCTGTTCCTCGGCGAAGAGACCACCGTGGCCTACGGCGACAAGGCCAGCGGCCCCAACCACGTGCTGCCGACCAAGGGCGCGGCGCGTTACTCGGGCGGCCTGTCGGTGCACAAGTTCATGAAGACGCTGACCTGGCAGCGCATGACGCGCGATGCGGCGCGCGACATCGGCGAGGTGACGGCGCGCATCTCGCGGCTCGAAGGCATGGAGGCGCATGCGCGCACGGCCGACGACCGGCTGGCGAAGTACTTCCCGGGCCAGCGCTTCGAGCGCGGGGAGCCGGTCGACGTCTGAGCAGCGCATGAAGCTGGCGCACCTGTTCGACCTGAGCGGCCGCCGCGCGCTGGTGACCGGCGGCCACTCCGGCATCGGCGACGCGATGGCGCGCGCGCTCGGCCTGGCGGGTGCGCGCGTGCTGCTGGTGGCGCGGCGCGAGGCCGAACTCGCGCAGGCCGCCGAAGCCCTGCGCGGCGAGGCGATCGACGCCGACTGGCTGGTCGGCCGACCTGTCGGACGCGCAGGCCGCGCTGGCGCTGGCGCGCGATGCCGAACAGCGGCTCGGCGGCATCGACATCGTCGTCAACGCGGCCGGCGTCAACCTGCGCCAGCCCTTCGCCGAAGTCACGCCGGCAGCCTGGCAGACGCAACTGGCGCTGCACCTGGGCGCGCCCTTCTTCCTGACGCAGGCGCTGGCGCCCGGCATGGCAGCGCGCGGCTGGGGCCGCATCGTCAACATCGCGTCGCTGCAGAGCACGCGCGCGTTTGCCAACAGCGCGCCCTACGGCGCCGGCAAGGGCGGCATCGTGCAGCTCACGCGCGCGATCGCGCAGGAGTGGGGCGCCAAGGGCATCACCTGCAATGCCATCGGCCCGGGCTTCTTTCCGACCGCGCTGACCGCCGCGGTGTTTGCCGACACGGCGCTGGCCGAGCGCCATGCGCAGCAGACCTGCGTCGGCCGCAACGGCGCACTCGACGACCTGCACGGCGCGACGGTGTTCCTGGCCAGCGATGCATCGGCCTACATCACCGGGCAGACGCTGATGGTCGACGGCGGCTACACCGCCAAGTGAGGACATGATGAAGACTCCGACCCTCGACGCCTTCTGGATGCCGTTCACGCCGAACCGGCAGTTCAAGAACACACCGCGCCTGGTGGTCAGCGCGCAGGGCATCGCCTATCGCACGGCCGACGGCCGCGAGCTGCTCGACGGCACCTCGGGCCTGTGGTGCGTGGGCGCCGGCCACCGCCACCCGCGCATCGTCGAGGCGATGAAGCGGCAGCTCGACACGCTCGATTTCGCGTCGAACTTCCAGGTCGGCCACCCGCTCGCCTTCGAGCTGGCCGAGCGCCTGGGCGCGCTGGCACCGCCGGGGCTGGACCGCGTGTTCCTGGTCAACAGCGGCTCGGAGGCCTGCGACACCGCGCTGAAGATCGCGCTCGCCTACTGGCAGGCGCAGGGCGAAGGCCAGCGCAGCTTGTTCGTCGGCCGCGAGCGCGGCTTTCACGGCGTCGGCTTCGGCGGCCTGGCGGTCGGCGGCATGGTCAACAACCGCCGTGCCTTCGGCGCCGTGCTGCCGCGTGCCGACCACCTGCGCAGCACCTGGGACGCGGCGACCCAGGCCTTCGTGCGCGGCCAGCCGAGCGCCGGCGCCGAGACTGGCCGACGAGCTGGAGAACCGCATCGTCGCGCTGCACGGCGCCGGCCAGATCGCCGCGGTGGTGGTCGAACCGGTCGCCGGATCGGCCGGCGTGCTGGTGCCGCCGCGTGGGCTACCTGCAACGGCTGCGCGACATCTGCGACCGCCACCGCCTGCTGCTGATCTTCGACGAGGTCATCACCGGCTTCGGCCGCCTGGGCGACATGTTCGCGGCGCAGACCTTCGGCGTGGTGCCCGACATGATCGTGTTTGCCAAGACCGTGAGCAACGGTGCGGCGCCGCTCGGCGGCGTGCTGGTGCGGCGCGAGATCCACGACGCGCTGATGCAAGGCCCGCCGCACCTGGCCGAGCTGATGCACGGCTACACCTGCTCGGGCCACCCGCTGGCCTGCGCTGCGGCGCTGGCGATGATCGACACGCTGGAAGAGGAGGCGCTGCCGGCGCGCGTGCGCGAACTGGCGCCGCATTTCGAACGCGCGGTGCATGCGCTGGCCGACGTGCCGGGCGTGATCAGCGTGCGCAACATCGGCCTGGCGGCGGGCATCGAGCTCAGCCCGACGTCGCCGCCCCGGGCCAGCCCATCCAGCCCGGCCGCCGCGGTCATCGAGCCCAAGGCGCCGCCTTCGACCACGGCCTGCTGACGCGCGCGCCCGGCGACACGCTGGTGCTGGCGCCGCCCTTCATCTGCGAGCCGCGCGACATCGACGCCATGGTCGAGCGGCTGCGCGACGCCATCGTCAGCACCACGCGGAGCCGACGCATGAAGGCCCTGGTCTACACCGAACCGGGCGCCATGCAGCTGCAGGACCGGCCGATGCCCGAAGCCTCGGCCGGTGAGGTGCTGCTGAAGATCGAAGCCGTCGGCATCTGCGGATCCGACATGCACGCCTGGCACGGCCACGACCCGCGGCGCCTGCCCGGGCTGGTGCTCGGGCACGAGTTCGTCGGCCGCATCGAGCGCTCGGCGGCCAGCGGCTTCGAGGTCGGCACGCGCTACACCGGCAACCCGCTGATCGTCTGCGGCACCTGCGAGTACTGCGTGCAGGGCCGCAACAACCTGTGCGCCAACCGCACGATGGTCGGCATGACGCGCCCCGGCGCCTTTGCCGACTACATGAGCATCCCCGCGGCATCGCTGATCGCCATGCCGCAGGACATGGACACGGTCGCCGCGGCGCTGACCGAACCGGCCGCCACCGCCTGGCACGCACTGAACCTGTCGATGCGCGTGCTGGCGCGGCCGCTGCACGAATGCAGCGTGCTGGTGATCGGCGGCGGCGCCATCGGCATGCTCGCCGCGCTGCTGCTGCGCCACCTGGGCGTGGACCGCTTGACCCTGACCGAGCTGAACCCGCTGCGTCGCGCCGCCGTCGCGCAACACGCCCGATGCGCGACGCTGGACCCGCGCACCGAGCCGCTGCCCGAAGCCGCCTTCGACTACGTGATCGACGCGGTCGGCGCCAAGGCCACGCGCGCGCAGGCCTTCAGCGCCGTCAAGCCCGGCGGCGCGATCATGCACGTGGGCCTGCAGGACTGGGCCAGCGAGATCGACATGCGCAAGCTCACGCTGGCCGAGATCACGCTGCTGGGCACCTACACCTACACCACCGCCGACCTGCGCGCCACCGTCGATGCGCTGCACCGCGGCGTGTTCGGCGATCTGTCCTGGGTCGAAGAGCGGCGGCTCGCCGACGGCGCACAGGCCTTCGTCGACCTGGACCAGGGCCGCTGCGCCGCCGCCAAGGTGGTGCTCAGGCCCTGAGGGCGGGGCCCGGCGTGCCCGAAGGCCGCGCGAGCCGCCGGGCCCACACGGCGGCCAGGCCCAGCGCCATCAGCCACACCGCACCCGGCTCCGGCACGGGTGTCGTGACGAAACCGATGGGCCGCAGCAGCACGCCGCTGCCGTCGCTGAACAGGCTGCAGTCGCCGGTTTCGACCACGCAGCGTGCAATGCCGGTGACCGCGACGTCGAAGTTCTTGAAGACCGCCGCGTACAGCGCGCCGTCGGCACCGAAGTCGAAGTTGCCGACGATGGAGCCGGTGCCTGGGCCGAACAGGTTGTTCAACTCGATCGACTGCAACAGCGCACCGCTGGCCGCATCGAAGCTGCGGATGCCGCCGGCAAAGTCGCTGGTGTACAGGCGCCCGTCGGGACCGGTGGCCACGCCCAGCAGGCTGACGAAGCCGCCGCTCGGGAAGGGTGCGAGTCCCGTGACCAGCACGCTGCCGGTGCCCGTGGCCAGGTCATAGCGCAGCACCTGACTGTCGAACTGGTAGCTGATGCCGCCGCTGCCGTCGGCCACCGAGCCTTGCGTGGTGACATACAGCGCGCCATCGGCGCCGAAATGCAGGTCGTTGGGGCCGTTCAGCAGCCCTGCGGCAGTGCCGTTGCCGGCGGCAAAGACATCGATGAAGGCGCCGGTGCCGCCGTCGAATCGAAGAATCTGGTCGCTGCGAAAGCTGGCGACATACAGCTTGTGGTCGGGCCCGAAGGCCACGCCATAGGGCCGCGCCATGCCGCCGCCCTGCGCGAAGACATCGATGAAGGCGCCGGTGCGGCCGTTGAAGCGCAGGATCTGCCCGGTGGTGTTGGCACTGCTGCTGCTGACGTAGAGGTTGCCGTCGGGGCCGTAGGTCAGATCGTCGGGCGACGTCAGTCCGCCGCTGCCGGCACCGATGAAGTCACCCAGGTACGCACCGCTGCCCTCGTCGAACATCGACACGTTGTTGCCCTGCGTATTGCCCACCAGGAAGGCCGCCGCCGCGTCGCGCGCGGGCGCGGCAAACAACAACAGGCCGAGGCTGACCGCTGCGGCCCACCGCCTGGTGCTCTTTGTACTTGTCAACATGATCCGAAACTCCTTCGACATTGCATTGAACCGTGTGCTTGGCCCACACAGGCAGGCCGCAGAAGAATGCCGTGCGGTCGGTATGAAGTGAGCAAGTTGCAGACCAAGTGCGAACGCTTCGCGCTTGCCTCTACGGCAGCGGCCTCGCACCAAACCGGCGGCAGCGCGCACCACGCTGCCGAGCTCGCGCACCACCCGTGTGGCCGCGCGGCGCTGTCCGCAGGCCCTAACGGTTTGCCCTTATGGCGGTGCCCGCAGACTCTGCCGATACTGCTTCGACAGCGAAGGTGCTCAGCGTGGCGCCGCATCGTTGTACACGGCGGTACCTACCCGCTCACCAGAAAGCGAGTGCATGGCCAGCGTCACGATCCAGGCAGTCAAGAAGAGCTTCGGCGAGACCGCCGTGCTGCATGGCGTGGACATCGACATCCCCGACGGCTCGTTCACCGTGCTCGTCGGCCCGTCGGGCTGCGGCAAGTCGACGCTGCTGCGCATGATCGCCGGCCTGGAGCAGATCAGCAGCGGCGAGATCCGCATCGGAGCCAAGCGCGTCAACGACGTGCTGCCGAAAGAGCGCGACATCGCGATGGTGTTCCAGAACTACGCGCTGTACCCGCACATGACGGTGCGCCAGAACATGGCCTTCGCGCTGGAGCTGGCCAAGCAGGACAAGGCCACCGTCGACAGCAAGGTCGCGCGCGCCGCCGAGATCCTGGCGCTGGGCGCCTTGCTCGACCGCTATCCGCGCCAGCTGTCGGGCGGCCAGCGCCAGCGCGTGGCGATGGGCCGCGCGATCGTGCGCGACCCGCAGGTCTTCCTCTTCGACGAGCCGCTGTCCAACCTGGACGCCAAGCTACGCGTGGCCATGCGCGCCGAGATCAAGGAACTGCACCAGCGCCTGAAGACCACCTCGATCTACGTCACCCACGACCAGATCGAGGCCATGACCATGGGCGACAAGATCGTCGTCATGCGCGACGGCCGCATCGAGCAGACCGGCAGTCCGCTCGACCTGTACGACATGCCCGCCAACCAGTTCGTCGCCGGCTTCATCGGCTCGCCGGCGATGAACTTCCTGCCCGGCAAGCTACGGCGCAGCGCCGCGGCCACGCAGGTCGAGCTGGCCGACGGCACCCTGCTGGACGCGCCGCCGCGCTCGGGCGGCGTCGATGGCCAGGCCGTGGTCTTCGGCACCCGGCCTGAACACCTGACGCTGGCCGGTGCCGGCGGCATCTCGGCCCAGGTGGTGGTGATGGAGCCCACCGGCATGGACACCTTCATCGCCTGCCGCCACGAGGGCGTGGACTTCTCGGCGGTGTTCCGCGAGCGCCACGATTTCGCCCCTGGCACCACCATCCGCCTGCAGCCCGACCTGCAGCGCGCCCACCTCTTCGACGCCAGCACCGGCCAGCGCCTGGCTGCCTGAATCGACGATCCCGCCCGACGTTCACTACAGACCATCACACAAGGAGACACACGATGAACCCGTTCAATCGCCGCAAGTTTCTCGAAGGTTCCGCCGGCGTCGCCGCCGCGGCCACCCTGGGCCCGGCCGCCGGTATCTGGGCGCCGGCCGTGCATGCGCAGACCCTGACGCTGAAGCCCGAGAAGGATGCCAAGCTGCGTGTGCTGCGCTGGAGCCGCTTCGTGCAGGGCGATATCGATGCCTACATGGTCAACGTCAAGAAGTTCACCGAAAAGACCGGCATCGAGGTGCGGGTGGACAACGAGGGCTGGGAGGACGTGCGCCCGAAGGCGGCCGTCGCGGCCAACACGGGCGCCGGGCCGGACATCATCCTGTCGACCAACGACGACGCCAACCTGTACCCCGACAAGCTGCTCGACGTCACCGACGTGGCCGAATACATCGGCAAGAAGTACGGCGGCTGGTACCCGGCCTGCATGGCCTTCCTGCGCCCGGACGGCAAGAAATGGCTCGGCGTGCCGCTAGGCGCCGCCGGCGCGATGCTGGTGTACCGCGAAAGCCTGGTCAAGGCGGCCGGCTTCGACACCTTCCCGAAGGACAACGACAACTTCCTGAAACTGATGAAGGCACTGCATGCCAAGGGCACGCCGGGCGGCATGGCGCTGGGCAATGCCACCGGCGACGGGCTGTGGTGCAACTGGCTGATCTGGTCCTTCGGCGGCCAGCTCGTCGATGCCAACAACAAGGTCGTCATCGACAGCCTGCCGACGATGAAGGCGCTCGAATACGGCAAGGAGCTGTACGCGACCTTCGTTCCGGGCACCTTGTCGTGGCTGGACCCGAACAACAACAAGGCCTTCCTCGACGGCCAGATCTCGATCACCAACAACGGCATCTCGATCTACTACGCGACGAAGAACTCGCCCGATGCCAAGCTCAAGGAGATGGCGGCCGACATCCAGCATGCGCCGTACCCGATCGGGCCGGTGGGCCAAGCGACCGAATCGCACCTGTTCTTCAATCAGATGGTCATGAAGTACACCAAGTACCCGAACGCGGCCAAGGCGTTCCTGCAGTTCATGATGGAACAGGACCAGTTCGGCGCCTGGCTCACCGGTGCCGGCGCCTACATCGCCACGCCGCTGGACGGCTACGCCAAGCTGCCGATCTGGACCGTGGACCCGAAGAACACGCCGTACCGCGATGCGGTGAAGAACCTGCGGCCGGCCGGCTATGCCGGCAAGCTGGGTTATGCGTCGGCCGGTGCGGCGGCCGACTTCATCGTCGTCAACATGGTGGCCGAGGCGATCAGCGGCTCGAAGTCGCCGAAGGAGGCGATGGAGCGGGCGCAGAAACGAGCAGAGCGCTACTACAAGGTATGACGCTTCGCTCCCCGCGAACAGCCCGCAGCGCCCGCCTCACAGCCTGAGGCGGGCGGCGCATGCTCGACAAGCTCCAGAACAGCCGCAATGCGCTCGGGCTGATCTTCATGCTGCCGGCAGCGGTGCTGCTGCTGCTGTTCCTGACCTATCCGCTCGGCCTGGGCGTGTGGCTGGGCTTCACCGACGCCAAGGTCGGGCGGCCCGGCGAGTGGATCGGGCTGGAGAACTACATCTTCCTGGCAACAGACAGCGTGACGCAGCTAGCGCTGTTCAACACGCTTTTCTACACCACCGTGGCCAGCGTGCTGAAGTTCTTCCTCGGCCTGTGGCTGGCGCTGCTGCTGAACAAGAACCTGCGCTTCAAGTCCTTCTTCCGCGCCGTCATCCTGCTGCCCTACATCGTGCCGACCGCGCTGTCGGCGATCGCATTCTGGTGGATCTTCGACGCGCAGTTCTCGATCATCAGCTGGGCGTTGATGAAGATGGGCTTGATCGACAAGTACATCGATTTCCTCGGCGAGCCCTGGAATGCGCGCTTCTCGGTCATCGCCGCCAACGTCTGGCGCGGCGTGCCATTCGTCGCCATCACCCTGCTGGCCGGGCTGCAGACGATCTCGCCGTCGTACTACGAAGCATCGGCCATCGACGGCGCCACGCCATGGCAGCAGTTCCGCCATGTCACCTTGCCGCTGCTGACACCGATCATCGCGGTGGTGATGACCTTTTCGGTGCTGTTCACCTTCACCGACTTCCAGCTGATCTACGTCATCACGCGCGGCGGGCCGCTGAACGCCACCCACCTGATGGCCACGCTGTCGTTCCAGCGCGCCATCTCCGGCGGCGCACTCGGCGAAGGCGCGGCCATCTCCATCGCCATGGTGCCGTTCCTGCTGGGCGCCATCCTGTTCAGCTACTTCGGGCTGCAGCGCCGCGCCTGGCAACAAGGGGGGGCCGACAAGTGAGCAATGCAAATGCCGACACGGTCGGCATGGACTACCTGGAATCCACGCCGCGCAAGCTGGTCACGGTCTACCTGCCGCTGGCGGTGTTCCTGTTCGTGCTGCTGTTCCCGTTCTACTGGATGGCGATCACCTCGTTCAAACCCAACAACGAACTGCTGTCGCGCGAGGGCAACCCGTTCTGGGTCATCGAACCGACTCTCGCCCACGTGAACAAGCTGCTGTTCCAGACCGCCTACCCGCAGTGGATGTGGAACACCGTGCTGGTCTCTGTGGTGGCCACCTTCTTCTCGTTGGCGGCATCGGTGCTGGCCGCCTATGCGATCGAGCGGCTGCGCTTTACGGGTGCCAAGCAGACCGGGCTGGCGATCTTCCTGGCCTACCTGGTGCCGCCGTCGATCCTGTTCATTCCGTTGGCCTCGGTGGTGTTCCAGCTGGGGCTGTTCGATACGCGGCTGGCGCTGATCCTGACGTACCCGACCTTCTTGATCCCGTTCTGCACCTGGCTGCTGATGGGCTACTTCCGCACCATCCCCTTCGAGCTGGAAGAGTGCGCATTGATCGACGGCGCCAACCGCTGGCAGATCCTGGTGAAGATCGTGCTGCCGCTGGCCGTGCCGGGGCTGATCTCGGCCGGCATCTTCGCCTTCACGCTGTCGTGGAACGAGTTCATCTATGCGCTGACCTTCGTTTCGTCGAGCGAGATCAAGACCTTGCCGGTGGGCGTGGTCACCGAACTGGTCGAAGGCGACGTCTACCACTGGGGCTCGCTGATGGCCGGTGCGCTGTTCGGCTCGCTGCCGGTGGCCTTCATCTACTCGTTCTTCGTCGAGTACTACGTGTCGGGCATGACCGGGTCGGTGAAGGAATAGCGCGCCGCTCAAGCGCCGTGCACCACCCTCGGCTCCGGCCGCACGCGCAGCGCCCACAGCACGCCGGCCACCAGCAGCGCGATGCCGGCCAGCGTCTGCGGCTCGGGCACCGTACCGCGCAGCATGAAGGCATAGGCCAGCGCCGACAGCGTCTCGAAGACGATCAGCTGGCCGACCAGCGTGGTCGGCAGGCGCTGGCTGGCTTCGTTCCAGCACAGCGTGCCCAGCCACGACGCGAACAGCCCGACGGCGAACATCAGCGCCACGAACTCGGCCGGCCGCGGGCCGAAGGGCATCGGGAAGGCCGCACCGCTGGCCGCGCTCCAGAACCACCACGCCGCATAACCGACCAGCGCCAGCGGCAGCGTGGCGATGCCCTGCGCCGTGGCCCAGGTGCCGGGCGGACGATCCGCATGCGCGCGCAACCAATCGGCGTTGCGCAGCGGATACCAGGTCCAGCAGGCCACGGCGCCGACGGCCAGCAGCGCGCCCAGCGCATAGCGGCCGACATCGGCATTGGCATCGGCGCGCAGGTGGGCGATTTCCACATGGTTGACCAGCGCGATGCCGGCGCCGATCAGCCCCAGCGACGGCAGCAGCTTGAGCCACGGCAGCTTGCCGTCACGCCCGGCGTCACGCAGGTTCGAGCTGATGGCAATGACCACCGGCAGCGTGCCGATGATCATCGTCGGCAACGGGCCGCCGGCGCGCTGGATGGCGCTGGCCAGGAACAGGTAGTAGACGATGTTGCCGACCGCGGCCAGCTTCAGCGCCTCGATCCAGTCGGCACGTGTCAGCTGCGCCAGCCGCACGCGGTCCAGCCAGGCCAGCGGCAAGGCGATCAGGCCGAAGGCCAGGTAGCGGCCGAAGGACTGCAGCGCCGCCGGGTATTCGGGCAGCAGCAGCGGCGCGATGAACACCAGTCCCCACATCAGACCGGCGGCCAGGGCAAACAAGCTTCCGGTCCACATCGGCGGCGATGATGGCACGCTGCCATGAAAAAGGCCCCGCGACAGTCATGTCGCGGGGCCGGGCTGCCGTGTCGCAGCGTTGGCGAAATACCGTCAGCGCACCTTGCCCGCCTTCCAGGCGTTCAGCAGCGTGTCGTAGGCGATGGTCTCGCCCTTCGGCTTCTCGTTCTCCAACTTCTTCCACGGTGCACCCTTGTCGCTGAGCCACTTGTCGGGTGAGCTCTTCGGGTTGAGCTTGGGCGTGCACTTGGCCATGCCGGCGCGTTCCAGCCGGGCCATCACCTGGTCCATCTCCTCGGCCAGCGTGTCCATCGCCGCCTGCGGCGTCTTCTCGCCGGTCACGGCCACGGCCACGTTCTTCCACCACAGCTGCGCCAGCTTCGGGTAGTCGGGCACGTTGGTGCCGGTCGGCGTCCAGGCGACGCGCGCCGGGCTGCGATAGAACTCGACCAGCCCGCCGAGCTTCGGCGCCATGTCGGTCATGGCCTTGCTCTGGATGTCGCTCTCGCGGATCGGCGTCAGGCCGACGATGGTCTTCTTCAGGCTCGTCGTCTTGGCGGTGATGAACTGCGCGTACAGCCAGGCCGCAGCCGTCTTGTTGGCATCGTGCGCCGCGAAGAAGGTCCACGAGCCGACGTCCTGGTAGCCGTTCTGCATGCCCTGCTTCCAGTACGGGCCGTTGGGGCCCGGCGCCATGCTCCATTTGGGCGTGCCGTCGGCATTGACCACCGGCAAGCCAGGCTTGACCATGTCGGCGGTGAAGGCGGTGTACCAGAAGATCTGCTGCGCGATCTGGCCCTGCGCCGGCACCGGGCCGGCTTCACCGAAGGTCATGCCGATGGCTTCCTTGGGCGAGTACTTCTTCATCCAGTCGACATACTTGGTCAGCGCGTAGACGGCGGCCGGCGAGTTGGTGGCGCCGCCGCGCGACACCGACGCGCCCACCGGCGTGCACTTGTCGGCGGCCACGCGGATGCCCCATTCATCGACCGGCATGCCGTTCGGGATGCCGATGTCGGCGGTGCCGGCCATCGACAGCCAGGCGTCGGTGAAGCGCCAGCCCAGCGACGGGTCCTTCTTGCCGTAGTCCATGTGGCCGTAGATCGGCTTGCCGTCGATGGTCTTCACGTCTTCGCTGAAGAACGCGGCGATGTCTTCGTAGGCGCTCCAGTTCAATGGAACGCCAAGGTCGTAGCCGTACTTGGCCTTGAACTTGTCCTTCAGGTCCTGGCGTGCGAACAGGTCGGCGCGGAACCAGTAAAGGTTGGCGAACTGCTGGTCGGGCAACTGATACAGCTTGCCGTCCGGCGCGGTGGTGAAGCTGGTGCCGATGAAGTCCTTCAGGTCCAGCCCGGGGTTGGTGAACTCCTTGCCCTTGCCAGCCATGTAGCCTGTGAGGTCGAGGATCTTGCCGTAACGGTAGTGCGTGCCAATCAGATCGGAGTCCGAGATCCAACCGTCGTAGATCGACTTGCCCGACTGCATCGAGGTCTGCAGCTTCTCGACCACGTCGCCTTCCTGGATCAGGTCGTGCTTGACCTTGATGCCGGTGATCTCCTCGAAGGCCTTGGCCAGCGTCTTGCTCTCGTATTCGTGCGTGGTGATGGTCTCGGAGACGACCGAGATCTCCTTCACGCCCTTGGCCTGCAGCTTCTTCGCGGCTTCGATGAACCATTTCATCTCGGCCATCTGCTGGTCCTTGTTCAAGGTCGATGGCTGAAACTCGTTGTCGATCCACTTCTTGGCTTCGGCCTCACCGGCCCATGCGCCCTGGCCGAGTGCCAGGGCGGCGGCCGCAAAGGCCACGGCATTCAAGCGCAATTTCATTTCTGTCTCCTCAATGTGCTTCCCGGTCACTCTGTGCAACGCCGGCTGGGAAGGAAGCACCGGCGCCCTGTGTCTTGTCTTGACCTGTCAGCCCTCTTTCATGACCAATGCCAGCAGCAGCATCGACGCGACGAAGCTGATCCAGATCGATGGCTCCTGCTCGAGGCCGAACCAGTCGATCATCTTCTCGCTCACCGCGACGAAGGCCAGGTTCAAATAGGCGGCCGACAGCAGGCCGATGAACAGGCGATCACCGCGCGTCGTCGCGATCGGCAGGAAACCCTTGCGCATCACGGTCGGGGACTTGAGTTCCCACACCGTCATGCCGACCAACATCAAAACGATGCAGGTGAAGAACACCGCCACCGGTAGCGTCCAGGCCATCCACTCGAACATTGCTGCCTCCTTAGACGCGGCCCATCGCAAAGCCTTTTGCGATGTAGTTGCGCACGAAATAGATGACGATCGCGCCCGGCACGATGGTCAGCACGCCGGCCGCGGCGAGCACACCCCAGTCCATGCCCGACGCCGACACGGTACGGGTCATGACCGCAACGATCGGCTTGGCGTTGACGCTGGTCAACGTGCGTGCCATCAACAGCTCGACCCAAGAGAACATGAAGCAGAAGAACGCGGCCACGCCGACGCCGGCCTTGATCAGCGGGATGTAGATGGTGAGGAAGAAGCGCGGGAACGAATAGCCGTCGATGTAGGCCGTCTCGTCGATCTCACGCGGCACGCCGCTCATGAAGCCTTCCAGGATCCACACCGCCAGCGGCACGTTGAACAACAGGTGCGCCAGCGCCACCGCAATGTGAGTGTCCATCATGCCCAGCGTGGTGTAGAGCTGGAAGAAGGGCAGCAGGAACACCGCCGGCGGCGTCATGCGGTTGGTCAGCAGCCAGAAGAACACATGCTTGTCGCCGAGGAAGCTGTAGCGCGAGAAGGCATAGGCCGCCGGCAGCGCGACGAGCAGCGAGATCACCGTGTTGATGGCCACGTAGATCAGCGAATTGATGTAGCCCGAATACCAGGACTCGTCGGTGAAGATGGTGCGGTAGTGGTCGGTCGTGAAGTGCTGCGGCCACAGGCTGAAGGTCGACAGGATCTCCTCGTTCGTCTTGAACGACATGTTGACCATCCAGTACACCGGCAGGATGGCGAACACCAGGTAGACGATCAGGAAGATCGTGCGCTTCTTGAAGCGTCGTTCATCCATGACCCGGCTCCGTCTTGTCGGTCGTGCCGACACGCTGCATCCAGTTGTAGAGGATGAAGCACAGCAGCAAGATGATCAGGAAGTAGATCAGCGAGAACGCCGCCGCCGGCCCGAGATCGAATTGGCCGACGGCCTTCTGCGTCAGGTACTGGCTCAGGAACGTCGTCGCGTTGCCGGGGCCGCCGCCAGTCAGCACGAAGGGCTCGGTGTAGATCATGAAGCTGTCCATGAAGCGCAGCAGCACCGCGATCATCAGCACGCCGCGCAGCTTGGGCAGCTGGATGTAGCGGAACACCGCGAACTTCGATGCGCCGTCGATGCTGGCCGCCTGGTAGTAGGCATCGGGAATCGCACGCAGCCCGGCATAGCACAGCAGCGCAACCAGCGGCGTCCAGTGCCACACGTCCATCAGCAGCACGGTCAACCAGGCGTGCGTGGCGTTGCCGGTGTAGCTGTAGTCGATGCCCAGTCGGGACAGCGTCGCGCCCATCAGCCCGATGTCGGTGCGGCCGTAGATCTGCCAGATGGTGCCGACGACGTTCCAGGGGATGAGCAGCGAGATGGCCACCAGCACCAACACGGCCGAGGACTTCCAGCCCTTGGCCGGCATGGCCAGCGCGAGCGCGATGCCGAGTGGAATCTCCACCGCCAGCACCGCCAGCGAGAAGACGATCTGGCGGCCCAGCGCACCGATCAGGTCGTCGTCGCGCATGACGGCCTTGAACCACTCGGTGCCGACGAAGACACGGCGTTCAGGCGAAATGATGTCCTGCACCGAATAGTTGACCACCGTCATCAGAGGCAGGATGGCCGAGAAGGCGACACAAAGCACCACGGGAAGGATCAGCAGCCAGGCTTTCTGGTTCACCGGCTTCATGGGGCGAGCCTCATGCGATCAACTCCTCGTTGAGGTAATAGCAGGTGTGCTCGCCGACCACCGACAGCCACACCGTTTCACCGACATGCGGAATCGACTGCTCGGGGCTCAGTCGCGCACGCAACAGCGATTCGTTCGCACCCGAACCCACTCGCGCCGTGACCAACCAATAGGTGCCGATATCCTGCGCCTGCGTGACGACGCCGGGCACCGCGCCAGCCTCGTCCGGCGGGGTGATGCGCACGTACTCGGGCCGCACGCCGAGCGTGAACGCGCCGAGGCTCGACAGCGCGATCTTCGGCGCCACGAGCGTGCGGCCAGCCACCTCGATCCCGCCGGCGGCGCCGCGCGCGGCAAGAAAATTCATGCCCGGCGATCCGATGAAGTTGCCGACGAAGGTGTGACTGGGGCGTTCGAACAGCTCGGACGCAGTGCCGATCTGCACCGCCTTGCCGCGTGTCATCACCACCACCTGCTGCGCGAAGGTCAGCGCCTCGACCTGGTCGTGCGTGACGTAGATCAGCGTCAGCTTCAGTTCGTGATGGATCTGCTTCAGCTTGCGCCGCAACTGCCACTTCAGATGCGGGTCGATGACCGTCAACGGCTCGTCGAACAGCACCGCGCTCACGTCCTCGCGCACCAGGCCGCGGCCGAGCGAGATCTTCTGCTTGGCGTCGGCCGCCAATCCAGCCGCGCGCACGCCGAGCTGGCCGCTCATGTCGAGCATCTCGGCGACCTGGCCCACACGCAGCTTGATGCGATCGGCCGGCACCCCGCGGTTGCGCAGCGGGAAGGCCAGATTCTCGGCAACGGTCATCGTGTCGTAGATCACCGGGAACTGGAAAACCTGCGCAATATTGCGCTGCTGCGGGCTGAGCTTCGTGACGTCGCGCCCGTCGAAACTCAGGCCGCCCTGCGATGGCGTGACCAGCCCGGAGACGATGTTCAGCAACGTCGTCTTGCCGCAGCCCGACGGGCCGAGCAGCGCATAGGCGCCACCGTCTTCGAAGGTCATCTTCAGCGGCAGCAGCGCGTAGTCCTCGTCGCGCACCGGGTTGGGCCGGTAGGCGTGGGCCAGGTCGAGTTCGATGCGCGCCATGTCAGTGCTCGCCCGTCGAATGGGATTCCGGCGGCGCCAACAGCAGTTGGCCACGCTCGTCGAAGACGAAGACCTGTGTCGGGCTCAGGTGCAGCGTGATAGGCGCGCCGAGCGTGAACACATGCACGCCGGGCAATTGCGCGACGACTTCGCCGATGGCGGTGTCGACGTGCACAAAGGTGTCCGATCCGGAAATCTCGGCAAGCTCGACGGTGCCGGGCAGGCTCAGGTCGCCGTCGCGACGCTGCACATGCAGCGAGCTGGCGCGCATGCCGACGGTGCGCGCCGGCGTTGCGTTGCCCGCGCCGGCCGGCGGCAGCCGCACGGCCAGGCTCAACCCCGAAGGCAAGGTGACACCGTCCGCCGCGGCATGGCCCTCAACCAGGTTCATCGGCGGGTCGCTGAAGGCCCGCGCCACGCGGATCGACTGGGGCCGGTGGAAGACCTCGGCGGTCGGACCGTATTGCAGCAGTTCGCCGGCATCCAGCACAGCGGTGTAGCCGCCGAGCAGCAGCGCTTCGGTCGGCTCGGTGGTGGCATAGACCACGGTCGATTCGCCGCTGGCGAACAGCGCGGAGAGTTCCTCGCGCAGCTCCTCGCGCAGCTTGTAGTCCAGGTTCACCAGCGGTTCGTCGAGCAGCATCAGCGGCGCCTTCTTCGCCAGCGCGCGCGCCAGCGCGACGCGTTGCTGCTGGCCGCCGGAGAGTTCGGCTGGCAGGCGCTTCAGGAACGGCTCGATATGTAGCTTGGCTGCCAGTTCGGCCACCCGCGCCTCGATGGCGGCCGGCGTATGCGCGCCGCGCAGCCGCAGCGGTGAAGCGATGTTGTCGGCCACCGTCATCGACGGGTAGTTGATGAACTGCTGATAGACCATCGCCACGTTGCGTTCGCGCACCGGCACACCCGTCACGTCCTGGCCGTCGGCCATCACCTGGCCCGCGCTGGGCTTGTCCAGGCCGGCCATCAGGCGCATCAGCGTGGTCTTGCCGGCTTGCGTGGCGCCCAACAGCACCGTCACCGCCAGCGGCACCAGCGTCAGATCCAGCGGGTACAGGTGCACCTGCGGGCCGACCCGCTGTTCGATGCGCCTGAGCCTCAGTTCCATGCCTTCTCCTCGACCGGCCTCTGTCCGGCATCGGCTTGCGCCGCGACGGGGGGCCAGTGTGCCGCACACCAGTGCGCCACCGCCAGGCGCTCGGCAGCACTCAGATGCAGACCGAGCTTCGTGCGCCGCCACAGCACATCGTCGGCGCTGCGTGCCCACTCGTGGGTGTGCAGGTAGTTCAACTCGGCCTCGAACAGGCCAGGCGCCACCTCGGCGCCAAGGGCGCCGTCGCCGATCAGCCTGGCCAATCGCGAGCCGTAGCCGCGCGCCAGGCGCTGGCGCAACGGCGCGGGCAACTGCGGGTGGCGCACCGCCATGGCCTGCACGAAGCGCAGAAAGTCGGTGTCAGGACGCTGTGCCTTGCCGATCGAGTTGCTGAGGTCGCCGCCAGGCAGGAACGCGCCGCGCGTCCAGGCGCCGCGCGGTGTGGCATGGGCTCCGGCCAGAGCTGCGCACAGCAGGTCGGCCGCCTCTTCGGCGAGCTTGCGAAAGGTGGTGATCTTGCCGCCCCACACCGACAGCAAAGGTGCTGCCGCGGTACCGCCTTTGCCGGTGTCGAGCTCGAGCTCGTAGTCGCGTGTCACGGCCGCCGGGTCGCCGGATTCGTCGTCGAGCAGCGGGCGCACGCCCGAATAGCTCCACACCACGTCCGCAGGCCGCACGGGGCGCTCGAAGTAGCGGCTCGCCTGTTCGCACAGATAGTCGATCTCGCTGGCATCGATACGTGCCGCGCCGATCTCGCCATGGTGTTCCACATCGGTGGTGCCGATCAACGTGAACTCGCCTTCGTAGGGGATGGCGAAGATGATGCGCTTGTCGGGGTTCTGGAAGATGTAGGCATGGTCGTGCTCGAACAGCTTCTTCACCACCACATGGCTGCCCTTGACCAGGCGCAGCGCCTTGCGCTCGGGCGCGTGAGCCTGCTCGCTGAGGAAATGCGCCGCCCACGGGCCGGTGGCATTGACCAACGCACCCGCGGTGACCTCGTGCAGGTCACCTGCGGCACTTTGCAAGCGCACTTGCCACTGTCGGTCTCCGCGCCGCGCATCGACGCAGGCGCAGCGTGTCAGCACGGTGGCGCCGCGCTCGGCGGCGTCCATCGCGTTCAGCACCACCAGCCGTGCGTCGTCGACCCAGCCGTCGGAATAGATGAAGCCCTTGCTGAAGCCACGCTTCAGCGGCTTGCCGGCGACATGCTGGCGCAGGTCGATGGTGCTCGAACCCGGCAGCACCTCGCGCCGCGCCAGGTGGTCGTACAGGAACAGGCCGGTGCGCACCATCCACACCGGCCGCATGCCCGGGTCGTGCGGCATGACGAAGCGCAGCGGCCACATGATGTGCGGCGCGCTGCGCAGCAGCACCTCGCGCTCGGCCAGCGCCTTGCGCACCAGCGAGAACTCGTAGTACTCCAGGTAACGCAGCCCACCGTGGATCAGCTTGGTCGATGACGAAGAGGTGTGCGACGCCAGGTCGTCCTTCTCGCACAGCAGCACCGACAGGCCGCGCCCGGCCAAGTCGCGCGCGATGCCGGCGCCGTTGATGCCACCGCCCACGACCAGCACATCGACGCCGGCAGGCGCGCCGGGCGCGCCACCGGTTGTGGGCAGAGGCGGGGTCGATGACAAGGGCGATCTCTGGGCAGACGGGGAAGGGCAATGGGTGGGGCAAGTCCACCGCGTTCGCCGGAGGCCGAGTATGTTCGTTTTGTTTTCGTATCAACCTCGCATATACCCTGATGGCCGTTCGTATGGGTTCGCTTAGATTTCCGACGAATGCAACAACTCCATCCGCGGCAGGTCCGCCTGATCGAGGAAGTGCGCCGGGTCGGCAGCCTGAGCGTCGAGGTGCTGGCCGAACGCTTTGGCGTCACCTTGCAGACGGTGCGGCGCGATGTGCGGCTGCTCACCGACGCCGGGTTGCTGGCGCGCTTTCACGGCGGCGTGCGCGTGCCGGGTTCGACCACCGAGAACATCGCCTACCGCCAGCGCCAGCGGCTGAACGACGACGCCAAGCGCCGCATCGCCAAGGAAGTGGCGCGGGCTGTTCCGAATGGCTGCTCGTTGATCATCAACATCGGCACCACCACCGAGGCGATCGCACACGAGTTGCTGCAGCACCGTGGCCTGCGCGTCATCACCAACAACCTCAACGTCGCGGCGATCCTCAGCGACCACCCGGACTGCGAGCTGATCGTCGCGGGCGGCATGGTGCGCTCGCGCGACCGCGCCATCATCGGCGAGGCGACGGTCGGGTTCGTGCGCCAGTTCAAGGTCGACATCGGGCTGATCGGCATCTCGGGCATCGAGGCCGACGGCTCGTTGCGCGACTTCGACTACCGCGAGGTCAGCGTGGCGCGGGCGATCCTCGAACAATCGCGCGAGGTCTGGCTCGCCGCGGATCACAGCAAGTTCCACCGGCCGGCGATGGTCGAACTGGCGCGGCTGGACCACCTCGACCGGCTGTTCACCGATGCGCCGCCACCGCCGCCGTTTCCGCAGTTGTTGACCGAGGCCGCGGTGCAATGCATCGTTGCCGCCTGATCCAAGCCACAGCCGGTGTCTGATCCATCCACGAGAACCCGACCATGAGCGACGAACCCATCCTGCCCGGCGCCGAACCGTTCGTTTTCAAGGGCAATGACATTGGCGTGCTGGTCTGCCACGGCTTCACCGGCGCGACACAGAGCATGCGATACCTCGGCGAACAACTGCACGGCGCTGGCTACACGGTCATCGGGACGAGGCCTTGGCCGTGCTGCGCAAGAACTGTTCGCAGATCTACATGACCGGGCTGTCGATGGGCGGCACGCTGACGCTATTCACCGCCGCCAGCCATGCCGACGTCATCAAAGGCGCGATCCCGATCAACGCCGTGGTGCACATCGGCAACCCCGACATGGCCGGGCTGGCCTCCGGCCTGGGCCTGCCGGACACTGCGCCTGGCATCGGCTCCGACATCAAGGATCCGGACAGCAGGGAACTCGCCTACCCTGAGGTGCCGGTGCCGGCCTTCCGCCAGGTGTATGCGCTGGCCGCGGTGACGCAGGACCTGCTGCCGCGCATCAAGTGCCCGGCGCGGGTGATCACTTCGCGCGACGATCATGTCGTCAACCCCGGCAACGGCCCGCGCATCGTCGGTGGCGTCGGCTCGAACCGCGCCGAGCTGTTGTGGCTGGAGAACTCGTACCATATGGCCACGATCGACCATGACAAGGCGCTGATCGCGCAACGGGCGATCGACTTCGTCAAGTCGATCGCCGGGCGCTGAGCTGGTGCCGGAAGGCGGAATACGGTGAGCCACCTGCTGGCCCTGGACCAGGGCACCTCGAGTTCGCGCAGCATCGTCTTCGACGAGCAGGGCCGCATCGTGGCCAGCGCACAGCGCGAGTTCCGACAGATCTTCCCGCAGCCCGGCTGGGTGGAACACGACCCCGAGGACATCTGGACCACGCAGCTGGACACCGCGCGCGAAGCCATCGCCAAGGCGGGCTTGAAGGCCGGCGACATTCGCGCCATCGGCATCACCAACCAGCGCGAGACCACGCTGCTGTGGGACCGGCGCACGGGTAAGCCGCTGCACAACGCCATCGTCTGGCAGGACCGGCGCACCGAGCCGCTGTGTGCGCAATTGCGTGCGCAGGGGCTGGAGGCGATGGTGCAGCACTCGACCGGGCTGCGCATCGACCCGTACTTCTCCGCCACCAAGCTGCGCTGGCTGCTCGACCATGTCAGCGGCGCGCACCTGGCGGCCGCGCGCGGCGAGCTGGCCTTCGGCACGGTGGACAGCTGGCTGCTGTGGCGTCTGAGCGGCGGCGCGCTGCATGCCACCGACGTGAGCAACGCATCGCGCACGATGCTCTTCGACATCCGCCACAACGCCTGGGACCCCGAGCTGCTGAAGGCGCTGCACATCCCGCACAGCGTGCTGCCGAAGGTGCACCCGTCGAGCCATGTCTACGGCGAATGCGACCCGGCGCTGCTGGGTGCGGCCATCCCGATTGCCGGCATCGCCGGCGACCAGCAGGCCGCGCTGTTCGGCCAGGCCTGCTTCAAGGCCGGGCTGGCGAAGAACACCTACGGCACCGGCTGCTTCATGCTGATGCACACCGGCGCGACCTTCCAGGCCTCGAAGAACGGCCTGATCACCACCGCCGCGGCGCAGACCGGGCCCACGCCCGAGTTCGCCATCGAAGGCAGCGTGTTCATCGGCGGTGCGGTGGTGCAGTGGCTGCGCGACGGGCTGCGCGCCATCCCGTCCAGCGGCGAGGTGCAGGCGCTGGCCGAGAGCGTGCCCGATTCCGGCGGCGTCATCGTCGTGCCGGCCTTCACCGGGCTGGGCGCGCCCTACTGGCAGCCCGACGCACGCGGTGCCATCGTCGGCTTGAGCCGCGGCAGCACGCTGGCGCACATTGCGCGCGCGGCGCTGGAGAGCATCGCCTTCCAGAGCGCCGCGCTGCTGCAGGCGATGAGCCGCGACGCGCATGGCCAGCGGCGGTGCGCCGGTGCACGAACTGCGCGTCGATGGCGGCGCCTGCGTCAACGACCTGCTGATGCAGTTCCAGGCCGACCTGCTGGGCATCCCGGTGGTGCGGCCGATGGTCATCGAGACCACCGCGCTGGGCGCGGCCTACCTGGCCGGGCTGGCGGTGGGCGTGTACCGCGACACCGCGCAGCTGGCGGCGCAGTGGCAGGTGCAGCGCGAGTTCCAGCCGACGCTGCCGCGCGAACGCGCGGCCGAGCTGATGGCCGGGTGGGAACGTGCGGTGCGGCAGACGGTGGCGGGCTGAGCGGCGGCGCTATCGCGTCAGATCGAACACCCGCAGTCCCTCGTGCGTCTCGGTGGCGCGGCTCCAGTCGGTGTGGGCCACGCTGTGCTCGACATCGCCGCGGCCGGCGGCCCACAGCTCATCGACCGTGGCGCGCGAGAACTCGTAGTCCTTGACGCCGGCCGACAGCGTGTCGTGGCGGTTGATCAGGTGCACCAGCGACACGCTGCACTGCCGGCTGGCGGCGGCCAGATGCTGCACGTCGGGGTCGTCGAGCAGCTTCGGCGGCAGCTTGTCCAGCAAGCGCCGGAACGAGGCCTTCAGCGCTTCGCGCTGGCGCAGTTGCGTGCTGTTGAAGCGCGTCTTGCTCGAATACTGGATGTCCTTGGCGCGCTCCTGCACCTGGTCCAGGTTGGTCGGCAGGCGACCGACCGCGCTGAACAGGTCCACCTGCAGGATCAGCGCGTCGATGTCCGGCGCCTCGTCCATCACGTACCACAGCGGCGAGTTGGACACGATGCCGCCGTCCCACCAGCTTTCGCCGTCGATGACCACCGGCGCGAAGCCCGGCGGCAGCGCGCCGCTGGCCATGACGTGCGCGGGCGTGAGGCGCATGCGCGTGTTGTCGAAGTACACCGAGTTGCCGCTGCGCACGTTGACCGCACCCACCGACAGCCGCACCTCGGCGCGGTTGATCAGGTCGAAGTCGGCCAACTCCCGCAGCGTGGCCTCGAGCGGCGCCGTGTCGTAGAAGCTCAGCGCGTTGAAGGCCCCGGCCGGATGCCGCGGCCTGAAGAAACCGGGAATGCCGAAGACCGTGGCCGACGCTGCCGACAGGCGGTTGGCCCAGGGCCGCCACGGCGCCGGCACTTCGAAGGGCGCGGGCGGCAGGTGCACCGACACGCGCTGCCAGAACTCGCGCAGCCGTTGCACGCGCCGCGCCGGGTTGCCGGCGATCAGCGCGTTGATGTTCCGATGGACACGCCGGCCCCAGTCGGGCAGGCGCCGGCGCGCAGCCCAGCACGGATGTGGGCAGGCGCGCGCATCGAGGTCACTCTAGCAGGGCTGGCATGCTTGGCACTCTCCCCACACACGTATCCCCACCATGATGCAACTGCACTACTACCCCGGCAACGCCAGCTTCACGCCGCATGTGCTGCTGCGCGAGATCGGCGCTGCGTTCGAGCTGAAGCGCGTGGAGCGCATGGCCGGCGCGCACCTGCAGCCTGACTATCTGAAGCTCAACCCGAACGGGCAGATCCCGGTGCTGGTGGATGGCGAGCTGGTGCTTTACGAGACCGCGGCCATCTGCATGCACCTGGCCGACACCCACCCCGGCTCGGCCTTGGTGCCGCCTCTGGGCACGCGGGAACGCGCCCACTTCTACAAGTGGATGACCTGGCTGAGCAACACGCCGCAGGCCATGCTGATGCACTACTTCTACCCCGAGCGTCTGGTGGACGACGGCGATGCGGTCGCGGCGCAGCAGGTCAAGGCGCACGCGCAGGCCAAGGTGGTGGCCATGCTGGCGCTGCTGGATGCGCAGCTGGCGTCGCATGGCGGCCCGTGGCTGCTGGGCGAGCACTACAGCGCCGTCGACCCCTACGCCTTCATGCTGTGCCGCTGGACGCGCGGCTTCGACCACAAGCCGGCCCGCGACCACGCCCACATCGCGCCCTTCCTGCGGCGCGTGGTGGCACGCCCGGCGGTGCAGCGTGTGTTCGAAGCCGAGGACTTGCCGCCGCCCTGGTACTGAACACCCGCTGTTCAGACCGGGTGCACCCGCACAGGAAGCGCCGCAGCTCATCGCGCAGCACCGCCGTCGGCTCGACGGACCCACCGCTGGCGCTGGCGTGGCCGGCCACCCCAGGCAGTTCCACAAATCGTGCGCCGGCAATGTGGTCGCTCGCCATGCGCGCCTCGACGGCGGGGTTGTAGAGGTCGAGCCTCGGCGCCAGCACCAGCGTTCGTGCCTGGACCCTGGCCAGCGCGCGCAGCGTGTCGCCGCCGCAGCCGGGCGTGCTGCCGACATCGTGTGCGTCGTAGGCCCAGGTCTGGCAGCACCAGTCGAAGGGGTCGGGGCCGTGTTCGATCAGCTGCTGCGTGCGTTGTTCGATCGCGGCCAGCAGCGCCTGCTGCGTGTCGAGCTGCTGCAGCGCCGCCGGCGTGGACGGCATCAGCCACTGCGTCAGCGGCGCCCACAGGCGCATGGCCTCTTCGCGCGGCCGCGGGGTGCGGCACGGCACATCGCTGAACAGCGCGCGGCGGCTGAGTTCATTGACCAGTTGCGACCAGCGCGCGGTGCGTGCCATCGGCGTGATGGCCACCAGGGCTGCCATGTGCCGTGGATGGCTCACGCCCCACTGCAGCGCCTGCATGCCGCCCATCGACGCCCCCACCACCGCATGCAGCCGCTGCACGCCCAGGTGGTCCAGCAGCGCGGCGCTGCGACGCGACCATGTCGCGGATCGTCAGGCGCGGAAACAGCGGCCCGGGCTGCACCGAGCTGTTCGAAGGCGATGACGACAAGCCGTTGCCCAGCGCATCGACCACCACGATGCAGTGTCGGTCGGTGTCGAGCGCATTGCCCGGGCCGATCAGGAAGTCCAGGCGATGGTGGGTGCTGCCGATGGCGGTGGTGACCAGGATCGCCGCATGCGGCAGCCGCGCCGGATCGCCGTGGATCACGTACGAGACGAAGGCGTCGCGCAGCACGTCGCCCGATTCGAGCGGCAGATCGCCGAGATCGAAGCGCAAGTGCGGACTGTCGATCCAGCCGTCGGCCAGGGGCGGATGGCGCCACATGGACCGCACCTACTCGAATGTGATCACGTGGCGGATGCCTTCGCCGCGCCGCATCGCATCGAAGCCCTCGTTGATGCGCTCCAGCGGCGCGCGGCTGCTGATCAGGTCATCGAGATTGAGCTTGCCGTCCAGGTAGAGCTGCGCCAGCCAGGGAAAGTCGCGCCGCGGCCTGGCGCCGCCGTAGCTGGAGCGGGTGATGCGCTTTTCGCCCATCAGCGAGCCGAAGCGCAGGCTCACCCGGCGCTGCACGTCGGTCTTGCCCAGGATCACCAGCTGGCCACCCGGGCGCGTGGCTTCCAGCGCCAGCTGCAGCGCGGCTTCCGAGCCGGCGGCTTCGAAGACATGGTCGGCGCCGCGCCCTTGCGTCAGCGCCTTGATGTGGTCGAGGCGTGTGCGCGTCGGCCGGCAACACGTGGGTGGCCCCGAAGCGTGTGGCCAGGGCCAGCTTGTCGTCGCTGCGGTCGACCGCGATCACCTGCGCCGCCAGTTCCAGCGCCGCGGCCTGGATCGCGTTCAGGCCGACGGCACCGCAGCCGATCACCGCCACGCTGGCACCGGCTTCGACGCGCGCCAGCCGGCTGACGGCGCCCACGCCGGTCATCACGCCGCAGCCGATCAGGCAGGCGCGGTCGAACGGCATCGCCGCCGGCACCTTGATCGCGCCGGACTCGGGCACCACCGCATACTCGGCATGCGAAGACACCACCGAGAAGTGGTGCAGCGTCGCGCCGCGCCAGCGTCAGCCGCGACTGCCCGTCGAGCATGTGGCCGGCCGGCTGGTGACGCGTGAAGGGCTCGCACAGGATCGGCAGGTCGCGCTCGCAGTAGAAGCAGTGGCCGCAATGCGGGTTCCAGGAGCACACCACGTGGTCGCCGGGCCGCACCTGCGTGACGGCGCTGCCGACTCGCTCGACCACGCCGGCGCCTTCGTGGCCCGAGCACGATCGGCAGCGGATAGGCGCAGGCTGCCCTGCATCACCTCCAGGTCGGTGTGGCACAGGCCGCTGGCGCGCAGTCGCGCACCAGCACGTCGGTCGGCTGCAGCGCGCCGAGCTGCACGGTCTCGATGGACAGCGGCGGCCGATCTGGTGCAGCACGGCAGCGTTGAAGTTCATGGCTGCAGCCGCCTTCAGCCATGGCCTTGCCGTACAGCAGATCGGGCAGCCACAACGTGATCTGCGGGAACAGCGTCAGCAGCAGCAGCACGACCAGCATCGCGGCCAGGAAGGGCAGCACCTCCATCGTGTAGTCCTCCATCGGCACGCGCAGGACCTGCGAACTGATGAACATCATCTGCCCCACCGGCGGCGTGACGCCGGCGATGGTCAGGTTGGTGACCAGCACGATGCCGAAGTGCACCGGGTCGATGCCCAGCTTGACCAGGATCGGCACGAAGATCGGCGTCAGGATGATCAGCGCCGACGGTGCCTTCGATGGCCGTGCCGAGCACGATCAGCAGCAGCGTTGATCAGCAGCAGCAGCAGCACCGGATCGCGCGTCAGCGTCACCAGCCAGGCCGCCATCTGCGGCGGGATGCGCTCCCAGGCCAGGTAGAAGCCGAAGGCCGACGCGGCGCAGATCATCAGCATCACCGACGCGGTGTCGAGCGCCGTCTCCTTCAGCACCTTGCGGCAGGTCGGCCAGGCGCAGCGCTGCGGTAGGCGAACACGCCCGACCAGCGATCGCGTACAGCACGGTGATCGCGCCCGCCTCGGTGGGCGTGAAGATGCCGTAGCGGATGCCGACGATGATGAACACCGGGATCGACAGCGCCCACAGCGCGTCGCGGAACGTGCGGCCGACCTCGGCGCAGCCGGCGAACTTGCGTGCGCAGCGGCAGGTAGCCGCGCCGCTTGGCGATGATCCAGGTGACCGAGCATCAGCGAGCCCGCGAGCATCAGCCCGGGCACGATGCCGCCGATGAACAGCCGGCCGACCGAGACGTCGGCGATGTAGCCGTAGATGATCAGGCCGATCGACGGCGGGATCAGCGCCGTGATGATCGCCGCGCACGAGGTGATGACGGCGGCGAACGCCGGGCTGTAGCCGCGCCGTGACCATCTCCGGCCCGAGCATCTTGGCCAGCATCGCCGCATCGGCGCGCGACGACGCGGTCAGTCCGCCCAGCAGCGTGGCCAGCACCGTGCACATCTGCGCCAGCGCGCCGGTCATGTGGCCGACCAGCGCGTCGGCCAGCGCGAGCAGCCGCCGCGTGATGCCGGCCTGGTTCATGATCGCGCCGGCCAGCACGAAGAACGGGATCGCCAGCAGCGGATAGGAATCGGTGGCGGTGACCATCTTCTGCACGAAGATGTTCAGCGGCACCTCGCCGTCGATCAGGAAGAACGACAGCGCGCCGATGGCGATGGCGAAGGCGATCGGCGTGTCCAGCGCGAACAGCACCAGCATCAGGATGCCGGGTACCCAGTCAGCCCAGCATAGGTTTCCCTGTCGCCCGTCGATCGGCCAGGCGCCGGCCGCCGCAGCACCTGCAGGTAACGCAGCGCCATCAGTGCGAAGCACAGCGCCGACCGGGCCGTACAGCCAGGTCAGCGGCAGCCGCAGCACCGGGCTCGGGTTGGACCAGGCATCGATCGCGAAGCGCGTGCCGAACCAGGCCATGAACACGCAGAAGCCGAGCACCAGCGTGTGGTTGAGCCAGCGCACCGACGTCTGCAGGCTCGTCGGCAGCCGCATCACCAGCATGTCGATCGACGGGATGCAGCCTGTACTTGATGCCGGCCGCCGCGCCGAAGAACACGACCCAGGCGAAGCCGAGGGTCGCGACCTCGCTGGCCCACGCCGCCGGCTGCGCGGTGATGTAGCGCGTGATCACGCCCCAGCCGACCGACAGGATGACGCAGCACAGCGCGGCGCAGGCGACGATCTCCTCGAACTGGTCCACCACGCGCTTCCAGGCGAAGGCGGGCAGGCCGAAGGCGGCAAGGATCGACATGCTTGTCCAGGACCGGCGTGGCGGTCGCGCCGGGTTCGCGGCGTGCGCGGCAGTGGATTACTTGCGCAGCGCGCCAGCACCGTGTCGTGCAGGCCCGGCGTCCACTTCGGGAAGGCGTTGTAGACCGCCGCTGGTGGACTTCTGGAAGGCAGGCAGGTCGACGTCGACGAAGGTCACGCCCGCGGCCTTGAACTTGTTCACGTAGTCGTTCTGCAGTTCCAGCGTCAGCCGGGTCATCTCGTCGCCCGCCTTCTTGCCTTCTTCAAGCAGCACCTTCTGCACGTCCGGCGGCAGCTTGTTGAAGTAGCTGGCGTTGATCGGCCACATGACGAAGGCCGTGAAGTGGCCGGTGAGTCGAGATCACCTTGCGCGTCTCGTGCAGCTTGGAGCCCCACAGCGAGCCGAGCGGCGCCTCGGCCGCGGCGACCACGTTCTGCTGCAGCGCGTTGTAGACCTCGGACCACTGCACCGTGGTCGGCCGCGCGCCCATGGCCTTGAAGGTCTCGATCCACATCGTGTTGGGCGGCACGCGCACGGTCATGCCGGCCATGTCGTCGGGCTTGCGCACCGGCTTGTCGGCGATCAGGTGGCGCTGGCCGAAGAAGCCGTTGGCCATGATCAGCTTGAAGCCGGCGGCTTCGAGCTTCTTCTCGACGCCCTTGTACCAGTCGGACGCCAGCAGCTTGTTGTAGTCGGCCGGGTCCTTGATCAGATAGGGTCCGTTGAGCACGCCGATGTCGGGCACGAAGTCCGACAGGTAGCCGGGGTCGGTGATGTTCATCACGTTGGCGCCCTGGCGGATCATCTCGTTGACCTCCTTGCCCGGTGCCGAGCTGCTCGCCCGGGAAGACCTGGATCTGCACCTTGTCGTTGGTGCGCTGCGGCCACGTTCTTGGCGAAGAACTCGGCCGCCAGGTGCGCCGGCTCGGTGGTCGACAGCGAGTGCGCGATGCGGATCTTGATGTCCTGTGCCGCGGCACCGGTGGCCACGACCAGGCTGGCCAGGGCCACCGCCACGCGTGCTGTGAGTGTGTTCAATCTCGTCTCCTGGTGGGTGGGGGTGAAGGTCGGCTCGCGCAATCGACCGGCGCTCAAGGCGCCGCGGCGCGCGCCGGGTTGAGCCGGCCGCGGGCTTCGGCGCCCGCGTACAGGATGCGCAGCTGGCGATCGATGGCGTCGGCATGGGCGGCCACCGCGGCGGGATCCAGGTCGGCACGCGGCGACGACTTCGGCATCGAAGTGGCCGTAGGCGTCGTGGCCGCGCACCAGCATCGCGCTGTCGCGGATGGGTGAGAGCTGGCGCACGTGGGTGGGCATGTAGCGGATGGCGAAGCCCACGCGCGGCCAGGTGGCGCGGTTGGGCTCGGAGCCGTGGAACAGCAGCACGTGGTGCAGCGACATCTGGCCGGGCTGCAGTTCGACGTTGACCACCCGTCCGGCATCCACCTCGACCGCGATCTCCTGGCCGCGCGACAGCAGGTTGTCGTCGTCGAAGCGGTCCTCGTGCTTCACCTGGGCGCTGGTGGGTGCCGGGCACGACCTGCATGCAGCCGGATTCGGCCGTGCTCGGCGTCAGCGCGACCCAGGCCGTCATCACGTCGGGCGAGGACAGGCCCCAGTAGGTGGCGTCCTGGTGCCAGCTGACGTAGGCCGCGTCGCCGGCCGGCTTGACGAAGAACTGCGAGCTCCAGCACAGCAGGTCGGGGCCGAACACCGATTCGACCGCGTCGAGGATGCGCGCGATCGCGCACCAGCGCGTCGAGCCAGGTGTAGAGCAGGTGGGGCTTCTGGTTGTTGCGGCCCTTGATCGCCGCGGCGTGGCTCAGGTAGCGCTGGGCCAGCGCGTCGGCCTCGCCCGGGCCGAGCGCAGGCAGCGGATGCAGGATGCCGCTGGCCTGATACAGCGCCACCTGGGCGGGCGTCAATCGTGCCGACACAGCGCGTCTCCTCGGGTTACCCTGGCTGTCGCCTTGATTTTTATCAATGAAAATCATTTTCACATTCAAAACTCGACTGTCAACGTCCAGACTTACCCGTAGACATGATCCAGACCCTCGTCCGACCCACGCGCCGATCGACGGCGAAGCCCGCCGAGCCGCAAAAGCCGGTCGAGGCGTCGGAGCCGAACTACGCCGCGCCGGCACTGGAAAAGGGCCTGGACATCCTGGAGCTGCTGGCCGGCGAGGCCGACGGCATGGGCCAGGGCGCGATCGCGCAGCGGCTCGGGCGATCGACCGCCGAGCTCTTTCGCATGCTCAACGTGCTCGAGCGGCGCGGCTATCTCAGCCGCCATGCCGACGGCAGCTACAGGCTGTCACTGCGGCTGTTCGAGCTGGCGCACCGGCACCCGCCGCTGAAGCGGCTGCTGACCGTGGCGCTGCCGGTGATGCAGCAGCTGGCGCAGGCCAGCCGCCAATCGGCGCACCTGGTGATCCACTTCGCGCGCCAGATCCTGGTGGTGGCGCAGGTCGACAGCCCGGAGCCGATGGGCTTCGGCGTGCGGCTCGGCGCCAACTTCCCGTTCCGGCCCGACCGCGCCTCATCGCGCGTGCTGTCGGCCTTCCAGCCGGCCGTCGGCGCAGGAGGCGCTGATCGCCGAGCTGATCGCCAACAGCACCACGCGCATCTCGGCCAGCAAGGTCCGCGCCGACCTGGCGACCATCGTCGACAAGGGCTACTACATGGCGCCCAGCGAGACGACGCTGGGGGTGACCGACCTGTGCGCGCCGATCTTCGACCACAGCGACGGCGCAGTCGCGGCGCTGACCGTGCCCTACCTGCAGCTTACTACATGGCGCCCAGCGAGACCACGCTGGGTGTGACCGACCTGTGCGCGCCGATCTTCGACCACAGCGACGGCGCGGTGGCGGCCCTCACCGTGCCCTACCTTCAACAGCGCGATGTGCACGTGACGATAGCGGCCGCACGCGCCGCGCTGCTCGCCAGCGTGCGGCAGATTTCGGCCGGGCTCGGCGCGCCTGTGGAGCGCTGCTGACGGATCAGCGGCGAGCGGCTGCGATGATGAGCGGCGCCAGGCCCGACAAGGTGCTGTACCGGGCGGCGGCCGCGTCGAGTGACGGCGCCAGGGTCCCGGCGACGCACAGTGCGATGGGAGCGAGTCTCATGCGAGGCAACCGTTCATCGTGGGTGGTGTGTCAACTGCGGCGAGCCGTGGCACCGGATGCGCCCAGGCCCAGCGGCATGGGCGCATGGCTTTGTGACAGCCGTACCGGGTTGGAAAACTCGATCTACCGGAAACGCGGCGCGCTTGCCTACCGGGCCGGGCCCACGGCACATCGGCCGATGCTTGTCCTCACGCGACGGCGGTCTTGACACGGTGCTGGACAATCCCCCTACGGCTCGGCAATCTATGCCGGGTATTGCAGACGTGACAGGCTAGAGCGTCACGCCGGGATGACATACTTGAGAACGCATGGCGTGCAGCGCGCGCCAGCTCACCGACTCTTCGCGCACCATGCCGATATTTCCGCCGAACCATGCCGAGCGCTACGCCATGGCCGAGGAGGTGCACGCCAGGCCGCCCGAAACGGTGGTCTCGCCTGCGCGTGCCAGCTACGTCGCCGTGCTCGTCGATGGCGACGATCGTGCGCGCGAATTGCTGCACCTGGAAGGCCTGTGCAAGCGCTTTGCCGTGGCAGCGCCACCCGACGGCGCCACGCATTTCCGCGCCGCGCTCGGCGGCGTGCGCCTCAAGTGGGAGCGGCATGGTGAGTTTTCCGGCTACCTGGTGATTGCATCCGGCGCTGCGGCGCGGCCCTTTGCCGAGCCGGCGGCGACGCTGTTGCCGCCCGAATGGCTGGCCGCGGTGCCCGGGCGCACCATCGCCGCCACGCACGTGGACATCCTGCCGGCCAAGGACATGGCCAGCGACGCAGCGGGGCTGGCCTCGCATTTTGGCGGCCATGCCGTGGCCGGAGCCAGCATCGCCGAGGGTGCGGGATCGGTGTTCACCGATTTCCGCATCCACGACGATGGTTTTTCGCGCTGCCTGGTGCTCGACCACGGGCTCACGCCCGGGCAGGCCGGACGCACGGTGCAGCGGCTGGTGGAGATCGAGGCCTATCGCATGCTGGCGCTGCTGGCCTTGCCGATTGCACGGCGGCAGACGCCGCGCATGCTGGCCATCGAGCGCGAGCTGGCCTCGCTCACCGACGGTCTGGCACAAGGGCAGGGTGACGACGAAGCACTGCTGCACGAGCTGACACGCCTGGCCGCCGAGGTGGAAAGCGGGCTGGCGGCGAGCCAGTTCCGCTTCGGTGCCTGCAAGGCCTATTACGAGCTGGTGCTGCGGCGCGTCGCCGAGTTGCGCGAATCGCGGCTGCCGGGTCTGCAGACGATCGAGGAGTTCATGGCACGGCGGGTTACCCCGGCCGTGGCCACCTGCGCTACCGCGGCGCAACGACTGCATGACCTGGCCGAGCGCATCGCGCGCGCCAGCAATCTGTTGTCCACGCGGGTGGACATCACGCGCGAGCGGCAGAACCAGGCGCTGCTGGCATCGATGGACCGGCGCGCCAAGCTGCAGTTGCGGCTGCAGCAGACGGTGGAAGGCCTGTCCGTGGCCGCCATCGTGTACTACATGGCCGGGCTGGTCGGCTACCTCGCCAAGGGCATCAAGGCCGGCGGCTGGCGCATCGAGCCCGACCTCATCGTCAGCCTGGCCGTGCCGGCACTGGCGATATTGGCCTTCATGGCTGTGCGCCGCGCGCGTCGGCGCGCAGCCGAACGAGAGAAAGTGAACTGATGGCGACTGCCTTCCCCTTTTCGGCCATCGTCGGTCAGGACGAGATGAAGCTCGCCATCCTGGTGGCGGCGGTGGACCCGCGCATCGGCGGCGTGCTCGTCTTCGGCGACCGCGGCACCGGCAAATCCACGGCGGTGCGTGCGTTGGCCGCGCTGTTGCCGCCGATGCGTGCGCTGGTGGGCTGTCGCTATGCCTGTGACCCGGCCGACCGTGGCGCGGTGTGCGAGGACTGCGCGGTGCTGAAGGCCAAGCCCAGGCCGAAGACGCATCTCGTGCCCGTGCCCGTGGTCGACCTGCCGCTGGGCGCCACCGAAGACCGCGTCGTCGGCGCGCTCGACCTGGAACGCGCGCTGACCCAGGGCGTCAAGGCCTTCGAGCCCGGTCTGCTGGCGCGCGCGCACCGTGGCTTCCTCTACATCGACGAGGTGAATCTGCTCGACGACCACCTGGTCGATCTGCTCATCGACGTGGCCGCATCGGGCGAAAACGTGGTCGAGCGCGAGGGCCTGTCCGTGCGCCATCCGGCGCGCTTCGTGCTGGTCGGCAGCGGCAACCCCGAAGAGGGCGAACTGCGGCCGCAGCTGCTCGACCGCTTCGGCCTGGCCGTGGAAGTGCGCACGCCCGGCGAGATCTCGCAGCGCGTGCTGGTGGTGCGCCGCCGCGACGCCTTCGAGAACGACCCCGAGGCCTTCGTCGCCGAATGGCACGCCGAGGATGACGCCGTGCGCAAACGCATCGTCGCCGCGCGCAAGCACCTGCAGCAGGTGCGGGTGGCCGACGCGGCGCTGGAGCGTGCGGCGCAGCTGTGCATGGCGCTCGGCACCGATGGTCTGCGTGGCGAGCTCACGCTGATGCGCGCCGCACGCGCACTCGCTGCGCTGGACGGCGAGCACGCCGTCACCGACGCCCACCTGAAGCGCGCCGCCAAGCCGGCCTTGCGCCACCGCCTGCGCCGCGATCCGCTGGACGACACCGATGCCGGCGCGCGCGTCGAGCGCGCCATGCAAGAGGTGTTCGGGGCGTGAGCCTGGCCGCCGCCGACGCTGTGCCGCGCTCGGCGCGCAGCAGCGCAGGACCCGTGCCGAACCCGGCGCCCGCGCCCGCATGGGCCGATGCGGTCAGCGCCGCGACGCTGTTTGCCATCGATCCGCACGGCCTGGGCGGCATTGCCCTGCGCGCCGGCGCCGGGCCGGTGCGCGATCGCTGGACGGCCTTGCTGCGAGCGCTGCTTCCGGTGGACGCGCCGTGGCGGCGGCTGCCCGCGCACATCGCCGACGAGCGCTTGCTCGGCGGGCTGGACCTGGCCGCCACGCTGCAAGTTGGCCGGCCGGTGGCGCAGCGCGGTCTGCTCGCCGAAAGCCATGGCGGCGTGGTGCTGATCCCGATGGCCGAACGGCTGAGTGCAGCCACCGCCGCGCGGCTGGCCGCCACCTTGGACGGCGGCGATGTCGGCTTCGAGCGTGACGGCATCGGCCAGCGCTGGCCCGCGCGCATCGGCATCGTCGCCTTCGACGAAGGCCGCGACGACGACCCGGCATTGCCCGCCGCGCTGGCCGATCGCCTGGCCCTGCGCTGCGATCTCGGCGCGCTGGGCTGGTTCGATTGCAACGACGACGCCATCGCGGCGAACGAGGTGCTTGCCGCGCGCGGGCGGCTGGCGTCGGTCACGCTGCCGGAGCCGATCGTGCAGGCGCTGTGCGCCACGGCGCTGGGCCTGGGCGTGGACTCGATGCGTGCCAGCGTGATGGTGTGTCGCGCCGCGCGCGCGGCCGCAGCGCTGCACGGCCGCAGCGAAGTCAACGAAGAGGATGCGCGCCTGGCCGCGCGCCTGGTGCTCGCCCCGCGGGCCACGCGTGCGCCGCAGCCGGCTGCCGAGCCCGCGGCCGAAGAGTCGCCGCAAGAGGCGCAGGCTGATTCAGAGCCAGCGCAAGAGACGCCGCCCGAGCACGCCACGCCACCGCCTTCGCGGCCCACGCCACCGCCGACTGCCGAGGCGGCGGCCGACGACAGTGCGGCGAATGCGCCCGAGGAGCCGGTGCAGGCGCTGCAGGATCGGCTGCTCGCCGCCGCGCAGGCGGCCTTGCCGGCGGGTCTGCTGGCGGCGCTGTTGAACCACGAAGTCGCGCGCGGCGCCGGCCGCATCGGCGCGCTGTCGGCGTCGCCGCGCAGTGGCCGTCCGATGGGTGCGCGTGCGGGCACGCCGCGTGGCGGTGCGCGCTTGAATCTGATCGAAACGCTGCGCGCTGCGGCGCCGTGGCAACGCCTGCGTGCGGCTGCGGCGCCCGCCCCCGCAGGCGCTCAGCGCATCCACGTGCGCGCCGCCGACCTGCGGGTGAGCCGGCTACAGCAACGCGCCGCCACCGCCACGCTGTTTGTCATCGATGCCTCGGGCTCGTCGGCGCTGCACCGCCTGGCCGAAGCCAAGGGTGCCGTCAACCTGCTGCTGGCCGAGTGTTATGTGCGCCGCGACATGGTCGGGGTGATCGCCTTCCGCGGCCGTGCCGCCGAGGTGCTGTTGCCGCCGACACGTTCGCTGGTGCGCGCCAAGCGCAGCCTGGCCGAGCTGCCGGGCGGCGGCGGCACGCCGCTGGCGGCCGGGCTGCAGGCCGCGCTGGCCATGGCTGCGCAGGTGCGCCGCAGCGGCGCCGTGCCCATCGTCGTGTTGCTCACCGACGGCCGCGCCAACGTGGCGCTGGACGGTGGCTCGGGGCGCAGCCGCGCCGAAGCCGATGCGCTGCAGATCGCGCGGCAAGTGCGTGCGGCGCGGCTGACCGCGCTGCTGGTGGACACCTCGCCGCAGGCGTCGCCGGTGGCGCAGCGGCTGGCACAGGAGATGGCCGCGCCCTATCGCGTCCTGCCCTTTGCCGGTGCCGCCGAACTTTCCGCCGCGGTGCGGGCGCTGCCGCGCGAGCGCGGCTGAGGCGACATGGACTGGTCACGCGAGGGCCACGACTGGCCGCACCACGAGCGCAGCCGCGTGATCACGGCGGGCGGGCGGCGCTGGTTCGTGCAGCAATGGCCCGTGCCGGCGCCCGGCGCGCCCGAACTGCTGTTGCTGCACGGCACCGGCGCGTCGACGCACTCCTGGCGCACGCTGGCGCCGCTGCTGGCGCGGCATGCGGGCGTGATCGCGGTCGATCTGCCTGGCCACGGCTTCAGCGACGCCGCGCGCGGCGATGGCGCATCGCTCGGCGGCATGGCGGCGGGCCTGGCGGCGCTGTTGCGCGAGATCGGCGCCCAGCCATCGGTGCTGGTCGGGCATTCGGCCGGTGCCGCGATCGCCGTGCGCATGGCGCTGGATCAGCCGCAGGCGTTTCGGTCCATCGTCAGCCTGAACGGCGCCTTGTTGCCGTTGCATGGCTGGGCCGGGCAGTGGTTCTCACCGCTGGCCAAGCTGCATGGCCGCAAACCGCTTGATACCCAGGCTGTTCACCTTGGGCGCTGCCGAACCGAAGCGTGTGCGCCGTCTGGTCGCCGGCACCGGCTCGACGCTAGACGATGAAGGCGTTGCGCTTGTATGGCCGGCTCGTCGCCGACCCGGCGCATGTGGCCGGCGCACTGGCCATGATGGCGAACTGGGACCTGCAGGCTTTTGCCGCCGAACTGCCGCGCCTGCGCACGCCGCTGCACCTGATCGCGGCGGAGCACGACCGCGCCGTGCCACCGGCCAACGCCAAGACCGTGGCCACCATGCTGAGCGATGCCACGCTGGCCACACTGCCCGGCCTGGGGCATCTGGCGCACGAAGAGCAGCCGCAGCGGGTGGCAGACCTGATGCTGCCGCTGATCATGGCGTCCCACCGCGAGGCGGCGGCTTGACCGTCGCTGCGTGGGGGCCTACCAGACGAAGTGGATCGACTCCCAGAGCCGGGCAGCCTGTCGAAATGCGCTGCTGCCGTTCGTCGTTCAAGGACCACTGCTACAGGAGATTTCCATGCCTCGTTTCATGATCCAGGTTCGCGCTACCGCGATGAGCGAAGCCGGCGACTTCCCCGATGACCCCACGCTGGTGCCGCGCATGATGGCCTTCCACGACGAGATGGCCCAGGCCGGCGTGCTGCTCGATGGTGCCGGCTTGCAGCCCAGCAGCCAAGGCTTTCGTGTGCAGTACGACGCCGCCGGCCAGGCGCGCGTCACGGACGGTCCCTTCGCCGAGGCCAAGGAGCTGATTGCCGGCTACACGCTGATCGAGGTGCGCTCACGCGACGAGGCGCTGGCCTGGGCGCGGCGCTTTCCGGCACCGTTTCCTGGCCAGCCCTGCAGCATCGAAGTGCGCCCGCTGATGGGAGGCATCGACCTGCCGCCTGAGGATGCCGAGCGCATGATCCGCGAGCAGCTCGCCGCCATCAAGCGGGGCACCGCTTGAGTCAATAGTTGGCTGCGGCGAGGTATTCGTCGACCAGCGACAGCCCAGCGGACCGCCCTACTCGGAGAAAACTCGCATGGGACTATTGACCTTCAGCCTCAACCTCACCCTGGATGGCTGCGTCGACCACCAGGAGGGAATCGCCGACGACGAGACGCACGCCTTCTTCACCCGCCTCATGGACGCGGGTGGGGCGATGCTGTGGGGCCGCACCACCTACGAGATGATGGAGAGCCACTGGCCGGCGGTCGCCCGCGGCGATGTGGAGGCGCCGCCGACGGTGCGCGAATGGGCGCTCAGGCTGGAGATCAAGCCGAAGTACGTCGTGTCGTCGGCGCGAACGGACTTCCCGTGGACCCACAGCCACCTCATTGGCGGCGACTTGCGCTCGGGCGTGCAAAAGCTGAAGGACGCGACCCCGGCCGGCGTGCTCCTCGGCAGTGGCAAGCTCGCGACCGCGCTGGACCGGCTGGATCTGATCGACGAGTACCAGTTTCTCGTTCACCCGAGGATCGCCGGCCACGGCCCGACCCTGTACGAGAGCGGGCTGCTCCATACGCGGCGGCTCGAGCTGGTCTCGGCGACGCCGCTCGGCAACGGCGCGGTCGCCATGCACTACCGACGCGCGCGCAGCTAGCCATCAGCAGGCGCCTCAACTGCAGCACGCGAGCGCTCAACGTCCGAATGGCACCGCTTCCAACTGCAAGCGCAACAACGCGACGACCGTACCGCGTGCACTGACGCGCAATGCACAGCCATCGTCCAGCCGCAGCAATACCGACTGTCCGCTTAACCCCAAGCTCGAAACACCGGTCGAGTCACAAGCTGCGTTCGAGCCCGGCAGTCCAACTGCGCTGATCTCGGCTGCCGCATCGTCGATCGCCGTGACAAGCAAGCGCAGGGCTGCGCCGGAGCGATTGCTCAGCACGGTCAGACTTTCGCCGGCGGGCACGCGCGTCAGCATCGAGCCGACCACGGCCGGCGAAGCTCCACCCAAGGCCGGCGCCGATAGCGCGGCTTTCCCGCCGCCGAACTCGAATGACGCGCATCCGGAAACGGCCAAGGCCACGGCAACCCCCATCAAGTGCCGCGAGAGCCTTACCGGCACAGTGCAAAGTTTGCTTATCAGAATCCTTTGAGGAATGCTTTCTCTGCTTATAGGCGACGCGCAGTGCCATCGGCGCCCAGTGCATCGACGCGAGCATCGGCTTTAGAAGCGTTTGACCGAACACCGCGCGAACGATTATGGGGTGGCCCTGGAATCGGCTTCGTGCACGTCGTCGCCCATCACAGGACCAGCGACCGCCGGGTGCCTTAGGGCGAAGCGCCTCAGGCCACGACCGAGCGTGTACCGCCACGCAGGAACAGCCGGGACACCGAGCTGCGCACTTGCTCGCGATGTTCGTCGTCGGTGTGGCGCAACTCGCTCAGCGTGCCGTGCATCAGCTTGGCGGTCAGGCAGCGGGCCAGTGATTCGAGCACCGCATCCGTGTCCTCGCCTCGGGCGAGCTGGCGGCGTGCGCGCAGGAGCGCGGCGTCGCGCCATTCGTCGGCGCGGGCATTGACTTCCTGGATCAGCGGCACGTTGCTGCGATGGTCGAGCCAATCGGCGAAGCTGCGCACGCCGGCATCGACGATCTGTTCGGCCTGCGCCACCGCGGCTTGGCGCTTTTCGCCGCCGGACTGCACCAGCGTGGACAGATCGTCGACGGTGTAGAGATACACGTCCGACAGGCGCGCGACCTCGGGTTCGATGTCGCGCGGCACCGCCAGGTCGACCATGAACATCGGGCGGCGGCGGCGCTGCTTGAGCGCACTTTCCACCGCGCCCAGGCCGATGATCGGCAGCGTGCTGGCCGTGCCGCAGACGACGATGTCGAACTCGTGCAGCCGCTGCGGCAACGCCGCCAGGCCGATGGTCTCGGCGCCGATGCGTCGCGCCAGCGCGGCACCGCGCTCGGCCGTGCGATTGGCGATCGTCATCGACAACGGCTTGCGCCCGGCAAAGTGCGCCGCAGCCAGCTCGACCATCTCGCCGGCGCCGACGAAGAGCACGCGCACCTGGCTGAAGTCCTCGAACAGCTGCTGCGCCAGGCGCACCGCGGCGGCCGACATGCTGACCGAATGCGCGCCGATGTCGGTGGCGCTGCGCACCTCCTTGGCCACGGAGAAGGCACGCTGGAACAGTTGGTGCAGCGTGCTGCCCATGGTGCCGGCCAGGCCGGCTTCGCGAACCGCCAGCTTGATCTGGCCCAGGATCTGCGGCTCGCCCAGCACCATCGAGTCCAGCCCCGCGGCGACGCGGAAGGCATGGCGCGCGGCGTCGTGCTGCTGTGCCACGCGCGCATGCGGCAGCAGCGCGCCGGCGGGCGCTCCGCCTTGCTCGGCCAGCCAGTCCAGTGCCGGGCGCACCAACTCGTCGGCCGGCGCATCGTGGGCTGCCGCGACGTACAGCTCGGTGCGGTTGCAGGTGGACAGCAGCGTCACTTCGGGCTGCGCACGGCTCAGCCGCTCGCGCAGCGAGCGCAGGGCCAGCGGCAACTGCTCGGGCGCGAACGCGAAGCGTGCGCGCAGGTCCAGCGGTGCGCTGTGGTGGTTCAGGCTGAGGCTGATGACGCTCATCGAAGACCACGTTGACGCGAAGTGCACATGCACCTATCCTACTTGTGTCAATCACACTTGACAACTAGGAGTGACATTAAAGTGTTACACACGAAGAATTCGAAGACTCCCACCCACATGCAAAGGCCGGTGTCGGCGGCGGACATGGCACAGCGCATCGAAGGCGCGCTGCAGTTTGCGTTGTCCCTCGCTGAATCGCCCGAAGGCCCGCCGCTGCTGGCGGCGGCCATGCGCCATGCGGTGTTTCCCGGCGGGGCACGCATCCGCCCCCAGCTGTGCCTGGCGGTGGCGCGCGCCTGCGGCGATGCCCATCCGCGGCTGTCCGATGCCACGGCGGCCGCCATCGAGCTGTTGCATTGCGCGTCGCTGGTGCACGACGACCTGCCTTGTTTCGACGATGCCAACACGCGCCGCGGCCTGCCGTCGGTGCACGCCGCCTACGGCGAGCGCATTGCGGTGCTCACCGGCGACGCGCTCATCGTGCTGTCCTTCCAGACCCTGGCGGTGGCCGTCGCGGCGCGCGATACGGCCCGACTGCTCTCGCCCTTGATCGTGACGCTGGCACGGCGCGTCGGCGGGCCCACCGGCATCGTCGCCGGCCAGGCCTGGGAATGCGAGCCGCGTGTCACGCTGGCGGCCTATCACCAGGCCAAGACCGGCTCGCTGTTTGCCGCCTGCACCGAGGCCGGCGCCTTGGCGGCGGGGGCCGACCCCGGCCCGTGGCGCGCCTTCGGGCTGAGCCTGGGCGAGGCCTACCAGGTGGCCGACGATGTGCGCGACGTGGTCGCCACGACCCAGGCGCTGGGCAAGCCGGCCGGTCAGGACCGTGCGCTCGACCGGCCCAGTTCGGCGTCGGAACTGGGCCTGGGCGGGGCCATCGAATACTTCGATCGCCTGGTGGCGCGTGCCATCGACGACATTCCCGCCTGCGACGGCGCCACCATGCTGCGTGCCCTGGTGCGCGCCGAATCGGAGCGCCTGGTGCCGCAGGAAAGCGTGCGCGACCTGGCGCTGGCTGCATAGGACCGGCATGGACGCTGTCGAGCCCGGTCGCCCCGCACCCGTGGCGATGAGCGCGGCGCCGTTCCCGGAGCACGGCGAGCCTGGGCGGATGGGCTGGGTTCAGCGCTTGCGACAGCGTTGGTGCGCGTGGCGCGACCATGTGCTCACGAGCCCCGATTTCCAGCGCCGTGCCGCGCGCTCGTTCTTCATGCGGCCGATCGCACGGCGCCGTGCCCGCGCGCTGTTCGACCTGGTGGCGGGCTTCACCTATACGCAGGCGCTGCTGGCCTGCGTGCGCGTGCGTGCCTTCGAGATCCTGGCCGAAGGTCCGCAGACGGCGGCGGCGCTGGCCCGGCGTTTCGGCATTCCGCTGGCCGGCACCGAGCGCCTGCTCGCCGCCGCGGTGGCGCTGGAACTGGTCGAGCAGCGTGGCGGTGGGCTGTATGGGCTGGGCCGCCTGGGCGCGCCATTGGTGGGCAATACCGCGATCACGGCCATGATCGAGCACCACGCCGTGCTCTACGCCGACTTGCGCGATCCGCTGGCCCTGCTGCGCGGCGAAGGACCAGCGCCCGCGCTGTCGCAATACTGGGCCTACGCCACTGCGGACACGCCCGGGGCGCTGCCGGCGGCTCAGGTGGACGAATACTCGGCGCTGATGTCGGCCTCGCAGCCGCTGGTAGCGCAGGAGGTGCTGGACACCTACCCGCTGGCGCGCCACCGCTGCCTGCTCGACGTGGGCGGCGGCCAGGGCCGCTTTCTCATCGCGGCCGGGCAACGCACGCCGGGCCTGCAACTGATGCTCTTCGACTTGCCGGCAGTGGTGGCACCGGCCACCGCCGCCTTCGCGGCGTTCGGCTTGTCAAACCGTGCCCAGGCCATCGGCGGCGATTTCACACGCGACACCTTGCCCACCGGCGCGGACATCGCCTCGCTGGTGCGTGTCATCTACGACCACGGCGACGAACGCGCATTGGCCATCCTGCGCGCCGTGTTTCAGGCCTTGCCGCCCGGCGGCACGCTGCTGCTGGCCGAACCGATGGCCGGCGCACCCGGCGCGCCGCGCATGGGCGACGCCTATTTCGGCATGTATCTGCTGGCCATGCGCGGAGGGCGCGCACGCAGCGCCGCCGATCTGACGGCGCTGCTGCAGGCGGCAGGTTTTGTGCAGGCGCGCGAACTGCCCACGCCGATCCCGCTGCAGGTGGGTGTGATCGTGGCGCAACGCCCGAGTGCCGCGTAGGCGTAAACACCGAGCGTAAACATTGCTTGACACTTTGAATGGTAAGTCTAAGATGACACTTGAGCGACCGACATGCCGACCTTGCCGAGAACCCCGACCATGAACACCACCGCTGTCGTGCTGCAACAGCCCGAACAGTTGGTGCTCAGCCAGCTTGCGCTGAGTGACCCGGGTGCGCAGGATGTGGTCGTCGACATCGAATGGAGTGGCATCAGCACCGGCACCGAGAAGCTGCTGTGGAGCGGGCGCATGCCCTCCTTCCCGGGCATGGGCTATCCGCTGGTGCCGGGTTATGAATCGGTGGGCCGCGTGGTCGAGGCCGGCGCGCAGGCCGGCCTGAAGGTCGGTGAGCGTGTGTTCGTGCCGGGCGCCAACTGCTTCGGCGACGTGCGCGGCCTGTTCGGCGGTGCTGCGGCAAGAGTCGTGGTGCCGGGCAAGCGCGTGGTCGCGGTCGAAGAATCGATGGGCGAGCGCGCCATCCTGCTGGCCCTGGCCGCCACGGCCTACCACGCGGTGTCCGGTGGTGGTTTGCGCGAACACCCGGTGCCGCCTGATCTCATCGTCGGCCACGGCGTGCTCGGCCGCCTGCTGGCGCGGCTCAACGTCGCCGCCGGCGTCACCGACACGGTGGTCTGGGAATGCGACCCTCGCCGTGCGCACGGTGCCTGCGGCTACACCGTCGTACACCCCGAGCAGGACACGCGGCGCGACTATCGCGCCATCTACGACGTCAGCGGTGACGCCTCGATGCTCGACACCTTCATCGGCCGGCTCGCACCGGGCGGCGAGATCGTGCTCGCCGGCTTCTACAGCGAGCGGGTGTCCTTCTCCTTCCCGATGGCCTTCATGCGCGAGGCGCAGATCCGCGCCGCCGCGGAATGGAAGCGCGCCGACCTGCTGGCCGTGAAGGCGCTGGTCGAAGGCGGCCTGCTCTCGCTCGACGGCCTGATCACGCACCACGCACCGTTTGCACACGCCGACAGCGCCTACCGCACCGCCTTCGGCGATGTCGGCTGTCTCAAGATGGTTCTCGACTGGACACACTGACATGAACCCAAGCATCGACAGTCCGCAAGGCGCACCGATCCAGATCCTGCGCGACCTGCAGTTGCGCGCCGAGGCCGCGATCGAGCCCGATCCGGTGTCCACCTCGCCCGCCACCAAGACCACGCAGATCATCGCCATCTACGGCAAGGGCGGCATCGGCAAGAGCTTCACGCTGGCCAACCTGAGCTACATGATGGCGCAGCAGGGCAAGAAGGTGCTGCTCATCGGCTGCGACCCGAAGAGCGACACCACGTCGCCTGCTGTTCGGCGGCAAGGCCTGCCCGACCATCATCGAGACCAGCAGCAAGAAGAAGCTCGCCGGTGAAGCGGTGGCCATCGGCGACGTCTGCTTCAAGCGCGACGGCGTCTATGCGATGGAACTCGGCGGCCCCGAAGTCGGCCGCGGCTGCGGCGGGCGCGGCATCATCCACGGCTTCGAGACGCTGGAAAAGCTGGGCTTCCACGACTGGGGCTTCGACTTCGTGCTGCTCGACTTCCTGGGCGACGTGGTCTGCGGCGGCTTCGGCCTGCCGATCGCGCGCGACATGTGCCAGAAGGTCATCGTCGTCGCCAGCAACGACCTGCAAAGTCCTGTACGTCGCCAACAACGTGTGCTCGGCGGTCGAGTACTTCCGCAAGCTCGGCGGCAACGTCGGCGTGGCCGGCGTGGTCATCAACCGTGACGACGGCACCGGCGAGGCCAAGAAGTTCGCCGAAGCAGCCGGCATCCCGGTGTTGGCCACCATTCCGGCCAACGACGACATCCGCCGCAAGAGTGCGTCCTACGAAATCATCGGCCGCCCCGGCACGATGTGGGCGCCGCTGTTCGAGGAACTGGCCACCAACGTCGCCGAAGCGCCGCCGGTGCGGCCCAAGCCCCAGACGCAGGACCAGTTGCTCGGGCTGTTCTCGGCCGAGGTCACCGGGCGCGACTTCAAGATGGAGCCGGCCACGCTGTTCGACATGGTGGGCAAGACCGAGCTGATCAAGCCCACGCTAGAAGTCGTCTACGACGAGGCATGAACCGGTGAGCACCATGGGCGCGAACGAGTTCCAGAACGTCGCAGCCGTCAAGGAAGACGCGGGTGTCCCTGTGCCCGCCGCCCTCGCGGGCGACGGGGTGGGCTGCCACTCGGGCAAGGACGCCATGCTCGAGGCCGCCAAGTCGGCCGGCAAGAGCGAAGTCCTGCAGCAGTACGCCAAGGACTATCCGCTGCCCGAAGGCGCCGGCCCGCATGAGCAGCCGCAGAGCATGTGCCCGGCCTTCGGCTCGCTGCGTGTCGGGCTGCGCATGCGCCGCACGCACACCATCCTGAGCGGCAGCGCCTGCTGCGTCTACGGGCTGACCTTCACTTCGCATTTCTACGGCGCGCGGCGCAGCGTCGGCTACGTGCCCTTCAACAGCGAATCGCTGGTCACCGGCAAGCTGTTCGAGGACATCCGCGAGGCCGTGCACCAGCAGGCCGACCCGGCGCTGTACGACAGCATCGTCATCATCAACCTGTGCGTGCCCACCGCCAGCGGCGTGCCGCTGCAGCTGCTGCCCAAGCAGATCAACGGCGTGCGCATCATCGGCATCGACGTGCCGGGTTTCGGCGTGCCCACGCATGCCGAGGCCAAGGATGTGCTGGCCGGCGCGATGCTGAAGTACGCACGCGGCGAAGCCGAAGCCGGCCCGGTGACGGCACCGCGCAACGGCGTGTCGGAAAAGCCGACGATCACCTTGCTGGGCGAGATGTTCCCGGCCGACCCGGTGGGCATCGGCATGCTGCTCGAGCCGATGGGCCTGGCCGCTGGCCCGGTGGTGCCGACGCGCGAATGGCGCGAGCTGTATGCCGCGCTGGACTGCGCCGCGGTCGCCGCGATCCACCCGTTCTACACCGCCAGCGTACGCGAGTTCGAAGCCGCCGGCCGTTGCGATCGTGCCTTCCGCACCTGTCGGCCATGACGGTACCGAAGCCTGGCTGCAGGCCATCGGCAACGCCACCAACGTGCCGCAGGCGCTGATCGACGCCGCCAAGAACAAGTGGCTGCCGGCGATCAAGGGCGCCATCGCGCGCACGCCGATCAAGGGCCGGGTCACGGTCAGCGGCTACGAAGGCTCGGAACTGCTGGTGGCGCGGCTGCTGATCGAAAGCGGCGCCGATGTGCCCTACGTCGGCACCGCCTGCCCGAAGACCCCGTGGAGCGCGCCCGACCTCGAATGGCTGCAGGCCCATGGCGTGCGCGTGCAGTACCGCGCCACCTTGGAGCAGGACATCGACGCGGTGCGCGAGTTCAAGCCTGACCTGGCGATCGGCACCACGCCGGTGGTGCAGGCTGCCAAGCAGTGCGCGATTCCGTCGCTGTACTTCACCAACCTGATCTCGGCGCGCCCGCTGATGGGCGTGATGGGTGCCGGCTCGCTGGCGCAGGTGGTCAATGCCGCCATCGGCAACAAGGCGCGCTTCGACCAGATGCGCGAGTTCTTCGGCGACGTGGGTGGCGGCGACAAGTCCGGCGTGTGGGAAGAGGTGCCGCAACTGCGCCCCGAGTTCCGCGCCGACACACGCCGCCAGGTCATCAAGCTGCTGAAGAAGCGCAAGGCCGAGGAAATGATATGAGGCCCCCACGCTCATTTCATTCGCTGCCCCCCGAGGGGGCGCCAATGCCCTTCGGGCGGCCGGGCGGGCATTGAGATGGCCAACCTGAACTACGTCATAGACCACGACCGCGCCGGCGGTTACTGGGGTGCGGTGTATGTGTTCACCGCGATCAAGGGCCTGCAGGTCATCATCGACGGCCCGGTGGGTTGCGAGAACCTGCCGGTCACCAGCGTGCTGCACTACACCGACGCGCTGCCGCCGCACGAACTGCCGATCGTGGTCACGGGTCTCGCCGAAGAACAACTGGGTCGCGAAGGCACCGAAGGCGCGATGAAGCGCGCGCATGCCGCGCTCGACCCCGACCTGCCCAGCGTGGTGGTGACCGGTTCCATCGCCGAGATGATCGGCGGCGGCGTCACGCCCGAAGGCACGACGATCCAGCGCTTCCTGCCGCGCACCATCGACGAAGACCAATGGCAGTGCGCCAACCGCGCGATGTTCTGGCTTTGGAGCCAGTACGGCCTGCGCAAGGTGCCGCAGCGCAAGCCCTTCGCCGAGCGTCCTGCGGGTGAGAAGCCGCGCGTCAACCTGATCGGCCCTTGCTACGGCACCTTCAACATGCCCAGCGACCTGGCCGAGATCCGCCGCCTGGTGCAAGGCATCGGTGCCGAGGTGAACATGGTGTTCCCGCTGGGCAGCCATGTGTCCGACGTGTCGCGCCTGGTCGAGGCCGACGTCAACATCTGCATGTACCGCGAGTACGGCCGCATGTTGTGCGAGGCGCTGGAGCGCCCCTACCTGCAAGCGCCCATCGGGCTGCACAGCACCACGGCCTTCCTGCGCCAGTTGGGCCAGTTGCTTCAGCTCGACCCCGAGCCCTTCATCGAGCGCGAGAAGCACACCACCATCAAGCCGATCTGGGACCTGTGGCGCAGCGTCACGCAGGATTTCTTCGGCACCGCCAACTTTGCGGTGGTGGCCGGCGAGACCTATGCGCGCGGCATTCGCCACTTCCTGGAAGACGAACTCGGCCTGCCCTGCAACTTCGCGGTGTCGCGCAAGGCGGGCAGCAAGACCGACAACGAAGCGGTGCGCAAGCTCACGCACGACAAGCCGCCGCTGGTGATGTTCGGCAGCTACAACGAACGCATGTACCTCAGCGAGCTGGCGCAGGGCCATGGTCCGCGGCCGGCGTACATCGCCGCGTCGTTTCCCGGCGCGATCATTCGCCGCCACACCGGCACGCCGTTCATGGGTTATGCCGGCGCGACCTACATCGTGCAGGAGTTCTGCAACGCGCTCTTCGATGCGCTGTTCCACATCCTGCCGCTGGGCACCGATCTCGACAAGGTCGATGCCACACCGGCGCGGCGCGGCGATTCCAGGCCTTGGGATGCCGACGCGCAGGAAGCGCTGCAACGTTACATCGACACGCAGCCGGTGCTGGTGCAGATCTCGGCCGCCAAGCAATTGCGCGACCGTGCCGAACGCGAGGCAGGGGCCGCCGGTGCGGCGCGCGTGACGGCGGCGCTGGTGCAGCGCCTGCTCGGCAACAAGGAGCCGGCATGACGCCCGCTCGCACTAACTTCACGCGTCCGGCCTGTGTCCGACGCTTCTCATTTCTTGGCGTCTCGCCGAGATTGCCCAAGGTGCGCGGGCTTTGTGCGCACGGGGCCGCAAGGCCGATCTGGAGGGCTATTCCTATGGCTGAAAGAAGGGGTTCTATTTCAGGCCTCACTGACGACGAGGCACAGGAGTTTCACAAGTTCTACGTCCAGGGTTTCGTGGGCTTCACGGCGGTTGCCGTGGTGGCACACATCCTGGTGTGGATCTGGCGTCCCTGGCTCTGAGCATCTGACGCGTTTCATCCGGCATGAAGGACATCGACATGGCCTACCCGAACGACACCGTGCGCAAACCCTTGCACGAAGACATCCGCAACTACTGGGTCATCTTCGCCGCGAGCTTCGCCGTGTTCATGGCAATCGCCCTTGCAGGGCAGTTGCTGGGCTGGCACTGGCGGACCTGGTTGCCGGGCGCAGAAGGTGTGAAGTCTCTCAATGGCGGTGTAAAGGCGGCTGTGTACACCTTTATGTCGCACCTTACCTAGGAGCTTGGAATCATGTGGAGAATTTGGCGTCTGTTCGACCCGATGCGCACGATGGTGGCGCTGGCGGTCTTCTTGTTCGGCCTGGCAGTGATGATTCACCTCATCTTGCTCGGCACGAACAAGTTCAACTGGCTCGATGGCCCGAAAACCGCCAAGGTGGCAGCGCTGAGTGCGCCGTTGCCCACCGCGGTGGCGTCCATCGCACCGACGAAATAGCGGGCTCATGCCCGCACGCACGCGGGACGGGAAGGGCCTTCGGGCCTGACCCGGACCGTCTGCATGCAAGAACATTTGCCGGACGGCGCAACCCGCCCGGTTTGGGGACCAAGACATGGCCATGCTGAGTTTCGAGAAAAAGTATCGGGTGCGCGGTGGCACGCTCGTGGGCGGCGACCTGTTCGACTTCTGGGTCGGACCGTTCTATGTCGGCTTCTTCGGTGTCACCACGGCCTTCTTCGCGTTCCTGGGCACCGCCATGATCCTGTGGGGCGCCTCGCAAGGGCCGACCTGGAACCTCTGGCAGATCAGCATTGCCCCGCCCGACCTGAGCTATGGCCTGGGCATCGCCCCGATGATGCAGGGCGGCTTGTGGCAGCTGATCACGGTATGCGCCATCGGCGCCTTCGTCTCGTGGATGCTGCGCGAGGTGGAGATCTGTCGAAAGCTGGGCATGGGCTTTCATGTGCCGGCCGCTTTCAGCGTCGCTATCCTGGCCTACGTCACGCTGGTGGTGATTCGCCCCGTGCTGCTGGGCGCGTGGGGCCATGGTTTCCCGTACGGCATCTTCAGCCACCTGGACTGGGTGTCCAACGTCGGCTATCAGTACCTGCACTTCCACTACAACCCGGCGCACATGATCGCCATCAGCTTCTTCTTCACGACCACGCTGGCGCTGTCGCTGCACGGGGGCTTGATCCTTTCGGCCAGCAATCCCAAGCGCGGTGAGGCGATGAAGACGGCCGACTCCGAGGACACCTTCTTCCGCGATGCCATCGGCTATTCGATCGGCGCATTGGGCATCCACCGGCTCGGCCTGTTCCTGGCGCTGGCGGCGGTGTTCTTCAGCGCGGTGTGCATCGTCATCAGCGGCCCGTTCTGGACGCGCGGCTGGCCGGAATGGTGGGGCTGGTGGCTCAACCTTCCGATCTGGGCCCAGTGGCCCCTCAAGTGAGCGAGCAGGAGCAACAGCATGGCTGAATATCAAAACCTGTTCACGCAAGTTCAAGCCGTCGGGCCGTCCAACCTGGGCGTGCCGCTGGGCGCCCGGAACAGCCCGCGCACCGGTACCGATCTGCCTCAGGTGCACCTGCTCGGGCGCATCGGCATGGCGCAGATCGGGCCGGTCTACCTGGGCCCGCTGGGCATCGCGTCGATCATCTTCGGCGTGGCGTCCTTCAACATCATCGGCTTCAACATGCTGGCCCAGGTCAACTGGGACTTCATTCAGTTCGTGCGCCAGTTGTTCTGGCTGTCGCTGGAGCCGCCCTCACCCGAATACGGCTTGTCGCTGCCGCCGCTCAACCAGGGTGGCTGGTGGCTCATGGCCGGCGGCTTCCTGACCGTGTCGATCCTGCTGTGGTGGGCGCGCATGTACACCCGGGCTCGTGCGCTCGGCTTGGGCACGCATGTGGCCTGGGCCTTTGCCGCGGCGATCTGGTTGTTCCTGGTGCTCGGTTTCATCCGCCCGGTGCTGATGGGCAGCTGGTCCGAGGCAGTGCCCTTCGGCATCTTCCCGCACCTGGACTGGACGGCAGCCTTCTCCATCCGCTACGGCAACCTGTTCTACAACCCCTTCCACGCGCTGTCGATCGCCTTCCTGTACGGCGCGACGCTGCTCTTCGCGATGCACGGCGCCACCATCCTGGCGGTCAGCCGCTTCGGCGGCGAGCGCGAGCTGGAGCAGATCGCCGACCGCGGCACCGCCAGCGAGCGCGCCGCCTTGTTCTGGCGCTGGACCATGGGCTTCAACGCCACCACCGAATCGATTCACCGCTGGGCCTGGTGGTTTGCCGTGCTGTGCCCGCTGGCCGGTGGCATCGGCATCCTGCTCACTGGCACGGTGGTCGACAACTGGTATCTGTGGGCGGTGAAGCATGGCGTCGCGCCACCGTACCCGCTGGTCTTCCCAGTGGCGGTGGACCCGGCCACGCTGATGCAAGGGGTCAAGCCATGATCGCGCGTCTGAGAGTTGCACTCGTCGCCGCGGTGGCAGCCACCACCTTGCTGGCCGGCTGCGAACGACCGCCGGTGGATACGGTGCAGCGCGGCTATCGCGGCACCGGCATGGAGCTGGTCTACAACCCGCGCATCCAGGCGACGGTGGCAGAAAACAACCAGGCACCCAAGCCGTCCGACCCGGCCAGCCCCGACGGGCCGAAAGCCAGGGACGTGTACAAGAACGTGCCCTTGCTGGGCCACCTCAGCGTCGCCGAGTTCACGCGCACGATGACCTCGATCACGGAGTGGGTGGCGCCCAAGGAAGGCTGCGCCTACTGCCACGATCTGCAGAACCTGGGCGAGGACAAGAAGTACACCAAGATCGTGTCGCGCCGCATGATCGAGATGACGCAGCACATCAACGCCGACTGGCAGCCGCACGTGGCGCAGACCGGCGTCACCTGCTACACCTGCCACCGCGGCAAGGCCGTGCCGCTGCAGGTGTGGTTCAAGCAACCGCCGCAGCCCGGCGCCGACTTCATCGGCAACCTGGCGGGCCAGAACCAGCCGATGAAGATGGTGGGCATGAGTTCGCTGACGGTCGACCCGAACAGCCTGTATCTGCAGGGCGATGCGGTCATCGGCGTCGCCGGCCCGGCGGCATTGCCCACGGGCCACGTGGCGTCGATCCTGCACACCGAGCAGACCTATGGCTTGATGATGAACATCTCCGACGGCCTGGGCGTGAACTGCACCTACTGCCACAACACGCGCAATTTCAAGACCTGGGAAGGCGCGCCGCCGCAACGCACCAGCGCCTGGCATGGCATCCGCATGGCGCGCGACATCAACAACAACTACCTCGAGCCATTGACGAAGAGCTTCCCGGCCAACCGGCTGGGACCGCTGGGTGACGTGGCCAAGGTCAACTGCGCCACCTGCCACCAGGGCGTGTACAAGCCGCTGTACGGCGCGCCGATGGCCAAGGCCTACCCCGAGCTGCTGAAGCCCATCGGGGCGACGAGCAAGGTCATCAGCGACGGGCTGCCGCCACCGCGCGCCGAGGCCACGCGCTCGGTGCTGTTCTTCGCCGTCAACTCGTCCACACTGGAAGGCGAGCAAGCCAAGGGCCTGGTGATGTTGATCGCCACGCTGTCGGCGCAGCCCGCTGCCAAGGCGTCGATCTCCGGCTACCACTCGGCCTCGGGTGAACTCGCGGCCAACCAGCAACTGGCCAAGGACCGTGCCGTCAAGGTGCGCGAATCGCTGGTCGCGGCGGGCATCTCCGCCGAACCGCGTGGTGCTCGAAAAACCGCTGCAGGCCGAGGCCAACCTGGCCGGCGAAGACCCGGCCGCGCGCCGCGTCGAAGTCACCGTGAAATAGGCGCACCGGGGCCGGCCGGGCCGGCTGCGGTGTCGCATGCTGCAATGACCGAACCGGTCCGCTCCAGTGCCTTGCAGCGAACGGCGACAACGCCTTCGCCGCGGCCGCAAAGGGCCGCGTCGTCACAGGCGCACGCACCGACCTCTACAACCGGTGGCGCGATGCTGCGTGACGATGTCGCGGTGGTGCTGCTCGTCGAACTGTTGCCGGGCGCGCTGGTGTGGGGCTGGTCGCGCATCGTGCTGGGTGCGCTGCCCTTGCGTGACGTGCCGGGGCTGCGCTTCGCCAAGGCGCTGGGCAGCGGGCATCGTGGTGGTTTCGGCCTGCGCCCGAGCCTGTCGTGCCAGGGCCTGTTTGCGCTGTTCGACGGTGAAGCCGCGGCCAACCGTTTCGTTCGAGAATCCGCCACTGTCAAGGCTTACCGCGCGCACGCCGCCGAGATGTGCATCACCACGCTGCGCGCCACCTCGAGCCGCGGCCGCTGGAGCGGCCATGACATCGGCGTCAGCGCCAGTGCCGAAGCCGGCGCACCCGTGGCCTCGCTCACACGTGCCTCGATCCGCCCCTTCAAATCGCTGCGCTTCTGGCGCCAGTCGCCGCAGGCCGAAGACTCGTTGCACCACGCCGACGGCTGCCTGCTGGCGATGGGCCTGGGCGAAGCGCCGTTGTTGCGTCAGGCCACCTTCAGCGTCTGGGAGAACCAGGCCGCGATGAACGCCTATGCGCGCAGCGGCGCGCACCTCGATGCCATACGCGCGGCGCAATCCGAGGGCTGGTTCAGCGAATCGATGTTCGTGCGTTTTGTGCCCCTGCGCATCGAAGGTCGCTGGCAGGGGCGCGACCATGGCTGAAGCCGGCGCTTTGCGCGATCACCGCGTGGTCGTCGTCGGCGCTGGCATCGGCGGGCTGGTCAGCGCGCTGCTGCTGGCTTGCCGCGGCCTGCAGGTCACGTTAGTGGAAGCGGCGGCGGAGCCTGGCGGCAAGATGCGCCAGGTCGAAGTCGACGGTGCGTTCATCGATGCCGGCCCCACGGTCTTCACGATGCGCTGGGTCTTCGACCAGATCCTCGATCAGGCCGGCAGCTCGCTCGAATCGCTGGTGAGCCTGCAGCCCTTGTCGGTGCTGGCGCGTCATGCCTGGCGTGGCGACGAACGCGGCGTGCCGCAGCGGCTCGACCTGTTTGCCGACTTGCAGGCCTCTGCCGATGCCATCGCGCAGTTTTCCGGCCCTGACGAGGGCCGGCGTTACCTGGCCTTCTGCGCCGAAGCGCGCCGCATCTACGAACAACTCGAAGGCCCGCATATCCGCTCGGCGCGGCCCAGTGTGCCGGGCATGATCCGCGACCTCGGTCCCGGCGGGCTGGCCACGCTGGCCGTCGCTCGGCCCCTTCGCGACCCTGTGGACGCGGCTGGGCAAGCACTTCCACGACCCGCGCCTGCGCCAGCTCTTCGGCCGTTATGCCACCTATTGCGGCGCGTCGCCGTGGCTGGCGCCGGCCACGCTGATGCTGATCGCGCATGTCGAACAAAGCGGCGTGTGGTCGCTGCGCGGTGGTTTGCACGCGCTGCCGCGCGCGCTGGCGCAACTGGCACGCGCGCGCGGCGCGACGCTGCATTTCGGCCAGGCGGTCGAGCGCATCGTCGTGCGCGACGGCCGCGCCTGCGGCGTCAAGCTCGCCGACGGGCGCGTGCTGGCGGCCGATTCGGTGGTCTTCAACGGCGACGCGAACGCGCTGGCGCAAGGCCTGCTCGGGCCCGATGTCAGCGCGCGCGGCGCCGGCCGTGCCGCGTGCAACGTCGCTCGCTGTCGGCGCTTGACCTGGGCCACGCACGCGCGCACCGACGGCTTCCCGCTGTCGCGGCACAACGTCTTCTTCTGCGACGACTACCGCCGCGAGTTCGACGATGTGTTTCGCCGTCGCACGCTGCCGCATGACGGCACGGTGTACGTCTGCGCGCAGGACCGCGGCGACGAGGCCGATGTGCCGGCCGGGCGAGAACGCCTGCTATGCCTCGTCAACGCGCCCGCCGACGGCGACCGCCGGCCTTTCGACGCTTCGGAGATCGACCCATGCCTACACCGCAGCCTGGATCTGCTGCAGCACTGTGGCCTGCAGCTGGAGCCGTCGGCGCCACGCGTGACGACCACGCCGGCGCAGTTCCACCAACTCTTCCCGGGCACGGGCGGGGCGCTGTACGGCGCGGCCAGCCATGGCTGGATGGCGTTGTTCAAAAGGCCGGGCTCGAGCAGCCGCTTGCCGGGGCTGTACCTGGCCGGGGGCAGCGTGCATCCGGGCCCGGGCGTGCCGATGGCGGCGATGTCGGGGCGGCTGGCGGCCGAGACGCTGCTGGCGCACCTCGATTCGACCAGCCGGTCGCGCCGGGTGGTTATCTGTGGTGGTATGTCGACGCCCTCAGCGACGACGGCCAGCACGGCCTGACGATCATCGCCTTTGTCGGCAGCGTCTTCTCGCCCTACTACCGCTTCGCACGCTCGCGTGGCCACGCCGATGCGGAAAACCATGTCGCGCTGAACGTCGCGCTGTATGGCGGCACGCGCCGCTGGACCATGACCGAGCGTGGCCGCAAGCAGCTCTCGCGCAGCGCGAGCGAGCTGAACATCGGGCCGAGCCGCGTGGCCTGGGACGGTGACTCGCTGCGCATCGACATCGACGAGATCGGTGTGCCGTTGCCGCGGCGCGTGCGCGGCCAGGTGCGCGTGTTTCCGCAGGCCCTGTGCCGCTTCGTGGCGCCGCTGGATGCGGCCGGTCGCCACCGCTGGGGCCCGATCGCGCCCTGCGCTCGTGTCGAGGTCGAACTCGACTCACCGGGCCTGCGCTGGAGCGGCCCGGCCTATCTCGATTCGAACGAAGGCGACGAGCCGGTGGACCGGGCCTTTCGCGCCTGGGACTGGTCGCGAGCGTCGATGCGCGATGGCAGCACGGCGGTGATCTACGACGTACGCCCGCGCGACGAGCCGCTCGCGAGCGAGGGTCGTGTCATCGCGCAGCGCTTTGCCGCGGACGGCAGCCACTCGCCCTTCGATGCACCTTCGCGCCGCACGCTGGCGCGTTCGAAGTGGGGGCTCGGGCGCACGATGCGCTGCGACGCCGACACACCGGCGCATGTGCAGGAGACCTTCGAGGACACGCCCTTCTACGTGCGCTCGGTCATCTCGGCGGGCCTGTTGGGCGAACGCGTGACCGCGTTGCACGAGACGCTGGACGTGCCTCGATTGACCTCGCTGCCGGTGCAGCTGATGTTGCCCTGTCGCATGCCGCGTCGCAGCTGAGGTCGTGGGCGGGGACGAACGTCGATGTGCCTTGCAAAGCGACCACCGCATACCACACCGGATGCGAATCAAGCGTCAACTAGTATTGACATTAAAAAGCGTAAGGACAAAATGACACTACCGGCATTCCCTGCTGGCAACGTTCCCTATACCCGCGTGCGGGTCTTGCACGAGTGAGCTTTCTTTTTCTGGAGGGTCCATGTCAGAAAGCAAATCAGATCCAAACAAGGTATGGCCAACGGGCCTGACCGAGGCGGAGTCCGAAGAGGTCCACCGTCATTTGATCCAGGGCACACAGATCTTCGGCTTCATCGCCGTGCTGGCGCACCTGTTCGCCTACATCTACTCACCTTGGCTGAAGTGAGCACGGAGACCACAACATGATCTACGGAAAAATCTGGTTGGTCGTCAAGCCAACGGTCGGTATCCCGTTGTTCCTGGGTGCCGTGGCGGTGAGTTCGTTCCTGGTGCACTACATGCTCCTGACGCACACCACCTGGCTGCCCAAGTACTACGAAGGCGGCATGAAGAAGACGGCGTCGATCGAGGCGCCGGGCGGGCTTGCTGCGGCACCGCCGACCACGCTGGTCGCGGCGGCTGCGGCCACGAAGTAACCCCTCGGGGTTGCCGCTCCGACACGGGCGCGTGCACACCCGGCTGGCAACTCGCCGGCCTGTCTGCGGCGTTCGTGATCGGTGCTTTTCATTTGCATCGCGGCTGCGGCCACGATGGTTTTCGACGAGCCGGCCATGAACCGCATCAGCCGCAACCTGATCTCGCGCTGGGCCCGCATGGGTCCGCGCTTCCTGCCGTTTGCCGACGCGGCCACGCCCGACCTGCCGCTGCCGCGGCTGCTGCGCCTGTCGCTGTTCCAGGTGTCGGTGGGCATGGCCTTGACGCTGCTCGTCGGCACGCTCAACCGCGTCATGATCGTCGAGTTGAACGTGCCCGCTGCGCTGGTCGCCATCATGGTGGCGCTGCCGGTGCTGTATGCGCCCTTGCGTGCGCTCATCGGCTTTCGCTCCGACACACACCGCTCGGCGCTCGGCTGGCGCCGCGTGCCCTTCATCTGGATGGGCACGCTGGTGCAGTTCGGCGGCCTGGCGGTGATGCCCTTCGCGCTGCTGGTGCTGTCCGGTGGTGGCAATGCGGCGCAATGGCCGGCGTGGATCGGCTGGGCCGGCGCGGGCCTGTGTTTCCTGGTCGTCGGCGCCGGCCTGCACACCACGCAGACGGCGGGCCTGGCGCTGGCCACCGACCTGGCGCCGGTCGAATCACAACCGCGCGTGGTCGGGCTGATGTACGTGATGCTGCTGCTGGGCACGATCGTCAGCGCGCTGCTCTTCGGTGCCTTCCTGCAGGACTTCAGCCCCGGCCGGCTGGTGCAGGTGATCCAGGCCTGTGCCGTGGCGACGATCGTGCTGAACAGCATCGCGCTGTGGAAGCAGGAGACGCGACAGCCGGGTCGCTTTGCGCCGGCACGCGCGCAGCCGCCGTCGTTTCGCGCCGCCTGGCGCACCTACATCGCCGGCGAGGGCGCGCGCCGCCGGCTGCTGGCCATCGGCCTGGGCACCATGGCCTTCGGCATGCAGGACGTGCTGCTCGAACCCTATGGCGGGCAGGTACTGGGCATGGGTGTGGGCGACACCACCTGGCTGACGGCGGCGCTGGCCACTGGGGGCCTGTTGGGTTTTGGCCTGGCCTCCAACATCCTGGGCCGCGGTGTCAACGCCGCGCGCCTGGCGACGTGCGGCGCGTGGATCGGCATCCCCGCCTTCGCGGCCGTGATGCTGGCCTCGACGATGCAGTCGGTGGGCCTGTTCTTCTGCGGCACCTTGTTGATCGGCTTCGGCGCCGGCCTCTTCGGCCACGGCACCTTGACGCTGACGATGAACCGCGCGCCGAAGGAGCAGACCGGTCTGGCGCTCGGTGCCTGGGGCGCCGTGCAAGCCACCGCCGCCGGCATTGCCGTGGCGCTGGGCGGCATCCTGCGCGACATCATGGGTGCGCTGGCGACGCAGGGCGTCTTCGGCCCGGCCTTGCAGGGCCCGGCCTCGGGTTATGCGTTTGTCTATGCGCTCGAGATCGTGCTGCTGGCCGCCACCATCTATGTCATGCGTGCGCTGGTTGCCGAGCAACGTGCACGGGCCGGCGCTGCACGCCTGCCCGTGCACCCGCTCGACCCCGAGCGCACGGAGCTTGGCAAGCCACTACCATGACGCCCCTATTCACTCACCCGCAAATCTTCAGGAGCATCGCGTGAAGGTCTATCAAATCCTCTTCCTGGTCTGGATCATCGTCTTCGCGTTCTGGGTGGTGAAGCAGTTCTCCGACCACAACAAGCGCAGCGACAAATAGCCGCAGGACCGGCAGGGCGCGAGCCTGCCGTCGGCCCGTGGCGTGACCAGGCGCTCAGCCGCCGCTGGCCAACGCCGTGCCGTGCTTCAGGAAGTGGTTCAAGCGGGCCTCCCAGTCCTGCATGAACACCAAGTAGTACGCCTCGGTGAACGAGGCAACGAAGCTGTCCCCTTCGGGCCCGAGGCTGGTGTGGGCGTAGGTGACGACGGCCTGCGAGCCACCTGCGGCCGCGCGAACCTGGATGGTGAGACGACACGCAGTCACCGAAGGCGTGATCTTCAGCATCTCGACGAACCCGTCCTCCGGTTCGTGTCGCGTGATGTACCAGATGGCGTCGGCCGGTGCGGCCGCGGTCGTGAAGACACAGTCGGGCTCGGCCACGCCGGAGCGGGACACCACCAGCAGCGGATCCCAGCCTTCTATCCAGTCTGCCTCGCGCACGGGGCACAAGAGCGGAAAGACCGCCTCGGGCGGGCCCACCAGATGTTGTGTGTAGCTGCGGACAGCGCGATTCGGAGGGACGATCTTCATGGGGGTCGGGCCTCGCCCGGGTGTTGAGCGGTATCCGCCGGGCGCAAGAGCTCGAGCACTTCGTCGCCCGCGCGATCGATGGTCGCCGGTGCTTCGCCAGCCAAGATGGCGATAGAAGCCATGGGACCGACTCGAGGGGTCGGCCGAACAGCCGAGAAAGAGCCGGACGTGCCCTGCAGCGCGCAGCTCCTGAACCACGAGATCGAGCAGCCGACGACCCAGGCCCTGTGCCTCCGCTTCGGGGAGCAACGCCAGGACGATCACCTCGCCGCTGAGACGGGCGCCGAAGGCATAGCCCACCAACATCTTCCCCGCGTGGCACACGTAGCCGGGAAGTGCGTTGCTGCGAATGTCTTCGGCCCAGGACGCTGCGGTGATGCCGTAGTCGCGCAGGCGTTCAGGCGAAACCGCGTTCTCGCGTGTCATGCCTCGCATGTGCACACAGGCGGGAGCGTCTTCGGGCAGCGCCCGGCGGATCTCAAAGTGCATGCGCAGCCTCAGGCGCGCGTCAAACTGACTCGACCTCTTCGGTCTTGAACTTGCCGGGCATGACGATCTCGAGCAGTTCCACGTCTTCGCTGTGGCCCAGCTCGCGGTGTCTGATCTCCGGGGGCTGGTATACGCACGATCCGGCTTCGAGCCTCACCTTGCCTTGACCTTCGTACTCGAACTCGATCCAGCCCTTCAGCACGTACACGAACTGGAATGTGGTGCCATGCAGGTGCGGCTGGCTGGAGAAGTCTGTTCCCGCGGCCGCGCGTATGACGTGCGCGACCACGGCGCCGGAAGTGGCCTTCTCGATGCCGAGATCGCGGTACTCGAAGAAGGCGCGAAGGCCGCGCTCGAACGGCGAGTCCTTCGCGTGCGAAACCGTGAATCCTTGGGTGGTCATGTCGGTCTCCAGGTTCTGACCGCGCTCGACCTGCGCGGCGCATCCCTTCGCACACGGCAGGGCGTCAGGCTCGGGCTGCTGAAAATGTACCGTGTGCCGCCGTCCCGGGCCGTCGGGTCTGCCCTCGGCGCGCCTCGCCAGAGGTCAGGCGTCAGCGGACGTAGCCCGTCAGCAGCGCGCGTTCCCATTCAGGGCGATGGCGCGCCTTGGCCAACCCGGCCATCGATGCGTGGTCGTACGGCACCGCATAGTGCGCGACTCGCCAGCCGCCGTGGCCGCTCTCGACGATCGCGTAGTGCGCGTCCGGCGTGCCGCGTTCCATGGCATAGGGCTCGGGATGGTCATCGGCATAGGCCTGCAGGCCCACGCTGCCCGGATTGACGACGAGTTGGCCGCCAGGCAGGCGAACCGAGCGCGGCACGTGGCTGTGCCCGCAGGCGACCAGCGTTGCGCGGACATCGCCCAGGCGATCGACGATGTCGGCGCCGCAGGCGAGGGCAAGCAGGCCATTGCGGGGGAACTCCAGGAAGTGCTCACAGTCGCTGCGCGGCGTGCCGTGGCACAGGAAGACCTCCGTCGAGAGCCTGGCCGTGTGCTCCAGCGAGCGAAGCCAGAGCAGCTCGGCCCCAGTCAGCTGCGAATGGGCATAAGCGTCGGACGCGCCGCCGCCCAGCGACTCGTACGCAAGCACCTGGCGCTCATGGTTGCCCGCCAGGACCAGCCATCCGGAGCCCATCAGGTATTGGGCCGTCTCCCGGGGCAGCAGCGGCCCGGAGATGTTGTCGCCGAGGCAGACGATCTGGTCTGCGCCGCGTCGGCGCACGTCGGCGACGACGGCCTCCAGCGCCGCGAGGTTGCCATGGATGTCGGAGAGCAGGGCGAGTCGCATCGATGTTGGGGGCGCTATTCGCAGCGGCCCAGGGACATGACGCCGGTGGCCCCGATGTAGTACCTGAAGACGTACTGGCCATTTGGCTGCAGCCGCAGGTACCCGTTGGCGCCGGCAGGTTGAAGGATCAGGGACTGCGCCTGCGCGTCCCAGGTGGCTTTGGCGTGGTCATAGAGCCCGTCCCATGGTGTGTCCTGACCCACCGCCTTGATGGAACCCGAGGTGCCTGCCGCGCGCAGCTGGAACGGGAATGTGGCCACTCTCGTCGGCCCGACACAGCTGACGTGCACGTTGGCGCAGAAGACCGGATGCGAGGGCTGGCAGCTCACTTCGCCCGTGGTGCGCAGCTTCGAAAGCAAGTCGGTCGACTCTGCTGCGAGGCACCAAGGTGCAGCCACAGCGATGGCCAGGGCGGCGATCCTGGGTTGGCGAGACCTGGTTCCAGTGAGGCCTGCCGTTCGCGCTCCGCTTGAGCGAGGGGTTGGCCTCGGTTGCGTGCCGGGCGCCCGAACATCACTGTTCATTGGCTTACGCGCCTCAGCCTCTTGGGCACTGATCTTTCGAAGGCGTCGATCAGACCGTCCACAAAAATTTGAACTGAGAGCCAAATCTCGTCAGCGAGCGCGAGGCCATCTTGCTCTGCCTTCCAAGTGAGTAGGTACCAGTGGCTTACCTGCTGCCGAGGAAGGTCTGGAACCGGCAGGGTGATTGATCCGGACAGCTCGAGCTGCGCACCGGTGTGTGGATGCCGGACGAGTGCTGTATGAAGCACAAAGTTCGCCAGGTTCCGGCTTTGTCCGACTGGTCCATCGCGAAGCGTCGCAAGTAGCTTTTCGCAGCGACTGTGCAAGCGTTTCGGCTTCAGCGCTGGGAGTAGACCCTGCTTCGGAAACTTCCTGCGATCACCGGGTGGCCGTTCCATGCGCTCAACAACTGTTCGACTCCAGGTCAGAACATCCGAAAAGGCATACCACGCGGTGACTGCCGCTGGATGGCCAAGGCCAAGCGGAATACCGTGGCTTGCGGAGAGTTGGTGCTTCGAGACGTATGCTTTCAAGTCGTCAACGGCAGTGCGAAGGCGGAGCGACGAGTTCTCGACGCCCCCAGCCGCTACGAGCACATCGGTCAGAAGGTGGCTTGTGAGGTGGTAGGCAACGTCAGCTTTCCTCGTCTTGCGGCCCAGGGCTCGTAACCGGACTTCAAGCTGTTCAAATCCCTCGTAGAGACCCGGATCGCCCTTCCAGTATTCAGCCCCGAAGCCAAGACGAGCAAGGGCCGCGCCTGGGAAGGTGACCCGCTTGGACCATTGATCCAGGTTCGACTGCATTGGGTGCGCACCGCGAGCGTTGTTTCCGAGGCCTAACTTGCCTTCGACAGCAAGATGGTCGACGTATCCAGATACCGACGCAACTTGATTGCGTATTCGGATACGCGTGCAATGTAGCTGACGTGTGCTGTTGCCCTACAGCTGAAATGCTGTGGCGGTACTGGATTCGTGGCCACGACTGCGAGCGCGAATCCAGCAGTCAATCGCGAACTTCGTGCGTGCTCCAATGTGGCCACTTGAAACTTCCCACCGGCGGTGTCCGGCGTCAGCAAGTCACAACCCCGCATCTCGAGTACGCGGATCGACAAGGTTCGACCTGCCGCGCCATGCGCGCGGGCGCTCAGCCCCTGTTGCGCGAATCAGCCCACCACCGCCACAGGCGATCACTGACCGCCCCAGCCATGATCGCCGCGAAGACAGCGGTATTGATCGCCATGACCACGCCCATCGCCATGCCGCTGACGCGGCTGCCGATGTCGTAGCCGTAGTACAGGCCAAGCGCCGTGGCCAGCAGGTAGACGCCCCATTGAATCCAGCGCTTCGACGTGGCCGCGCCCTGCGCCGGCGACAGGTCGCGATGGGCGCCTGCACTGGCCGATGCATTCGTGGGCGTGAATTTCAGCCTGCATCGCCGTCCTTCGAAGTCTGCGCCGCGTCGAGTGCCTTGCGTTCAGCGCGTTCCCGCGCGCTCTGTTCCTGGTCGCGCTTGACCGATCGCAGCTGCCACCAGCCGAAGGCCAGCACGCCGCCAAAGATCAGCACCACCTCGATCAGGATGACCGGCAGGTTCGAACCCATGTGCGGGTGGCGCGCGGTGTGCGCATTCAGCGGAAGGCGCGGCCCTGCTCGGCCTGGCGCTCCAGCAGGCCGATGATGCAGGCCATGCGTTCGTCGAAGGTGCGCGCGCGCGGGGCTGCGGTTGCTGGCGCTGCGGTGGTCGCAGCGGCATCGACCAGAAACTGCACTGCTGCCAGAGCCGGCACGCCGATCAGCGGCGGGGGCGGCCGCAGCGCGCCGGCAGCCGCACGCGCCATCAACGCCAGCTTGCGCGAGCGTGACACCACGGTGCGCCGGCTCACCGAATCGAAACCTTCGCGCGCAAGCTGCTGGCCGATGTCGGCGTACACCCAGCGCGCCGCCAGGATGGCGCTGCGGCAGTCGCGCGGCAGTTCGGCCACGCCATGTTCGGCGCGGCGGTACAGCGCGTCGGCGCTCTTCAGCAGACGTTCGATGACGCTGGCGATGGCGGCGTCGAAGCGCGGCGCGCGCAGCCAGGCGTCGGCATCGATGCCGGCCTCGCGCAGCCACTCGCGCGGCAGGTACAGGCGGCCGTTGCGTGCGTCTTCGCCGACATCGCGCGCGATGTTCGTCAACTGCATCGCCACGCCCAGCTCGCAGGCGCGGGCCAGTGCGCGCTGCGATGTGGCGCCCATGACCAGCGCCATCATCGCGCCCACCGTGCCGGCGACGCGGGCGCCGTAGGCCTGCACGTCTTCCAGCGTGTCGTAAGAACGCCCGCTGGCGTCCCACATGAAGCCTTCGAGCAGCGCGTCGAGCAACAAGCGCGGAATGGCGTGGCGGTGCACCACCTGCGCCAGCGCACGGTCGGCGTCGATCTCTCCGGGGCGTCCGGCATACACCGCATCGAGCCGGCTGCGCAACTGCGCCATCGCGGCGATCGGGTCGTCGCCCAGGTCGATGGCGTCGTCGGCCAGGCGGCAGAACGCATACAGCGCAGTGGCCGGTTCGCGCACACGCTGCGGCAGCAGCAGCGACGCCGCGAAGAAGCTCTTCGAGCCGCCGCGCATCAGCTTGCGGCAGGCCTGGCGGTCGTAAGGCAGCGATGCGATCTGCGCGTCATGGGCCGACGTAGCGGTGTTCATTTCAAGCGAATTCATGGACATGGGGCACCACCGATTCCAAGGCTTTGGCCGACATCAACACGCCCGGCACACCCGCCCCCGGGTGTGTGCCGGCACCGACCATGAACAGGCCACGCACATCCTCACTGCGGTTGTGCGGGCGAAAGTAGGCGCTCTGCTGCAGCAGCGGCTCCATGCCGAAAGCCGCGCCCTTGTATGAGAGCAGCCGGTCATGAAAATCCTGCGGCGTGGTCACGCGCGACGTGACGATGTGCGCCTTGAAGCCCGGCAGCACCGTGTCGTGCAGGCGTTGTTCGATGCGCTGGCGGTAGCGTTCGGCCATCAGCGGCCAGTCGGTGCCGCTGTCCAGGTGCGGCACCGGCGACAGCGCGTAGAAGGCGTCGTGCCCGGGCGGCGCCATGCCGGGGTCGGTGGCGGTGGGGCGGTGCAGGTACAGGCTGAAGTCGTCCGGCACCACGTGGTGCTCGAAGATGTCCTTCAGCAAACCTTCGTAGCGCGGCCCCAGCACCATCGTGTGGTGCGGAACGTCAGTGAACTGTTTGTTGGTGCCGAAGTACCAGACGAACAGGCTCATCGAATACTTCTTGCTCTCGATGCGCTTGTCGGTCCAGTGCGGCCGGTGCTCGGGCGCCACCAGGTGCCGATAGGTCCAGGCGGTGTCGGCATTGCTGACGACGATGTCTGCGGCGATGCGCTCGCCATTCGCCAGCTCGACACCCGTGGCCCGGCCTTGCTCGACCATGATGCGCTTGACCTCGGTGTTGCAGCGCACCGGCACGCCGCGCTGCGCCAGCAGGGCCACCAGGCCGCGCACCAGCGAGCCGGTGCCGCCCATCGCCCAGTGCACGCCGTAGCGCCGCTCCAGCGCGTTGATCAGGCTGTAGATGCTGGTGACATTGAAGGGGTTGCCGCCGATGAGCAGCGACTGCAGGCTGAAGGCGGTGCGCAGCTTCGGGTGCTTCATGTGCGCGGCCACCATCGCATACAGGCTGCGCCAGCCGCGCATGCGGATCAGGTTGGGGCTGGCACGCAGCAGGTCGCCGATGCGGTCGTAGGCGATGGCGCCGAGCTTCTCGAAACCCAGCTGGTAGCACAGCTCGGCCTCGGCGACGAAGCGTTCGTAGCCGGGCAGGTCGGATGGGCTGATGCGGCGGATCTGCTCGCGGTTGGCCTCGGCATCGTTGCCGTAGTCGAAGTGTGTGCCGTCGTCGAAGCGGATGCGATAGAAGGGGTTCGTCGGCACCAGCGTGATGTCGTCGGCCAGGCGCCGGCCGCACAGCGCCCACAGCTCTTCCAGCATGAAGGGTGCGGTGACGATGGTCGGGCCGGCGTCGAAGGTGAAACCGTCCTGCTGCCACACGCCCGCGCGGCCGCCGGGTCGGTCGAGTTTTTCCAGCACCGTCACGCGGTAACCCTTGCAACTCAGGCGCACGGCGGCGGCGAGCCCGCCGAAGCCGCTGCCGATGACGATGGCGTGCGGCGCAGCCGCCGGCAGCAGCCGTTCGACGCCGCCCATCGATGCACCGCCCGGCCCGGACGGGCCTGCGGGTGCGCCGTGACTAAGGGGCGCGAAGGAGGTCTTCATTGGTTTTCAACTTGAGGTTCTTGGCCGGTGGTGGCCGCGGCGCTTGCGGCGCCTTGTGCGCGGCGTGCCCGCCACTGCGCAAGGCCCAGCGCCACAAGGCGGTGGACGGAATCGGCAGCACCAGCAGCAGGTGCTCGACGATGGCCATGGCCAGCATCGTGCCGACCAGCGCCGTGCCCACCACCTGCGCCGGCGTGGCGCCAGGGTCGGCGGCGCCCATCACCATCCAGGCCAGCACGGCACTGGCGCCGAGCACGGAAAAGGGCAGCAGCGCATTCATCGCGCGGCGGCGGAAGAAGCTCTGCAGATAGGTCAGGTGCGCGGGCAGGAACTCCTCGCTCAGGTTGCGCACGCCCAGGAACAGGTTCAGCTTGGCGCTGGTGCGCATGACCCACAGCACCAGGAAGGTCTGCGTGCCCACCTGGTTGGGCTGGCCCCAGGTCACGGCGACGATGGCCACACCGACCGCGACGATGGCCAGCTCGTGCCACAGGATGGCGCGCACCGATTCCACGAAGCGCGGCCAGCCGGTCATGCCCGGCGGGCAGCGCCGTCTTGCGCGGACCGGTGACCCAGCCGCTCAGGAAGCTCAGCTCGTGCCAGCCCCACACCAGCAGCGCGCAGGTGAAGGCGCAGTAGGCGTTGGCGACGGTCAGATCGCGCGCGGTATGCGTCAGCGCGGCAAAGGCGGCGATGGCCAGCAGCGATGAGATCCAGTGGCCCCAGCGCAAGGCGCCGTGTGGCAGGCGATCCAGCAGCAGCACGATGCCGGTGCTGAACCACCAGATGAACACCGCAAACAGCGCGGCCAGTGCAAGCTCGGACATTGCGGGCAAAGCCGTGGTGAGAGCCGCTTACCAGGCCGGCGCCACGCGCACCTGCGCCGGCAGCTCGTGTTTTTGCACCGGGAGCAGGTACAGGCGCGCGAAGGTGGCCACACCCGCCAGTGCCCAACCCGCTTGCCGGATCTTGCCGACGATGCCGCCACGCGCCTTGGCCGCGTCGATGCCGCCCTGGATGCGGAACAGCCGCTCCATGCCGGCACGAAAACGCGGGTTGTCAATGTCCAGCGACACCGGGAACACCTGCTTGCTGATCTCCGAGGTGATGCGAAACACCGTGTAGTCGTACTCGGTGCTGTCCAGGCCCATCGCGTGGTGCAGCATCGGGCGTGTGTGGTCGCGCACGTACATGGTGGCGTACACGGCGAGCAGGAAGAAGCGGATCCACAGCACGTTGGCGCCGCGCAGCAGATGCGGTTGCGTGCGCATGATCAGCGCGAAGCTTTCGCCGTGGCGGAATTCGTCGTTGCACCAGCGTTCGAACCAGCGGAATATCGGATGGAAGCGCTTGTCCGGGTGGCGCTCGAGCTGGCGGAAGATGGTGATGTAGCGCGCGTAGCCGATCTTCTCGGACAGGTACGTGGCGTAGAAGATGTACTTCGGCTTGAAGTAGGTGTAGGCCTTGCTGCGCTTCAGGCCGCCCAGGTCCAGGCCGATGCCGAAATCTTTCAGGCTGCTGTTGATGAAGCCGGCGTGGCGCGACTCGTCGCGTGCCATGTAGCGCATCAGTGCCTTGATGTCGGGGTTGCTGACGTTCTTCTGGATCTCGTTGTAGAGGATGCAGCCCGAGAACTCGGACGTCGCCGAGCTGATCAGGAACTCCTGGAACTCCTGGCGCAGTTCGGGTGATACCTGCGAGAAGATCTCGGCCACCTCTTTGGCGAACAGCTCGTCGCGCTGGAAGTGGTCGTGGTTGTTGTCGCCTTCGTATTCCTTCAGCATCGCATCCCATTCGGCGCGCAGCGGCGACACGTCGATGCGGTCCATGGCCTTGAAATCGGTGGTGTAGAAGCGCGGGCTCAGAAGGGTGTCTTCCTTGGCCTTGCGCGTCGCGTCTTCGGGCGTGGCGATGGTCTGGGTGGCGTTCATGCAAGGACTCCTGGAAACGGCCTCAGCGGGCGGGGCTGGGCGTGGGGACGGGCTTGGCGCTGAGCAGGCGCGCAAAGTTGCCGGCATTGGTCGGGCCGAAGGATTCGAGGTCGATGCGCTGGCCGGTGGCCGGGTCGCTGAGCGTCAGGCGGCCATCGGCGCGGGCGATCAACTCGAACGCCGGCCCGGCGCCCAGGCCCTGCTTGCGCCGCTCGCGCGCCATCGCGCGCAGTGCGCCGCGCAGGAAGCCGGCCTCGCCCTGGATGCTGTCGATCTGCAGCCCGTTGAGCGCGTCGAGCACGGCCACGCTGCCATCGGGCCGGTCCTCGAAACGCAGGCTGCGCGTGGCCACCGCGTCGGCGTCGGGGTTGCGGATGTCGGTGCCCGACAGACGCACGGTGGACACGCCGATCAGCACCGCCAACAGCACCGCGCCGATGAGCAGCAGCGGGCCGCGCGGGAAGGTGTCCACAGGGGTGGGGCGCGGATGCAAGGTGTCCATCGATGTCTCGGGTGGCGAGTTGGTTCAGCGGCCGGCCAGTGCCGGTTGTCCGTTGCCCGAGGTGGGCAAGGCGGAAGGACGCGGGCTGTCGGCCACGGCGGGAGGATCGGCCGATGCCGGCTGGCCCGTGCCCTGCGACCAGGCTTGTGCCAGCAGTCGCGCCACATGCTCGGCCTGCGGCACGCAGCGCAACATCGGCTCGGGCCGCTTCACGCGCCAGGGCCGTGCGTGCGGCCACAGATGCAGCCAGGCAATGTGGTCGGGCTCCAGCAGCGTCAGCGGGATGTCGCCATGGCCGTGTGCATCGAGGTGCAGGCCAGCAGCGGCGATGCGCTTGAAGGGAATGTTGAATGTCAGTGTCAGCACGATGCCGATGCGCATGACCACGCGCTTGTCGGTGACCGTGTAGACCGAAGAGCGCGCCGACAACCACGCCATCAATGCCACCAGCCCCAGGGCGAGCGCGGCCAGCACCAGCGGCGCCAGCGTGGTGCGCAGCGCATCGATGAGTGGGGCGCCGTCGTTGTAGGCGAAGGCTGCGCGCAAGACCAGCAAGGCGCCGAAGTAGACCGCCAGCTTGCGCACGTGGAAGGCCCGTATCGCCAGCGTTTTCCAGTCGGGGCTGCCTTGCCAGAGCAGCGTTTCGCCGCGTGGCAGTGCCTCGGGCAAGCCGGGCTGGGCCTCGAACTCATGCTCGTGGCCGCTGGAGAAGTGTCGATGGGCGGCTTTCATTTCGCTCTCCAGGCTGGGGGCTGTGACTGGCGTTTCGCTGCGCGGGTTCAGAACAGCGGATCACCACGCGAGGCTTCGGCATACAGCGTGCCGGCGCCGTAGTACGCCATGATCTTTTCCTCTTCGAGCAGCGTGACCTGCTCGGCGCTGCGTGTGCCCGGCACTTGCCCGAACTGGTGGCCCAGGATGGAGCGCACGACCACACGGTCCTTCTTGATGCGCGAGAAGTTGATCGGCAGCAGCACGCGCCGGTCGCCACTCGGCAGCTCGACCTCGATATAGCGGAACAGGCTCTCGGCCTTGTCGACCCACAGGTCGATGACCGTGCCGCCGACGACGCCGTCGCCGCCGACCACGTCCAGTCCACGCGGATCGGTGTCCTTTCCAGAGACCGCGAAATCGGGCGCAATGCGCAGCGGCACGATCTTCACCTGGCCTTCGAAATCCATGTCGGGCACATCGGCGCGGTCGGCCCAGGCGCCCGGGCCGACGCCGTCGAGCATCGGGTTCTCACCGGTGGGCACCAGTGGGGAGCCGGCCCAGCCATAGGCGGGCTCGGCCTTCAGCGTCTGCGGCGAAGGCACCAGGTTCGGCACGGTGATTTCGCCGCCGTGCGCGAGCTTGAAGGTCTTCGGCTCCGGGATCGGGAACCCGGTGATGTGGCCACGACCGTTGTGCGTTTCCATCGGGTAGCCCTCGCGGTGGTTCTCGCGCACGAGGTAGTAGATCAAGCCCGCGAAGAAGATCCAGAACGCATACAGCACGAGCTGCGCGACGTCGACGTATTCGGTGATGGCACCTGTTCCCATGGGTTTCTCCTTCGAAGCTGAGGGCTAGCCGGGCAAATCGGCCAGACCGAACTGTGGCGAGGGCTTGCGCACCTGCCGGGTGGTAGCGCGCACCAGCGGCCCGATGGCCACCAATGCCGCGAACAACAGATAGATCTCGATGTGATAGACGAAGCTGTAGCCAGTGACGGGCGAGGCCAGCGCCTCGCCCAGCAGGCCCCGCGTGGCCAGGCTGGACATCAGGTCGCGGATGGCGCCGCCTGCCGCCACCGACACGCCGGCGGCGGTGGCCTGCACAGCGCCCCAGGCGCCGAGTGCCAGGCCGACGTGCTCGGCACTTTCCAGGCTCATCGCCGCGCACAGCGTGCCGACGGCGAACAGGCCGCTTCCGAAGCCGATCAGTGCCACGCCGGCGCGGAACATCGCCGGCGATTCCATGGGCGCGGCGAAGATCACCGCGGCAAAGGCAGGCAGTCCGAGCAAGGCGCCCACCGCGGCGACACGCAACGGATCGGCCCCACGCGTGAGCAGTCGCGCCGACAGCGCAAAGGCCGCCAGTGCACCGCCGGCCATCAGCGCGGTGAGGGCACTGGTCGCGCCGACGCTCAAGCCCAGGATCTCGCCGCCGTAGGGCTCGAGCACGATGTCCTGCATGTTGAAGGCCATGGTGCCCAGCGCCACGGTCCACAGGAACCGGCGTGCGTGCTTCTGCGCGATGAACTTGCGCCACATCGGGCCGAAGGCCGGCGCCGGGATCGACTTGCTGCGCCGCCGTCCGGGCTGGCGCGCCTCTTGCCGCCACACGGCAACGATGTTCAGGAACACGCTCAACATCGCCGCGCCCTGCACCACCTGCACCAGCTTCTTGTCGGAGAAATCGGCCAGCAGCGCGCTGCACAGCGTGCCACCCAGGACCATGCCCAGCAGCAGCATCACGTACATCAGCGCCACCACGCGTGGGCGGTTGTCTTCCGTGGCCAGGTCGGTGGCCAATGCCAGGCCGGTGGTCTGCGTGGTCTGCAAGCCGACACCGACGAGCAGGAAGGCCAGCCCGGCGCAGAGGTGGCCGACCCAGGCCATGCCAAGCTGTCCGTCGCCGGTCAAGACGAGCAGCGCAAAGGGCATGATCGCCAGGCCGCCGAACTGCAGCCCCGTGCCGATCCAGATATAGGGCACACGCCGCCAGCCGATGGCCGAGGCGTGCGTGTCGGAGCGGTGGCCAACGAAGGCGCGGAAAGGCGCGGCCACCAGCGGCAGCGCCACCATCAGCGCCACCAGCCAGGCGGCCATGTGCAGCTCGACGATCATCACGCGGTTGAGCGTGCCCACCATCAGCGCAGCGGCCAGGCCCACCGACACCTGGAACAGCGACAGGCGCAACAAACGCGACAGCGGCAGGTCGGCACTGGCCGCGTCGGCGAAGGGCAGCAGGCGCGGCAGCCAGCGCGCAAATTGTTCGCGCTGCTCGGCCGGCATGCGATCGAAGAAGCGCTCGACCCTCCCGGGTTTGCGCGGTCCGGCTTCGTCCGCCCGGCGCCGCGATTCGGCGGCCCGGCTGGCGCTGAGCAGGTTCAGCTTCACGCCCTGGTCCACTCCATGGCCTGCGACTTGTAGAAGCCGCCGCTGATGAGCTCGAAGCGGCCGGTGCGCCACGAGGCCAGCGCGGCGTTGGCCGACATCAGGCGGTGCAGTTCGGCCGGCGCGATGGGTTCGATGGCAGGTGAGCGGTCACTGCGCGGGAACAGCTTGCCCATGGTCAGCATCATCATCGTGGCTGGTGTGCGCGGTGCGGCGGTGAAGACGATGGAGTGGCGCGTGCGCGCGGCCAGCCGCGACAGCGCGGCGACCACGTCCTGCGCGTTGTAGTGGATCAGCGAGTCCATCGCCACCACGTGGTCGAACTCGCCCAGGCCCGCATCGAGCATGTCCCCGCTGCAGAAATGCACCGAGCCCGCGCCCGAGGATTCGGGCAGGCGATCGCGCGCCAGGGCCACCAGCGTCGGCGACAGATCGATGGCCACGACCTCGGCACCGCGGCGTGCGGCCTCGATCGCCAGCGCACCGGTGCCGCAGCCCGCATCCAGGATGCGCTTGCCATGCAGATCGTCGGGCAGCCAGGACAGCAGCGTGCTGCGCATGCGGTTGCGCCCGGCGCGCACCGTGGCGCGGATGCGGCCCACCGGCGCGTCGGAAGTCAGACGCGCCCAGGTCTGCGCGGCGGTGCGATCGAAATAGTGCTCGATCTCGCCGCGGCGATGCTGATAGGTGGCGGTGTCCATGAGTGTGTTCGATGTCTGTTCGATGCGCGTGCGCCTGGTCGGCTCAGTCGAAGCCGAGCAGATCGAAGATGTCGCGGTCCTTCATCGGCACGGCGTTCAGCGGTTCGCCGCCCAGCCACAGCGCGGCAGCCAGGCGCATGTATTCGTTCTGCACCGCTTCGAGCTCGGGCGAATACTCCATCTCGAACAGCGTGCACTTCTTCAGCCGGCTGCGGCGGATCACGTCCAGGTCGGGGAAGTGCGCCGCCAGCTTCAGGCCGATCTTGTTGTTGTACTTGTCGATCTGGTCGGTGGCCGCGCTGCGGTTGGCGATGACGCCGCCCAGCCGCACGTTGTAGTTCTTGGCCTTGGCGCCGATGGCCTGCACGATGCGGTTCATCGCGAAGATCGAATCGAAGTCGTTGGCGGTGACGATCATCGCCCGGTCGGCATGCTGCAGCGGCGCGGCAAAACCGCCGCAGACCACATCGCCGAGCACGTCGAAGATCACCACGTCGGTGTCTTCGAGCAGGTGGTGCTCCTTCAGCAGCTTGACGGTCTGGCCGACGACATAGCCGCCGCAGCCGGTGCCGGCCGGCGGGCCGCCGGCCTCGACGCACATCACGCCGTTGTAGCCGGGGAAGACGAAGTCCTCGACGCGCAGTTCCTCGGCGTGGAAGTCCACCGTCTCCAGCACGTCGATGACGGTGGGCAGCATCTTCTTCGTCAGCGTGAAGGTGCTGTCGTGCTTGGGGTCGCAGCCGATCTGCAGCACGCGCTTGCCCAGCTTGGAGAACGCGGCCGACAGGTTGCTCGACGTGGTGCTCTTGCCGATGCCGCCCTTGCCGTAGATGGCAAAGACCTTGGCGGTGCCGATCTTCACGCTCGGGTCGAGCTGCACCTGCACGCTGCCCTCGCCGTCGAGGCGGTTCTTCGGCATCGGGCCACGGCGGATCTGATCGACCCTGATTTCAGCGACTTCGGTCATGCGGGTGCTCCTTCATAGACGCCTTCGAGGCGGTCTTCCAGTTCTTCACCCGCGCGCCGCAAGGCGTCGAGCATGGCGGCGTCGGGTTCCCAGAACTTGCGTTCCGAGGCTTCCAGCAACCGGTTGGCCACCTTGGCCGAAGCCGTGGGGTTGAGTTTGGCCAGGCGCTCGCGCATGGCCGGGTCGAGCAGAAAGGTCTCGGTCAGCTGCTGGTAGACCCAGGGCTGCACCTGGCCGGTGGTGGCCGACCAGCCCATCGTGTTGGTGATGTGCACCTCGATCTGGCGCACGCCTTCGTAGCCGTGTTCGAGCATGCCTTCGTACCACTTGGGGTTGAGCATGCGCGTGCGTGTTTCCAGTGCCACCTGCTCGGTGAGCGTGCGCACCACGCCGTCGCCGCGTGTCTGGTCGCCGATGTAGACCGGCGCCACTTCGGCTTCGCCGTCGCCTGGCCTGCTTGGCGCGCTTGATGGCGCGGCTGATGCCGCCCAGCGTGTCGAAGTAGGTGTCGACCGTGGTCACGCCCAGTTCCACCGAATCGATGTTCTGGTAGGCCAGGTTCACACCGGCCAGCACGCTGGACAGCAGCTTGGTCTGCTGCACCGGCCGGCCGCTGCGGCCGTAGGCGAAGCCCTTGCGCCGGCTGTAGGTCTCGGCCAGTTCGTCTTCCTCTTCCCAGCGGCTGTTGTCGATCAGGTGGTTGACGTTGGCGCCGTAGGCGCCCTCGGCATTGCCGAAGACGCGCAGCGACGCGGTTTCCAGGTCGCCGCCGTGTTCGGCCTGGTAGGCCAGCGCATGCTTGCGGATGAAGTTGCGCTCGACCGGCTCGTCGGCGCTGGCGGCCAGGAACGAGGCTTCGGCCAGCAGCTTGATCTGCAGCGGCAGCAGGTCGCGGAAGATGCCCGACAGCGTGACGATCACGTCCACGCGCGGCCGACCCAGCGTGTCCAGCGGCAGCAGCTCGGCGCCGGCCAGGCGGCCGTAGCTGTCGAAGCGCGGCTTGGCGCCGATCAGTGCCAGGGCCTGGCCGATCGGTGCGCCTTCGGTCTTCAGGTTGTCGGTGCCCCACAGCACCAGCGCGATGCTTTCCGGGAAGGCGTGGCCGTCGGCGCGGTGCCGTTGCAGCAGCCGCTCGGCCTGCTGCGCGCCGTCCTTCACCGCATAGGCGCTGGGGATGCGGAAGGGGTCGAAGCCGTGCAGGTTGCGGCCGGTGGGCAGGATCGCCGGCGTGCGCAGCAGGTCGCCGCCGGGGGCCGGGCGCACGAAGCGGCCGTCCAGCGCATGCACCAGGCCGGCGATCTCGTGTGTCCTTGGCGAGCAGCGTGTCGATGGCGGCCAGTTCGTCGAAGAGCTTCAGCGCTGCGGCATCGGCCGCCATGCCGCCGATGGCCAGCGCGCGCGGCGGGTGTCTGGCCGGCCACCAGCGCCTCGACCGCGTCGCGCGCGGGCTGCTGGCCGTGCGAGGCCTCGGCCACCGACAGCAGCATGTCGATGCGCTCGCGCAGCCGTGGGCGCCTTGCCGACGACGTGCAGGCCGTGCGGGATCAGCGTGTATTCGAGTTCGAGCACCGACGTCGCTCAAGCGCGGCGATCTTCGCGTCGGCGTCGTCGCCCCAGGCGGGCTCGGCCTGAGCCAGTTCGAGCTCGGCGGCCTGCGCCTGCACCATCGCCGCCAGTTCGGCGCGCTCGGCCGCGTCGGGCTCCAGGCCGCGATAGCGGTCGAGCGTGCCCTTCAGATCGACCAGCCCGCGGTACAGCCCGGCCTGGGCCACCGGCGGCGTCAGGTAGCTGATCAAGGTGGCGGCAGCGCGGCGCTTGGCGATCGTGCCCTCGCTGGGGTTGTTCGACGCGTACAGGTAGAAGTTGGGCAGGTCGCCGATCAGCCGGTCGGGCCAGCAGTCGCCGGACAGGCCGGCCTGCTTGCCGGGCATGAATTCCAGCGCGCCGTGCGTGCCGAAATGCAGCACCGCATGGCGCCTTGAAGTCTTCCTTCAGCCAGCGGTAGAAGGCCGAGAAGGCATGCGTCGGCGCGAAGCCCTTCTCGAACAGCAGGCGCATCGGGTCGCCTTCGTAGCCGAAGGCCGGCTGGATGCCGACGAAGACGTTGCCGAAGCGCTCGCCCAGCACGAAGATCGAGCTGCCGTTGCTCTGCTGCTTGCCCGGCGCCGGGCCCCACTGCGCTTCGATGTCCTTGAGCCAGCGCTCGCGCCGCACGTGGTCGTCGGCTGGCGATGCGCGCATGCACGTTGGCGCTGGCGCCGAAGGTCTCGGCATTGCCGTGGATGACGCGGTTGCGCAGCTCGTCCACCGTGGCCGGCACCTCGACGGTGTAGCCCTCGCGCTGCAGCGCGATGAGCAGGTTGTGCAGCGACTCGAACACCGACAGGAAGGCGGCGGTGCCGGTGTTGCCGGCATTCGGCGGGAAGTTGAAGACGACCGCCGCCAGCCGGCGCTCGGCACGCTCGCTGCGGCGCAGGTCGACCAGCTTGCCCACGCGCGCGGCCAGCGCGTCGGCGCGCTCCGAGCAGGTGTGCATGTCGTGGTCGTGCTCGGCCGCGCTTGAAGGTGCAGTGGCGCTCGCAGCCGGTGCAGGCGGTGCCGGCGGCGTCGCTGCGCCCGCCGAAGACCATCGGCCCGGTGCAGCCGTCGAGCTCGGGGATGGCGATCATCATCGTCGCTTCCACCGGCAGCAGGCCGCGGCCCGAGCCGCCCCAGGTTTCCAGCGTCTGGAACTCCACCGGCGTCACCGCCAGGTAGGGCACGTCCAGCCGGGCCAGCATGTCCTCGGCCGCCTTGGCGTCGTTGTAGGCCGGCCCGCCGACGAGCGAGAAGCCGGTCAGCGAGACCAGCGCGTCGATCTTGCCGCGGCCGTTCTCGATGAAGAACTGCTCGATCGCCGGGCGTGAATCCAGCCCCGTGGCGATAGGCCGGGATGACGCGCAGGCCGCGCGCTTCCAGCGCGGTGATGACGCCGTCGTAGTGGCCGGTGTTGCCGGCCAGCAGGTACGAGCGCATCACCAGCATGCCGACCGTGCCGCGCTTGCCGGAGGTGGCCACGCGCGGCAGCATCGCCACGTCGGCCGACATGCCGTTGTGCATGCCTTCGCCGACGAGGCGCGGGTGGTAGACGCCGATCTCGGGGTACTCGACCGGCGCGGCCGGCCTGGCCAGCGCACGCAGGCCTCGCGCGGGCCGCTGGCATAGCGCCCGACCAGCATGTGCACCAGGTTGCCGATGTTCTGCTGCGAACCGGCCAGCCAGTACTGCAAGGTCAGGAAATAGGCGCGCACGTCCTGCGCGGTGCCGGGCACGAAGCGCAGGATCTTCGGCAGCCGGCGCAGCATCTTCATCTGCTGCGCGCCGGCGGTGGTGCCGGTCTTGTTGTCCTGCGTGCTGCCCTTGCCGCGCAGCCGCTTGATCAGGGCCAGCGCGCCGCTGGCCGGCTTGTCCATGCTGAACTTGCCCATGCGCGTGAGCCTCATCACCTCGGCCGCGGACATGGCGCAGACCATCGCGTCGCAGTGCTCGCGGCGCGCCTTCAGCGCCGGCAGCACCGGCAGGAAGTGGTCTTCCATGAACAGCATCGTGGCGATGACGATGTCGCCGCGGCCGATGTCGGCGCGGCAGCGTTCGAGCGCGGCGCCGTCGTTGCCCCACTCGCCGGCGGCATGCACGCTCAAGCGTCACGCCGGGCAGCTCGCGCAGCAGCTTGCGGTTGGCGCGCTCGGCCGCACTGGCCAGGTGGCTGTCCATCGTGACCAGCACCACGCGCAGCGGCGTGACGGCGGCGTCAGCGGGCGAAGTGCGCTTTGGCGTCATACAGTGTTTCCACGGTGATCAAGGCCACGCCGCGTTCGGCCGCGAAGCGTTCGGTGTTGCGGCGGGCCTTGCCGCGCACGAAGAAGGGAATCTTCTGCAGTTCCTTCTGCGCCTCGGGCGCCCAGTCCGCCACGGCGATGGCGCTGCTGCTGCTGGCCGCGGCGATGGCGCTGGCGGCTTCCGCCGAGGCGGCCGTCGCCAGTTCGGGGGTGGCCAGGTCGGCAGCCGGCAGTTCGACAGCGGCCAGGTCGGCGATGGCAGCTTCGGCCGACGGCGCGGTGTCGGCGGGCAGTTCGGCGGCCGCGGCCGTGCGCGCGGCATCCGGCCCGCCGCTGCGGCCCAGGTGCGACGCGGCGGCGCCGTCGTGGAACTCGAAGTCGCCGCGGAACATCGTCAGCAGGTGTTCTTCCAGGCCCATCATCAGCGGGTGCACCCAGGTGTCGAACAGCACGTTGGCGCCTTCGAAGCCCATCTGCGGCGAGTAGCGCGCCGGGAAGTCCTGCACATGCACCGGCGCCGAGATCACCGCGCAGGGGATGCCCAGGCGCTTGGCGATGTGGCGCTCCATCTGCGTGCCCAGCACCAGCTCGGGCTGCAGTTCGGCGACACGCGCCTCGACGTCGAGGTAGTCGTCGGTGATCAGCGCCTCGACGCCGTACAGCTTGGCGGCGTCGCGCACCTCGCGCGCGAACTCGCGGCTGTAGGTGCCGATGCCGACCACGGTGAAGCCGAATTCCTGGCTGCACCACGCGCGCCGCGGCGACCGCGTGGGTGGCGTCGCCGAAGACGAAGACGCGCTTGCCGGTGAGGTAGGTGGAATCGACCGAGCGCGCATACCAGGTGGAGCGCGAGCGCGGCTCGTCGAGCACCGCGCGTCGGGGTCGATGCCGGCCAGTGCCGCCACTTCGCGGATGAATTCGCTGGTCGCGCCGACGCCGATCGGCACGGTCTTCATCGCCGGCTGGCCGAAGCTGCGCTGTCAGCCAGCTGGCGGCCTGCATCGCCATCTCGGGGTAGAGCACGACGTTGAAGTCGGCGTCGCCCAGGCGCGCCAGGTCGGCGGGCGTGGCGCCCAGCGGCGCGACGACGTTGATCTGCACGCCCAAGCGGCCCAGCAGGCTCGAGATCTCGCGCAGGTCGTCGCGGTGGCGAAAGCCCAGGGCGGTGGGGCCGAGGATGTTGCAGCGCGCGGCTGGCCGGCGTGCGCTGCGCGCTTCGTGCCCGGTGGCGGCACCGAAGGGCCGCACAGCTTGCGCACCAGCTGGTAGAAGGTTTCGGCCGCGCCCCAGTTTTCCTTGCGCTGGTACGAGGGCAGTTCGAGCGCCACCACCGGCACCGGCAGGTCGAGCGCCTCGGCCAGGCCGCCCGGGTCGTCCTGGATCAGCTCGGCGGTGCACGACGCGCCGACCATCATGGCCTGCGGCTGGAAGCGCTCGTAGGCCTCGCGCGCCGCGGTCTTGAACAGCTCGGCCGTGTCGCCGCCCAGGTCGCGCGCCTGGAAGGTGGTGTAGGTGACCGGCGGGCGCGCGGTCGCGCCGCTCGATCATCGTGAACAGCAGGTCGGCGTAGGTGTCGCCCTGCGGCGCGTGCAGCACGTAGTGCACGCCGTGCATGGCGGTGGCGATGCGCATCGCGCCGACGTGCGGCGGGCCTTCGTAGGTCCAGAGCGTCAGTTGCATGGTCGGTACCCGGCGGCTCAGGCGGCCAGCAGTTCGCGCGCGGCGCAGCGGGCGCGCGAACAGTTCGGCCAGGTCGGCCGCCTGCTCGTAGCCCTGGATCGGCGTGAACACCAGTTCGATCGCCCACTTGGTGGTCAGGCCTTCGGCTTCCAGCGGATTGGCCAGGCCCAGGCCGCAGACCACGATGTCGGGCTGCGCGGCGCGGCAGCGGTCGAGCTGGTTTTCGACGTGCTGGCCTTCGCTCAGGCGGTGCTTCGGCGGGCAGCAGCGCCAGCTCTTCGGCCAGGTGCTGGCGGTGCAGGTAGGGCGTGCCGACTTCGGTCAGGCGCATGCCCAGTTCGCGCGACAGGAAGCGCGCCAGCGGCATTTCGAGCTGCGAATCGGGGAAGAAGAAGATGCGCTTGCCGGCGAGCGCCTCGCGTTGGCGCGCCAGCGCGCCTGCGGCGCGGGCGCGCGCGCTGGCGGTGGCCTGTGCGACGACGGCTGCGTCGATGCCGAAGGCCGCCGCGGCGGCCTCGCAGCCAGGCGGTCGTGCCTTCGACGCCGAGCGGGAAGGGCGCGGCGAGGCGTTGCGCGCCGCGCGCTTCCAGCGCGCGCGCCGTGTCGGCCAGGAAGGGCTGGGCCAGCAGGATAGCGCGTGTTCGGCCCGACGGCGGGCATGGCGTCGCTGCGCCGTGCGCGGCAGGAAGGCGCACGGGGGCGATGCCGATCTGCGCGAACAGCCGCGTGAACTGGTCTTCGACCACGTCGGCCAGCGCGCCGACCACCAGCAGCGACGCGGGCGCCGTCGTCGGGCAGTGCCGGCAGGTCCGGCACCAGCGAGGCCAGGCAGGCGTCTTCGCCCTGGGTGAAGGTGGTCTCGATGCCGCTGCCCGAATAGTTGAGCACGCGCACCTGCGGCGCGAAACGCTGGCTCGAGGCGCTGCGGCGGCGCGCGACAGGTCGAGCTTGATGACTTCCGACGGGCAGGAGCCCACCAGGAACAGCATGCTGATGTCGGGGCGGCGCTCCAGCAGGCGCGTCACGACGCGGTCGAGTTCGTCGTTGCGCGTCGGCCAGGCCGGCCAGGTCGCGCTCGTCGATGATGGCGGTGGCGAAACGCGGCTCGGCGAAGATCATCACGCCGGCGGCCGACTGGATCAGGTGCGCGCAGGTGCGCGAGCCGACCACCAGGAAAAACGCGTCCTGGATCTTGCGGTGCAGCCAGACGATGCCGGTCAGGCCGCAGAAGACCTCGCGCTGGCCGCGCTCGCGCAGCACCGGGCGCCTGGCCGCAGCCGGCCGCTTGGGGCTGGATGGCGATGACGCTGCTCAGTGCCTGCACCCCGTTGGGGCAGGGCGTCGCGCCGGCGCCATGTCGAGCCGCGCCGCGCGCAGCTTCAGGATGAACTGGGTGGCGTTGATCGACGTAGGTGGCGTAGGCGGCCAGGGCCAGCAGCATCAGGCCGCGCGCCGTCCAGCGCGCCGGTCGACCAGCGCCACCAGATAGGCCGTGTGCAGCGCCAGCACGAGCATGCTGAACACGTCTTCCCAGAAGAAGGCCGGCGCGAACAGCCAGCGCCCGAAGACCACCTTCTCCCAGATGCAGCCGGTGATCATGATGGTGTAGAGCAGCAAGGTCTTCACCACCACCGACGCAGTGTCGCCAGTGCCTAGCCCTCGCCGGTGGCCAAGGTAGCGCAGCACCAGCCCCAGGCTGACCAGGAAGACGAGGAACTGGACCGGTGCCAGGATGCCCTGCACCAGCGTCCAGACCGTGGCGTCGCGGCGCTGGCGTTCGGCCGGGGTGTACAGCGGCGGCCGCGGGCGCGCCTTGCCCGACCCACCCTGCACCCACGTCCCCTGCGTCCGATCCATGGCACCAAGACTAGAGGCTCTGCGGGTAAGTGTCAATCATGGTTGACGTATATTTCCATTGACACTTTTTCGGACCGCGCCGATCATCGGGCTGTCTTGCCGGTGTCTCGATCCGGCACGCCCAGGGGAGCTGCGATGACAGTGGTTTCGAAGCCAGAGACAACAGTAGAAACACCGATGCATCGTGTTTTGACGCAGGCGGTGGGTCGAGGTAAAACCCTGGCTGTCGGGCTCAGGAGCCGTCGTTCGGCCGGGCTGCCTTGGCGGCAACCCCATCGCCAGAAGAGTGGCGATCGTGCGTGCGGCTTCAGGCTGGCCAGCGTTGTCCCGGGTGCTGCCGCAGCCCGAGAACGGCGACACGGTGCCACGGCATCAGCGGCCACGGGAGCCTTCAATGCAGCGTGAATCACAGGGTGTGTCGGTCGCCCCTCAATACGAAGCTGCGGCTTGTATCGAGGTTCAGGACAGTACCCCGGTGTTTTCCAGCCTGGTGGCCCGCAACAACGCGGCCAAGGAGCGATTGGCGCACCTGGCCCGTGCCATCGAGGCCGACGTCATTCCCCGCCTGGTGCAGGCGCACCGCAGCGCCGCCTCGACGGCCGGCGCGGCGGCGACCGCGCCGCTGGCCCAGACGCCGCAGGAGATCGCCGCCTTCGTGGCTCTGATCGTGGGCGACAGCGACAGCGACGTGCAGGCTTCCGTCGATACCAAGCGCCGTGGCGGCATGTCGGTCGAAGGCCTCTACCTGGACCTGTTCGCGCCGGCGGCACGGGTGCTGGGCGACATGTGGTCCGACGACCTTTGTGATTTTTCCACGGTGACGGTGGCGCTTGGCCGCCTGCAGCGCCTGCTGCGCGAGTTGAGCCCGAGCTTCGGCACCGAGGTGGAACATCCTGCCAACGGCCGCCGTGCGCTGTTTGCCCAGCCGAAGGACGAACAGCACAGCTTCGGGCTGTCGATGGTGGCCGAGTTCTTCCGGCGCGAGGGCTGGGATGTGTTCGGCGTCGTGGGCGGCTCGGCCGAGGACCCGGCCACGCGCGTGCGCAAGGAGTGGGCCGACATGGTCGGCTTTTCCATCGGCTCCGAGTTGCGGCTGGATTGGCTGAGTCAGCGCATCGCCGAGGTGCGCAAGGCTTCGCGCAACCCGGATCTGGTGGTCATGGTGGGCGGGCCGATCTTCGTGCTGCACCCCACCTGGGTGTCCGACGTGGGCGCCGACGCCACCGCCGCCGATGCGCGAGATGCCCCGCGCGTCGCCGCGCGGCTGCTGATGGCCGTCAGCGTGCGCCGCTGAGCGCCGCGGGCCCTGTGCGTTTGGGTTGACAATCTAGGGTGTAAACCCTGCCCGCACACGAACGCACACCATGTCACGCACGAAGGACGTCAAGAACACGCTCGGCGATCTCGACGCCAAGGCGGTGTCGCGCCTGGTGGGTGCTGCCAGCGACATTGCCCTGGTGCTGGATGACGAGGGCACCATCATCGAAGTGGTGACACAGCGCCCCGAGTTGGGTGCACGCGGCGCGCGCGACTGGCTGGGGCGTCCCTGGGTGCAGACCGTCACCGTCGACAGCCGCCAGAAGGTCGAGGCGCTGCTGCGCGACGCACAGGCCGCCGCCGATGCCGCGGGGCGCTGGCGGCAGGTCAATCATCCGGTCAAGGATGGCGACGATCTGCCGCTGCTCTATTCGGCCATGCGCGTGGTGCGTGACGACAGCCGCTCGGGCCGCGGGCGCATCGTCGCCTTCGGGCGCGACTTGCGCGACAGCGTGGCGCTGCAGCGCCGGCTGATCGAATCGCAGCAGGCGATGGAGCGCGACTACTGGCGCTATCGCGAGGCCGAGACGCGCTACCGCCACCTCTTCGAAACCACCGCCGAAGCCGTGCTGATCGTCGACGGTGCGACGCAGAAGGTGCTCGAAGCCAACCCGGCCGCACGGGCACTTTGCACCGTGCGACGCTCGACGGCTGGTCGGCGCCAGCCTGGCGGCACTGTTCGAGGCGGCGCACGGTGAAGGGCTGCAGAACCTGGTGGCTGCGGCGCGCACCGCCGGGCGTCAGGAGTCGCTGCGCGCGCAACTGGCCAACGGGGGTGCGGAGGTGTCGGTGTCGGCGTCGGTGTTCCGCCAGGACAACGCGGCCTTCGTGCTGGTTCGGCTGGCCCCATTTCGGCATGAACTGCCGGCTGCGCAATCGCGGCAGCGCGGTGCGAGCCTGCCCGCCCAAGGCGCTGAGCCCGGTGCGGACACCGTGTTGCAGGCCTACATGCGCAATTCCCCGGACGGGCTGGTGTTCTGCGACATCACGGGGCGAGTGATGTCGGCCAACCGGGCCTTTGTCGCGCTGGCCCAGCTCAGCGCCGAGGAACAGGTGCGCGGCCAGCCGCTCGACAGGTGGGTCGGGCGCACGGGCGTGGAGCTGGGCGTGCTTATCGCAACCTTGCGGCAACGCGGCAGCGTCGGGCTGTTCGTGACCATGCTGCGCGGTGAATACGGCGGCAACGCCGAAGTCGAGATTTCCGCGGCGGTGCTGACCTTGGGTGAAGAGTCGATGCTGGCCTTTGCCGTGCGCGACATCGACCGGCGCATGAAACCCGAGTCGAAGTCCGCCGCGCTGGCCATGCCGCGCTCGGCCGCCGAACTAACCGAGTTGGTGGGCCGCACACCGCTGAAGGCCATCGTTTCCGAAACCACCGACCTGATCGAGCAGCTGTGCATCCAGACGGCACTCAGCATGACCGGCGACAACCGTGCTTCGGCGGCACTGCTGCTGGGCCTGTCGCGGCAGAGCCTGTACGTCAAGCTGCGCCGCTACGGCATGGTCTCGCCCGGAGCCGACGAAGACGACGCGTGAGCGGCGCACTTGCGTTGCTGGCATGGCGTGCCGGATTGATCGCCGGCGACTGCTGATGGCGGATTCTGTTGAAGAACTCGGTTCGTCCGATGTAAAGAGGCCGCCCATGAGGGCGGCCTTGTCCTACGGCGCGACGATCGCGCTCAGTGGCACTTCAAGCGCTCAGTCGGCAAATTGCCCAGCGGCCTTGATGGCGACGCCCAGCTTGTTGATCTCGCCCTCGACGAACTTCTTGTGCTCGGCAGGCGCGAGACGGCCGTCGGTCACGACCACCGCACCCAGTGCTTCCTGGCGCTTGATGAACTCAGGGTCCTTCAGCGCCGTGCGCAGCGCGGCATTCAGCTGATCGGCCACCGCCTTCGGCGTGCCCTTCGGCGCGTACAGGCCGTGCCAGATGGTCAGATTGAAGCCCTTGAGCCCCGATTCGTCCAGCGTGGGCAACTTGGCCAGCGTCGGTGTGGTCTGGCGCTTCAAGGTGGTCACCGCATAGGCCTTGATCTTGCCCGATTCGATCTGGCCCGTGGTGTTGGTGGTCTGGTCGCACATGATGTCGACCTGGCCGCCGAGCAGATCGGTCATGGCTGGCGCCGTGCCCTTGTAGGGCACGGTCGTCATGTCGATGTTTACGGCCTGCTGGAACAACAAGCCGCACAGGTGCGACGCAGCGCCCAAGCCGGCGTTGGCCAGGTTGATCTTGCCCTTGTTGGCTTCAAGCCACTTCACCAGTTCAGGATAGGTATTGGCGGGCAGCGTAGACCGGCCGACCAGCGTCATCGGCACATCGTTGACCATGCCGAGGTACTCGAAGTCTTCCAGCGTCTTGAAGGGCAGGTTTCGGTACAGCGACGGAGACGTGGCCATGCCGATGTGGTGCAGCAGCAGCGTGTGTCCGTCCGGCGACGCCTTGGCCACCTTGTTCGCGCCAAGCGTGCCGCCAGCACCGCCGACGTTCTCGATCACGATGGTGGCGCCGTTCAAGGGTTTGCGCAGCGCCTCGGCGAAGTCGCGCGCCACCTTGTCGGTCGGGCCGCCGGCCGCGAAGGGCACGACCAAGGTGATGGGCTTGTCGGGGTAGGCGCTCGCGGCCGCAGACAGCGACGCGGCAGCGAGGGCAATGGTCAGCTTCTTCATGCAAAAGTCTCCAGGAGGGTGAACGTGATGTGATGTGATGCGGATCTTAGGCAGCTGCGAGGCAGCGCGCGACGTGGAAACTACGTAAGGCGTCGCCGTGGGGACGATACAGGCTCGGCCCTGCGTCGCGAGCCGAGGGCCGGCGGCTCGCCACCACCTGATCGCAGGGGCTGGCAGCACCGGGGCTCAATCGTGGCGCCGCTGGTCGTCGATCACCTTGCCGTCGTTGGGCAATGTCAGCGGTGCCGCCAGGCGCACCTCGCAACGCAGCTTGGTGATGTCGCGCATGCTTGCCGCAATGGCCGCGCCCAGGCCTTCGCTGTTGGCGGCGCTTTCGGCGTGCAATGTGATGCGGTCGTTGGCCATCTCGCCTTCGACCACCAGCCGCGCGCGCAGCAGCTGCGGATAGCGCTTCAACAGGTCGGCCACCTGGCTGGCGTGCACGAACATGCCGCGCACCTTGGCGGTCTGGTCGGCGCGGCCCATCCAGCCCTTGATGCGGCGGTGCGTGCGCCCGGTCGGGCAGTTCCCGGGCAGGATGGAGCTCAGATCGCCGGTGCCAAAGCGCACCATCGGGTAGTCGGGGTTGAGCGCGGTGACGACGACTTCGCCGACTTCCCCATCGTCGACGGGTTCGATGCCGCCCGGACGAACGATCTCGACGATCACGCCTTCGTCGAGCACCAGGCCCTCGCGCGCCGCGGTCTCGAAGGCGATGAGGCCGACATCCGCCGTGCCGTAACTTTGGTAGGCCTCGATGCCACGCGTACGCATGGCATCGCGCAGCGCGGACGGAAAGGCTTCGCCACCGACCGAGGCCTTCTTCAGCCAGGGCAGTGGCGTGCCGGACTCGTCGGCCTTCTCGAGCACGATGCGCAGGAAGCTCGGCGTGCCCGCGTAGGCCGTGGCGCGCAACTCGGCCATGGCCTGCAGCTGCAGCTCGGTGTGGCCGACACCCCCGGGAAACACCGTGCAGCCGATGGCGTGTGCGCCGGTTTCCAGCATCGAACCGGCGGGCGTGAGGTGATAGCTGAAGCTGTTGTGCACCAGATCGCCCGCGCGAAAGCCCGCAGCAAACAGCGCACGGCCGAAGCGCCAGTAGTCGGCGGCATGACCTTCGGGCTCATAGATCGGGCCCGGCGACTGGAACACCCGACGGGCCGGGCGCGGCGCACCGAGCGCACCCCAGCCGACAGCGGAAAATCCGCCGAAGGGGTCCGCGCTGCGCTGTGCCTTCTGCCGATCGAGCAGCTCGTGCTTGCGCGTCACGGGCAGTTGCGCCAGCGCGGCGCGCGAGTCGATGGCCGCCGCGTCCACACCACGCAGGATCTGCCCGAACGCGGCCGTGCGTTGTGCCGCAGCAATCTGCGCTGGCAACGCGGCCAGCAGCGCGGCTTCGCGTTGTGCCGGGTCGCGTGTTTCCAGCGCGTCGAAATACTCAGTCATCCCGATCCCCCCATTGCTGCAGCGCTCTTTTCACTTCGGCGCTGAAATCACGTGCCGCGGCGCTGTCGTCGAGTGTGCGCATGCGCCAGCGCGGCCCGGCGCGGCTCGGCCGCTCGACAAGGGCCGCGGCCAATTGCACGCCGTCGACGCGCACCCGTGCCACGGCCACGCCGCGCCGCTCGAACACGCCTTCGCGCTCGGCCAGGCCCATGTCGCGCAGCTCGCGCTTGAGCCGCTGCAGCGCCTCCTCGGGCCTGAACGGCGGCGCCGCGAAGCCGGCGTCTTCAGCGCTCATCGACAACCCTCTGCCAATTGAAAGTGCAAGCGCCTTGGGCACAGCCGATCAAGCAGACACCGCGGATCCGGCTCTGCCGGGCCGCCAGTGGCGCCCCCTTGAGGGGGAGCGCCGAAGGCGCTTCGGGGGTGGGTCAAGACAACCAGCGCTTGCGGCGCTTGTAGCTCTTCACGTCCTTGAAGCTCTTGCGATCGCCCCCGCCCATGCCGAGGTAGAACTCCTTCACGTCCTCGTTCTCGCGCAGGTCCTTGGCGGCGCCTTCCATGACGATGCGCCCGCTTTCCAGGATGTAGCCGTGGTCGGCGTAGCGCAGCGCCATGTTGGTGTTCTGCTCGGCAAGCAAAAAGGTCACCTGCTCGCGCTGGTTCAGGTCCTTGACGATCTCGAACACCTCTTCGACGATCTGCGGCGCCAGGCCCATCGACGGTTCGTCCAACAGAACCATCTTCGGATTGGCCATCAGCGCGCGGCCGATGGCGCACATCTGCTGCTCGCCCCCGGAGGTGTAGGCCGCCTGCGAGCTGCGCCGCGTCTTCAGCCGTGGAAAGTAGTTGTAGACCTTCTCCAGCGTGGCCGCGACGGCAGCCTTGCCGTCCCGGCGCGTGTAGGCGCCGGTCATCAGGTTGTCCTCGATCGTCAGGTGCGCAAAGCAGTGTCGGCCTTCCATCACCTGGATCACGCCGCGGTTCACCATCTCGGAAGTCGACAGCTTCTCGATGCGTTCGCCGCGCAGTTCGATCGAGCCCTTGGTGACCTCTCCGCGCTCACCGGCCAGCAGGTTGCTGACGGCGCGCAAGGTGGTGGTCTTGCCGGCGCCATTGCCACCGAGCAAGGCGACGACCTTGCCCTCGGGCACTTGCAAGGACACGCCCTTGAGTACCAGGATCACATGGTTGTAGATGACCTCGATGCCGTTGACGTTGAGCAGTATGTTCGACATAACGCAGACCCGGTTGACTCATCGAAGCGTCGTACCCGGCGCTTCGATGAGGGCTCCGCAGGAGCCTGCCTCCCCGCCCGGCGGGGGTTGGGGCGGGAGCCGTGTTGATTCCGGCGCAGCCGGAGGGAGGGGAAGGGGCGGGAGCGGTGACTACTTCGAAGAAGATTGCCAGACCTTTCAGGTCTGACAATCTTCCGGTGTCCGCCGCGTGATCTTCTTCTCCGCCGCGTACTTGTCCGCCGCCGCCTTGATCATCGGCTTGATGACCGATTGGTCGGCCTCGATCCAGTCGGAGCTGAAGACCCACTTGCTGCCGTCCCAAGTGTGCACCCGCGCGATGGACGCACCGCGGTGGTCGGCACACGAGGTGCTGATCGGCCGCAGCACGCCGGCAAAGCCCAGCGCGTCGAGCTTCTTCTGGTCCAGGGCCAGGTTCTCGTAGCCCCAGCGCGCCTGCTCACCGGTCATGACCTTGCCCTTGCCGTAACGCTCCTGCGCACGCTTGACGCCCTCGACCGAGAGCAGCCCGGCGATCAAGCCACGCATGTACAGCACCTGGCCGACCTCGTCCTTCGGCCCGGTGCCCTGGCCCTTGGCATGCACCATGTCCAGCACCTCCTTCGTCACCTTGGCATTGGGTTCGGCGCCGTGCTGCAGCGCCAGGCCGTTGTAGCCCTTGGCGCCCTCACCCACGTCCTTGACATCGGGCTCGGCCGCGGCCCACCACACGCCGTACATCTTGTCGCGCGGGAAGCCGGTGGCCACGGCTTCCTTCAGCGCGGTGGAGTTCATCACGCCCCAGCCCCACAGGAAGACATAGTCCGGCCGGTTCTGGCGAATCTGCAGCCAGGTGGCCTTCTGCTCCACGCCGGGATGCGTCACTGGCAGCAACTGCAGCGTGAAGCCGAGTTGCTTGCTGCGCTCTTCCAGCAGCGGGATCGGCTCCTTGCCGTAGGGACTGTCGTGATAGACCAGCGCGATCTTCTTGCCCTTGAGCTTGTCCAGCCCGCCTTCCTTCTTGCCCACATGCTGGATCAGGATGTCGGCCGCGTCCCAGTAGGTGCCGGTGAGCGGGAAGTTCCACTTGAAGACGTTGCCGTCGGTGCTCTCGCTGCGCCCGTAACCCGCGGTAAGCAGCGAGATCTTGTCGGCGGGCACCTTCTCGGTCAGCGCGAAGGTGATGCCGGTGGACAGCGGGTGTAGCGAGGTTGCGCCGCCGTTCTTGCCCTTCAGCCGCTCATAGCACTCCACGCCGCGGTCGGTGGCGTAGCCGGTTTCGCATTCTTCCCAGATGATCTTCACGCCGTTGATGCCGCCCTTGGCGTTGACCAACTTGAAGTAGTCGACGATGCCGTTGGCAAAGGGCACGCCGTTGGGCGCGTAGGCGCCGGTGCGGTAACTCAGCACCGGGAAGAACTGTTCCTTGGCCTGCGCCAGCGCAGCTGCCCGCGCCGGCCAGGGCGGCCAACGCAAGCGCGCAGGCGGCAAGCCTCGTCGCCAGGGGATTCGATTTCATCGCTGTCTCCTTAGGGTTGAAAAAAGCACGTCGCGGTGCGGGTGAAAAGTGGGTGCCGAGGCTTGTGCCCGACATGACATAGAACGCTCGAGCGGCGCGCACGTTCGTCGGGGTTTACGCCGATCATCGGTGGGGCCTTCAGTGCGGGAAGGGCCACAGCCGCATCTTTTCCTTGCCGATGGACCACAGCCGGGCCAGCCCGTGCGGTTCGACGATCAGGAAGAACACGATCAGCGCGCCGAAGATCATCAGCTCGGCGTGAGATACCGCCGCGGTGCCGATGGTCACGCCGATCAAGCTGCCCAGTGCCGGCAGCGCCTGGTTCAGAAAGATCGGCAGCATGACGATGAAGGCCGCGCCGAAGAAGCTGCCCATGATCGATCCCAGCCCGCCGATGATGATCATGAACAGCAGCTGGAACGAGCGGTCGATCGAGAAGGCCGCCGGCTCCCACGACCCCAGGTGCACGAAGCCCCACATCGCGCCGGCGACGCCGACCATGAAGGAGCTGACGGCAAAGGCGGTGAGCTTGGCGTAGACCGGTCGGATGCCGATGACGGCCGCCGCCACGTCCATGTCGCGAATGGCCATCCACTCCCTGCCGATGTGGCTGCGCACCAGGTTCTTCGCGGCCAGCGCGAACAGCAGCACGATCGTCAGACAGAACAGGTACTTCGCATGCGGCGTCTCGATCGGGATGCCGAAGACACTCAGGTCCGCCACCGAGACCGAGCCCGAGGCCGAGTTGTTGGTGAACCACTTGATGCGCAGGAACGACCAGTCGACGAAGAACTGTGCCGCGAGCGTGGCCACCGCCAGGTACATGCCCTTGATGCGCAGCGACGGGATGCCGAAGAGCACGCCGACGATCGTCGAGCACATGCCGCCCAGCACAAAGGCCAGCAGCAATGGCATGCCCTCGATGCGCACCATGAAGTTGTAGGCCGCATAGGCGCCCACGGCCATGAACGCCCCGGTGCCCAGCGAGATCTGCCCGCAGTAGCCGACCAGGATGTTCAGGCCAAGTGCGGCCAGCGACAGGATCAGGAACGGGATCAGGATGGCGCGGAACAGATACTCGTCCACCAGCAGCGGCACACCGACGACCGCGAAGACAAGCAGCAGCGCGATGCCGATGCGGTCCTGCGTGATCGGGAAGACCTGCTGGTCTGCCCGGTAGCTGGTCTTGAACTGGCCGTTCTCGCGATACAGCATGCTCAGACCCGATCGATGATCTTTTGGTTACGGCACGCCGCGCTTAACTTGGCTATCGCCAAGTTGGCCTGCACCGAAAAATCATTGCCGGCGTGCTTCATACCCGATCAATGATTTTTTCCCCGAACAGACCCTGAGGCCTGACGAGCAGAACGAATAGCACCAGCACGTAGCCGAACCAGATCTCGATGCCGCCGCCGAAGAAGGGCCCGACATAGACCTCGGACAGCTTCTCGCCCACGCCGATGATCAGCCCGCCGATGATGGCGCCGGGCACGCTGGTCAGGCCGCCAAGGATGACCACCGGCAGCGCCTTCAGCGCCACCAGCGACAGCGAGAACTGCACGCCCAGCTTGCTGCCCCAGATGATGCCGGCGACCAGCGCCACGAAGCCGGCCACGCTCCAGACGATGACCCAGATGCGGTTGAGCGGAATGCCGATCGACTGCGCCGCCTGGTGGTCGTCGGCCACCGCGCGCAGCGCGCGGCCGGTGGACGTCTTCTGGAAGAACAGGCTCAGCATCGCCACCAGCGCCGCGGCGATGGCCGCGGCATACAGGTCTTCCTTGTTGACGAGGATGCCACCCTGGAAGGTGCTCTCGAACAGGAAGATCGGGTCCTTCGGCAGGCCGACGTCGATCTTGTAGATGTCGCTGCCGAACAGCGTCTGCCCGGTGCCATCCATGAAGTAGGCGATGCCCAGCGTGGCCATGAGCAGCGTGATGCCTTCCTGGTTGACCAGCTTGCTCAGCACCAGGCGCTCGACCAGCCAGGCCACCGCCACCATGATCGCCATCGCTGCCGCAAAGGCGAGCACGTTGGCCAGCAGCTTGTTGTCGAAGCCCAGCCACTGCGGGATCCAGGTGGAAAGCCGCGCCATCGCCAGCGCCGCAAACAGCACCATCGCGCCCTGCGCGAAGTTGAACACGCCGCTGGCCTTGAAGATCAGCACGAAGCCCAGCGCGACCAGCGAATACAGCATGCCGGTCATCAGGCCGCCGAGCAGGGTTTCGAGGAACGGTCCCATCGGCGACTTCAGTGGCTGGTGCCCAGGTAGGCGCTGATGACGTCGGGGTTGGCGCGCACCTCGGCCGGCGTGCCGTCGCCGATCTTCTTGCCGTAGTCGAGCACGACGACGCGGTCGCTGATGTCCATGACCACGCTCATGTCGTGCTCGATGAGCACGATGGTGGTGCCGTATTCGTCGTTGACGTCGAGCACGAAGCGGCACATGTCCTGCTTTTCCTCGACGTTCATGCCGGCCATCGGCTCGTCCAGCAGCAGCACCTCGGGTTCCATGGCCAGCGCGCGACCCAGGTCGACGCGCTTCTGCAGGCCATAGGGCAGGCGGCCCACAGGTGTCTTGCGGTAGGGCTGGATCTCCAGGAAATCGATGATCTTCTCGACGAAGCGGCGCTGCTGCGTCTCCTCGCGCTCGGCAGCGCCGAAGCGGATGGCCTGCTGGAAGAGGTTGGTCTTCATCTTCAGGTTGCGCCCGGTCATGATGTTGTCGAGCACGCTCATGCCCTTGAACAGCGCCAGGTTCTGGAAGGTGCGCGCAAAGCCCATCTCGGCCACCTGGCGCGAGTTCATGTGCGTGAAGGTCTGGCCGCGAAAGTCGATCGAACCCTGCTGCGGCCGGTACACGCCGTTGATGCAGTTGAGCATGCTGCTCTTGCCGGCGCCGTTGGGGCCGATGATGGCGCGGATCTCGTGCTCGCGCACGTTGAAGCTGATGTCGGTCAGCGCCTTGACGCCGCCGAAGGCCAGGCTGATGTTGTGGACGTCGAGGATGACCTCGCCGATGGCGCGCGTGCTCATGATTTCATGCCGCCTTCCTCACCGCCGGGAAGACCTTGACGTCGACGATCTTCAGATCGGCGCTGACCACGCCCTTGCGCCCGTCCTCGAAGCCGACCTGCGTCTCGATGTACTGGCTGTTCCTGCCGCCGTACAACGCTTCGACCAGCAGCTGATAGCGCTCGCCGATGAAACCGCGCTTGACCTTGCGCGTGCGCGTGAGCTCGCCGTCGTCGGCATCGAGCTCCTTGTGCAGGATCAGGAAGCGGTGGATCTGGCTGCCGGCCAGCAGCGCGTCGGCGGCCAGGTCGGCGTTGACCTTCTCGATGCAGTCGCGCACCAGTTCGTAGACCTCGGGCTTCTGTGCCAGGTCGGTGTAGCCGGCGTAGGGCAGGTTGCGCTTCTCGGCCCAGTTGCCCACCGCTTCCATGTCGATGTTGACGAAGGCGCAGGCGCGTTCGCGCTGGTCGCCGAAGGCCACCGCCTCCTTGATGAAGGGGAAGAACTTCAGCTTGTTCTCGACGTACTTGGGCGCGAACATCGCGCCGTCGTGCGCGCCGCCCTTGAGCCGGCCCACGTCCTTGGCGCGGTCGATGATCTTCAGGTGGCCGCCGGCGTCCAGGAAGCCGGCGTCGCCGGTGTGGTACCAGCCGTCGGCGGTGAGCACCTCGGCGGTGGCGGCCGGGTTCTTGTAGTACTCCTTCAGCAGCCCCGGGCTCTTCACCAGGATCTCGCCGTTGTCGGCCAGGCGGATCTCGACGCCGTCGATCGGCACGCCCACCGTGTCGGCCCGGGCCTCGTGGTCGGGCTGCAGGCACACGAACACGGCCGTCTCGGTGCTGCCGTAGAGCTGCTTCAGGTTGATGCCGATGCTGCGGTAGAAGCTGAACAGGTCCGGGCCGATGGCCTCGCCGGCGGTGTAGGCCACGCGCACGCGGCTCATGCCCAGCGAATTGCGCAGCGGCCCGTAGATGCACAGGTTGCCCAACGCGTAGAGCATCCTGTCGGCAACGCCGACCGAGCGGCCGTCCGTCAGCGCCGGCCCGACGCGGCGCGCCAGATCCATGCAGCGCTGGAACAGCCACTTCTTGATGCGGCCCGCGTCTTCCATGCGGATCATCACCGTCGTCAGCAGGCCTTCGAAGACACGCGGCGGCGCGAAGTAGTAGGTCGGCCCGATCTCCTTCAGGTCGATGGTCACGGTGCTGGCCGATTCGGGGCAGTTGACCACGTAGCCGCACACCAGCCACTGCGCGTAGCTGAAGATGTTCTGGCCGATCCAGGCTGGCGGCAGGTAGGCCAGCACTTCCTCGTTGGCCGTGAGCTTGTCGAAGGCGGCGCCGGCCTGTCGCGCGGTCGATCAGCGTGAAGTGCGTGTGCACCACGCCCTTCGGGTTGCCGGTGGTGCCCGAGGTGAAGAACATCGAGGCCACGTCGCTGCTCTGGCCCGCCGCCACCTGTTCGTCGAAAAACTTAGGGTGCTGGGCGTTGTAGGCACGCCCGGCCTCGACCAGTGCATCCAGCGAGGCCAGGCCCGGCGTGTCGTAGTTGCGCAGGCCGCGCGGGTTGTCGTACCAGATGCGCGCGAGCTGTGGGCAGGACGCGCGCAGCTCGATCATCTTGTCGACCTGCTCCTGGTCCTCGACCACGGCCAGCGCGATCTCGGCGTTGTTGATCGGGAAGATGTATTCGTTGGCCGCGGCGTCCTGGTACAGCGGCACCGGAATGGCGCCCAGCGACTGCGCCGCCAGCATGGTGGCGTACAGGCGTGGCCGGTTTTCGGCGACGACCACGATGTGCTGCCCGCGCTGCAACCCGGCCTGCGCCAAGCCGCAGGCCAGCTCGCGCACCAGCACGGCCAGCGCCGACCACGACAGGCTCTGCCAGATGCCGTATACCTTCTCGCGCAACGCGGGCGCGTCCGCTCGCGCTTGCGCATGCTCGAGCATCAGTCGTGGAAAGGTCTTCTGCACCTTGTCTTGTCTCCTGCGCCGGCTGGGTCGCCGGTCGAATCAGCCGCGCACTGTAGTGCGAAGTTTGACGCCAAGTTGTCGTTACGACGACAATCTTTGGGTCTTGTTGCTCGGTGTTTTCCCCGAATCCCGCCATGACTCCCAGCCGCAACCCGCCTGCAAGGCACCTGCTGGCGCGTGCCCGCGCCCTGACGCCGGCCGAATTCGAAGGCATCGCCTGGCTGGGCGCACTGCAACACGAGGAGCGCGAGCGCGCCTTGAGCGATCTCAAGGTGGTGCAGGTCAGCGCCGGCGAACTGCTGTGCCGCGTCGGCCGGCCCGTCACCTACTGGTTCGGTGTCATCGACGGGCTGCTGAAGATGAGCAACGACACGGCGATGGGCATCCCCATCACCTTCACCGGCATTCCGCCCGGCGGCTGGTTCGGCGAAGGCACGGTGATCAAGCGCGAGGCCTACCGCTACAACATCCAGGCGCTGCGCAAGAGCGTGGTCGCGGGGCTGAGCGTCGAGGCCTTCCACTGGCTGATCGAGCGCAGCATTCCCTTCAACCGCTTCATCACGCAGCAGCTGAACGAGCGGCTCGGCCAGTTCATCGGCGCGCGCGAGATCGACCGCATGACGGACCCCAACGGGCGCGTCGCGCGCAGCCTGGCCGCGCTGTTCCATCCGGTGCTCTACCCCGGGGTCGGCGGTTTGCTGCGCATCACGCAGCAGGAACTGGGTTATCTGGTGGGTTTGTCGCGCCAGCGTGTCAACGAGGCGCTGCAGGCTTTGCAGGCGGCCGGGCTGATCGGCGTCGAATACGGCGGTGTACGCGTGCTCGACCTCGAGCGGCTGCGCAGCGTCGGCCTGCATTGATCTGCGATGGCCGCACGCGGCCGCTTTCCGAGTCTTCGAGACGGCGCTCCATGCCCCACCGTGTGCCCCGCGCCGCTACACCGTCATCCCGCCCGACACCTCGATCACCGCGCCGTTGATGTAGCTCGCCTCGTCGCTGGCCAGGAAGGCGTAGACGTTGGCGATCTCCTCGGGCTTGCCCAGCCGGTGCAGAGGCACCTGCTCGCGCATCTGCTGCAGCACCTTGTCGGGAATGGTTGCCAGGATCGTGGTCTCGATGAAGCCTGGCGCCACGGCATTGACGCGGATGCCCTTCGGCCCGAGTTCGCGGCTCCAGGTCTTGGTGAAGCCGATGACGCCGAACTTGCTGGCGGCGTAGTTGGTCTGGCCGAAGTTGCCGTAGATGCCGACCACGCTGCTGGCATTGAGGATCACGCCCGAGCCCTGCGCCAGCATCGTCGGCAGCACCGCCTGCGTGCAATGGAACACACCGCGCAGGTTGACGTCGATGACCGCGTCGAACTGCTGGATCGTCATCTTCTGCAGCCGCGCGTCCTTGGCGATGCCGGCGTTGTTGATCAACACGTCGATGCTGGCGAAGCGCTCCTTCACGGCTGCGGTCATGTGGTCCAGCGCGTCGCGGTCGGTGACGTTCAGCGCAAAGCCCATGGCCTGCGCGCCGCGTGCGCGCACCAGCGCCACGGCCGCGTCCACGCCTTCGGGCTTGAGATCGCAGACCACGACGGTGGCACCTTCTTCGGCGAACTTCAGCGCGGTGGCCAGACCGATGCCTTGGGCCGCGCCGGTGACGATGGAGACCTTGTGTTTCAGTCGCATAGATTCAGGAACTTCAGCAGTGGCGGAAGGTGCGTGTCGAAGTCCGACAGCGCATGGTCGCTGCCTTCGAGCAGCAGCATGTTCGTGCCCGCATAACGCGCGCTCATCTCGCGCCAGTCGAGTACTTCGTCGCCCTTGGCGATGATGGCCAGGTAGCGCTCGGGCCGCGTGATCGGGCCCGGCGCCATCGCGCGCAGTTCATCGACGTATTCGCTGCGGAAGAAGAAGCGTTCTTCGGGCGCATGAAAGGCGGTCAGTTCGCCGACATAAGCGGCCAGATCGCGCGCAGGATCGATGGCCGGGTTCATCACCACGGCGCGCCAGCCGGTGGTCTCGGCCACCACGGTGGCGTAGAAGCCGCCGAGCGAGCTGCCCAGCACGGCGGACGTTGTCGCGGGCCATGTGGCAATGCCTTCTTGCACCGTGTCCATCGCCTCGCGCGGCGAGGGCGGCAGTTGCGGGCACCACCAGTGCACGTCGGGGCGATGCGCCTGCAGCCAGGCCTGCAGCCGCTGCGCCTTGAAGGACTTTGGTGACGAGCGAAAGCCGTGCAGGTAAAGCAGGTGCGTGATGACCGCCCCTGGCTCGCGGCCTCCCGCAACCGGTCCTTCGCGGGGATCGCATCCGGCTTCGGGCGGGCGGGCGCCCGTTGACGAGGCGCTCATCAGCGCTTGGCCTTCAGCGCATCGAGCAGCTTGCCGTGGATGCCGCCAAAGCCGCCATTGCTCATGCACAGCACATGGTCGCCCGGTTTCGCGGCGCGCATGATCAGCGCCACCAGCTTGTCCACCGAGTCGGCAACCACGGCCTGTTCGCCCAGAGGGGCCAGCGCTTCCTTCGCATTCCAGCCGTAGTTGCCCTGCAGGCAAAAGCTCAGGTCGGCCTCCTCCAGCGCCCAGGGCAGTTGCGCTTTCATCGCGCCGAGCTTCATGGTGTTGGAACGTGGCTCGAACACCGCCAGGATGCGTTCGAGCCCGACCTTTCTACGCAGCCCGTTGACGGTGGTGCGCATGGCGGTCGGGTGGTGCGCAAAGTCGTCGTACACCTTCACGCCCGCCGCCTCGCCGCGCAGCTCGAGCCGGCGACGCACGTTCTCGAAGCTGGCCAGCGCGGCGGCGCCCGCATCGGGCGCCACGCCCACATGCTCGGCCGCGGCGATGGCGGCCAGCGCGTTCAACTGGTTGTGCTCGCCCAGCAGCGGCCAATCGACGCGGGCGATCTTCAGGCTGCCGCGCAGCACGTCGAAGGCATGCGGCTCGCCGCGCGCGCGTAGGCCGCCGGGCTCTTCCTTGCGCGTGCCGAAGCGCTGCACCTCACTCCAGCAGCCACGCGCCAGCACACGTTGCAGTGCCTCGTCACGCGCATTCACCACCAGGCGACCGGAGGCCGGCACGGTGCGCACCAGGTGGTGGAACTGGGTTTCGATGGCGGCCAGGTCCGGGAAGATGTCGGCGTGGTCGTGTTCCAGGTTGTTGAGGATGGCGGTGCGTGGCCGGTAGTGCACGAACTTGCTGCGCTTGTCGAAGAAGGCGGTGTCGTACTCGTCGGCCTCGATGACGAAGGTATTGCCCCCACCCATGCGTGCGGATACGCCAAAGTTCTGCGGCACGCCGCCGACCAGGAAGCCCGGTGCCAGCCCGGCCGACTCCAGCATCCACGCCAGCATCGCGGTGGTGCTGGTCTTGCCATGCGTGCCGGCCACCGCCAGCACGTGCCGGCCGGGCAGCATCTGTTCGGCCAGCCACTGCGGCCCGCTGGTATAGGCAGCGCCGGCATCCAGGATGGCTTCCATCAACGGCACGCCGCGTGTCACCACGTTGCCGACGACGAAGCAGTCGGGCTTGAAAGCCATCTGATCGGCGCCAAAGCCTTCGACCAGTTCGATGTCGAGCGCACGCAGCTGCTCGCTCATCGGCGGGTAGACGTTGGCATCGCAACCGGTGACGCGGTGCCCGGACTCGCGGGCGAGTGCGGCCAGCCCGCCCATGAAGGTGCCGCAGATGCCGAGAATGTGGATGTGCATGCGCTGCGATTCTATGGACCCTGGGCGGTTGAGCCCACGCTGCGCTCCAGATGCCGTCGCACCACGCCGGGCGCGCAAGCACTGTGCGCCGCTGCGCCGCACAATGGCTGGACCCGATGGCCGCAATCAGCTGGGCGGCTCGGGCTGCCGACGCGCGCATCGGCGCCACCGGTCATGGGAGCACGACATGCCTGATGCCTTCGCCGAATCTGCCGAAGCTGGCCCAGCCGCACCGGCCGGCACCGATGCATGCGGCGGATTCAGCGCCTTTGCACACTTTGCCGGTCCGGTGGCCCCCGCGTCGGCGCATCGCGCACGCATCACCGCCGCCTACCGCGCCCCCGAGCCGCAATGTGTGGCGGCGCTGCTCGACGCGGCGCGGCTGCCGCCGGCGCAGGCCGCGGCCACGCAGCGCCTGGCCATCGAGCTGGCCACGGCGCTGCGTCAGCGCAAGAGCAGCGTCGGGCGCGAGGGGCTCGTGCAGGGGCTGATCCAGGAGTTCTCGCTGTCCTCGCAGGAAGGCGTGGCGCTGATGTGCCTGGCCGAGGCGCTGCTGCGCATCCCCGACAAGGCGACGCGCGACGCGCTGATCCGCGACAAGATCGGCGACGCCGACTGGGGCGCGCACCTGGGCCAGAGCGGATCGCTGTTCGTCAACGCCGCCACCTGGGGTCTGGTGGTGACGGGCAAGATCGTCGCCACGCATTCGCAGTCCGGCCTGGGCCACGCGCTGGCCCGCGCCATCGGCAAGAGTGGCGAACCGCTGATCCGCAAGGGCGTGGACATGGCGATGCGCCTGATGGGCGACCAGTTCGTCACCGGCGAGACGCATTGCCGAGGCGCTGCGCAACGCGCGCAAACGCGAGCGCGAGGGCTTCCGCTATTCCTACGACATGCTCGGCGAGGCCGCGCTCACCGATGCCGACGCGTTGCGTTACCTGGCCGCCTACGAACACGCCATCGATGCCATCGGCGTGGCCGCGGCGGGCAAGGGCATCTACGAAGGCCCGGGCATCTCGATCAAGCTGTCGGCGCTGCACCCGCGCTACAGCCGCGCGCAACTGGCGCGCACGCAGACCGAGCTGTACCCGCGGCTGCTCAAGCTGGCGCTGATGGCGCGCGGCCACGACATCGGCCTGAACATCGATGCCGAAGAGGCGGACCGGCTGGAGATCTCGCTCGATCTGCTGGAGCGGCTTTGCGCCGAGCCCGCGTTGTTGGGCTGGAACGGCATCGGTTTCGTGGTGCAGGCCTACCAGAAGCGCTGCCCCCATGTGCTCGACCACCTGATCGATCTGGCGCGGCGCAGCCGGCGGCGGCTGATGCTGCGGCTGGTGAAGGGTGCGTACTGGGACAGCGAGATCAAGCGCGCGCAGGTCGATGGCCTGGCGGACTACCCGGTGTTCACGCGCAAGCTGCATACCGACGTGTCCTACCTGGCCTGCGCGCGCAAGCTCTTGGCCGCGCCCGAAGCCGTGTACCCGCAGTTCGCCACTCACAACGCACACACGCTGGCTGCCATCCACCAGGCCGCGGGGCTGAACTACTACGCCGGGCAGTACGAGTTCCAGTGCCTGCACGGCATGGGCGAGCCGCTGTACGAGCGTGTCGTGGCCCCCGTGGCGGATGGCGGGCTGGGACGCCCGTGCCGCATCTACGCGCCCGTGGGCAGCCACGAGACGCTGCTCGCCTACCTGGTGCGCCGGCTGCTGGAAAACGGCGCCAACACTTCGTTCGTCAATCGCATCGCCGACGACGCCATTCCGATCGAGGCGCTGGTGGCCGATCCGGTGCAGCAAGTGGAGCAACTCGCCGCAGCCGAAGGTGCCCTGGGCTTGCCCCACCCATCGATTGCGCTGCCACTGGCGATGTTCGGCAGCGACCGTGCCAACTCGGCGGGCCTGGACCTGAGCGACGAACTGCAACTGGCGGCACTCGCCCAGGCGCTGCACGCCAGCGTGCGAGAGGACTGGCTCGCGGCGCCCATCGTCGGCGGAACGCAGCGCACCAGGGCGGCCGCGATGCCGGTGCGCAACCCGGCCGATCACGAGCGACTTCGTCGGCAGCGTGCACGAGGCGGACGCAGGCGATGTCGACGACGCGCTGGCCGCCAGCGCCGCCGCCTGGCCCGCATGGCAGGCCACGCCGCCGGCGCAGCGCGCCGCCGCGCTGGAGCGCGCGGCCGAGGCGCTGCAAACGCAGATGCCGCGACTGCTGGGCCTGCTCGTGCGCGAAGCCGGCAAGACGGCGGCCAATGCGGTGGCCGAAGTGCGCGAGGCCGTCGACTTCCTGCGCTACTACGCGGCCCAGGTGCGGCGCGAACTCACGCCCGACAACCACCGCAGCCTCGGGCCCATCGTGTGCATCAGCCCGTGGAACTTCCCGCTGGCCATCTTCACCGGCCAGGTGGCGGCGGCGCTGGCCGCCGGCAACACCGTGCTGGCCAAGCCGGCCGAACAGACGCCGCTGATCGCCGCCGCAGGCGGTGCGGCTGCTGCACGCGGCCGGCGTGCCGCGCGGCGCGTTGCAACTGCTGCCGGGCCGTGGCGAGACGGTCGGCGCCGCACTGGTGGCCGATGCGCGCATCCGCGGCGTCATGTTCACCGGCTCGACGCAGGTCGCGCGCATCCTGCAACGCAGTCTGGCCGGCCGGCTCGACGAGCAGGGCCGCCCGCTGACGCTGATCGCCGAAACCGGCGGTCAGAACGCGATGATCGTGGACTCCTCCGCACTCGTCGAACAGGTGGTCACCGATGTCATCGCCTCGGCTTTCGACAGCGCCGGCCAGCGTTGTTCGGCGCTGCGCGTGCTGTGTGTGCAGCACGACGTGGCCGAGCGGGTGCTCGGCATGCTGCAAGGCGCCATGCAAGAGCTGCGCGTCGGTTCGCCCGACCGGCTGGCGGTGGATGTCGGGCCGGTGATCGATGCCGAGGCGCGCGCCGGCATCGAAGCGCACGTTGCCGCCATGCGCGCCAAGGGTCGGCGTGTGCACCGCCTCGAACTCGATGCCCGACGCGGCGGGTACCTTCGTCGCGCCGACGCTGATCGAGCTGGAGCACATCGACGAGCTCGATCGCGAGATCTTCGGCCCGGTGCTGCACGTCGTGCGCTGGCGGCGCGACGAGCTGCCGGCACTGGTCGACAGCATCAATGCCAGCGGCTATGGCCTGACACTCGGCATGCACACGCGCATCGACGAGACCATCGAGTTCATCAGCGCGCGCGCCCACGCCGGCAACCAGTACGTCAACCGCAACATCGTCGGCGCGGTGGTCGGCGTGCAGCCCTTCGGTGGTGAAGGCCTGTCCGGCACCGGGCCGAAGGCGGGCGGGCCGCTGCTCCTGCAGCGCCTGCTGGCCCGTGGGCCGCGGCCCGACCTGGCGGCGATGCGCGCGCCGCAAGGCATCGGCCTGCCCGGCCCCACTGGCGAGAGCAACACCTACCGACTGCTGCCGCGCGATGCGGTGCTGTGCATCGCCGATGAGGCCGACGACCTGCGCTTCCAGATCGATCTGGTGCAGGCGGCAGGCAGCCGCGCGGTGTGCATCGACAACCCCGCGACACGAGCCATCGCCGCAAGCCTGCCCGAGGCGAGACGCCAGCGTGTTGGGCTTCGCGGCCGATGTACGCAGCGCGCCATGCAGTCTGGCCTTGGTTCACGCCACGCCAGACCGGTGCGCTGAGATCAGCCGCCTGCTGGCTCAACGCGACGGGCCGATCGTCGGCATGCTGGCCTGCGCGCCCGACCAGCACGATCCAGCGTCGATGGCGCTGGAGCGGCTCTACGTTGAACGCTCGCTGAGTGTGAACACGGCTGCTGCGGGTGGGAACGCGAGCCTGATGACCATCGGCTGAACTGTTCACTGCGGACCTTCGGCTAAAGCTTTGGTGCACGCTGGCCGGCTATGGGGTGGCCAACTGCGGTCAATAAACAGCCATTCCCTCCGTTGGCCACCCCACAGCCGGCCGGGTTCGTGGTGCGCTACCTGAGAGCGATGGCGGCTCAGCTCTGACCGAGTCGGGTTCTCGCAGCCAGCGAAGTCCACTGCGCTTGCGCAGCAAAGCCGGTGTGGCGGCGGGCGACGGAGGGAATGGCTGCTTATTGACCGCAGTCGGCCGCCGCCACGCCGGCTTTGCCACCAAGGACCTCGCGCGCAAGCAGAGGACCAGCGCAGGCCGAACAGTCGGCAGCTACGCGCCGGATTGCGCCTGCGCGGCAAGGCCTGAAAATGCCGCGCATGTTCGATTGGATCATCTCGCACCCGCTGGTGTATCCGCTGCTCGAGGTGGTGCACATCGTCGGCATCGCGCTGCTGGTGGGCAACCTGGTGCTGTTCGAGTTGCGCGTCTGGGGCTTCGGAACGGAACTGCCGGTGCAGGCGCTGGCGCGGCTGGCGCTGCGCCTGTCGCTGGTCGGTTTTGGATTGATCGGTGCCAGCGGTCTGATGATGTTTGCCGGCCAGCCGACGGATTTGCTGGCCAACCGTGTGTTCGTCGTGAAGATGGGCCTGGTCATGCTGGCCGGGCTGAACGCCGCGTACTTTCACGCCCGTGACAGCCTGGCGCTACTGGACCGTACGGCGCGCGTGCAAACCGTGGTGTCGATGGGGCTTTGGCTTGCTGTCATCATCTGCGGACGCTGGATTGCCTACGCATAAGGAGAGAGTCATGCAACGTCGTTCGTTGATCGCCGCAACCCTACTGGCACCGTTGGCCGCGCGCGCCCACCATGGCTGGAGCAGTTTCGACCAGGGCCGGCCGATCTATCTGGAAGGGCGCGCCGCCAAGGTGGCCTGGCGCAACCCGCATGCCGAGATGGCGTTGGAGCTGCCGGCCGATCTGAAGCTGCCGGCCGACCTGGCCAGCCGCAAGCTGCCGGCGCAATCGGCCGGTGTGGATGGGCCGGCGCTGCTCAGGTCAGCGCAGGTGCCGACGCGCAAGGACCGCGTCTGGCAGATCGAGCTGGCGCCGCTGACGCGCATGGACGCGTGGAAGGTGCCCGAGATAAAGAACGGCGACACGATTGGCGTGCTTGGCTTCACCTTTGCCGGCGAAAAGGGCGATGCGATTCTGCGCGCCGAGTACCTGTTTATTGGCGGGCAGGTCTACGGCCTGCGCTCAAGTCCGGCCTGAACGCGGCCCGGCAGCGCCCGCGCGGCGTCATTCGATGACGTGATCGGCCTGCAGCAGCAGCGCTTGCGGGATCACGAGGCCGAGCGTTTTGGCCGTCGACAGATTGATCGCCATTTCGTAGCGGCTGGGTTGTTCGACCGGAACATCGCCGGGCTTCGCGCCGCGCAGGATCTTGTCGATCTGCCTGGCGACCTGGCGGTCGAGGTGCGCTGGCGTCGTGCCGTATGCGATCAAGCCGCCTTCGCGCGCGTTGCGGACCTCACCGTGGATGGCGGGCACGCCGATGCGGGCGGCCGCTTCGATGATCAGCTTGCTGTCACGCGCAAAAAGCGGGCTGGACATGACCAGCAGCGCCTGGCACTGGGAGCGGGCGATGGCGTCGAAGGCGTCGCTATAACTGACGCTGCTGTCGCGCGTGTCGAAGATCTCCAGGCTGATCCCCGCTTTTCTGGCGACCTCGCGCACCGGAGGCATCTGCGGCTCGAAGATCTGCCGGTTACTGATGAGCACGGCGACCTTCGTTGCTTTGGGCACGGCCTGGCGTAGTACGTCCAATCGCTTCGCGTCGAGCACAATCAGCCGCATGTCCACGCCGGTGACGTTGCCGCCCGGCCGCGCGTAGCTCGCGATGACGCCCGATTCGACCAGGTCGGGGCCACCCCACCAGGCCATGACGATCGGCACTTCGCTCGTGGCCTGCATGGCCGCCCGGATGTGTATGGGCGCCACCGCGACGATGATCTCGACCTGGGCTGCGACGAGTTCCTTTGCAAGAGGAAGTGCCCGATCGCGCTGGTCTTCGGTGTAGCGGACTTCGAAGGCGATATTCCGGCTTTCGACCCAGCCCAGTTGATGCAAAGGCTCGCTGAGCGTCGGTCGTACCATGCTGTGCGTGCCGCTGAGCCAGCCGACGCGGCGTATGCGCTCGGCCGGTTGCGCCCGGGTGCTGCGCGGCTCGATCAGCATCCCTGCCGTCACGGCGGCCCCGCCCGCGAGCACCGAACGCCGGTTCACGCCTTGCCCGCCGAACTGACGTTCCGCCCCGCATCGCGTGTTCATGGCGCACTCCCCGTCCAGCAACTGGACGATCGAGTATGGGGCCGAAGCGGGGTCAGGTGCGCAAGGCCTCGCTCGCCGCCTGCACCGTGGCCGCGATGTCCTCGGCTGAATGCGCGGCGCTGACGAACCCGGCTTCGTACAACGCCGGCGCCAGGTACACACCGCGGTCCAGCATGCCGTGGAAGAAGCGGTTGAACCGCTCCTTGTCGGTGGCCATGACGACGCCGTAGTTCTGCGGAAGCTCGCCGGCGAAGAAGAAGCCGAACATGCCGCCTTCGCTGTCGCCGACAAAGGGCACGCCAGCGGCCCGTGCGGCGCCGCTCAGTCCCTCGACCAGCCCTTTCGTCTTCGCCGACAGCGCCTCGAAGAAACCGGGCTTGGCGATTTCCTTCAACGTCGCCAGGCCGCAGGCGGTGGCGACCGGGTTGCCGCTGAGCGTGCCGGCCTGGTAGACCGGGCCGAGTGGTGCGAGCTGGCTCATCACGTCCTTCGTGCCGCCAAACGCGGCCAGCGGCATGCCGCCGCCTATGACCTTGCCGAACACGCTCATGTCGGGCTTGAAACCGGGGATGAGCCTGGCGTAGACGCTCTGCGCGCCACCCAGCGCGACGCGGAAACCCGTCATCACCTCGTCGAACACCAGCATCGCGCCGTGCTGCGTGCAAAGCTCGCGCAGCCGCGTCATGAACGGCACCGAGGCACGCACGAAGTTCATGTTGCCGGCGATCGGCTCGATCATCACACAGGCCAGCGCATTGCCATGCGTGGCGAAGGCTTCTTCCAGTTGCGCGAGATTGTTGTATTCCAGCACGAGCGTGTCGCGCACGACCTCGGCGGGCACGCCGGCGCTGGTCGGGAAGCCAAAGGTCGCCAGCCCCGAGCCGGCCTTGACCAGCAGCGCATCGGCATGGCCGTGGTAGCAGCCCTCGAACTTGATGAACTTGGCTGCGACCCGTGGCGCCGCGCGCCAGCCGCAGCGCGCTCATGCCGGCTTCGGTGCCGCTGCTCACCAGCCGCACCTGCTCGACGCTGGGCACCAGGCCGATGATGGCTTCGGCCAGCTCGATCTCGCGTTCGGTGGGCGCACCGAAGCTCAGGCCATCGAGCGCCGCCTTGTGCACCGCGTCGAGCACGGCCGGGTGGCCGTGGCCCAGGATCATCGGGCCCCAGGAGCCGATGTAGTCGACGTAGCGTGTGCCCTCGGCGTCCCACATATAGGCGCCGCTCGCGCGCTGGATGAAACGCGGGGTGCCGCCGACGGCGCGAAAGGCCCGCACGGGGGAGTTCACGCCGCCCGGGATGACGCGCTGCGCACGCTCGAACAATGAAGGATTGGTTTGGGCGGACATATCAGTGGAGATTGAATACAAGCCAGATCAGCAAGCACCGGACTACTCAAGCAGACGCCACGGAACCGGCTTTGCCGGGCCGCTGGCGGCGCCCCCTTGGTGCAGCGCGAAAGTGCTACGGGAGGGTGAAATCAATGCACACGGCGGCTCGCTCCCTTGGCGCTGTCGTCAGGTGGCGTGTCGATATCGGGCGTGCCGCCTTCTTCGCCCTCTTCGGCCGGCGGCATGGCCCAGAAAAAGCGGTCCGGCACGACATTGCCCATGCCTGGGCGGAAGCCCGAATCCAGGCTTTGGTCGAGGAAGGCCAGCGCTTCGCCCACGGCCGCCTGCAACTCGCTGCCGGCGGCCAGCAGCGAGGCCAGCGCCGCGGCCAGCGTGTCGCCGGCCCCCACGAACGCGGCGTCGAAACGCTCGAACTTCTCGCCGGTGAGCGCGCCTTGCGGCGAGGCCAGCACGTTGTCGATGAACTGCTCGCTGCCCTTGGAGGCCAGCATCACGCCGGTGACGAGCACGAAGCGCGTGCCGTGCTCGCCGGCGGCCACCGCCAACTCGCGCGCCGAGGCCGGGCGCTCCGAGTCCCAGTCGGGCAGCAGAAAGTCGGTGAGTGTCTTGTGGCTGCCCACCAGCACTTCGGTGGCTGGCAGGATGAGTTCGCGAAAGGCATCCAGATAGGGCTGCAACTGGTCTTCGTCGAGCCAGCTCAAGGCTGGCATGTAGCTCACCAGCGGCAGGTCGGGGTAGTCGCTCAGCACCTCGGCCACGGCGCTCACGGTTTCGGCCGAGCCGAGGAAGCCGACCTTCCAGCCGGCCAGCGTGATGTCCTCGAGAATCGAGCGCGCCTGCTCCACCACCACCTCGGCATCGAGCGGATGGTGGTCGAAGACCTCGGCGGTGTCGCGCATGACCACGGTGGTGACCACCGGCAGTGCGTGAGCGCCCATCGCGGCAATGGTGGCGATGTCGCCGGCCAGGCCGCCGGCGCCGCTCGGGTCGCTGGCGTTGAAGCTCATCACGCAGGCCGGCGCCGTCGGTTCCTGCGTGGCGTCGCCGGTGTCGGTAGGGGTGTCGGGGGCGGGGGTCATGGATGGGGTCCAAGCGCGATCAGGGCTGCGGCGACAGATTTCCGTGAACCTCTAGCGGAATCTGAGGAATGTTGCGTATGTGCCCCACACCCTTCGGCTTTTTTGCAAAGGGCCGTGGCTACAATCGTTTTCCATTGTAGTGATCTGACCGAGGCGTCGTGAGCGAAGCGCGTACCTGGATGTGCCTGATCTGCGGCTGGATCTACGAAGAGTCTGCCGGCGACCCCGAACACGGCATCCCGCCAGGCACCGCCTGGGCCGATGTGCCGATGAACTGGACCTGTCCGGAATGCGGCGCGCGCAAGGAAGATTTCGAGATGGTGCAGATCTGATCGAACCCCCCGGCCCCGGGCATTGCGGCCACCGCGGATATGGGGCCGGCACGCTGTCAAGTCACTGAGGAGAGCACCGTTTGGAAACCGAAGCTTCGGCAGGCGCGACCATCGCCACAGGCGCCAAGGTCCTGGTGATCGATGACAGCAACACCATCCGGCGCAGCGCCGAGATCTTCCTGCGACAGGGCGGGCACGAGGTGGTGCTGGCCGAGGACGGCTTCGATGCGCTGGCCAAGGTCAACGACCATGCGCCTCAGCTCATCTTCTGCGACATCCTGATGCCGCGCCTGGACGGCTACCAGACCTGCGCCATCATCAAGCGCAACCCCCGCTTCGCACATGTGCCGGTGATCATGCTGTCCTCCAAGGACGGCCTGTTCGACAAGGCGCGTGGCCGCATGGTCGGTTCAGAAGAGTACCTAACCAAGCCCTTTACCAAGGAACAGCTGCTACGTGCTGTGGAACAGTTCAGCGGCGCGTCGGCTTGAGACTTAAGTAGGCCGCGCGCGCGTCGATCCAGCCCCCAGGCCCATGCCGTGCAGGGCCACTGTCAAGGAAGCGCTCATGTCCATCCAGAAGATCCTGTTGGTCGATGATTCGAAGACCGAGTTGCACCACCTCTCCGACGTGCTCGGCAAGCGCGGCTTCCAGGTGCGCACGGCCGAGAACGCCGACGAGGCGATGCGCCGCTTGTCCGAGGACAAGCCCGACCTGATCCTGATGGACGTGGTCATGCCCGGCCAGAACGGCTTCCAGCTGACACGCACCATCACGCGCGACCCGCGCTGGTCGGCGGTGCCGGTGATCATGTGCACCAGCAAGAACCAGGAAACCGACAAGGTCTGGGGCATGCGCCAGGGCGCACGCGACTACATCGTCAAGCCGGTGAACACCGACGAGCTGGTCACCAAGATCAAGGCCTTCGACTGAATGGACCACGCCCGAAGCGCCTTCGGCGCTCCCGCCTCAAGGGGACGCTGCCAGCGGCCCGGCGAAGCCGGTTCCGCGGCGTCCGCTCGATGCCGCTGGGTGCGCCGGGTGCAAGCGCCGATGCTGCGCGTCGGAACATAGAAATGTCTAACCGCGAAGCACTGCGCGAACTGCAAGGCCGCCTGGCGACGCGCATGCAACAGGCGCGCACCGAGGCGCGCGTGCAGTCCTGGCTGGCGGTGGAATGTGCCGGCCATGGCCTGCTGTTCCCGCTGCACGAAGCGGGCGAGATCTTTTCGGTCGGCAGTGTGCTGCCTGTGCCGCACACCCAGGCCTGGTTTGCCGGCGTGGCCAACTTGCGCGGCGGCTTGCATGCCGTGGTCGATCTGGGCCTGTTCCTGGGCCTGCCGCGCCGCGCTGGTGCCAACGATGTCGGTCGCGACAGCGCCCGCTTGCTGGCGTTGAACCCGGCGCTGGGTGTGAACTGCGCCCTGTTGGTGGACCGGCTGGCCGGCCTGCGCAATGCCGATCAACTGACCGCCGATGCCGACGGCGATGCCGCGCTCGAGAACCGTCCGGCCTTTGCCGGCGCGCGCTGGCGCGATGCCGAAGGCCGGCTGTGGCAGGAGATTGGCCTGGCGGTGCTGGCGAGCAACGAAGAGTTTCTGGGCGTGGCCGGCTAGCTTCCATGCCGATGGCCGAGCCTGCGCCGACACCGCGCCTTGTGAACGATCAACCGAAGAGGGTGACATGAGCTTCATGGACAAGATCACGAGCCGGCCCCGCGATGCGCGTGCCGAGCACTCGGCCTTTGAGTCGCAGTTCGACGATGTGGTGACGGCCTACCCCGAAGCCGCCGCTGCCGGACACGCGGGCTCCTCGGCCTGCGGCGGCGCAGGGCCTGGGCGCGGACACACGTGCACCGCAGCAGCCCCACGATCTGCACGATTCGTCCATCATCTCCGAGGTCACGCCATCGGAGATGGCCGGTGATTTCAGCGAAACCCGCGTGCAGGATCCGGGCGGCGACGAGTCGGTGCGCGGCGCGGCGCTGCCGCTGATCGGCCACTTGAGCGCGGCGCAACAGCAGCGCGTGCTCTTCGGTCTGGTCGGCGCGGGATTGCTGGGCCTGGTCGTGGCCACGGTGCTGGCGCTGAGCACGGCGCAGCGCAGCGGTGAACAGGTCGGCTCCATCGGCCAGGCGCTGATGGAATCGCAACGACTGGCCAAATCGGCGACGCAGGCCATGATCGGCACGCCGAGCGCCTTCCCGGAAGTCAAGGAAAGCGCCGAGGTGCTGAGCCGCAATGTGCGCGCCATGGCCGGCGGCGATGAGAACCTGGCCCCCGCCCCTGCGGCGGTACAGGAGGCCGTGGATCCGCTGCTGCCGCTGGTCGAGCGCTCGCAGACCAACGCGTCGATCGTGCTGGCGCAGCAACAGGCGTTGACGGAGGTAGGTCAGTCGCTGCGCGCCATCAACAAACAATCCTCGGAACTGCTGGATACGGCCGAAACGGTGATGTCGCTGAAGCTGCAGCAAGGCGCTTCGGCCGCCGAGCTGGCGGCGATGGGTCAGCTGGTCATGCTGACGCAGCGCATCGGCAAGAGCGCCAGCGAGTTCATCACCATCGAAGGCGTCAACCCCGAGGCGGTGTACCTGCTCGGCAGGGACCTGAAGTCCTTCCGCGAGCTGGCCGACAACGTGAACGGCGGCAATGCCGAGCTGCGCCTGCCCGGCACGCGCGAGCCGCAGTCCCGGGAGCGCATGGCCGCGTTGCTGAAGCAGCACGAAGCCGCCCAGTCGCAAGCCAACGCCATCCTCGGCAACCTCAAGGGCCTGGTGGCCGCGCGTGATGCGCAGGGCGCGATCCTGGCCGACAGCGAGCCGCTGCGCAAGGGCCTGCAGATGCTGCAGGATCGTCTGGCGGGCACGGGTGGCCTGAGCGCATTGCACATTGCGGTGATGCTCTTTTCCGCGCTGCTGCTGCTGGCCGGCGGCGCCGGCATCCTCAAGCTCTTCGTCGGCGACCAGACCACGCGGGCGCAGTTCGCCGAGGGCCAGCGCCTCGAGGCCGAGCGCCAGGAGCAGGAAGCCAAACGCGTCAACGACGCCAACCAGGCGGCCATTCTGCGGCTCATGAACGAACTGCAGACGGTGGCCGAAGGCGACCTGACACAGCAGGCCACGGTGACGGAAGACATCACCGGCGCCATCGCCGACTCGGTGAACTACACGGTGGAAGAGCTGCGCACGCTGGTGTCGGCGGTGCAGAGCACGGTGGCGCGGGTGACCGACACCACGCAGCAGGTCGAGCAGACCTCGACCGAGCTGCTTGCCACATCGACCGAGCAGTTGCGCGAGATCCGCGACACGGGTGAGTCGGTGCTGCAGATGGCCGGGCGCATCAACGAGGTGTCGGCGCAGGCGCAGCGCACCGCGCAGGTGGCGCGCCAATCGCTGCAGGCGGCCGAGACCGGCTTGCAGGCGGTGCAGAACACCATCGGCGGCATGAACTCGATCCGCGACCAGATCCAGGACACCTCCAAGCGCATCAAGCGCCTGGGAGAATCGTCGCAGGAGATCGGCGAAATCACCGAGCTGATCTCGGACATTACCGAACAGACCAACGTGCTCGCGCTGAACGCCGCCATTCAGGCCGCATCGGCCGGTGAGGCGGGACGCGGCTTCTCGGTGGTGGCCGAGGAAGTGCAGCGCCTGGCCGAACGCTCAGGCGACGCCACCAAGCAGATCGCCGTGCTGGTGCGCACCATCCAGACCGATACGCAGGAGGCCGTGGCCGCCATGGAACGCTCGACCCACGGCGTGGTCGAGGGCGCCAAGCTGTCCGACGCAGCCGGCACCGCGCTGGGCGACATCGACCGCGTCACGCGCCAGCTCTCGGAGCTGATCGCACAGATCTCGACACAGGCGCTGCAGGAAGCGGAGTCGGCGAACGTCGTCGCCTCGAACATCCAGCACATCTTCGCCGTCACCGAACAGACCGGCGAGGGCACACGTTCGACGGCCCAGATGGTGCGCGAACTGTCGCGCACGGCGGAAGAACTGAAGCAGTCGGTGTCGCGCTTCAAGGTCAGCTGAAGGTCCTCGACCCAGGCTCAAGACTCAAGGCGATAGGCAAAAGGCGCTGCGCGCATGAACATGCACCACGACATGGCCGATGAGGCCGACGACACGGACACGGTCGACGACCTGAGCACCCTGGCCTGGGTGCACGAGGAATTGCGCCGCTCGCTGGAGTCGGCGCACAAGTCCTTGCGCCGCTATCTCAAGGACGCAGCGGCAGCTTCAGGCTCGGACGTCGACTCGGTGGACCCGTCGGTGCTGCGCTCGGCGCGTGCGCAACTGCATCAGGGCGTCGGTGCGCTGGAGATGATCGGCCTGCCCGGCCCGGCGCGTGTGCTGCGCGCCAGCGAAACCGCGGTGCAGCGTTTCATCGCCAAGCCGCGGTTGCTGAACGTGGCTGCGGTCGATGCCATCGAATCGGCGTCCTTCGGCGTGCTTGACTACCTGAGCCGCAAGCTCGCCGGCAAGGGCCTGCCGACGCTGGCGCTGTTTCCGCAGTACCGCTCGCTGCAGGAACTGGCCGGCGCCGACCGCGTGCACCCGGCCGATCTGTGGCGCGACGCCTGGATGTGGCACGACGTGGCGGCCGAAACAAACGTGGCGCCGCGCAGCGCCGATCTGGCGGCGCGCAACGCGATGGAGACGCAGGTGCTGGCCATCATGCGTGGCAACCACCGTGGCGCCATGGCGGGCCTCAGCGACTTGTGCGCCGGGCTGGCGGCATCGTCCAGTGGTCAGCTCGCGGGGCTGTGGCAACTTGCCGCGGCGTTCTACGAAGCCCAGGCCACGGGCTTGCTGCAGCCTGATGTGTACGCCAAACGTGTCAGCTCCCGCTTGCTGGCACAGCTGCGCTGGAGCATCGCCGGCCAGCATGAGGTGTCGCAGCGGCTGGCGCAGGACGTGCTGTTCTTCTGCGCCCATGCACGCGCGCCCAGCGATGCCCACCCCGCGCCGCGGCTTCAGGCCGTGCGCGAAGCCTACGAGGTCGATTCCGCCGCGTCCTTCGACTACCAGGCGATGCGCCTGGGCCGCTTCGACCCGGCCTTGATCGCGCAGGCGCGCAAGCGCGTGGCTGGAGGCAAGGAAGTCTGGTCGGCGGTGGCCGGTGGCGAGGCGCACCGCATGGTCGGCCTGGCCGAGCAGTTCTCACTTGTCGGCGATTCGCTCAAGCGCCTGTACCCTTCAGGCGAGACCCTGGCCGATGCCTTGCAGGCGGCCGTCGGGCAGACACTGGTCAGCGGCCAGGCGCCGCCGGCCGCGCTGGCGATGGAAGTCGCGACCAGCGTGCTCTACCTCGACGCCTCGCTCGAAGACGGCGAGTTCGACCATCCGCTGGTGGCCACGCGCGTGCAGCGCCTGGCCGCGCGCATCCAGCATGTCAGCGAAGGCCGCGAGGCGCAGCCGCTCGAACCCTGGATGGAGGAGCTGTACCGGCGTGTCTCCGACCGCCAGACCATGGGCAGCGTGGTGCAGGAACTGCGCGCGTCGCTGTCCGAGGTCGAAAAGCAGATCGACCAGTACTTCCGCAACCCGGCGCAGCGCGAGCTGCTGATCCCGGTGCCGGCCCAGCTGCAGGCGATGCGCGGCGTGCTCTCGGTGCTCGACATGGATCAGGCCTCGCAGGCCGTGCTGCGCATGCGCGACGATGTCGACGAACTGGCGGCCACCGAAGTCGACACCAGGCACGCGGCCGAAGCCGGCACCTTCAATCGCCTGGCCGACAACCTGGGCGCGTTGAGCTTCATGATCGACATGCTCAGCGTGCAGCCGCAGATGGCGCGTTCGCTGTTCCGCTTCGATCCCGACACCGGCAACCTCACGGCCGTGATGGGCCGACGCTCGCACCGGCTGTCGGGCTTCGGCGGCTTCGACGAACTTGCGACTTCCGCGCCAACGCCGCTGGTGGACCAGGCCCAGTCGCTGGCGCAGGCCGCGGCCATGCCCGATGTGCCGGACGAGGAGCTGCAGCAAGGCCTGCAGCGGCTGTCGCAGCAGGCGCTGCTGGCCGACCAGCGTGGGTTGGCCGAGACCATGGTGTCGGCGCAGGTCGCATTGCAGCGTGCCACCGACGACGTGCAGCGCGAGAAGGCCCGTGCCGACCTGGCACAGGCCGTGGCCGGACTGGCCGAGCCGCAGCACCGCGAAGTCAACGTGCAGCAACCGGTGCGCGAAACCCCTGCGCCGCAGCCCGAGGTGATGGGCAGCACCGGCCTGGAAGACGACGCCGAGATGCGCGAGATCTTCATCGACGAGGCACGCGAGGTGCTGCAAGGCGCACGCGAGGCGCTGGCGCGCCTGGGTGACGCGCCCGACGATCTGGGCGATCTGACGCTGATCCGACGTGCCTTCCACACCCTCAAGGGCAGCTCGCGCATGGTCGGGCTGAAGGACTTCGGCGACGCCGCCTGGGCCTGCGAACAGTTGTACAACGCCCGCCTGGCGCTGAGCGCGCATCTGGAAAGCGATGTCGAAACCTTCACCGCCGAGGCCTTGGGCGAGTTGGAGGAATGGGTCGAAGCCATCGCCACGGGACACCACGGCAGCCATGCAGCTGCGGCCCTGGGGCCGCGTGCCGATGCGCTGCGCATGGGCAATGCGTTGCCCGAGCCAGCCCTGCCAACACTGTCGTCGGCCGAGCAGCAGGCCCATGCCAGTGCCGCCTTGCTCGAACGCGTGCCGCAGTTGCCCAGCGCGCAAGACCTGCAGTTCGATTTCGATCTGGCGCTGGACGCGCCCTTGCACGCGATGCAGGTACCCGAGGCGAGCGCGCCGGACGCGTTCTCCCTCGACCTGGGGCCGCCGTCGCCGCAGCCGACATCCGCTGCGTGGACCCAGGACAAGCCACTCGAGCGCGTCTCGCTCGACCTTGGCCCCGTCGTCGAGGCCGGCCTGGAACCGTCGCCGACCCCCGGCGCGCCCGAGAGCGTGAATGCCGAGGAAACCGCCGAGCTGTCGGCGGCTGATTTCGACGATGCCGAGTTTGCGTCCGTCTTCGGCACCACGCCGGAACTGCCGCGCCCCGACACCGCGGCGTTGAACGAACTGGCCGACGCGGCCATGGATCTTCAGGACGAGGCGCGCGAGCATCAAACCGAGTTGCCGCCGCACGAGGCGTCAGCAGAAAGCGTACCCGCTGCAAGATCCGATTTTGCCGACACCAGCATCGAATTGCTGCTGCCCGACGATGGGCAGACCTTTGCACCACAGCCGTCCGGCTCCGGTGACCCAGCCGATTCAGCTCGAGTTGCAGGATGAACTGTTGGATACGGCGGCCTTGCGCAGCGACGAGCAGGTCGACGACGAGCAGGTCAAGATCATCGGCGACCTGCGCATCGGCATTCCGCTGTTCAACATCTATCTGAACGAAGCCGACGAACTGTCGCGCCGGCTATGCACCGAGTTGTCCGAATGGGCGATGGAGTCCGACCGTCCGCTTGGCGAAAGCACGGCAGCGCTGGCGCACTCGCTGGCCGGCAGCTCGGCCACCGTGGGCTACGTCGAGCTGTCGATACTGGCTCGGTCGCTCGAACATGCGCTGATGCGCTCCATTGCCATCGGCCGTGCCACACCGGGGGAGCCGCAGTTGTTCAACGACGCCGCCGACGAGATCCGCCACCTGCTGCACCAGTTTGCCGCGGGCTTCCTGAAACGCGTGTCCGCACCGCTGATGAAGCGGCTGCAACAGCACGAACTCGACGTTGCGGCCGTCACCGCCCCGGCGGAGCTGGTGGATCTGGCGCCGCCGGCTGCCACCACTTCGCGCGAGGACAGCCCACCGCCGGCGCACGGCGATGTCTCGGGTGAGGCCGCGGCGACGCTCGAGGCCGAACCGGACGCCGCCGCACAGGCGCTGCCGCAAGGCTGGGCCGAGGCGACCGCGCCGATGCCGATCCTGCCGCCGCCCGGCGAGCCGCAATCCGATCTGGCACCGCTGGCACCGATCGGCGACGAATTGGGACAGGCGGCGTTGACCGAGTTTTCCGCGTTGTCGACGCCGGCCATGCCTGCAGCGCGTGCGCGCCGCGACGCGCTCGACGACGAAGACGACATCGACGCCGTCGATCTGGTCGATGAAGAGCTGTTCCCGATCTTCCGCGAAGAGGGCGAGGAACTGCTGCCGCAACTGCAATCGCGCATGCGCGACTGGGCGCGGCGGCCGTCCGAGCTTTCTGCGGCTGCCGCCTGCATGCGCACGCTGCACACCTTCAAGGGTGGCGCGCGGCTGGCCGGTGCGATGCGCCTGGGGGAAATGGCTCACCGGCTGGAAACCGCCATCGAGCACCTGCTGGCCCGTGGCCAGCCCAATGCCGCCGATGTCGAAACGCTGCTCGTGCGCGTGGACGCCATCTCCAGCAGTTTCGATCAGCTCGGCCAACCCGAGGACGAGTCCGTCGCCGCGCCGACCGGGCTGGCGGCGCCACAGCCGTTGGCGCAGCCGGCCGAACTGCCTGCCGCATCACTGCATGCAGCAACGCCCGCCGCATTCGACACCGCGGATGCGGCCCAGGCCGAAGAACCCGAACTGCCCGGCACCGACGATGCCGCTTTCGCCGCGCCGCTGCTGCGCGCCACGCCGCTCGCTGCCGCCGTGGCCGACATCGACTGGGCGCGTTTCAAGGCCGACAGCGGCCTGCCGCTGCCGCAGGCCGACAAGCCGGCCGCGAGCACGGGCTCGGTTCGGGTGCGCGCGCCGCTGCTCGACCGGCTCGTCAACCAGGCCGGCGAGGTCAGCATCACGCGCTCGCGCATCGAATCCGACGTCGGTCAGATCAAGGGCTCGCTTGGCGACCTGACGGAAAACCTGGAGCGGCTGCGCCGCCAGCTGCGGGACCTGGAACTGCAGGCCGAGTCGCAGATCGCCTCGCGCATGGAGGCTGCCAAGGCCGCGTCGCAGGAATTCGATCCGCTGGAGATGGACCGCTTCACGCGCTTCCAGGAACTGACGCGCATGATGGCCGAGTCGGTGAACGACGTGGCCACGGTGCAGCGCGGCCTGCAGCGCTCGTTGCAGGCGACCGAGGACGAACTCGCCGCGCAGGCGCGGCTGACACGCGACCTGCAGGACGACCTGCTGCGCACGCGCATGGTCGAGTTCGAAAGCATGGCCGACCGCCTGTACCGCGTGGTTCGCCAGGCCGCCAAGGACAGCGGCAAGCAGGTGCGGCTGGACATCGTCGGCGGCTCGATCGAAGTCGACCGTGGCGTGCTCGATCGCATGACCGGGCCCTTCGAGCACCTGCTGCGCAACGGCGTGGCGCACGGCATCGAAAGCCCCGAGGCGCGTACCGCTGCCGGCAAGGACGCCAGCGGCACCATCACCATCAGCCTGGCGCAAGAGGGCAACGAAGTCGCAGTGGAGTTCCGCGACGACGGCGCCGGGCTGAACCTGGCGCGCATCCGCGAGCGCGCGCTGGCGCTCGGCTTGCTGGCGCCGGATGCGCAAGCGAGCGATGCCGAGCTGGCGAACCTGATCTTTGCGCCGGGTTTCAGCACGGCTGAAAGTGTGTCAGAGCTGTCCGGCCGCGGTGTCGGCATGGACGTGGTGCGCGCCGAAGTCAACGCCATGGGCGGTCGCATCGAGACTGCCACCGCGGCGGGGCAGGGCGCCATCTTCCGTCTCGTCCTGCCGCTGACCACGGCGGTGACGCAAGTGGTGATGCTGCGCTGTGGCGACCTGAGCATCGCCGTGCCTTCGACCCTGATCGAACTGGTCAAGCGCGTACCCGGCGAAGACGTCGAGCAGGCCTATGCCGCCGGTGCCTACACAGTGGGCGACAAGGCGCTGCCCTTCTTCTGGCTGGGCGCGCTGCTGCAGGCGGGTGGGCGTGGCAGTTCGGTCGGACGTTCGCAACCGGTGGTGGTGATCCGCAGTGCGGCGCAGCGCGTGGCGCTGCACGTGGACGAAGTGCTGGGCAACCAGGAAGTCGTGGTCAAGAACCTCGGGCCGCAGCTTGCGCGCCTGCCGGGACTGGCCGGCATCACGCTGCTGCCCTCGGGCGCGGTGGCCCTGATCTACAACCCGGTGGCGCTGGCCACGCTGTACGGCGACGCTGCGCGCGAGCAAGGGCGTCATGTGCCGGGCGTCGGCGAGCCGATCGCCGCGCCGTTGGCCGAAACGCGTGCACCGCTGGTGCTGGTGGTGGACGATTCGCTCACCGTTCGGCGCGTCACGCAGCGCCTGCTCACGCGCGAGGGTTATCGGGTCACGCTGGCCAAGGATGGGCTGGATGCGCTGGACAAGCTCAGTGAAGAGCTGCCCACGGTGGTGCTGTCGGACATCGAGATGCCGCGCATGGACGGCTTCGACCTGGTGCGCAACATGCGTTCCGACGCGCGGCTGGCGGCGTTGCCGGTGATCATGATCACCTCGCGGATTGCGCAGAAGCACCGCGACTATGCGGCGCAGTTGGGTGTGAACCACTACCTCGGCAAGCCCTACTCCGAAGAGCAGTTGCTGTCGCTGGTGGGGCACTACGTGCAGGAAGCTGCCGCTCACTGAGCCCGGTGGGCACGGCCGGTTCGAGCGGTTTTCTCGGCGTGCTGTGTTCAGGGGCTTCAGGTTCACTTTCGTCGGCCTTCCCTCCCCGGCCTGGTTCGCTTCGCTGGCTGCACCCATCGGAAGCCGACGGATGCGCGGTGGTCGAGGCTTGAGAGCTTCTTGGACCTTGGACCTTGGACGTGTGGGGTAATCAACCCCACTGCCAGCCAGCGAGAACAAGAACCTAAGTTCGAGCGTTAGCTTCGGGTGCAAACGCGAAGACCGTGTTTGCGCCTTTGCCGTACGCCGGCGGCGCGGCGCTTGCCCAAGCGTTTCGCCAGGCGCTTTTGCCCTGGATGTCGCCGCCAGAGTCACGCCAAGAGTCGAAACAGCCTACTTCAATGTAAACTTTGATTGACGTTTTGAAGTGTCAAGTGCAATATCGCGCTATGACCGCCACAGCGTCGTCCAGCACCCTGTCGTACCCGGCGCCGTCGGCGGTGGCGGAGTTGCTCAAGCCCATCACCTGGTTCCCGCCGATGTGGGCCTTTGCCTGCGGCGTGATCGCTTCGGGGGTGCCGCTGGCCGAGCGCTGGCCGCTGATCCTGCTCGGCGTGCTGCTCGCCGGCCCGCTGGTGTGTGCCACCAGCCAGGCGGTGAACGACTGGTTCGATCGGCATGTCGATGCCATCAACGAGCCGAATCGTCCCATCCCCTCGGGCCGCATGCCCGGGCGCTGGGGTCTGTACGTGGCGATCGGATGGACCGCCCTGTCCCTGCTCGTGGCGATGGCGCTGGGACCCTGGGGCTTTGGCGCGGCGGTGATCGGGTTGCTGCTCGCCTGGGCCTACAGCGCGCCGCCGATCCGCCTCAAGCGCAACGGCTGGTGGGGCAATGCCGCGTGCGGACTGTGTTACGAGGGCCTGGCCTGGACGACAGGCGCGGCGGTGATGGCCTACGGCACCATGCCCGGATGGCGCTCGCTGGCACTGGCGGCGCTGTACAGCCTGGGTGCCCACGGCATCATGACGCTGAACGACTTCAAGTCGGTCAAGGGCGATCGGCTAATGGGCATCGGCTCGCTGCCGGTGCGCCTGGGCATCGACGGTGCCGCGCGCACGGCCTGCCTGATGATGGCCGCGCCGCAGTTGGTGGTGATCGTGCTGCTGCTGTACTGGGGCGCGCCTTTCCATGCCGCGGGCGTGGCGGCTTTGCTGGTGGCGCAGGCTGTGCTGATGGCGCGCTTTCTGAAGGAGCCGGTACAACGTGCCATCTTTTACAGCGGCTTCGGCGTGCCGTTGTTCGTGGCCGGCATGATGGTCAGTGCCTTTGCGCTGCGCGTCACGGGCGGGGCGACATGAGCGTGGGCGCAACGCTCGGCTGGACCGGCATCTTCAGGCTCGGCCTGGTGCAGGCCATGCTGGGCGCGGTGGTGGTGCTGACGACATCGACGCTGAACCGCGTGATGGTGGTCGAACTGGCCTTGCCGGCGCTGTTGCCCGGCTTGCTGGTGGGCCTGCACTATGCCGTGCAGTTGACCCGCCCGCGCATGGGCTACGGCTCCGACCAGGGACGCCGGCGCACGCCGTGGATCGTGGGCGGCATGGCAGTGCTGGCACTGGGCGGCTTCGGCGCCGCGGTGGCCACGGCCTGGATGGGCACGGCGCATGGCGCCGGCGTGGCCCTGGCGGTGCTGTCTTTTGCGCTGGTCGGCCTGGGCGTCAGCGCCGCGGGAACCTCGTTGCTGGTGCTGCTGGCCAAGCGCGTGGCTGCAGAGCGGCGTGCGGCCGCGGCGACCACGGTGTGGGTCATGATGATCGTCGGCTTCGCCGTCACCGCCGGGCTGGCCGGGCACTGGCTCGACCCGTACTCGCCGCAACGATTGATGATGGTCTCGGCGACGGTGTCGATCGTCGCGTTCTGCGTGGCGGTGTTGGCGCTGCGTGGGCTGGAAGGCCGCGCGCCGCAGGCCGATTCGACGGCGCCGGCGTCGCCGACGCGGACCGATTTTCGCGACGCGCTGGCCCAGGTCTGGCGCGAACCGGATGCGCGACGCTTCACCATCTTCGTCTTTGTCTCGATGCTGGCCTACAGCACGCAGGACCTGATCCTCGAACCCTTCGCCGGTGCGCTGTTCGGCTTCACGCCGGGCGAATCCACGCAGCTTGCCGGCGTGCAGCATGGCGGCACGCTGGCCGGCATGTTGCTGGCCGCGCTGGCTGGCCGGCGCGTGGCCGGGGCGACGCTCGGCTCGCTGCGCGCGTGGATGATCGGTGGCTGCCTGGCCTCCGGCCTGGCGCTGCTCGGGCTGGTGCTGGGCGGCATGCTGGCACCCCACTGGCCGCTGCGCGCCAATGTGTTTCTGCTTGGGCTGGCGAACGGCGCGTTCTCGATTGCCGCCATCGGCTCGATGATGAGCCTGGCGGGTGCCGGGCAGGGCGGGCGCGAAGGCACGCGAATGGGGCTGTGGGGTGCGGCACAGGCCATCGGCTTCGCGCTGGGCGGCCTGTTCGGTGCCGCGGCCAGCGATCTGGCGCGCTGGATCTTCGGCGCCCCTGCGGCTGCCTACACCTCGGTGTTCCTGCTGGAGGCGGCGCTGTTCGTCGTTGCCGCGTGGCTGGCATCGCGAGTCACACGTCAGGCGCAGGACAGCACATCCATCGCCAGCCACGCTGCCGGCGCCATGCGAACCCGATCGATGACCGAGCCTGAACGGGCCGGCGAACTCAGCGCACTGTCCATTGGAGGATCACGATGAATCAAACCCAAGCGGTTGCGGCCTACGACGTGGTCGTCATCGGCGGCGGGCCGGCCGGCGCCACGGCGGCGGACGATCTGGCGCGCCAGGGCCATTCGGTGCTGCTGCTCGACCGCGGCGGCCGCATCAAGCCGTGTGGCGGCGCCATTCCGCCGCGGCTGATCAAGGACTTCGCCATTCCCGACCACCAGCTCGTGGCGCGGGCACGCTCGGCGCGCATGATCTCGCCCGCCGACGTGAAGGTGGACATCCCGATCGAGGGCGGGTTCGTCGGCATGGTCGACCGCGAGCACTTCGATGAATGGCTGCGCCAGCGCGCGCAAGACGGCGGTGCGGTGCGCCGCAACGGCCGGTTCGAGCGCATCGAGCGCGGCGATGACGGCATCAGCGTGGTCCACTTTCGCTCACGCGAAGGCCATGCCGAGTCCGGGATGGACGGCGAAGGCGACGATGGGGGCGCGGCTTCGAAGGGCCATGCCGCCTCGGTGCGGGCACGCTGCATCATCGGCGCCGACGGCGCGCGCTCCGAGGTGGCAAGACAGACGGTGCCAGGCGCCGAACGCACCAAGTACGTGTTTGCGTATCACGAGATCGTGCGCGCGCCACTGGCCAGCACGCCGGGCTACGACGGCACGCGCTGCGACGTCTACTACCGCGGCGAACTGTCGCCCGACTTCTACGGCTGGGTGTTCCCGCATGGCGACACCATGAGCATCGGCACCGGCAGCGCGGACAAGGGCTTCTCCCTGCGCACCGGCACGGCGGCACTGCGCCGCGCCTGTGGCCTTGAGGGGCTGGAAACGGTGCGTCGCGAAGGCGCGCCGATCCCGATGAAGCCGCTGCCGCGCTGGGACAACGGCCGCGACGTGGTACTGGCCGGCGACGCCGCCGGCGTGGTGGCGCCGGCGTCGGGCGAGGGCATCTACTACGCCATGGCTGGCGGGCGCATGGCGGCCGATGCGGCGCATCAGTACCTCCTCACCGGCAATGCGAAAGCGCTGGCCGGGGCACGCAAGCAGTTCATGCGCGAACATGGCCGCGTGTTCTGGGTGCTGGGCATCATGCAGCGCTTCTGGTACCGCAACGACAAGCGGCGCGAGCGCTTTGTCAGCATCTGCAAGGACAAGGACGTGCAGACACTGACCTTCGAGTCCTACATGCACAAGAAGCTGGTGCGCAAGAAGCCGATGGCGCATGTGCGCATCTTCTTCAAGGACATGGCGCATCTGCTCGGGCTGGCCAGGGTGTGAAAGGCCTGTGATGAACTTCCGCCGCAGCGCCACGTTGTCCCGGACCACGATGCTCGTCCTTATGCCGCCGCCGATACAATGGATTGCGACAGTCTCGATCGGCCTGCCTTGGCCGCGTGATCCGCCGCGCTGAAGGAAGCCATCGTGATACGCAATACCCCTGAGCCGGCGGATCTTGGCCCTCTGTCCGAGTGCGCCACCGAACTTGCCGAGGCCTTCGTCTCGCTGGCCAGCGATATTGCCCTCGTCATCGACGACGATGGCGTGATCCGCAGCGTGGCGCAAAGTGCCAGCACGCCGATCGCAGTTCAAGCCAGTTCATGGATCGGCCAACCCTGGATCGATACGGTCAGCGGCGACACGCGCCGCAAGGTCGAGTTGATGCTCAACGACCTCAAGTCCACCGGCGCCGCACGACGCCGCGAAGTCAATGTCCGCGCCGAGGGTGACAGCGATGTGCCGGTGGCCTTTTCCGCGCTGCGCCTGGGTGCCGGTGGGCCGGTCCTGGCCGTGGGCCGCGATCTGCGTGCCGTGTCGGCCATCCAGCAGCGCTTCCTTGATGCGCAGCAGGAACTCGAACGCGGCTATTGGCGTGCGCGCCAGGCTGAATCCCGTTACAGGCTGCTGTTCCAGGTGGCGACCGACGCGGTGTTGACCGTGGATGCACATTCCCTGCGCGTCATCGAGGCCAACCATGCTGCCGCCAACCTGTTGGGGGCGGGCATGGCGCTGGCCGGTCGGGTGGCGCCGCAGCTCTTCGACAACACCTCGCAGGCGATGCTGCAGGATCTGCTGCAAAACGCGCGGCGACACGGCAAGCCGGCCGAGATCCACGCGCGCCTGCCCCGGCTCGCGGCCACGGCGGCGGTGTCGGCCACCCCGTTCCGCGCTGGCGACGGGCTGCGCCTGCTGTTGCGCGTGCGTGCCGATCCGGTGCCTGAACCCGGCATCAGCGACCTGAACAAGACCCTGGCGCTGCTGGTGGACAGCACGCGCGACGGTGTCGTCGTCAGCGATTCCAGCGGTCGCATCCTGGTAGCCAACCCAGCGTTCCTGGCGCTGGTCAACGCCGCCAGCGAAGACGAGGTGCGAGGCCAGTCGCTGGGCGCCTGGGTCGGGCGTGTGGACACCGATGTCTCCACCCTGCTGGCTGCGGCCCATGCGCATGGCATCGCCCACCTGGTGCGCTCCAGCGTGCGCCGCAGCGATGGTGCGCGCGTCGATGTCGATGTCACCGGCGCGCTGCTGGCCGAGGGCGAGCAGGAGTGTTTCGGCTTCACCCTGCGCGAGTGCGATGCGAGGGCCGAACCGCGCGACGCATGGTCGCAGGCCCTGGCGGCGCTGGACGACAGCGTCGGGCAGGTGCCGTTGGCGCAGTTGATGGCGCAGTCGAAGCAGCTGATCGAACAGCGCTTCCTGAACACTGCGCTGGCACGCACACACGGGGACAAGGCCGCTGCAGCGGCGATGCTCGGGATTGCGCTGGAGCAATTGCTGCAAACCCTTTAGCACGCGCGTCTGCGCAGGCAGATACTGCGGCCACTTCCCACTAGCGCGCCCCCAGGCCGACGGCCCGTGTCGGCTGCCCCTCAACCGAGGTGGGAAGCGGGTGAGCGGCCTTTCTCAGGAGATCTCATCATGTCGAGTAGCCCTGCCTTCGGCCAGGCGGACATGACCAATTGCGAGCGCGAGCTGATCCATCTCGCCGGCTCGATTCAGCCACATGGGCTGTTGCTGGTGTTGCGCGAGCCGCAATTGCGCATCGTGCAGGCCAGCAGCACGGCCGGGCAGCTGCTCGGGCTGCCGCTTGACACCCTGCTGCTGTCGAACCTGGCCGAGCTGAACGGCGATGTGGCCCAGGGCCTGCGCGCGCTGCTCGAAGAAGGCGATCTGCGCGAACCCCAGCCGCTGCGCTGCAGCGTGGGTGCGGTGACTTTCGAAGGCGCGGCCCACCGCGTCAGCGCGGACACGCTGGTGCTCGAGATGGAACCGGTGAAACCGCCGCTGCCCGAACTGCCGTGCGTGGCCATCGACGGCGAAGCGCTGCTGCAGCGCCTGGGCGAGGCGGTGCAGCGCTTCAGCGAGGCGGCCTCGATCGGCACACTCACCGACGGCGTGGTGCAGTGCGTGCGCGACATCGTCGGCTACGACCGTGTCATGGTCTATCGCTTCGACCCCGACGGGCACGGCAAGATCATCGCCGAAGCGAGGGACCCGCGGCTCGATACCCTGCTCGGCCATCGTTACCCGGCCACGGACATCCCGCAACGGGCACGCGAGCTGTACCTGCGCAACCGCGTACGTGTGCTGGTCGATGTGCACTACCAGAGCGCGCCGCTGGTGCCGCAGCTGCTGCCGGGCGGTTCGGCCGGGCCCACGGGCGACCTGGACATGTCGCTGTGCTACCTGCGCAGCATGTCGCCGATGCACCTGCAGTACCTGACGAACATGGGCGTCACTGCCACGCTGGTGGTGTCGCTGGTGCGCGAGGGCAAGTTGTGGGGCCTGATCGCCTGCCACCACTACGCGCCGCGCAACCTGCCCTATGCCGTGCGTGCGGCCTGCGAGTTGCTGGGCGAAGCCATCTCCACGCGCATCGCGGCGATCGAGAACTACACCCGCGCGCAGGTGGCGATCCAGGTGCGGCGGCTGGAGCAGCGGCTGATCGAGGCCACCTCCACCGAAGGCGACTGGCGGCTGGCGCTGTTCCGCAACCCGCGCACGCTGCTGCAGCCGCTGGACGCCACTGGGGCGGTGCTCTTCCACGACGACGAGGTCATGACCTGCGGCGAGGTGCCGTCCACGCCGGAGCTTCGCGCCTTGCGCGGGTGGATCGAGGAGCAGCCCACGACCGCGCCCTTCAGCGTGTCGGCGATTGGCGTGGCCAACCCTGCGCTGGCCAGCCTGACGCCCACGGCCAGCGGCGTGCTGGCGGTACGGCTGTCGACGACCCAACCCGACTATCTGGTGTGGCTGCGCAAGGAGCAGATGCAAAGCGTCACCTGGGCCGGCGATCCGAAGAAGCCGATCATCGACAACGATCCGCTGAAGCTGTCCCCGCGCCGATCATTCGCCGCCTGGTCGGAAATCGTGCGCGGCACCTCCGCGCCGTGGACGCCAGGTGACCTGGCGCTGGCGGGCGCCTTCGGTGATGCGCTGGTCGACATCATCGTGCAGGTGCATGCGGTGCGCCTGCTCATCGCCGAGCACCAGCTGGCGCATGTGCGTGCCATGGTCGCCGATTCCCGCGAGGCGGTGGTCGTGGCCGCTGCCTCGGGCGGCGCCTTCTATGCCAACGCCGCGTTTTTTGCCCTGGCCGGGCGTGAGGATCACGAATGCACCTCGCTCGACTCGCTGACCGCGCTGTTCGAGCCGCGCAGCGCGGGGCGCCAGATGATCGGCCACGTGCGCGCCGAACAACGTTCCTGGCGCGGAGAGATGGCATTGCAGCTACGCGACGGCTCATCCCTACCGGTGTCGCTGCGTGCCGAGCCCGTGCCGGCGCGCGACGGCACGATGCTCGGTTTCATCTTCATCTTCGGCGACCTGACCCACATCAAGCGCGCGCAGCAGGCGCGCCAGCATCTGGAAGAGTCGCTGTCGCGCGTGGGTCGCGGCACGGTGCCGGCCCAGGGCGCCGATCTGATCGGTGCGCTCATCGCCAATGCCGGCCTGGCCGCGATGGACATTGCCGATGGCGGCGCTGCCAGCACCGTGGCGCCGCTGTTGCTGGAAGTTGAAAACGCCACCGCACGCGCCACCACGCTGTTTGCGCAGATTCGCGCTTTTGGCACGCCGCACCGCAAACTAGGCTGACCGGCGATTGGTCTTGCCCCCCGGCGGCCATGGCCACCGCGGTCACGCGCGCGTGACCGCCAACTCGGCAAACAGGCGCGCGTGGCGCTCGAAGGCACTGACCGCTTCGTCGACGATGGCGTCGGTCTGCGTGGTCTGGGCCTGCACCGCGTCGAGCCCGGCCCGGAAGCGCTGCATCAGTTGCAGGCAGGCATCGCGGCCGCCGAAATCGTAGAACAGCGTGCCCGCGCCACCTTCCAGCGCCAACGCGCGCGCCACCACGCGCCGCAGCGCCTGCCCGCCGTTCAGGTCACCCAGGTAGCGCACGTAGGCGTGGGCCACCAGCAAGATCGGCTGCGTGACAGCCAGCGTGTCCAGGCGGTCGACGTAGTCCAGCGTGGCGGGCAACAGCGGCGGCGGGCCGGGCTCGCCAAGTGCCGCGCGCTTTGTGATTGGCCCTTCGGGCGACCCGGCGATCTCATGCGGCTGCATGGCCATGAGCACGGCCAGGTCGGCTTCAATGGCCGGGCCGCGAAACAGTTCGGGCAGCAGCACCGCGGCCACGGCCGGATGCGCCACCTGGCGCCGCATGGCGCGCTCCAGCGCGGCATAGAGTGCGTCCAGGTTGCGCAGCAGCACGATGTACTGGCCGCGGTCCACATCGCCGCGCAGCAGACGTGTCATGAACGTGCTGCGCTCGACGCGGCGGTGCATGGCGGCCGTGGCGGCCTTGAGCCGCGCGGCCAATGCGGACGAATCCACTTCGGGTGACATCATGCGCATGAATATAGCGGCTGCCCTTGCTATGGGTTCCGGCCACTCCCAGGCGACTCAGAGTTCTGCCAAGGGCACCGTCAGCTTTTCCGTCTCCAGCACGATGCCGCCGCGCAGGCCGGGCTCGACGTTGCCATAGCGTTGTGCGTACACAGGCGGCAGCGCACGCGCCTTGGCGGGCGCCAGCCACAGGCGCAGCAGGTGACGCCGGCGAGCGGCTTCGGGCCAGTCCTCGAACGCGGTGCGGTCGTGCAGCAGGCTGTGGTTGTGCACGAACTGCATGTCGCCAGGCTCCAATGCCATCGTCATCATCAATGCCGGGTCGTTGGCCAGGCAGTCGAACAGGTCCAGTGCCTCGATATGGGTCGGCGTCAAACGCGGCGCCTGCGCGAAGCGCTGTGCCGAATCGATGTACTGGCGTTGGTAGATTGTCGACAGGTGGCCATCGAACCAGTTGAAGACCGGAATCTCGAACCATGGCCTGGCCCCGGATGGCACTTCGCCGCGCCGGTCGGTGGCAATGGGCTCGAAAAGCAACGCCGCCAGGTCCGGCCGGCGCGTGCGCATCTCGTTGAAGATCGTGGTCGATGAAACCAATGCCGACAGCCCGCCCGAGCGCGCCGTCTGCAGGCACAGCAGCCCGACCACGTCGCAGGAGTCGGTATGGAAGGTCTGGCGCTCATGCGTCTGGTAGATGCGCACGTTGGGGTCCTTGGCGCTCAGCCCCAGGTCGCGCACGTGGCCGAGCACATGGCCGGCTGCATTTTGCGGGCGCACGCGGCCCAGGTGCGCGCCCAGGCCCAGGAAGGCAGCCGCGCTCAGCGTGCGCGGCCAGCGCGCCACCGGCAGGCCGCGCAGCAGCACCAGGCCGCGGCCTTCGAGCAACTCATGCTGCATGCGCACCAGCCGGGGCGCCAGCATGGGCAGCGGGAAATCGGCGGCCGTCAATTGCGCCAGATCGGCGTCGCGCGCGCTGAGTGCCAGGGCGGCGACTTCGATTTCCGCCACCTCGGCGTCACCCAGCATTTCGAGCCAGTTGGCACTGGCGGCGAGCGCCGGGCCGTACCAGGCCGAGGCGTCGCGCACCGGCGGCGGCAGCCTGTCCATGGCCAAGGGTGCGAATGTCATGGTGGCAGCGCAGCGCTCTACTGCGTCGTTGAAGACATCGAATCTTGCAGTGCGGCCGGGCCGGCGCCGGGGCGCGCCGGATGCAGCGCGACCGTGCGCAGGCCGACGGCAAGGCCGCGCGCGCGAAGCTGGCCGCAGCCGCCTTCCACGTCCTGGGCGGCCGAGTGGCGCAACTTCGTGAGCACGCCGCGCCGGTGCAGCGCGCGCGCCATCGCGGCCGAACGTTCCCCCGCCGGCCGCCTGAATGCCAGGCCTTCGACCGTGTTGTAGGGGATCAGATTGAGCACTGCATAGCGGCCGGCCAGCAGGCGCACCAGGCCATCGATCTCGTCGTCGCCGTCGTTGATGCCGTCGAGCAGCGTCCACTGCACCTGCATCGGGTAACCGCTGTCGCGCGCGTAGCGATCGCCCTGGGCCATCAGTTCCTCAGGCGACAGCCGTGGCGCGCGCGGCAGCAGGCGTGCGCGCAGCTCCGCCCGTGTGGAATGCAGTGACAAGGCCAGCGCCGGCTTCACGCGTCCCAGCGGCAGTCGCTCGAACACGCGCGCGTCGCCGACCGTGGAGAAGACCAGGTTCTTGTGGCCGATGCCTCCGGCCGTGCCGAGCAGGTCGATGGCTTCGAGCACCGCGTCGAGGTTGTGCGCCGGCTCGCCCATGCCCATGAACACCACCTTGCCGACCTTGCGCCGCGCCCGGGCCAGCGCCACCTGCGCCACGATCTCGGCACTGCCCAGCTGGCGCGCCAGGCCGCCTTGCCCGGTCATGCAGAACACGCAGCCCACCGCGCAGCCGACCTGCGTGGACACGCACAGACCCCCGCGCGGCAGCAGCACGCTTTCCACGCTCTGGCCATCGGCCAGCTGCAGCAGCAGCCGCTGTCCACCGTCATCGCCAGGGTGCACCGATTGCAGCCGTGCCAGCGCCGCCAGCTCCTGCATCAGCCCCGGCAAAGCCTGGCGCAGTGCCAGCGGCAGAAAGTCCGCGATGCGCCGACGGCCCGCATCCTGCGGCAGCGCACTCGACCAATGGCGCAGCACGCGTTCTTCGTGAGCCGGCTTGGCGCCCAGCGAGCGCAGGCGCTGGCGGATGTCTTCGATGTGCATGCCCGGCATCATGCCTGCGTCGCGGCCCGCACAGCGCGCGCGCTCGCTGAAGAGCGTCAGGGACGGATGCGCCCCACGACCACGAGATCATCGCCTCGGCGCTGCAGCACCACGCCCTCGGCCGAAGCGGTCGACATGCCGCTGAGCGCGCTGATGTTCACCTGGTGCGTGACCACGACCAGCGTACCGCGCTCGCGCCAGGCCAACAGCAGCGCACGGGCGCTCGCGGTCTGCGCACTTTCGGTGCCGCGTCCGTCGAAGAAGGAATTGAAGGCCGCCACGCTCGCGCACCGGCGCCAAGGCGGCCAGCTCGGCCGTGTCGAGCGTGCGGCACCACTGCGAGCTCCACACCGCGTGCACCGGCACCTGCTCGCTGCGCAGCCGCTCGCCGATGCGCCGCGCCTGCGCGCGCCCGAGCTCGTCGAGATTGCGCTGCGTGCTGCAGTCGCCGAGTTTGAACGCGGGCGGGTCGCCGATGCCTGGGGCATTGGCATGGCGGAACAGCACGATGGCCCCTGCGCGCAAGGCCGCCCAGGCCGCTTGTTCATCTTCGGCGGGCGCTGCGCTGACGTGGCCCAAGGGCATGCTCAGCAGCATCAGGCAGGCGATCCGCAGCAGGCAACTGATGAGTGTCGGGAACTTCATGGCCCGCAGTTTCGCTGGTGCGCAGCGCCGCCGCTGGTGCCGACGTCATGGGCCAATGTGGCGCAAGGTCATGCGAGGCCGTGCGCCTACTGCAACCCGCTTGCAAGGCGCCGTGTGCCAGTGGATCATTTTCTTGCGCGTGCTCGGTCTTCGCGCTTGAGGCTGGCCGGCGGTCCCATATCCCGACACTGCCGCGTGTGTCCACCGCAGCGATGGCTGGCGCGTTAGGATGAACGTTGGCAGAGCGCCGGCCTGCCGCAGCGCGCTTGAACTTGCGCCGCGGTGGGCCTTCCAAGCGATGCCACTGGCGAGGATTCGACATGAACAGACTCTTGCTTGCCATCGTTTCGACCGCGCTCGGTTCGGTTGCTGCGGCGGCCTTTGCCGGGCCGCCGCCAGGAGGAGGGCGGCATGTGGCTCCGCCTGGCGCCTATCCGGGTGCGGCCTATCGCTACGGCTATTCCGGTTTCCGGCCCGTTTACCCGGGCTGGCGCGCCGGCTACTGGGGGCCGCGCGGTGGCGTCTACTACGGCGGCGCTCCCGGCTATTGGGGCGCCTGGCCCTACGCCTGGAACGCCGGTTACGCCTGGCCCTACGCCGTGGCGCCGCTGGTGGTGAATACAGCGCCTGCGCCGCAGGTCTTCATCCAGCAAGAGCCATTGGTCGCGACGCCGGCACCGGCACCTGCCGAGCCGAGCTACTGGTACTACTGCACCCAGCCGGCAGGCTACTTTCCCTATGTGCAGGACTGCAGCCATGCATGGATGAAGGTCGTGCCGCAGGTGCCGGGTGCTGTCACCACGCCGCCGCGTCTGGCGCCATGAACGGGCTTCGATTGACGGCCAAGCCGGTCACCCGGCTGTGCAGCGCAGGGGTCGTTCTGGCCTTGAGCGCCTGCGCGATCGCGCCCACCGGGCCGAACGTGATGGTCTTGCCCGGTGCGCAGAAATCACCGCAACAGTACCAGGCCGATCTGGGCACCTGCCGGCAGCAAGCCCAGGCGCAGGTGGCGCCCGCCGTGGAAGCCGCGAACAACCAGGCGGCGGCAAATGCCGTCATCGGCACGGCCATTGGCGCAGCCTTTGGAGCGCTGGTCGGCTACGGGGGTTACGGCAGCTATGGAAACTATGCCAACCAGGCGGCCGCCTGGGGGGCCGGCACGGGGCTGTTGTACGGCGGCGCGGTGGGCAGCAGCTATTCGCAGGCCGCGAACCCGGGCTTGCAGCAGCGCTACGACGCGGCTTACGCGCAGTGCATGGTGATCCAGGGCAATCAGCTGCCGGGGCAGACAGCCTATCGACGCGCCGCGCCGGCGCTGCCGCCGCCACCGCCGGGCTATCGGCCGCCGAATACCTTGCCGCCGAATATCCCGCCACGCAATACCTTGCCGCCGGCGATGCCGCCGCCGAACACGCCACCGCCGGTCGGTGTTCTCGCGCCGGCCTGAGGCTGGCGCAGATGGGCGGTCTGCCCGTCTGGGCTGGCGCACGTGTGAGGGACTGCCGGCCTTGAGGCCGGCCCGGACTCAGGTATGCAGCCGGCTGCTGCGCGGCACGCTGGCCAGCAGGAAGTCCATCTGGTCGGCGAGGATGCGGCGCCCGCGCAGGATCATGTCCTCGTGCAGGCTGGGCACGTAGGGCAGATACAGCAGGCTCATGTGCGCTTCTTCGGGCAGGCGGTTGCCCTTGCGCCCATTGCAGGCGCGGCAGGCGGTGATGCAGTTCATCCAGCTGTCGAAGCCGCCGCGCGACACCGGCGTGATGTGCTCGCGTGTCAGATCGTCGAAGTGGAAATGCCCGCCGCAATAAGCGCAGATCTGGCGGTCGCGATTGAAGAGCTTCGTGTTGCTCAAGGCAGGCGCCTGGCGCCAGGCGCGCGAGGGGATGGCGCCGCGCACCGCGATGATCGGATGCAGTTCGATGCGCGACTGCAAACCGCTGACACGCTGGATGCCGCCGCGCAGTACTTGAAAGATGTCGCCCAGGGTCCACGCCACCGCATCGCTGGCATACAGCACCGCGGCGTCGCGGGGCGCGATCCAGGCTTGCGGACGACCCGACACGTCGAGTTGAAGGATGTCCATGCCCTCAAGGTTAATGCAAAGCGCAGGGGCCTATTCGAACCGACCGTCAATCGTGGTTTGGTGCGTGATGACGCAGGCAGCGAAACGCCAACGCGCGATGCATCACAAGACGCTGACTGTCGTGTGATGTGCTGTGGACCCGTGGTCTGCAAGGGGCGCTTACCGGGCTTGCATTGGTCTGTCCATGGCGGACATTCGGCTCAAGCTTTTGTACACGCTGGCCGGCTGTGGGGTGGCCAACTGCGGTCAATAAGCAGCCATTCCCTCCGTTGGCCACCCCACAGCCGGCCGGGTTCGTGGTGCGCTACATGAGCGAGATGGCGGCACAGACCTGACCCCGTTGAGTTCTCGCAGCCGGCCAAGTCCGCTGCAGGTGACCAGCAAAGCCGGTGTGGCGGCGGCCGACGGAGGGAATGGCTGCTTATTGACCGCAGTCGGCCGCCGCCACGCCGGCATTGCCACCAAGCAACTCGCGCGTAACCAGGACCAGTGCAGACCCAGCAGGCGGCAGCAATGCGCCGATCGCTTAGCAGCCCCGCCTGAATCGCAATCTTTGACGAGCGCACGGAAAACCAAACTCACGATTCAAGGGTAAACCCGCATTCCGTCATCACGGGCCGACAGTTCTAGGTCGGGTCATCTAGAAATTCACGCGCCGCTACCGCGCACGCCGCGGCGAAAGTCTGCAAAATAGAACGACCGTTCGTTTCTACAGACCCCAGTCCATCCCCTCGCCGTGGCCGCAGTTCCTTCGCAACGCACAGCCCAAGAAGTCAGCGCTGGCAAGCCCTTGCAAAAGGGTCAGCTCACGCGCGCGACGATCCTCGACTCCGCCTTGCGTCTGGCGTCGCAGATGGGGCTGGAAGGTTTGTCCATCGGCGCGCTGGCCGAGGTGGCGCAGATGAGCAAGTCCGGCGTGTTCGCGCACTTCGGCTCGCGCGAAGAACTGCAGATCGCCGTCATCCGCGAGTACCACCGACGCTTCGAGGACGAGGTGTTCTTCCCGGCGATGCGCGAGCCGCGCGGCGTGCCGCGTCTGCGTGCGCTGTTCGAGCGCTGGATCCGCCGCGTCTCGCTCGAGGTCGATTCGGGCTGCATCTACATCAGCGGCGCGGTCGAGTTCGACGACCGGCCCGGCCCCGTGCGCGACGCCTTGGTGAGCATGGTGCGCTCCTGGCACGACGCGATGCAGCGTGCCATCCGCATTGCCATCGACGATGGGCAGCTGAAGAGCGACACCGATTCGACGCAGATGCTGTTCGAGATGCATGGCCTGATCCTCGCGCTCCACCACGACGCACGTCTGATGCGCACGCCCGGCGCATTGCAGCGCGCACAGCTGGCCTTCGAGCGGCTGGTGAACTTCCATCTCGCCGATACGGCGCAGCCGCGCAAGCCACGCCACTGATTCCATTTGTCCCAGGAGAACTTCATGCCCCAGTACACCCCGCCCTTGCGTGACATGCAGTTCGTCATGCACGAGCTGCTCAACGCCACCGACGAACTGAAGCTGCTGCCCCGGCACGCCGACATCGACGCCAACACGCTGAACTCGGTGCTAGAGGAAGCCGGCAAGTTTGCCGCCGGGGTGATCTTCCCGCTCAACATCAGCGGCGATGCGCAGGGCTGCAAGCTCGATACCACCACCCATGCGGTGAGCACGCCCGATGGTTTTGCCAGCGCCTATGCGCAGTTTGTCGAAGGTGGCTGGCCGGCGATGGTGTGTGCGCCCGAATACGGTGGCCAGGGCCTGCCGATCCTGCTGAACCAGTGCCTCTTCGAGATGTTGAACTCGGCCAACCAGGCCTGGACCATGTACCCGGGTCTGTCGCACGGCGCCTACGCTGCCTTGAGCGAGCACGGCACCGAGGAGCAGAAGGCCATCTACCTGCCGCACCTGGCCAAGGGCGACTGGACTGGCACCATGTGCCTGACCGAGCCGCAGTGCGGCACCGATCTGGGCATGCTGCGCACCAAGGCCGAGCCGCTGCCGGACGGCAGCTACAAGCTCACTGGCCAGAAGATCTTCATCTCCGCCGGCGAGCACGACTTCTGCGACAACATCGTGCATCTGGTGCTGGCGCGCCTGCCTGACGCTCCGGTCGGCAGCAAGGGCATCTCGCTGTTCGTGGTGCCGAAGTTCATGGTCGGCGCCGACGGCAAGCTGGGTGAGCGCAACGCCATCTTCTGCAGCGCGCTGGAACACAAGATGGGCATCCACGGCAGCCCCACCTGCCAGATGATCCTGGACGGCGCGGTCGGCACGCTGGTGGGCCAGCCGCACAAGGGCCTGGCGGCGATGTTCGTGATGATGAACGCGGCGCGTCTGGGCGTGGGCAACCAGTCGCTGGGCCTGACGGAAGTGGCCTACCAGAATGCCGTGGTCTATGCGAAAGACCGGCTGCAGATGCGCTCGCTGTCGGGCCCGAAGTCACCCGACAAACCGGCCGACCCGATCATCGTGCACCCCGACGTGCGCAAGATGCTGCTCACCGCGCGCGCCTATGCCGAAGGCGGCCGCGCGCTCGCCATGTACTGCGCGCTGCTGCTGGACAAGGAGCATGCCTCGGACGACGAGGATGAGCGCAAGGACGCCGCCGACCTGGTGTCGCTGCTCACACCCATCGTCAAGGCCTTTCTCACCGACAACGGCTGGATCGCCACCTCGGCCTGCATGCAGGTCTACGGCGGCCATGGCTACATCAAGGAATGGGGCATGGAGCAGTACGTGCGCGACGCGCGTATCAACATGATCTACGAAGGCACCAACACCATCCAGGCGCTGGATTTCCTGGGCCGCAAGGTGCTGGGCGACAACGGCGCCAAGTTGCGCAAGTTCGGCAAGATCGTGGCCGACTTCGTCGAGGACGAAGGCGTGGATGAGTCGATGCAGGAGTTCATCAACCCGCTCGCCGAACTCGGTGACAAGGTCACCAAGCTCAGCACCGAACTGGGCATGAAGGCCCTGGGCAATGCCGACGAGGTGGGCGCCGCGGCCACCGACTACCTGCGTGTGTGCGGGCATCTGGTGTTCGCGTACTTCTGGGCGCGCATGGCGAAGATCGCGCTGGCCAAGAAGGACTCTGGTGACCCGTTCTACACCGCCAAGCTGCACACCGCGCGCTTTTACTTTGCCAAGCTTTTGCCCGAGACTGCGGGCCTGATCCGCAGCGCGCGCGCCGGCATGGCCCCTTTGATGGCCATGGACGAGGCCTTGTTCTGACGCGCCGCCACACAACCCGAAGGAGACATCGATGAAGAGACTGTTTGTTGCCAGCTTGCTGGCCACCGCTGCCAGCCTGGCGCTGGCCCAGGCCACGCCGGCCGGCCTGTGGAAGACCATCGACGACGAGACCAAGGCCGAGAAGTCGCTGGTGCGCATCACCGATGGCGGCGGCGTCTTCACCGGCAAGGTGGAGAAGATCCTCACCGACAAGGCCGACGCCAAGTGCGTGGAATGCACCGACGAGCGCAAGGGCCAGCCGGTGCAGGGCATGACCATCCTGCGCGACATCAAGCCCGATGCCAGCGACAAGGGCACCTGGGTCGGCGGCGACATCCTCGACCCCAACAACGGCAAGATCTACAAGGTGCTGATCAAGCTGGCCGATGGGGGCAAGAAGCTGGACGTGCGCGGCTACATCGGCATGCCGATGCTCGGGCGCACGCAGACCTGGCTGCGCGTCGAGTGACGACAACCCATGGCCCGGCCGCGCCGGGCCAATCTTTTGGTGATTGCAGGGAGTGAACTGATGAGTCGATTCCAGGTCCGAAAAGTCGCCGTGCTCGGCGCGGGTGTGATGGGCGCGCAGATCGCCGCGCATCTGGTCAACTGCCGCGTGCCGGTGCTGCTGTTCGATCTGCCCGCGAAAGAGGGCGCCAAGAACGGCATCGTCGCCAAGGCCGTCGAAGGCCTGAAGAAGCTCAAGCCCGCGCCGCTGGGCATTCCCGAAAGCGCTGCGCTGATCGGCCAGGCCAACTACGAGGAACACCTCGATCAACTCGCCGGCTGCGACCTGGTGATCGAGGCCATCGCCGAGCGCATGGACTGGAAGCTCGACCTGTACAGGAAGATCGCCCCGCACGTGGCGCCGCACGCCATCCTGGCGAGCAACACTTCGGGCCTGTCGATCACGCAGTTGAGCGAAGCCATTCCGGAAGAAATGCGTGCGCGCTTCTGCGGCATCCACTTCTTCAACCCGCCGCGCTACATGGCGTTGGTCGAGCTGATCCCCACGCCGGGCACGAAGCCCGAGGTGCTGGACCAGCTGGAGGCGTTCGTCACCACGGGTCTGGGCAAGAACGTGGTGCGCGCCAAGGACACGCCCAACTTCATCGCCAACCGCGTCGGCATCGCCGGCATGCTGGCGACGATGCTGGAGGCCGAGAAGGCGTCCTTAAGCTACGACGTGGTCGACGATCTCACCGGCAAGAAGCTCGGCCGTGCCTCGAGCGGCACCTTCCGCACGGCCGACGTGGTGGGGCTGGACACGATGGCGCATGTCATCAAGACCTTGCAGGACACACTGAGCCCCGAGACCGATCCGTTCTACGCCAGCTTCGCCACACCGGCGGCGTTGAAGAAACTGCTCGACGCGGGCGCGCTGGGCCAGAAGAGCGGCGCGGGTTTCTACAAGAAGGTCGGCAAGGACATCCAGCGCTTCGACGCCGCCACGGGCGGCTATGTGGCCGGCGGTGGCAAGGCCGACGGCATCGTCGATCGCATCCTGAAGAAGCCCGCTGCCGAGCGGCTGAAGCTGCTGCACGATTCCAGCAGCCCGCAAGCGCAGTTCCTGTGGGCATTGCATCGCAACAGCTTCCACTATGCCGCCGTGCACCTGGGCAGCGTGGCCAACAGCGCGCGCGATGTCGACTTCGCGATGCGCTGGGGTTTCGGCGTCAAGCAAGGCCCCTTCGAGCTGTGGCAGGAAGCCGGCTGGAAGCAGGTGGCGCAGTGGGTGAAGGAAGACATCGACGCCGGCAAGGCCCTGAGCAAGGCACCGCTGCCGGACTGGGTGTTCAACGGCCCGGTGGCTGAAAACGGCGGCGTGCACACGGCCGAGGGCTCGTGGAGCGCAGCGCAGGGCAAGTACTTGGCGCTGTCGGCATTGCCCGTCTATCGACGTCAGCACTTCCGCGAGAACGTCGGCGGTGCCGGCGTTGCGAACCCGGCCACCGCCGGCAAGACCGTGCACGAGGACGCCTCGATGCGCCTGTGGACGCTGGACGACGAGGTGCTCATTGCCAGCATCAAGACCAAGGTGCACGCCATCGACCAGGGCGTGATCGAAGGCCTGCAGCGCGGCATCGCGCTGGCCGAAGGTGGCTTACAAGGGCCTGGTCATCTGGTCCGGCGACGACCCGTTCTCGTATGGCGCCGATCTGCAGTCGATGTTGCCCGAGTTCATGAAGGGCGGCGCCAAGGCCATCGCGCCGGCCATCAAGCTGCTGCAGGACACGCTGCTCGGCATGCGCTATGCCAATGTGCCGACCGTGGCTGCGGTGCGCGGCATGGCGCTGGGCGGCGGCTGCGAAATCGCGGTGCACTGCGCCCGGCGCGTGGCCAGCATGGAAAGCTACATCGGCCTGGTGGAAGTGGGCGTGGGCCTGATCCCTGGCGGCGGTGGTTTGACCTACATCGCACGCCGCGCGGCCGAGATGGCAGCGGCCGGCAATGCCAATGCCGATGTCTTCCCCTTCATCCGCGAAGGCTTCACCGCCGCGGCCATGGCCAAGGTGGGCACCAGCGCGATCGAGAGCCGCAAGTTGGGTTACCTGCTCGACAGCGACATCATCGTGCCGCACAAGGACGAACTGCTGTACGTCGCCATCGCGCAGGCGAAGGCGATGTTCGACAGCGGCTACCGTGCCCCGACACGTGCGCTGATCCCGGTGGCCGGCCGCAATGCCATCGCCACCATCAAGGGCCAGCTAGCGAACATGCGCGACGGCGGCTTCATCAGCAAGCACGACTTCCACATCAGCGCACTGATCGCCGACGTGGTCTGCGGCGGCGACGTCGATGCCGGATCGCTGGTCAACGAGGAGTACCTGATGTCGCTGGAGCGCAAGCACTTCTGCTCGCTGCTCGAGCACCCGAAGACGCAGGAACGCATCATGGGAATGATGTCCACCGGCAAGCCCGTCCGCAACTGATCGGAGCACGACCATGAGCAAACAAGTTCAAGACGCCTACATCGTTGCCGCCACGCGCACGCCGATCGGCCGCTCGGGCCGCGGCTACTTCCGCCACACCCGCCCCGACGACCTGCTGGTCGCGGCGATGCGCAGCGCGCTGGCGCAGGTGCCCACGCTCGACCCCAAGGCCATCGAGGACGCCATCATCGGCTGCTCCTTCCCCGAAGGCGAGCAGGGCATGAACATGGCGCGCGTCGCTGCGGTGCTGGCCGGGCTGCCGACTTCGGTGGGCGGCGTCACCGTCAACCGCTTCTGCGCATCGGGCCTGACCGCGCTGCAGATGGCGGCCGACCGCATCCGCGTCGGCGAGGCCGACGTCATGATGGCCGGCGGCGCCGAAAGCATGAGCCTGGTGCCGATGGGCGGCAACAAGCCGTCCTTCAACCCGGAGGTGTTCGCGCGCGACGAGAACATCGGCATCGCCTACGGCATGGGCATCACCGCCGAGAAGGTGGCGGCGCAGTGGAAGGTCGGCCGCGAGGCGCAGGACGCGTTTGCCTTGCAGTCGCACCAGCGCGCGCTGGCGGCCATCGCCGCCGGTGCCTTTGCCGACGAGATGACGCCCATCCAGGTAGTCGATCGTTCCCCCAACCTGCAAAGCGGCGAGGTCAACATCAAGGCGCGCAGCGTCAACATCGACGAAGGCCCACGCCCCGACACCTCGCTCGAAGGCCTGGCCAGGCTGAAACCGGTGTTCGCCGCCAAGGGTTCGGTGACGGCCGGCAACAGCTCGCAGACCAGCGATGGCGCGGGTGCGCTGATCCTGGCCAGCGAGAAGGCAGTCAAGCAGTTCGACCTGAAGCCGCTGGCGCGCTTCGTCAGCTTCGCCGTGCGCGGTGTGCCGCCGGAGATCATGGGCATCGGCCCGATCGAGGCCATCCCCGCCGCACTGGCGCTGGCCGGGTTGAAGCAGGACGCGCTGGACTGGATCGAGCTGAACGAGGCCTTCGCCGCGCAGTCGCTGGCGGTCATCAACACGCTCGGCCTCGACCCGGCGAAGACCAACCCGATGGGCGGCGCCATCGCGCTCGGCCATCCGCTGGGTGCCACCGGCGCCATTCGCGCGGCCACGGTGGTGCACGCACTGCGCCGCCACAACCTGAAATACGGCATGGTCACGATGTGCGTGGGCATGGGGCAGGGCGCGGCCGGCATCATCGAAAGGGTCTGAAGATGAGCATCAAGACCGCCACGCTGAACGGCGTGGCCACCATCGAGATCGCGCGCCCGGAGAAGAAGAACGCGCTCACCGTCGCCATGTACCAGGCGATGGCCGACGCGATCAACGCGGCCAAGGCCGACGGCGCGGTGCGCGCGCTGCTGATCACCGGCCAGCCGGGCATCTTCACCTCGGGCAACGACATCGAGGATTTCATGTCCCGCCCGCCCGGCGCCGGCAGCGACGGCCAGGATTCGCCGGTGTTCCAGTTCATGCGCGCGCTGATCGGGTGCGACAAGCCGGTGATCGCGGCGGTGACTGGCGCGGCCATCGGCATCGGCACGACGATGCTGCTGCATTGCGACTTCGCCTACATCTCCGACGAGGCGCGGCTGGCCATGCCCTTTGTCGGCCTGGGCCTGGTGCCGGAGTTCGCCTCGTCGCTGCTGTTTCCGCAGCTGGCGGGCCACGCGCGCGCCGCCGAGAAGCTGCTGCTCGGCGACCCCTTCACCGGCGCCGATGCGGTCGAGTTCGGCCTGGCGAATGCGGTGCTGCCGGCGGGCGAGGTGGTCAACCATGCACGGCGCATCGCCGAGCGCTTCAACAGCCTGCCGCCCGGGGCCGTGCGCGATGCCAAGAAGCTGCTGCGCGGGCCACAGACAGAAGCCATCCTGAAGACCATCCGCACCGAAGGCGATCTGTTCGCTGCACGGCTGCGCAGCCCCGAGGCGACGGAAGCCTTCCAGGCCTTCTTCCAGAAGCGCAAGCCCGACTTCTCGAAGTTCCAGTAACCGGCCTGCCAAACCATGTCGCTTGCCCTGAAGCTGGTGTTGTCACCGCTGCTGGTGGCGCAGGCACTGGCCACGCGCCGGCGCGCACCGGCGCTGCCCGAAGCGGCCGGGCCGCGGCAGGGCCGTGTGGGCACGGGCGGCGACGCGATCCGCGTGCTCATCGCGGGCGACTCCTCGGCCGCCGGCGTGGGCGTGGCCCATCAGGACCAGGCGCTCGCCGGCCACCTGAGCCGCGCGCTGCGGCAGGCTTCGGCCCGAGCGGTGCACTGGAGCCTGCACGCGCGCTCGGGCTTGACCACGGAACAGGTGCACGCGCTGCTGCGCGCAGAGAAGCTGGCCCGCGCCGATGTGGCGGTGGTGGTGACCGGGGTGAACGACGTCATCGACCAGATCCCCTCGCGTCGCGCCGTGCAGCACCGCGCCGCATTGGCCGATTGGCTGCTGGGCGAGGGGCATGCGGCACACGTGGTGTTCGCGCCATTGCCACCGGTGCAGCATTTCCCTCTGCTGCCGCAGCCGCTGCGCCGCGTGATGGGCGACGACGCGCGCCGCCACAACGACGCACTGACACACTGGGCAGCCACGCGACACGATGTGAGCGCCGCCACGATCACGCTGACGCTGAAGGCCGAAGCCATGGCCAGCGACGGTTTCCATCCCGGCGAGCCGGTGTACCGCGCCTGTGGCGAGGCGCTGGCGCTGCATATCGTCGCCCTCACGCAGGAGACAAGCGCATGAACCTCAACGGCAAGACCCTCTTCATCACCGGCGCCTCGCGCGGCATCGGCCTGGCCATCGCCAAGCGTGCGGCGCAGGACGGCGCCAACATCGTCATCGCCGCCAAGACGACAGAAGCCAACCCCAAGCTGCCGGGCACCATCCATTCGGCGGCGGCCGAGGTCGAAGCCGCCGGCGGCCAGGCGCTGGCGCTGCAATGCGACATCCGCAGCGAAGCCAGCGTGGCCGCGGCCGTGCAGGAAGCGGTGGCGCGCTTCGGCGGCATCGACATCCTGGTCAACAACGCCAGCGCCATCAGCCTCACCGCCACACCGGCCACGCCGATGAAGCGCTTCGACCTGATGTTCGGCGTCAACGTGCGCGGCACCTACTGCTGCACCCAGGCCTGCCTGGACGAACTGGTCAAGAGCGCGAAGGCCGGGCGCAACCCGCATGTGCTGAACATGAGCCCGCCGCTGAGCATGCGCGAACACTGGTTCAAGAACCACACCGCCTACACCATGGCCAAGTACGGCATGAGCATGTGCACGCTGGGCCATGCCGGCGAGTTCCGGCCGCACGGCATCGCCGTGAACAGCCTTTGGCCGCGCACGGCCATCAACACCGCGGCGCTGCAGATGATCCCGGGCGTGGACATCGGCAAGTGCCGCACGCCGCAGATCCTGGCCGATGCCGCCTGGCTGATCCTGACCAGCGACGCCAAGACCACTACCGGCAACTTCTTCATCGACGACGCGCTGCTGGCCGAGCGCGGCGTCACCGACCTGGAGCGCTACAGCGTCACGCCGGGAACGAAGGACCTGATTCCCGACTTCTTCGTCGACTGAGCGCCAAACTCAGACCCACTGCGCCAGTTCCACCACCACGCCCTCTGGCCCGGCCAGGAACACCAGCTTGCGGTCGTGGAACAGCATGACCTGGTTGCGCAGCTTCACGCCCGCGGCGGTGAGGCGGGCCACCTCGGCGTCCAGGTCGTCGACCGCGAAGCAGATGTGGTTGAAGCCGGTGCGTGCCAGGTCGCCGGCGCCTGAGTCGGCATGCACGGTGGGCTGGCGGTAGGTGAGCAGCTGGATCTCGAAGCGCGGGTTGGAGTCTTGCAGCACCAGCGTGCGGTGTTCGGCCTCGATGCCGGGCACGCTCATGTAGGCGTCGAAGGGGCTGCCGGCGATGACCACCGACTTCTCCTCGCGAAAGCCCAGCAGGGCAAAGAACTTCAACCCGGCCGCGGCATCGCGGACACAGACGGTGACGTGATCGACATTCCTGACCATGTTCGTTCCTCCTGCGGCGTCATTTTCCCTGCACGGGCAGCTGCCGCGGCTGCCCCTGGCCGTCGATGGCCACATAGGTGAGGTTGGCCTCGGTCACCTTGACGACGCGCAGGTCCGCCGGGTTGCGCTCGGCATAGACCTGCACGTGCACGGTGACCGAGGTGCGGCCGATGCGCTCGACCTTGGCGTAGAAGCTGAGCAGGTCGCCGATGGACACCGGCTGCTTGAAGATGAACTGGTTCACCGCCACCGTCGCGATGCGCCCCTTGGCGATGCGGCTGGGCAGCACCGCACCGGCCATGTCCACCTGGGCCATGATCCAGCCGCCGAAGACGTCGCCGTTGCCGTTGACGTCGGCCGGCAGCGGCATCACCCGCATCACCAGCACGCTGCCGTCAGGCAAACTGCCGGCGCTGTCGAAGCGGCCCGCTTCGGTGCTTGAATCGCTGCTCATCGCCTTCATCTCCTGTCAGCCGCTTCGGCCCATTCTTCCACGCCTGCCCACAAACCACCGCCGATGCGCCGAACCGAAGCCGCCCTGCACGTGCCGCTGAATGCAGCGCCGGCGGCCGGCCCGCGCTCGGACTGGGGCACGCTGCGCAAGCTGCTGCCCTACCTGTGGCGCTACCGCTGGCGCGTGGCGGCGGCATTGGCCTTCATGGTGGCGGCCAAGGGCGCCAACGTGGCCGTGCCGGTGCTGCTGAAGTACCTGGTCGACGACCTGTCCATCAAGCCCGGCGACGCCGCCGCGCTGCTGGTGGTGCCGGTGGGGCTGCTGCTGGCCTATGCGGGCTTGCGGCTGTCGACCACGCTGTTCACCGAACTGCGCGAGCTGGTCTTCGCCAAGGCCACCGAGGGCACGGCGCGCAGCATCTCGCTGCAGGTGTTCCGCCATCTGCACGCCTTGAGCCTGCGCTTCCACCTGGAGCGCCAGACCGGCGGCATGACACGCGACATCGAACGCGGCACACGCGCCGTGCATTCGCTGATCTCGTATTCGCTGTACAGCATCGTGCCGACGATCATCGAGGTGGGCATGGTGCTCACCCTGCTGGCGCTGAAGTTCGACGCGCTGTTCGCCTGGATCACCGGGGCCGCGCTGGTGGTCTACATCACCTTCACCGTCAGCGTCACCGAATGGCGCACCAAGTTCCGCCGCCAGATGAACGAGCTGGACGCCCACGCGCACACGCGCGCCGTCGATTCGCTGCTGAACTATGAGACCGTCAAGTACTTCAACAACGAGGACTTCGAGGCGAAGCGCTACGACCAGAGCCTGGAAAAGCTGCGCCGCGCGGCGCTGAAGAGCCAGACCACGCTTGTCGCTGCTCAACACCGGGCAGCAACTGGTCATCGCCACGCGCGCTGGTGGCCATGCTGTGGCGCGCCACGCAGGGCGTGGTCGACGGCCGGCTGACCTTGGGCGACCTGGTGATGATCAACGCCTTCATGATCCAGCTGTACATCCCGCTCAACTTCCTGGGCGTGCTGTACCGCGAGATCAAGCAGAGCCTGACCGACCTGGACAAGATGTTCACGCTGCTGGAGCGCAACCGCGAGGTCGACGACCTGCCCGACGCCAAGCCCTTGCAGGTGAGCCAGGGCGTGGTGCGCTTCGACGACGTGTCCTTCGCCTACGAGCCGGCGCGGCCCATCCTGCACGGCGTGAGCTTCGAGATCCCGGCCGGCAAGACGGTGGCGGTGGTCGGCCCGTCGGGCGCCGGCAAGTCCACGCTGGCGCGGCTGCTGTACCGCTTCTACGACGTGAACAGCGGGCATATCAGCATCGACGGCCAGGACATCCGCCAGGCCACGCAGTCCAGCCTGCGCCAGGCCATCGGCATCGTGCCGCAGGACACGGTGCTGTTCAACGACACGGTCGAATACAACATCGCCTACGGCCGCACCGGCGCGTCGCGCGCCGAGGTCGAAGCGGCGGCCAAGGCCGCGCACATCCACCACTTCATCGCCGCGCAGCCCTTGGGCTACGACACCATGGTCGGCGAACGCGGCCTCAAGCTGTCCGGCGGCGAGAAGCAGCGCGTGGCCATCGCACGCACGCTGCTGAAGAACCCGCCGGTGCTGATCTTCGACGAAGCCACCTCGGCGCTGGATTCGGCCAACGAACGCGCCATCCAGGCCGAACTGCGCAGCGCCGCGCGCGGCAAGACGGCGCTGGTCATCGCCCACCGGCTGAGCACGGTGGTCGATGCCCATGAGATCGTTGTGCTGGAGCAGGGCCGTGTGGTCGAGCGCGGCGCCCATGCCGAGTTGCTGGCGCGCGGTGGACGTTATGCTCAGATGTGGCGGCTGCAGCAGGCGGGCGAGAGCGCGCCTGCTGAGCCCCGGTAGGCTCAGGCCACGAAGCGGTAGCCGATGCCGGCTTCGGTGAGCAGGTGCTTCGGCATCGACGGGTCGGCCTCTATCTTCTTGCGCAGGTTGGCCATGTGCACGCGCACGTAGTGCGTGTCCTGCGCGTGGCCCTGGCCCCAGACCGCTTTCAGCAGTTGCTGGTGGGTGAGCACGCGGTCGGGCTGTGTGGCCAGGCAGGTCAGCAGCTTGTATTCGATCGGCGTCAGGTGCAGAGGCAGGCCCTGGCGCTCGACCGCGCGGCGAACCAGGTCGACGCGCACGTCGCCGAATTCGATCAGCGCCGCGCCCGACGGCGTGTGCTGCAGGTGGCGGCGCAGTTGCGCCCGGATGCGCGCCAGCAGCTCGCCGGCGCCGAAGGGCTTGGCCAGGTAGTCGTCCGCGCCGGCGTCCAGCGCGGCGATCTTGTCGTCCTCGCCTGAACGCGCGGACAGCACGATCACCGGTGCCGCGGACCACTGGCGCAGCTCGCGGATCAGGTCGACGCCGTCGCCGTCGGGCAGGCCCAGGTCGATGACCAGCAGGTCGGGGCGCCGCGTGCCGGCCTCGATGCGACCGCGCTGCACGCCGTCGGCCTCGAACACCTCGTAGCCCTCGGCCTGCAGGATCAGGCGCACCACGCGGCGGATCTCGGCCTCGTCCTCGATCACGAGGATACGGCCCCGCGCCTCAGTCATGGCGATCCTCCTGCTCGGCCGCGATCGCCTGGTCGCGGCCGTCGTCCTGCGGCGGCTGGCCCTGCGGCAGGCTGATGCTGAAGCGCGCCCCGTCGATGGCGCCGCCCCGCCGGCGCGTCTGGCCGTGGATGGTGCCGCCATGGGCCTGCACGATGGCGCGGCAGATGGCCAGCCCCAGCCCGACACCTGGCGTGGCGCTCTCTTTCGCGCCGCGCTCGAACTTCTCGAACAGCTGCTCTTCGCGCCCCGCGGGCAGGCCCGGCCCATGGTCGTCGACGTTCAGCAGCACCCGGTCGCCGTCGACGCGGGCCGTGATCTCGATGCCGCTGCCGGCGGGGGTGTACTTGGCCGCGTTTTCCAGCAGGTTGACCAGCACGCGCTCGAACAGCACGGCATCCAGTTCCAATAGCGGCAGATCCTCGGCCAGCGCCACGCGCAGCGGCCGGCCGGCGAGCAGCGGCGCGCAGGCGGCCAGCGCACTGCCGACCACTTCTTCCAGCGGTTGCCAGGCTCGGTGCAGCGGCACCGCGCCGGCCTCGAGCCGGGCCATGTCGAGCAGGTTGCCCACCAGCGTGTTCATGCGCAGGGCCGAGCTGCGGATGGACGTCGCGATCTCCTGCTGCTCGGGCGACAGCGGCGCGCGGCTCATCGCCAGCGCATCGGCCAGGCCGACCAGCGCCGCCAGCGGCGTGCGCAGGTCGTGCGAGATGGCCGACAGCAGCGAGTTGCGCAGCCGCTCCGATTCGATCTGCAGCGTGCTCTTCTGCGCCACGTCGATGTAGTGGATGCGCTCCAGCGAGATGGCCAGCAGCGACGCGCAGGTCTCCAGCAGCCGGCGCGGGTCCGGGCCCAGCGTGTGCCGGTCGGCGGGCTCCACCGCGAGCACGCCGCGCAGTCGCATCGGCGCCTTCAACGGCAGCACCAGGCAGCTACTGGCCGGCAGCGTGTCGGTGCCGAAGCCGGCCGGCTCGCCGCGGTCGAAGGCCCACTGGGCCACGGCTTCGTCGACTGCGGCGCTGCCGCCGGGGAGCGGCACCAGCCGGTCGTGTTCGTCGGCCGCCAGCAGCGTGGACTTGGCGCGGAACTCGGCGCTGAGGAAGCGCGCGCCGATCTCGGCCACCTGCTCGGGCAGCAGCGCCGCCGACAGGTCGCGCGACATCTCGTACAGGCCGCGCATGCGGTGCTCGCGCTGCGTCGCGGCCTCGGCCTGCACCTTCAGCCCGGCCGTGAGCTGGCCGATGGCCAGCGCGACGACCAGCATCACGGCGAAGGTCACCAGGTACTGCACGTCGCTGACGGCGAAGGAAAAGCGCGGCGGCACGAAGAAGAAGTCGAACAGCGCCACGCCGAGGAAGGCCGCCACCACCGCCGGGCCGCGCCCGTAGACCAGCCCGACGCCGACGACGACGAGCAGGAAGATCATGACGATGTTGGTCAGTTCGAACAGGCCGAGCAGCGGCGTGGCCCCCAGCGCCGTCAACACGCAGGCCACCACAGCGGCGGCATAACCGCGCCAGGGCAGCTCGCCCTTGGCGGGCGCAGTCGGCTCCGGGGCCGGCCGCGCCGCGCGGCGCTGCCGGCAGCGCCACCTGGATCACGTCCAGGTCGTCGGCCAGCGCGGCGATGCGTTCGGCCGGCGAATGCTGCCAGGGCCAGCGCCGCTGCCCGCGGCCGATGACCAGCCGCGACAGGTTGTGTTCGCGCGCATAACGCACCAGCGCCGCGTCGGCCTCGGGCGCGGCCGGCGTGGCCACGGTGGCGCCCAGCTCCTGCGCCAGCTTGAGCACGCGCAGCGCCTTCTCGCGGCGCGCTTCGGGCAGCCGGTGCACCGCCGGGGTTTCGACATGCACGGCATGCCACGGCACCTCGAGCTGCGCCGCCAGGCGGGCACAGGCACGCACCACCTTGTCGCCATGTTCGCCGCTGCCGACGCAGGCCAGCAGCGCCTCGCGGTTGGGCCAGATCGATCTGCACCGAGCTGCGCCGCCGGTAGGCCTGCATCTCGTCGTCGACGCGGTCGGCCGTGCGGCGCAGCGCCAGCTCGCGCAGCGCCAGCAGGTTGCCCTTGCGGAAGAAGTTGCCTGCAGCGCGCTCCGCCTGCTGGGGAAGGTAGACCTTGCCGGCCTTCAGCCGCTGCAGCAACTCGTCGGGCGGCAGGTCGACCACCACCACCTCGTCGGCCTCGTCGAACAGCCGGTCGGGCACGGTCTCCCAGACGCGGATGCCGGTGATGCCGCTGACGATGTCGTTCAGGCTTTCCAGGTGCTGCACGTTCATCGTCGACCAGACGTCGATGCCGGCGTCGAGCAGTTCCTCCACGTCCTGCCAGCGCTTGGGGTGGCGCGAGCCCGGCGCGTTGCTGTGCGCCAGTTCGTCGAGCAGCACCAGCGGCTCGGCGTGCTGCTTCGCCCAGGCCAGCGCAGCGTCGAGGTCGAACTCCTGCAGCATCCGGTCGCGGTAGGGCACGGCCTTCAGCGGCAGGCGCGGCAGGTCGCGCGCCATCGCCTCGGTCTCCGCGCGGCCGTGGGTTTCGACCAGACCGACCATCAGCGCCGTGCCTGCGACTTGCGCGGCGCGCGCCGCGGCCAGCATCGCGTAGGTCTTGCCCACGCCGGCCGAGGCGCCGAAGAAGATCTTCAGCTTGCCGCGGCGCGCGCGCGCCTCGTCCTGCTGTACCTGCTGCAGCAGCCGGTCGGGGTCGGGGCGGTCATCGTCGGCCATGGTCAGTGCGGGTCCGCAACCCTGCGCTCAATCGGCATCGGTCTTGTGTTCGTTGCGGCGCGGCATCTTCCCACGCGAGAGGCGGCGATCGCTTCTGGCCAGCAGCCAGCCGGCCAGGGCCAGTGGCAGGACGATGACGGCCAGCGCGCCCAGTGCGCTCCAGACCTCGGCCATGGCTCAGCGCGCGGTGGCGTCCAGCGCCAGGTTCAGCCGCAGGACATGGACCCGCGGCTCGCCGATGAAGCCCAGCAGCGGCTGCTCGGTGTGGCGCTCGATCAGCGCGCGCACCTGCGGCTTCCGGCATGCCGCGCGCGCGGGCCACGCGCGCGGCCTGGTAGTCGGCCGCGGCGCGGCTGATGTGCGGGTCCAGCCCGCTGGCCGAGGCGGTGACCAGGTCCACCGGCACCGGGCTGGTCGTTGCCCGGGTCGGCCGCGCGCAGCGCCGCGATGCGCGCCTTCACCGCGTCGGCCAGCGCCGGGTTCAGCGGCCCCTGGTTGGAGCCGGCGGAGTTGGCGGCGTTGTAGGGCATCGGCGAGGTCGCCGACGGCCGGCTCCAGAAATGCTTCGGGTCGCTGAAGGCCTGGCCGATCAGCTCGGAGCCGACCACCTTGCCGCCCTGGCTGATCAGGCTGCCGTTGGCGCTGGACGGGAAGGCCACCTGCGCGATGCCGGTCACGGCCAGCGGGTAGACCAGGCCGGTGAGAACCGACAGCGCCAGGAAGAGCACCAGGGCGGGACGCAGTTGCGTGTTCACTATGAGATCTCCTCAGGCCAGGCCGATGGCGGCCAGGCCCATGTCGATGAGCTTGATGCCGATGAAGGGCACGATCACGCCGCCCAGGCCGTAGATCAGCAGGTTGCGGCGCAGCAGCGACGGACGCACCGACGGCGCGGTAGGCCACGCCCTTCAGCGCCAGCGGGATCAGCACGACGATGATCAGCGCGTTGAAGATCACCGCCGACAGGATGGCCGAGTTGGGGCTGGCCAGCTGCATGACGTTGAGCGCCGCCAGCTGCGGGTAGGTGGCGACGAAGGCCGCCGGGATGATGGCGAAGTACTTGGCCACGTCGTTGGCGATGCTAGAAGGTGGTCAGCGAGCCGCGTGTCATCAGCATCTGCTTGCCGGTCTCGACGATCTCGATCAGCTTGGTCGGGTTGCTGTCCAGGTCGACCATGTTGCCGGCCTCCTTGGCGGCCTGGGTGCCGGTGTTCATGGCCACCGCCACGTCGGCCTGGGCCAGCGCCGGCGCGTCGTTGGTGCCGTCGCCCGTCATCGCCACCAGACGGCCCGCGGCCTGGTGCTCGCGGATCAGCTTGAGCTTGGCCTCGGGCGTGGCCTCGGCCAGGAAGTCGTCGACGCCGGCCTCGGCGGCGATGGCCGCCGCGGTGAGGCGGTTGTCGCCGGTGACCATCACCGTCTTGATGCCCATGCGGCGCAGCTCGGCGAAGCGCTCCTTGATGCCGCCCTTGACGATGTCCTTCAGCTCGACGACGCCGAGCACGCGCGTGCCGTCGGCCACCACCAGCGGCGTGCTGCCGCGGCGCGAGACATCGTCGACCGCGCCCTGCAGCGCCGCCGGGAAGCTGCCGCCCTGGGCTTCGACATGGCGGCGGATGGCATCGGCCGCGCCCTTGCGCAGCTGCCGCGACTTGCCGTCCGCGCCCTGCAGGTCGACGCCGCTCATGCGCGTCTGCGCCGTGAAGTGCACGAAGCTCGCGCCGAGCGCCGCCACGTCGCGCTCGCGCAGCTGGAACTTCTGCTTGGCCAGCACGACGATGCTGCGGCCTTCGGGCGTCTCGTCGGCCAGCGAGGCCAGCTGCGCCGCGTCGGCCAGGTCGGCTTCCTTGACGCCGGCGGCCGGGATGAAGGCGCTGGCCTGGCGGTTGCCCAGCGTGATGGTGCCGGTCTTGTCGAGCAGCAGCACGTCCACGTCGCCGGCGGCCTCGACCGCACGGCCGGAGGTGGCGATGACGTTGGCCTGCATCATGCGGCTCATGCCGGCCACGCCGATGGCGACTGAGCAGCCCGGCGATGGTGGTCGGGATCAGGCACACCAGCAGCGCCACCAGGATCACCAGGCTGACCGGCTGGCCGCTGCCCGAGGCCTGCACGCCGAACATCGAGAACGGCAGCAGCGTGACCACCACGCCGAGGAAGACGATGGTCAGCGCCACCAGCAGGATGGTCAGCGCGATCTCGTTCGGCGTCTTCTGCCGCTTGGCGTTCTCGACCATCGCGATCATGCGGTCGACGAAGGTCTCGCCCGGGTTGACGGTCACGCGCACGACGATCCAGTCCGACAGCACGCGCGTGCCGCCGGTCACGGCCGAGAAGTCGCCGCCGGATTCGCGGATCACCGGCGCCGATTCGCCGGTGATGGCGCTTTCGTCGACCGAGGCCACGCCGTCGATCACCTCGCCGTCGGCGGGGATGGTGTCGCCGGCCTCGATCAGCACGACATCGCCCTTGCGCAGGCTGTCGGCTTCCAGCGGGTGCCACTTCATCGTGCTGCGCTCGATGCCGCGCTGGTATTCGCCTTCCAGCTTCTTGGCCCAGGTCTTCTTCTTCAGGCCGCGCAGCGACGCCGCCTGCGCCTTGCTGCGGCCTTCGGCCAGCGCCTCGGCGAAGTTGGCGAAGAGCACGGTGAACCACAGCCACACCGCCACGCCGATCGGTGAAGGCATCGGGTTGCGCGGCGGCCAGCGCGGTGGTGAAGGCGCTGCCGACGTAGACCACGAACATCACCGGGTTGCGCCACTGCACGCGCGGGTCGAGCTTGCGGAAGGCATCGGCGAGCGCCGGTTTCACCAGCGCCGGGTCGAACAGGGTCAAGGCTTGTCGTGACATGACGATTCCTTCAGTGCGCATGCAGCATCAGGTGCTCGACCACCGGGCCGAGCGCCAGCGCAGGCACGTAGTTCAGCAGGCCGACCAGCAGCACCGTGCCGACCAGCAGCACGACGAACAGCGGCCCGTGGGTGGGCAGGTGCCTTCGGTGACGGCGATGCGCTTCTTGGCCGCCAGCGAGCCGGCGATGGCCAGCACCGGCACGATCACCGCGAAGCGGCCGAACCACATGGCCAGCGCCAGCAGCACGTTGTAGAAGGGCGTGTTGGCCGACAGCCCGGCGAAGGCGCTGCCGTTGTTGTTGGCGGCCGAGGACAGCGCGTACAGCACTTCCGAGAAGCCGTGCGGCCCCGGGTTGGCGATGCCGGCGCGGCCGGGCTCGGTGAGCACCGCCAGCGCGGTGCCGCACAGCACCAGCAGCGGCGTGGCCAGGATGGCGATCGAGACCATCTTCATCTCGTGCGCCTCGATCTTCTTGCCCAGGTATTCGGGCGTGCGGCCGATCATCAGCCCGGCGATGAACACCGCCATGATGGCGAAGATCAGCATGCCGTACAGGCCGGCGCCGACGCCGCCGAAGATCACCTCGCCGAGCTGGATCATCACCAGCGGCACCGCGCCGCCCAGCGGCGTGTAGCTGTCGTGCATCGAGTTCACCGCGCCGCAGCTGGCGGCGGTGGTGATGGTGGCGAACAGCGCCGAGGCGTTGATGCCGAAGCGCACCTCCTTGCCTTCCATGTTGCCGCCGGACTGCGTGGCGCTGGCCTGCGCGTCGGCGCCCAGCGCGGCGAGCATCGGGTTGCCCTGCTGCTCGGCCACGCGTGGCCGCGACCACCGCGACGACGAAGACCAGCGTCATCGCCGCCAGCACGCGCCCAGCCCTGGCGCAGGTCACCGACCATGCGGCCGAAGACGAAGCACAGCGCCGCCGGGATCAGGAAGATCGACAGCATCTGCAGGAAGTTGGTGACGGCCGTCGGGTTCTCGAACGGGTGCGCCGAGTTGGCATTGAAGAAGCCGCCGCCGTTGGTGCCGATCATCTTGATGGCCAGCTGCGACGCGACCGGGCCCATCGCCAGCGTCTGCGTCGGGCTCGAGGTGTCCTCCAGCACCGGCTGGCCCTTGTCGTCCTTCAGCGGCTGGCCGTCGGCGCCGAGCTTGGGCTGCTGATAGCTGACCGCCTCGATCGTCTGCACGCTCTGGTAGGCCGACAGGTTCTGCACCACGCCCTGCGCGGCCAGCACCAGCGCGAACACGAAGGACAGCGGCAGCAGGATCCACAGCGTGATGCGCGTCAGGTCGACCCAGACGTTGCCCACGGCCTGCATCGCATGGCGCGAGAAGCCGCGCACCAGTGCCACGACCACGGCAATGCCGGTGGCGGCGGACAGGAAGTTCTGCACCGTCAGCGCCAGCATCTGCGTCAGGTAGCTCATCGTCGATTCGCCGCCGTAGCCCTGCCAGTTGGTGTTGGTGACGAAGCTGACGGCGGTGTTGAAGGCCGAGTCGGGGCTGACCGCGCCCATGCCCTGCGGGTTCAGCGGCAGCACGCCCTGCAGCCGTTGCAGCGCATAGACCGCCAGCACGCCCAGGCCGTTGAAGAGCAGCAGGCCCAGCGCATAGGCCAGCCAGCCCTGCTCACGTTCGGCGTCGACGCCGGCCAGGCGGTACAGCGGTGCCTCGATGCGCCGCCCGAGCGCGAAGCGGCCCTGCAGCACCGACTCCATGGCGCGGGCCAGCGGCCAGGCGGCCAGCAGCAGCAGCGCCAGGTAGGCGACCAGTTGCATCCATGCGGGCGCGTTCATGAAAAGTCCTCCGGGTGCAGCAGCACCGCCACCAGGTAGACGAGCAGGCCGATGGCCAGCAGGCCGCCGATCACGTCCCAGGCATTCATGGCTTCACCCCATGGGATTGAAGTCGACTGCAGGCCACGGCCAAGCCGACGACTGCAGCCCACAGCAACACGGCGATCAACAGGTAGACAAGGTCCATCGCGTCCTCCAAATGCACGGTCGAGATCCTAGGAAGCCAGGCATCAAGACGGTCGAAAGATGTGGGTCGCTGCCATCAAGATGGCATCAAGAACGCCCGCTCGCGCCTGCCGATTGGCCGCCGTACCAGAGCCAGTGCCAGGCGGCACGATGCTTCGCAGGTCTTGCCGCTGGCTGCTAGCCGACGGTGGCGAGCGTGTACCTCTCCTGGAGCTTCGTTCCCGTCCCCGTGCCCGTGTCGTGGACGCTCGGCCCCATCCTGGGCAGCGGGCTGCGACGTGGGTTGACCCAGCGCAAGGGCCGTGGGGCCGAATGCCACAATGCCGCCATGAGCCCGAGCATGCTGTCGCTGACCCGGCCCGACGACTGGCACCTGCACCTGCGCGACGGCGACGCATTGCGCGCCGTGCTGCCGCACACCGCGCGGCAGTTCGCGCGCGCCGTCGTCATGCCGAACCTGAAGCCGCCGGTGACTACCACCGCCCTCGCTCGGGACTATCGCCGCCGCATCCTCGAAGCGCTGCCCGAAGGCGCCGACTTCGAGCCGCTGATGACGCTGTACCTGACCGACCGCACGCCGCCGGACGAAATCCGCCGCGCGCGCGAGGCCGGCATCGTCGCGCTGAAGCTGTACCCGGCCGGCGCGACGACCAACAGCGATGCCGGCGTCACCGACATCCGCAAGTGCCACGCCACGCTCGAGGCGATGCAGCGCGAAGGCCTGCTGCTGCTGGTGCATGGCGAGGTGACCGATGCGGACATCGACCTGTTCGACCGCGAGGCGGTGTTCATCGACCGCGTGCTGCAGCCGCTACGCCGCGACTTCCCCGGCCTGAAGATCGTCTTCGAGCACATCACCACGCGCGAGGCGGCGCAATACGTGGCCTCGGGCGACGCGCACTTGGCGGCGACTATCACCGCGCACCACCTGCTGTTCAACCGCAACGCCATCTTCCTGGGCGGCTTGCGGCCGCACTACTACTGCCTGCCGGTGCTCAAGCGCGAGGAGCATCGCCGCGCGCTGGTGGCGGCCGCGACCTCGGGCTCGCCGAAGTTCTTTCTCGGCACCGACAGTGCGCCGCATGCCGCCGTGCTGAAGGAGCATGCCGCCGCCTGCGCTGGCTGCTACACCGCGCTGTCGGCGATGGAGCTGTACGCCCAGGCCTTCGATGCGGCAGGCGCGCTGGACAAGCTGGAAGGTTTCGCCAGCTTTCACGGCGCCGATTTCTACGGTCTCCCGCGCAACACCTCTCGCATCACCTTGCGCAAACAGGACTGGGCGCTGCCCGAGACACTGCCCTTCGGCGCGATGCAACTCAAGCCGCTGTGCGGTGGCGAAACGCTGTCCTGGCAGTTCGAAGACGCGGCCCTTGAAGAGACAAACACATGATCGAAAAACAGCCCCGCATCGCCTTGCTCATCGATGCCGACAACTCGCCAGCCGGCAAGATCGACGTCATCCTGGCCGAGCTTGCCAAGCTGGGCGTGACCAACATCCGCCGCGCCTACGGCAACTGGAAGAAGGACGGGCTGAAGGGCTGGGAGGCGGTGCTGCACGAATACGCCATCCGCCCGGTGCAGCAGTTCGACTACAGCAAAGGCAAGAACGCCACCGACATGGGCATGATCATCGAGGCCATGGACCTGCTCTACACCGACCAGCCCGACGCCTACGGCATCGTCACGTCGGACAGCGACTTCACGCCGCTGGTGATGCACCTCAAGGCCAAGGGCGCGCTGGTCTTCGGCTTCGGCGCGAAGAAGACGCCGATGCCCTTCGTCAACGCCTGTTCGCGCTTCCTGTACCTGGAGAACCTGGGCCAGGCCGGCGTGGCGCCCGACGACCGCAGCCCCAAGGCGGCCGCGGCCAGGCCCGGCCGCAAACCTGCGGCGAACGACAAGAGCGGCGTGGACATACCGCTGGACATCGCGGCGGACGGCCCACCTACGCGCTGGGATGCCGCCGCGTTGAAGCAGGACGCGCGGCTGGTGTCGCTCTTGCGCAATGCGGTGGAATCGGCGGCCGGCGAGGACGGCTGGTCGGCGCTCGGCTCGGTCGGCCAGCAGATCGGCAACCAGGCGTCCTTCGATCCGCGCAACTACGGTTACCGCAAGCTGATCGATCTGATCGAGGCCACGCAGTTGTTCGAGCTGGACCGGCGCGGCACGCAGTTCGTGCTGCGCGAGAAGCACCTGGCACGCGCGCCGCGCGCCTGATTCGCGCTGGGTCTCGCTCAGGCCGGCCGGCGAAAGACCTTCCAGGCTCTGGCAGTATTGGGCTGCGGCCTTTAAATCGGCGGCACAGTCCCCATCATCGTCGTGCGTCAACTTATGGCCTCCCTATGAAAAGAATCCTGCTCTTCGTGATGACCAACCTGGCCGTGATGGTGGTGCTGGGCATCGTCATCAACCTGTTCGGGCTGAACCGCTTCATCGACGAAAGCGGGCTCAACGTCGGCGGGCTGCTGGTGTTCTCGCTGGTCATCGGCTTCGGCGGCGCAATCATTTCGCTGTTGATGAGCAAGTGGATCGCCAAGCGCAGCACCGGCGCGCAGATCATCAACGACTCCACCGACCCGACCCATGCCTGGCTGGTGGAAACGGTGCGCCGCTTCGCCGACAAGGCGGGCGTGGGCATGCCCGAAGTCGGCATCTACGAAGGCCCGCCCAACGCCTTCGCCACCGGCGCGTTCAAGAACTCGGCGCTGGTGGCGGTGTCCACGGGCCTGCTGCAGAGCATGTCGCGCGAGGAGGTCGAGGCCGTCATCGGCCACGAGGTGGCGCACGTGGCCAACGGCGACATGGTGACGATGACCTTGATCCAGGGCGTGATGAACACCTTCGTGGTCTTCATCTCGCGCATCGTCGGTTTCTTCGTCGACCGCGTGATCCTGAAGAACGAGCGCGGTGGTGTCGGCCCGGGCTACTTCATCACCACCATCGTCATGGACATCCTGCTTGGCTTCGTCGCGGCGATGATCGTGGCCTGGTTCTCGCGCCAGCGCGAGTTCCGCGCCGATGCCGGCGCCGCCGGCCTGATGGGCCGCAAACAACCGATGATCAACGCGCTGGCGCGGCTGGGCGGGCTCGACCCGGGCGAGATGCCGAAGACGCTGCAGTCCATGGGCATCAGCTCGCGGCCCAGCGGCATCATGGCGCTGTTCTCCACCCACCCGCCGATGGAAGAACGCATTGCGCGATTGCAGAGCGCCCAATAAGCCGCAGCGCGATTTCCCTCGAAACGCCCCGAACGCCGGGGCGTTTTTCATGCCGGAAGAAAACCATCGATGGAGAGGTAGCGCTCGCCGGTGTCGTAGTTGAAGCCGAGCACACGGCTTCCGGCAGGCAGGTCCGGCAGCTTCTGTGCGATGGCCGCCAGCGTGGCGCCGCTGGAAATGCCCACGAGGATGCCTTCCTCGCGCGCGCAACGGCGCGCCATCTCGCGCGCGGCTTCGGCTTCGACCTGGATCACGCCGTCGAGCACGGCCACATGCAGGTTCTTCGGGATGAAGCCCGCGCCGATGCCCTGGATCGGGTGTGGTGAGGGCGCGCCGCCGCTGATCACCGGCGAGGCGCTGGGCTCCACCGCAAACACCTTCAGCTTCGGCCATTTCGACTTCAGCGTCTGCGCGCAGCCGGTCAGGTGCCCGCCGGTGCCCACGCCGGTGATGAGCGCGTCCAGCCCGTCGGGAAAGTCGGCCAGGATTTCCTGCGCCGTGGTGCGCACGTGCACGTCGATGTTGGCCGGGTTGTCGAACTGCTGCGGCATCCACGCACCCGGGGTCGAGGCGATCAGTTCCTCGGCGCGGGCGATGCAGCCTTTCATGCCCTTTTCGCGCGGCGTCAGCTCGAAGGTCGCGCCATAGGCCAGCATCAGGCGGCGGCGTTCGATGCTCATGCTGTCGGGCATGACCAGCACCAGCTTGTAGCCCTTGACCGCAGCCACCATGGCCAGGCCGATGCCGGTGTTGCCGGAGGTCGGCTCGATGATCGTGCCGCCGGGCTTGAGCGCGCCGCGGCGTTCGGCGTCCTCGATCATCGACAGCGCGATGCGGTCCTTGATCGAGCCGCCCGGGTTGGCGCGCTCGGACTTGATCCACACCTCGGCGGGCCCAAACAGGCGGTTGATGCGGATGTGCGGCGTGTTGCCGATCGTGTCGAGAATGCTGGCGGCCTTCATCGTGATCCTCTGAAGATGTGACGAGGCACGATAATCGCACAGTGAAGCAAGCCAGGCCGCCGCTGGTGCAAGGTGCCGAAAGGCCGCACTGGAGGAAGGTCCGGACTGCACAGGGCGGCGTAGCAGCTAACGGCTGTCCACCGTGAGGTGAGGATCAGAGCAACAGAGACGAGTTCTGCGGCGGCGCAAGCCAAGGCAGAGGTGAAACGGGCAATCTCTACGCGCAGCAACACCAAATAGGCACACATTGACCCGGCCCGGCGAGTGTGCGGGTAGGTGGCACCGAGCCGCACAGTGATGTGCGGCCCAGATGAATGGCGGCCACGGCGCGGCGTTCGCAAGAGCGTTCGCGCCGCACAGAATCCGGCCTATCGGCTTGCTTCACACTTTCTTTCTATGCAGGCAGCACCAGCACCTGCTGCACCTGCCAACGCAAGCCGCTGTCGGGCGCCGCCGGCGCAGCTGTCATCTCCAGCATCGCCCGATCGGCGGGATCGACGGCGCGCCAGAGAAAGTCGCGCGCATTGCCCGGGTCGCCGGCAATGAACAGCTGCGAAGTGACTTCGCCGAAGCTGGCGTGGCGCAGCTTGACGTGGATGTGCGGCGTGCGCCCGGGGTAGGGCACCGGCTTGATGCTGCGAAAGCGCAGCCGACCGTCACGGTCGCTGCGGCTGGCGCCAAAGCCCTGGAAGGCCTCGTCGTACTGCCCGGCGGCCAGGCGCACACCGGGGTGGCGATAAGCCGCGAGCACGTCGCATTGCCAGATCTCGACCTCGGCGCCGTCGATGACGCGGCCATTGCTGTCCACCACCTGCAGCTCCAGGCCCAGATGTTCGCCGCGCGCCACGAGCACGCGGCCATCGCGCTGCACGCGGCTCAAGTCGGCATCCCAATCGGTCCATTGTTCGCGCCAGGCGCGCGGCGGGTAAAAGGGCCCGTCGGTCATGCCGCGCCAACGGTGCGGCGCGAGCTGGCCAGCGCCGGCCAGGCCAGCGCAGCCAGTGCCGAGCCCGCGGCGAGGGCGAAGCGTCGGCGGGTCGTGGGGTACGCAGTGGTGGTGGCGAGGACCATTGGGCGGCGCTGGAGAGGGACGCGACGGGCACGTCGTGAGGCCGGACTTTAGTCCTCCGCGTTGTGGGCGCCATGTCGGCCTGGCCAAGACCTTCACGCCGGCGCTGCCACACCTCCTACGACGACGAACTCGCCGGGCAGGCGGTAGCCGCCCGCATGCCGCCACGGTGTGATGGCCTCGACATAGCGCTGGCGCGTGCGTCGGCGCGTGACTTTCGTCGAAACGCGACCAGGCCAGCGCCACCGGCCCGCCGATCAGCGCCGCGTCGCAGGCTTCGTCGTCGTCCGCATAGTCCAGGCTCACGTCGATGCGGCGCTGCTCGATCCCGTTCGAAACCCGCTTCGACGCAGGCCCGCGCCAGGTTGTCGCGCTGACCCAGCCTGAAGAACAGCGGGCAGACCTCGCTGCGCACTTCCGCATCGACGATGCCGAACACCGGTGCCCAGCCGCAACGTGATCGTTCGCCCCACACGGCCGACACCATGCGGCCACCCGGCCTGAGCACGCGCCGCATCTCGCGCAGCGCCTGTTCGGGATCGGGCATGTACATCAGACCCAGGCGCACAGCACCACGTCGAAGCTGGCATCGGGCAGCTCCAGTTGCTCGGCGTCCATGCGCGCGAACTCGACGTTCGGCGCCGCACGGCGCCGCGCCGCATCGACCATGCGATCGGACAGGTCGATGCCCAGCACCCGGCCACCCGGCTGCACGGCCTGCGCTGCGTCGAAGCTGACCAGCCCGGTGCCGCAGGCGACGTCGAGCACCTGCTCGCCCGGCCGCAGCGCGGCCATCGCCAGCAGGGCCTGCTGCGCGGTAGCGAGCTGGGCCTGCCATAGCGCCTCGTAGCGCGCCGCGGCCAGGTCCCAGCCGTAGCGCTGCACACGCCGCTGCAGCCGCGCGTCCATCTCAACTTTCGTGCCACGACGACCTCGACGTACTCGCTCGGCACCACCAGCGACGCCGCACCGGCCACGTTCAGCCGATTCAGCAGCTCCGTCAGGTCCGCTTCCAACGCCGCCGCCTTGTCCGGCGGCAGCGCTGCAAAGGCTTTGTGCACGGGGCCGTACCAGTCGCGGAACACGGCGATGAAATGCGCTGCCGAGCGGTAGCGGAAGTTGAACAGGCGCGGTGTCACCGAGATCGCCGCGGCGCGCTCGCCGAACAGCGTGCGCAGGTGCGATTCGACGCCCCAGCGCGACGGCGGTTGCACGTCGGCCGGCGGCGGTATCTGGCGCCCCAACACCTTGAAGAGCTGGCCGATGAAGCCTTCCGGCGTCCAGTTGGCCAAGCCGATGCGCCCGCCGGGGCGGCACACGCGCGCCATCTCGGCATGCGGCCGCGGCATGGTCGGGCGCGAACATCACGCCGAAGGTGGACAGCACGGCGTCGAAGCTGGCATCGGCAAAGGGCAGGGCTTCGGCATCGGCCACCTGGAACTTCACTTCCAGTCGCTCGGCCCGTGCGCGTTCGGCACCGCGGTCGAGCAAGGCCGGCACATAGTCGGTCGAAGTCACCTGGCAGCCGCGCCGTGCGGCGGCCAGCGTGGCATTGCCGTTGCCTGCAGCCACGTCCAGGACCCGTTCGTCCCAGCGCAGGTCACAGGCCTCGGCCAGCGCTTCGCCGACGCCCTGCAAGGTGGTGCCGATGACGGCGTAGTCGCCGCTGGCCCAGGCGCCTTGCTGGCGTTGCTTCAAGGCCGACAGGTCGGTGGGTGTGTTCATGTTGCGTGCTCCTTGCTGGGTTGAGGCCGGGCCTGGCAGGCCGGCTTGCCGCACTGTTGCAGCGCCGGCGCGCGCTGTCCTGCCCGTGCGTCGGCATGGCCTGCCTGATCGTCCGGCGCCGCGGCGGACCCTGACCGAAGGTCCGCAATTGCTGACGATTCATCCGGCTTGGCGGGCTGCCGGACCCGGCATGTCTTGGCAGGACGCGCTCGGGTGCCGACAATGAGCCTGCCCACCACGCTGCACCCGACGCCATGGAACACTGCCGACATTGCCGCCGCGATCCATCGCGCCGCCGCGGCCTTTCATCGGCACCCCGCTGTGGCCCTGCAGGACGACGCACCTGCCAAGGCCCGTTGGCAAGGGCGCATGCGCGTGGCGGTGACGCACGACTGTGGCACGACGGTGTTGACCGACATGCCGGCGGCCGTTGGCGGCAGCGGCGACCAGGTGCCGCCCGGTTGGCTGCTGCGCGCCGGGCTGGCCTCCTGCACGGCCACCTCGATCGCCATGCTGGCCGCCGTCGAAGGCATCGAACTGAGCCTGCTCGAGGTCGTGGCCACCAGCCGCTCGGACAAGCGGGGCCTGTTCAGCGTGCCCGATGTCGACGGCGGGGTGGTGCCTTCCCAGTCGAGCGATGTGCAATTGCAGGTGCGCATCGCGGCGGCGCCCGGCGTGTCGCCCGAGCGTCTGCGCCGGCTGGTCGAAGCCGGCAATGCCCGCTCGCCGGTGACGAATGCGCTGTGCCACGCCGTGCCGGTGGCGCTGCACATCGAGGTGGCCCCCAGCTGATGGACGCGCTGTCCGAGACGCTGCGCGTGGTGCGCCTGGCCGGCGCGATCTTCATCAACGGCAAGTTCAGCGCGCCGTGGTGCTACCAGTCGCCGCACGCCGATGTGGCGGCACCGTTTCTCGAACCCGATGCCGAGCGCGTCGTGATCTTCCACCTGATCACCGAAGGCGAATGTTTTGTCGAACTCGAGGGCCAGCCGCCTTTGCGCCTGATCGCCGGTGACGCGGTGATCTTTCCGCAGGGCCATGCACACCGCATGGCCTCGGCCCCTGGCGTGCCGCCCGCCACCGGGGCGCGGCTGAGCGAGGTGCTGACGCGCCGCCCTCGACATTTGGCCTATGGCGGCGGCGGCGCGGTGACGCGGCTGGTCTGCGGCTACCTGGCCTGCGATGCGCGGCTGGCGCGTTTGCTGCTGGCGGGGCTGCCGCAGGTGGTGCGCGTCAACGTCCGCGGCTCGAATGCCGGCGTCTGGCTCGAAGCCTCGGTGCGTTATGCGCTGGCCGAGGCACGCTCGCCGAGGCCGGGCGGTGCCGGCGTGTTGGCCAAGCTGTCCGAGGTACTTTTCATCGAAGTGCTGCGCCTGCACATGAATGAAGTGGGCGAAGGACGCACGGGTTGGCTGGCCGGCGTCGGTGACCGTGTCGTCGGCCCGGCGCTGAAGGCGCTGCACAACGAGCCGGCAAGGGCGTGGACGCTGGAAGAACTGGCGCGCGCGGCGAACAGCTCGCGTTCGGTGCTCGCCGAGCGCTTCCAGCAACTGGTGGGCAGCTCGCCGATGCAATACCTGACGCAATGGCGCATGCTGCTGGCGGCGAATCTGCTTCGCCGCAGCAACGCGCCGCTGGCGCACATCGCTGCCGATGTCGGCTACCAGACGGATACCGCCTTCAGCCGTGCCTTCAGGCGTGAATTCGGCGAGCCACCGGCCAGCTGGCGGCGCAGCCAGTCGGGGCGCCAGACGGTGCACTGACCGGGCCTGGGCCAGCCAAGGCCGTTAGACTGCCGCCCTGCCGATACGGGCCGCAGCCTTTGTTGCGGCTGCTCCCGATGAACCCCGACGCAAAGACACTTTGGCGCGGCCCGCGCTGGACGCTGGCCGTGCTGCTGGCCTGCCTGGGCATGCTCGGGCCGTTCTCGATCGACACCTACTTGCCGGCGTTTTCCGGCATCGCGACAGTCGCTGCGGCGCCACGCCGGTGCAGATGCAGCAGACGCTGTCGGCCTACCTGTTCGGCTTTGCCATCCTCAACCTGTTCCACGGCGCGCTGTCGGACAGCCTCGGCCGCCGGCCGGTGATCCTGTGGGGCATCGGCATCTTCACCTTGGCCTCGGTGGGCTGCGCGCTGTCGGAGACCATCGGCCAACTGGTGTTCTTCCGTGCGCTGCAGGGCATGAGCGCAGGCGCCGGCATGGTCGTGTCGCGCGCCATCATCCGCGACATGTTCCCGCCGGCCGACGCACAGCGGGTGATGTCGCAGGTGACCATCTTCTTCGGCATTGCGCCGGCGGTGGCGCCGCTGTTCGGCGGCTTCCTGTTCGTGCACGCCGGCTGGCATTCGATCTTCTGGCTGCTGGTGGGCTTGAGCGCGGCGCTGTGGCTGGCGGTGTGGCGCAAGCTGCCCGAGACACTGCATGCCAGCCAGCGCCAGCCCGTGCGTGTGGGGCCGCTGATGCGCGGCTACCTGCAGATGGGCTCGAACCCGCGTTTCCTGATGCTCGCGCTGGCCAGCGGCATCCCCTTCAACGGCATGTTCCTGTACGTGCTGAGTGCGCCCACCTGGCTCGGCGAAATCCTCAAGCTGCAGCCGACACAGTTCTTCTGGTTCTTCATCATGAGCGTCAGCGGCATCATGCTCGGCGCCTGGATGTCGGGCCGACTGGCCGGGCGCCTCAAGCCCAAGTACCAGATCCGCCGCGGCTTCCTCATCATGCTCGGCACCTCGCTGGCCAATGTGGCGATGAACCTGCTGTGGGAGCCACACCCGTTCTGGGCCTTGTTGACGGTGTCGATCTTTTCCTTCGGCTGGGCGCTGATGGTGCCCGTGGTGACGCTGATGGTGCTCGACCTGGTGCCCGAGCGGCGTGGCATGGCGTCGTCGGTGCAGGCCTTCATCGGCAGCATGGCCAACGGCATCGTCGCGGGTGTGATCGCGCCGCTGGTCATGCATTCGGCCATCGGCCTGGCGCTGACCTCGCTGGGCATGCTCAGCATCGGTGTCGTGGCCTGGATCTGGGTCAAGCCTCGCGTGAGCTGAACGCGCCGTGTGTGCATGCAAGTGGTGGCGCTAAGGTCCCAGCAGTTCCGGCGCCACGATCTGCAGTAGCCCGGCCCATAGCGCCATGAAGGCCAGCACCGTGCCGAAGGTGCGCCAGTCCGCCTTGGGCAGCAGCCGCGCAGCCGGCGGCACGGCCTTCGGCAGCGGGTCGGGCAGCCAGAACGCAGCGGCGGGCAGGATGCGCCAGGCCCACAGCGCGATCGCTGCCGCCACGGCGCCCCCGATCCACGCTGCAGCCTGCGCCTGCATCGATGCCTGTGACGTCAGCTCGGCGAACACGATGGCGAGCGCGCCGCCGATGCCGGCCAGCGGCCAGGCGCGACGCAAGCTTGCGAAGGTGCTGCCGCGCCGAGCCAATTGCCGCGCAGCCCAGAGTGTCAGCAGCAGCGACGCGAAGGCACAGGCTTGCGCTGCCGACAGGCTGTCGTCGTGGCCCTCGAGCTTCGGCTCCAACGCCACCGACAGTCGTGCCCACCAGCGCGGCGAACGCACACCACAGCGCGTGCAGCAGCGCCACCGGCCGGGGCAGGCGCAGCGACGTGGCGGCCTCGGGCAGGCCCGGCAGGCCCTGCTCGGCAGCGGGCCGCTGCGGCGCCCAGCTGCGCAGATCGAGCCATTGCCGCTGCCACAGCCAGTCGAGCTGCGGCCGCAGGCCGATGGCGCTGCCAACCACCGTGAGCAGCGCTTCAGCCGCGCGCGGCTGCACCTCGCGCGCCACCCACGCCAGGCTGCTGTGGTTGCTGAGCAGCACCACGGTGGTGGCGCGTGTGTCGTCGGCCTGCGCCGGGGCCGAGCCCAGGCGCAGCAGTTCGGCGCGCAAGCGCTCGGCCATGGGCCGGTCGGCTGTGTCGTGCACGAGGCGGAAAGGCCCGATGCCGGCAAGGGTGTGCGCAGCGTCGCTGACCTGCAAGCGTGCCTGCAGCGCCGCGACGATGCGGTAGCGTGACCAGCCCTTGCCGGTGGGCATCCAGCGCAGCAGGCCGCCAGGCCGCCACCACCACAGCGACCGCCATCGCGGCCAGGGGCAGCGCCGCCAAGGCCCAGGCCAGCGGCTGGTGCTGCAGCATGGCCTGCGCCACCAGCGGCGGCATGTCCTGAAGGCCGGCCGCGCCGTGACGCGCCAGTTTCCATGTGGTCAGCAAGAACGGCGCGGCCACGAAGCCCAGACAGACCATCAGTCGCGTCATGCCCATGCGGCGCTGCACCAGGCTCAGGCACAGGCCCCAGACCAGCGCGAGGGTGAATGCAGCGAACAACACCACGTCTCCCACGCGCCCGAGGCCCAGACCCAGATCCTCGAAGTCGTTGCGCGCGACCTCGGGCGCCACGGCCAGCGCGTAGCCGACGATCGGCGCCGCCAGCGCGATGAGCATGCCCAGCACAGCCGGCGGCAGCCAGGGGCCGCGGCCCGGGTAGGGGCCCGCCGGGGCCACGCTTGCATGGGTAGCGGGCGCGTCCGCAGAGAGCGTGGCCACCAGGCGCTGCAACGCCGGGTTGAAGCGACCGCGAAAGTCGATCCACTCGCAGCCCTGCAACTCGCTCGGCAAGCGCACGCGGCGAAACCAGCCGAGCAGCACGATGCGCTTGCCCGCGGCCAATGCGCGTTGCCATTCGTTGCGCACGTTGGCGGAGGCCAGCGCGGCCGGGCTGGCCACCAGCACAAAAGCGTCGCAACGCTCGACCGCCTCCAGCAGCGACTGCCTCCCACTGCGCCCCCGGCACGAGGTCCTTGACGTCCATCCAGGCTTGTTGGCCCAGGCGGCACAGGTGGAAACTCAGCGATTCGGCAAAGTAGTAGTCGCTTCTCGAGTAGCTGACGAAGACCGAGGCGGCGCCGCTTGCCATTCCTCGACGATAGCCCACGCCGTGAATAGGTCACGAAAGGTAAATCGCGTCAGATTCGGCAAGACCTAAGGCTTAACTTTCAATGGGTCTCGCAAGTCCTTATTTTTTAAGTCATATTTCTTTAATCGTCCTGAAGACATGCCTCTAAGTGCCTGATTTCATTGATTTTTCCCAGTTGGCGCGTTGACCCTGTGGTTTTAGTGCGATACAGTGTCGATTAGTGGCTGCAGGTGGGAAAAAGTGTCTGAATGGGTGTTTCGTGGGACGTCAGCCTTGGTGCTGGACGCAAAGGGGCGCATCAATGTGCCCGTGCGTCATCGTGACCCGCTGCTCGCCGCCTGCAAAGGCCAGCTCACGCTGACCCGCCACCCCGACGGCTACCTGCTGATCTACCCGCGCCCGGCCTGGGAAGCGGTGGAAACCGAGTTGATGGCGCTGAAGACAGCCTCGGACGGCTGGCGCCGCATCTTCCTGGGCAGCGCCGTGGATGCCGAGATCGACGGCGCCGCCCGCCTGCTCATCCCGCCCGAACTGCGTGACGCCGCCGGCTTGCACAAGGACGTGCTGCTCGTCGGCACCGGCCGCCGGCTCGAGCTGTGGGACAAGCAGCGCCACGACGCCGTCGAGGCGCGCGTCGTGGCCGCCGGCATGACCGAAGAAGTGCTGGGGCTGAGTCTGTGAATGCCGGCGCCAGCGCATGGACCCATACCACCGTTCTCCTGCACGAAGCCGTGCAGGCGCTGGTGCACACACCCGAGGGCAGCTATCTGGACGGCACCTTCGGCCGCGGCGGGCACGCGCGCGCTGTCCTGGAGCGGCTGTCGGCACAGGGCCGGCTGATCGCCTTCGACAAGGATCCGCAGGCCATCGCAGCGGGTCAGGCGCTGGCCGCATCCGACACGCGGCTGCAACTCGTGCACGCCAGCTTTGCGGCCATGCGCGAGGCGCTGGCGGCTGCCGGCATCACCGCCCTGCAAGGCGTGCTGCTCGACCTGGGCGTGAGCTCACCGCAGCTGGACGATGCGGCGCGAGGCTTCAGCTTCCGCTTCGATGCGCCGCTGGACATGCGCATGGACACGACCCGTGGCGAAACCGCTGCGGACTTCCTGGCCCGCGCCGATGAGCGCCAACTCACGCAGGTGATCCGCGACTATGGGGAAGAACGGTTTGCTTTTCAGGTTGCAAAGGCGCTTGTTGCTCGCCGGGAGGGCGGGGGTGCAATTCGAACCACCACCGAACTGGCCCAAGTCGTGGCTGGTGCGGTCAAAACCCGCGAGCCGGGCCAGAACCCTGCAACGCGCACATTTCAGGCTCTTCGGATTTACGTCAACGCCGAGCTTGAAGAGCTCGAGCAGGGCCTGAACGCGGCGCTGCAGCTGCTGGCACCCCAAGGACGTCTGGTCGTGATCAGCTTCCACTCACTCGAAGACCGCATCGTCAAGAGCTTCATCGCGCGCGAAAGCCGCGACGAGCCGGATCGGCGTGCGCCCTTTGCGCCGCCTCGGCCCTCGCGGCTCAGGGCGCTGGGCCGCGTGCGCGCCAGCGCGGCCGAGGTGGCCGCCAACCCGCGCGCACGTTCGGCCGTGTTGCGTGTGGCCGAGCGCACGGCCGTGCCCTACGCCGCGGCCGACGAAACGCCGCGCCAGCCCAAGCCGCGCCGCGCCGCCGCAGGACAGCGCACGCCGCAAGGCGTCGGCTTCGGAAACCCACGGAAATGACGCGCGTGAATCTGTTGCTGCTTGCCGCGCTGCTGGCCAGTTGCCTGTACCTGGTGAAGACCGCGTACGAATCGCGCCGCCTATTCCATGCGCTCGACCGTGCGCGCAACGAGCAGGCCCAGCTCGAAACCGAGTTCAAGCGGCTCGACGCCGAACGCCAGGCGCAGGCCACGCATCTGCGTGTGGAAAAGGTGGCGCGCGAAAAACTGCGCATGCGCACCGCCACGCCGGCGGTGACGCAGTACGTCACCGACGGCCCATCGTCGAGCACTGACGCGGCGCCCGGAGCGGCACGTCCATGAGCCGACTACCCAAGGCCACCAAGCGAGCGGCGAATGCCAGCGTGCGCAACCTGAACTACGCCACCAGCCCCTTGCTGGCGTCGAAAACGCCGCCATGGCGCTCGCGCTTCGTGGTCGCGCTGGTCGGCCTGTCCTTCGCCGTGCTGGTGGGACGCGCGGTCTACATCCAGATCATCGGCACCGATTTCTACCAGCAGCAAGGCGAGAAGCGCTTCGCGCACGTGCTGGAAGTGCCGGCCAGCCGCGGCCGTGTGCTCGACCGCGACGGCCAGGTGCTGGCCACCAGCGTGCCGGTGCCGTCGATCTGGGCCATCCCGAAGGATTTCTCCGCCGACATGCAGCAGCGCAAGGCCCTGGCGCGGCTGCTCGACATGAAGCCGGCGGAACTCGATCAGCGCCTGGAGGGCAGCCGCAACTTCGCCTGGCTCAAGCGCCAGGTGGACGAGGAGCGCTGGAGCCAGGTCAAGGCGCTCGGCCTGAAGGGTGTGCATCAGCTGCGCGAATACCGACGCAGCTATCCCGAGGGCGAATCCGCGGCGCACATCGTCGGTTTCACGAACATCGAGGAGAAGGGCCAGGAAGGCATCGAGCTGGCGTTCCAGAACGAACTGCAGGGCCGTGTCGGCTCGCGCGCCGTGGTGCGCGACCGCTTTGGCCGCGTGGTCGAGGACATTGGCGAACAGGTCGATCCGGCCAACGGCCGTGACATCCAGCTGTCGATCGATTCGAAGGTGCAGTTCTTCGCCTACCAGCGTGTGCGCGACGCGGTCGCCGAGCACGGCGCCAAGGCCGGCAGCGTGGTCGTGCTCGACGTGCGTTCGGGCGAGGTGCTGGCGCTGGCGAACTATCCGAGCTTCGACCCCGGCAACCGCAAGAACCTGTCGGGCGCGCAATTGCGCAACCGTGCGCTCACCGACACCTTCGAGCCCGGCTCGACGATGAAGCCCTTCGTCGTGTCGCTGGCGCTGGAAAGCGGCCGCGTCACGCCGGCCACGAAGATCCAGACCGCGCCGGGCAGCCTCACCATCACCGGTGCCACCATCCGCGACGCACATCCGCACGGCGTGCTCAGCGTGGCCGAGGTGATCCAGAAATCCAGCAACGTCGGCACCGTCAAGCTGGCCATGCAGATGCCGGCGCGTGAGCTGTGGGAGCTGTACGCCGCGCTCGGCATCGGCCAGAAGCCGCAGATCGACTTCCCCGGTGCCGTCACCGGGCGGCTGCGCCCGTACAAGACCTGGCGCCCGATCGAGCAGGCGACGATGAGCTATGGCTACGGCCTGTCGGTGTCGCTGTTCCAATTGGCGCGTGCCTACAGCGTGCTGGCACACGACGGCGAGATGCTGCCGAACTCGATGCTGCGCCTAGAGCAGCCCGAGCCCGGCGTGCGCATCATGTCGGCCCAGACCGCGAAGGCCGTGCGCGAGATGCTGCAGATGGCCGCCGGCCCCGGTGGCACCGCACCGCTGGCGCAGACGCTGGGTTATTCGGTGGGCGGCAAGACCGGCACCGCGCACAAGCAGGAAGGGCGCTCCTACGCCACCAACAAGTACCGCGCCTGGTTCGTCGGCATGGCGCCGATCAAGGATCCGCGCATCGTCGTCGCGGTCATGGTCGACGAGCCGAGCAAGGGTGTTTACTACGGCGGCGCCGTGGCCGCGCCGGTGTTCAGCCAGGTGGTGCAGCAGACGCTGCGCCTGATGGGCGTGCCGCCGGATCTGGAGGTCGCGCCGCAGATCGTCACGGGTGCCCCGGCAGCGTCCGCCGCCGCCGTGCGCGAGAGTTTCTAAGGCCGCACAACCATGGCGCTGACGCATCTTCCTTCGGCCACGGCGGCTGCGCGCTGGCTGGGCGAGCGCGTCACCGGCACGCTGTGCAGCGACAGCCGGCGCCTGGGCGCGGGTGACGCCTTCATCGCCTGGCCGGGTTATGCGCACGACGCGCGCCGCTTCGTGTCGGCCGCGCTGGGCTCAGGCGCCAGTGCCTGCCTGGTGGATGCCGATCGCGTGTCCAGCTTCGGCTTCGACGATGCGCGCATCGCCGCCGTGCCACACCTCAAGCGCCAGTGCGGTGCCATCGCCAGCGAATTCTTCGGCCGACCGAGCCAACACCTGCAGATGGTGGCCAGCACCGGCACCAACGGCAAGACTTCCACCGCGTGGTGGACGGCACAGGCGCTGAGCCACCTGGGCCGGCGCTGCGCGGTCATCGGCACGCTGGGCGTCGGCGAGCCGCCGCAGGGCGATGCTCGAACGCATGGCGTGCCTGAAGGCGCCATCGCGGGCTTTCGCGGCACCGGCTTCACCACGCCGGATGCGGTGATGTTGCAGCAGGCCTTGCATGGTTTCGTCGAACAAGGCTTCGCGGCCTGCGCCATCGAGGCGTCGTCGATCGGCCTGCATGAGCAGCGTCTGAGCGGCACACATATCGATGTGGCCTTGTTCACCAACCTCACGCAGGACCACCTCGACTATCACGGCACGATGGCCGAGTACTGGCAGGCCAAGCGCCAGCTCTTTGCCTGGCCAGGCCTGAAGGCGGCGGTGCTGAACATCGACGATGCCCATGGCGCTGCGCTGGCCGAGGAGTTGCGCGCCAGCGGCATCGCGTTGTGGACCTGTTCGATGCACGGCCCGGCGCGGCTGCGCGCTCAAGGCCTGCACTACCTCGACGGCGGCCTCGCCTTCGAGCTGCACGAAAGCACGCCCGGCGCGGTCACCACGTTGCCGCTGCGCAGCGCGCTGATCGGCGATTTCAACGCCGGCAACCTGCTGCTGGTGGTGGGTGCGCTGCGTGCCCTGGGTCTACCCCTGGCCGACGCGGTGCAAGCCGTGGCCCGCCTGAGCCCCGTGCCCGGGCGCATGCAGCGCGTGGGTGCCGGATCGCCGGGCCAGCCCGAGGTGGTGGTGGACTATGCGCACAGCCCGGATGCGCTGGAAAAGGCCCTGCTGGCGCTGCAGCCCTTTGCGCATGCGCGTGGTGGCCAGCTGTGGTGCGTGTTCGGCTGCGGTGGCAACCGCGATGCCGGCAAGCGCCCGATGATGGGCGCCATCGCTGCCAAGTTGGCAGCGCATGTGGTGCTGACCAGCGACAACCCGCGCGACGAGGCGCCGCAGCACATCCTGGCGCAGATCCTGGCGGGCGTGCACCGGCCACGACGAGGTCGACGTCATCGAAGACCGCCGCGCCGCCATCCAGCACGCCACCGCGCGCGCGGCGGCGGCGGATGTGATCCTGCTCGCCGGCAAGGGCCACGAGGACTACCAGGAAAGCGGCGGTGTGCGGCGCGCCTTTTCCGATGTGGTCGAAGCGCGCCTCGCGCTGGCGCAGCGCAGCGGGGTGGCGCGCATGATGCGGCTGGCGCAGGCGCAGGCCCTGCTGCCGGGCGCGACGCTGGTGGGCGACGGCGACACGCTCTTCACGCGTGTGCACAGCGACACGCGCAGCTGCAGCCGGGCGACCTGTTCGTCGCGCTGAAGGGTGAGAACTTCGACGCGCACGATTTCCTGGCCGACGCACGCCGGGCCGGCGCGGTGGCGGCGCTGGCCGAACGCGGCCTGCAGGCGGCCGGGCTGCCCGGCCTGCAGGTCGACGATGCGCTGGCGGCGCTGCAGCAACTGGCCGCGGCATGGCGCACGCGCTTCACGCTGCCGCTGATCGCCGTCACCGGCAGCAACGGCAAGACCACGGTCACGCAGATGATCGCGGCCATTCTTCGGGCCGCCTTCGGCGACGCGGCCTTTGCCACGCAGGGCAACCTGAACAACCACATCGGCCTGCCGCTGACGCTGCTGCGGCTGCGCGACGACGCGAACGGCAGGCACGTGGCCGGCGTGGTCGAGCTGGGCATGAACCATCCGGGCGAGATCGCGCTGCTGGCGAGCCTCGCCGCGCCGACGGTCGCCTTGGTGAACAACGCGCAGCGCGAGCACCAGGAATTCATGGCCACGGTCGAGGCGGCGGCACGCGAGAACGGCGCCGTCATCGAGGCGCTGGGTTCGCAAGGCCGCGCCGTCTTTCCGGCCGACGACGAGTTCACGCCGCTGTGGCGGCAACTGGCAGGCCCGCGCCCGGTGTCGACCTTTGCGCTGCAAGGCGATGCCGATGTGCGTGGCAGCGCCGATTGGCAAGACAGCCATTGGGCGGTGCGGATGCACACCCCGGTGGGTGAGGCCACGTTCGAGCTGCGCGTGGCCGGCTTGCACAACGTCAAGAACGCGCTGGCTGCGGCCACGGCTGCGCTGGCCATCGGCGTGCCCTTGCCCGCCATCGTGCAGGGCCTGCAGGCCTTCGAGCCGGTCGTCGGCCGCTCCAAGCTGCACCGGCGCATCTGGCATGGTGCGCCGCTGACGCTGGTCGACGACAGCTACAACGCCAACCCCGATTCCGTGCGCGCCGCCATCGATGTGCTGGCCGCACTGGAGGGCCCGCGCTGGCTGCTGCTCGGCGACATGGGCGAGGTCGGCGAGCAGGGTGCGGCCTTCCACGCCGAGGTCGGCGCCTACGCGCGCCAACGCGGCATCGAGCACTTGTGGACGGTGGGTGCCTTGTGTGCGCATGCGGCCGCAGCCTACGGCCTCTCCTCGGCTCAGCCTGCGCGTCACTTCGACAGTGTCGACACCATGCTGGCGGCGCTGCCGCGCGCCGGCGCGCTGCGCTCGGCGCTGGTCAAGGGCTCGAAGTTCATGCGCATGCCGCGTGTCGTCACGGCCCTGCTGCAGGAGAGCACCGATGCTGCTTAGCCTGAGCCAATGGCTGCTCGAGATGTACCCCGACGATTTCAGCTATCTGCGCGTGATCCAGTACATCACCTTCCGCGCGGTCATGGCGGCGATGACGGCGCTGCTCATCGGCCTGGCCTTCGGCCCCTGGGTCATCCGCCGCCTGGCGGCGCTGAAGATCGGCCAGCCGATCCGCGGCTACGGCATGGAGTCGCATCTGTCCAAGAGCGGCACGCCGACGATGGGCGGTGTGTTGATCCTGATCGGCATCGGCGTGTCCACGCTGCTGTGGTTCGACTGGAGCAACCGCTTCGTGTGGATCGTGCTGATCGTCACCTTCGGCTTCGGCGCCATCGGCTGGGTCGACGACTGGCGCAAGGTGGTGCAGAAGAACCCCGAAGGCATGCCCTCCGGCGAAAAATACCTGTGGCAGTCGTTGATCGGCCTGGTGGCGGCGCTGTACCTGGCCTTCAGCGTGTCCGAGACCTCGAACCTGCGCGTGCTGGAGCTGTTCATGCGCTGGGTCGGCAGCGGCTTTTCCAACAGCCTGCCGCCCAAGGCCGACCTGATGGTGCCCTTCTTCAAGACCATCAGCTACCCGCTGGGCGTGTTCGGCTTCATCGCGCTGACCTACTTCGTCATCGTCGGCGCCAGCAACGCCGTCAACCTGACCGACGGGCTGGACGGGCTGGCGATCATGCCGGTGGTCATGGTCGGCTCGGCGCTGGGCCTTTTTGCCTATGTCGTCGGCAGCTCGGTGTATTCGAAGTACCTGCTGTTTCCCTACATCCCCGGTGCCGGCGAGTTGTTGATCTTCTGCGCGGCGATGGCCGGCGCGGGGCTGGCGTTCCTGTGGTTCAACACGCATCCGGCGCAGGTCTTCATGGGCGATGTCGGCGCGCTGGCTCTGGGTGGCGCGCTCGGCACCATCGCCGTCATCACGCGCCAGGAGATCGTGCTCGGCATCATGGGCGGCATCTTCGTCGTCGAGGCGCTGTCGGTGATGGCGCAGGTGATGTACTTCAAGTACACGCGCAAGCGCTACGGCGAAGGCCGGCGCATCCTGAAGATGGCGCCGCTGCACCACCACTTCGAGAAGTCCGGCTGGACCGAGACGCAGGTCGTGGTGCGTTTCTGGATCGTCACCATGCTGCTGTGCCTGGTCGGTCTGGCCAGCCTGAAACTGCGATGAGCCTGCTGCAAGGTCAATCGGTGCTGGTGCTCGGGCTGGGTGAATCCGGGCTGGCGATGGCGCGCTGGTGCGCGCGCCGGGGCGCCGTCGTGCAGGTGTGGGACTCGCGCGACGCACCGCCGCAGGCCCAGGCGCTGCGCGACCATGTGTCCGCTGCGCGTCTGCTGTGCGGCGACTTGGGCGAGGCACATCTGGAGGGCGTGCACCGCGTGTTGAAGAGTCCCGGCCTGGCGCCGCACGACGCGCGCATCGCGGCGCTGCTGCAGGGCGCGCGCGCACGCGGCATCGTCGTGCAGGGGGAACTCGAACTATTTGTCGAAGCGCTGGCCGAGCTGAAGGTCGAGCGCAGCTATGCGCCGCAAGTGCTGGCCATCACCGGCACCAACGGCAAGACCACGACCACGGCGATGACCGCCTTGCTGGTGGAACGTGCAGGCAAACGTGCCGTCGCGGCAGGCAACATCGCTCCGAGCCTGCTCGACAGCCTGGGCCTGGCGCTGGACCAGGCGGCACTGGCGGACGATGCCGCGCAGCCGCTGCCCGAGGTGTGGGTGCTGGAGCTGTCGAGTTTCCAGCTCGACGGCGTGGTCGGCTTCGAACCCGACGCGGCGGCGGTGTTGAACCTCAGCCAGGACCATCTCGACTGGCACGGCACGATGGACGCCTATGCCGACGCCAAGGCGCGCATCTTCGGCACGCGCGCGATCATGGTGGTGAACCGCGACGACGAGCGTGTGCGCGGCATGGTGCCGCAGCCGCCGCCGCCCGGTATGCCCGGCGCACGCAAGGCCAAGGCGCCGAAGTTCGTGCCGCGGCAGGTGTGCGAGTTCGGCCTGGGCGCACCGACGCAGCCCGGCGACTTCGGCCTGGTCGAACAAGGCGGCATGGCCTGGCTGGTGCGTGCGCTGCCGTTGCAAGAGGGCATCAAGCTGCCCAAGGGCGAGCTTGGCGAGATCCACCTGCAACACCTGATGCCGGCCGATGCGCTGCGCATTCGCGGTCGCCACAACGCTGCCAACGCGCTGGCCGCGCTGGCGCTGGCCACGTCGATCGGGCTGCCGCTGGCGCCGATGCTGCATGCGCTGCGCGACTATCGCGGCGAGCCGCACCGCGTCGAGCCCGTGGCCAGCGTGGGCGGCGTCGAAGCCTTCGACGACAGCAAGGGCACGAATGTCGGCGCCACCGTCGCCGCGCTCGTGGGCCTGGGTGCGGAGCGGCAACCGGGCAAGCTGGTCGTCATCCTCGGCGGCGACGGCAAGGGCCAGGATTTCGCGCCCTTGCTCGCGCCACTGCAGCGCCACGCGCGCGCGGTGGCGACGATCGGCCGCGACGCTGGCGTCATCGAAGCGCTGCTGGCAACCAGCGGATTGACGATGCAGCGCCACCCCAGCCTGGAGGCCGCCACGGCCTGGTGCTTCGAGCAGGCGCTGCCCGGTGACGCCGTGCTGCTCAGCCCGGCCTGCGCCAGCCTGGACATGTTTCGCAACTACAAACATCGCGCCGAGGTCTTCGTGGCGGCGGTGCAGCGGCTCGCGGCGGAGCGCGGCGAGGTGATGGTATGACGGCCGCCGTGCGCGAAAGCTGGTGGTCGCGCCTGGCGCAGACCTGGGGCGGGCGCAAGCCGGACGACAAGCTGCCGGTGCGCGATCAGCTGCCGATCACGCCGCAGCAGAACACGCGGCTGAGCGGCTTCGATCGACCGCTGGTGCTGGTGGCGATGGGGCTGCTGGCGCTCGGCCTGGTGATGGTCTATTCGGCGTCGATCGCGCTGCCCGACAGCCCGCGCTTCTCGCGCTACGCGCCCACACACTTTCTCGCGCGCCACGCGCTGTCGCTGGGCCTGGGTTTCGTGGCAGGGCTGATCGCGCTGCAGGTGCCTGTGGCGGTGTGGGAGAAGTACGCGCCTTGGTGTTTCGTGGTCGCGCTGGCGCTGCTGCTGGCCGTGCTGATCCCGAAGGTCGGTCTGGAAGTCAACGGCGCGCGCCGCTGGCTGCCGCTGGGGCTGATGAACTTCCAACCCAGCGAGCTGGCCAAGCTGGGCATTGCGCTGTACGCCGCCAGCTACATGGTGCGCAAGATGGACGTGAAGGAAAACTTCATGCAGGCGGTGTGGCCGATGGCGGTGGCCCTCGCCCTCATCGGCCTGCTGCTGCTGGCCGAACCGGACATGGGCGCGTTCATGGTCATCGCCATGATCGCGCTGGGCATCCTCTTCCTGGGCGGCGTCAACGGTCGCATGTTTGCACTGGTGGTGGCGGTGCTGGCCGGCGCCTTCGCGCTGATGATCCTGCTGAGCCCCTGGCGCGCGCAACGCATCTTTGCCTACCTGGACCCTTGGAACCCGCTGTATGCGCAGGGCAAGGCCTATCAACTGACCCATTCGCTGATCGCCTTCGGCCGCGGCGAGATCTTCGGCCAGGGCCTGGGCGCCAGCGTCGAGAAGCTGCACTACCTGCCCGAGGCGCATACCGATTTCCTGCTCGCGGTGATCGGCGAGGAGCTGGGATTCGTCGGCGTGTGCGCGGTCATCGTCGCCTTCTTCTGGCTGACGCGGCGCATCTTCGTCATCGGCCGCCAGGCCGTGGCGCTGGACCGTGTCTTCGCCGGTCTGATGGTGCAGGGCATCGGCATCTGGATGGGTGGCCAGGCCTTCATCAACATGGGCGTGAACCTGGGCGTGCTGCCGACCAAGGGGCTGACGCTGCCGCTAATGAGTTATGGCGGCTCGGCCATCCTGGTCAACCTGGTCGCGCTGGCCATCGTGCTGCGCGTGGATATGGAGAATCGGATGCTCATGCGCGGAGGCCGCGCATGAACGCCATGACGCTGCGGCATGGCGTCATCGGCGCGAGCGCCGGCATTCGATTCCGGTGCAGGCTCATATCGCGCAGCGATGTGAAGCGCGCGACAGCGTGCGTGCCGGAACCAAAATCGGATGCTCATGCGCGGAGGCCGTGCATGAGTCATCTTGTCGTCATGGCTGCGGGCACGGGGGGCCATGTCATTCCCGGCCTCGCGGTGGCGCGCGAGATGCAGCGCCGCGGCTGGAGCGTCAGCTGGCTGGGCACGCGCGAGGGCATGGAGAACAGGCTCGTGCCGCCCGAAGCGCAGTCGGGCATCCCGCTCGACCGCATCGGCTTTTCCGGCCTGCGCGGCAAGGGGCTCGTGCACACGCTCACCGGCGGTCTGAGGTTGCTGCATGCCTTCTGGCAATGCCTGGGCATCCTGCGCCGACGCGGCGCCGACGCGGTGCTCGGCATGGGCGGTTATGTCTGCTTTCCCGGCGGGCTGATGGCGTCACTGCTGAGCAAGCCGCTGGTGCTGGTGAATGCGGATGCCTCGCTGCTCATGAGCAACAAGGCCCTGCTGCCGGTGGCCGACCGCGTCGCCTTCGGTTTCGACGGTGCCGCCGCGGCCCGCACCAAACAGGCCGTGGTCACCGGCAATCCGGTGCGCGCGGAGATCGAGGCGCTGCCGCTGCCGGCGCAACGGTTTGCCGGACGCAGCGGGGCGCTGCACTTGCTGGTGGTTGGTGGCAGCCTGGGCGCGAAGGTGCTGAACGACACCTTGCCGGCGGCACTTCGATCGATGCCGACCGGGCTGCGCCCGCGCATCACGCACCAGACCGGCAACGCGCACATCGATGCCGTGCGCAATGCCTACCGCGAGGCGGGCGTCGAGGCCGAACTGCTGCCCTTCATCGACGACATGGCGGCACGACTGGCGGCCTGCGATGTCATCGTCTGCCGCGCCGGCGCCGTCACGGTGAGCGAGTTGTGCGCCGCTGGCGTGCCCAGCATCCTGGTGCCGCTGGTGCTGAGTACCACCGCACACCAGCGCGACAACGCCGAATACATGGCGCGGCACGGTGCCGCCGTGCACCTGCCCCAAGGCGAACTGAATGCGCAGTCGCTCGCGGCGCTGCTCGGCGGCTTGCAGCGCAGTGCGCTGCTGACCGATGGCCGAGAAGGCGCGTGCGCTGAGCAAGCCGCACGCCGCCGCGCGGGTGGCCGACGAGATCGAGCGCCTCGTTCGCAAAGGCAGCACATGAAACACGCCGTCAAGCACATCCACTTCGTCGGCGTCGGCGGCGCAGGCATGAGCGGCATTGCCGAGATCCTGCACAACCTGGGCTACACCGTGTCCGGCTCCGACCAGCACGACAGCGCCACGCTGCGCCGGCTGGCCACGCTGGGCGTGCGGGCCTTCATCGGCCACGACGCCGCGCACATCGCCGGCGCCGAAGCGGTGGTCACCTCCACGGCGGTGAAGGGTGACAACCCCGAGGTCATCGCCGCGCGCGCCAAGCGCGTGCCGGTGGTGCCGCGCGCGGTGATGCTGGCCGAACTGATGCGTCTGAAACGCGGCATCGCCATCGCCGGCACGCACGGCAAGACGACGACCACCTCGCTCGTCACCAGCGTGCTCGCGGAAGCCGGTCTGGACCCGACCTTCGTCGTCGGCGGCCTGCTGCACAGTGCCGGCGCCAATTCGCGCCTGGGCTCGGGTGACTACATCGTGGTCGAGGCCGACGAGAGCGACGCCTCGTTCCTGAACCTGATGCCGATCCTGTCGGTGGTGACGAACATCGACGCCGACCACATGGAGACCTACGGCCACGACCTGTCGCGGCTGAAAAGTGCCTTCGTCGACTTCGTGCACCGCATGCCCTTCTACGGCGCGGCCATCCTGTGCACCGACGACCCCGGCGTGCGCTGCGATCGTGCCGATGATCTCGCGCCCGGTGGTCACCTACGGCCTGGACGAAGGCGTGCAGGTGCGTGCCGTCGATGTGCAGGCCCTGCCCGGCGGCCAGATGCGCTTTGTCGCGCAGCGCCGCAACGGCATGGCCATGCCCGATCTGCACATCACCTTGAACCTGCCCGGCGAACACAACGTGCGCAACGCGCTCGCCGCGCTGGCCGTGGCCACCGAGCTGGAGCTGCCGGACGGGCCGATGGTCAAGGCGCTGGCCGGCTTCACCGGTGTCGGCCGGCGCTTCCAGCGTTATGGCGAACTGGCGGTGCCGGCTGCGCAGGGTGGCGGCGCCTTCACGCTGGTCGACGACTACGGCCACCACCCTGTCGAGATGGCGGCGACCATCGCCGCGGCACGCGGCGCCTTCCCCGGCCGCCGCCTGGTGCTGGCCTTCCAGCCGCACCGCTACACGCGCACACGCGATTGTTTCGAAGACTTCGTCAAGGTCATGGGCAGCGCCGACGCGGTGCTGCTGACCGAGGTCTATGCCGCCGGCGAAGCGCCCATCGTGGCGGCCGACGGCCGCGCACTGGCGCGTGCCTTGCGCGTGGCCGGCAAGGTGGACCCGCTCTTCATCGACGACGTGGCCGAACTGGCGCCGGCCATCGCCGAGCAGGTGCGCGGCGGCGACGTGGTCATCGCCATGGGCGCCGGCTCCATCGGCACGGTGGCGCAGCAGGTGACGGAATTGCTCGGTGCTGCCGAGGAGGGTTCGAAGTGAATACAGTAGCCAAATCGATGGGCAAGGTCGCGGTCCTGATGGGTGGCGATTCGGCCGAGCGCGAGGTCTCGCTGATGTCCGGCACCGGCGTGCTCAACGCGCTGCTCTCGCAAGGTGTGGATGCCAGCGCCTTCGACCCGGCGCACACCGATCTGTCGGAGCTGAAGAGCGAGCGCTTCGACCGCGTCTTCGTCGCGCTGCACGGCCGCCACGGCGAGGACGGCACGGTGCAGGGCGCGCTGGAGCTGCTGGGCATCCCCTACACCGGCTCGGGCGTGATGGCCTCGGCCATCGCCATGGACAAGGTCATGACCAAGCGTGTCTGGGTGGCCGAAGGGCTGCCCACACCGCGCTGGATCTGGCTGTCGCGCGACGAGCTGAGCCGCGAGCGCCTGCGCGAGCTGCCCGACCGCATCGGCCTGCCGCTGATCGTCAAGCCGCCGCGCGAAGGTTCGTCCATCGGCATCACCAAGGTGCTGGGTTATTCGCAGATGCAGGACGCGGTGGCGCTGGCCACGCAGTACGACCCGGATGTGCTGTGCGAGGAGTTCATCGAGGGCATCGAACTCACCTGCCCGGTGCTCGGCGAAGGCAGCCATGCGCGTGCGCTGCCGGTGATCCGCATCGCCGCGCCTGACGGCAACTACGACTACCAGCACAAGTACTTCTCCGAGGACACCGGCTACCACTGCCCGAGCGGCCTGCCCGAGGCGGAGGAGCTGGAAGTGCAGCGCCTCACCGTCGCCGCGTACCGCGCGCTGGGTTGCCGCGGCTGGGGCCGCGCCGACCTGATGCTGCGTGAGCGCGACCGCAAACCCTTCCTGCTGGAGATGAACACCTCGCCCGGCATGACCGGGCATTCGCTGGTGCCGCTGTCGGCGCGTGCCGCAGGCATGAGCTATGAGCAGCTGTGTCTGCATCTGCTGGCCCACGCCGCGCTGGATGGCGCGCCGCGCGCAAAGCCCTGACGTCATGGCCAGCCTGAGCATGCCTGCCAACCCCGCGGACGCCGCGATGCCCTTCGACATCCGGCTGATGAACGGCGTGGCCAGCAGCCTGTTCGTGCTCGTCGGCGTGGCGCTGTGCGTGGCCGGGCTGATGTGGCTGGCGCGTGCGCCGTGGCTGACGATCCGCGTCATCCAGCTCGAAGGTGACCTGCAGCGCAGCAACGTCGCCACCTTGCGCGCCAACGCGACGCCGCGGCTGGCGGGCAACTTCTTCAGCATCGACATGGACAAGGCGCGCGCCGCCTTCGAGACCGTGCCCTGGGTGCGTCAGGCGACGCTGCGCCGCATCTGGCCGGACCGGCTGGCCGTGCGCCTGGCCGAGCACCAGGCGGTGGCGCTGTGGCAGGGCGAGGATGGCGATGAGCGTCTGGTCAACGACTTCGGCGAGGTGTTCCAGGCCAATGTCGGCGACGTCGAGGACGAAGACCTGCCGCAGTTCGGCGGGCCCGAGGGCACGTCGGCGCAGATGCTGTCGCTGTACCGCCGGCTGGCACCGCTGTTCGCGGCGCAGCAGCTGGCGGTGCGGACACTGAATCTGTCGGGGCGTGGCTCCTGGCGGGCGGAGCTGGACAGCGGCGCCACGCTGGAGATCGGTCGCGGCAGCGAGGACGAACTGGTGGCGCGCACCGACCGCTTCCTGCGCACCGTGGGGCAGATGACTGCGCGCTACCAACGCGAACTGGAACACGCCGACCTGCGCCACACCGACGGCTATGCGCTGCGGCTGCGCGGCGTCACCACCACCATCGTCCCGGCCGCCACGGCCGCCAAGAAACCAAGGTAAGCCCATGGCCAAAGAGAACAAGGATCTGGTGGTCGGCCTGGACATCGGTACCGCCAAGGTGATGGCGGTGGTGGCCGAGGTACTGCCCGGCGGCGAGCTGCGCGTGGCCGGCCTGGGCGTGGCCACCACGCACGGCCTGAAGCGCGGCGTGGTGGTCAACATCGACGCCACGGTGCAGAGCATCCAGGAGGCGCTGAAGGAAGCCGAGATGATGGCCGCCTGCAAGATCGCCAGCGTCTACACCGGCATCACCGGCAGCCACATCCGCGGCCAGAACTCCACCGGCATGGTGATCGTGCGCGACAACCGCGAAGTCACGCCGGTGGACGTGGCGCGCGTGGTCGAGACGGCCAAGGCCATCAACATCCCCAACGACCAGCGCCTGCTGCTGGTGGAGCCGCAGGAATTTGTGATCGACGGCCACGAGGTGAAAGAGCCGGTGGGCATGAGCGGCAGCCGGCTCGAGGTCAAGGTGCACATCGTCACCGGCGCGCAGAGCGCGGCCGAGAACATCCTGAAGTGCGTGCGCCGCTGCGGGCTGGAAGTGGAGCGGCTGGTGCTGAACCCCAGCGCGTCCAGCGCCGGCGTGCTCAGCGCCGACGAGAAGGACCTGGGCGTGGCGCTGGTGGACATCGGCGCCGGCACCACCGACGTGGCCATCTTCACCGACGGCGCGATCCGCCACACCGCGGTGATCCCGATTGCCGGCGATCTGATCACCAGCGACATCGCCATGGCGCTGCGCACGCCGACCAAGGACGCCGAAGAGATCAAGGTGGAATACGGCGTGGCCAAGCAACTGCTGGCCGACCCGAACCAGGAGATCGAGGTGCCGGGCCTGGGCGACCGCGCGCCGCGCAAGCTGAGTCGCCAGGCGCTGGCCGGCGTGATCGAGCCGCGTGTGGAAGAGATCTTCTCGCTGGTGCACCAGGTCATCCGCCAGAGCGGCTACGAGGAGCTGCTGTCCAGCGGCATCGTGTTGACGGGCGGCTCGGCGGTGATGCCAGGCATGGTCGAGCTGGGCGAGGACATCTTCCTCAAGCCCGTGCGCAAGGGCCTGCCGCTGTACAGCGGGCCCTTGTCCGACATGGTGGCGAACCCGCGTTCGGCGACGGTCATGGGTTTGTTGGAAGAGGCGCGCTCGGCACGCGCGCGCGGGCTCAAGGCGGCGGGGCAGGCGGGATCGGTGAAGACCATCGTCGGCCGCGCCAAGGATTGGTTTCTGGGCAATTTCTAAGAAGGAACCCGATGCAAGCTAGACGAGGTTCCGAGTTGGTGGGTGATGGGTGGTGGGTACGTTCAACTTTTTTCGGCAACTGCATTCTGACTAGGAGGCGCACATGGCTATCGAGATGATCGAAGAGTTTGACTTGGGCACGCAGATCAAGGTGATCGGTGTGGGGGGCGGCGGTGGCAATGCCGTCGAACACATGATCGACCAGGGCGTGCAGGGGGTGCAGTTCGTCTGCGCCAACACCGACGCACAGTCGCTCAACCGCAGCGCCGCCGGGCACCTGGTGCAGCTGGGCAACAGCGGCCTGGGGGCGGGCAGCAAGCCCGATGTCGGCCGTGCCGCGGCCGAAGAGGCGGTGGACCGCATCCGCGAGGCCATCAGCGGCGCGCACATGCTCTTCATCACCGCCGGCATGGGCGGTGGCACCGGCACCGGTGCGGCGCCGGTGATCGCGCGCGTGGCCAAGGAGATGGGCATCCTGACCGTCGGCGTGGTCACCAAGCCCTTCGAGTTCGAAGGCAAGCGCCGCGGCGCGCAGGCCGACAACGGCGTGGCCGAGCTCGAAGCCAATGTCGACAGCCTGATCGTGGTGCTGAACGAGAAGCTGCTCGAGGTGATGGGCGACGACGTCACGCAGGAGCAGGCTTTCGCGCATGCCAACGACGTGCTGAAGAACGCTGTCGGTGGCATCAGCGACATCATCCACGTGCCGGGGCTGGTCAACGTCGACTTCGAGGACGTAAAGACGGTGATGAGCGAGCCGGGCAAGGCGATGATGGGCACGGCGCAGGCCGGCGGCCCGGACCGCGCCACCAAGGCCGCGGAACATGCCGTGGCCTGCCCGTTGCTCGAAGGCATCGACCTGAGCGGAGCGCGCGGCGTGCTGGTACTCATTGCCGCCAGCAAGAGCAGCTTCAAGCTGTCAGAAAGCAAGAACGCGATGAACACCATCCGCCGCTATGCGGCCGACGATGCGCACGTGATCTTCGGCACGGCCTACGACGAAGGCCTGGGCGACCAGCTGCGCGTGACCGTCATCGCCACCGGCCTGTCGTCGGTGGCGCGCCGCGGCCAGACGCCGTTGAGCGTCGTGCAGCCCCCGGTGGCCGCATCGGCCTACGGCCTGCGCACCGGCACCGACAACCTGCCGATCCTGAACCAGCAGCCGGCGCAGGTGGGTGGCACGACAACGCAACCGCAGGACTACAGCGGCCTGAGCACGCCCAGCGTGTGGCGCACGGCACGCTCGCAAAGCGCCGCGGCCAAGGTCGAGGCCCTGTCGAGCAACGGCATGGACGAGATCGAGATTCCGGCGTTCCTGCGCAAGCAGGCGGACTGAGATCAACACATGAATCCGTGCCCAGGCACGGGTTCATGTCTCTACTGCGCTGGCCGCTTCATCTGGCATGACGTGGGCTGCGAGGCGACGTAGACGTCCCACACCACTTCGGAGCGGAAGCCGTAGCCGGTGTTCTCGGCGTCGAACTTCACGCCCTTGCTGTCCTGCTTGGCCCAGATGCCCAGGTAAGTCGGCGCCTGCAGCTGGTGGTCGGTCTTGCGCATCTCGATCTCGCCGACGGGCTCTTGTACTTCATGCCTTCGAGCGCGAAGGCCACCTTCTTGGCGTCGGTCGACTTGGCTTCGCGCATCGCCGCCTGCAGCATGTGCATGCTGTTCCAGTGCGCGACGAAGATGAAGTCCTCGCCGGTCTTCTTCTTGAAGTCGACGTAGATCTTCTCGAGCTCGGGCGTGGGTGCGTTGTGCCCCCAGTTCCAGATCACGCCCACCTTGTCCGCGCCCCACGGCCCCATCTGCAGCGGGATGCCCGGGTTGTTGGCATTCATGGTGTAGAAGTTGATGTTCAGCCCGAAGTCGCGCGCCGACCGGAACAACAGCCCGAGATCGCTGCCCCAGTTGGAGGTGATCACCGTATCGGCGCCGGAGGCCTGGATCTTGGCGATGTAGGGCGCGAAATCTCGCACTGTGGCGATGGGCACGAAGTCGTCGCCGACGATCTGGATGTCGGGGCGTTTGCGCGCCAGGTACTCCTTGGCGGCCTTGGATACCTGCTGGCCGTGGGTGTAGTTCTGGTTCAGCAGGTAGATCTTCTTGATCTCGGGGCGCTTGATGAAATAGGTGGTCAGCGCCTCGATCTTCATCTCGCTCGACGGATAGAAGCGAAACTGCCAGAAGCTGCAGCGGTCGTTGGTGAGGCCTGGGTCCATGGCCGAGTAGTTCAGGTACACCGCGGCCTTGTCCGGCTCGCGCTCGGCCAGCTTGTTCAGCGCATCGACCAGCGCAAAGGCCACGCCCGAACCGCCGCCTTGGGTGATGTAGCGGATGCCCTGGTCGGTGGCCGACTTGAGCACCGTCACGCTTTCCTGCGGCGAGCCCTTGCCGTCGAAGGGCACGACCTCGAACTTCGGGTCGTTCGGCCCGCTCCTGGAATTGACCTGGATGACCACCTCGCGCAACTGCTTGAGCGAGCCTTCGCCCGCCTGCGCGAAGGGCCCCGACAGCACGTCGATGAAGGCGATCTTCACGGTCTCCGCCGCCAGCGTCAGGGCGGGCGCGCAGGCGAGGCAGGCAGCCATCGTGATGCGCCGGGCGAGTGGTTTGAGATGCAGCATGGAGGAGTCTTTCAGGGAAAGCGCCATTCAAGCACGCCAAGCCCGACGCGGCGAGGGTGGGAACCCCTTGTCGCAGTGAGCCACGCGCGACACCTGTGCCGCCACACCTGGTGTATGGCAGGGCGCACTCAAACTCAGCCGACTGCGGCCAGCATGCGCGCGCCCAGCGCCTCGGCCACCTCGATGCCGTCCACACCGGCCGACATGATGCCGCCGGCATAACCCGCGCCTTCGCCGGCTGGGTACAGCCCGCCCACGTTGAGACTTTGCCGGTCGGCGCCACGCGGGATGCGCAGCGGCGACGAGGTGCGTGTTTCCACGCCAGTGAGCACGGCGTCGGCCATGGCGAAGCCGGGGATGCGCCGCTCGAAGGCGGGCAGCGCCTCTCGTATCGCCTCCAGCACATAGCCGGGCAGGCTCTCGAACCCCGCTCTGATTCAGGTCGGTGGGCCGCACGCCGGGCGTGTAGGACGGCAGCACGCTGCCGAAGGCGCTGCTTTGCTGGCCTTTGACAAAGTCGCCGAGCATCTGTCCCGGCGCGACATAAGCGCCACCGCCGAGCTCGTAGGCGCGTGCTTCCCAGTGGCGCTGGAAGGCCACGCCGTCCAGCGGGTTGACCACGCTGCCGTCGCGCCGGCCGTCCTGGCGGTAATCCTTCGGCTCGATGCCGACGACGATGCCGGCATTGGCGTTGCGCTCGTTGCGCGAATACTGGCTCATGCCGTTGGTGACGACGCGCCCTTCTTCCGAGGTGGCGGCGACGACCGTGCCGCCGGGGCACATGCAGAAGCTGTAGACCGCGCGGCCGTTCTTCGCGTGGTGCACGAGCTTGTAGTCGGCCGCGCCCAGGATCGGGTGGCCGGCGTTCGCGCCGAAGCGCGCGCGGTCGATCAGGCCTTGCGGATGTTCGATGCGAAAGCCCACCGAGAAGGCTTTGGCCAGCAGCGCGACGCCGCGCTGCTGCAGCATGGCGAAAGTGTCGCGTGCGCTGTGGCCCAGCGCCAGCACCACGTGGTCCGCACGCAGCGTCTCGCCGTGGGCCAGCACCACGGCGCGAATGTGAAGTGCGGGGCCATCAGGTTCGCGTGCCGCCTGTTCTTCGAGCACCAGGTCGACCACCTGCTGGCTGAAACGCACCTCGCCGCCCAGCGCCTCGATCTGTGCGCGCATCTTCTCGACCACGCCGACCAGGCGGAAGGTGCCGATGTGCGGCTTGGCGACGAAGAGAATTTCCTCGGGTGCGCCGGCCTTGACGAACTCGTTCAGCACCTTGCGCGTCAGGTGCCGCGCATCGCTGATCTGGCTCCACAGTTTGCCGTCGCTGAAGGTGCCGGCGCCGCCTTCGCCGAACTGCACGTTCGACTGCGGGTCGAGCACGCCGCGGCGCCACAGGCCCCAGGTGTCCTGCGTGCGCTCGCGCACCGCCTTGCCACGCTCCAGCACGATCGGCCGCAGGCCCATCTGCGCCAGCACCAGCGCGGCAAAGATGCCGCAGGGGCCGAAGCCGATGACCACCGGGCGTGGCCGTGACGCGGCGTAGAAGTCGGCCGGCGCATGCCCCACGAAGCGGTAGCGCGTGTCGGGCGCGGCGCGCACCTGCGCGTCGCCGGCATGGCGCGCCAGCAGTGCGGCTTCATCCACGTCCTCGGCCAATGTGCAATCGACGGTGTAGATCAGCACCACCGCCGACTTCTTGCGCGCGTCCCAGGCGCGGCGAAAGACGCTCAGGCCCTGCAGCTGCGCGTCGAGCAGGCCCAGACGTGCCAGCACCGCCGCGCGCAGCGCGCCTTCGGCATGGTCCAGCGGCAGGCGCAGTTCGGTGATGCGCAGCATGTGCGGGTGTGCAGCGGCGCGTGATCTGCGCCGCATCGAGCGGGGGCGGGCGTGCTTCGGCCTTGTGGGCTGGCGCCCTCGTCAAACGCCGAGGCAGTGTCTCAGCCGCCCTTCTTGGCGCGCTTGCCCGGGTTCTTCTTGCTGCGTGTGTGCGAGCCGCGTTCCAGGCTGACCTTCTGGCCCTTGTGCGTGGTCAGCGTCACGCCGGTGGGTGCGGCCGGGCGCGGCGTGGCCTTGCGGTCGGCTTCGGTGGTGATCTTGTTGCCCATGAGTGGCTCCGATGAAATTGGTCGAAGGCGCGATTAGGCCACAGCGCCGCACGGCGCCGAGCCCAGGCAGGCCGATTCGCCGACAACGTACCCGTTGCGGCGAGGCTCATGTCGCGCAGCGACGTGAAGGCGGCGCAAGCCGCCGTGCCGTAGCCATAATTGCGGCATGCTTGCGCAACGCACCCTCAAATCCATGACCCGCGCCGTCGGCCTGGGCGTGCATAGCGGCCAGAAGGTGGAGCTGACGCTCAAGCCCGCACCCGCCGACAGCGGCATCGTCTTTCGCCGCATCGACCTGCCGGTGCCGGTGGCCATCCGCGTGTCGGTGGACGCCGTCAGCGACACACGCATGGCCACCACCATCTCGCCGGGCGGCCAGCCGGGCCTGCCGTCGGTGCAGACCATCGAGCATCTGCTGTCGGCCTGCGCCGGCCTGGGCCTGGACAACCTGGCCATCGACATCAGCGGCGAGGAGGTGCCGGTGCTCGACGGCTCGGCCGCGAGCTTCGTCTATCTGCTGCAAAGCGCCGGCATCGTCACGCAGGACGCGCCCAAGCGTTTCCTGCGCGTGAAGAAGGCGGTGGAGATCCGCGAAGGCGAAGGCGCCACGCTGAAGTGGGCGCGGCTGGAACCCTTCCACGGCTACCGCCTGAGTTTCGAGATCGAGTTCAACCACCCGGCGGTCGACGAAACCGGCCAGCAGGTGGTCTTCGATTTCAGCCAGGGCCAGTACCAGCGCGACATCGCGCGTGCACGCACCTTCGGTTTCACCAAGGACGTGGAGATGATGCGCTCGCGCGGCCTGGGCCTGGGCGGCAGCATGGACAACGTGATCGTGGTCGACGACAGCCGCGTGCTCAACAGCGAAGGCCTGCGTTATGGCGACGAGTTCGCCAAGCACAAGATCCTGGACGCGATCGGCGACCTGCAGGTGCTGGGCCAGCCGCTGCTGGCCAGCTACAGCGCCTACCGCAGCGGCCATGCGCTGAACAACAAGCTGCTGCGCAAGCTGCTGGCCGACCCCGACGCGCACGAAACCGTCAGCTTCGACGACGAAGCGCAGGCGCCCGAGGGCTTTGCGCAGCTGGCCCGGGCATGGTGATCTTCAGGCTGGTGTTCGGTGGGCTGCTGCTGGCCGCGCTGCTGTGCTTTGCGATGTTCATTGCCACGCAGCAGGCGGTGTGGAAGCAGCGCGGGCTGATCGTGCTGAAGTGGACCGTGCTCGCCGGCCTGGGCTTCTTCGCCGTGATTGCGCTGGAGCGGCTGACGCCGTTGCTGTAGTTCGGCAGGCGGCTTCGCGCGGCGGTGCCTCGTGCGGGTGTTGCCGGGCGTCGGGCCGGGCGCGCTGCGGCGTCGAGCGCCGTCAGAACAGGGTCGACGCCAGGAACTGCAGCGTGCGTCCATGCGCCAGGGCCGCACTGGGTGCATGGTAGGAGCCGCGCGCCCAGCAATTGAAGCCGTGGTCCGCGGTGTCGTAGACAAACACCTCGGCGGATTTGCCCTGCATCGCGCTGCGCACCTTGTCCACCGCCGTCAACGGGATGTTGGCATCCAGCGCGCCGTAGTGGAACTGCATCGGGCAACGCACCTGCGGCGCCAGGTCGAGCATGTCCTGGATGCCGCCGCCGTAGTAGGCCACCGCGGCATCGACGCCGGCCGTGGCCGCGGCGACAAAGGCCAGCCGCCCGCCCAGGCAATAACCGAGCGCGCCGATGCCGCGGCCGCGCACTTCGGGCCGCGCGCGCAACGCCTTGGCCGCGTCCGTCATGTCGCGCTGCAAGGCGTCGCGATCGGCCGCCATGGCCAGCGCGCGGCCGCTCTGGATGTCCTGTGGCGTGTAGCCGATCTCCAGGCGGCGCTGCTGCTGCCAGAAGACGTCCGGCGCAAGCACGACGAAACCGTCCAGCGCGTACTGTTCGGCGATGCTGCGGATGTGCTCGTTGACGCCGAAGATTTCCTGGTACAGCAGCAGGCCCGGCCCGTGCCCGGCGGGCGGCAGCGCCAGGTAGGCGTCGAAGCTGCCGGCGCTGCCGGTGACCGTGGTCCACGAGGTGCTGACGGGCGATGCCATGCAAGTGCTCCAGAAAAGTGCGGATGTTGCGCCATCGTAGCGCCGCGCCACCTTCAGTAAGTCCGCCCTCTGCGGTACTGCGCATGTGCCCGCGGCGCCAGCGTGGTGCTGCGCGCCATCGCCGCCAGCGACGCGCCGGCATGCGCGTGCGTGATGGCCAGGCCCAGCGCATCGGCGGCATCCTTGCCGGGCAGGCCGGGCAGCTTGAGCAGCCGCATCACCATCTCCTGCACCTGATGTTTCTTCGCGTGGCCATGGCCGACGATGGCCTTCTTCAGTTGCAGTGCGGTGTATTCGGAAACCGGCAGCCCGCCCGAGACCAGCGCCGTCAGCGCCGCGCCGCGTGCCTGGCCGAGCAACAGCGTGCTCTGCGGGTTGACGTTGACGAACACGATCTCCACCGACGCGCACATCGGGCTGGTAGGTGTCGACCACCTCGCGCACGCCGTCGAAGATGATCTTCAGCCGCGCCGGCAGATCGCCCAGGTCCGCCTCGCGTCGTGCGGATGGTGCCGCTGGCGATGTAGGCGAGCTTCGAGCCGTCGACCTCGACCACGCCGAAACCGGTGGTCTGCAGGCCGGGGTCGATGCCCAGGATGCGGCCCTTCACAGGTTCAGGCTGGAGTACCAGCGCACCGAATGGAAGAACACCGGCGCCGCAAAACACAGCGGTGCCACGCGGTCGAGCAGGCCGACCGCGCCGGTGACCGAACTCTGGTTGCCCCAGTAGCGCACGCCGGCGTCCTTCTTCAGCGCGCGCATGACGAAGTCGCCGAGCGTGCCGCAGGCGCCCACCACGAAGGCCCAGGCCATGGCCTGCCACCACGGCACCGGCGTGATCCAGAACAGCATGCCGCCGACCAGCGCCGCACCCAGTGCGCCCGACAGCCAGGCGCGAATCGAGAACGAGCGATCGATGCGCCGCGCCACCGGCCGGCGGCGCAGCAAGCGACTGGCGAGCTCCTGCACGATCTGCGCGCTGCCCGTGACCATGACCATGAAGAACAGCAGGAACGCGCCGCGGTCCTGGTAGCGCGGCAACTCCAGCAGCAGCAGCGCGGGCGCATGGCTCAGGCCGAAGACGCAGACCATGATGCCCCACTGGATCTTGGCGTTGCGCTCGAGAAAGCGTTCCGGGTCGCCGGCCATGGCGCTGAGCACCGGGATGGCGAGGAACACGTACACCGGAATGAACACGGTGAACAGGTCGAAACTGCGCAAGCCGACCAGCAGGTACTGCAATGGCAGCACCACAAAAAACGCCAGGATCAGGCTGCGGTGATCGCTGCGCCGGGTGTGCGCCAGCGTGATGAACTCGCGCAGGGCGATCAGCGAAAGCACGCCGAACAGCACGGTGGCACCCAGCGGCCCGGACAACCACGACAGCCAGAACACCGACGCGCCGATCCACACCGCGCGCAGGTCGCGCCACAGCCGCTCGTGGCGCTCCAGTTCCGGTGCATCCTGCGGGCGCAGCGAACGCATGAAGGCCGTCACGGTGGCCAGCCCGAGCACGCCGAAGAGGATGACGAAGAGCAGCGCGACCTGCTGCTCGTTGTCGAGCGAGCGCAGCGCGTTCATGAATACACGGGACGCAGCGCCACCACGGCATCGCGCGCGCGTTCGAGGAACTCGCGCTTGTCTTCGCCCGGCTCGATCTGCATCGGCGCACCGAAGGTGGCGGTGCAGAGTATCGGCACCGGCACGACCTCGCCCTTGGGCATGACACGCTGCACGTTGTCGATCCACACCGGCACCAACTGGACCTGCGGAAACTGCTCAGCCAGGTGGTACAGGCCGCTCTTGAAGGCCTGCGGCTCGCCCTTGTTGCTGCGTGTGCCTTCGGGAAAGATGACCAGCGAATCACCCTGGTTCAGGGCCTCGGTCAGCGGCTCCAGCGGATCCTGGTCGTCGGTGCGCTGGCGACTGACGTACACCGCATGGAAGACCTCGCGCGTGAGCCAGTGTTTGAAAGGCGACGCGGTCCAGTAGTCCCGCGCGGCAATCGGTCGCGTGCGCACACGCAGGTCGTCGGGCAGTGCGGCCCAGATCAGCACCCAGTCGAGGTGGCTCTGGTGGTTGGCGAAATAGATGCGCTGCAGCGCCTCGGGTGGGCAGCCCTTCCAATGCCCTTGTGCGCCGGTGACCAGGCGTGCGATGAAGGACACCAACAGGCCCATGGCCTTGACCGCGATCGACATGCGGCGATGGTAGCGCCTGGAATCAGCTGGCCTGGGCGCTGCGCCGGTAGCCAACGACTGGATGCCGTCAGGCGGCGCGCTCGGCCAGCGCCGCGTCCAGGTCGTTCAGCACCTCGTCCAGCCGCTGCAGCGTGCGTGCGGCGCGCGTGCGCGCGCGCCGCTTGCGGCCCAGCAGCGTGCGATGGGTATCGTCGAGCACGGCCTCGTTGAGCGCGATGCCGTGCCGCGCCAGCGTCACGGCGAGCGTGCTGCGGCGCGAGCGCAGATCGGCACGCGTGCGCTGATACGCATGCTCGGCCAGCGCACGCCGCTGCGCATAGCCGAAGGTGTTGGCCAGGAACATCTGCGGATCGCGGTGGTCCGGCTCGAACAGTTCGATGTCGGTCTGCGCATGGCTGCCCTGGTAACCCTTCATGCCCAGTTCCAGGCGCGAATGGATCAGGCTGCGGAAGGTCTGGCTCAGCACCACCGGCAAGCCGCCGTCCACCAGCTTCGGGATGCGCGCGTCGCCGCCGCGCAGCACGCGGTGGCGCGCGGCGTGCGTGGCATCGAAAGGCACCAGCGGGTTCAGACAGAACAGCAGGTCCAGCCCCATGTCGAGCAGCACGCTGGCGTGCAGCGTCTTCTTCAATGCGCCATCGACGTACCAGCGGCCGTCGATCTCCACCGGCGGAAACAGTCCTGGCAGCGCCGCGCTGGCGGCGACGGCCTGCGAAATCGGCACATGGTCCCAGCCGGGCTGGCCGAAGGGCGCGGCGTTGCCGCTGTCCAGATCGGTCGCCACCAGCACCAGCTTGCGCTTCAGCTTGCGAAAGTCGTTGCTGCGCCCGGGCGCTTGCAGCACGCGGCGCATCTGCGCTTCCAGCGGTGCGTGGCTGAACAAGCCCCGTGGGCAGCGCACGGCCCAGGATCTCGAAGGCCGGCAGCAGCGAGTGGCGCCCGAACAGGAAACGCCAGCCCGCCTGGGCCAGCAGGCCCGGCAGTGCGGCGGCGCGGCGTGCGTATTCGCCCCAGGCCGGGCGGATGAACACGGACGGGCGGATCAGATCCTGGCTGCTGCTGTCGTTTTCGATGAAGGCGCTGCACAACTGTCGCGGGGTCATGCCGTTGGCCAGCCCGGCGGCGATGAAGCCGCCCGCCGACACACCGACATAACCCGAGAGGTCGTTGAAATCGACGCCGTCCAGCGACTCCTGCAGCGCGCACAGCGCGCCGATCTCGTAGATCGCGCCCAACGGCCCGCCGCCGGCCAATGCCAAGCCGATGCGGGGCTTGCCGATCGAGGCGGCGGGCCGTTCCACATTCCGCCCCGTGGGCGAGGGCTGCGCAGCAGCCGCTCGACCGCCGCCGGCCAGCGCCAGGCCGATGCGCGCGCCCTGCGCCGACGGTGGCGATAAAAAGGGCGCCTTGGCGCCCTGTCTGCGTGCTGACACGGGCACCCTCAGTCAGCCTTTCTGCGCGGCGCGGCGCGCTTTGCCGCCGGCTTTGCGGATGACTTGGCGGAGGGCTTGGCTGACGCCTTGGCAGGCGCCTTCGTGCCTGGTTTCGCGCGGGCCTCGGGCGGCACCGATTTCGACAAGCGCGCCACCGCGGCGGCGAGTTCGTCGACACGTTTGATGAGCGAATCCACGTCCTTGGCGGTGGGCACGCCGAGCTTGTTCATGGCCTTGGCGGTGCGTTGCTCGAAGATCGTCTCGAACTTGTCCCAATGCTGACCGGCCTTGGCGGTGACGTCGCCGGCCATGGCGCTCATGCGGCCGGTGACCTCGCCGATCTTCTCCTCGGCCGCGTTCTGCGTCTTGCGCTGCAGGCCCAGGCCGTCCTTGATCAGCGCCTCGAAGACCTTGGCGCGGCCTTCCTGTGCCTTGGCAAACGCGCCCATGCCGGCGAGCCAGATCTGCTGGGCGGATTCCTTCACCGATTGCGCCAACTGGCTGTCGAACAGCCCACTCGGCGCGGCGGCCTGCGGGCGCGCCGTCTTTTCGCTTTTCTTGACCATGTTGTCTCCTGTCTTGGGGCGGGCACTGGCGAGGCGGGGCGCCGCAACCCGCGCGGGCACCACTGTAGGCGCAAGCGGGCGCTACGGCAGCGCTATTCTCTAGGGCGGCCCCTCTACGCGGCTTGCGGGAAAGCGCGCAGCAAGGCGTGTGCGGCGCTCGGCGAAAATCGCGTCCGTCGCTTCGCCCGCGTCACAGGGCAGGCCGCAGACACACTCTTGACAGCGGAGATCTTCAACTTGCCTGATCGACATGGGATTGCACGCGCGCTGGCCGTGTGCCTGACGGTGTGCAGCCTGATCGGCTGCGCCACGCTGGCGCGGGACTCGTTCAACGACCAGTATGGCCAGCCCGACCCCAAGCGCTTCGACGTGCCTCTCGCGCCGGCCAGCGCCGCCGTCTCGTACCACGCCGAGGTGCAGCCGATCCTGGAGCGCCGCTGTGTCGTCTGTCATGGCTGCTACGACGCAGCGTGCCAGATCAAGCTCGGCGCCTGGCAAGGCGTGGCGCGCGGCGGCAGCAGCGATGCGGTGTACGACAGCGCGCGCCTGCGCGAAGCGCCGCCGACGCGCCTGTTCGTCGATGCGCAGCTGCCCTCGCAATGGCGCGAGAAGGGCTTCTATGCCGTGCTCAACGAGCGCCGCGCCACGCCGGAGGTCAACCTGCAGGGCAGCCTGCTCTACCGCAGCCTGGCGCTGAAACAGCAGCACCCGCTGCCGGCCGGCCCCGTGCTGGACGAAGGCTTCGATTTTTCGCTCGACCGCTCGCAGAGCTGTCCTCCCGTCGAGCAGTTCGACGACTACGCGAAGAAGCAACCGCTGGCCGGCATGCCCTACGGCCTGCCCGGCTTGAGCGCGGCCGAGCTGGGCACGCTGACACGCTGGCTCGCGGCCGGCTCGCCGTACGAAGGCGATGTGCCGGTGACGGCACTGCAGCAAGCGCAGGTGCGGCAGTGGGAAGCCTTCCTCAATGGCACGACGATGAAGGAGCGGCTGATGAGCCGCTACCTGTTCGAGCATCTGTTCCTCGGCCATCTTCACTTCGACGCCGACCCCACGCACCGCTCGTTCCGCATCGTTCGCTCGAGCACGCCACCTGGCCAGCCGCTGCAGATCATTGCCTCGCGCCGGCCCTACGACGACCCCGGCGTGGCGCGCTTCTACTACCGGCTCGTGCCCGAACGCGAAGTGCTGCTGGCCAAGACGCACATGCCCTACGCGCTCAATCCGGCGCGCATGGACAAGTACCGCGCGCTGGTTCCTGGCGCCGCAGCCCGTGGTGAGCGAGCTGCCCTCGTACGACGTGGCGGTGGCGGCGAACCCTTTCATCGCCTTTCGCGACATCCCGCCCGATTCGCGCTACCGCTTCCTGCTCGACGAAGCGCAGTTCTTCATCATGAACTTCATCAAGGGCCCGGTGTGCCGCGGCCAGGTGGCGGTGGACGTGATCCGCGACAACTTCTGGGTCTTCTTCGCCGACCCGCAGGCCGGCGCCGAGGAACTCAAGACCGATGCCGTGCTGCGCCAGGCGGCCAGCATGCAATTGCCCGCCGAAGCCGGCAGCGATTCGCGAGTCATCGGCCCGTGGCTGAAATACGCGAAGCAGGAGCGCGAGTACCTGCAGGCGAAGAGCCGGCTGCTCGAACAATCGATGGGCGGGGGCCGCGGCAAGCTCGACCTGTCGCTGATCTGGGACGGCGGCGGCAACGGCGCTGACAAGAACAGCAACGCCGGTCTGACGATCTTTCGCCACTTCGACAATGCCTCGGTGGTCAAGGGGCTGGTGGGCGAGCCGCCGAAAACCGCCTGGGTCATCGGCTACGCACTGTTCGAACGCATCTACTACCTGCTGGTGGCCGGCTACGATGTGTTTGGCAATGTCGGGCACCAGTTGAACAGCCGCCTGTACATGGACTTCATGCGCATGGAAGGCGAGTTCAACTTCCTGCTGCTGCTGCCGCGCGACAAGCGTCGCCCCACGGCGGAATTCTGGTACCGAGGCGCTTCCGACGAAGCCAAGGACTATGTCTACGGGCCGGACAACCAGGTCAGCGCGCAAAGCGCCATCGACTACCGCAGCAACGACCCGCAGCGCGAGCTCTACGGCCTGCTGCAGCAGCGCCTGAAGCCGGTGCTGAACACCAGCTACGAGCTGTCCAATGTGGCGGACCCGGGCCTGCGTGGCGCGCTGACCTCACTGGCCACGGTGCGCGGTGCCAGCCTGGCCTGGCTGCCGGAGATGTCGGTGCTGCGCGTAGAGGGCGCCGGCGCCACGCCGCGCTACTTCACGCTGGTGCGCAACACGGCACACACCAATGTCACGCATCTCGTGCGCGAAAAGAAGGCACTGCTGCCGGCTGACAACAGCTTGACGGTGGTGCCGGGCTTCATCGGCGCCTATCCGAATGCCTTCTACAGAATCGACGTGGCAGACCTGCCGGCCTTCGAGAAGGCGCTGCGCGCGCTGGCGTCGGAACAGGACTATCGGGCGCTGGCCGACCGCTTTGCGGTGCGTCGCACTTCACCGCAGTTCTGGGCCACGAGCGACGCGCTGCACGACGCGTATCGAGCGGCGCTGCCGCTGGAAGCCGGGCTGTTCGACTACAACCGATTCGAGAATCGATAGGGTTGCAGACGGCGTCGCTGCCGGAGGCATGCGATCGAGTCGTCGGCGACTGAAGCGGTTCGTTGCTCGGGTTCGCTGTTGTTCGATAAGCGCAGGCGCCGGCAGGTGAACCCTCTCGCTGGCGACCGAGGTCTCCGCCTCGAAGGGCGGCAATGCAGCGGGTTCGGCCTCTTTCAGGCCGCGACGGTGACGACACCGTTTCGTGGTCGCTTGCGATGAAGATCGATCTCCTCGAGTTCGTCCGCCCAATGCGAACTCCGTTCGCGTCTGCCAGGGCGCGATCGCTGCCGTCGAACGAGCGCCGCACTGCAGGCCGCGCCGGTTCACAGCCGTCGAGATAAAACGACTTCTTGATCGCCGGGCGGTCGCAAGTACCTCGCCGACGACCGATGGTGATCCTGAGCAGACGTTGTCCACGACCACCATCGATGCGTGAGGGAACCGCAGAAGGTCGAGCCTGTTCGAAACGCATCGTGGTGTCTCGCTACTCGGTGCTTGCGCGACCGTCAATTCGCCGGCTCAGCCTATCGGTGGACACGTAGTCTCGCACGAGGAACCGGCGTCAGCGATCCAGCTGAGTTCGACATCTCCGGCGTCCGAGTCATCGCTATCCTGCTCGATGCTTGCAGGTCGAAATGCGGTGCTCATTGATCGCCGTCACTCTTCGGCACGATGCGCTGTCCGCGATCGACCAGCAGCGTCCAGGCACGGCGCTCGTCGAGCGACATCGTTCACTGCATCATGCGCCTGAAGCACATGCCGTCGCCCAGCTCCACCTCACAGGTCACCTTTGCGGATCCGAATCGGTCGCAGTTGAGACACCGCGCCGGCAGCTCGATTGCGTTCGATCTCGCCGCAACAGCGCATCCTACTGGCCGGCCCGGCCATGCGTGATGGCGGGCTACGCGCATCGCCGACAAACGTTGTGCGAGGCACCGAGATCGATCTGGCCGGCTTCGGGCGCACCTGGGGCTCGCGGTGCTCCGGCTGCTCGATGCACGTCTCGAGGTAAACGCTGCCGCTTGCTGCCCCTGGTCGCAGACTGCCGATTACGCGCGGCATCTGCGCATGTCGCCTCGACCGCGCGATTTGAACGCGCCGGCTTCTGCAAGCAGGCCTCGGCGTCTCGCATTGACCGATAGCGGAACCGGCCGATTCGGCAGCCAGTGCAGTCCGCCAGGTGAAGCGGTCAGCATGTCCGGAGTGACCGACAGCGCTCAGATTGAACGGCCGCTTGGGCCCTGAAGACAACCAGCCCTGAGCCGGCCAGCGACCGCTGATGGCCCGATGGGTTGAGATCCTCCTGGACTACGGCCGGCGCCGTGAAGAAGTCAGGAACTAAGCGCAAGTCCGACTTCCCATCAGACGACGCGACGCATCACTCGTCCGACGCCACGCGCAACACCAGCTTGCCGAAATTCTCCCCCGCAAAAAGCTTGTTCAGCGTCTGCGGGAACACGGCCACGCCGCCTTCGACCACGTCTTCCTTGCTCTTCATCCGGCCGTCCTTCAGGTAGCCGGAAAGCTCGGCGATGGCCTTGGGGAAACGGTCGGTGTAGTCGAACACCACCATGCCTTCCATGCGCGCGCGGTTGACCAGCAGCGACATGTAGTTCTTGGGCCCGGCCACCGGCGTGGTGTTGTTGTACTGGCTGATGGCGCCGCAGATGACGATGCGCGCCTTGGGCGCCAGCTTGGCCAGCACATGGTCGAGGATCTCGCCGCCGACGTTGTCGAAGTAGATGTCCACGCCCTTCGGGCAATGGGCCTTCAGGCCCTCGCGCACCGAGCCGCCCTTGTAGTCGATGCAGGCGTCGAAGCCGAGTTCCTTGACGACCCAGTCGCACTTGGCCTGGCCGCCGGCAATGCCGACGACGCGGCAGCCCAGGATCTTGCCCAGCTGCCCGACGGTCTGGCCCACCGCGCCGGCCGCGCCCGACACCACCAGCGTGTCGCCGGCCTTCGGCAGGCCCACGTCGATCAGGCCGAAGTAGGCCGTCATGCCGGGCATGCCCAGCACGTTGAGCCATTGGTGGATGCTGCCGAGATTCAGGTCGATCTTCTGCAGCGTGCGGCTGCCCGGCAGGCCGGCCGCGGCCTGGCAGTACTCCTGCGCGCCGAGCAGGCCGCTGACCACGTCGCCCTCGGCGAAGGCCGGGTCCTTGGAGGCGATGACGCGGCCGATGCCGCCGGCACGCATGACCTCGCCGATGCCCACCGGTGCGATGTAGCTCTTGCCGTCGTTCATCCAGCCGCGCATGGCCGGGTCGAGCGACAGCGCCAGCGTCTTCACCAGCACCTGCCCTTCGGCCGGCTCGGCCACCGGCTCTTCGGTGAAGCGCCAGTTGCTGTCGTTGGCCAGGCCCACCGGGCGTGAGGCCAGGCGCAACTGGTGGTTGACGAGTTTGCTCAGGGTGGCGGTCATGGCAGCGGTCCTTTCGTGGGGGAGGGCGCGGGCCCCAGCGTGTGCAGTGGGAACGGGTGCGCGCCAGGCATGGTAGTGGCACGCCCTTCGGCTAGCCGTCGCCAGAGTGACGGGCAGGGCGTTCGGGCGCACGCCGCGCCCGTTTACCTTGCCTCTTCGATCGCGGTCACGGTGTACTGGCCACCGACCTTCTCGGCACTGAACTTCACCTTGTCGCCGGTCTGCAGCTTGCCCAGCATGGCGGTGTTCTTGACGCGATAGACCATCGTCATCGGTGGCATGTCCAGGCTCTTGATCTCGCCATGCTTGAGCGTGATCTTGCCGCCGGCGGCGTCGACCTTGCGCACCTCGGCCTCGGTCATCGCGCCTTGCGCCCAGGCGCCACCCGCCAGGGCTGCCGCGAGCGTCAGGGAAATCATCGAGCGTTTCATGGGGCTCTCCTTGTGAAATCCAGTTTGGCAGCCGCGCAGCCGCAGCGCGTTGCTGATGACGGACGCCGAACTCAGGCTCATGGCCAGCGCGGCGATCATCGGCGACAGCAGCCAGCCGGTAAACGGGTACAGCACGCCCGCGGCCAGCGGGATGCCGAGCGCGTTGTAGACGAAGCGCAAAGCCCAGGTTCTGCTTCATGTTGCGCACCGTCGCGACCGACAGCGCCGCGCGCCACCGAAATGCCGCGCAAGTCGCCTTTGACCAGCGTGAGCTGCGCAGAGTTCATCGCCACGTCGGTGCCGGTGCCCATGGCGATGCCGACATCGGCGCGCGCCAGCGCCGGCGCGTCGTTGATGCCGTCGCCGGCCATGGCCACGACGCGGCCTTCGGCCTGCAGCCTTTCCACCAGCTTCAGCTTGTCGGCCGGCTTGACCTCGGCATGCACCTCGTCGATGCCCAGACGCTGGCCCACCGCGCGCGCCGTGCCCAAGCCGTCGCCGGTGGCCATGACGATGCGCAGGCCGCTGCGTCGCAACTCGGCCAGCGCGTCGGCGGTGGTCGACTTGACCGGGTCGGACACGGCCAGCAGCCCGGCCAGCCGGCCATCCACCGCCAGGAACATCACGCTCGCGCCCTGGCTGGCGCAGTGCCTCGGCCTGTGTCGCCAGCGCGCCGATGTCGACGGCCGTCCTGCTGCATCAACAGCGCGTTGCCGATGCGCCAGCGCGCGTGCCCGCGACGCGGCCGCGCACGCCGATGCCGGATGCGCGAATCGAAAGCCTCGGCCTTGTCCAGCGCCAGCCCGCGCTCGCGCGCTGCGCTGACGATGGCGGCGGCCAGCGGGTGTTCGCTGCCCTGGTCCAGGCTGGCGGCCAGGCGCAGCACATCGTCATCGGCTGAAGCCCGGCGCCGCGATCACGCGCTCGAAGACCGGCCGCCCTTCGGTCAGCGTGCCGGTCTTGTCGACGATCAGGTGTCGACCTTGCGCAGGTTCTCGATCGCCGCCGCGTCGCGGAACAACACACCCTGCGTCGCGCCGCGGCCGGTGGCGACCATGATCGACATCGGCGTGGCCAGCCCCAGCGCGCAGGGGCAGGCGATGATCAGCACCGCCACCGCATTGATCAGGCCGTAGACCCAGCTCGGCTGCGGGCCGAACAGGCCCCAGCCGAAGAAGCTGAGCACGCAACGCCGACCACGCCGAGCACGAACCAGCCGGCCACCTTGTCGGCCAGGCGCTGCATCGGCGCGCGCGAGCGCTGCGCCTGCGCCACCATCTGCACGATCTGCGACAGCACCGTGGCCGAGCCGACGTGCGCGGCGCGCATCACCAGCGCGCCACTGGTGTTCAGCGTGGCGCCGATGAGCTTGTCGCCAGGGCGCTTTGCTCACCGGCAGCGGCTCGCCGGTGAGCATGGCTTCATCGACCGCGCTGCGGCCTTCGACCACCACACCGTCGACCGGCACCTTCTCGCCCGGGCGCACGCGCAGCAGGTCGCCGACATGCACGTGGGTCAGCGGCACGTCTTCCTCGCTGACCGTCGGCGCCGATGCGGCGCGCGGTCTTCGGCGCCAGGCCGAGCAGCGACTTGATGGCCGCCGAGGTCTGCGCGCGCGCCTTCAGCTCGAGCAACTGGCCGAGCAAGCGTCAGCGAGATGATCACCACCGCCGCCTCGAAGTACACCGCCACGCGGCCCATCGACACGAACGACGCCGGAAACAGCTGCGGCGCGACGGTGGCCACGACGCTGTAGACGAAGGCCGCGCCGGTGCCCAGGCCGATCAAGCGTCCACATGTTCGGGCTGCGGTTGATGAGCGACTGCACGCCGCGCTCGAAGAAGGGCCGGCCGGCCCACAGCACCACCGGCAGCGTCAGCAGCAGCTCGATCCAGCTTTGCGTGGCCATCTCGAACCACTGCAGCCGGTGGCCGAACATCGCCAGGAAGGCGACGACCAGCGTCAGCGGCAGCGTCCACCAGAAGCGCCGCCGGAAGTCGATCAGCTCGGGGCTCTCGCCTTCGTCGACAGACGGCATCTCGGGCTCCAGCGCCATGCCGCACTTGGGGCAGGCGCCGGGGTGGTCCTGGCGGATCTCGGGGTGCATCGGGCAGGTGTAGGTGGCGCCCTCGACCACCGGTTCGGGCTCGCGGCTGCGGCACCGGCGCATCGCGGCGCCAGCCGCCTTGCCAGGTACTTGGCCGGGTCGGCCGCAAACTTGGCCTTGCAGCCCGCGCTGCAGAAGTACACCGGCTGGCCTTCGTGCACATGCACGTGCTTGGACGCGGGCGTCACCGTCATGCCGCACACCGGGTCCTTCAGCGCCACAGCGCCGGCATCGCCTGCCTTGGCCGAAGCCGCTGCCGCAGGCGCGCCGCAGCAGGATTTCCCCGCAGCGCGAGGCAGCGCCTGCCGGTCTGGCGCGGGCGTCGAAGCTCCATTCTTGCTGTCGTTCATTCAAACCTCCTGAGCCGGGCCGATGGACCCATGCACAGAGCATAGACTCCGTACTCCACCCCAGAGTCAAGGACTTTCTGCCATGGCTGCCATGCCATCCGGAATCCCTGACCATCGGCCGGCTGGCGCGTGCTGCAGGTGTGGGCGTGGAGACGATCCGCTACTACCAGCAGCGCGGGCTCTTGCCGGTGCCGCGTTCGGAGGGCACGTTCCGCCAGTACCCTGTGGCGCTGACGGCGCGCATCCACTTCATCAAGCGCGCGCAGGAACTCGGCTTCTCGCTGGACGAGATCACCGAGCTGTTGCGGCTGGAGGACGGCACGCACCGCGACACGATTCGCCGCATCGCGTCGGACCGCCTGGATCAGATCGAGAAGAAGCTGCTCGACCTGACGCGGATGAAGAAGACGCTGAAGCATCTGGTCACCGAGTGCGAACACACGCGCGGCGACCTGCCCTGCCCGATCATTGCCTCGCTGGTGCAGTAGGCCGACACAGCACGGGCTGTGGCTGGCGCGTCGGACTCGTTTTCACTGCGCCGACTGGATCTCGGTGACGGTGTACTTGCCGGCATCGTTGATGGCCCTGAACCTGATCTTGTCGCCGGTCTTGAGCTTCTCCAGCATGGCCTTGTCCTTGACGACGAAGACCATCGTCATGGCTGGCATGTCCAGGCTCTTGATGTCGGCGTGCTTCAGTGTCAGCTTGCCACCTTCGAGGTCCACCTTGCGCACCTCGCCATCGGTCATGTCGGCGCTGGCGGCCGCCGTGCCCGCGGCCAGCGGCAACAAGAGCATGAAAGCGATGCGGGTAGCCAGGGTCTTGATGCGTGTCTTCATGGTTGGTCTTCCTTTGTCGATGGGTTGCGGGTCGTGCTCAAGCCGTGACCGTGATCGCCCCGACCATGCCCGCCTGGTAGTGGCCGGCGATCAGGCAGGCGAACTCGAATTCACCGGCTCGGTTGAAGGTCCAGACGATCTGGCCGGTCTTGCCCGGGCTCACGTGCGCCATGTACGGCTGCGTCGTGTTCCATGTTCGGGAACTTCAGCATCAGCGCGGCATGCTTCTCGTTCTCGGCCTTGGTGCCGATGACGAACTCGTGCATTTGCTTGCCGTTGTTGCGGGCCACGAAGCGCAGCGTTTCACCCAGCTTGACGGCAATGCGGTCGGGCGTGAAGCGCATGTTGTCGGACATGCCGACGTCGATGCTGCGCCTGGCCTGCTTCGCGTCGCCGGCGATGCCCCAGTCGGTCTGTTCCTTCTTCACCGGGCCGGCCTTGGCTGGGGTGCTTTTCGTCGCCATGCGCGAGGACGCGGCCGGTGGAAGTGAGCAGGCTGGCCGCGGTGGCGATGATCAGGTTTCTCTTGCTGACTTGCATGGCGTTTCCTTTCCGGCTTGCGCGGCCGAATTTCAGTGACCGGAGTGCCCGCCTGAAGCACCAGGCACGGGCTTGCGCACCTTGACTTCGGTGGGGGTGGCGGGCTTGGCCAGCGGCGGCATCGAGCCGGTGCCCTCGGCCTTGAAGCGCGCCGGGTCCGGCAAGGCGCCGGTCCACTCGTAGGCCACCTCGCCCGGTGGGTGCTTGTACCAACCGGGGTCGCTGTAGTCGCCGCGCGGCTGGTCCTTGCGCACCTTGACGACGCTGAACATGCCGCCCATGCCGACGGCGCCGAAGGGTCCCTGGCCGGCCATCATCGGCGCGGTGTTGTCGGGCAGCGGCATCTCCATCTCGGTCATGTCCTTCATGCCGCGCTCGCCCATCACCATGTAGTCGGGGATCAGCTGGGTGATCTGCTTGGCAACGCCCCGGTGGTCCACGCCGATCATCGTCGGCACGTCGTGGCCCATCGCGTTCATCGTGTGGTGGCTCTTGTGGCAGTGGAAGGCCCAGTCGCCTTCTTCGTCGGCGAGGAAGTCGATCTGCCGCATCTGGCCGACCGCGATGTCGGCCGTGATCTCGTACTGGCGCGCGCTCTTCGGTGTCGGCCCGCCATCGGTGCCGGTGATCAGGAACTCGTGGCCGTGCAGGTGGATCGGGTGGTTCGTCATCGTCAGGTTGCCGATGCGGATGCGCACCTTGTCGTTCTTCCTCACCACCAGCGGGTCGATGCCGGGGAAGATGCGGCTGTTCCAGCTCCACAGGTTGAAGTCGAGCATGGTCATGATCTTCGGCGTGAAGCTGCCGGGATCGATGTCGTAGGCGTTGAGCAGGAAGACGAAGTCGCGGTCCACGTCGTCGATCAGCGGATGCTTGCCCTTCGGGTGCGTGACCCAGAAGCCCATCATCCCCATCGCCATCTGCACCATCTCGTCGGCATGCGGGTGGTACATGAAGGTGCCGGGGCGGCGCGCGACGAACTCGTACACGTAGGTCTTGCCGGGCGGGATGCCCGGCTGGTTCAGTCCCGTCACACCGTCCATGCCGTTGGGCAGGCGCTGGCCGTGCCAGTGGATGCTGGTCAGCTCGCCGAGCTTGTTGGTGACGAACAGGCGCACGCGGTCGCCTTCGACCACCTCGATCGTCGGCCCCGGGCTCTGGCCGTTGTAGCCCCACAGGTGGGCCTTGAAGCCCTCGGTCATTTCGCGCACCACCGGTTCGGCGACCAGGTGGAACTCCTTGACGCCCTGGTTCATGCGCCAGGGCAGGGTCCAGCCGTTGAGCGTGACCACCGGGTTGTAGGGCCGGCCGGTGTTCGGCAGCAGCGGCGGCATGGTGTCGGGCTTGGTCTGCAGCACCGGCTCGGGCAGGGCGGCCATCGCGACCTTGCTGACTGCGGCGGCCGATACGGCTGCAGTGACAGCCCCAGCACGGCCGATGAAATGTCGTCGGGAAACCATGGCTGTTCCTTGGGTTTTCAGTGTTCGGCAGCGCCGCCAGCGGCCGCCGTCGCGGGGCCGCTGGCTGCAGTCAGGTTGGGTTTGCCGATCAGCGCCATGTCCAGATCGGACTGCGCGATCCAGAAGTCGCGCAGCGAGACGATGTAGTTGTTGACGCTGGCGATCTGCGCCCTGCGCGTCGGCCAGCAGCTCGAACACCCCGATCAACATGCCGTTGTAGCGCAGCAGGTTCTCCTCGGCGATCTGCTTGCGCAGCGGCACGATCTCGTCGCGCTGATGGCGCGCGATGTCGTGCGCCGAGCGGTAGCCGGTGTAGGCCTCGCGCACTTCCGAGCGTGCGTTCACGGCGGTCTGCGCGGCGCGGTGGAGCGCCTGCAGGTAGATGGCCTCGGCCTTGGCCACACGCGCATCGCCCCAGTCGAACAGCGGCAGCTCGAAGGCAATCTCGTAGCCGCGTTGCGACGGCGCGTCGTTGAAGCTGTTGCGGATGACGCCGACTTCGAGCACGTTGACGAAGCGTGTCGCGCGCGTCAGGCCGAGGTTCCTGGCCGTCTGCTCGGTGGCCAGTTTTGCGCCTTGCACGTCGAGCCGCTGTGCCATCGCCAAGGCTTCGATATCCGGCAGTTCGGTGACGGACTTCGGCAGGTCGGGCAAGCGCTCGGGCAGCGTGTACAGCGTCTGCGCGCCCCAGGCGCCGAGCAAGCGCGTCAGGCGCTCGCGCGACGCGCGCTGCGCCTGTTCGGCGCGCGCCAGGTTGAGCGCGGCGTCGGCATAGAAGCTCTGCTCTCGCGCGCGCTGCAGCTTGTTGAAGTTGCCCACCTGCTGCATGCGCCGCGCCAGCTCGGCGCTGGCCTCGGCTGCCTGCATCACCTGGCGCATGTAGCGCACTGTTTCTGCGGCGGCCACGGCCACGAAGTAGGCCTTGCGTGTATCAGCGGCGAGTGTGAGCATCTGCAGCGTCACCAGCCCTTGCGTCTGCGCAAAGCGGCGCTGCTCGATCTCGCTGACCATCGGCATGGCGATCAGGTGCGCCAGGTTGAAGATCAACATGCGTTCGATCTCGACTTCGCTGCCCTGCTTTTGGCGCGAGTACACGAAGCCCGGGTTCGGCAACCGGCCGGCCTGCACCAGCTCGGCTTCGGAAATGCCCAGTTCCTGGAACGTGGCCTGCAGGCCGCGGTTGTTGAGCAGTGCCACCTGCACCGCGTCGTCGACCGTCAGCGGCTTGGCCAGGAGTTCAGCGACGCGTTGGTCGAGGGTGTCGCGGTCGGCATCCGACTTGGCCCAGAGCAGTTCCATGCCGAGGCGCTCCTTCGCAGCTTGTTCGACGGGCGCGAAGCCGCCGTCGGGGCTGAAGGTGGAACATGCGCCCAGCAGCGTCGCACCCGCCAGCAGCGTCGACAAGTGCAGGCGATGCATACCGCGCAGCGCAGGCGGTGCGTTCTCGTTAGCCGGCTTCATCGCGCCGGCGTTCCCTGCGCCGGCCCTCATGGTGCCTTGTGGCCGCCATGCCCGGCGGGCGCGGGCTGCGCCGGGTCGGCGGGCGCGGGCGCCGGCGGAGCGGCCCTTGCCGGTGTCGCGGCTGCGGCAGGTGCAGGTGCTTTAGCGGCCGGCGCTGCGTCGACCTGCTGCGCCTCACGCGCGTAGACACGCCAGCCGCCGATGCCGGTGACGGTGTCGTTCGCCTGGCGCCAGGCGACTGGCTTCTCGTCGCTCCAGCGCCTGAAGCGGGTGAACGCAGATTCGTAGCTCAGCGCGGGCACGCTGGCCTTCGGGTCGAGCGGGCTGGATGCTGCCTGCGGATTGGGCAATGTGGACTGGGCAGCGCCCGGCAGCGCGGCAGTGCAGGCGACCGCGAACAGCAACGCGTGGGCTGGAACGGGCAACGACATGACAAACCTCGTTCGCTCTGAGGCGGCAGCACGACAAGCCGTCACGGCTTGCTCGGATGCCGGCCGACAGGCCCGGACCGCCGGGTGACGGGCGGGCTGGGAGCATGGCGGCGCCGTCCCGCAGGACGTCGGCCATGCTCAGCGGGGCACGCGCGGCAACACCCGTGCAGGCGTTGCCGGCGGCGTCAGGCCTGGAGTGTTCGTGGCGGGCGTTCGAGCCCGCCCAGCAAGGCGCGGCCGGTGTCTGCATCGGGCGCGCTGCGCACGCGCTCGACACCGCTCAGCGCCAATGTTGGCGCACGCGGCACGCCGCAGGCCGCGGCGGCATGGCATAGATCGCACATCGAGCAGCCGGCGTGCGATGCGATGTTGTCGTCGGGTTGCGATGGAGCAGCGTCAAGCTGCGCGTGTGCAGGCTGCGCCATGGAAGCCATCTCGTGGCAAGGCGCCTGCTCATGCTGCGCCGACACAGTGCCTGGACTCGCAGGCGAAGGCAATTGCATCGCCAGCGTCGCCCAGCCGCGCAGCGGCAGCAGGGCCAGCAACAGCCAAACCAGGGCGACTCGAATGCGCATGGGAGCAGTATAGATAGTGCCGGCTTCGTGCGCGCAATTGCCGCATGCCTGGCGGGGTCGACCCTACAATCGTTTTCACACTTTGCCGCAGCCAAATCCACTCATGCACTCGCCCACAGCCGTCGCACCCGACCTGAGCCATATCGCTGCCCGCGACAAGGCCGAAATCCTGTCGCAGGCGCTGCCCTACATCCGCAAGTTCCACGGCAAGACCATCGTCATCAAGTACGGCGGCAACGCCATGACCGACCCGGCGCTGCAGCAGGACTTTGCCGAAGACGTGGTGCTGCTCAAGCTGGTGGGCATGAACCCGGTGGTCGTGCATGGCGGCGGCCCGCAGATCGAGGAGGCGCTTGCCAAGCTGGGCAAGAAGGGCACCTTCATCCAGGGCATGCGCGTCACCGACGCCGAGACGATGGAGGTCGTCGAGTGGGTGCTCGCCGGGCAGGTGCAGCAGGACATCGTCGGCCTGATCAACGTCGCGGGCGGCAAGGCGGTGGGCCTGACCGGGCGCGACGGCGGGCTCATTCGTGCGCGCAAGCTGCGCATGCTGGACAACAAGGACCCGAGCATCGAACACGACGTCGGCCAGGTCGGCGAGATCGAATCCATCGACCCGAGTGTGGTCAAGGCGCTGCAGGACGACCAGTTCATCCCGGTGATCAGCCCGCTGGGCTTCGGCCGCGACAACGAGAACTACAACATCAACGCCGACGTCGTGGCCGGCAAGCTGGCCGAGGTGCTGAAGGCCGAGAAGCTGATGATGCTGACCAACACGCCGGGCGTGCTCGACAAGAACGGCCAGTTGCTGACCAACCTGAGCGCGCGCGAGATCGACGATCTCTTCGCCGACGGCACCATCTCCGGCGGCATGCTGCCGAAGATCGGCTCGGCGCTGGATGCGGCCAAGAACGGCGTCAACACCGTGCACATCATCGACGGGCGCGTGCCGCATGCGATGCTGCTCGAAGTGCTGACGGACCAGGCCTACGGGACGATGATCCGATCACATTGACCCCCTCGAAGCACCTGGCATTGCGCACTGACCGCGTCTGGCTGTTCGACCTGGACGACACTTTGCACGACGCCTCCACCGCGTCGCTGCCCGGATTGCATGTGTCCTTCGGGCAGTACATCCAGCAGCACCTGCAGTTGACGCAGGAAGAGTCCGATACGCTGCGCCGCCGCTACTGGCAACGCTACGGTGCCACGCTGCTCGGCCTGGTCAAGCACCACGGCGTGGACGCGGCGCACTTCCTGCACCACACGCATCTGCTGCCGGGGCTGGAGCGCTCGGTGCGCGGCCATGCGCACGACCTGGCGGCGCTGCGCCGCTTGCCCGGGCGCAAGTTCATCCTCACCAATGCGCCGCGCGCCTATGCGCAGCGTGTGCTCGGCGTGCTCGGCATCGCTCGCTGTTTCGAGGCGGTGATCTGCGTCGAGGACATGCGCATGTTCGGTGAACTGCGCCCCAAGCCCGATGCGCGCATGATGCGCCGGCTGCTCGCCCGGCTGCGTGTCAGCGCGCCGGATTGCGTGTTGGTGGAAGACACCCTGCAACACCAGAAGGCCGCACGGCGCGTGGGCATGAAGACCGTGTGGATGCAGCGCTGGACACGCGCCGCATCCAGCCACGCCCATGTGCGCCACGGCAAGCAGCCGGCGTATGTGGACATCAAGGCGCGGCGGCTTGCGTGACCTGGAGCGACGGCGGCCCTAGCCGGTGGCGGCGAGAATGCGCTTTTGCCTTCGGCGAGGACAGTCATGAGCGAAACCAGCGCGGCAGCGGGCGGCATGGAACCCGGCGGCCCGGCCTGGAAACACGACGGCGTGCGTGTCATTCCCGGCGACCGGCTCGATGCCAACACCGCGCAGACGCCGGGCATGGACCGCAAGGCCGCCATCAACTTCGCGCGCGTCGGTGCGCAGAAGCTGTGGGCCGGCACGGTGCACATCCACCCCAACGCCAAGACCGGCGCCCACCACCACGGGCCGCTGGAAAGCGTGATCTACGTGGTCAAGGGCCGCGCGCGCATGCGCTGGGGCGAGGCGCTGGAATTCGTGGCCGAAGCCGGGCCGGGCGACTTCATCTACGTGCCGCCCTTCGTGCCGCACCAGGAAATCAACGCCAGCGTCGATGAGACGCTGGAATGTGTGCTCGTGCGCAGCGACGGCGAGGCCGTGGCCGTGAACCTGGACATCGCACCCGCCGAAGCGCCCGAAAGCGTGCGCTGGATCGACCCGACGCACCCTGCCGGCTGAGACGGCTGCGCACGACGCACTCGGCATTGGGCTCGGCAAACCGGGCGCGAATTGCATGCACACACAGTTCGCTCGCTCGGAAGTCAGTGTTTACCTGCACTCTTGCGCTGCATGGGCCTATGCCAGAATGCCTTCGACCCCCTACGCCGAGCACGCCGCCGCCATGCACGATCTTCCTCGCAGCCCTGGAGACGCCGACGCGGATACGGCCCAGGAGTTGCCGGACGACGCCGGCGATCGAGCTCGAAGAGGCGCAGCCTGTGCCGGCGCCCCAAGGTGCGCAAGCGTCCCAGGCCCGGCGAACGCCGTGTGCAGATCCTGCAGACGCTGGCCACCATGCTCGAGCAGCCCGGCGCCGAGCGCATCACCACGGCCGCGCTGGCGGCGCGCCTGCAGGTCAGCGAAGCCGCGCTGTACCGCCATTTCGCCAGCAAGGCGCAGATGTTCGAAGGGCTGATCGAATTCATCGAGTCCAGCGTGCTTGCGCTGATCAACCAGATCACCGAGCGCGACAGCGGCGGCGCCGAACAGACGCAGCGCATCGTCACCGTGCTGCTGCAGTTCGGCGAGAAGAACCCCGGCATGACACGCGTCATGGTCGGCGATGCGCTGGTGTTCGAACACGAGCGCCTGATCGCACGCATGAACCTGTTCTTCGACCGGGTCGAATCGCAACTGCGCCAGACCCTGCGCGCCGCCGCCGAAGCCGCCGGTTCCGCCACGCCCACGGTCGATGCGCAGGCGCTGGCTTCGGCATTGACGGCACTGGCCGTGGGCCGGCTGCAGCGTTATGCGCGCTCGGGCTTCAAGCGGCTGCCCACCGAACACCTGGATCTGGCGCTGCGCCGGCTCAGCGCCTGAGGTGCTGCGGGCCTTGGGCAGGAGAAGGGCCGCGGCGTTGCTCGACGTGTGGCCACTGAAGCCGCGGCCGCAGCATATCAATCGCATCGTGGTGAGCGCAGGCGATGCTCGAAGTTGAAGTCGGCGGCGCGCGCATCGGCCTGCTGGCGCAGCGCGCGGCGTACCTGATCGACGAGCGCTGCCTGCTCGTGGCCGATGCGCATATCGGCAAGGCGGTGTCCTTCCGCCGGCTCGGCGTGCCGGTGCCGCGCGGCACCACCTTGCAGACGCTGCAGACACTGAGCGACGCGGTGGCGGCCACTGGCGCCACGCGTGTGGTGTTCCTGGGCGACCTGCTGCATTCGGCGCACGCGTTCGCGCCAGCCACGATGCAGGCCTTTGGCGAGTGGCGCCGGCGACACGCCGCGCTGGACCTGATGCTGGTGCGCGGCAATCACGACAGCCATGCCGGCGACCCGCCGCCCGAACTGGGTGTGGACTGCATCGACGGGCCGCTGCATCTGGGCGGGCTGGCCTTGTGCCATCACCCGCAACCGCTGCCCGGCGCCTATGTGCTGGCCGGGCATCTGCACCCCTGTGCCGTGCTGGGCGGACGGGCGCGCGAGCGCTTGCGGCTGCCGTGTTTTCATTTCGCCGCATCGATCGGCGTGCTGCCGGCTTTTGGCGCCTTTACCGGCATGCATGCCGTGCGCCCGGCGCCAGGCGAGCGCGTGTTCGTGATCGCCGACGATGCCGTGCAGCCGCTGCCGGTGGCCGCAAACCCTACACTGGCAGCATGACCTTGGTATCTCCCCTCGAATCCCTGATCGCCCGCGCCGAAGCGCTGCTGGTGCGCATCGAAGCCGTTCTGCCACAAGCCCTGGTGGCACCGGAGTGGTCCGCATCCATTGCCTTTCGCTACCGCAAGCGCGGCGGCTCGGGCCATATCGAGCCGGTGCGCCATGTGGCGCCGATCCGCCTGCACGAGTTGGTGGAGGTCGAGCCGCAAAAGCAGCGCCTGCTGCGCAACACCGAGCAGTTCGTCGCCGGGCATGGCGCCAACAACGTGCTGCTGACCGGTGCGCGCGGCACCGGCAAGAGCTCGCTCATCAAGGCCTGCCTGAATGAGTTTGCCTCACAAGGGCTGCGGCTGATCGAGGTCGACAAGGCCGATCTGGTGGATCTGCCGGACATCGTCGATCTGGTGGCCGAAAGGCCCGAGCGATTCATCGTCTACTGCGACGACCTGAGCTTCGACGAAGGCGAGCCGGGCTACAAGGCGCTGAAGTCGATTCTCGACGGGTCGGTGTCGCAGGCTTCGGACAACGTGCTCATCTACGCCACCAGCAACCGCCGCCATTTGCTGCCCGAGTACATGTCGGAGAACCTGAGCTACAAGCACACCGAGGACGGCGAGGTGCATCCGGGCGAGGTGGTGGAGGAAAAGATCTCGCTGTCCGAGCGTTTTGGCCTGTGGGTCAGTTTCTACCCCTTCACCCAGGCGGAGTACCTGGCGATCGCCGGGCAATGGTTGCGCGGTTTTGGCGTCGATGAGGCAGCGATTGCGGCGGCGCGTGCCGAATGCCTGGTGTGGGCGCTGGAGCGCGGTTCGCGCTCCGGCCGTGTGGCTTACCAGTTTGCCAAGGACTATTCGGGAAGGCATCACGCTTGAGGGCGAGCGCCAACTTGAGCGCTCCGGCGGGTGCCGAGCGCACGGCAGTCGATGTGGCGGTGGGTGTGCTCATCGACAGCGAAGGCCGTTTCCTGCTGACCAGCCGGCCCGAGGGCAAGGTCTACGCCGGCTACTGGGAGTTCCCGGGTGGCAAGCTCGAATCCGGGGAAAGCGTGGAACAGGCGCTGGCGCGTGAACTGCACGAGGAACTGGGCATCCACATCGGTGCGGTGCAGCCCTGGAAGATCGAGTTGATGGACTATGCCCATGCCCGCGTGCGCCTGCATTTCTGCAAGGTATTCGATTGGCGCGGCGAGTTCGAGATGCGCGAAGGCCAGCGCATGGCCTGGCAAACGCTGCCCGTCACCGTGCATCCCGTGCTGCCGGGCACGATCCCGGTGCTGCAATGGTTTGCTGCTGAGCGGGGTTTTGCCGGCGCCACGCATCGGGGGTGATTGCTACACTGAATTCATGAAGTGGCTGGAAGAAGTCAAGTGGGATGCGCAGGGCCTCTTGCCGGTGATCGCGCAAGAGGTCGGCAGCCACGACGTGCTGATGTTCGCGTTCATGAACCGTGAGGCCCTGGCGCGCACGGCCGAGCTCGGCCAGGCGGTGTACTGGAGCCGTTCGCGACAGCGGCTTTGGCACAAGGGCGAGGAGTCCGGCCACTTCCAGCAGGTGCATGAGATGCGCCTGGACTGCGACAACGACGTGCTGCTGCTCAAGGTCACCCAACTGGGTCACGAGCCTGGCATTGCCTGCCACACCGGCCGCCACAGCTGCTTCTTCCGGCGCTATGAAGGTGGCGAGTGGCATGACGTCGAGCCGGTGCTGCTCGACCCGCAGCGGATCTACCGATGAGCGGCGACGACACGCTGGCCCGCCTGGCCGAAGTGATCGACGTGCGGCGCGCCGGAGATCCGCAGAAGAGTTACGTCGCCCGCTTGTTTTCCAAGGGGGGCGACGCCATCTTGAAAAAGATCGGCGAGGAAGCCACCGAGGTGGTCATGGCCGGCAAGGATGGCGATCCTCAGAAGATCGTCTACGAGGTGGCCGACCTGTGGTTCCATTCGATGTTGCTGCTGGCGCACGCCGGCTGCAAACCGGCCGACGTGCTGGCCGAGTTGGAGCGCCGCGAGGGCCAATCGGGGCTGGAGGAATTTGCCGCGCGCAAGATGCAGGAGCGGGAGAACAAGGGCACATGAACCAGATCATTCAACTCGACGAGCGGCAGTCCTCGCTGAAGAACGTCGGCCATGTCAGCTACCTGCTGCACCTGATCGTGGCCATCGGCGCGGTCATGCCCGGTGCCCAGGCCAGCGTGGCGCTGCTCATCGTGGCCTTCGTCATCGACCTGGTGAAGAAGGACGAAGCCGCCGGCACCTGGCAGGAGTCGCATTTCAGCTGGCGCATCCGCACCGTGCTTTGGGCCGCCGCGCTGTATCTGGTGACCGCGCCGTTGTGGCTGCTGTTTTTCGTGCCCGGCTGGATTGCCTGGGGCCTGATCTCGATCTGGTTCCTCTACCGCATCGTGCGCGGCTGGATGAACCTCAACGCCAACGTGGCGATGCCGGGTTGAGGTGGCGCGATGAGTCACGACCCGAACTGCATCTTCTGCAGGATCGTCGAAGGCAAGATCCCATCGAAGAAGGTCTTCGAAGACCCGGAACTTCTGGTCTTCCACGACATCCACCCGTGGGCGCCGGTGCATGTGCTCGTCATTCCCAAGCAGCACATCGCGACGCACTACGACGTGGCGTCTGAACATGAGCCTGGTGCTTGGGCGCATGCTGGCGCTGGCGCCGAAGTTGATGCGTGAGTTGGGCGTGGTCAACGGCTTTCGCACGCTCATCAATACCGGCGAGGACGGGCGCCAGGAAGTGCAGCACCTGCACATGCATGTGATGGGCGGGCCGCGCCCCTGGCTCAAGGGCTAGTGAACGAAAGACTGTCTACGAATCTCGGCGCGCAGGCCGGGCACACACACCGTCACCAGCGGTCGTGCCTGCTCCCCTAGAATCCTTCATTGCTTTGCAGGAGAAATATCATGGGTTCATTCAGCATCTGGCACTGGCTGATCGTGTTGCTGGTGGTGGTGTTGATCTTCGGCACCAAGAAATTGAGGAACATGGGCGCTGACCTCGGCGGCGCTGTCAAGGGCTTCAAGGATGGCGTAAAGAGCGGCGGCGAGGCCGCCAGTGAAACCGCGGCGGCACCGGCACCGCAGGTCGGCACGCAGAAGAGCAGCAACGACAACACTGTGGACGTTGAGGCGCGGACCAAGTCCTGACGCCGGTGTGAACGTGACTTCCACAAGGGCTGCGGCCCCGGCCGTGCGCAGCCCTGAGCCCGCATGATCGACTTCGGCTTCGACAAGATCGCGCTCATCGGCGCGGTGGCGCTGATCGTCATCGGCCCGGAGAAGTTGCCGCGCGTGGCGCGCACTGTCGGTCACATGCTGGGCAAGGCGCAGCGTTATGTGGCCGATGTCAAGGCCGAGGTCAACCGCTCGATCGAGCTCGACGAGCTGAAGAAGATGAAGACGCAGTTCGAGGACGCGGCGCGCGATGTCGAACAGAGCGTGAAGTCCGAGGTACAGCAGGCCAGCACCGCCTTCCAGACCGAGTGGTCCGAGGCCAAGTCCGGGCTCGAGGACCGCATCGACCCGCCGCACGTGGCCTGGACGCCACCAGCGCCGGAGTACAAACACCCGAAGAAGCGCTGGCGGCTGAAGCGTGGCGCGACGCCGCAGTGGTACAAGCAGCGCCAGGGCATCCGTACAAGGGCGCAGTCGGGCGCAGCGCGTGTCGCGCGTTTCCGGCCGCCGGGCCTGCGCGCCAAATGAGCAGTCCGGGGCCGCGCCGAGTGCGCATGCTTCCGCTCGGCGCCATGGCACGAAGTGCAGGGGCCGCGCCGATGAGCGACGCCGACAAGCCGCGCGACGAGCTCGAGGGCACCGAGGCGCCTTTTGTCTCGCATCTGGTGGAACTGCGCGACCGGCTGATCCGCGCGCTGATCGCTGTCGGCATCGTCTTCGGCTTGCTCATGTTCTGGCCTGGCCCCGGGCCGCTGTACGACCTGCTGGCTGCGCCGCTGGTGGCCAACCTGCCGGCAGGCGCCACGCTGATCGCCACCAACGTGATCTCGCCTTTCATGGTGCCGCTGAAGATCACCATGCTGGCCGCCTTCCTGGTGGCGCTGCCGGTGGTGCTGTACCAGGTCTGGGCCTTCGTCGCGCCGGGCCTGTACAACCACGAGAAGAAGATGGTGCTGCCGCTGGTGGTGTCGAGCACGTTGCTGTTCTTCCTGGGCGTTGCCTTCTGCTACTTCTTCGTCTTCGGGCAGGTCTTCAAGTTCATCCAGGGATTCGCACCGAAGAGCATCACCGCGGCGCCGGACATCGAGGCTTATCTGAGTTTCGTGATGACCATGTTCATCGCCTTCGGCGCGTCCTTCGAGGTGCCCGTGGCGGTGGTGCTGCTGGCGCGGCTGGGCGTCGTGACCATCGACCAGTTGAAGAAGTGGCGCGGCTATTTCATCGTCGGCGCCTTCATCGTCTCGGCCATCATCACGCCACCGGACGTGGTCTCGCAGCTGGCGCTGGCGATTCCGATGTGCCTGTTGTACGAGCTCGGCATCTGGTGCGCCAAGCTGTTCATCAAGCACACCCAGGCGACGGAGACAGAAGGCAAGGCCAAGGCCGACACGGCGGCCTGATCGAGTCGACGCCGGACCGGCTGGCGCCCGCAGCCGGACTTGGCAGCTATTCCTCGACGCGGCGCTGCGCCCTGGGGCGCTGCGCGACCAGCAGTTTCAGCTGCAACGACTGATCGCCGCGCTGCACCGCCACCTGGGCCTCGGTCAGCGGCTTGAGTGCGGCCACGGCCGCCAGCAGCTGCGCGGTGTTCGCCACCTCGGCACCGGCAATCGCCACCACCACGTCGCCCGGGCGCATGCCGCCGCGACTGGCCGGCCCGTCCTGCAGCACGCCGGTGATGAGCACGCCTTGCCGGACCGACAGCTTCAGGTTGGCGGCGAGCTCGGGGCTCAGGTCGCGCGGCTCCACACCGATCCAGCCGCGCGTGACCTGGCCGTCGCGCAGCAGCGCTTCCATCACGTCGCGCGCGCTGTCCACGGGGATGGCAAAGCCGATGCCCAGGCTGCCGCCGCTGCGGCTGTAGATGGCGGTGTTGATGCCGATGAGCCGGCCTTCGGCATCGACCAGCGCGCCGCCCGAGTTGCCGGGATTGATGGCCGCATCGGTCTGGATGAAGTTCTCGAAGGTGGACAGGCCGAGGCGGTTGCGCCCGAGCGCGCTGACGATGCCCGAAGTCACCGTCTGGCCGACGTTGAAGGGGTTGCCGATGGCCAGCACCACGTCGCCCACCTGCAGTGCGCGCACGTCGCCCAGGTCGATGACGGGAAGCCGGTCCAGCTTGATCTGCAGCAGCGCCAGATCGGTTTCCGGGTCGGTGCCGACCAGCCGCGCGCGGGCCTGGCGGCCGTCGACCAGTTGCACGTCGATCTCGTCGGCGCCTTCGACCACATGGTTGTTGGTCAGCAGGTAGCCGTCGGCGGAGACGATCACGCCCGAGCCCAGTCCCATCGGCGGCTGCGCCGGGCCGCGTCGGTTGGCGCCATTGCCGAAGAAGAAGCGGTGCCACGGATCCTCGCCCGCCGCGCGCGGGCGCGAGGACTTGCTGGCGACGATGCTCACCACCGCCGGCGCGGCGCGGCGTGCGGCGCTGCTGTAGCTGCCACGCTCGGGCGCGCCGGCGGGCGGCGGGCTGCTGGGCAGCGGCGGTGCGGGTGCCATCGCCAGCGGCGCGGCCGGTTCGCGCGACACCGGCAGCCAGTGGGGCTTGAGCGTCGCCAGCACGAACCACAGCGCCAGCGCGATCGTCACCGTCTGGGCAAAGAGGAGCCAAAGCCTGCGCAACATCGGTGGGGTGGTGGCTGTGCGGAAGTGATCGTGGGGCCCCGCGGCCCGCAGCTTGCATTATCGATGCCGCGACCCGGTCCACAATGGCGCATGCCATCCAAGCCGCTGTTGTTGACCATGGGCGATGCCTGCGGCATCGGGCCGGAAATCATCGTCAAGGCCTTTGCCGAAGGCGAAGCCGAAGGGTGTGTGGTCATCGCCGAGCCACAGGTGTTGCGTCGCGCGGTGCAGCTGCTGGGCCAGGCGCGGGAAAGGCGCTGCCGCTGGCGCTGATCGAATCGCCCGCCGACCTGCGCGACGTGCCACGCGGCTGCCTGAGCGTGATACGCCCCGCGAATCTGCCCGAAGGCCTGGCCGATCTGCCTTGGGGCCAGGTGCATGCGCGCTGCGGCGAAGCGGCCGCGCGTTGCATCGAAACCGCTGCGCGCCTCTTGCTCGATGGTCAGGCCGCAGCGATGGTGACCGCGCCCGTGCACAAGGAAGCGCTGGCGGCGGCAGGCATCGGCCATCCCGGCCATACCGAGATGCTGCAGGCCTTGGCCACGCCCGCTGGCGCCACGCCCGCCCCGGTGCGCATGATGCTCGCCAACGACGAGTTGCGCGTGGTGCTGGTCAGCATCCACGTGGCACTGCGCCAGGCGGTCGACATGGTGAGTTTCGATTCGGTGCTGCAGACCCTGCGCATCGCGCACACAGCCAGTGCCGCCTGGGGTCAGCCACGACCGCGCATTGGCGTGGCCGGGCTGAATCCGCATGCCGGCGAAGGTGGCTTGTTCGGCGACGAAGAGCGTCGCTTCATCGCGCCGGCCATCGCCGCCGCATGTGCCGAAGGCATCGACGCTCGCGGGCCGTTTGCGCCGGACACGGTGTTCATGCGCGCCCGACATGCCCCCGGTCATGCGGGCGAGTTCGACCTGGTGGTGGCGATGACGCACGACCATGGCCTGATCCCGGTGAAGTACCTGGGCGTGGAGCAGGGCGTGAACGTCACGCTGGGCCTGCCCTTCGTGCGCACCAGCCCCGACCACGGCACCGCCTTCGACATTGCCGGCACCGGCACGGCGGATGCATCGAGCCTCAAGGCTGCCATACGCCTTGCACGACAGCTCGGCGCGCAGGCGGGTTTGCCTGCCCTGCCTCGATGAGCGCCAGCCAGCGCGGCGCGCTTGCGCCAAGGCTCAGGCCGCTGCGCTCGCGCCTGTTCCGGTGGTCATCCTTGCCAACTGGCGACGTGCGCGCGCGGTGGCGCGTTCGATCAGGTAGCCGTTCTCGAAGGCGCGCAGCCGCCCGGTTTCGCACAGCCGCACCAACATGCGATGGGTCATCGAGATGGTCTGCTTGTGCCGGCTGCCGCGGGTGAAGACAAAAAAGCTGCGGCCGGGGCTGACATGGCTCAGGCGCACCTTCTGCCATTTGTCCTCCAGATGCATCTGGTAGGCAAAACCGATCTGCACGTGCTCGGCCAGCGACTTGCCGCTCGACGGCTCCGCGGCCTCCGCCTTGGGCAGGCCGGCAATATCCATGTCGCCTTCGGCCGGCTGGGGCTCGGCGCTCAAGTCGATATCGACCTTGCCGTCCCAGTTGACCGAACCCTCGTCCATCAAGCCGATGCGCTGCGCTTCTTCGGCGGAGAAGCGCGGCAGGATGACCTCGTCGCGCAGCACCGGCAGGTTGGCCTGCGGCGGGGGCAGCTCCGACGCATCGGGCATGGTCTCGCCCAGTGCGGTGTCCACCTGCTTGGCCAGCAGGTTGTAGTCCAGCGTGCGCAGCGCCTCGCCCTTCAGCGATTCGGCATGTGCCGGCAGCAGCAGGCCGAAGAAGGACTTCTTGGCTGATTCGGGCCAGCCGATCAGGTCCATGCCCTCGTTCAGCTCCTTCATCAGCGTGGGCAACTGCATCAGGAAGGACTTGCGCTGCTCCGGCGAACCCTTGGGTTGCACACTCATGAACAGCTCGCGCCCGGCATGGCGCAAGCGCTTCACGCGGGCGCTGTCGGCACCGTCCAGGCGAGAAGCGCGCATCAGGGCCTGGCTCCATACCTGTGACAGGAAATCGCGCACGAACTCGGCCACCGGCAGTGGCTTGAGCAAGGACTGCAACTGCTGTGTGTAGCGCTGCTGCAGCCGCAGATCGGTTTCCTTCTCGGCCAGCAGGCTGGCTGCGCCGCTGTGGTCCTGCACATCGCGTCGCGCCTGCTCGACGATGAAGCTTTCCAGTACCGACAGCTTCTGCTCGTAGACCTCGATCTGGTCGAAATCGCCTTCGACGATCTCCTGCACCAGCTCGCGCACCAGCGCCACGAAACGCTTGCCTTGTTCGGAATCGAAATCCTCGAAGGCGCTGCCGAGCGAGGCGATGCGGTTCACGAAGCGCCGCACCGGGTGCTTTCGCGAGGAGAAGAAGGTGGGGTCGCCCAGCGCCGCGCGCAGCACCGGCAACTGCAGCCGGGCGATCTGCCGTGCCATCTGCGGTGGCACCTTCGGGTCGGAAAGGATCTGGTCGAACAGGCTGCCGATGACGTCGATCACCATGTGATCGAGCGAGCCGTTGGACGCCTGGCGCAGTGCGTCGCGGTGCGTGCGGATCAGGTTCGGCGCCACTGGCACGGCGCGCGCGCCGTCGTGCTCGAAACGACCGGGGATCGATTGACCGTGCGCCCCGTTCGCACCATACGCCGCATCCGGCGCGAAGCCGGAGTCTTCGATGCCGGGACCCAGATCGGTGAAGGCCAGCCGCCGGATCAAGGTCATCAATCCGGCATCGACCTGGCCCAAGGGCGTGCCCATCGGCAAGCGACCGTGGGCCGATGTGCGCGCGCCGCCCGGCCCGAAGCTACCATGCGCGCTTTGGCGACCGCCGTGGCCGTGGCCGGTGCTCGACGCGAAGCTGCCGTAGCCGCTGCTTTGGCCGCCAGCGGCGCCGAAGCGGCTGGCTTGCGCATGCCGCGAAGCGTCGCCCAACCATCCCGAGCCGCGGGACTCGCCCTCAGCCCCGACGGCGTCCTGGACTCGATGCCCGTTGTCGTCCAGGCCTACTGGCCGGCTCGACGTGTCGTACCCGGAACTCGTGCGTCCGTAGCCCGAGCCGCGCTCCGAGTTGCGAAAACTCAAGCTGGCTGGCTTCAGCCCCGCGGCGCGCATATCGGCCACGATAGTGGCGTAGGTCTGCGCCATCGATGCCGCCATCGAGCGGCCCAGCTCGGTGACCAGCACCTTGCGCAGTTCGGCGCGATCAGTGACAACGTCGACACTGCGGATCACGGCGTTGCCGATGACCTCGGGGCGCAACGGATTGCGCGGCGCCTCACCGCTGCCGTGCAGCACCGAACCGACGAACGCGTCGAGCTCGCGCTGCTCGCCCTCGCAATCCTGCGCGATCTGCAGGCCCAGGCGTTCGGCCGAGACCTGCACCTCCATCTCGTGGTTGTCCACCAGGCTGAGTGCATCCCAACTGGTTTCTGCCAGCGCGGCCTGGGCGCTGCCACGCGGCAGCAGTTCGCGCTCGATGCGCCGATCCAGCGTGTCGTCGAAGCTGGTGCAGAACACCGCCAGCTTGCGGTTCAGCTCGAACTGTGCACCCAGCAGGTTGTCGCGCTGAAAGACATTGGCCGAGGCCAGTGCCGATACGCCCAGGCTGTCCACGGCACGCTCGGCAGCGCCACGCGCGGCCAGTTTCACGCGCCTGACGGCGGCTTCGATGGCCGCAGGCAGACCTAGAGCAGGCGTGGGGTTCATGGAGCGATTCAGTATGCGATAGGCATCGGCCCCCGACGCGCCTGCTGGAGACCCGCCAGGCGGGCCAAGCGTGCTATTTCCTCAATGCATCGCGAATCTCGCGCAGCAGCAGCACGTCCTCGGGCGTGGCCGCAGGCGGGGCCGGCGGCGCGGCGCCCTTGAGCTTGTTGATCTGCCGCACCATGATGAAGATGATGAAGGCCAGGATTGCGAAGTTCAGCGCCACGGTGATGAAGTTGCCATAGGCGAACACGGCACCGGCCTTCCTGGCATCGATCAGGTTGGTGGCAGTCTGCCCGGCCAGTGGAATGAACATGTTGCTGAAGTCCAGCCCGCCGAAGACCCTGCCGACCAGCGGCATGATCAGGTCGCTGACGATCGAGTCGACGATGCGCCCGAAGGCAGCGCCGATGATCACGCCGACCGCCAGATCCATGACGTTGCCCTTGAGCGCGAATTCCTTGAACTCGGTCGCAAATCCCATGTCGTGCACTCCTTGTGGTGATGGCCCGCTTTGCTGCAGGCCTTTCGGGACCGCCAGTATCGTCTCAGTCACTGCCGCGTCGGCCGCGACAGCCTTGGTGCCGAAGCACGCAGATCGCTCGGATAGAATCGCGGGTTGACCCGACAGTCCAGTCATCAAGCAGAGGAAAGCATGAGCGAGGCGAAAGTCGATACGGGCCGGCGCACCTGGATCGCCATTACCTGCGGCGCCGGCGCGATTGGCGGCGCGGCGGTGGCAGTGCCGTTTGTCAGCAGTTTTGCACCGTCCGAGCGCGCCAAGGCCGCCGGAGCGCCCGTTCAGGCCGATATCAGCGCGTTGCGCCCGGGCGAGAAGATGACGGTCGAATGGCGCGGCAAACCGGTGTGGATCGTGCGGCGCACCGAAGACCAGTTGGCCACGCTGAAAAAGACCGAGGCCTTTCTTGCAGACCCGTTTTCCAAGCGCAATCCCTCGGAACTGACACCCGAATACGCACGCAACGTGCCACGTTCGATCAAGCCGGAAGTGTTGGTTTGCGTGGGCATCTGTTCGCACCTCGGCTGCTCGCCCACCGACAAGTTCACGCCCGGGCCGCAGCCTTCTCTTCCGGACGACTGGCAAGGGGGTTTCTTCTGCCCATGCCATGGGTCGACCTTCGACATGGCCGGTCGGGTGTTCAAGAACAAGCCTGCACCCGACAACCTCGAAGTGCCGCGCCACATGTATCTGTCCGATACGCTGCTGCTGATTGGCGAGGACAGCAAGGCCTGAGCGGCCTGCCAGAACCACAGGGATCGACATGGCTGAATTCAAGCAAGCGCCTGCAGGTGCATCGGTCGCCGAACAGGCGATGACATGGGTGGACAACCGCTTTCCGGCCACCAAGCTCTACAAGGAGCACATGTCGGAGTACTACGCGCCGAAGTCGCAGAACTTCTGGTACTTCTTCGGCTCGCTGGCGCTGCTGGTACTGGTCATCCAGATCGTCACCGGCATCTTCCTGGTGATGCACTACAAACCCGACGCGGCGCTGGCCTTCGCTTCGGTCGAGTACATCATGCGCGACGTGCCGTGGGGCTGGCTCATCCGCTACATGCATTCCACCGGGGCCAGCGCGTTCTTCGTCGTGGTCTATCTGCACATGTGGCGCGGGCTGATCTACGGCAGCTACCAGAAACCGCGTGAGCTGATCTGGATCTTCGGTGTGGCGATCTTCCTGTGCCTGATGGCCGAAGCCTTCATGGGCTACCTGCTGCCATGGGGCCAGATGTCCTTCTGGGGCGCGCAGGTCATCATCAACCTGTTTGCGGCCATTCCCTTCATCGGGCCGGACCTTTCGCTGCTGATCCGCGGCGACTACGTGGTTGGCGATGCCACGCTGAACCGCTTCTTCGCCTTTCACGTCATCGCCGTGCCGCTGGTGCTGATCGGCCTGGTGGTGGCGCACATCATCGCGTTGCACGAGGTCGGCTCGAACAATCCGGACGGCGTCGAGATCAAGGAGAAGAAGGATCCGAAGACCGGCATCCCGCTCGACGGCATCCCGTTCCATCCGTACTACACGGTGCACGATCTGATCGGCGTGGGCGTGTTCCTGATGATCTTCAGTGCCATCGTCTTCTTCGCCCCGGAGATGGGCGGCTATTTCCTCGAATACAACAACTTCATCCCTGCCGATGCGCTGAAGACACCCGCGCACATCGCGCCGGTGTGGTACTTCACGCCCTACTACTCGATGCTGCGTGCGGTGACCGACCAGATGATCTATGTCTTTGTCGGCATCGTCGCCATCGCCGCCGTGCTGGCTGTGCTTCGTGGCGGCCTGTCAGGCGTGATGAAACTAGCCGTGCTCGTGTCTGCGGTGGTCGTCATCGGGTTGCTGATGGCCTTCGATGCCAAGTTCTGGGGCGTGGTGGTGATGGGCGTGGCGGTGATGGTGCTTTTCCCGCTGCCCTGGCTGGACAAGAGCCCTGTCAAGTCGATCCGCTATCGGCCGGGCTGGAACAAGTGGCTGTACGGCATCTTCGTCATCAACTTCGTCGTGCTCGGTTACCTGGGTATCAAGCCGCCTTCGGCCATCGGCACGTTGGTGTCGCAGATCGGCACCTTGTTCTATTTCGGGTTCTTCCTGCTGATGCCGTGGTGGAGTCGCATCGGCACCTTCAAGCCAGTGCCTGAGCGCGTGGTCTTCCATGCGCATTGACAGGGCAGGCGGAGCACAACACATGACGAAGAAAGTCTTTCTGGTCCTGCTTCTGGGCTTCAGCCTGCTCTCCGGCGCGCAGGCAGCTGGCGGCGGCGTGGCTCTCGACCGGTTTCCGACCGAGCGTGTGACGAACCTGCCCGCGCTGCAAAGCGGGGCGCGGCTGTTCGTGAACTACTGCCTGAACTGCCACTCCGCCAGCTACATGCGATACAACCGCATGCAGGATATCGGCCTGAGCGAAGAACAGATCAAGCGCAACCTGATGTTCGCCGGCAAGAAGGTGGGCGACACGATGAGCATCACGCTCAATCCGGTGCAGGCCAAGGACTGGTTCGGTGCCGCGCCGCCGGACTTGACGGTGGTCGCGCGTTCGCGCGCCGGCAACGGCGGCAGTGGTGCGGACTACCTGTACACCTACATGCGCACCTTCTACCGCGACGACAGCACATTGACCGGCTGGAACAACCTGGCCTTCCCCAACGCGGCCATGCCGCATGTGCTCTGGGAGTTGCAGGGGCAGCAGCGCGCGATCTTCGCCACCGAGAAGGACCCGCACGATGCGAGCAAGACGCACAGTGTGTTCAAGGGTTTCGAGCCTGCAGAGCGCGGGCACGATGACCACCTCCGAGTACAACGAGGCGGTGGCCGATCTCGTGGCCTTCATGCAGTGGATGGCCGAGCCGCACCAGGGCCAGCGCGTGCGCCTGGGCGTGTTCGTGTTGCTGTTCCTGGCCGTGTTCACGGTGATCGCGTGGCGCCTGAACGCCTCGTACTGGAAGGACGTCAAGTAAGCCCACGTTGGCGCGGCTCGCCAGCCGCGCCACGCCCGAGCGCGGTGGGCCATTCTGGCCCGCTGCGCCTGAACCTTTCTGGCGCGACATGCGTGTCGCGCTGCTGACCAGGAGCCCACCCCATGATGGTGCTTTATTCCGGAACCACTTGCCCGTACTCGCACCGCTGCCGCTTTGTTCTGTTCGAAAAGGGGATGGATTTCGAGATTCGCGATGTCGACTTGTTCGCCAAGCCCGAAGACATTGCGTTGATGAATCCGTACAACGAAGTGCCGATCCTGGTCGAGCGCGACTTGATCCTGTATGAATCGCACATCATCAACGAGTACATCGACGAGCGCTTCCCGCACCCGCAGCTGATGCCGGGCGACCCGGTGGCGCGTGCGCGTGTGCGGCTGTTCCTGTTCAACTTCGAGAAGGAGCTGTTCGCGCACGTCAACCTGCTCGAATCGCGCGGTGTCAAGGCCACCGACAAGCAGCTGGAGAAGGCGCGCAGCCAGATCCGCGACCGGCTGACGCAGCTGGCACCGATCTTCCTGAAGAACAAGTTCATGCTCGGCGACGATTTTTCGATGCTCGACGTGGCCATTGCGCCGCTGCTGTGGCGCCTGGACTACTACGGCATCGATCTGTCGAAGAACGCGCTGCCGCTGCTGAAGTACGCCGAGCGTATCTTCTCGCGCCCGGCCTACATCGAGGCGCTGACGCCGTCAGAAAAGGTCATGCGCAAATAATGGCGAGGTCGCGCGTCAACACACCGCGCAGCTCATGAACAAGCCCCTGTCACCAGACTCCCAAGGCACGTCAACGCGGCCATACCTGATCCGCGCGCTGCACGACTGGTGCACCGACAACGGCTTCACGCCCTACGTGGCCGTGTATGTGGATGCCGCGGTGCAGGTGCCGATGGAGTACGTGAAGAACAACGAGATCGTGCTCAATGTCGGCTTTGAGGCCACCACCGCACTGAAGCTGGGCAACGAGTTCATCGAATTCAAGGCGCGTTTCGGCGGCACAGCGCGCGAAATCGTTGTGCCGGTCGATCACATCGTGGCCATCTACGCGCGCGAGAACGGCCAAGGCATGGCCTTTCCCGTGCCTACGGCCAACGGCACAGGTGCCGCAGCCGCCACAGCCGCCGCGACGCTGCCCGACGGCGCCGCCGCGGCCACACCCTTGAGGGGTTTGCGCCTGGCGCGCAGCGAGGCTGAAGCCGCCGCACCAACGCCGTCCGCGGCGTCGGCGGGTCCGGACGATGAGCCGCCCGAGCCGGCCAATCCCAGGCCTTCGTTGAAACGCATCAAGTAGCGCGCTTTTACAATCGCGGCTTGCGCCGGCTTAGCTCAGTTGGTAGAGCACCCGCCTTGTAAGCGGAAGGTCCCCAGTTCGATCCCGGGAGCCGGCACCATGGTTGACGCAGTGGGCAGCGGCATTCAGACCGCTTGCACCCGTATGCGGATCGAGGCTACCGGCCAGCCTTGAGCCAGCAGTGTCGCGTCGAGCAAGGGCACGAGTTGCCGCAGTTTTGATGCGGCAGCGCCGTTGGCGACCAGCAGAGACCAGCCGTCATCGTCCAGCGGACCGGGCCGGACCTGATCGCGCAGCGTGTCGGGCAACTGCGCGCGAATCGTGTCGAAACGCGCCCGCGATTCCTGCAGCCGCCGCAACAAGCGCACCAAAGGCTGGCTCTGGTCCAGTGCCGTGCCCAACGGCAACGTGCCTGGATGGAGTGTCCCGGTGACTTTGCGCTCTTGCATGTCGGCGAGTTTAGCGATGCAGTGCAGGCCAGGCTGCGTGCGGCTCGCGCAAGCCCGGGGCGCCTGGGGGTGGGTGCTAAACTCATCCGACCCATGCGGGTGCCAGTCGATTGCGATACACCTTGCAAAATCGCGGGCGGCGCCCAACTGTCACCGATGCTTGGCGGCGCACGCGCAACGCCATTTCCGGGCAAGTGCCTAGGTCCCGCCGGGTGCTTCGGCGCCGACTCCACTCCTATCCCGATAGCGCATGTTGCCAAAAATTCTGACCCAGATTTTCGGTAGTCGAAACGACCGCCTGCTGAAGACCTACCGACGCACGGCGCAGCAGATCAACGAACTAGAACCACGCTTCGAGGCGATGGACGATGCCGCATTGCGCGCCAAGACGGATGAGTTTCGCCAGCGCGTCGCCCAGGGCGAAACGCTCGACAAGCTGCTGCCCGAAGCCTTTGCCGTGGTGCGCGAAGCGAGCAAGCGCGTGCTCAAGATGCGCCACTTCGACGTGCAGCTGATGGGCGGCATCGCGCTGCACGAGGGCAAGATCGCCGAGATGCGCACCGGCGAGGGCAAGACGCTGGCCGCCACCTTGCCGGTGTACCTGAACGCGCTGGAAGGCAAGGGCGTGCACGTGGTCACCGTCAACGACTACCTGGCGCGCCGCGATGCCGAGTGGATGGGCCGCATCTACGGCTTCCTCGGCCTGACGGTCGGTGTCAACGTGCCCGGCATGCAGCGCGACGAAAAGCAGGCCGCCTACGCCGCTGACGTGACCTACGGCACGAACAACGAATTCGGCTTCGACTACCTGCGGGACAACATGGTCTACGAGGTCGCCGACCGCGTGGCGCGGGGCTTGAGCTATGCCATCGTCGACGAGGTCGATTCGATCCTCATCGACGAAGCGCGCACCCCGCTCATCATCAGCGGACAGGCCGAGGATCACACCGAGCTGTACGTCCGCATCAACACGGTGGTGCCGAAACTGAAGAAGCAGATCGGCGAGGCCGACCCGCGCACTGGCGAAGGAGTGATCGAGCCGGGCGACTTCACCGTCGACGAGAAGACCCATCAGGTCTTCCTTACCGAAGACGGCCACGAAAACGCGGAGAAGATCCTGGCCGAGGCCGGCCTGCTGGCCGAAGGCGCCAGCCTGTACGACCCGGCCAACATCTCGCTGATGCACCATGTCTATGCGGCACTGCGTGCGAACCAGCTGTACCACCGCGACCAGCATTACGTGGTGCAGAACGGCGAGGTCGTGATCGTCGACGAATTCACCGGCCGCTTGATGACCGGTCGGCGTTGGTCGGATGGCCTGCATCAGGCCGTCGAGGCCAAGGAAGGCGTGCAGATCCAGAACGAGAACCAGACGCTGGCGTCGGTGACCTTCCAGAATTACTTCCGCATGTACGGCAAGCTCGGCGGCATGACCGGCACCGCCGACACCGAGGCCTTCGAGTTCCAGGAAATCTATGGTCTGGAAACGGTGGTCATCCCGCCGAACAAGCCGACCATCCGCAAGGACGACAACGACCTGATCTACAAGACGGCGAAGGAGAAGTACAACGCCGTCATCGAGGACATCCGCGACTGCCATACACGCGGCCAGCCGGTGCTGGTGGGCACGACCTCGATCGAGAACTCCGAGCTCATCTCCGGACTGCTGACGCAGGCCAAGCTGCCGCACCAGGTGCTCAACGCGAAACAGCATGCCAAGGAGGCGGAAATCGTGGCGCAGGCCGGACGGCCTTCCGTCGTCACGATCGCCACCAACATGGCCGGCCGCGGTACCGACATCGTGCTCGGCGGCAATGTCGAAAAGCAGGTGCAGATGGTCGAGGCCGACGAGGCCACGCCCGAGGAGCAGAAGGCCGGACGCATCCAGCAGCTCAAGGACGAATGGCAGGGCCTGCACGAGCAGGTCAAGGCGCACGGCGGGCTGCGCATCATCGCGACCGAACGGCATGAAAGCCGGCGCATCGACAACCAGCTTCGCGGCCGCTCGGGGCGCCAGGGCGACCCTGGCGCGAGCCGCTTCTACCTGTCGCTGGACGATTCGCTGATGCGCATCTTTGCCGGCGACCGGGTGCGCGCCATCATGGACAAGCTGAAGATGCCGGAGGGCGAGGCGATCGAAGCCGGCATCGTCTCGCGCAGCATCGAAGGCGCGCAGCGCAAGGTCGAGGCGCGCAACTTCGACATCCGCAAACAGCTTCTCGAGTACGACGACGTCAGCAACGACCAGCGCAAGGTCATCTATCAGCAGCGCAACGAGATCCTCGAAGCCACCTCGCTGGACGAGCAGATCGCCAACCTGCGCAAGAGCGCGATGACCGGCGTGGTGCGCACCTATGTGCCCGCCGAAAGCCTGGAAGAGCAGTGGGATATCGAGGGCCTGGAGAAGGTGCTCAAGGAAGAATGGCAGATCGAGCTGGCGCTGAAAGACGAGGTCGAGAAGAGCGACAGCATCACCGACGATGACATCCTCGACAAGGTGGTGGCGGCTGCCGATGCGCAGTTCAACGGCAAGCTGCAGGCCGTGGGCGCGGACCAGTTCACGCCCTTCATGCGCATGGTGCTGCTGCAATCGATGGACAGCCATTGGCGCGAGCACCTGGCCGCGCTGGACTACCTGCGCCAAGGCATCCACCTGCGCGGCTATGCGCAGAAGAACCCGAAGCAGGAATACAAGCGCGAGGCCTTCGAGCTGTTCTCGCAGTTGCTCGATGTCGTGAAGCTGGAAGTCACGCGCCTGCTGATGACGGTGCGCATCCAGTCGCAGGAGCAGGTGGCGCAGGCGGCCGAGGAGATCGAGGCGCGTGCCTCGCAGGTCGGCAACGTCACCTATACCCATCCGAACGAGGACGGCAGTGTGTCCACCGAGGCCGGGCAGGACGCCGCGTCGGCTGCCGCCGCAGGCGCGGCGGTGGCCAAGGTCGGCCGCAACGAACCGTGTCCCTGCGGCAGCGGTCGGAAATACAAGAACTGCCACGGCAAGCTGGCCTGACGCTGGAACGACCTACCATGCCCGTGAACCTTACCGCGCCCACCGCCAGCGCCCTGTTTGCCGTGCCTGGCGTGGAGATCGGCGTGGCCATGGCGGGCGTGCGCAAGGCCAATCGCCGTGATCTGACCGTCGTGACGCTGGCCGAAGGTTCCAGCGTCGCCGGCGTCTTCACCGCCAACCGCTTCTGCGCCGCGCCGGTGCTGTTGTGCCGCGAGCACCTGGCGACTGGCAAGGGCATCCGCGCCATCCTGGTCAACACCGGCAATGCCAACGCCGGTACCGGCGCCGACGGCATGGCGCGCGCACGTTCCACCTGCGCCGCTCTGGCGCTGCGCATGGGCATCGCGCCTGAGCAGGTGCTGCCGTTCTCCACCGGCGTGATCATGGAGACGCTGCCCAACGAGCGCATCGAAGCCGCGCTGCCGGCGGCGCTGGCAGATGCCAAGGCGGACCAATGGGCACTCGCCGCCGAGGCGATCATGACCACCGACACGGTGCCCAAGGCGGCCTCGCGACAGCTGCAGTTGGGCGGCAAGACGGTGACGATCACCGGCATCGCCAAGGGCGCGGGCATGATCCGGCCGAACATGGCCACGATGCTGGGTTTCATCGCCACCGACGCGGCCATTGCGCCGGGGCTGATGCAGGCGCTGGTGAAGGACGCGGCCGACGAATCCTTCAACCGCATCACGATCGACGGCGACACCTCGACCAACGATTCCTTCGTTCTCATCGCCACGCACCAGGCGGGCAATGCGACGATTCAGCGATCTCGACCGCGGTGACGGCGCAGTCTTCCGGCAGGCGCTGTTCGACGTGGCGCAGCAGCTGGCGCAGGCGATCGTGCGCGACGGCGAAGGCGCGACGAAGTTCATCACCGTGCAGGTCGATGGCGGACGCGATCTGGCCGAATGCCGCAAGGTGGCCTACGCGATTGCCCATTCGCCATTGGTGAAGACGGCCTTCTTTGCCAGCGATCCGAACCTGGGGCGCATCCTCGCGGCGGTGGGTTATGCCGGCATCGACGATCTGGACCAGGGTCTGATCGACCTGTACCTCGACGATGTGCATGTCGCGCAGCACGGCGCAAGGCACGTGGCCTACACCGAGGCTTCAGGCCAGCGCGTGATGAAACAGGCCGAGATCACGGTGCGCGTCGATCTGCATCGCGGCAGCGCCAGCGCGGCCGTGTGGACCTGCGACCTGTCGCACGACTACGTCAGCATCAACGCCGATTACCGCAGTTAGGGCGCTCAGGGCGCGAAGCGGTCCACGGCGTCGGTGACCAGCCCGTCGATGCCCATGGCCAGCAAGGCGTCGGCGCGCGCGCGGTCGTTCACCGTGTACACCAGGCCGCGCATTCCGGCTCGATGGATCTGCGCCAGCAGCGGCGCATCCATCAGCGCATGGTCGGTGATCAGCGCCACGCACTTCAAGGCCAGCGCCAAATCGATGGCATCGGCTTGCAGCTTGTCGATCAGCAACGCACGCGGCAGATCGGGCGCACTGTCGCGGGCCGCGTGCAAGGCCTCGGGGCTGAAGGAGCTGAGCAACGGCAGCGGTGTCTGGCCGTGCCACAGCCTGGCCGCTTCGGCGGCGACCACCCTGCCGGTTTGGGCTTCGCTGCCTGGTGTGGGCTTGATCTCGATATCCAGCGCGAAGTCGTTGTGTTGCACGAAGGCTGCCACGGCCTGCAGGCTGGCCAGTGGCTCGCCGGCGAAGGCGCGGCTGTGCCAGCTGCCGGCATCCAGAAGTGAAAGCTCGGCCCACGGCCGCTCGCCGGCGATGCCCGCCGAGCCCGTGGTGCGCTCCAGCGTGGCGTCGTGCAGCAGGAAAGGCACGCCGTCGGCGCTGAGCTTGACGTCGCATTCGAAGGCGCGGTAGCCGTGGCTCGCCCCCAGCCGGAAGGCTGCCAGGGTGTTCTCCGGCGCCAGCTTGCCGGCGCCGCGGTGGGCGATCCACAGCGGGTAGGGCCAGGGCTGCATCAAGCGACCCGTTTGCCGCTGCCCGCGTCGAACCAGTGCAGCCGCTCGCGCCGCCACACGAAGTGGCACACGGTCACCCGGCCGCGGCGGCGGCAAGGTGCCTTCGATGCGCACGATGAAGAGTGTTTCGCCGAGGCGGCAATACACCAGTCGCTCGGCGCCCAGCATTTCCACCACGTCGACCTGCAGTTCCCAGGTGCCGACACCACCGTCGGCCCACAGCGCATGTTCAGGTCGCAGGCCGAGCACCAGTTCTCCCGCGCGCGGTGCCGCTTGCGGCAAAGGCAGCGTCTGGCCGCCAGTGGTGAAGCGCGAGCCGTCGGCCTGGCCCCGCAGCAGGTTCATCGGCGGCGAGCCGATGAAGCTGGCGACGAAGGTGGTGGCCGGGCGCTCGTAAACTTCTTCGGGCGTGCCGAACTGCTCCATGCGCCCGGCGTTCATGACGATCATGCGCTGCGCCAGCGTCATCGCCTCGACCTGGTCATGGGTGACGAACAGCGAGGTGATGCCCAGTTCGCGGTGCAGCTTCTGGATCTCCAGCCGCGTCTGCGCGCGCAGCTTGGCATCCAGGTTCGACAGCGGCTCGTCGAAGAGGAACACAGAGGGCTGGCGCACGATGGCACGGCCCATGGCCACGCGCTGGCGCTGGCCGCCGGACAGCTCGCGTGGCCGTCGCTCCAGCAGGCCACCCAATTCGAGGATCTTCGCCGCCTTGTCCACGCGGGTCTTGATCTCGGCCAGCGGCACCTTGGCGATCTTCAGGCCATAGGCCATGTTCTCGAACACGCTCATGTGCGGATACAGCGCGTAGTTCTGGAACACCATGGCGATGTCGCGCTCGCTGGGCTCCATCCGGTTGACGACGCGTCCGCCGATGTCGATTTCACCGGCGGTGATCTCCTCCAGCCCGGCCACCATGCGCAGCAGCGTGCTTTTGCCGCAGCCGCTGGGGCCGACGATGACGATGAACTCGCCGTCGGCGATCTCGGCATCGACGCCATGGATCACCTTCACCGCCTTCGGCCCGGAACCGTAGGTCTTCTCGATCGCGCGCAGCGATATGGCAGCCACTAGAACTCCTGTGCAGATCGAGCAAACGCCGCGGAACCGGCTCCGTCGGGCCGCTGGCGTTGCCCTCCTGAGGGGGAGGCGGCCGCAGGCCGCTGCGGGGGTGGGCTCATTTCTCGCTGTCCACCAAGCCCTTGACGAACCAGCGCTGCATCAATATTACGACCAGCGCCGGCGGAATCATCGCCAGCATCGCAGTGGCCATGACCGAGTTCCACTCGGTCGCCGCATCGCCGCCGGAGATCATGCGCTTGATGCCCATCACCACCGGGTACATGCTCTCGTCGGTGGTCATCAGCAAGCGGCCACAGATACTGGTTCCAGCCGTAGATGAACTGGATCACGAACAGCGCCGCGATGCTGGTCGTCGACAGCGGCAGCAGCACGTCCTTGAAGAAGCGCATCGGCCCGGCGCCGTCGATGCGCGCCGCTTCCACCAGTTCGTCCGGCACGGTCAGGAAGAACTGGCGAAACAGGAAGGTGGCGGTGGCGCTGGCGATCAGCGGCACGGACAGGCCGGCGTAGGTGTTGAGCATGCCCAGATCGGACACCACCTTGTAGGTCGGCAGGATGCGCACCTCCACCGGCAGCATCAGCGTCACGAAGATCATCCAGAACACCAGGCTTCGCCCGGGGAAGCGGAAGTACACCACCGCAAAGGCCGACAGCAGGGACACCGCGATCTTGCCGATGGCGATGATCAGCGCCGTGACGGTGCTGACCCACAGCATCGGCGCCGCCGGTGGCAGATTGCTGCCGTAGGACGTCTGGCCGCCCATCAGCGCGAGCTTGTAGCTTTCGATCATGTTGTCGCCGGGCAGCAGCGACATCGGCACGTTCTGCACGATGGCTTCGGCCGTCTGCGTGCTGGCGACGAAGGTCAGGTACACCGGAAAGCCGATGATCAACACGCCGAGGATCAGCGTCAGGTGTGCCAGCACGGTGGCAGCGGGGCGGTTTTCGACCATGTCAGGTCCGCCCGGCCGTCCCGAAGGACCTGAGCGCCCCCTTGGGGGGCAGCGAACGAAGAGAGCGTGGGGGCTGCATCAGTAGTTCACCCGGCGTTCGACGTAGCGGAACTGCACCACGGTGAGCACGATGACGATGGCCATCAGCACGACCGACTGCGCCGCCGAGCCGCCCAGGTCCATGGCCTTGAAGCCGTCGAAGTACAACTTGTAGACCAGGATCGCGGTGTCCTGGCCGGGCCCGCCCTGGGTAGCGGCGTCGATGATGCCGAAGGTGCCGAAGAACGCGTAGACGATGTTGATGACGAGCAGGAAGAACGCGGTGGGCGAGAGCAGCGGGAACTGCACCGTCCAGAAGCGCCGCCACGGGCCCGCGCCGTCGATGGCGGCGGCCTCGATCAGGCTTTTCGGGATCGACTGCAGCCCGGCCAGGAAGAACAGGAAGTTGTAGGAGATCTGGTTCCACACCGCGGCAGCGACCACCAGGATCAGCGCGTCGGTGCCGTTGAGCAGATGGTTCCAGGGGATGCCGATCGTGCCCAGCGCATAGGTGACGACGCCGATCGACGGCGCGAACATGAACAGCCACAACACACCGGCCACCGCCGGCGCCACCGCGTAGGGCCAGATCAGCAGCGTCCTGTACCAGCCCGAGCCTTTGATCACGCGGTCGGCCATCACCGCCAGCAGCAGCGACAACGACAGCCCCAGCCCGGCCACCAGCAGCGAGAACACCGCGGTGACGCGGAACGAGGCCAGATAGGTCTCGTCACGGAACAGTGCGCGGAAGTTCTCCAGGCCGACGAACTGCACGCTGGTGCCGAAGGCGTCCTGCTGCAGCACGCTGTAATACAGCCCCTGCGCCGCCGGCCAGAAGAAGAACACCAGCACGATGATCAGCTGGGGCGCGACCAGCGCCCACGGCAACCACCCGCTGCGAAAGCGGACGCGCTTCTCGACGGCCAAGGATCAGCCCTTGTTGGCGGCCTGGAACTTCTCCAGCTCGACGTTGCCGCGCTTCTTGATGTCGGCTAGACCTTGCTCGGGCGACTTCCTGCCGGCCCAGACCTGTTCCATCTCCTCGTCGACGATGGTGCGGATCTGCACGAAGTTGCCGAGGCGAATGCCGCGCGACTTGTCGGTGGTCTTGCGGATCATCTGGTTGACGCTGACGTCCGTGCCGGGGTTCTGCTTGTAGAAGCCCGAGGCTTCGGTGATCTTGTAGGCCTCGAGCGTGATCGGCAGGTAGCCGGTCTCCTGGTGGCTCTTGGCCTGCACCTGTGGCTCGGACAAGTACTTGAAGAACAGCGCCACGCCCTTGACTTCGGCCGGCTTCTTGCCCGACATCGCCCACAGGCTGGCCCCGCCGATGACCGTGTTCTGCGGCGCGCCGGCCACGTCGGGGTAGTAGGGCAGCGTGCCGATGCCGCCGGTGAACTTGGCGTTGCGCTTGACGGCGCCGAACAGCGCCGACGTGGCCGTGACCATGGCGCACTCACCCGAGACGAAGGTCGCATCGGCCGTGTTGTTGCGGCCCTTGTAGACGAACAAGCCCTGCTGCGCCATGTTGGCCAAGTTCTGAATGTGGCGCACGTGCAGCGGCGTGTCCATGGCCAGCCGGGTGTCCAGGCCGTTGAAACCGTTGTTCTTGGTCGCGAACTCGACGTTGTGCCAAGCCGAGAAGCTTTCCAGCTGCGTCCAGCTTTGCCAGCTGGTGGTGAAGGGGCACTTGTGGCCGGCAATCTTCAGCGTAGCCGCGGCGCGCGCCACCTCGGGCCAGGTGGTGGGCGGCTTCTCCGGGTCGAGCCCGGCGGCCTTGAACGCGTCCTTGTTGTAGTGGAAGACGGTGGTCGAGCTGTTGAACGGCAGGCTCAGCATCTGGCCATTGGGTGCGGTGTAGTAGCCAGCCACCGCCGGCACGTACACCGACGGGTCGAACTTCACGCCGCCGGTCTTCATCACCTCGGTCACCGGGATGATCGCGCCCTTGCTGGCCATCATGCTGGCCGTGCCCACCTCGAACACCTGCAGGATGTGCGGCGCGTTGCCGGCGCGGAAGGCGGCAATGGCGGCGGCAAAGGATTCGGGGTAGGTGCCCTTGAAGACCGGCACGACCTTGTATTCCTTCTGGCTGTCGTTGAAGCCCTTGGCCAGGCCATTGACCCATTCGCCAAGCTGGCCGCTCATCGAGTGCCACCACTGGATCTCGGTTTGGGCCTGCACCGGCAGCGCGACCCACAGTGCCGAGGCCGAGGCGGCCAACGCGAATGACTTCAATTTCATGACTACTCCGTGACGCACCAAAGTGCAAAAAGGTCGAATGTGCCGGTGTTTTGTGACACCCGCGTTTCTTTCATACAAGCGCCCTGCGCGGCAACCGGGATAACCCGCCGCAGCGCCTGAGCTTGCATCGAGCTGCATGGGGCTTTGCTGCACTGCGGTACGATTCGGCCCCGAGTCCTTGCTACAGGCTCACGCCCCGTGCGTGTCACGCCTGTACCGACATGAACGCACCGCTCCCGATCGAGCCTGTCCTGGCGGGCGCAGCTCTCTCCACGTCAAGCCGCAGGCGACGCGCCGCGCCTGCGCGAGATTCCGTACAACTACACCTCGTTCTCCGACCGCGAGATCGTGCTGCGCCTGCTCGGGCCGCGCGCGTGGGAACTGCTCGACGCGCTGCGTGGGGAGCGTCGCACCGGCCGCTCGGCGCGCATGTTGTACGAAGTGCTCGGCGACATCTGGGTGGTGCAGCGCAACCCCTACCTCGAAGACGACCTGCTCGACAACCCGAAGCGCCGCGCGCTGCTGATCGAGGCGCTCGAGCACCGCTTGCACGAGATCGAAAGGCGCCGCACTGCGGTGCCCGGCGTGGTTTCGCCGCCCGATGCGCAGGGCTTGACGCCCGCGCGCGATGCCTTCGTCGGCGAGCTGCTCGACCAGGCGCACGCCGCGGTGCGGCGCTTTGCCGAGCACTTTCGCACCGTGTGGGACCTGCGCCAGCGCGCGCGCAAGCTGCTGCGGCAAGCGCACCGCCAAGGACAACATCAAGTTCGACGGCCTGTCGCGCGTGTCGCACGTCACCGACGCCACCGACTGGCGTGTCGAGTACCCGTTCGTCGTGCTCACGCCCGACAGCGAGGCCGAAATGGCGGGCGTGGTGCAGGCCTGCATCGAACTGGGGCTGACCATCGTGCCGCGTGGCGGTGGCACCGGCTACACCGGCGGCGCGATTCCGCTGACCTGGAAGAGCGCCGTCATCAACACCGAAAAGCTCGAAGCCATGAGCGAGGTCGAGATGCTCACGCTGCCCGGCGTGCCGCAGCCGGTCGCCACGGTGTGGAGCGAGGCCGGCGTGGTGACGCAACGGGTGGCCGACGCGGCCGAGCGTGGCGGCTTCGTCTTCGCGGTCGACCCGACCAGTGCCGAGGCCAGTTGCATCGGCGGCAACGTGGCCATGAACGCCGGTGGCAAGAAGGCGGTGCTGTGGGGCACGGCGCTGGACAACCTGGTGAGCTGGCGCATGGTCACGCCCGAGGCCAAGTGGCTGGAGGTGACGAGGCTGGATCACAACCTCGGCAAGATCCACGATGCGCCGTCGGCGCGCTTCGAGCTGAAGTATTTCGACGCCAGCGGCAAGACGCTGGAGCGCACCGAACAGCTGGAAATTCCCGGGCGGCGTCTTTCGCAAGGAGGGCCTGGGCAAGGACGTCACCGACAAGTTCCTGGCCGGCTTGCCCGGCATCCAGAAGGAGGGTTGCGACGGCCTGATCACCAGCGCGCGCTGGGTGGTGCATCGCATGCCGGCGCACGTGCGCACGGTGTGCCTGGAATTCTTCGGCAACGCCAAGGACGCGGTGCCGAGCATCGTCGAGATCAGGGATTTCATGTTCGCCGAAAGCCAACGCGGCGGCGCCATCCTGGCCGGCCTCGAACACCTGGACGACCGCTACCTGAAGGCGGTGGGCTACGCCACCAAGAGCAAGCGCGCGGTGGCGGCGGGGGCGTCGTCCGGCCTGCCGAAGATGGCGCTGTTCGGCGACATCGTCGGTGACGATCCCGATGCCGTGGCGCGGGCCACCAGCGAGGTGGTGCGCATCGCCAACTCTCGCGGTGGTGAAGGTTTTGTCGCCGTCAGCGCCGATGCACGCAAGAAGTTCTGGCTCGACCGCAAGCGCACCGCGGCCATCGCCAAGCACACCAACGCCTTCAAGGTGAACGAGGACGTGGTCATCCCGCTGCCGCGCATGGGTGAGTACACCGAAGGCATCGAGCGGCTGAACATCGAGCTCAGCCTGCGCAACAAGATCGAGCTGGCGCAAGCGCTGGAAGCCTTCTTCGCGAAGGGTGCGCTGCCGCTGGACCGGTTGGACGACACGGCTGGAATCCCGAGCGCGGAGCTGCTGGAAGACCGCGTGCAACAGACGCTTCAGCTGCTGCGCGAGGTGCGCGAGCAGTGGCAGTTCTGGCTCAGCCACCTGGACGTGGTGCCGGCCGATGAAGTGGGCAAACCCGGCCGCACGCTGTTTGCGCGGTTGCAGGACCACACGCTGCGTGCGTCGTGGAAGACGCAGATCCTCAAGCCGCTGGAAGCCATCTTTGCCGGCGATGCCTTTACCGCCATCGTGGCCGAATGCCGGCGCATCCACCAGCAGGTGCTGCGCGGCCGTGTCTGGGTGGCGCTGCACATGCATGCCGGCGACGGCAACGTGCACACCAACATACCGGTCAACAGCGACAACTACGCGATGCTGCAGACGGCGCACGAGATCGTTGCGCGCATCATGGCGCTGGCGCGGCGCCTGGACGGTGTGATCAGCGGCGAACACGGCATCGGCATCACCAAGCTCGAATTCCTGAGCGACGACGAACTGCGGCCCTTTGCCGAGTACAAGACACGCGTCGATCCCGACGGCCGCTTCAACAAGGGCAAGCTGCTGCGAAGCGTCGCGCCCGCGCAATCGATGGCGGATGCGCAGCAGACCACCGCAATGTCGGCGCTGGCGGGCGATCAACGCGCTGTGCGCGATGCAGCAGTCCACGCAGGCGACTTGAGCGCCGCCTACACGCCCAGCTTCGGGCTGATGGGGCATGAGTCGCTGATCATGCAGCAAAGCGACATCGGCGCGATCAGCGACAGCATCAAGGACTGCCTGCGCTGCGGCAAGTGCAAACCGGTGTGCGCCACGCATGTGCCGCGTGCCAATCTGCTGTACAGCCCGCGCAACAAGATCCTCGCCACCAGCCTGCTGATCGAGGCGTTTCTCTATGAAGAGCAGACGCGTCGCGGCATCAGCCTGCAGCACTGGGAAGACTTCGAGGACGTGGCCGACCATTGCACGGTGTGCCACAAGTGCCTGTCGCCTTGCCCTGTGAACATCGACTTCGGCGATGTCACGATGAACATGCGCAACCTGCTGCGCAAGATGGGAAAGAAGAGCTTGCGCCCGGGCAACACGGCGGCGATGCTGTTCCTGAATGCCACCGATCCGCGTTTCATCAAGGCCATGCGCGTGGGCATGGTGGACATCGGCTTCAAGGTGCAGCGCATCGCCAACAACCTGTTCCAGCGCCTGGCACGCAAGCAGACCCGCGAGCCGCCGGCCACGCTGGGCGCGGCGCCGCTGAAAGAGCAGGTGATCCACTTCATCAACAAGAAGATGCCCGGCGGCTTGCCGAAGAAGACCGCGCGCGCGCTGCTGGACATCGAGGACAAGGACTACGTGCCGATCATTCGTGATCCGCAGTCCACCAACGCCGAGACGGAAGCGGTGTTCTATTTCCCCGGCTGTGGCTCGGAGCGGCTGTTCAGCCAGGTGGGCCTGGCGACGCAGGCGATGCTGTGGCATGCCGGTGTGCAGACCGTGCTGCCGCCGGGTTACCTGTGCTGCGGCTACCCGCAGCGCGGCTCGGGCCAGTTCGACAAGGCCGAGAAGATGATCACCGACAACCGCGTGCTCTTCCACCGTGTGGCCAACACGCTGAACTACCTGGACATCAAGACGGTGGTGGTGAGTTGCGGCACCTGTTACGACCAGCTGCAGGGTTACAAGTTCGAGGACATCTTCCCGGGCTGCCGCATCATCGACATCCACGAGTACCTGCTCGAGAAGGGAATCAAGCTCGATGGAACGGGTGGCTACCTGTACCACGACCCTTGCCACAGCCCGATGAAGCTGCAGGATCCCATGAAGACGGTGAAGGCGCTGGTCGGCGAAAACGTGCTCGAGAGCAAACGCTGCTGCGGCGAGAGTGGCACGCTCGGCGTGACCCGGCCCGACATCTCCACGCAGGTGCGCTTTCGCAAGGAAGAAGAGTTGCGCAAGGACGAGGCGGTATTGCGCGCCACCGGCAGCGTCGGTGAACGCGGGGCGATCAAGATTCTCACGGCCTGCCCCAGTTGCCTGCAGGGCTTGAGCCGTTATGGCGATGACCTGCAGAACGGCCTGCTCGAAGCCGATTACATCGTGGTCGAGATGGCGCGGCGCATCCTCGGGCCGGACTGGCTGCCGGACTATGTGGCGCGTGCCAATGCCGGTGGTATCGAGCGCGTGCTGGTCTGACGACGCGGCGCTACACTGCCCACCCCTCACGCGCAGGCGCAATCCCGATGGCCGGACTCAAACCCGACACCCCGCAACCCACCGCATTGACCTTGCATCAGGCGTCGCGCGTGCTCGAGGTCGCGTTTGCGGACGGCAGCCGATTCCGCCTGCCCTTCGAGTTGCTGCGCGTGTATTCGCCCTCGGCCGAGGTGCAGGGCCACGGCCCCGGCCAGGAGGTGCTGCAGACGGGCAAGCGCGAGGTTGGCATCGATGCGCTTGAGGCGGTCGGGCACTATGCCGTGCAACCGCGCTTTTCGGACGGACACGACACTGGCATCTTCTCCTGGGACTATCTGTACTGGCTCGGATCCGACCAGGAAGCGCTTTGGCGGCGTTACGAGGAACGTTTGGCTGCGGCCGGTGTCGAACGCGACGCTGCGATGTCCACGCCGGGAGGATCGGCTTGCGCGTCGCATTGACGACAGTTGAACCCCATGCCACAAACCCATTTCGGTTTCAAGACAGTTGAAGACGCGCAAAAGGCGCAGCGCGTGCGCGGCGTCTTCGATTCGGTGGCGTCCAAGTACGACCTGATGAACGACCTGATGTCGCTGGGCGCGCACCGGGCATGGAAGGCCTATGCAGTGGCGGTGGCCAACGTGCGCCCTGGCGATAAGGTGCTGGACATCGCCGCGGGCACCGGTGACCTGACACGCGCCTTCGCGCGCCAGGCGGGCCCCAGTGGCGCGGTGGTGCACACCGATATCAACGAGGCGATGTTGCGCGCCGGCCGTGACCGGCTGCTCGACGAAGGCTTGCTGCTGCCGAGCGTTGCCTGCGATGCCGAACAACTGCCGTTCCGTGACGAGAGTTTCGATCTGGCGAGCGTCGCCTTCGGATTGCGCAACATGACACACAAGGAGCGCGCGCTGGCCGAGATGTGCCGCGTCCTGCGCCCGGGTGGCCGGCTGCTGGTGCTGGAGTTTTCCAGAGTCGCTGCGCCGCTGCGCAAGCCCTACGACTGGTATTCCTTCAATATCCTGCCTCGGCTGGGGCAATGGGTGGCTGGCGACAGTGAAAGCTACCGCTATCTTGCCGAATCGATTCGGATGCACCCGTCGCAGCAGGAACTGAAGGTCATGATGAATGCGGCGGGTTTCGGCCATGTGGATGTTCATAACCTGAGTGCAGGCGTGGTGGCGCTGCATGTGGGGGTGAAGTGCTGAGGGGATGAAGGCGTCTGGTCATTCAGGCGGCCCCATGGCGTTGTAGCGCCGTGCCTTAGTTCACAGTGGGCCTGTGCGATTGGTCCGAAAACGCGGACAGCGCCCAATCTGGCTGTCATCCATGGCGCTTACACTTCAAAACGCTGCTGCGAGAGTCGTTTCGACTCGGTCCGCAGTGGGCACAAAGTCGAATCTGAGCAAAGGGCTGGAGTAGAAAAACGATGATGATCTTGAACCCTCTTCCCAGGCAGCCGGGCACGTTCCGCTGGGTTGTCGTCGTTGCAGCGAGCTGTGCTTTCGTGTTGGCTGGCTGTGGCGACAAGAAGAAGGACAAAGTCGCATCCCAGACGGCCGTCAAGGTGAACAAGGAGGAGATCACCGTCCACCAGATCAACTATGTGCTCCAGCAGCAGCGCGGCTTGAAGCCGGAGCAGGCTGACGCTGCGTCAAAGCAGATCCTGGAGCGGCTGATTGATCAGGAGCTTGCCTTGCAGAAGGCTGTTGAGTTCAAGCTCGACCGGGATCCGCGTGTTGTGCAGCAGCTTGAGGCCGCCAAACGCGAGATCGTTTCGCGCGCCTACCTTGAAAAGGCGGGTGACGCGGCCAGCAAACCCACACCCGAAGAAATTCAGAAGTACTACGACGCCAACCCGGCGTTGTTCAAGGACCGCCGCGTCTACAGCCTGCAGGAGATTGCCATTGAAGCCAAGCCAGAGCAGATCGCGGGCCTGAAGGCCAAGCTCGAAAGCGCAAAGAACATCACCGAGTTCGTGGACTTCCTGAAGGCCAATGATTTCCGCTTCTCCGGCAACCAGGCCGTGCGCGCGGCAGAACAACTGCCGCTGGCCAGCCTCGCAACCTTCGCTGCCATGAAGGACGGGCAGGCGCTGTTGAATGCGTCGCCTACTGGCGCGCAAGTCATCGTGCTGGCCGGCTCGCGTGCACAACCGGTGACGCTAGAGCAGGCCAAGCCTGCTGTGGAGCAGTTTTTGCTGAATGAGCGCAAGCGCGAGATCCTTAGCAAGGATATGAAGGCGATGCGTGATGCGGCGAAAATAGAGTATGTGGGCAAGTACGCTGAAGCCGCTGCTGCATTGCCGGCTGCAGGCACCACGCCTGCAGCCTCTGCCGCCTCGACCTCGGCTCCCGCTCCGGCCGCATCGAGCCAACTCGATGCGGCGTCCATTTCCAAAGGCATGGGACTCAAATGATGCAAACACTTTCGAACGTCCAGCGCCTTCTGTGCCTGAGCCTGGCCTTGTTGGCGGGTGCATTGCACTTTGGGCCCGCGCACGCTCAGGCAACATCCGCAACAGCCGGCCAGGGCGTCGGCTCAAGCCGCCGCGGCGGCGGCGCCCAATGAGTACAGACTCGCTGCCGGCGATGTGGTGCGCATCTCTGTCTACCAGAACCCTGATCTGACTCTTGAAACGCGCGTCGGCGAAGCCGGGGTTGTGAGCTTTCCGCTTCTTGGTAGCGTGCGCTTGGGTGGCATGACCGTCACACAAGCCGAGAAGTTGGTAGCCGATGGCCTGCGCAGCGGAAACTTCGTCAAGCAGCCCCAAGTCAGTATTCAGGTGGTGCAGGTGCGCGGCAACCAAGTCAGCGTGCTCGGCCAGGTGAACCGCCCCGGGCGCTACCCGATCGAGGTGGCCAATATGCGGCTGTCGGATCTGCTGGCCCTGGCGGGTGGCATTGGTAGCAGTGGGGCGGACACCTTGACATTGGTCGGCACGCGCGACGGCAAGCCGATACGCAAGGCAATTGACATCCCGGGCCTTTTCCGCAGCGACAGCGGACAGGAGGACGTCTTCGTTCAGAACGGTGATGTGATCTTTGTCGAGCGAGCCCCCATGGTCTATATCTATGGCGAAGTGCAACGCCCGGGCGCCTTGCGGCTGGAACGTGATATGTCGGTGATGCAGGCGCTGGCCGCTGGCGGCGGCTTGAATCTGCGCGGCACGGAGAAGGGCTTGCGTGTGCACCGCCGTGATGCGGAGGGAAAGCTTCAGGTGATTCAGCCCAAGATGGATGACCTGCTGCGCGAGGGCGATGTGGTGTATGTGCGCGAGAGCCTGTTCTAAGGGACGCCCATCATGAATCTCGCTCAGTTCATTTCCATTCTGCGGGCGCGTTGGTGGGTGGCGGTGATCGTGTTCCTGCTGACCGTGGGCACGACGCTGGTGGTCAGCCTGCTCCTGCCTAAGCAGTTCAGCGCGTCTTCGTCGGTTGTCATCGACGTCAAGCCCGATCCGGTCGCTGGGCAGTTTGCCGGCATGCTGGCACCGTCCTACATGGCGACGCAGGTTGATGTCATCCAGAGCGATCGTGTCGCGCGGCGTGTGGTGCGCAACCTGAAGCTTGCCGACAACCCGCAAGTGCGCGCCGATTGGCTGGAAGCCACCGGTGGCAAGGGCGATATCGAGGCTTGGCTCAGCGCGCGCTTCAAGCCGAACATGGAAGTCAAGCCTTCGCGCGAAAGCAACGTCATCTCCGTGTCTTATCGTGCGCCCGACCCCGGCTTCGCCGCGGCGCTGGCAAACGCCTTCGTGCAGGCCTACATGGACACCGCCCTGGAACTGAAGGTCGACCCGGCGAAGCAGTACTCGACCTTTTTCGACCATGCGCGCCAAGGAAGCTCGCGAAGCACTCGAGAAGGCGCAGTCGCGCGTGTCGGCCTTTCAGAAGGAGAAGGGCATCATCGCCACGGACGAGCGGCTGGACGTCGAAAACGCCCGGCTGAGCGAGTTGTCCTCGCAGTTGGTGATGCTGCAGGCCCTGTCCGCCGAATCGGGCAGCCGCCAAGTGCAGGCCCAAGGCGCCTCCGGGGACCGCATGCAGGAGGTGCTCAACAGCGGGCTGATCTCCAGCATCAAGGCGGACCTTTCACGCAACGAGGCCCGTCTCCAGGAGTTGAGCTCGCGCCTGGGCGATAACCACCCGCAGGTGGTCGAAGCCAAGGCGAGCATCAACTCACTGCGAAGCCGACTGGACCTGGAAACCAGGCGCGTCACTGGCGGCGTGGGCGTTACCGCCACCATCAATCGCCAGCGCGAAGCCGACGTTCGTGCCTCACTCGAGGCTCAGCGTTCGAAGGTGTTGCGCCTGAAATCCGTCAGGGATGAAGGTGCAGTGTTGTCGCGCGACATGGAAAGCGCTCAGCGGTCGTACGAAACCGTGCTTGCCCGGCTCAATCAGACGAACCTTGAAAGCCAATCGACGCAGGGCAACATTTTCGTACTGGGCCAAGCGACGCCTCCTGGCGAAGCTTCGTCGCCGAAAGTACTTCTGAATACTGCATTCTCGGTGGTCATCGGCATTATGTTGGCCGTCGGCGCGGTGCTGGCTTTGGAAATGCTTGACCGGCGTGTGCGCGCTTTTGAGGACCTGACCGCCACACTTGGCTTGCCTGTCCTCGGCGTGATGCCCAAGCCCAATGCACACCTGAAGTTGGGCGACAAGCGTCTGTCGCTGATGCAGCAGCGCCTTGTAACCAGTTTGCCGGCGCCACAAAAGGGATAAGAATGGCTAAGTTCCGTGACTCGACTGTGCACGCGGCGAGCGTTGCATCGGCGTCATCTGTGGAGGCCAGCGAGGCCAGTGCGGTGCACGACCGCTCCATCGGCGCCATCATCAGTGATGCGCGCGACCTGTCGGCGCAACAGGTCGAGGAGATTCTGGCGCACCAGCGCGAGAAGGGCGTTCGCTTCGGCGAGGCTGCCATCGCTCTGGGATACGCCAGCACCGACGATGTGCTGTTTGCGCTGGCGCAGCAGTTCCACTATCCCTACGCGCCCGAAGAACGGCGCAATATCAGTCCGGAACTGGTGATGCTGAACCAGCCGTTCTCGCTGCAGGCGGAGTCCTTCCGTGCCATTCGCAGTCAGATGATGATGCGTGTGTTCACGGAAACCGAGGGCCCCCGGGCGGCGCTGGCCGTGGTTAGTCCGAATACTGGCGACGGAAAGACTTACTTCTCCGCCAACCTGGCAGTGGCATTGGCACAACTGGGCGGGCGCACGCTGCTAGTGGATGCTGACATGCGCGGCCCTCGCCAGCACGGGGTCTTTAACCTGAGCAACAACGCTGGCTTGTCGGGAATCCTGTCGGGGCGCGCCGAATCGCAGGTGGTACAGCAGGTGCCCAGCGTGCCTAGCCTGTTCGTGCTACCAGTTGGCATTACGCCGCCCAATCCCGTGGAACTGGTCGAGCGCCCAGCTTTCGGATTGTTGGTCCGTGAACTGGCCTCGAAGTTTGACCATGTCATCGTCGACACGCCTGCCCTGATCTACGGCTCCGACGCCACGGTGATCGCCGCGCGCTGTGGCAGTGCCATCGTGATTGCGCGGCGCAACGAGTCGCGTGTGGGCGCGCTGCAGGATTTGGTGGCCATGCTCAGCGGCACGCCGGCCAAGCTGGCTGGCGTGATCATGAACGACTACTAGGCAGCGCATGGGTGCAGCTATCGGCCAGTCGGTGCCCGGCACGATCCAGAACCCGAAATCGCCAATGCCGCTGGTGCTGCTAGCACTGGGCTTTGCGGTCCTGTTCGGACCGGTGTTCTACAAGCTTTCGCAAACGGTCTGGAATACCGATGAGCAGGGGCATGGGCCGATCATCATTGGCGTCGTGGCGTGGTTGCTCTGGCGGCGCCAGGATGAATTGCGTTCCGCCGCGATCGCCGGCAACCCGGCGGGTTTGGGTGGTTGGCTGGTGCTGCTGTTGGGTTTGATGACATACCTTGTCGGGCGCATCCAGAATATTGTGACCTTCGAGATGGGCGCGGCCATTCCGTTGCTGATCGGTGCCCTTGCGGTGACTTTCGGTTGGCGCGTTGTCCGGGTCGCCGCGTTTCCGATCTTCTTCGTCCTCTTTGCAGTGCCCTTGCCTGGCGCGGTGGTGGATGCGTTGACGCAGCCGCTGAAGCAGGCCGTGTCCTGGTCGGCCGAGGGCATCCTCTATGGCATGGGATATCCGGTGTCGAGGACTGGCGTCATTCTGCGCGTGGGGCAGTACCAACTCTTGGTCGCCGATGCCTGCGCCGGGTTGAACTCTATGTTCACGCTCGAGGCACTCGGTCTGCTGTACATGAACATCGTTGGCCATACGTCCAAGCTGCGCAACGTGCTGTTGGCGATTCTTATCATCCCCATGAGCTTCATTGCGAACATCATCCGCGTAATGATCCTGGTGCTGGTGACCTACCACTTTGGCGACGAAGCGGGGCAGGGCGTGGTGCACGGCGCTGCTGGCATGGTGCTGTTTGGCGTGGCCTTGATATTGATGTTCATCATCGACGGCGTGCTGAGCTTCTTCTTCCGTGGCAACACGAAAAAGCATGAACCGCAGCGCGCTTAGGTCGGTCATCGTGCTGGTGCTGATGCTGGGCACGGCCGTTCTCAGCGTGGTGGCTGTGCCGACCAAACTGCTGTCCGACACCCGGCCCGGCTTCGAACTGGCAAGCACTGTGCCCAAGGCCTTTGGCGACTGGAAACTCGACCCCTACACGATCCCGATACCACCGTCGCCGGACCAGGAGTCGGCGATGAGCAAGATCTACGACCAGGTTCTCAGTCGCACATATGTCAATTCCCGCGGCGAGCGCATCATGTTGTCGATCACTTACGGTTCACGGCAGAACCAGCAGATGCGCGCGCATCGCCAGGAAGTGTGCTACTCGGCGCAGGGGTTCAAGATTTCGCAGCTGCAGCGGCTCCCGCTCATCGTGGCCGGTGCCGAGGTACCTGCGGCGCGCATGGTGGCCACGCAGGGTCAGAGGGTCGAGCCGGTGACATATTGGTTCACGATGGGCGACTCCGCCGTCATGTCCTACCTCGACAGAGAGGTGACACAGCTCAAGTACGCGCTGTCGGGTCAGATACCGGATGGGTATCTGATACGCGTGTCCAGCTTGTCGCCCGACTCGGCCAGTGCCTTCGGCAAACAGGCTGAGTTTGCCGATGCGTTGATGGGCAGCCTGACGCCGGAACTGCGGCAACGATTGACCGGGCGCTCTTGAGTTCTCATTGCTTTGGCTTCAACCGGCGCGCTGCTTTCTATTTCATGTTTGCGGCGGATCGCTCATGAGTAGCAGGCTCAGGGTTTGTTTTGTTGCGCCGTCTGCGTATCCGGTTCTGTCGGGCTCTCGCGACATTCGGTTTGTTGGCGGAGCAGAGGTGCAGCAGTCGTTGATCGCAGCTGAACTGGCGCGCAGAGGGCACGAGGTCTCCATGGTTTGCGCGGACTACGGGCAGCTCGACGGCGATGTGGTCCATGGGGTCCGTTTGCTCAACATGTGCGCACCCGATGCCGGCCTGCCCCTTGTCCGCTTCCTGCATCCACGACTAAGCAGCCTTTGGCGCGCAATGCGGCGGGCGGATGCGGACATCTACTATCAGCGCGCTTCGGGCGCGGCAACCGCGTTCGTTGCTACGTTCGCGCGTCTGTACGGGCGCAAATCGGTCTTTGCGGCGGCCCATGACCTCGATTTCGATGCAGAGTTGCCGCTGGTGCGTTTCGCCAGGGACAAGATGTTGTTCCGCTATGGGATTCGACGGGTAGATGCCATTGTTGTGCAGAGCGCTGCGACAGCTACGTGCTTGTCGCGACATCGTTTCACGCGACGCGAGCCTCATTCTTAGCTGCTACGGACACAAAGGCGCTTCAGCGGACTTTGAAGGCCCGATCGTATGGGTTGGTACGGTCAAGCCCATAAAGCGCCCGGAACTCTTTCTCGATCTTGCCGAGCGCCTGCCACAGTATCGATTTCGCCTCGTGGGAGGTGCGGGTGCCGGCGAATCGCACTTCGAAGCATTGAAGCGGCGTGCGCACGCTCTGGGCAATGTGGAGATGACCGGCTTCGTTCCCTACGCGGACGTCGATCCTTGCTTTGACAATGCGTCGCTGCATGTCAGCACGGCCGCCGGCGAAGGCTTTCCCAATACCTTCTTGCAGGCGTGGGCGCGCGGCATTCCGACGGTGTCCTTCTTCGACCCTGAAGCCAAGTTCGATGGCTTGGCCGTCGGCGTTGTCGTGCCGGATCTGGATGCCATGACACAAGCGGTACTTGCCCTGAAAACGAACTCGGCGCGATGGGGCAAACAGGGAGAGGTCTCGCTCGAGCACTATCGACGCAACCACACCGTGGCGGCCGTCGTCGATGACTACGAGCGTGTCTTCGATCAACTTATGCCGGTGATGCGGGAAGCGCGAGCATGATTTCCAAGGAGATAGTCTGGACAGCGGCTGGCGACGAAGGCGCGCAAAAGCACCCGATGTCATTGGTCGAGACAAAACGCATCGGAAAGGGGTCGACTATCGGCGCGTTCGCGCACCTGCTGCCCGGCTCCGTGATCGGTGACGATGTTCGGATTCACGAACACACTTATATCGGATGCGACGTCGTCATTGGCGACCGCGTCGTTGTCGAATGTGGTGCGCGGTTGCGTAAAGGAGCTCGCGTCGAGGCCGATGCCGTGATTGGTCCCAATGCGGTTGTCGCCGGCGAGACCGATGTTCACGGCAAGACGCCTTCCGAGATGCCATTGCAGGTGCTCGTCAAAGAAGGTGCGACCGTCGGCGCGAACGCCACGGTCCTCGCGGGGGTCACGATCGGCAAACGCGCGGTGGTCGGTGCGGGCGCAGTCGTGACGCGCGACATTCCACCCAATGCCGTTGTCGCTGGCAATCCGGCTCGAATCACGGGCTATGTTGACACGCCACAGGTGGGCGGTGCGACCGAGTCTCTACGGCTATCGTTGCGTCCGGATGAGCCCTTGCCCACATTGCGTGTGACTCAGGCGTCCCTGCGACGGCTGCCCGAGATTGCCGATCTCAGGGGCGTTCTGAGTTTCGGGGAGATTGGTGCGCAGTTGCCCTTCGAGCCCAAGCGATACTTCGTGGTGTACGACGTGCCAGGACCAGAGGTTCGTGGTCAACACGCACACAAGACGTTGCACGAGTTTCTGGTCTGCCTCAGGGGCTCGTTCGCAGTCGTCCTCGACGATGGCCAATCCAGGGACGAGATCGTTCTGGACAGCCCCGGTGTGGGCCTGCACCTCCCACCAATGGTCTGGGGCATCCAATACCGCTATTCATCCGATGCGATCGCATTGGTACTGGCCTCCGACATTTATCGCGCCGACGACTACATAAGAGACTACGACGAATACATCAACTTGGTAAGGCCCTCGAATCACGGCATGAAGTTGAGTGCCGGACGTGATCGATGACAAGGCTCGACCGCCTTGCCCAAGCGCTGGCTTTGATCTGTCAATGTTTCACTGCGCTCTCGGCTTTGCGCAGGGATGTCCGTAGGCGCGTTTGAATGCGTGCCTTGTCGCGATGCGACATTGACCCCCACTCCCTTTCCATGGCAAATCATCCATCACAGCGTCCGAGTATTGGAAAGCGAATCGACGGCCGACTGATGCGCATCGTCTGCGGACTGTTTCCGCATACTCGCTGGGGTGACTGGGCGTGGAGCTGGCTTTGGTTCCTTCGCATGCAGAAGCGCCTTCCGCGGCGCGGCAGCGCACTGTTCAATGACTACTTGTTTCGTCTGAAGACATCGGGTGAAATTCTGCGCCCTCTGCGCGCGTTCACTTCCGATAAGGAGTTGGTCAAGCTGTACATCAAGGCGGTGGTGGGCGATCGTTACAACGTCCCCACGCTTGCGGTGCTACGGACCGCTGCGGCCTGCCAGACCTTTGAGTTCCCGCACCGCTGCGTGATCAAACCGACCCACCTGTCAGGTAAGGTCATCTTGCGGCGCGCGGGTGAACCGATCGACTTCGAGGTGATCCAGCGTTGGTTCTCGACCAACTACTACGCGGTAGGGCGTGAAGCCAATTACCGACATCTCGAACCGAAAGTGATAGTCGAACCCTTCGTTTTCGAAGACGAGAACCCTAACGATTACAAGATATTCTGCTTTGATGGCAAACCAAGATTGATTCAGGTCGATAGTGACCGGCAAGCGGGCCATCGGCGTGATCTATTTGACGTACGTTGGCAGCGGCAACCTTTTTCGTTTGTATATGCCCAGGCGGACCGCCCCGCGCCGGAACCGCAGTGCCTGCCACTGATGCTTGAGCTTGCGGCGAAACTCTCCGCCGGTTTCAGTTTTGTGCGCGTCGACTTCTATGCCCACCACGACGAGCTCTTGGTGGGTGAGATCACGCACTGCCCGGAGAACGCACGCGGCTACTTCGTCCCCGCGAGTGCTGAACGCGTCGCTTCTGAGATCATTTTTGGCCGGTGAGTGCAATTGAGCCCACACCTTTGCGCCGCGGAAGGGCGCCAATGCGGCATCTTTGCGACCTTGGTCGTTAGCATCCAAACATGACCTACCCTGTCACAAGCCGCCCGATGTTGCGCACCGCTGCCACCCTTTCCTTGCCCGATCCCGGCGCCGACGAATCACCGGCGCCTGTGCGGGTGGCGCTGGTGCTTGCTTCCTTGGCGGGCGCGGGGGCTGAGCGTCAGATGCTATCGCTCGCGACGAGTTTTGATCGCGCGCGCATTGACCCCACGGTCATAGCGCTGAAGGAGGCCTCGATGGAATTCAGCGTCCGGGCCGCTGGACTACGCACCTGGTCTCCGACTTTCGGCAAGGGCGTCGACCTTGCGGCCGCGCGGCGCTTGGCGGCGTACCTGCGACAGTCGAACTTCGACGTGGTCATGTGTGCAAACCAGTACGCAACCCTGCAGACCCTGCTGGCCCGGCGTCTTGCACGTGTCACGGTGCAAGTGTGGAGTGCCCTTCACTCATCGCCGGGGCACATAGGAAGCGATCTGCGTTCCAAGGCTCAGCAGGCTGCCTATCGACGAGCACTTCGATCCTGCGCTGGATTGATCTACGTGAGCGATCTTCAGCGGCAAGTTTGGGAGGCGCGCGCTTTCGCGCCTGGCGTTCCGGCGGTGGTGATCAACAACGGTATCGATGCTGCGCAGTTCGCGACTGCCGACGATGACGGGATTCGCCATCGATTGGGCTGGTCGAGCGAAGACTATGTGGTGGGCATCTGTGCCCATCTGCGTCCGGAGAAGCGTGTCGAGGACCTTGTTCGCGCGGTGCGCCTATTGCTCGAACGAGGGCTGCCCGCGCGACTGCTGATCGTAGGCGAGGGTCCGTGCCGTGTGGCCATCGAAGCGGCATGCCGCGAACAGCTTGGCGCGGGAACATGGGCCCTGGCCGGCATGCAACATCGTGTGGCGCCGTTCATTCAAGCTTGCGATGTGATGGCACTTGTCTCGGAAGTCGAATCTTTCTCGATTGGCATCCTGGAGGCCATGGCCAGTGGCAAGCCGATGGTCGTCACCGATGTAGGGGGCGCGCGCGAGCAAATCGTGCCTGGCGAGCATGGTTATATCGTGCCGCCTGCCGAACCAGGCAAGATCGCGGAAAAGCTCGAGCGCCTGTGGCGTGAGGGCAGCATTCCTGCATTCGGCGCCGCGTCTCGTGCACGCGTGAGAGAAAAGTTCTCCATCGAGAGCATGGTCGGGCTCTACGCCGAATTGTTGATCGGCACTGCGCGGTCCGAAGGAAGGGTTCGGCGCTAGCCTGTTTGCGGGAGTCAGCAACTCCGATCGGGCGGTTGCGCAGGCAACGAATTACTGCTCAAGTGTCACGAACGACGCTCCGATTCGCGGCGCGTGGCCCGTAGATCTCGCAGCATCCACGATGGCCGATGCCGTCGCGGCATCTTGTCACAGCCTCGCCGATTGCTTGCGGCTGCCGTGCGGATAAACTGAAAAGCGGTCCTTCGAAAGCTACGCTTCCCGTTCTGCGGCATGGGCAATGCAAGCGAACTGCTGCTGCTCGATTCAGACATACCCAACAACTTGGCCGCGGCCTTACCTGTGAATATTCCTTTTCTCGATCTCGCCCCGGGCTACCGGGCCCAAAAGTCAGACATCGATGCTGCGGTGCTGCGCGTCGCACAAAGCGGCAGGTACTTGCTGGGGCCCGAGCTTGCCGCCTTCGAGGGCGACTTTGCACGTTATTGCGGCGTGTCCCATTGCGCCGGTGTCGCCAACGGTCTCGATGCGCTGCACCTCGCGCTGCGCGCGCTTGGCATTGGTCCTGGGGACGAAGTCATCGTGCCGTCGTTCACCTTCATTGCCACTTGGCTTGCAGTCAGCCAATGCGGGGCAACGCCGGTACCGGTGGAACCGGACCTGGCAACCTACAACCTGGACCCGGCGCGCATCGAAGCCGCCGTCACGCCGCGAACCCGAGCCGTGATTCCTGTGCACTTGTACGGGCAGCCGGCGGACATGGACGCGATCAATGCCGTTGCGGCCCGGCATGGCCTTGCGGTGTTGGAGGACGCGGCTCAAGCCCATGGCGCAAGTTACAAGGGCCGAAAGGCGGGAGGACTTGGACACATGGCCGCGTGGAGCTTCTACCCTGGCAAGAATCTTGGCGCCATGGGAGATGGCGGCGCCGTGACCACCAACGATTCTGGGAACGATGGGACGGTGCGGATGCTGCGCAACTATGGCTCGCGGCAGAAGTACCACAACGAAGCCAAAGGCTTGAACTCGCGGCTCGACGAGATGCAGGCCGCGTTGCTTGCAGTAAAGCTGCGCGGCCTTGACGGCGCGACAGACCAGCGCCGCGCAATTGCCGCCCGGTACATCGAAGGTCTGGACGGCTTGCCCCTGGTTCTTCCGCATGTGCCGGCGTGGGCCAACCCGGCGTGGCACCTCTTCGTTGTGCGGCACGCCCAGCGTGAGCGATTGCAGGCCCGCCTTGAGGAGCGCGGCATCGGCACGCTGATTCACTATCCCGTGCCGACCCATCTGCAACCCGCGTACGCCGAACTGGGTTGGTCCGAAGGCAGCCTGCCGATCGCCGAAAAAGCCCACCGTGAAGTACTCAGCCTGCCAATATGGCCGGGCATGAGCGATGTCCAAGTGGAGCAAGTCATTGCCGCCGTGAGGGAAGCCTGTTGATGATCTGGCACGGTGCGTTTAGTCGGACGCGCATCCGGCGAACAAAGAGCGAATAGGCGTGTCGACTCCTCTCGTCACCGCAGTGCTAGTGTGCTGGAACCATGAGCGCTTTGTACGGCAGGCGGTTCTGAGCGCTTTGCAACAGAGCTACCGGAATATTGAACTGATCGTCATCGACAACGGTTCCACAGATGGCAGCCGAATAGAACTGGAACGCTTGGCAAGCGAGCACGAATTCAAGCTTATTTGCCAGGAGAATGTCGGAGTGGTCGGTGCGTTGAACCAAGGACTCGCCTTGGCAAAAGGAGTACTATCTGGCGCCGCTTGCGACCGACGATGTTTGGATGCCGGACAAGATTGAGCGGCAAGTGCGATATCTGGAAGCAAACCCGGATATTCACATGCTTAGCGGAAGCATGCTGTATATAGACGAGTCTGGTCAACAAGTGGACCGGCAGACAACTTTACTTGCGGGAGAACGCACATTCTCTGGGCTTATGCAAAACGGATGCACAGTGTATGGGCCCACTGTCATGTGTCGTGTGGCCACCCTGCGCCGGCTTGGGGGGTACGACAAGCGGTCTAGAATTGAAGACTACGCCGCAGCGTTGTGCTTCACGCAAGCGGGCTATCGCGTAATGGTTCTGGATGAGGTGTATACCCAATACCGTCGACATGGAAATAACTGGACCGGAAACCCTGTCTGGTCAGAGCGGTTGCAGCTAGGTCAGATATTCAGGTCGACACCTGAGTATGGAGAATTCATCCGGCACAATCTTCGTGGGTATTTTCGCGATCTGGCGGGAAACAGAAAGCGAGCCGCTCTGCGGCTGCTAATGAATGAGCCCATCGCATGGACCTGGAACGACGTTGGGGTAGGGATTGTGAAACTTCTGACCCCGCATTCCATTCTGCGGCGCATGAAGCGACATCGCACTACCGAGCACGCCGCATGAGATCGAATATATGACCTTGTCAGAAGAGGCGACTGCGCTCCTGGTGCCGCGGGTTTCTGTGGTCGTGCCGACTTTCAAGGCAACTTCTACGTTGCGTGAAGCCGTGACTAGCCTGCTTCAGCAGGACTTCGACGATCTAGAAGTCATTGTGGTGGATGACGCTTGTCCAGAGCGGTCTCCACAAGTTATCGAGGATATTACAGACCCTAGACTAAAGGTGATTCGCCTTGATAAGAATCAAGGGCTCAGTGGTGCGAGGAACGCAGGTATAGAGGTATCGCGCGGTCGCTATATTGCGTTTCTTGATGCAGATGATACGAGCCTTCGCCACCGAATCAGACTCCAGGCACAAGTTCTGGATGAACGTCCCATCGTCGGTTTGGTCGGAGGACTGCATAACAGAATGACGTTTGATGGAAATGTCAGTCACTCGGCTGCTGATGTTCTGCGACTTAATGATTCTGCCCTCAGAGCCTATTTGCTTTTCGAGAATCCATTCACATCGGCGGTGATGATTCGGCGGCAAGCATTGCCTCCATATGGCTACCGTTCGATGCTTTGTGAAGACTATGCGATGACATGTGATGTGGCGGAAAGATTCGAGATTGCGATGGTTCGCACCGCGTTGATCAACTATCGCGCGAATCCTGCCGGCATTATGGCGAATGAGAAGGCGAAAGTTAGCGCTGGCGCTGAAAGTATCAAGCGCCGGCTACTCTCGAAAGTTGGTGTGCCCGCGGCCGAGTGCGACACAACAATGCTCTTCCCGATGCGCTTGCTGGGAGCGCCTGGGCCGCAGCGCGAAAAGACCCTTCTGCTGGAGCGCTATCGAACCTTCTTGAGACTCGTTAAAAGGGCAAACGAAACCACCGGTATTTACGCCTCAAAAGATCTGGCAGATGCCATCGCACGCAGATGGGACTTGTTGCTGCTAGAGGCGGCACGGCGCGGCGGCGTTGGTATAGGCCCTAAATTCGCTGCGATGTTCACCGATTTCTGGCCAATTCGAGCAAGTCGCTCACGCGCGAACGCGTTGGCGCGTTCATTTTTGAATCTTTGTGACTCGAAGAGAATCCAGACTGACTGATCCGTAGAATCTGACGAACATGCCGCTAAGGGGCTGCTAACTCAATCCTGAACAGGCAAGAGGCGAATCCAGTGTTGAAAACATTATCAGTTCCGAGGCGGAATGCATCGGAAATAGTCGTGCTGGTGCTATTTGTATTGCTGAGCCTGATTTTAGGCCTTGTTGGTGCAGTCGGCGGATGGTTTTCGCAGGCGCTGCTCGTGAGCATACTCTTGCCTTTGGGATTGCTCTTGCTCAGCTATCGAACTGGCCTGTATCTTTGTATTATTTTTCTCCCTGTTGCATTGTCGCCGCTTATACCGAAGGCTGGCCCTCTGTCGTTAACCAATGTTTTGCTCCTTGGAACGCTATTGTCTTTTGGTGTTAATTGGATTCTGGCAAGAATGTCGAAGAAGGATATTGTTGTTCCAATCCCCCGAGAGTTTGTGTTGTATTATTTGTTACCCATAGCGATCGCTGCCATGATTGGATCGTTCCATCTGGGAGAAATACCGCGAGCGTTTTTGGAGTCTAGAAACTTTGCGGCCTATGGGCTCAAAGAATACTGGATCAGTCTGTACTTTAAGGAACATCTCATAATTGCGATGGCGTTCGTTTTCGCTGCCGCGGTGGTTGTGCGTGGTTCCGGTCTTGGCTTTGCGATTGCTACTCTGGTTTCCGGGCTTTTGTTTGTCATTGGAATCTTCTTAGTTATTCTTCTGTCCGGTGCAAGTTTGGATGTATTGCGCCATAATCGCGGTTTTCTATCCGTAATGGGTACACACAATAATCAGGCGGGTGCCTTACTGATCGTGCCTTTCGCCGTGGCTCTGTTCACGCGGGAGTATGTCTCAGGGAGATTGGTGCGCTTCATGCTGGCTGTCGCTGCTTTCACGATTGCTGTCGGCATTTTGCTTACCTTCTCACGTGGCAGTTTCCTGGGAATGTTGATTGTTAGTTTGTTTTACATCTGGCATTTCAAGAGATTTCTGCTAGGCTTCTTCATATTGTCTATTGCGATCATGGGCTTATCGGTTGCGCCGGATGCGATACGCGACCGATTGATGACGGGTCTCGGAGGTGGATCTTCAGTTAGTGCACAGCTGCAAGATACTTCTGGTAAAGACGATGAGCTTACTGCTGGTCGCGTGTATATCTGGAGCCAAAGAATGTCGGACATTCAGCGTAGCCCGATCTGGGGCAATGGTCTTGAATCCGGTCAATGGTCTGATGTGGTGAAATCTGGAAAATACTATCTTGACAACGCACATAATCTGTACCTGACAATTCTGACTGATCTTGGTATCATTGGTTTAATTCTAATGGTATTGTTCTATAGATACTTGTGGCGACTCGTGAGCAGTCTGTCGAAGGACGAGCGCGTAACCCCAATGATGCGGGGCTATTTTCTTGCCATCTTGGCGACGCTTTTTGCGTTGCCCATCACTGGAGTGGCGGGTGGAGACTACTTGGCCTCGACCTCCCGCTGGTACCTTTGGGTCGGGATCGGGGTCGCGATTGGTTATCGCCGGATCTTTCCGAATCCCGTGAGTACGCCTGCGAAAGGAAGCAAGGCTGGAGATCGCTGGTCTAGTGATGGCGTTGGCCGCGGTGCTCCTTGGATTGCACCGATTCGATAGGAACCGGCAATTGGAAGGCTACGTGTTTCACCGGCTTTCCCAGGGTGTGCGCCGCATTGCTCGGTTGCCTGATGACACCCGCGCTGACGCTGAGATCGTGCATCAGACTTCCCTCGACTGCTGGGAACAAATATCGGGGCAAAGAGACGGCGTCAGTCTGAAAGTTGACAGTCCCAAGCCGGGGTAGCCTGCCGCCGGCGTGTAGTAGCCCAATACCTCTTGAACTGCCTGAGGTTGGTGCTTTGTGGAACCTCCATAACAAGATATGAAACAAGTCACGCACACCCTCAAGACCGGTCATATCGAAGTGGCTGATGTCCCCGTACCCACGCTGACAGACAAGTTCGTTCTCGTGCGTACGACGGCCTCGGTCATCAGCGCCGGAACCGAGAAGACAAAGATCGACATGGGTCACAAGAGCCTGCTGCAGAAGGCACGTCCCGCCCGGACCTTGTGCAGCAAGTCATACGCAAGTTGCGCACCGAGGGGCTGGCCAAGACCATCAACACCGTCAACACCCGGCTTGGCGCGCCCAATCCGCTGGGCTACAGCTCGGCGGGTGTAGCCGTGGCCGTGGGTGGCTTGGTGGAAGGGCTCACGTCCGGGTGATCGTGTGGCCTGTGGCGGTGCGGGTTACGCCAACCATGCGGAGTTTGCCGTCGTGCCGAAGAATCTGGTCGTGAAGGTGCCCGCCGACCGTCAGCGACGAAGAGGCTGCATTCGCGACCTTGGGTGCCATTGCGCTTCAGGGCGTGCGCCTGGCTGACCCGAAGCTGGGCGAGACTGTGCTGGTGCTGGGACTGGGGCTGCTCGGGCAGATCACGGTGCAGCTGTTGCGTGCCAACGGATGCCGCGTGCTCGGGACCGATCTCGACGCTTCGCTGGTTGCGTTGGCCGAGAAGCTTTGGTGCCCGGGTTTGTCGGTGGCCGACGCTGAGATTGCGTGCCGCGAACTGACTGCAGGCCATGGCGTCGACGCGGTGCTGGTATGCGCCGGCACCTCATCGAACCAGCCAATCGAGCTGTGTGGACGCGTCACGCGCGAGAAGGGCCGCGTCGTCGTTGTCGGCGCGGTGCGCATGGACATCCCTCGCGAAGACTTCTTCAAGAAGGAGATCAGCGTCGTCATCTCGCGCTCCTATGGGCCGGGACGCTACGACCCCGACTACGAAGAAAACGGAAACGACTACCCGCTGGGTTACGTGCGCTTTACCGAACAGCGCAACATGCAGACCATCATCGACCTGATCGCGCAGCAGCGGCTCGACGTGCGCAGCCTGATCACGCATCGATTCGCCCTGGAGGACGCGGTCCAGGCCTATGGCTTGATCGAAGGTGAAAGGCGCGAGCCCTACCTCGGCATCATCCTGAGTTATGGCGCCGAAGTGGGCCAGAACATGCCGCCAGCTGCGCGCCTGGCCGTGGTATCGGAGCCGGTGAATCGTCAGCGCATCGGCGTCTCTGCCGTGGGTGCTGGCAACTACGCCACGGCAAGCCTGCTGCCAGTGCTTCGCGATTCACCCGACGTCGAGCTGCGCGGCTTGGTCACCTCCAGCGGCCGTACAGCGGCCGGCGTCGCCAAGCAGTTCGGCTTTCGTTTCTGTGCTTCGGAACTGTCGCAGGTGCTGGCCGAGGACACCGACGCCGTACTCATTGCCACCCGGCACGACACGCACTGCACCCTATGTCGCGCAGGCCTTGCGCGCGGGCAAGCATGTTTATGTCGAGAAGCCGTTGGCACTGCGTATGGACGAGCTGGTGCAGATCGCGCAAGCGCATGCCGCCGCGCCCGCGCGCCAGCTGCTGATCGGTTTCAACCGTCGCTGGGCGCCGTTGACGCTCGAGGTGCAACGCCATTTCGAGACCGTGCATTCACCGCGCGTGATCAACATCCGGGTGAACGCCGGCTTCATCGCCGCTGAGCACTGGAGCCAGGATCCGCTGTCCGGCGGCGGCAGGCTGATTGGGGAGGCCTGCCACTTCGTCGACCTGGCCAGCGCTCTGGCCTGTGCCGATCCCGTCGAGGTGCATTGTTTTGGCGCGGTAAAGCCCGGCGTGGCTGCGCTGTTGAACGATAACGTCTGCATGACGCTGCGTTTTGCCAACGGCAGCGTCGCGAACATCACCTACACCGCTGACGGTTCCAAGGCCATGACCAAGGAACATGTGGAAGTCTTCGGCGGTGGCCGTTGCGCGGTGATCGACGATTTCCGCGAAGCGGTGCTCTATCAGGGTGATGCCGGCAGCCGAAAATTGAAGCCGGGTCCACAGGACAAGGGCCAGAAGGCAATGCTGCTGGCATGGATTGCCGGCCTGCGCAGTGGCGTTTGCGCCTTGCCCTTCGACACCGCCATGGCCGTGAGCGCGGCCGCCATCGGCGCGGTGGAATCGATGTCGATCGGGCAGCCGGTGTCCATCGGCGCGCAGCTTTGGAGCGCAGCGCCAACGGTGGCTACCGCGGCCGAGCAGCCTATGCGTGCCGAGGCTTGAGCCGTGGCGCTGGAGGACCAGCTTCACTCGCTGTTGCCCAGCTATGTGGCCTCACCCCAGTGGGTGAAGTCGATCGTAGGAGGGGCCTATGCGGCCATCCCACGACGCATCAAGTATGGAGATCGGTTCCCCCAATTCCAGGCCGAGGTGCGCCGCTGCTATCAAAGCCATGGGCTGGACGAAGCCGTGGACGCAAAGCTCATGGCCACCTTGCGCAAGGCGCTGCAAGATGTGCCGGCGTATGCGCCATATAGAGGCCTGCTCGACCAGGGTTTGTCGCCGCGTGGCTTATTGGCGAGGCTGCCGCTGACCACCAAGCTCGAAATCAAGGCCAACCCCCGGCAATACATGTCCATGCGCCACGGTTCCCGAGACAGGTTGGAGATGTTCACAGGGGGCTCGACTGCCAACCCGATGAGGTTCTTTGCGCACAAGCACGTCACTCGACCGAAAGAGTCAGCCTACTTCGAGGATATGGACGCCCGTGCAGGATTGCGCCCGGGCGACGTCACCCTCAACCTGCGCGGGCGCAGTGTGCCGGGTGCGGGTGAGCCGGGCCGCCGCATGTGGATGTTCGAGCCGATCAAGCGGCATCTCATCCTCAGCAGTGACCATCTGGAGCCGCGTTTCATGCCCGAGTACGTGCAGGCGCTGCGCGAATGGCGGCCCACCTTCGTGCACGCATTTCCATCAGCGCTGTATCCGCTGGCGCGCTGGCTCGACGCGAACCCGGCGCCCGACATCACCGAGCGCGTCCACGGCATCGAACTGACGTCCGAGAACACCTACAGCTCACCAACTCGATCTGTTCAGGCGAGTGTTCCGCTGCCCGGTGATCCGGGGCTACGGGCACACCGAACGAGCCCTGCTCGCCGCGACCATGCCCGACGACGATCGGTACTTCTTCTGGCCGCTTTATGGCCATATCGAATTGGTGGACGGACACGGCGCGTCGATCACCGAACCCGGTGTGCTGGGGGAAATCGTGGGTACCGGCTTCGACAATGACGTAATGCCTTTCTTGCGGTACCGCACCGGAGACCTTGGTGCCTGGGGCGAATCACCGCACCCGCAGCTGCCGGGCTTCCCGGTGCTCGAACGTATCGAGGGTCGCCTGCAGGACTTCGTCGTGTGCCGAGATCGACGGCTGATCTCTGTGACGACACTGGGGGCCGCGCATTTTTCCGACCTGGCCGAGGTCGAGACGATTCAGTACGAGCAGTCCGCCATTGGCCGCGTGACGCTCAAGGTCGCATGCAATCGCAATCTCGACGAGAGGCAGCGATCGGCAATCGAGCGAGCCGTGCGTCAGAAGACCCAGGGTGGGTGCGAGGTTGATGTCGTGCGCGTGCCGCGCATGGAGCAGACCGCACGCGGCAAGGTCCCCATGCTGGTCCAGCACCTGGATATCTCCGGGTTCCTCGCCAGTGGATTCGGGAGCGAGACCCTGGATGGTGGCAAACAGGAACTGAGACTGCTTGCGGGCAAGTCCATACTGATGCTCAGTACGAGCCCGGTCACCCGCGGGGGAATCGCCGCAGTTGTCAAGACATACGTGGCCGGCGGCCTGTTCGATCAAGTCGCCGTTCAACTGGTATCGACGCATGTCGACGGTTCGACGTGGACGAAGCTGAGCGAATTCGGGCGTGCCGCCGGGATGACGCTGTGGGCCTTGCTGAATCGTCGTCCAGCGTTAGTGCATGCGCATGTGTCATATGGCACCAGCTTCTGGCGCAAGTCCTTCTGCTGGCGATGGCACGATCCTTTGGTGTGCCCACCTTGTTCCATCTGCATAGCGGCGGCTTCCTGCAATGGGCGCAAAGGGGAGGGCGTATGCGGCGCTTTTGGATCCGCCGCACGATGGAATCCAGTGATTTGGTGGTCGTATTGACTGAGTCGTGGGGCGAGCGGATTGTCCAGCTCGCGCCCAAAGCCAAGGTCGAGGTACTGGGGAATCCGGTGCTGATTCCCACGACCGCGTTGCTGACTTCCGACCGGGCATCCAGCCATGGCGGCGGACGCGTGCTCTTTCTGGGCTGGATATACGACTTCAAGGGATGTTTCGACCTGCTGGAGGCATGGGTGATCTTCCGCGAGCGGTGCCCCGGCTGGCGCCTCGCCGTGGGGGGCAAGGGCGAAGTTGAGCAGTTTCTGGCGGCAGCGGAGCGCTTGGGTGTGCGCGATGATCTCGACTTCCTTGGATGGATAGAAGGCGCAGAAAAGGAGCGCGAACTTAGGCGGGCCGATGTATTTGTACTGCCTTCATACAATGAAGGAATGCCGGTTTCCGTTCTGGAAGCAATGGCGTACGGGGTGGCTGTGGTCGCTACACCGGTTGGCGGAGTGCCCGACATGATGAAGCCCGATGTGCACGGCTTGTGGGTACAGCCCGGCGACATTGACGGCCTGAGTCGCGCCATGGAAGCACTGGCAACCGCGCCCGAGCGCAGGGCAACGCTTACCACTGCCGCGCGTGAACACGTGGTACGACACAACAGTGTGCAGGTTGTCATCGGCCAGCTGCTTATGCTGTATCAGCGTCATGCACAGCAGCATCGTGCATCTGCGAGCTCGGACTAAGCCATTGCCACGTGCTGCAGGTCGCCCGGTGCCAATGGATGCCTGTCGTTAGCCCGTCAAGTGCTGCTCGATCGATGACTTGCCGGGTGCTGATGGTGGGTACCGCACTTGACGGGCAGGGCGGTGTCGCGTCCGTGTTGCGCACGTGGCGTGATGAGGGCCTCTTTGCGCGATGGGATCTTTGTTTCCTGGCCACGAACGGCAGCGGCGGCCCACTTCGCAAGCTGGTTCTGGCGATTCGGGCATGGCTGCGCTGTGCCTGGACGCTGACGTTCGGCGGTGTGGCGCTGATTCATGTGCACACCTCGTCCTATGTCAGCTTCTGGCGCAAGACCCCCGTGTTGGCTTTGGCGCTGTCGATGCGCCGCCCGTTGATCGTCAGCCTGCACGGCGGCGCCTTCCGCGACTTCTATGCGGCCCGCGGCTGGCTGGGCAAGGCATGGATTCGGCTGGTGATGCGGCGTGCCGTGCGCTTCGTCGTGCTCACCGAGGAATGGCGGCAATGGGTAGTCGCCACGGAACCCGGTGCACAGGTTCGTGTGATTCCGAACCCGGCGCCGTGGCTGCCGCCCATGCCCGCTGACACAACGGGTACGGACTCCGACGTTCTGCTTTTTCTCGGTCGCGTCGAGCGCGACAAGGGCATCTTCGTGCTGCTCGAAGCACTGGCCCAGGCGCGCGCCGCCGGCGCGCCGTTGGCAGCTGGTATGCGGCGGCCATGGCGATCTGCATGCCGCACGCCGCGCGGCGCAGGATAGGGGTCTCGGGCCTGACGTGGTCCGGTTCCTGGGCTGGATCGACGGTGAGTCAAAGCGGCAATGGCTCGAACGCTGCACGCTGCTGGTGCTGCCGTCCTTCATCGAGAACATGCCGGTGGCAATCCTGGAGGCGTTTGCCTATGGCAAGCCGGTGATCGCCACCCGCGTCGGTGGTGTGCCGGATGTCGTCACGCCAAACGTCGATGGCTTCCTGGTCCAGGCGGGTGATGCGCCAGGCCTCGCCAAAACGCTGCAGGCGGCGTATGCAGGACGCGGCAATCTTCGCGGCATGGGGCTGCGCGCCCGCGAGAAGGCTGAATTGCTTTACGCCCCACAACGGGTGGTTGCCCAGGTAGACGCGCTGTACCAGGAATGCATGCCGGGCGCGCGGCGGGCGAAGGATGCGACGCCATGCTGAAGCGCTTGCCATGGTTGATCAACCGCCTGCGCTGCATGAGCCCAGCCGAGGTGGCCTACCGGGCACGCAGTGCATTGCGTGCGCGCTGGTTGGCGCGCTGGCACGCCAGGCCGGTAGCCGCTCCATTGCCGGACAACGCGGTGACCGGATCGCAGTGGTTTGCCGGTAGCGTGCGTGGGCCGGACCTACCCAGCTTGTGCCGCGCCGCCGACGAAGTTGTGCAGGGCCGCTTTCACGTGTTGGCGCTCGGTATGACGACCCTGGGCCTGCCTCCCGATTGGCTGCGCGATGCCAAGACAGGTGTGAAGGCACCGTTGGAGTTTGGCCTGCGAATGAACATCGGCGACATGGGCCGCATTGGCGACATCAAGTATTTGTGGGAGCCCAGCCGCCACCTGTGGCTCGTGCCGCTGGCCCAGGCCCATGCCGCCAGTGGCGAGCAGCGGTACTTGAATGCTGCGGTGGACTTGTTGCAAAGCTGGCTCGTGCAAAGTCCCCATCCGCTGGGACCGCACTGGTCGAGCAGCCTCGAGGCTGGTATCCGCTTGATCAACTGGTCGGCGGCGTGGCATCTGCTGGGTGGCGACGCGCCCGACAGCCGCCTGCGCATCGAGCATCCCGACTTCGTGGCGCGTTGGTTGGACTCGATTTACTGGCATATGCGATTCGTCAGTCGCAACCTGTCGGCGTATTCGTCCGCCAATAACCACCTGATGGGCGAACTGGTCGGGCTGTATGTCGGCCTGTGCACCTGGCCACGTTGGCAGGCGCTGAACGCGATGCGAACCGATATCCGTCGCCGCGTGCAACATGAGGCGCTGCTGCAGAACTCACCGGACGGCGTGAATCGTGAGCAGGCCACTTCGTATCAACAGTTTGTGCTCGACTTTCTGCTCATTGCCGGCCTGTGTGCCAGGGCAGAGCGAGAAGACTTCGCCGCTGACTATTGGCATCGGCTGGAGTCGATGTGCACTTTCATCGCAGCCTTGATGGACAGCGGCGGGCATGTGCCGCAGATTGGGGACGCTGACGACGGTGTCGCCTGCGGCGTCTTCATGGCCGATGCGGACAACTTCTCGTCGTTGCTGGCCACCGGTGCGGTGTTGTTCAAGCGAGGTGATCTTGGCATCGCGGCGCGTGCCATCGACGCCAAGACGGTGTGGCTGCTCGGCGATGCCGCCGTAGCGGAATTCGGTGCGCTGAAGCAGTCCGCGCAGCCGACGCCGTTGCCAGTGCGTTTCGATCAGGGCGGCTACGCGGTGCTGGGCTGCGACCCCAGCGGGCCCCAGGAAGTGCGCATTGTTTTCGATGCCGGACCGCTGGGCTATCTGGGCATCGCCGCCCATGGGCATGCCGACGCGCTGTCACTGCTGCTGTCGGTGGCCGGCCAGCCGATGCTCGTCGACCCAGGCACCTATTCGTACCTGGCCAATCCGCGTTGGCGCGACCACTTTCGCTCCACTGCGGCACACAACACCATCGAGCTTGACGGGCGTAGCCAGTCCACCTCGGGTGGCGCTTTCATGTGGACGCGGCATGCGAACGCAAACTGGGTGCAGACCGATGTGCCCGCCAACTTGCAAGCCGTGGCAGGGGAGCATCACGGCTACAGCCTTCGCGGCAGGCCCTTGCTCCACCGGCGCGAACTGAGCTTCGACGCCGCGGCTGGATTGCTCGTCGTGGTTGATGTCCTCGACGGTCAATCACAGCATGACGTTTGCCTGCGCTGGCATGTCTCAGACAAAGCGGACATCAGCCTTTCGGGGCACCTGGCCAGGTTGAGCACATCGCGCGGGCGGGTCGAGATCGAACTGCCCTCGACTTGCGCACCGCGTCTTGTTCATGCGCAGCAGGACTCGCCCATGGCATGGGTATCGCACGGTTTCGAGCAGCGCAGTCGGGCTGCGGTGATCGAATGCCGCGCACCCAAGGTAACCCTGCCACTGCGCTGGGTCACCCGGATGCGCTGCACTGTCATTGCTTCTGCTTGAGCAGCATGAGGCCGGATCGCGGTTGCAAGGTCACGTAGCCGGCGGCCAACCCGTTGTTGACGACGGTGTCGTATTTGCCCTTGATGCGGTAGTAGCCTGTGGCGTTGTAGGTTCTGGCCGTGGTCTTGCTCGGGTTGACCAGAACGATGCCATTGGTGTACTTGCGCGCCCAGACGCCTGAAGAAGTGGGCGCTGTGGGAGGCGACTCGGCCGCGGTGCCCAGTGGCGCCTCGCTTTCGTCGTACCAAGGCGTCTTGCTGTAGAGATGGTCCTCGGAAAAGGAGAAGTAGCCGCTGTCTTCGAGCATCGTGGAGGCCATGCCGTAGCGGTACATGGCCGCGTTCTTCGACGTCGCGCAGGCGCCCAAGAACACTGCCTTCGGTGCCTTGGTGTTGGCCAGCGCCTTGCGGTACGAGTCCATCATCGCTTCCCAGCTGCTCCAGGTCTCGATCGACCAGCTCTTGCCCATCAGGCATTCGCGGTAGGCGCCTTCGATCTGTCCTCTGTATTCGGGCGAGATTACTGCGCTGGTGCTGTTGTTGCCGATGACACCCTTCAGGGTCGGGTTCTGGCTGCGCAGCGCGGCGACATACCTCATGTAACCCTTGCGGAATTCGGAGACGACGGTCGGATCCGTGGGCGACTGATTGGTGCCGTTGTTTTTCCAGTCAGCGCTTACTGCGCCAGGATCTCCCATGCCGTCCAGATAGACGTAGTCCAGCCCCTTCATCTTCGACAGCAGCGTGTCGGTGTCGAACTTCGACTTCACCAGCGCCCAGTTCTTGCTGCTCGAGTAATTGGGTGCCCAGGCTGGTGACATTGACCATGTAGGCGCTATAGGCCGTGGTCCACTGGACGCGACTGTTGTTGGCGGTCCGCAGCCACCAATCGTTGGCGTTGAGCGCTTGCCAGGCTGTGTCGGACTCGTCGCGCCTTTCCGCGAGCATCACGTACTGGGCCAGCTTGATGTTCGGGTTGATCGCCTTGATGGCCGAGACGGTGGACTGCAGACGGTCCGCCCCCATGCCGCTCCACAGGCCGAGGATCGCAAACTGGTAGCGCGCCACGAGTGCCCGGTCAGCGGCGGAATCGACGGCCTGGCCCAGGTAAGGCAATGCCGTGCGCGGCTTGGCAAAGCCGGAAGTGGGCGCGGGAGCAGGTGCAGGAGCAGGCAGAAGCAGGAGCAGGAGCGGGAGAAGGAGCAGGAGCAGGAGCAGGAGCAGCAGGAGCAGAAGTAGCAGCACCGACAGTGAGCGTGACAGCCTTGCTGCCATAGCCTGCCGAATTAACGGCTACAAGGCACAGCTTGTAGGTACCGGCCTTGGTTGGCGTCCCATAGACCAAACCTGTCTTCTCGTTTCCGCCAAGGCCAGGTGGCATGCTCCACGTGCCATTCACGTTGCATGCCGCGCCGTATTTGGTCGGGGAATTCGTTGCCGAGATCTGATAGCTAAGGTACTTGCCGGCAACTGCTGTCGCCGACGATGAGTTGGAGATGGTGGGCGCACTCGTTTGGGCCCGGACTTCAACGGGGACATGAATCAGTGCAACCGCGACGGCCGGGAAGACGGCGTACCGAACTCCCGAGAAGGCAGACGAGATGGAGAGGTGGAGAGCGCGCTTGGCGAACTTGGGCGAAACAGGAGTGGATCTAATGGTCATGGCAGGGTCTGGCGAGGAGATTGAAAGAAGCTCTGCTGGGCAGGGCTGCGTTGACTTGTGCGCACAAGAGACGGTGCGGGTCGCGGCACGAAATAAACTCGCAATTGCAGGTGTTGAGGTGCGAGTGATCCGCTGTCATAGCCACGTTGACGGATTGAAAGACTTCGAATTCGGGAACGAATCCGGGCTGCGTCACGAACGTTGCGAGCCTCTGGACTCGCCGGGCGCAAGTATCGTTTTGCGGAGCCGAAAATTCACGCGCAACGTGTAATCCAGTCCTCCAGCTTGTAATCAACGGTTACAAGGCTGAGGTCTGCTTGAGCAGCATGAGGCCGGATCTGGGCGGCAAGGTCACGGTGCCGGCGGCCAGTCCGTTGTTGACGACGGTGTCGTATTTGCCCTTGATGTGGCGATAGCCTGCAGCGTTGTAGGTTCTGGTCGTGGTCTTGCTCGGGTTGACCAGAACGATGCCGTTGGTGTACTTGCGCGCCCAGATGCCATCGGAGTTGGGCGCCTTGGGTGGCACTTCGGCTGCGGTGCCCAGCGGCGCCTCGCTTTCGTCGTACCAAGGCAGAGTCCCGTAGAGGCTGTCCTCGGTAAAGGCGAAGTAGCCTTCGTCTTCGAGCATCGTAGAGGCCATGCCGTAGCGGTACATGGCCGCGTCCGTCTTCTGCGCGCAGCCGCCGAAGAACACTGCCTTCGGCGCCTTGGTGTTGGCCAGCGCCTTGCGGTACGAGTCCATCATGGCTTCCCAACCGCCCCAGGTCTCGACCGACCAGCTCTTGCCCATCAGGCATTCGCGGTAGGCGCCTTCGATCTGTCCGCTGTACTCGGGCGAGACTAAGGACTTGGTGCTGAGGTTGCCAATGACATTCAGGGTCGGGTTCTGGCTGCGCAGCGCGGCGACATACCTCATGTAGCCCTTGCGGAATTCGGAGACGACGGTCGGGTCCGTGTACGACTGAGTGGTGCCGTTGTTTTTCCAGTCAGCGTTTGATGCTGGAGCTCCCATGCCGTCCAGATAGACGTAGTCCAGCCCCTTCATCTTCGACAGCAGCATGTCGGTGTCGTACTTCGACTTCACCAGCGCCCAGTTCTTGCTGCTCGAGTAATTGCGTGCCCAGGCTGTGACATTGATGTCGTAGGCGCCATAGGCCGTGGTCCACTGGACGCGATTGTTGTTGGCGTCCCGCAGCCACCAATCGTTGGCGTTGAGCGACTGCCACGCAGCGTCGGACTCGTCGCGCCTTTCCGCGAGCATCACGTACTGCGCCAGCTTGATGTTCGGGTTGATCGCCTTGATGCCCGAGATGGTGGACTGCAGACGGTCCGCCCCCATGCCGCCCCACAGGCCGAGGATCGCAAACTGGTAGCGCGCCACGAGTGCCCGGTCAGCGGCGGAATCGACGGCCTTGCCCAAGTAAGGCAATGCCGTGCGCGGCTTGGCAAAGCCGGAAATGGCCGCAGGAGCGGGAGCGGGAGCAGGAGCAGGAGCAGGAGCAGGAGCAGGAGCAGGAGCAGGAGCAGGAGCAGGAGCAGGAGCAGGAGCAGGAGCAGGAGCAGGAGCAGGAGCAGGAGCAGGAGCAGGAGCAGGAGCAGGAGCAGGAGCAGGAGCAGGAGCAGGAGCAGGAGCAGGTGCAGGTAGCAGGAGCAGGAGCAGGTGTAGGTGCAGGAGCAGGTGTAGGAGCAGGCTCAGGCGCGGAAGGAGCAGGTGAGAGGGCGGGGGAAGCTTCTGACGCCGCTTGAAGCGACACAACGCTGTTGCTCGCGCTATCACGAACTGTCGATGATTCGAGAGCGCCGGAGGAGGAGGTCTCAGTCGCATCCTCGTCGCCGCAGGCGGCAAGCAGCACACAGCTCATGATCGCGCTGGCAAAAGCATTCAGGCGGTGCTTGCGGAGCGGCATCATCGGACCCCTCGGAGATGAAAGTTGCCGGCCAGGGCAAACCAAATGGCTTGCAGTTGGGGAGCCGGCGGTATGTCCGGAACTTCGACCACTGCGCGAACTGATCGACCATCGTTTTGTAAGTCGGCCGCTCGATTCAGTAACCAAGTGATCGGCCCACCTCGATATCCGCCGATTCGCCGTGGCCGGAACATCGGGCTTCCGTGATTTCCGTGTGAGAGTCCGTCGGGAGCCGGGCAAGCGGAAGCCGGCACAATGTTGAGTTGAGCCGGATGGGGAGATTGCGAGTTGAAGGTCCTGGTCACCGGCGCTGCCGGATTCATCGGCATGCATGTGTCGCTATCGCTGCTGGAGCGTGGCGATGAGGTGCTGGGGCTGGACAATCTCAACGATTACTACGACCCGCGCCTCAAACTCGACAGGCTGGCGCGATTGACACCACACCCGGGCTTTCGCTCGTTGAAGTTGGACGTTGCTGACCGGACCGGGATGCAGTCCCTGTTCGAGGCCGAGCGCTTCGACAAGGTGATTCACCTTGCCGCGCAGGCCGGGGTGCGCTATTCGCTGCTCAACCCGCATGCCTATATCGACAGCAACATCGTCGGATTCACCAATGTGCTGGAGGGGTGCCGCCATGGCAAGGTGGCCCACCTGGTGTACGCGTCGAGCTCCAGCGTCTATGGCGGCAATACGCACATGCCCTTCTCAGAGCATGACAACGTGGACCATCCGGTCAGCCTGTATGCGGCTACCAAGAAGGCCAACGAGTTGATGGCCCACACCTACAGTCACCTGTACGGCCTGCCGACCACGGGGCTTCGTTTTTTCACGGTGTATGGGCCTTGGGGTCGGCCCGACATGGCGCTGTTTATCTTTACCAAGGCCATCCTCGAGGGGCGCCCCATCGATGTGTTCAACCACGGCCAGATGGTGCGTGATTTCACCTACGTCGACGACATCGCCCAAGGGGTGCTGCGCGTACTCGACCGCGTGGCGACGGCGGACGCCGCCTACGATGCCAAACGGCCCGATCCAGCGCGTTCGAATTCGCCTTACCGGGTCTTCAATATCGGCAACAACAATCCCGTGACGCTGATGGAGTTCATCGAAGCGATCGAATCCGCCGTGGGCCGAAAGGCCGTGAAGAACTTCCTGCCCCTGCAGGACGGGGACGTGCCCGGAACGTTTGCCGATGTCGATGAACTCGGCGCGTGGACCGACTTCCGACCGGCAACGCCTGTGCCCGAGGGAATCGAGCGTTTCGTGCGTTGGTATCGGGGCTACTTTGGGCAATGAACGTCGAGAAACTATGACCAAACAGTGCGTCCATCTTGTCGCCGGGGCACGGCCCAACTTCATGAAGATCGCGCCCATCGTCCGCGCATTGCGTGCCGACGGCCGGTTGGACTGGAAGATCGTGCATACCGGCCAGCACTACGACCGTGACATGAACGACGTCTTCTTCGATGAACTGGGCATTCCCCCGCCCGACGTGCGACTTGGTGCCGGTGGCGGCTCGCACGCCGAACAGACCGGCAAGATCATGTTGGCCTACGAGGCACTTTGCAAAGCCGAACCGCCCGACTGCGTGCTGGTGGTGGGCGATGTCAACTCGACGCTGGCCTGCGCCATCGTGGCCAAGAAGATGTGCATTGCGGTGGCGCATGTCGAGGCCGGCCTGCGCAGCGGCGACATGACCATGCCCGAAGAGATCAACCGCTTGGTGACGGACGCCATCAGCGATTGGTTCTTCGTGACTGAACCCAGCGGCATCGAGCATCTGCGCCGCGAAGGGAAGTCGATGGACAAGGTATTCGACGTGGGCCATGTCATGGTGGACAACGTGCTGTACCAGGCCGCAAGGCTCGATGGCATGGACACGAGCAAGTTCGAGACTGCCGACTTCCGTCGTCGCCACTCGCGCTATGGCGTGGTCACCCTGCACCGGCCGTCGAACGTGGACGACGAAGCCTCGTTGCGGCGCGTGGCAAAGGCGTTGACGGCCATCGCGCTGGATCTGCCGCTGGCTTTTCCTGTGCACCCACGCACGCGGGCGAATATCGACCGCTTCGGCATCGATCTTGGGCCCCGTGTGGAACTGCTGGGCCCGCAGGCTTACATGTCATTCCTGAGCCTTTGGAAGGACGCTGTCGTGGTGCTCACCGACAGCGGCGGCATGCAGGAGGAGACCACCGCCCTGGGAGTGCCATGCGTCACCATCCGCGAGAACACCGAACGCCCGGTGACCGTGGATGAAGGCACGAACGTGCTCGCCGGCACCGATCCCGAGCGCGTGGTCGCGCTGGCCCGCGATGCCATAGCCGGCCGCAGCAAACGTGGGCGCCGGCCCAAACTCTGGGACGGCCATGCCGCGACGCGCATTGTCGAAATTCTGGCGCGACAACTCGCATGAGCCGCCAGCGCGTTGAATTGATGGGTTGTCTGGTGGACAACCTGACGATGGAAGAAACACTCGACACGGTCGAAGGCTTCATCGCGACGGGTCGACCGCACCAACATGTGGTGGTGAACGTGGACAAGCTCGTCAAGGCGCGGGACGACGCCGAGTTGCGCCGCATCATCAACGAATGCTCGCTGATCAATGCCGACGGCATGCCGGTTGTCTGGGCGTCACGCTTGCTGGGCAAACCGCTGAAGGCGCGGGTGGCGGGGGTGGATCTGTTCGAAAGCTTGATGAAGCGATCGGCCGAGAAAGGGTGGAGGGTCTTTCTGCTGGGCGCCCGGGAGGAGATCGTTTCAAAAGTGAAGAGCGACTACGAACTGAAGTACCCTGGAATTCTGATCGTCGGGTGCCGAAATGGCTACTGGACACCGAGCGAGGAGCCCGGCGTCGTAGAGCAAATACGCCAGGCGCGCGCGGACATACTCTTTGTCGCCATCAGTTCACCAAAGAAGGAACATTTTCTCGGCACATACCAGTCCACGATGAAAGTGCCGTTTGCGATGGGCGTTGGTGGCACCTTCGACGTCGCTGCGGGGAAGGTCAAGCGCGCACCGAGGTGGATGCAGGAGATCGGGTTGGAGTGGTTCTACAGATTCCTGCAGGAGCCTAGAAGGATGTTTAGACGCTACTTCATCGACGACATGGCCTTTGGAGGCATGTTGCTTCGCGAGTTGTTCAAGCGATAGGGCGGTGAGTCTCCCCGGATGCCCAAGTGGACCCCCTGAATGGCCCCCCGGACGTACGAAACCCCTTGTAAATCATTGATCTACAAGGGGTCTGGGTGTTGGTGGCGCTTCAGGGATTCGAACCCCGGACCTGCGGATTATGATTCCGTCGCTCTAACCGACTGAGCTAAAGCGCCTTGAGCCGCAAATTATAGCGGCCACCCTTTGCCCGGCATGGCTGCCGGCGACCCCACCAACCTCATGTTCAGCTTCTTCAAGAAGAAGCCGCCTGCCAGCGCAGTGCCGGCTGAAGCACTCCCTCCCCAGGCTGAGGCTGCGCCGTCTGCGTCGACGCCGCTGACAGCACCGCCTCCCGCCATTCTGGCCGCGGCAGACGAGTCCCCTTCCGCGCGGCCGGACGCTGGTCGTGCCCGCTGGATGCAGCGTTTGCGCCAGGGGTTGCGCAAGACCAGCACCGGCATCACGCAGGTCTTCACCGGCGTGCGCATCGACGAGGCGCTGTACGAAGAGCTGGAAACCGCGCTGTTGCTGGCCGATACCGGATTGCCGGCCACCGAATACCTGCTGACCGACCTGCGCCGCCGCGTCAAGGAAAGCAAGGTCAGCGACCCGGCGGCGGTGAAGGGCCTGCTCATCGCGGCCATTGCCGACCTGCTGAAGCCGCTGGAGCGGCCGCTCGAACTGGGCCGCGAAGCGCCGACGGTGATGATGGTGGTGGGCGTCAACGGCGCCGGCAAGACCACCAGCATCGGCAAGCTCACGCGCTATCTGGCCCAGGCTGACCAGAAGGTGCTGCTGGCCGCGGCCGATACCTTCCGCGCCGCGGCGCGCGAGCAGTTGCTGGTGTGGGCCGACCGCAACCGGGTCGAGATCGTCAGCCAGCAAGGCGGCGAT
>CAVURQ010000016.1:0-120527 GCA_963743935.1 uncultured beta proteobacterium | reverse complement strand
ATGTGTGATTGATTGATTTATTTATTTGACGGCTTACCATGATCACATCATCCCGCCTGCCACGATGTCCTCCAACGCCACCATCGCCGACATCGCCCGCCAGGCCGGCGTGGGCACGGCGACGGTGGACCGGGTGCTCAACCGCCGCCCGGGTGTCAATGCGGAGACGGTGCAGCGTGTGTTGCAGGTGGTGGCCGAATTGGGCGCGCCGCCGCAGCGTGGCCGTCCGCGCATGGGGGAGAACCTGCGCTTCGCCTTCGTGCTGCCGGCCGACGCGGCGCCGTTCAACGAACTGGTCGACCGGCTGATCGCGCAGGCGGCGGGCGAGTTCCGCCACCAGCACATCACCGAGGTCACGCACCGCTTCGACAGCGCCGACGCGGGCGTTTTCGCCGCCGAACTGGCGCGCCTGGGCGAGTGCGACGGTGTGGCCGTGATGGCACCCGATCTGCCGCCGGTCAAGCTGGCCATCAACGAGCTGGTGCGTACCGGCGTGCATGTGGTGACGCTGTTCTCCGACGTCGCCGGCTCGATGCGCGAAACGCACATCGGCGCCGACAACCGCGCCGCCGGCCGCACCGCCGGGCTGCTGCTCGGGCGCATGGCAACGGCGGGATCGGGCGGTGGTGGGCGCGACACGTTGCTGCTCAGCTCGCAGGCCACGCGCCTGTCGGGCGAGATCGAGCGGCGCATCGGTTTCGCGCAGGTGATCGAGGAGCGCTTCCCGAAACTGAAGGTGCTGCGCGCGCCCGACCTGCCGCCCGGCGACGCGGGGGCGTGCCGAGCGTTGCTGCGTTTCCTGCGCAGCGATGCGGTCGATGTCGCGCACATCGCCGGCATCTACAACGTCGGCTCCGGCAGCGCCGGTGTGGCGCGCGCGATCGAGAGCCTGGGACTGACCGGCAGCATCGGCGTTGTCGCCCACGACTTCAGCGACGAACACCGCGCGCTGCTCGGTGCCAACGGCCTGGCGTACGTGCTGCACCAGGACATCCATTACTGCATCTCTGCAGCGGCGCGTGTGTTGCGCGCGCTGTGCGAGAACGTGCGCGGGGCACTCAACGTGGTGCAACCGCGGATCGAGATCTTGACGGCCGAGAACCTTCACTGAACGGCGGTCGGATGTGTCCAGACCTGAACCATAGGAGACCCTCGAGATGAAAGCATTCCTGAAAAAGCTGCCCGCCGCCGCGGCCATGGCAGCACTTGGCGTTCTGGCACTGGGCAGCACCGCTGCCCAGGCGCAGGACAAGACCATCACCCTGTGCTGGGCCGCCTGGGACCCGGCGAACGCGCTGGTGGAGCTGTCGAAGGACTTCACCACCAAGTCCGGCATCAAGATGAAGTTCGAGTTCGTGCCCTGGCCGAACTTTGCCGACCGCATGCTCAACGAGCTGAACTCCAAGGGCAAGCTGTGCGACCTGATCATCGGCGACAGCCAGTGGATCGGCGGCGCGGCCGAGAGCGGCCACTACGTCAAGCTGAACGACTTCTTCGCCAAGGAAGGCATCAAGATCAGCGACTTCGCGCCCGCCACCGTGCTGGGCTATGCCGAGTGGCCGAAGGGCACGCCCAACTACTGGGCGCTGCCGGCGATGGGCGACGCGCTGGGCTGGACCTACCGCAAGGACTGGTTCAGCAAGCCCGAGTTCCAGGCCGAGTTCAAGGCCAAGTACAAGCGCGACCTGGGTCCGCCGAAGACCTGGACCGAGTTCAAGCAGGTGGCCGAGTTCTTCACCGGCAAGACCATCGACGGCAAGAAGGTCTACGGCACCTACCTCTTCACCGAGCGCGGCTCCGAAGGCATCACCATGGGCGTGAGCAACGTGCTCTACCCCTTCGGCTTCCAGTACCAGGACCCGAAGAAGCCGTATGCGATGGACGGCTTCGTCAACGGGCCGGACGCGGTGCGTGGGCTGGAGTTCTACAAGTCGCTGTACAAGTGCTGCACGCCGCCGGGGCTGACCAATTCGTACATGGGCGAGGGCCTGGACGCGTTCAAGTCGGGCCAGGTGGCGATGATGATGAACTGGTTCGCCTTCTTCCCCGGCCTGTACAAGGACCCGAACGTCGGCGGCGACAAGATCGGCTTCTTCGTCAACCCCAGCGACAAGGTCAAGGGCTCGCAGCTCGGCGGGCAGGGCATCTCGGTGGTGTCGTATTCGCCGAACCGCGCCGAAGCGCTGTCCTACATCAAGTGGTTCGCGCAGCCGGAAGTGCAGAAGAAGTGGTGGGCGCTGGGCGGGTATTCGGCGCACAACGCGGTGCTGAAGGACCCGGGCTTCGTCAAGAGCGCGCCCTTCGCCGGCGAGTTCCTGACCGCCATGGACCAGGTCAAGGACTTCTGGGCCGACCCGAGCTATGCACAGTTGCTGCTGGCCGAGCAGAAGCGCATCCATGACTACGTGGTCGCCGACAAGGGCACCGCGAAGGAAGCGCTGGACGGCATGGTGGCCGACTGGAAGAAGGTGTTCAAAGAGGACGGCAAGCTGAAGTGCCCACCCCCGAAGCGCCTGCGGCGCTCCCCCTCAAGGGGGCGCCGCTGGCGGCCCGGCGAAGCCGGTTCCGCGGCGGCCGCTTGATGGGCCGACTTGCGGTTCGCCGGCACGCCGAGTAGGGATCGAAACCGCTCCAACCGCATGAGCACTTCATCCGTCGCTGACCGCGCCGTGCAGGCCACGCCCGCGCCGCTGGCGCGCCGCATGCGCGGCCTGTCGGACCGCGCCATCGCCTGGCTGTTCATCGCGCCGACGATGGTGCTGCTGCTGCTGATCAACATCTTTCCGCTGATCTGGACGGTGCGGCTGTCCTTCACCAACTTCCGCGCCAACCGTCCCAATGCCGAAGTCAGCGGCGTCGGCATCGACCACTACGTGTCGATCCTCACCGACCCCGAGATCTGGGGCCCGATGCAGGCCACCGCGCATTTCCTGTTCTGGACCATCACGCTGCAGACGCTGATCGGCTTCGGCCTGGCCTGGCTGATCGACCGCAAGTTCCGCGGCCACGGTTTCTGGACCACGCTGATCCTGATCCCGATGATGCTGTCGCCCGCGGTAGTGGGCAACTTCTGGGCCTTCATCTACCAGCCGCAGATCGGGCTGTTCAACTACGTCGTGTCGTTTTTCACCGGCATCCCGCCGTCGAGCTTCGAGATGCTGGGTTCGGTGCGGCTCGCACCCTGGGCCATCGTCATCGTCGACACCTGGATGTGGACGCCCTATGTGATGCTCATCTGCCTGGCCGGGCTGCGCAGCATCCCCGACTACATCTACGAGGCCGCCGAGGTCGACCGCGCGTCGAGCTGGCGCCAGTTCTGGAGCATCACGCTGCCGATGGTGCTGCCCTTCATCATGTTGGCGGTGCTGTTCCGCGGCATCGAGAACTTCAAGATGTTCGACCTGGTCAACCTGCTGACCAATGGCGGCCCGGGTTCGACCACCGAGGTGGTGTCGATCACGCTCAAGCGCGAGGCCTTCGAGAAGTGGCGCACCGGCTATTCGTCGGCGTTGGCGATCATCCTGTTCGTGGCGGTGTTCGGGCTGGCCAACATCTATGTCAAGGCGTTGAACGCCGTGAAGAACAGATGAGACCGTCGCCGAGCCGCCTCAAGACGGTCTGCTCCCCCTCGGGGGGGCGGCGCGCAGCGCCTTGGGGGCCAACATCATCATGAGCCAAGGCATCAGCACCGCCCACAGCGTCGTCGAACCGACGAGCACCAGCAAGGTCGTCGCCGCCACGTTGGTGACCCTGTATGCGTTGATCACGCTGGTGCCGCTGCTGTGGATCGCACTCACCAGCATCAAGAGCCCGACCGACTCGATCAGCTACCCACCCAAGGTCTTCTTCACGCCGTCGACGGTGGGCTTCTGCAACCTGTTCACCACACGCTCGCGGCAGACGCCGGAATACATCGCCGCTCTGCCGCCAGCCGACAACGCCTGCGAGCGCAACGCGCGCGAGAACAACATGGTGGTGGTCAGCCGCTCGAACTATGTGCCGCGCTTCATCAACTCGCTGATCATCGCCATCGGCTCCACCGTGCTGTCGGTGGGCCTGGGCGTGATGGCGGCCTATGCATTCAGCCGCTTCAAGGTGCCGGGCAAGGACGACCTGATGTTCTTCATCCTGTCCACGCGCATGATGCCGCCGATCGCGGTGGCGATCCCGATCTACCTGATGTACCGAGAGGTCGGCCTGTCGGACACGCGGTTGGGCATGATCCTGCTGTATTCAGCGGTCAACGTGTCGCTGGCGGTGTGGCTGCTCAAGGGCTTCATCGACGAGATTCCGCGCGAATACGAAGAAGCCGCGATGGTCGATGGCTACACGCGCTTGCAGGCCTTCCGCAAGGTGGTGCTGCCGCAGGCCACGACCGGCATCGTCGCCACCGCCATCTTCTGCATGATCTTCTCCTGGAACGAATACGCCTTCGCGGTGCTGCTGACCAGCGGCGAGGCGCAGACGGCGCCGCCGTTCATCCCGATCATCATCGGCGAGGGCGGGCAGGACTGGCCGGCGGTGGCTGCGGGGACGATGCTGTTCCTGGTGCCGATCCTGGTGTTCACCGTGCTGCTGCGCAAGCACCTGCTGCGCGGCATCACCTTCGGGGCGGTGAGGAAATGAGCTGGCCGAAGTGGGCCCGCCGCGGCCCGATGGAGATGGCGGCGTGCGGCGTCATCGCACTCGGCATCTTCATGATGCTGCAGCCCTTTGCGCTGATCCTGTTCACCTGGTCCTTCGTCACCACGCTGGCCGGCGTGCTGATGTTCACCATCGTCTCCAAGTTTCCTGAATAACACGATGGCCGAGATCCGCGTCCAGAACCTGCACAAGGCCTTCGCCGATTTCGTCGCGGTGCAGGACTCCAGCTTCACCGTGCGCGACGGCGAGTTCTTCTGCCTGCTCGGACCTTCGGGCTGCGGCAAGACCACCACCCTGCGCATGATCGCCGGGCTGGAGCTGCCCGACCAGCGGCCAGATCTTCCTGGGTGACGAGGACGTGACCTTCAAGCGCGCCTCGCACCGCGACATCGCCTTCGTCTTCCAGCTGTTCGCGCTGTACCCGCACCTGAACGTGCGCAAGAACATCGCCTTCCCGCTGGTCTCGCAGGGCATGCCGCGGCGCGAGATCGATGCCAAGGTGGAAGAGGCGGCGCGCATCCTGCGCATCACGCCGCTGCTCGACAAGTCGGTCTCAGGGCTGTCCAGCGGCGACCGCCAGCGCGTGGCGCTGGGCCGCGCCATCGTGCGCCAGCCGCTGGCCTTCCTGATGGACGAGCCGCTGGGCGCGCTCGACTCCGAGTTCCGCGAGCTGATGTGCGACGAACTGCGCGGCCTGCACGAGCGGCTGAAGGCCACCACCGTCTACGTCACGCACGACCAGATGGAGGCGATGGCGATGGCCGACACCATCGCCATCATGAACCGCGGCGTGGTCGAACAGCTCGGTTCGCCGCAGGACGTGTACGACCGGCCGGCGTCGGTGTTCGTCGCGGACTTCATCGGTGCGCCGTCGATGAACTTCATTCCCTTCTACGGCGGCTACGCCGCAGGCGCGCGCCAGGTCACCATCGGCGAGGCGCGCATCGCCATGCCGCCGCTGGCTGAAGCCGTGAGCGAACGCGAGCTGCTGTGTGGCGTGCGTCCGGAGCATGTGCGCTTCGATTCGAGCTCCGCATTGCGTGCCGAGGTGGTGGGCAGCGAGTACCTGGGCCACAGCCAGATCGTCACGCTTGACCACCGCGGTGGGCTCGATGCTGCGCGCCAAGGTCGGCGTCGAGGTGCCGGCGCAGCGTGGCGACCGCGTCGGCCTGGCCTTCGACTGCGGCGGCGGTGTCGCTGTTCGACCAGCAGAGTGGCCGTGCGCTGGCGCTGGACCGCAGCGCCCAGCCGAAGCCGCAGCGTGAGGCTGCTCATGGCTGATCTGCGGCTCGACGGCGTCGGCAAGCGCTTCGGCAGCGTGCAGGCGGTGCAGCAACTGTCGATCGACATCGCCAGCGGCGAGTTCATCGTGCTGCTCGGCCCCAGTGGTGCCGGCAAGACCACCACCTTGCGGCTCGTCGCCGGGCTGGAGAAGCCCGATGCCGGCCGCATCCACATCGGCGGGCGCGATGTCACGGCCGACGCGCCGGCGCTGCGCGACGTGACCTTCGTGTTTCAGCAGTATTCGCTGTACCCGCACCTGAGCGTGTTCGACAACCTGGCCTTCCCGCTGCGCTCGCCGATGCGTCCGATGGGCGAGGCCCAGGTGCGCGACAAGGTCAACGAGGTGGCCAAGCTGCTGCGCATCGACGACAAGCTCGCCAGCCCGGCCACCAAACTCTCTGGCGGCCAGATGCAGCGTGTGGCCATCGGCCGCGCGCTGGTGCGTGACCCGGCCGTGACCTTGATGGACGAGCCGCTGTCGTCGCTGGACGCCAAGCTGCGCAACGATCTGCGCCTGGAGCTGCGGCGCATCCAGCAGGACCTGGGCGCAACGATGCTCTACGTCACCCACGACCAGACCGAGGCGCTGACTTTGGCCACGCGCATTGGCGTGCTCGACCACGGCCGCCTGGTGCAGGTGGGTAGCCCGCGCGACATCTACGAAAACCCGCAGACGGCGACCGTGGCCGCGCGCCTGGGGTCGCCGCGCATCAACCTGCTGCCGCGTGCCGCGCTGGGCGAGTGGCCGGCGCCGGCCGGCGCGGCTACCGTGGGCGTGCGCGCCGAGCACTTGCTGGTGCATGCCGAGGGCGCGGCGCCGCCGCAGCACCTGCGTGCCGAGGTGCACCGCATCGAGATCCTCAGCGACCAGCGGCTGGTGCATCTGTCGTGGGCTGACGGCCGGCACAGCGCCGTCAGCGCGGCGTTCAGCGAGGCCGGCCTAGAGCCCGGCACGCCGGTGAGTGTGGAACTGCGCCGCGCGCTGTGGTTCGACGCCGAAGGCCGGCGGGTTGCCGCTTCCGCATCCGCCTGAGGACCTGCCCGGCCCGATTGGAGAAACCCTCATGCCGCACATCCCGCTCATCCAGGCTGCCACGCAGACGCTGATCGACCATGTCGACGAACTGACCGCGCTCGACCAAGCGATCGGTGACGGCGACCATGGCCTGAACATGCGACGCGGCGCGCTGGCCATCCAATCCAGGCTGCCCGAATGGCAGGGCAAATCGTTGAACGACACGCTCAAGGCCATGGGCATGGTCTGCATGTCGACCATCGGCGGCTCGTCCGGGCCGGTGTTCGGCACCCTGTTGGTGACGCTCGCCAAGGAGTTGCCGCCCACCCCTGCGCCGGCCGACGTGTCGCGTGCCCTGCAGGCCGGCATCGCCGCGCTGACGCGGCTGGGCAAGGCGGAGGTCGGCCAGAAGACGCTGCTCGACGTGCTCGACCCGCTGCAGCGGCTGCTGGCGACGGCCGGCGCGGACGACATCGATCTGCTACAGCGCACCCGCCAATGTGCCTTCGACGCCGCCGAGGCCACCGCGAAGATGGATGCCATCAAGGGCCGCGCGTCCTTCCTGGGCGAGCGCGCGCTCGGTCATGTCGACCCGGGCTCGCGCTCGATGGCATTGATCGTCGGCTCGATCTGTGACAGCCTGCTGGGCGCCGCGCACACGCCGAGCCAGGCCGCCTGAACGTCCACCCCTTCACCGCCGCGAGACACCATGAAAAAGCTCATCAACCATGTCGACACCGTGCTCGCCGAATCGCTGGACGGCTTTGTCGCCGCGCATGCCGACATCGTCGCGCTGGGTGCCGGTCACGAGTTCGTGCGCCGCCTGCACACCAAGCCCGGCAAGGTGGCGCTGATCTCCGGCGGCGGCTCCGGCCACGAGCCGCTGCACACCGGCTTCGTCGGCCACGGCATGCTCGATGCCGCCTGCCCGGGCCAGATCTTCACCTCGCCGACGCCGAACCAGATGCTGGCCGCGGCCGAGAGCGTGGACACCGGCGCCGGCGTGCTCTTCATCGTGAAGAACTATTCCGGCGACATGATGAACTTCCAGATGGCCGCCGAGATGCTGGACCGCGACAACGCCACCGTCATCGTCAACGACGACGTGGCGGTGGAGAACTCCACCTACACCACCGGCCGGCGCGGCGTGGCCGGCACCTTGATCGTCGAGAAGATCGTCGGCGCCGCGGCCGAGCGCGGCGACAGCCTGGTCGAGCTGCAAGGCGCTGGGCGACGCGGTCAACAAGGCCACCGCGTCGATGGGCGTGGCGCTCACTTCGTGCACCGTGCCTGCGGCCGGCAAGCCCACCTTCCAGATCGGCAGCGACGAGATGGAGATGGGCGTGGGCATCCACGGTGAGCCCGGGCGCCGCCGCGTCAAGATGGCCGGTGCCGACGAGATCGCCGCCGAGCTGACTGGCGCGATCCTGAAGGACCTGTCGCTGCAGCGCGGCCAGCAGGCGATCCTGCTGGTCAACGGCTTCGGCGGCACGCCGACGCTGGAGTTGTACGTGATGGTCCACGCCGCGCTGAAGGTGCTGAACGGCGCCGGCGTCAAGGTGGTGCGCCACCTCACCGGCTCCTACGTCACCTCGCTGGAGATGGCCGGTTGTTCGATCACCGTCACCGCGGTGGACGCCGACATGCTGGCGCTGTGGGACGCGCCGGTGCACACCGCGGCGCTGCGCTGGGGCATGTGAGCGCGCGGCGACGCGGCACGCGTCGTCTACAGTTCCCGCATGAGCCCGCCCGGCCGCCCGAAGGGCGAATACCGCAGTGCGCAGCACGAAGGGTCACCAGTGAGCCACGCCACCGCTGCAACACCGACTTCGCTGCTGCTCAACGGCGCCCCCGCCTCGCCCTACACGCGCAAGATGGTGGCGCTGCTGCGCTACCGGCGCATCGCCTACCGGCTGGTGCTGTCCACCACCGGCGTGCCCGGTCTGCCGGCGGCCAAGCCGCCGCTGCTGCCCACCTTCTACCTGCCCGACGAGAGACGGCGCGCTGCAGGCCGTCACCGATTCGACACCGCTGATCCGGCGCTTCGAAGCCGAGTTCGCCGGCCGCGCCGTGGTGCCTGCCGACCCGGCGCTGGCGCTGATCGACGCGCTGCTCGAGGACTTCGGCGACGAATGGCTGACCAAGGCGATGTTCCACTACCGCTGGACCTACCCGGCCGACATCCACAAGGCCGGCCGGCTGCTGGCCTGCTGGCGCGGCGGCCCGCACGACGACGCCTCGCTGGACGCCACGGCGGCGATGGTCAGCGGCCGGCAGATCCCGCGGCTGCGCTACGTCGGGTCCAACCCCGACACGGCGGCGGTCATCGAAGCCGGCTACCGGCGCGTGCTGCTGGCGCTGGAGGAGCACTTTCGCGCGCACCGCTTCCTGATGGGTGGGCGGCCCGGCGCGTCGGACTTCGCGATCTACGGCCAGCTGACGCAGCTGGCGCAGTTCGACCCCACGCCGATGGCGCTGGCCGCCGAGATCGCACCGCGCGTGTGTGCCTGGGTGATGATGATGGAAGACCTTAGCGGCCTGGAGCCCACCGATGCCGACTGGTTCGAACTGCGCCATCTGCCGGCAAGCCTGCACAAGCTGCTGCGCGAGACGGGGCGGCTGTACGCGCCGCTGCTGCTGGCCAATGCGCAGGCGCTGACTGCCGGCCAGGCCGAGCTGCACGCCACCATCGACGGCCAGCCCTGGGTGCAGCAGGCCTTTGCCTACCAGGGCAAGTGCCTGGCCTGGCTGCGGCGCGACCACCAGGCGCTGCCGGCCGAAGCGCGCGAGCGTTTCGATGCCGCGCTGGCCGGCAGCGGCTGCGAGGCGCTGTTCAGCGGTTGAGCTCGCGCCGCACCGCGTCGGTCAGCTGCTGCGGCGCGCCCGGCTGATCGCAGACGATGCGCGTGCGATCGGCCATCGAGCGCAGCCAGGTGATCTGCCGCTTGGCCAGCTGGCGCGTGGCGGCGATGCCGGTTTCGCGCAGCCCGTCGAGCGAGCCGCTGTCCAGCGCCGCCCAGGCCTGGCGGTAGCCGACGCAGCGCATCGACGGCATCTGCGGCTGCAGCGCCGGACGCTGGCGCAGGCGCCGCACCTCGTCGATCAATCCTGCCGCCAGCATCGCATCGAAGCGCTTGGCGATGCGCTCGTGCAGCCAGGCGCGCGAGTCCGGTTCCAGCGCGATCAGCGGCCAGCGGCCGGCATCGGATGGCGCTGCAGCGCCGCGCGCGTGGAAGGCCGACAGCGGCTGGCCGGTCGACATCCACACCTCCAGCGCACGCTGGATGCGCTGCGCATCGTTGGGCGCCAGCCGCGCCGCGGTGGCCGGGTCCACGCGCTGCAGTTCGGCATGCAGGGCCGGCCAGCCTTCGGCGGCGGCGCGCGCGTCGATCTGCGCACGCAGCGCGGCGTCGGCGGCGGGCATCGCATCCAGTCCGTCGCGCAGCGCCTTGAAGTACAGCATCGTGCCGCCCACCAGCAGCGGCAACCGGCCGCGCGCGCGGATGTCCTCTGCCGCGGCCGTTGCGTCGCGCACGAACTGCGCCGCCGAATAGGCCTGCTCCGGTTCGAGGATGTCGATCAGGTGGTGCGGCACGCGCGCGCGCTCGGCCGCGTCGGGCTTGGCGGTGCCGATGTCCATGCCGCGGTAGACCTGGGCCGAATCGACGCTGATGAACTCGATGTCGATCTCGCCATGCAGGGCGTCGGCCAGCTGCAACGCCAGCGCGCTCTTGCCGCTGGCCGTGGGGCCGGCGAGGCAGATGCCGAGGGGGGTCACTGCCGTCGTCACTGTGGCCGCCAGTACGGCTGGCCGAGTGGGGAGCAAAGCAGGACGAAGGCCGCCACATTCAGCAGCACCGTGGCCCAGAAGACTCGCCGGAACTCTGCCTTTGTCGACTTATGCCTCAGGATCTGCTGGGCCAGCAGCGCACCTGGCCAGCCGCAGGCCAGTGCCAGCAAGTGCAAGCTGTTTTCCGGCGTGCGCCACGTGTCATTCGCGGCAGCCGACTTGTCCACGGCATAGGCCATGAAGGTAATCAAACTGACCACGACGTAGCAGGCCCGGCAACCACAGGGGAGGGCGCCAGGCGACGGAGATGACCAGCAGAAGCACCAGGAACACTGGCAGCACGAACAGAGTGGCTGTGCCCCATTGCGCCCGCTGCTGGCGCTCGGTCAGAGGGCGGCGCTTCCTGACCTGCACAAGCTGAACGTTCTTCGCCCGCTTCTTTCCTTGGGGCCCGAGGTCCACCTCGAAGGAAAGCGGCTGATCGAGCTGCGGCCTGGCGATGCCACGCGGGAAAGCCTTGATGTGGACGAAAACCTCCTGCCCCCCTTGGGTCGGTGCAATGAAGCCGAAGCCTCGCTCGTCATCCCATGACTTGAGGACGCCTTCAAATCGCATGTTGGTATTGGTGAGGCCCAGGAATTGGCTGAGAGCGGTGTCTTACCTGAAACTCAGGCTGAAAGCCTGGCTGCGCGTCTGCGTGCTCGCATCGCACCTGAAAGGCGATCAAGCTCTTTCCCCATGCCGCTGCACCAAAGTCCAAGCCACCAGTGCCGTGGCCACCGACATCGCGCCCACCGTCAGCACCAGCGGATAGACGGTGTCGTTCATCGCCACGCCCAGCCAGGCGCCCACCGCCACCGCGGCCGCGGCGAGGATGAAGCCGGCCAGTGCCGACGCCGCGCCGGCATGCTGCGGAAAAGGCCCGACCACCGCCGCCTGGCCGCAGGGCTGGTGGATGCCGTGGCCGAAGGCGAACACGAACTGCGGCAGCACGATGGCCCAGGGGCCGATCACGCCGGCCCAGGCCAGGCCCACCATCGACAGCCCGCCCGCCAGCGTGAAGGCCGCGCCGCGCTTCACCGCGCCGGCCAGGCCGTGGCGCGGCAGCCAGCGCCGGCACCAGAAGGTGCCGACGATGTAGCAGACCGAGCAGCCGGCGATGTACAGACCGCAGGCCAGGCGCGAGCTGCCGAGCACGTCGATCAGCACGAAGGACGATCCGGCCAGGAAGGCGAACAGCCCGCCGTAGGTGCAGGCGATGAGCAGCGCCCAGGCGATGAAGGTGGGGTGGCGCAGGATGCGCGCCCACTGCGCGAACATCGGCGCCAGGCGCAAGGCGTCGGGGTTGCGCGCGCGCAGCGTCTCCGGCATCGCCAGCGCCACCGTGGCCAGGCAGACGGCGCCGAACACGCCGATCGCCGCCAGCGCGTGGCGCCAGCCCACGGTGCTGGCGAGCACGCCGCCGAGCAGCGGGCTGGCCAGCGCGATCAGGCCCAGCCCGGTGAGCGCCTTGGACATGACGCGCGCGCCATCGGTCGGCACGTACAGGTCGCGCACCATCGCCCGCGCACACACCACCGCCGCGGCCATGCCCACGCCCTGCAGCGCGCGCCAGGCCACCAGCGCGCCGATGTCGGCCGCCATCACGCTGCCGATGCTGGCCAGCACGAAGATCGACAGCCCGCCCAGCAGCACCGGCCGGCGGCCGAAGCGGTCGGCCATCGGCCCGAGCAGCAGCTGGCTGAAGCCGAAGGCGAAGAGCAGCGCCGACAGCGTCAGCTGCGTGCTGCCCATCGGTGAATTCAGGTCGGCGGCCAAGCCGGGAAGCGTCGGCAGGTACAGGTCGGTGGCGATCGGTTGCGTGCCCAGCAGCAGCGCGAGCAAGGTCACGATCAACCCTGGAGACATGTCTGCCCCTCGCCCGACGGGTACCTCGGTCGATCCCCCGAGGGGATGCGGGCCGGCTTGGGAGCGGCCCGGCGCTCGGCCCGCCGATGCGCCCGCGTTCGCCTCAGAAGCGTTCGTCATCGCGCAGATAGCGCCATTGCCCGGCCGGCAGCTTGCCCAGCACCACGCTGCCGATGCGCACACGCTTCAGGCCCAGCACCTGCAGGCCCACGGCTTCGCACATGCGGCGGATCTGGCGCTTCTTGCCCTGCTGCAGCACCACGCGCAGCTGGTCCTCGTTGGCCCAGCTGATCTTGGCCGGCTTCAGCGCCTCGCCGTCCAGCTCCAGCCCATGGCGCAGCAGCTGCATCGCCGACTCGGGCACGCCGCCTTCGAAGGCATGGGCCACGCGCACCAGGTATTCCTTCTCCACCAGTGAGTTCTCGCCGATCAGCAGTTTGGCGATGCGCCCGTCCTGCGTCAGCACCAGCAGGCCGGTGGAATCGATGTCCAGACGGCCGGCCGGCGCCAGGCCGCGCGCGTGGCCCGGGTGGAAGGGGCGCTTTTCCTCCGACCACAAGTTGGCCGCGGTCACGAGCGTGGTGGCCGGCGGGTAACCGTCCTCGGCCTGGCCACTGACGATGCCCACCGGCTTGTTCAGAAGGATCGTCACGCTGCGCGCCTGCTCCTTGCGCGCGGCCGGGTCGATGTCGATGCGTTGTTCGGGTCGCACGCGCTGGCCGAGCACGGCCATCTCGCCATCCACGCGCACCCAGCCGGCAGCGATCCAGTCGTCGGCCTCGCGGCGCGAGGCGATGCCCTGTTCGGTCAGCGCCTTGGACAGGCGTATGCCTTCGGCGCGTGCGGCGGCCATGGGGCGCAGCGGCTTCTCTGCAGCCGCCGCGACGGATCGGGCCGATGCGGGCGCGGCCGCCGGCAGCACGCGCGGCGCCCGCGCAGGGCCGGGCGCCGGGCGCGGCGATGGCTTTGTGGGCGGCCGCCCGGCCGATCGAGCTTCGGGCGTCGCTGCGCGGGCGCGCGGTCGATCGCTGCGCTCGGGCGCGTGCTCCCGAGGACGATCGCCGGGGCGTTGCGGCGGCTTCGGTCTGCGTTCGCGCGGCGCACCGTCGGCAGCCGGAGCGCGCTCGGCACCTGCATCTCTGCGATGGGTGGCGGAGGCGCGCTCGGCACGTGCATCCCCGCGCTGCGCAGGCGGGCGGCCGCGGGGTGCATCGCCGGCTATGGCGGATGCTTTGGCCTGAGCCGCGTTCTTGCGCGGCGCGGTGGTGGCGCGCACGCGCAGACGTTTCGGGTCGCGCGCCGCGGCGCCGGGCTTGAGTTTCAGGGTCGGTCGGTCGGACATGGTGCCCGATTGGACCACGCGCCACCACGTCGGCGCCGGCCGCGCGGGCGGCGTTGCACGGCCGGCGCTACTGCGCGCAGGCCGAAGAGCTCGCGCACCGCTTCGCGGTACTGCGGCTGACCCACCGAATTGGTGTTGTGGTGCGACCCGCCCGCCACGAGCACGAAGCGCTTGGGCTCGTTGGCGCGTTCGTACAGCGCGCGGCCCAGTTGCGGCAGGATCAGGCTGTCCTGCTCGCCGTGCACCACCAGCAACGGCGATCCGACCTGCGCCACGCGCGCGCCGGCATCGAAACGCTGCGTGATCAACGGCCCCACCGGCAGCCAGCCCCACTTGAAGCTGCTCACCACGTCGGCCAGCGAGGTGAAGGAGCCTTCGACGAGCACACCGCTTTCGTCGTCGACCTGGCTGGCCAGTTGCACCGCGACCGCGCTGCCCAGCGAATGGCCGAAGACGTAGCGCGCGGTCTTGGGGTGCTCCGTGCGCAGCCAGTCCCAGGCGGCGCGGGCGTCTTCATAGGCCATGGTCTCCGACGGCAGCGTGTCGGTGCTCTGGCCGAAGCCGCGGTAGTCGATGCCGAGCACGGCGAAGCCCAGCTCGTGCATGCGGCGCATGCGAAAGGCGCTGCCGCGCACGTCCCAGCGCGCGCCGTGCAGGTACAGCAGCACAGGGGCGTCGGCGCGTGCCTGCGGCAGCCACAGCGCATGCAGGCGCACCGCGCTGTCGGTTTCGCGCGACTGGAATTCGATCCACACGTCCTGCATGCCTTCGGCCGCGGCATTGCCGCCCCACCAGCTCTGTTTGCTCGGCTGGAAGACCCATTTGCGTTGTTGTTCGTCGAGCGTGGCGCAGCCTGCCAGCGCCAAGGCGCCCACCAGCATCGCGGCCAGGGCAAGGCGCCAGGTGCGGGGCATGGGGCGACGGCTCATGGTGCAAATTTGCCACAAGATTCGCGCGCCGGTTGCGGCGGGGTCTTGCGATGCGCGAACAGACGCTCAACCCTTCGGGACGCTCAATCGCCTTCGGCGATGCCGCGACGCCGACGCATGGCGCTGCCCATGCGGCGCAGCGCGGCATCGTCGAGCAGGCGCGCTGCCATCGGCAGCAGCTGCGCCTCTTCGAGCGCGATGTGTTCACGGTAGCCGTTGACCAGCGCCGTCACCGCGGTCGCGTCCAGGCCAACCGCGCGGCCTGGGCCGCCATCGGCCCCACCCGCGCCGATGGGCTGCAACTCGCGGCGCACTTCAGCCCACAGGGCTTCGAGCCTGCGATGCTGGGCTGCCAGCGTTTCGGACAGCTCGCGCAGGCACACCGCGTCGGAGCCGGCCATGGCTTCGATCATCGCGGGCAGCAGGTCCTGCTCTTCGTCCTCATGGTGCTGGCGCGCGGCACTGTCGAAATAGCGGATGACCGCGGTCGCCGCCTGCTGCGCCTGCGCATCCGCGCCGTGATCGCGGAAGGTGGATCGCCAGGCGTTGCAGCGTCGCACACTGCTGCTCGAAGCGTCGATGGCATTGGGCGAGCATCTCCAGCGGCGCATCGAAGCCGACGGCAGGTGCGGCCTGACCCGGAATATCGCGGTTTATTTGAGGCATTGGGCAAAAGCGTGAGGTGGGTCGATTCTCAACAATCGACTGAAGAAGTTGGCCTTGTAAATACGAACGATTCGTATTAAAGTAGATTGAGCTAATCTGATACCCGCACGCGCCAGCCTGAAGCCAGCCAGTGTAATCACCAGGAAAACACTGTGCTGACTGCCTTGTCCGTTGTTCCCCCCGCTTGTGCCAGCGAAGCCTGACGCTTTTGCCGATCCGTGCTGCGCTGGCCCGTCGTCGAATGGCCTTGCTGGCAGTTCGCGCCGCCGCCGGCTGTGGGAGCTGGAAAGTTCCGCGCATTGCCCGGTGCTGGGTGTGTGCCTTCCCATCACGGTGTTGCGACGCCTGGTGGAAAAGGGCGCTCCGCTGCTGGCCAGCGACGACGACTGTCGGCTGCACTGCGTCGCGGTCAGCGAAGCCAAACGCCGCAACGCGCTGTCCGAGCTGATGCACAAGGAGCTTGAGCGCCGTTATGCACTGGCCGTGCGCCAGGCGGCTGTGGCGCGGTGCACGCCGACACTGGGCGCGTGGTGGCGCGTCGTGGCAGAGGCCAACGAGGACCTGGCCGACCGCCATCGTGGCCGGCCGAGCGGCGTGCACTTCCTGCGCTTCGAGTTGCCCGACGAGATGCGCGCGGCGCTGCAGGCCGGCCAGGCGGCGACGCTGGGCTGCGCGCATCCGGCTTACGCCTGGCAGCGTGCGATACCGCCGCTCACCTTGCGCCGCCTTTGCCAGGACTTTTCGGACGTGGCGCAAGACGCTGTCGTGACGGGCCGGATCGTTGCCGAGGCCGACACTGCCGCGCGCGACGGCGCTGCGTCGATGAACCCGAAGTTGCTCGGCTGGGTGGAATGGGCCGTGTTCGTGGCCGGCGTGACGATCCTGTGGAAGCTGTTGCCTTACCCCGCCGTCACATGATCGCCGCCGCCGAACCCGTGACAGCCACCCGTGAGGACACGGCGGTCCTGGCGCCGCGGGCTTCGCGCTCGCGGCGACTTTGGGAGCTGCCGGCGGACAGCCATGGCCCCATCGTCGGCAGTTGCCTGCCGGTGGCCGAACTGCGCCGCGTGATGGACAAGCTCTTCGCCGGGCGCTCCGGCTTCGACGACTTCGAGCTGCACGCCGCGACGGTGTCGCAGTGCGCCACGCGCAACAAGGTCTCGCAGGCGCTGCAGCGCGAGCTCGATCGGCGCCATGCTGACACCCTGCGCCGCTTTGCCGCAGCCGGCAGCGCACAGGCGCTGGCCTCGATGTGGGTGGGCGCGCTCAGCAACGGCGACGTCGCCGCCGCGTTGTGGGCCGCGCTGAGCCATGCGCACTGCGACGAGGCGCTGCAGCTGCGCATCCATCGTGAGCTGTATGTGCTGCAGCACGAACGGGTGGCGCTGGCGCGACACGATGCGGCGGTGCTGGCGGCGCTGCGCGCCGAGAACCAGGCGCTGCAGGGTGAAGGCCAGCGGCTGCGGCAGCGCCATGCCCTTTGGCGCAGCGAAGCGATGGCCGAACGCCAGGCGCTGCAGGACGAAGTGCTCACACTGCGCGCGCAGGTCGTGGCGCAGCAGGCGCGCATCGCGCAGTCACCGGTGTCGCCGCCAACGAAGCAAACGACGCCGGGGCGCGACGCGCTGGTGCAGCGCGTGGCCGAATTGTCGCAACAGCTGTTGGTCGCACAGCGCACGGCCGCGCCGCCGCCTTATGCGCAGCGGTCGTCCGCTGGGGAGGTCGGCACGACGCCCCTGCCGCCCATGCCATCGACAGAACCGGTCACGCAGCGCAACACCGGGCTGGACACGACAGTACCGCCTTCGACACTGTCTGCGACGGCCTTGCAGTCGACCAGCGTGTTGTGTGTCGGCGGGCGCAGCGGCCAGGTGCCGCTGTACCGGCGATGGGTGGAGCGCCACGGTGGCCGCTTTGCGCACCACGATGGCGGCATCGAGGACAACGCGCACCGGCTCGACGCGCAACTCGCCGCGGCCGACCTGGTGGTGTGCCAGGCCGGTTGTCTGAACCACAACGCCTACGCGCGGGTCAAGGAGCACTGCAAGCGCAGCGGCAAGCCCTGTGTCTATCTCGACAAGCCGGGAGCGAGCAGTTTTGTGCGCGCGCTGGCGCGCGGGCCGTTGCGCGCGCTCGCGGCCGACGCGGATGCGGCCGTTCGCGAAGCGGCCGAGTCAACTCGGAGCTTGTAGCGCCCAAGCACCTTCACCTTTCGGCCACGCGTCACTCAGGGTCGTCTTCGCGGGCTGCGCCTGTCGCGGCGCAGTGCTACTTGGTCAGGATCAATTTACCGAGCGCGGTATGACGCAGTCGGTACAGCAAGCCGCGGTGTTCGATCAGTACTTCCTGTGCGCCTGCGAACAAGGCCTCACTCGACACGCGACGCGCGTCCGCTGACGCTTCAGGCGACCTGTTCGACGCAGGCTGTAGCGCCGTCGGCGACCGGCTTGCAGGCGTGCCCGCGCTCATGGCAGCTCGCGACATGTCGCGCTGTGTGGATCGGTGTGAGCAGATCGGATTTGCATGCAAAGCGAGAGTTGGCCGGTCGACAAAATGTAACACGAATGCGAATGATTCTTAGTAGAGAGCACCCCGATCAAAACGCAACTTCGGCATGCCATCACGGCGGCGCGCTGGCCGCGCGTCGCTCGCGCCCCGGTGTGTCGCTGTCCCCAGGCCGCAGTCGGCGCGCCTCGAACTCGAGCGGCTTCTCGCTCGTGTGCCCGCCCGAGCTCTGCATGCGAAACACCAGTGTTTCGTCCGGGGGCATGCCGCGCAGCTCGGCCGCGTAGGCGCGCTTCACTTCTTTCGTCAAGCCGCCCATGGTGGAGAGGCTGCGTGTCTCGAAATGCAGGTTCATGCCGTCGACGCGCAGGTTTTCGATGGCGCGTGGGTAGGCCAGAAAGCTGGCCGTGCCGGTGAGCTGGCCGGCGTGGCGCTTGAACTCGAAGCGTTCCTGGTAGCGGTCGCCCCATTCATAGCGCAGTTCGGCTTTCCAGCTGCCGACGAGGCGCTCGCTGGCGTCCGCCACAGGCACAGGCACAGGCACAAACGGGCACGGCAACCGGCGTGGCGTCGCGCACGGGTGTCGTGGCCGGGCGCAACGCCCACCAGGCAGCCAGCGCCAACACGCACACCGCCGCGGCGGCCACCAGCCACGACCTGCGCCATGCCGGCCGGGGCGGCAGGCCGACGTGCCGGGCCAGGCGGTCCATGTCGGCGTCCCAATGGCTGTCGTGCAGGGTGATGGCATTGCGTCGCGCCAGGGGCTTGAGCGCGTCGGGCAGGCTGTCCTCTGCGGGCATTTCGGCGCCGGGCAGCAACACCGGCAGCACCTGTGCGTTGCTCTCCAGCGCCAGGGCCACTTCGAGTCGCACGAAATCGTCGACGTCGTCGATGCGGCGCTGGCTCTGAGCGTCCATGCCCGCCCAACGCGAGCCCATCAACACCAGCACCGTGTGCGCGCCGGCCAGGCGTGTGCGGATGGCCTCGACGAAGTCCACGCCGGGCGCAATGTCGAGCACGTCGCGAAAGACGCTGCCATGCCCGAGCCGGCGCTCGAGGGCTTCTTCGATGCGGCCGGCATAACCCGCGGCGTCGTCGCGCCGGTAGGAGATGAACACCCGGTTGGCCTTCAGGTCCATGTGTGGCTGCCTCTCGAACACCGCGCCGCGACGCGCGGCGGTTGCTCGCGCCTATTCTGTGCGCACCGGCCTACCTGAATTTTCTGTGATCCTTGTCAGGTCTGCGAAGCCGGCGCTGCCGGCACGGGCCTGCGGCAGTGGCTCGACGACGGTGTCATCGCCGACGGCTGGACGCCGGGCATGGCTTCGGTGTATACCGCCTCGCGGAGCAGTCATCCTTGATCTCGACAGCAGGCACCGGAGGCAACATGGCGCTGAATGCATACCTATCTCTCACAGGCACCCAGCAGGGGAAGATCGAAGGCTCGGCGACGCAGAAAGGACGCGAGGGCAAGATCATCGTCATTGCCGCCGAGCATGCAGTGACGTCGCCGCGGGATGCGGCCAGCGGCCAGGCGACGGGCAGGCGCCAGCACAGGCCCTTTGTCATCACCAAGGAGATCGATCGGTCGTCGCCCCTGCTGTATGAAGCTTGGGTGAACGACGAGTCGCTGTCCACCTGGGAGCTGCAGTTCTGGGCGCCGGCGACGGGCGGCACCACGGCCGCCGGCAAGGAAGTCATGCGCTACACCGTGCGCCTGAGCAATGCCGTCATCTGCGACATCCGCTTCCACATGCTCAACAACAAGAACCCCGAACTCATGCGCTTCGCGGAGTACGAGGAAGTTTCGTTCGTGTATCAGAAGATCGAGTGGAGCTGGGTGCCGGGCGGCATCACCGCCAGCGACGAGGTTCAGGCGCAGCGCTCGGCGCCGGCGAAACGCAAGCCTGCCGCCAAATCCAAGGTGCGTGCGACGCGAAAGAAGCCTTGATCAGCGCCCGCGCAGGAACATCGCGTCCAGTTCCTTCATCGTCACCTGTCGCCAGGTGGGCCGGCCGTGGTTGCATTGGTCGGCGCGCTCGGTGGCTTCCATCTGGCGCAGCAAGGCGTTCATCTCTTCCAGCGTGAGGCGCCGGTTGGCACGCACCGCACCGTGGCACGCCATGGTGGCGAGCAGATCGTCGCGTGCGCGTTGCACCACGCGGCTGGAATCGAGCTGCGCCAGCTCGGCCAGCACCGAGCGCACCAGCTCGGCCAGGTCGGCGTCGGGCAGGGCGGTGGGCCGGCTGCGCACGGCCAGCGTGGCGGCCGACAGCGGCGCCACATCCAGCCCCAGTTCCAGCAAGGCCTGTTGCTGGGCCTGCGCCGTCGCCATCTCGGCCGGCGTGGCGGCAAAGCTCAGCGGGATCAGCAGCGGCTGCGTCTGCAGGGCGCGCTCGCCGAGCGTGGCCTTGAGCCGCTCGTACACCACACGTTCGTGCGCCGCATGCATGTCGACGATGACCAGACCCGCCGCGTTCTGCGCGAGCACATAGGCGCCGCCCAGCTGCGCCAGCGCCTGGCCCAGTGGCTGTTCGACGAGCGGTGGTTCGGCAATGGCTGCGCTCGGCGCTGCCGGCTGCATCGCTGACTTCCGAGGCGCCGACCTTCCAGGGCGGCGCCGGCTCCTGCGCGTACAGCGTGGCCAGCTGATGCAAGGCCAGCCGTCCCTTGCAGCGCAGGTGCCGCATTCCAGGCCCGCGGCGCAAACGGGTTGGCGCCGCTCGATGCCGAGGGCGCCGCGGCCGCTTCGCCGGATGCGGCAGATCCAGACGCCGCGTCGAGCGGGTTCGTCACCGGCGTGGTGCCAGCTGCGGCCATCGCAGCCGCACTGCCCGCGCCGGCCTGCGTCGCAGCAAAGCCGCCCATGCCCGCCGCCCGCATCGGCGCCAGCGCGTTCTCGGCCGCATGGCGCACACCCTGATGCAACTCGCGCGCATCGCGAAAGCGGACCTCGATCTTGGTCGGATGCACGTTCACGTCCACACGCGCCGGGTCGATGCCGATGAACAGCACATAGGCCGGCTGGCGCGCCCCATGCAGCACGTCTTCGTAGGCCGAACGCAGGCCGTGCGCGATCAATCGATCGCGCACGTAGCGGCCGTTGACGTACACGTACTGGTGGTCGGCACGCGCGCGCGCCGCCTCGGGCGTGCCGACGCGGCCGCTCAAGTGCAGCGCGCCGACCTGCTGCTGCAGCGCCCGGCTGTGGGCGACGAACTCCTCGCCGAGCACGTCGCGCAGGCGCTGCTCGGGCGTGGCGGCGCGCCACTGCGCCACCAGCCGGGTGTCGTGCCACACCGCGAAGGCCACGTCGGGGCGCGCCAGCGCGTGGCGGCGCACGGCCTCGATGCAATGCGCGGCTTCGGTGGCGTCGGTCTTGAGGAACTTGCGCCGTGCCGGCGTGCTGAAGAACAGCTCGCGCACCTCGACGCTGGTGCCGCCGCTGCGCGCGGCCGGCGCCAGCTCGCCGCTGCGTGTGTCCAGTCGCGTGGCGTGGGGTGCATCGGCGGTGCGGCTGGTGATGGACAGGTCCGACACGGACGCCACGGCGGCCAGTGCCTCGCCGCGAAAGCCCATCGTCGCCACCTGCTCCAGATCGAGCAGCGAGCCGATCTTGCTGGTGGCATGGCGCTTCAGCGCCAGCGGCAAGCTCGTGCGACGGAATGCCGATGCCGTCGTCCTCGACCACGATCGCGCGCACGCCACCGGCCGACAGGCGCACGTGGATCTGCGTGGCGAGCGCGTCGAGCGCGTTGTCCACCAGCTCGCGCACCACCGAGGCCGGGCGTTCCACCACCTCGCCGGCGGCGATCTGGCTGACCAGTTCATCCGGCAGTTCGCGGATGGCACGGCGTGGCTTCAGCGAGGGAAGTGCGCTCATTGCGGGATTGTAGGAAGGGCGTCGTCAGCGCCTTTCTCGTCAGCCTCAGTCAGCAACTCGTCGATGAGCCGGTCCTTCTCGGCCCACTGCGCATCGACCCATGCGCCGATGCGCTGTCGATAGGCCTTGTCCTTGACCGGATCGCCGCCCAGCACATCGGCCGGGATCGCGCGTCGCACCACCCGTACCGTGACATCCTCGATCTGGCCGCTGAGCAGGTCCCAGAACGTCGGCCTGCCTTGTGCATACACGATGGTGACGTCGAGCAGCGCCTCGAACTGCTCGCCCATCGCTGCCAGGGCGATGCCCAGGCCACCGATCTTCGGCTTGAGCAGGTGGCGATACGGGCTTTGTTGCGCTGACCATTTGGTGGGCGTGAAGCGCGTGCCCTCGACAAAATTGATGACGGTGGTGGGAATGAGCTTGAACTTCTCGCACGCCTCGCGCGTGGTCCGCAGATCGTTCTGCTTCGCGCCGGAGCCCTTGCCGCGTTTCATGAACGGAAAGTCCAGCGCCCACCAGGCCAGGCCGATCACCGGCACCCAGATCAGCTCTTGCTTCAGGAAGAATTTCAGGAACGGAATGTGGCGGTGAAAGATGCGCTGCAGCACCAGGATGTCGACCCAGCTCTGGTGATTGCTCGATACGAGATACCAGCCTTTCTCGTTCAGGCCCTGCACGCCCTGCACGTCCCATTCGCGCGGCGACACTGCCGCGATCCAGGCGCTGTTGATGCCCACCCACAGCGAGGCCAGGCCGTTCATGAAGCGGTCGCACTCGCGGCGCACCGCCTTGGCCGGCACCAACAATTTCACCAACGCCGGCGGCATCAGACTCGATGCCACGATCAGCGTGTTCAGACCGAGGATGACGCTGGTGATGGCGCCGCGCACGGGGACGGGCAGGTGTACGAGCATGGGCGAGGGAACTGCGCGACGATGGAGGGCTGCGCGCGGATTGTGGCGCACGCCCGCGCGCGACTACGGGACTCTGTCGCCGTAGGAAATCGACACCAGCTTGCCCGACTCGAAGCGCAGCGTCGTCATGAACTGCCCGTAGCCAGGGTTGTAGGTCCACTCGTCCACCGCTTCGCAGCCTGCGTTCACGACCACCGGTGATCGTTTGCCCGTGCCGCCGCCAGGCTGGTTGACGACGGGCTTGCAGAAAGCGTCCTTGGCCACCGGCTGGCCGCATTTGAGCAAGGCCGAGGTCTTGCTGTCGCCGACGTTCACCAGATCGTTTCCGCACCTGAACGAACGTGTGTCCGCGAACGTCTGGCCGTGCGCCAGCACCGCGACGAAGGCCAGCGTGGACAAGCCACTTCGGTGCAAGCTGATGTTCAACATGGCATGTGCTCCATCGTTGGTCATGCGGGGCGCTTCGCCATCAGGGCCCATACGCCCGCCGCACAAAGCAGCGAACCGCCCGCCAGATGAAAACGCCGTTGATTGCGCGCCGAGGCGAGCAGCCTGCGCGCCGAGCCGGCAAAGACAGCATAGAGCGTGGCGTTGAGCGTGGCCATGACCACGAAGGTGACGGCCAGCACCCACAGCTGTTGCGACACGTCGCCACCCGGCCGGATGAACTGCGGCAGGAAGGCGACGAAGAACACGATGCCTTTCGGGTTGAGCGCCGTCACCAGGTAGGTGTTGGCAAACAGTTTCCAGCGCGAGCCCGGCACGGACGGCGCAGCCGCTTCGACGGGTGACACGCCGGCGCGCAGCAGCTTGATGCCCAGATAGAGCAGGTACACCCCGCCCGCCCACTTGACGGCCGTGAACCAGAAGGCCGAGCTCGCCAGCAGCGCCCCGAGCCCGAGCAGCGACACCACCAGGGCGGTGGAGTCACCCAGCGCGACGGCGGCCACCAGTGGCAACTTGGCGCGACGGCCATGCGCGATCGAGTAGCTGATGACGGCCAGGATGGTCGGACCGGGAATCACCAGCAGCACGGCGGCCGCGGTGACGAAGGCCAGCCAGATTTCGATGGACATGTTGCGGGTACTCCTGCTGGGCGGGGGTGCGGCCGTCACGCGGCTGCGCACAGCCCTGGCTGTTGTACAGGAAATCAAACCCCGCCTTCGATCGGCGAGCCCGCGTACTGCTCGGCCAGCGCCACCTGCGCGTGATGTGACGACTTCAGGTACTCGAGTTCATGTTCCTGCGCGCGCTGGTCGAATGCGCTCGCACCAGGAAAGCGGTGCAGCAGCGTCGTCAGGTACCACGACACGCGTACCGCGCTCCAGACGCGGCGAAGCGCGGTGTCACTGTAGGCGTCGAGCAGTGCGCCGGACCCGGTGTCATAGAAGGCCGCGAGCGCACGCGCCAGGTAGACGACGTCCGACACCGCCAGGTTCAAGCCCTTGGCGCCGGTGGGCGGCACGATGTGCGCCGCATCGCCGGCCAGGAACAGCCGGCCGTGGCGCATCGGCTCGGCCACATAGCTGCGCAACGGCGCGATCGACTTCTCGATCGAGGGCGCGGCCACGATGGCTTCGGCCAACTCGCCAGGGAAACGTGCCTTCAGTTCGGGCCAGAAGCGATCGTCGGGCCAGTCCTCGAGGCGTGTGTCCAGCGGCACCTGGATGTACCAGCGGCTGAGCGTCGGGCTGCGCGCCGAGGCCAGCGCAAAGCCGCGCGGATGGTTGGCGTAGGTGATGTCCGGCAGCGGCGGCGTGGCCGCCAGCACGCCGAGCCAGCCGAAGGGGTAGACCTTCTCGAACTCGCGCAGCACGGTGGCCGGAATCGCCTGGCGCGAGACGCCGTGGAAGCCGTCGCAGCCGGCGATGAAGTCGCAATCCAGGCGCTGCGCCTGGCCGCGATGCGTGAAGCTCAGGTACGGGCGATCCGATTGCAAGTCGAACACCGTCACGTCCTCGGCCTCGGTCAGCACGCAGGCGTCGCGCCGGTCGGCGGCGGCGAACAGGTCTTCCTGGATCTTCGTCTGCCCATAGGTCGTGAAGCGCTTGCCGACATGCTTGGCGACGTCGATGAAAAAGCTCTCTCGCCCGGCCCAGACGATCTTCATGCCGTCGTGCGCATGGCCCTCGCGCTCCAGCCGATCGGCCAGGCCGTGCGCGCGCAGCACGTCCACGGTGGTCTGCTCGAGCACGCCGGCACGGATGCGCGACAGCACATGCTCGCGGCTGCTCTTTTCCAGCACCACACTGGCGATGCCGTGGCGGTGCAGGATGTGCGACAACAGCAGCCCTGCCGGGCCGGCGCCGACGATGGCCACCTGGGTCTTCATGCGTTGGATTCTGCCGTCGATCCCGGCGCTGGCGCATCGAGTGGTCAGCACACCGCGCTGAAGGGCAGCGCGCCGGTCATTGCACCGCGTCGGGCATGAACCGCGCCCCCTTCTCCTGCAGCAAGGCACGCAGGACGGAGCGATGGCAACGATCTTCAAACTCGCAGTAGCAGCCCACGGAGAAATTGGCCTGCTGCGAAAGCGCGGCCAGCAGTTCCAGGTCGTGAGCGGCTTCAGGCACGGACATCTCCGCGCGGTACTTCTTCTTGAACGCGGCCCACTGCGCGGGCGTGTGTGCCTGCTGCCCGAGCTTCATCGTGTCCATGCTGGGCGCCAGGTTCGGGAACCACAGGTCGTACCAATTCCCTGAGGCGAACTCGCTCTTGGGCACGCCGCGGGGCGGGCGGCGCACCGTGCCGATGCGCAGGCCTTCATCGGCGGCTCTTGCCGTGCCCAGCCTGACCACGCGAACCACCATATTGCCTCCTGTGTTGCCCCAAGTGTGCGCCGGCCCGCCGTCAGGCCTTGTGCACCTGTGGCATGCGCGCGTAGCTGAGCGTCAATGCCTCCCAGACGTGGCCGTCCGGTTGGCTCCAGTAGACGATGCGTCCGCCGACGGATGTATTGACCTGCCCGTCGACCGGCCCATGCGGCGTGCTCCTGAACGGAATGCCAGTTCTTGCGCAGCCGCGCCACGATTCGATCGAAGCTGGCGTCGCTGACCCTGAAGGCGTAGTGCAGCGGCGCAATCGCACCTTCGGCCTGGTCGAAGTCCAGTGTCAGGCTGTCACTCACGTACACCGGGCAGAAGGGCCCGACGCCGGTTTCGGACCAGTCCACGCCCAGCACGTCAGCCAACAGCTTGGCCGACGCGCGCCGGTCGCGTGCGGGCACGATGGTGTGGTCGAGTTCGATGCTCATGGCGGCTCCCAGGCCGCCACTTTACTCAAGTGCCAGGCTGCGCCGTCATCACCTTGGTCATCACGCCGTAGACCGCCGTCCAGGCCGCGCGCGTGTCCGGGTTGAACCTGTCGCCCAGGCCCTGCTCCAGCGTCTTCAGCAAGGCTGCGCCCACCGGCGCGTAGTGCGCCGGACCGACGCCATAACCCACATGCCGCTTGCCGAGCTGCTGCAAGGCCGGGATCAGCACGTCGGGCTCGTTCAACTTGGCCACCGCCACCGTGATCATCTGCATCAGCTTGCCGGCCTGTGCGTCGATGTCGCCCTTGAACAGCGGCCGCAATTCAGGAGCCGCCTCGAACAGGTTCTTGTAGAACAGCGCGCCGGCATCGTTGGCGATGGGCAGCACGTGGGTCCAGGATTCCTGAACCAGCTTGACGGCAGTTGTGTCCATCGGTCGACTCCTTCAGACAACAGGGGAGCCGAAGCAACGCAGGAACTGTGCCGGACGTGCAGCCCGCGCCAGCCCGCAATCAGGGCATTGCAGCGCCGACCGTCTGGCGAACCGGAATGCCCGTGGCATCGAAGTCGTGCAGGCAGTACACGTTGACGCCGAGGTGGTCGGGCGTCACGCGCTTGCGATGGAAGGGATAGATGCCACAGACCTTGCAGAAGAAGTGCCGCGCCGTGCGTGTGTGAAATTGATACTCGCTGAGAGAGGCCTCTCCCGCCAGCAGTCGAAACCGGCTCTCGTGCACCTTGACCATCAGTGCGTTCTTGCGCCTGCAGATCGAGCAATCGCACATCGTCAGTTCGGGAAAGTCGGTCTCGATCTCGAAACGGATCGCAGCGCAGTGGCAGCTGCCGATGTATTTCTGCATGGGGCGCTCGTGCATGGCTCCAACTCCGGCCTACCCTGGCCAGCGCCGATGCTACGCGGCGCTGGCGACCTGCAACAAGGGCATCAGTGCCGTCGGTCGGGACACGCAGCGCACCACGTCCCCCACCACCAGCACGGCCGGGCTGGCGAGGTCTTCGCGGCGCACCGTGTCCGCCAGTTCATCCAGCCGGCAAAGCGCGTGCCGCTGCTGCGCGGTGCATGCGCTGCTGATGACGGCGGCCGGCGTGTCGGCCGCCATGCCGGCATCGAGCAGCGCGCGCTGGATCTGATCGCAGCGTGCGATGCCCATGTAGATCACCAAGGTCAGGCCGCTGCGCGCCAGCGCATGCCAGTCGGGCGCCTTGCCACCCTCGCGCGCATGGCCGGTGACCAGCGCCACGCCCTGCGCATGGCGCCGGTCGGTGACGGGCAGGCCGATCGCGGCCGGCCCGGCGATGCCGGCGGTGAGCCCGCTGATGACCTGCACGTCGATGCCGGCCGCGCGCAATGCATCGCATTCTTCGCCGCCGCGGCCGAAGACGAAGGGGTCGCCGCCCTTGAGCCGCACCACACGTTCGCCGCGTCGCGCCTCGGCCACCATCAGCTTGTGGATGAAGGCTTGAGGCGTGCTCGGGCATCCGCCTCTTTTGCCGACGTGCACGATGCGCGCGGAGCGGCGCGCGTAACGCAGCACGGCGTCGTCCACCAGGTCATCGACCAGCAGCACGGTGGCGCGGCGGATGGCCTTCACCGCCTTGATCGTCAGAAGTTCCGGGTCGCCCGGCCCGGCGCCGACGAGCGTGACGCTGCCGGTCACGATCACGTTCGCATGCCCGCTTGCGATCGCGCTTGTGCTCACGTTCATGCAGCCACCATCTCTTGCCCGATCAGCATACGCAACGCCGGCTTGCACGAGCCGCAGTTCGTGCCGCAGTGCAGCCGTTCCTGCAGCATCGCCAGGCGCGCCTCGGGTGTGCCTTGAATGTCGCCGAGCGCCGTGCGGATCTGCGCTTCGCCGACATCGAAGCAGCTGCAGACCTGCGCACCGCGTGGCTGGAATGCGGCCGGTGCCTGCGGGCTGGCCGCCAGCAGCCGTGTGCCCAGTGCGCGCGCCGGCTGTTCGTCGCGCCACAACGGCAGCACCCATTCCCTGGCGCGGATGTCGCCGGCCAGCACAAAGGCGCGCAAGGGCGAGGTGTCGGAATCGTCGGCCAGGCCCATGGCGCGGTGCTGTCCCCGCCGCGTGTCCGCATAGCGCAGCACACGCGCGCCTTGCAGTCCGAGCAAGCGCTCGATGCCTTGCAGCAGGCCGCCTGCCAACGCCTCGGTGTGCGCTGCGCGGAACACCAGGCCGACGCGGCCGTCCGGCTCGCGCCCGCAGGGCAGGGCGCTGAAGTAGCCGCAGCCTTGCAGCAGGCCCTGCAGCGTCTGGCGCAGCCGCAACTGCTCGCCCTCCGGCAGCCAGGCGGCGCCGAAGATCTGCCAGGGCAGCGCGGCGGCTTCGATGCGCACCGCGGCGTGTTTCAGCTCGGGTTGTTTCGATGTCGGGCAGAAGGCCGAGGTGGTGAGCGCGTTCACGCCGGTGAGCACGGCTCCGTCGCGTGCATGGCCCGACACGTACTCCTCGCCCCAGTGCATGGCGATGAAGGCCTGCGCCGGGGCGACCGATTCGCTGGCGCGCACCGGCAGCACCATCTCGCCACGGCGTGACTGCACGCGCACCAGTTCGCCGGCCGACCAGCCGCGCCGCGCCAGCTCCTGCGGGTGCAGCTCGATGGCCGGTTCCGCGGCCTGGCCGAAGAGGCGGCCGAGCGTGCCGCTGCGGCTCATGCCATGCCATTGGTCGCGATGCCGTCCCGTTGTCAGCGACAGCGGGAAGCGTGCATCGCGCACTTCGGCCAGGGGCTTCCAGGTCACGTCGGCAAACTTCGCGCGACCGTCGGCGGTGGCGAAGATGCCGTCTTCATACAGGCGTTGGCGGCCCTCGATGGCGCCTTCGGGGAAGGGCCACTGTTGTGGCGTGTGCAGCGCGGCGTAACTCAGGCCGGTGATGTCCAGGTCGCGGCCGCGCGTGCTTTCGCGGTGTTCGTTCCACACGCTCTCGGCATCGTCGAACGGGAACAGGCTCGCGCCATCGATGCGGCGCCGGCCCAGGCGCTGTTCGAGCCGGCGCGCCAAGTCCACACCGATGGCCCAGTCGTCGCGGGTTTCGCCGGGTGCCGCCACGGCGCGGCGCACGCGGCTGATGCGGCGCTCGCTGTTCGTCACCGTGCCGTCCTTTTCGCCCCAGGTGGTGGCGGGCAGCAGCAGGTCGGCATAGGGCGCGGTGGCGGTGTGGGCAAAGGCCTCCTGCAGGACCACGTACTCGCAGCGTTCGAGCGCGCGGCGCACCGTGGCCTGGTCGGGCATCGATTGCGCCGGGTTGGTGCAGACGATCCACAGCGCGCGGATTTCGCCGTCGGCTGCGGCTTCGAACATCTCCACCGCGCTCTTGCCGGGTGCTGCCGGCACGTCCGCGATGCCCCACAGCGCGGCCACTTCGGCGCGATGCTGTGCATTGCCCAGGTCGCGGTGTGCGCTGAGCTGGTTGCTCAGGCCGCCGACTTCGCGCCCGCCCATCGCGTTCGGCTGGCCGGTGAGCGAGAACGGCCCGGCCCCGGGTTTGCCGATCTGCCCGGTGGCCAGATGCAGGTTGATGAGCGCGGCGTTCTTGTCGGTGCCGTTGCGGCTCTGGTTCAGGCCCTGGCAGTACAGCGACAGCGTCGGCGCACGAGGCGCGTGGGCGTCCTCGTGCAAACCGCCGAACCAGCGCGCCGCCTGCACGATGTCGGCTTCCTTCAAGCCGCACAACTGCGCGACGTACTTCGGCGTGAACTCACGCACCCGGTCGCGCAGCGCGTCGAAGCCGACGGTGTGCGCGGCGATGTAGGCCGTGTCGGTCAGGCCCTCCCACAGCAGCAGGTGCAGCAGGCCGTGGTACAGCGCGACATCGCTGCCCGGCAGCAGCTGCAGGTGCAGGTCGGCCAGCGCGGCGGTTTCGGTGCGTCGCGGGTCGGCGACGATGATCTTCGTCTGCGGTCGCGCGCGTCGCGCGTCTTCCAGCCGTGCGTAGAGGATCGGGTGCGCCCAGGCCATGTTCGAGCCGGTGATGAACACCGTGCTCGCCAAGCCCAGGTCGTCGTAGCAGGCCGGCGGCGCATCGGCGCCGAGCGTGGCCTTGTAGCCCGCGACGGCGCTGCTCATGCACAGGCGCGAATTGGTGTCGACGTTGTTGGTGCCGAGCAGGCCCTTGGCGAGCTTGTTGAAGACGTAGTAGTCCTCGGTGAGCATCTGGCCGGAGAGGTAGAAGCCCACCGCGTCGGCCCCATGCTGCTCGACGATCGAGGCGAAGCGCTCGGTGGCTTCGCCCATCGCGGCGTCCCAGCTCACCGCTGTCGGCGCCTGGCCGCGCGTCGCACGGCGCATCGGCTGCAACAGCCGCGCCTGCTGCGTCACGTGCGCGGCGGCCGTCAGGTGCAGCGTGCTGCCCTTGCTGCACAGCTTGCCGAAGTTGGCCGGGTGATCCGGGTCGCCGCGCACGCCGGTGATCTGCGCACCCTGCGACTCGATGATGACACCGCAGCCGACGCCGCAATAGGGGCAGGTGGAGCGGGTTTCCCCGGCGGTCGCACTCGTATTCGAGCTCGCAATCGGAATCACGATCCGTCTCCCGCTCGGGATCGTGCTGGCGTTCACGCCGACGCCTGTGCCTCGTCGAGTGCCAGCGTGCGCAGTTCTTCGGCGTCCAGGAAGACACGCCCGCCTTCGCGCTTGACGGCAAAGCTCACGGTGCAGCCCACGTCGGGCGCCTTGGCGCAACCGTCGGCCAGGCCGATGCTCCAGTTGTGCAACGGGCAGGCCACGCTGTGGCCGAAGACGATGCCTTGGCTCAAGGGCCCGCCCTTGTGCGGGCAGCGGTCGAGCAGCGCGAAGACATGGTCGTCGCTGGCGCGGAACAAGGCCACCGCGGCACCGTGCTCGCGTGTCACACGGCGTGCGCCCAACGACGGTATGTCGTCCAGCGCGCAGATCGGAATCCACTCTTTCATTCGGCCCCCACGGTCTCGCTGTGCAGCCGGATCGGCAGCGCCTGGAACTGCCGTACATCCACCGCGGCCCTGTCGAACTCGAACCAGGGGTCGGGTTCGCCATCCAGGCTGAACTGCAATCGCTCCCACAACGCCACGCGGCCGGCGGCGTCGTCCAGGATCTTCTTCTTCACGTGGTCCAGCCCGACGCGCGCGATGTAGTGCACGGTGCGCTCCAGGTACCAGCCTTCTTCGCGATAGAGCTGCAGGAACGCGCCGCTGTACTCCAGCACTTCGGCGGCGGTCTTCAGCTTCACCAGGAACATCGCGACTTCGGTCTTGATGCCGCCGTTGCCGCCGACATAGATTTCCCAGCCCGAATCGACGCCGATCACGCCCACGTCCTTGATGCCGGCCTCGGCGCAGTTGCGCGGGCAACCGCTCACCGCCAGCTTGACCTTGTGCGGCGCGTACATGCGCCACAGCGCGCGTTCCAGGTCCTTGCCCATCTGCGTGCTGTCCTGCGTGCCGAAGCGGCACCACTCGCTGCCGACGCAGGTCTTCACCGTGCGCAGCGCCTTGGCGTAGGCGTGGCCGCTGGGCATGGCGATGTCCTTCCAGACACCGACCAGGTCTTCCTTCTTCACACCGAGCAGGTCGATGCGCTGGCCACCCGTCACCTTGACCGTGGGGATCTTGTACTTGTCCACCGCGTTGGCGATGCGGCGCAGCTCGTCAGCCGTGGTCTCTCCCCCCACATGCGCGGAATCACCGAGTAGCTGCCGTCCTTCTGGATGTTGGCGTGGCTGCGTTCGTTGATGAAGCGGCTTTGCGGGTCGTCCTTGGCCTCCTTGGGCCAGGTACTGAGCAGGTAGTAGTTGATCGCAGGGCGGCAGCTCGCGCAGCCGTTCGGCGTGCGCCAACCCAGATGCTGGTAGACGGCGTCGATGGTCAACAGGTGATGTTCGTGCACCGCTTCGCGCGCGTCCTGGTGGCTGGCGTCGGTGCAGCCGCACATCGCGCGCTTGGTCGGCGGCTTGGAGTAGTCGCCACCGGCCGTGAACATCAGCAACTGCTCGACCAGCCCGGTGCACGAGCCGCAGCTCGCACTGGCCTTGGTGTGCTTGCGCACCTCGTCCAGGGTGAACAGGCCCTTGTCCTTGATCGCCTTGCAGATGACGCCCTTGTTGACGCCGTTGCAGCCGCAGACCTCGTCGCTGTCGGCCATGCTCGCGGCGCGGGTGTTGCCTTCGTGGCCGGTGTCGCCGATGTTCGATTCACCGAACATCAGCTTGTCGCGGATGTCGCCGATGGGCCGGCCTTCGCGCAGCAGCTTGAAGTACCAGCTGCCGTCCACCGTGTCGCCATACAGGCAGGCGCCGACCAGCTTGTCGCCCTGGATCACCAGCTTCTTGTAGACCCCGCCGTAGGGGTCGCTCATGACGATTTCCTCGAAGCCCGCGTCCTGCGGACGGCCCGACGACGCGCCGGTGAAGTTGCCGCAGGAGAACAGGTCGATGCCGGTGACCTTGAGCTTGGTGCTGGTCTGGCTGCCGGTGTAGCGGCCGATGCCGAACTCGGCCAGGTGGGTGGCCGCCACCTTGCCCTGCTCGAACAGCGGCGCCACCAGGCCGTAGGCGATGCCGCGGTGCGCCGCGCATTCACCCACCGAATAGATGCGCGGATCGGTGATGGTCTGCAGGGTGTCGCTGACGACGATGCCGCGCTGGCAATGCAGGCCGATCTTTTCCGCCAGCGCCGTGTTCGGGCGGATGCCGATGGCCACCACCACCAGCTCGGCCGGTACCTCGCTGCCGTCCTTGAACTGCACGGTCTGCACGCGGCCTTCGGCGTTGCCGACGAAGCCCTTGGGTGTCGGCGCCGATGAGGAACTTCAGCCCGCGTGCTTCCAGCGACTTCTGCAGCAGCCCGCCCGCCACGGTGTCGAGCTGGCGCTCCATCAGCCACGGCATGATGTGCACCACGCTGACCTGCATGCCACGCCGCATCAGGCCGTTCGCGGCCTCCAGCCCGAGCAGCCCGCCGCCGATGACCACCGCGTTCTTGTGGCGCGTGGCCGCCTCGATCATCTCGGTGGTGTCCTTGATGTCGCGGTAGGCGATCACGCCCTTCAGCCCCATGCCGGGCAGCGGCGGCATGAAGGGCGTGGAGCCGGTGGCCAGCAGCAAGCGGTCGTATTCCACCTCGGTGCCGTCGTCGGCAATGACGACGCGCTTGCGCCGGTTCACGTCCACCACCGTCTTGCCGAGGTGCAGCGTGATGCCGTTGTCGGCGTACCAGGCCAGCGGGTTGAGCACGATCTCGTCCAGCGTCTGCTCGCCGCTCAACACCGGCGACAGCAGGATGCGGTTGTAGTTGGGGTGCGGCTCGGCGCCGAAGACCGTGATGTCGTAGAGCTCGGGCGCCAGGCGGATGAGCTCCTCCACCGCGCGAATGCCGGCCATGCCGTTGCCCACCACCACCAGTTTCATCTTCTTCATGCGCGCTCTCCGCAGGCGTTTCCAGAACGACGGTCAGAAATACCAGGCCATCACCGCGACACAACGCCCGTCGCGCAGGATCGGGATGGCCACCAGCGTGTGCACATCCGCGCCTTGCACCAATGCGCCCAGACCCGCGGGTTCGGTGAGTGCGTCGTCGCCGACTGCCGGCACGCCAGTGAAGAAGGCGCGCCCGAGCGTGCCCTGGCCGCGTTCGGCCAACACGGACGATGGCCCCAGATTGCCCTGCGTCTCGCAGAAGCCCGACACCCGCGCGAGATGGTTGCCATCGCGCTGCCAGACTTCGAAGCGGCGCACGATCGGCGTGTCCAGCGCCGACAGGAAGGCCGCCACGTGGTGCTGGCCGTCGGTGCTGGTGCAGGCCAGCGCAAAGCCGCGGTTGATGCCGACCTGCAGCGCACTTTCGCTGCGCAGGAAACGCGAGGCCTTGCCCAGGTCGGGCAGGAACACGGGCAGGCCGCCATCCCAGGCCAGCCCGGGCAGGCCGGTGCCGCGCCGGAAGGAGGTGCGCCGCGACAGGAACTCGAAGGCCTCGGCCGTGCGTCCGTAATGGCCATCGCTGAGCGTCATGTCCTTCGACGCCGCCGGATCGTTGTGCCACAGCTCGATCGCACCGGCATGGTCGTCGCCATCGCCGAAGAAGATCACCAGCACCGCGTTCAGGTACTCGCCGGCAAAGAGCGGCAACGCCAGTGCGCCGGTCAACCCTTCGGCATGCGCGGCCGCGGTGCGCTGGAAGTACGAACCCTCGAAGTGTTTCAACAGCAGCGGATGCCCCTGCTCCCAGGCTTTGCCGGGCAGGCCCTCGCCGCGGCCGAAACACAGCTTGCGGCTGAGCACGGCAAAACGCGTCGCGTGGCCGTACAGGCCGCCGCCGTATTCCAGGTGCAGCCGGTCGTTGCCCGGCACCCAGTATTCGACGGCCTTGATGAAGGTCTGGATTGGACTACCTTCGTGCTGCGCACTCCGGGATTCGCCCTTCGGGCGGCCGTGCGGGGTGATTGTTGAACCTTCGTGCTCCGCACTGCGGTATTCGCCCTTCGGGCGGCCGTGCGGGCTCATGCCGCCGTCTTTTCCACGTGGCCCTGGCGCGTGTACAGGAAGTCGAGCACTTCCTTGCGGCATTGCACGTAGTGCGGGTCTTCGGCCAGCGCCAGGCGCAGGCGTGGGCGCGGCAGGTCGACGCTGAGGATCTCGCCGATGGTGGCGGCCGGCCCGTTGGTGAGCATGACGATGCGGTCGGACAGCAGCACTGCCTCGTCGACATCGTGCGTCACCATCAGCACCGTGGCGCCGGTGCGCGCGACGATGGCGGTGAGCTCGTCCTGCAGCTTGGCGCGCGTCAACGCATCCAGCGCGCCGAAAGGCTCGTCCATCAGCAGCATCTTCGGTTGCATCGCCAACGCGCGTGCGATGCCCACACGTTGTTTCATGCCACCGGAGATCTCGCCCGGCTTCTTGTCCTTCGACGCCGTCAGGCCCACCAGTTCGAGTGCCGCCAGCGTGCGCTCGTTCAGTTGCGCCTTGCCTTCGTCTTCACCGAATACACGTTCCACCGCCAGCATCACGTTTCCGTAGCAACTCAGCCAGGGCAGCAGCGAATGGTTCTGGAAGACCACGCCGCGGTCCGGCCCGGGGCCGCGAAGCTCGCGTTCTTCCAGCAGCATCAGGCCGCTGGTCGGCGTGGTCAGCCCGGCCACCAGGTTGAGCAACGTGGACTTGCCGCAGCCCGAGTGGCCGATGAGCGTGACGAACTCGCCGCGCCGGATCTCCAGGTTGATGTCGCGCAGCGCCACGAAGGGGCCGCGTTTCGTGTCGAAGACCATGCCCACGTCTTCGATGAACAAGGTGCGATCGGTGCGCACGGTGGGGGTGTGGTTGATCATGCTGCGCGTTCCCTTCAGCTGAATTCGAAACGCCGCGCCAGCGACACCAGCAGCCATTCCAGCGCCAGGCCGACCAGGCCGATGACGAAGATGGCGATCAGGATGTGCGCGACGTTGAGGTTGTTCCATTCGTCCCAGACCCAGAAGCCGATGCCGACGCCGCCGGTCAGCATCTCGGCGGCGACGATCACCAGCCAGGCGGTGCCGACGGACAGGCGCACGCCGGTCAGCAGGTAGGGCATCACCGCGGGCAGCAGGATGCGTGTGGCGATGCGCCATTCGCTCAGGCGCAGCACGCGTGCCACGTTCAGATAGTCCTCGGGCACCTTCTGCACGCCGACGGCGGTGTTGATGACCATCGGCCAGATCGAGCAGATGAAGATGGTCCAGATGGCCGCCGGGTTGGCCGACTGGAACACCAGCAAGCCGATCGGCAGCCAGGCCAGCGGCGACACCGGCTTGAGCAGGCTGATGATCGGCGCGACCATGCGGTTCAGCACCGCGAAGCGGCCGATCATGAAACCCAGCGGGATGCCCACCAGCGCGGCCAGGCCGAAGCCGATGCCCACGCGTTGCAGCGAGTACAGGATGTTCCAGCCGATGCCCTGGTCGTTGGGGCCGTTGCGGTAGAACGGGTCGGCGAAGAGCTTCACCGCTGCGTCCCAGGTGACGGCCGGTGTAGGGAAGGCGCCGCCGTTCATCGTCAGCAGCGCCCAGATGCCCACGAGCAGGCCGAAGCCGAAGATCGGTGGAAAGACCTGCAGCGCCAACGCGCGCCAGTCGATGGGCACGCGCGCCGTGGCCGGTGCCACGGCGGCCCGGGCCGCAGCCGGCGTGGCGTTCATGGCGGCAGCCGTGGGGCCGCCTTGCGCGCCGGCTGGGTCGCTGCCAGATCGGCATGGAATGTGGTGCTGGACATGTCGCGTGCTCCTGGACTTCAGACCCGGATTTCAGACGTTGAGCTTGAAGCCGTCGGCGTACTTGGCCGGGTCCTTGCCGTCCCAGACCACACCGTCGATCAGCTTGCTGCTGCGCAGGTCGCTCTTCGGCACGCTGACCTTCAGCTGCGCGGCCGCCTGCTTGTAGATCTCCGTCTGGTTGATCTGCTTGGCCACTGCCAGGTAGTCGGGGTGTTCCTTCAGCAGGCCCCAGCGCTTGTGCTGCGTCAGGAACCACATGCCGTCGCTGAGGTACGGGTAGTTCACCGCACCGTCGTTGAAGAACTTCATGTAGTTCGGGTCGTCCCAGGTCTTGCCCAGGCCGTTCTGGTAACGGCCCAGGATGCGCTGGTTGATGGCATCGACGCTGGTGTTGACGTAGGACTTCTCGGCGATGACCTCGGCCATCTTGTTCTTGTTGGCCAGACTGGCGTCGATCCAGCGGCTGGCCTCGAGGATCGCCATGACCGCGGCGCGTGCGGTGTTCGGGTTCTTCTTCACGAACTCGCCGGTCGTGCCCAGCACCTTCTCGGGGTGGTCCTTCCAGACGTCCTGTGTCGTCACCGCGGTGATGCCGATGCCGTCGATGATGGCGCGGTGGTTCCACGGCTCGCCGACGCAGAAGCCGTCCATGTTGCCCACACGCATGTTGGCCACCATCTGCGGCGGCGGCACGGTGATGACCTTGGCGTCCTTCATCGGATTGATGCCCGACGCGGCCAGCCAGTAGTACAGCCACATGGCGTGTGTGCCGGTCGGAAAAGTCTGCGCGAAGGTGTACTCGCGCTTTTCCGCGGCCATGGCCTTGGCCAGCGTGGCGCCATCGACGGCACCCTTGTCGGCCAGCTTCTTCGACAGCGTGATGGCCTGGCCGTTGTTGTTGAGCGTCATCAACACGGCCATGTCCTTCTTCGGCCCGCCGACACCGAGGTGCACGCCGTACACCAGCCCGTACAGCACATGCGCCATGTCGAGCTCGCCGCTGACCAGCTTGTCGCGCACGCCGGCCCACGAGGCCTCCTTGGTGGGGATGATCTTGATGCCGTACTTCTCATCGAACTTCAGCACCGAGGCCATGACCACCGAGGCACAGTCGGTCAGTGGAATGAAGCCGATGCGTACCTCCTTCTTCTCGGGCGCATCGGAGCCGGCGGCCCACGCGCCTGGTCCCACGCCCGCCGCCAGGCCAAATGCAGCAGACCCCTTGATGAAGTTGCGACGTGGTTCGCTCATGAGACCCTCTTGTCCAGACATGCCAACACCTCGTAAAGACCCAATGAAAAAAGGCGCCTCGGCCGGGTCGACGTGTTTGCCTGCGCAAACCCTCAACCCGAGCCGGACGCCTTTGCCCGATTCAACAATCCAGACACGCCGTTGTGCCTGAACTTACTGCGCACATCGCATGCACGACGCGTGCCAGGCCAAAGCGGCGTTCAAGGCGTTGCAGCGGCCGATTGCGCACCACGAGAACACAAATCTGGCACGACACGTGGCGTACTGGCTCCGTTCTGGTGCGATGCAGCATTCGCCCGTGAGCCGCGCCATGCTGCTGCGCAATCCGCAAGCGGCGCATAGCTGACAATTCGAACGACCGCTGTGCGCGAAGCAGTCGGTGCAGCAAGGCCAGGCCCGGGCAGGCCGTGACGCTTCGGTTCGACGGTCGGCTGCGCCGACTGCCCTGCGATGCTCAGGCTCGTGGCCCCGTCGCCAACTCGCTTCGCGTTCACTGCGTTCGCTGCGCTCAGACAACGGCGACGAGTCAGTTCACGATGCGCGCTGCGCGCGCTGGCCATGGGCCTTGCGCTTCTCGGCGCTCTCACAGGCGCGCCACGGCCTGCCCGGGTGCGGCCTTGCGCCACGCAGGGTGGTTTTCGTCGAGAACAGCCAAGCCTCGCCCTCGCGGCAGGTGGCACCCGGCAGGGGCGATTTGTGGCGACGAGGAGCGCAAGCCTGGAGTCGGCGCGCGCAGCGCGCCTCGTGATCTGACTCGTCGCAGTTGTCTGAGCGTAGTGAGCGCAGCGATCGAAGCGAGTTCTGCGACGCGACGCCAGGCTGAGCACCGCAGTGCAGTCGGCGCGCAGCGCCGACCGCCACACCATGAGCCCCTGCCGGGTGCCGCCTGCCGCGATGCTCAGGCGTCGCAAGCAGCTTCTTCGAACGGTCGCTATGCGCCGCAAGCGGCCTGACCTCAACCTTGCGATGGCACGGGCTTTGGACTCAAGCGCTTGGTGGCAGCAACTCGCTGGCCTCGATCAGTCGTTCCGCCATGGTCGACAGTCGTTGGCCGCGGTCCATCGCAAGCTTGCGCAGTTGGGTGTAGGCCTGGTCTTCGCTGCAGCCGGTGCGCGCCATGAGGATGCCCTTGGCGCGTTCGATCCGCTTGCGGTTGGACAGCTGCGTCTGCGCCTCGTCGAGTTGTGCGCGCAGCGCCTTGTCTTGCGCAAAACGCGCGATCGCCACCTTCAGCACCGGCGCCAGTCGGTGTGGCTGCAGCCCGTCGACGACATACGCGCTGACACCGGCGCGCAAGGCCTGGTGCAACGGGTCGGTGCTGTCGTCTGCTGTGAACACCACCACCGGGCGCGGGTTCTGCGACGACAGCACGGCCAGGTGCTCGAGCGTGTCGCGCGTGGGCGATTCGCTGTCGACGATAACGATGTCGGGCGTCAGCTGCAGCACACAATCGTGGATCAGCGTGGCCGAATCGATCACGCCCACGACCACGTAGCCCAGCCGTGTCAGCTCATCGCGGATCAGCGCGAGATGGTGCGCGCCGTCATCGACCAGCAATACACGCAACGCAGGAGCAACACTCGACATCGGCAGCCCCGACAGGAATCAGACCTGTCGAGGCAAGTTGCATGCCCGGGTTCGCCCTGCGTGTGGCAGGCATCGCCTTCGCTCACCGGCACCGGTTGCCGCGCGCGCGGCCGGCTAACCGATCGCGGCGACAATGCCGCGATGCAGAGCCAGGATCTGTTGTTCGAAGCGGCGGCGCCACCTGTCGATTCCGCTGCATCAGCGCCGTTGGCCGAACGTTTGCGCCCACGCACGCTGGCCGATGTCGCTGGGCAGGCGCATCTGCTTGCGCCGGGCAAGCCGCTGCGCGTCGCCTTCGATTCGGGTCGGCTGCATTCGATGATCCTCTGGGGCCCGCCGGGCGTAGGCAAGACCACGCTGGCGCGGCTCATGGCCGGCGCGGTGGAAGCCGACTTCATCGTGCTGTCTGCCGTGCTCGCGGGGGTCAAGGACATCCGCGATGCCGTCGACCGCGCCCAGTTGGCGCGCCGCGCAGGCCGCGCCACGGTGGTCTTTGTCGATGAGGTGCACCGCTTCAACAAGTCGCAGCAGGATGCCTTTCTGCCGCATGTGGAATCGGGCCTGTTCACCTTCATCGGCGCGACCACCGAGAACCCGTCCTTCGAGGTCAACGGCGCGCTGCTTTCGCGCGCCACCGTGCATGTGCTCAAGCCGCTGGAGCCGGCCGAGCTGGCTGAGCTGCTGCAACGCGCGACGCAGCTTCTCGATGCCCCGCCGTTGACCGACGCGGCGCGCCAGCGCTTGATCGCGCATGCCGACGGCGACGCACGACGCTTGCTGAATGCCTTTGAAAACGTCGTCAGCCTGGCCTCGCCCGGCGTCGATGCAAGTGCTCCGGCCATCGATGAAACGCTGCTCGAACAAGCGCTCGGCGAGCAGCTGCGCCGCTACGACAAGAGCGGCGACCAGTTCTACGACACCATCTCCGCGCTGCACAAGTCGGTGCGCGGCTCCGACCCGGACGCCACGCTGTACTGGCTGGCGCGCATGCTCGACGGTGGTGTCGATCCGCGCTATATCGCCCGCCGCCTGCTGCGCATGGCCAGCGAGGACATCGGCCTGGCCGACCCGCGTGCGCTGCACCTGGCGGTGGATGCGGCCGCGGTCTTCGAGCGGCTGGGATCGCCTGAGGGCGAACTGGCATTGGCCCAGGCGGCGGTCTACCTGGCGATGGCGCCGAAGTCCAACGCGGTCTACAGCGCGTGGAATTCGGCGCGTGCGCTCGTGCGCAGCGACGGCACGCGGCCGGTGCCGCCGCATCTGCGCAATGCGCCGACAAGCTTGATGAAACAACTGGGCCACGGCCAGGAGTACCGCTACGCGCACGACGAGTCGGGCGGTTTTGCCGCGGGCGAGACCTACCTGCCCGACGGCCTGCCGCAAAGGCGCTTCTACGAACCCGTGCCGCGTGGCCTGGAGCTGCGCATTGGCGAGCGGCTGGCCGAACTGCGCGCATTGAACGAGGCCAGCGCGAAGCCGACAGGCTGAGGCTCCTGCGGTGCGTTGATCGCATCTGCCAAGCGGGAAAGCCCGTGCCCGGGCACCGAAATCAGGCTCATAGAATGGCGCCGCCCCGGGATGGTGCGGCACGGTCCATGCAAGGGCTGGTTGCAGCCAGGCACACCACAGCGGCGCTCACAGGAGAACCATCGATGGATACCTTCATCCAGCAGATCATCAACGGTCTGGTTCTCGGCAGCATGTACGCGCTGATCGCACTGGGCTACACGATGGTGTACGGCATCATCAACCTGATCAACTTCGCGCATGGCGAAGTGCTGATGGTCGGTGCGCTGGTCGCCTGGACCGTGGTCACGCTGCTGGCTGACGCCGGGCTGCCCGGCTGGCTGATGTTGCTGATCGCGCTGCTGGCCGCCATGGCGGTGTGCACCACGCTGAACTTCACGATCGAGAAGATTGCCTATCGACCACTGCGCAACGCGCCGCGGCTGGCGCCGCTCATCACCGCGATGGGTGTGAGCCTGTTGCTGCAGACGCTGGCCATGATCATCTGGAAGCCCACCGTCAAGTCCTTTCCCATCCTGCTGCCCAGCGAACCCTTCCACATCGGCGGCGCGGTCATCAACACCGTGCAGATCCTGATCCTGGTAAGCACGGCCGTCTCGCTGACCGCGCTGATGTGGCTGGTGAATTACACCAAGCTCGGACGCGCCATGCGCGCCACGGCCGAGAACCCGCGCGTGGCCGGGCTGATGGGCGTGCGCCCCGACACCGTGATCTCGGCCACCTTCATCATCGGTGCGGCGCTGGCCGCGCTGGCCGGCGTGATGTACGCCGCCAACTACGGCTCGGCGCAGCACACCATGGGCTTGCTGCCGGGGCTGAAGGCCTTTACCGCGGCGGTGTTCGGCGGCATCGGCAACCTGGCCGGCGCCATGGTCGGCGGTGTGCTGCTGGGGCTGATCGAGGCGCTGGGCGCGGGCTACATCGGCGACCTGACCGGTGGCATGCTCGGCAGCCACTATCAGGACATCTTCGCCTTCATCGTGCTCATCCTCGTGCTCACGCTGCGACCGCAAGGGCTGATGGGCGAGCGTGTCGCCGACCGAGCTTGAGGAGGCTTCGACCATGAAGAACAAGCTTGTGATCTTCCTGCTCTGCGGATTGGCGCTGCTGGTGTTGCCGCTGGTGGCACAGCAGTTCGGTGACGCCTGGGTGCGCATCATCGACATTGCACTGCTGTATGTGATGCTGGCGCTGGGGCTGAACATCGTGGTCGGTTATGCCGGCCTGCTCGACCTGGGTTATGTCGCCTTCTACGCGGTGGGGGCGTACATCTTCGGTCTGCTCGCCTCGCCGCACCTGTGGGATGCCTTCCCCTGGATCAAGGCCACCTTCCCGGGTGGCATGCATGTCGCGTGGTGGTTCGTGATCCCGCTCGGGGCCCTGGTGGCCGGTGCCTTCGGCATGCTGCTCGGCGCACCGACGCTCAAGTTGCGCGGCGACTACCTGGCCATCGTCACGCTGGGTTTTGGCGAAATCATCCGCGTGTTCCTGAACAACCTGGACGCACCGGTCAACATCACCAACGGCCCCAAAGGCCTGGCACAGATCGATTCCATCAAGATCCTCGGCCTGGACCTGGGTAAGTCGACCGAGCTGTTCGGCTTCAAGCTGTCGTCGGTGACCTTGTACTACTACCTGTTCCTGGTGCTGGTGATCTTCACCGTCATCATCTGCTACCGGCTCGAGCGCTCGCGCATCGGCCGTGCGTGGATGGCCATTCGCGAAGACGAGATCGCCGCCAAGGCGATGGGCATCAACACGCGCAACCTCAAGCTCATGGCCTTCGGCATGGGCGCCACCTTCGGCGGCATCTCCGGATCGATGTTCGCGAGCTTCCAGCGCTTCATCTCGCCGGAATCGTTCTCGCTGCAGGAGTCGATCATGATCGTGGCCATGGTCGTGCTCGGCGGCATCGGCCATATTCCCGGCGTGATCCTGGGCGCGCTGCTGCTGGCCGCGCTGCCCGAGGTGCTGCGTTATGTGGCCGACCCGCTGCAGAACCTGACCGGCGGGCGGCTGGACGCATCGATCCTGCGCCAGTTGCTGGTGGCGCTGGCCATGATCGGCATCATGCTGGCGCGTCCGCGCGGTCTGTGGCCCTCGCCCGAACATGGCAAGGCCGCGCCGGTGCCGGTGGGCAAAGTCAAGGGCGGGGGGCAATCATGAGCCGCGCACGACTGCTCGAAGCAGCTCGCACCGCAGTGCGCAGCACGGAGGTTGCCAAATGACCGAAGTCCTCAAGGTGTCGGGTGTGTCCAAGCGCTTCGGCGGCTTGCAGGCCTTGTCGGATGTGGGCATCACCATCCAGCCCAGCCAGGTGTACGGTTTGATCGGCCCCAACGGCGCCGGCAAGACCACCTTCTTCAATGTGCTGACGGGTCTGTACACGCCCGATTCCGGCAGCTTCGAGCTGGGCGGCAAGCCCTACAAGCCGTCGGCGGTGCATGAAGTGGCGCGCGCCGGCATTGCGCGCACCTTCCAGAACATCCGCCTCTTCGCCGAGATGACTGCACTGGAAAACGTCATGGTCGGGCGCCATGTGCGCACCCATTCGGGCCTGCTCGGCGCCATCTTCCGCACGCGCGGCTTCAAGTCGGAAGAAGCACAGATCGCTGCGCGTGCGCAGGAGCTGCTCGATTACGTGGGCATCGGCCGCTTTGCCGAATACAAGGCGCGCACGCTGAGCTACGGCGACCAGCGCCGCCTGGAGATTGCCCGCGCGCTGGCCACCGACCCGAAGCTGATCGCGCTGGACGAACCCGCGGCCGGCATGAACGCCACCGAGAAGGTGGTGCTGCGCGAGCTGATCGACCAGATCCGCAAGGACGGACGCACCATCCTGCTGATCGAACACGACGTCAAGCTGGTGATGGGCCTGTGCGATCGCGTCACCGTGCTCGACTACGGCAAGCAGATCGCCGAGGGCACGCCCTACGACGTGCAGCGCAACGAGAAGGTGATCGAGGCCTATCTGGGCGCCGACCACAAGGCGCATTGAGCGCGGAGCACCAAGATGGCCAATCCAATCCTGTTGAAGGTGAATGCGCTGAAGGTGGCCTACGGCGGCATCCAGGCGGTCAAGGGTGTGAGCTTCGAGGTGCAGCAAGGTGAGCTGGTCAGCCTGATCGGTGCCAACGGCGCGGGCAAGACCACCACGCTGAAGGCCATCACCGGCTTGCAGCCGGTGGCTGCCGGCGAGATCGAGTTCATGGGCAAGTCGATCAAGGGCCAGGGCGCGTGGGACCTGGTCAAGCAGGGCCTGGTGATGGTGCCCGAGGGCCGCGGCTGCTTCACCCGCATGACCATCACCGAGAACCTGATGATGGGCGCCTTCGTGCGCAACGACAAGGAGATCGAGGCCGACATCGACAAGGTCTTCGCCATCTTCCCGCGCCTGAAGGAGCGCCGTGCGCAGTTGTCGGGCACGATGAGCGGCGGCGAGCAGCAGATGCTGGCGATGGGCCGCGCGCTGATGGCCCGGCCCAAGGTGCTGCTGCTGGACGAGCCGTCGATGGGCCTCTCGCCCATCATGGTCGACAAGATCTTCGAGGTGGTCGAGACCATCCACGGCCAGGGCACCACCATCCTGCTGGTCGAGCAGAACGCCAGCCGCGCATTGCAACTGGCAAACCGCGGCTACGTGATGGAGTCGGGCGAAGTCACGATGAGCGGCGATGCCAAGCAACTGCTCAACGACCCGAAGGTGCGGGCCGCTTACCTGGGCGAGTAGCCGGTTTTGCCGCCTTGGACGTCGCCGCCGCCGCAGCCCGCGTGCGGATCAGTCGGCCTTGGCGCCCGAGGCCTTCACCACCTGTTGATACTTGCCCAGTTCGCTGCGCACGAAGGCCGCAAATTGTTCCGGCGATGTCGGCGACGGCTCGGCCAGCAAGGTCGCCAGTCGCGCCTTGATCTCGGGTGAGGCCAGCGCCTCGGTGAAGGCCTTGTTCAGCCGTTGTGTGGTCGCCGCCGGCAGGCCGGCCGGGCCGAACAGGCCGAACCAGGTGTTGATGTCGAAGGCGGCCAGCCCGAATGCCGCGCCGCCTTCGGCGATGGTCGGCACCTCGGGCATGGCGCTGGAGCGCTTGGCGGTGGTCATGGCCAGCGCCACCAGCTTGCCGCTCTTGATGTTGGCCGAAGCCGCGGCCAGGTTGTCGAAGTTCAGGTCCACCTGGCCCGACAGCAGCGCCAGTTGCGCGGGTGGCCCGCCGGCATAGGGAATGTGCACCATGAACACGCCCGCCTGCGCCTTGAACATCTCGCCGGCCAGGTGTCCGGCGCTGCCGTTGCCGCCCGAGCCGTAGTTCAGCGTGCCGGGGTTCTTCTTCGCATAGGCCACCAGATCGGCGGCGTTGCGGATGCCGAGCTTCTTCGCCACCTCGGCGTTCATGACCAGCACGTTCGGCACCTGCGCCACCAGCGTGATGGGCGTGAAATCGCGGATCGGGTCGTAGGGGATCTTCGAGTACAGCCAGGGGTTGATGGCATGCGTGGCGACGGCGCCCATGACGAGGGTCAAGCCGTCGGGCGCGGCCTTGGCCACCAGGTCGGCGCCGAGGTTGCCACCGGCGCCGGGGCGGTTTTCCACCACCACGGGGCCGAGACTGTCCTTCACCTTCTCGGCCAGTGCGCGCGCCACGATGTCCAGCGGCCCGCCGGGCGGGTAGGGCACGATCAGGCGGATCGGCTTGGGCTGTGCGAATGCACGCCCAGCCCATGGGCTGGCCAGGGCGGCCAAGGTCAACAGGCGGCGGTGAAGGTTCGGCAATTCGGGCTCCAGTTTGATGTGTCAGACAGTCGGGTGCTTGTCGGCTTCGGAGGTGAAGGCGTCGGCGTAGAACTCGTCGGCCGGCAGGCCGCAGCGCGCGATGAAGTCGTTGCGCGCCGATTCCACCATCACGGGCGCGCCGCAGGCGTAGACCTGATGACCCGACAGGTCCGGCAGGTCGTGCATCACCGCGCTGTGGACCAGGCCGGTGCGGCCTGGCCAAGCCTCATCGAAACTCTCCGACAACACGGGCACGTATCGCAGGTTCGGCATGGTCGCGGCGGCGGTTTCGGCCCACTCGTGCAGATAAAGATCGTCGCGCTTTCGACAGCCCCAATACAGCACGGCCGGTCGCGCGATCGCCTTCAGCTGCATGTGTTCGATCAAGGCCTTGATCGGCGCAAGGCCGGTGCCGGCGGCGAGCAGCACGATCGGCTTGCTCGATTCCTCGCGCAGGAAGAAGCTGCCGAAGGGCCCTTCGATGCGCAGGATCTCCTTGTCCTTCATGTGCGCGAACACATGATCGGTGAACTTGCCGCCGACCAGGTGCCGCAGGTGCAACTCCAGCGCGGGTGGATTGCCGAGTTGGTGCGCTGCATTGGCCATCGAGTAGCTGCGCCGCGCGCCATCGCGCAGCAGGATCTCGATGTACTGCCCGGCGCGGTATTGCAGGTTCTGGTTGGCCGGCAGCTGCAGCTTCATGATCATCACGTCGGCGGCCGCGCGCTGCAGGCTCAGCACCCGCGCCGGCATCTTCAGCACCGGGAACTCGCCCGCGCCCGGCACGCTGCGCGCTTCGACCACGCAGTCGGTCTGCGCGGCCGCGCAGCAAGGCAGGATGTAGCCCGCGTCCTCTTCCGCCGTGGACAGCGCCTTGAGCTGATGCGCGCCGTGGATCACGCGGCCTTCGAGCAAGCGGCTCTTGCAGGAGCCGCAGGCGCCGTCGCGGCAGCCATAGGGCATGCCGATGCCGTGGCGGATGGCGGCCGACAGGATCGGCTCGTCGCGTTGCACCTGGAAGCTGCGCTGCGCGGGCTGCAGGGTGACGGTGAAGCTCATGGGCGTTGGGTGGGCACTTAAACTGCCAGCGGATTGTGCCCGCGCTGCCATCGCCCCATGAACCGCCCACTCACCCGCCGCTTCAAGCAACCCACGCTGCTCATCGTCGGCTGCGGCGACATCGGCATGCGCGTGCTGAAGCTGCTTGCGCGGGCGTTGGCACGTGCTGGCCTTGACCTCGTCGCCACAGCGGCGCGAAGCGCTGCGCCACGCCGGTGCGGTGCCGCTGCTGGGCAACCTGGACGATGCCGCCACGCTGGGCAGGCTGGGTGGCCTGGCCGACAGCGTGCTGCACCTCGCGCCGCCGCCGGCCCATGGCGAGCACGACACGCGCACGCGCAACCTGCAGCGCGCGCTGGCGCGTGGCGGGCGGGTGCGGCGCGTCGTGTATGCCAGCACCAGCGGCGTGTATGGCGACTGCGGCGGTGAGCGCTTCGACGAGACGCGCAGCACGCACCCGGCCACGTCCCGCGCGCGCCGCCGCGTCGATGCCGAGGCGTGGTGGCGCTGGCACGGCCGGCGTGCGGGCGTGGTCGTGTCGGTGCTGCGCATCCCCGGCATCTATGCATCCGACCGCGACGGCGGGCACCCGCGCGAGCGGCTGGCACGCGGCACGCCGGTGCTGCGGGCGCAGGACGACGTGTTCACCAATCACATCCACGCCGACGATCTGGCGCGCGCCTGCGTCGCCGCGCTGCACCGTGCGTTGCCGCAACGCGTGCTGCATGTCTGCGACGACACCGAGCTGCGCATGGGCGAGTACTTCGACCTGGCGGCCGACCTGTGCGCGTTGCCGCGCGCGCCGCGCATCAGCCGTGCCGAAGCGGTGGCACAACTGTCGCCGATGCAGCTGAGCTTCATGAGCGAATCGCGCCGGCTGGACAACGCCCGGCTGAAGCGCGATCTGAAACTGACGCTGCGTTATCCCACCGTGGCCGACGGGCTGCTGGCCTGAGCGTGGCAACGCATCGAGGCCATTGCTTTCCAATCCCAAGTACCCACATGAAGACCTTGCTGCTCACCCACCCGTTGCCGACGGATGTCTTTGCCCAGGCGATTCACGCCATCGACGCGCAGCTGCCGCTGCTCGCCTACCGGCCCGGCATGGCGGATGCCGATCTGGTCGATGTGCAGGCGGTGCTCGGCTGGCGCTTTCCCGATGGCGTGGCCGCGCGGTTGCCGAATCTGCGTTGGGTGTGTTCCGTGGGGGCCGGCGTGGAAAAACTGCTGCTGCCCGACCTGCCCACGCAGGTGCAGGTGTCGCGCATCGTCGATGCCGAACAGGCCGAGGGCATCGCGCAGTTCGTCGTGCTGATGGCCTTGCGCCACGCGCGCGGCCTGGCCGGCTACGAAGCCTTGCAGCGCAGGAAACAATGGACCCGGCAGCCGATGGGCGCCGTGCGCAGCCGCGTCGGCGTGCTCGGCATGGGTGCGATGGGCAGCGCGGTGGCGCGACTGCTGCGCACCGTGGGTTTCGAGGTCAGCGGCTTCAGTCGCCAGGCGGGCGGCTCATTGGACGCCTTGCTCGGCGGCAGCGACATCGTCGTCTGCGCCTTGCCGCTGACGGCCGAGACCACGGGCTTGCTGAATGCACGCCGCCTGGCGCTGATGCCGCGCGGCAGCTACCTGATCAACATTGCGCGCGGCGCGCATGTGGTCGAGGCCGATCTCATCGACGCGGTGCGCTCGGGCCACCTTGCGGGCGCCGCGCTGGACGTGCAATGCCACGAGCCGATGCCCGAGGACGACCCGCTGTGGGATGTGCCCGGCATCACCGTCACGCCGCACATCGCTGCGCAGTCGTCGCCACACACGATTGCGGCGCAGTTCGTACGCGGCTGGCATGGCCTGCAGCGCGGGGAGGCGCCGCCCAACCAGGTGGACCGGGTGCGCGGTTACTGAGCGCTCAGATTCCCTGCGCCGACTTGAGGGTCTTCATGCGGTCCACCGACTGCAGCTTCAGCGTCTGCGCCTGGCCCTTGCGCACGATATCCAGCGTGACCTCGCGCTCGGGCGCGCCGCCGGCCCACAGCGTCTTCCACAACACCTCCAGTGCCTTGACCTCGGTGCCGTCGATGCGCACGATGCGGTCGCCCGGCTCCAGGCCGGCGACTTCGGCCGGGCTGTCGCTGTTGACACGCACCACGCGCACCGCACCTTCGGCTTCGACACAGCTCACGCCCATCCAGGCGCGTCGGCTCTGGTCGCTGCTGCCGCGCGTGCGCAACTGCGGCAGGATCGGCTTGAGCAGGTCGATGGGCACGAACATGTTGCCGCTTTGCTGCGGCGCGCCCGGGCCCATGGCGTCGCGCACGAGCAATGAGCCGATGCCCACCAGTTCGCCATGGCTGTTGAACAAGCCGGCGCCGCTGTGATCGGCGCGCGGCGGTGCGGTGAACAAGGCGCCGTCGACGTGGTACTCCCAATAGCCGGAGAAGGCGCGGCTGGAAAGCAGCTGCGCGGCGCTGACGACACCGTCCTCGCCGCCGCTGACGATCATCAACGCCTCTCCGGCGCTCAGCCGCGCGGCCACGCCAAGGGGCACGGGCTCGATGCGCAGCGGCGTCAGCGCCTGCACCAGGCCGAAGCCGGTGGCCACGTCATAGCCGATCAGCCGTGCCGGCACCTCGCGCTCGTCGTCGGTGACGAGCACCACCTGCTCGGCTTCGAGCACCAGGTAGCCGATGGTCAGCACCAGATCGCCGCCGTCGATGACCACGCCCGAGCCCTGGCGTGCGCGGCCCAGGGTGGCCGCAGAGCGTGCGTCGTCCACGGCCACGGCGCGCAGGCCGACCACCGAGGCATTGGCGCGCGCCAGTGCACGCGATTGCGCCTCGATGGCGCTGGGCGCATCGGCGGCGTGGGTGCTCAGGCCGCAAAGCAGGCCCAGCACGAGGCAGGCCAGACGCGGACGCAACAACTTGGTGGGCATGGCACACCTCGGGCTGAGCTAAGGGATGCAACCATCATAGGCGCGCTGCCGCCACGACGTGAGCGTGGCCATTGCGGCAAGGCGCGTACGGGCTCAGCGGCGCCGTGAAGTGCCGAAAGGCGCCTGCCCGCGCCAGTAGCGGATCATCAGGAAGCCGCCAAGCATGCCGCCCAGGTGCGCGAAGTGCGCCACGCCGCTGCGCCCGTACAGGCCAAGCACGAGTTCGAGCACGCCGAAGACGATGACGAAGGTGCGCGCCTTCATCGGAATGGGCGGAATCAGCGGCACGATGATGCGGTTCGGGAACAGCATGCCGAAGGCCAGAAGCAGGCCGAAGAGCGCGCCCGAGGCACCCACCGTCGGCACGTTCGACCGTGTCAGCCAGGTGATCAGCAACTGCGTCGCTGCCGCCGCCAGCAGGCTGGCGAGCAGGAAATGCCAGTAGCGCGTGCGGCCCCACAGCCGCTCGAGCTCGGAGCCGAACATCCACAGGCCGAGCATGTTGAAGCTCAGGTGCAGCAAGTCGCCATGCAGGAAGCCGTAGCTGACCATCTGCCACGGCCAGAACCTGCCGCTCTGCAGTGGCCACAGCGCAAACCAGATGTCCAGGCGCACGAAGGCGTCAAGACAGAACACCGCCGTGCAGATCAGCATCAAGGCTTTGGTCAGCGGAGATATCGGCTGCATGGCGGGAACTGCGTTGAATGAATGATCACGCATGGCGCCAGCGCGGATGCGTCACGTGCCTGCCGCTCGATGGAACTGCATGGTGCCCGAGGCCGGACTCGAACCGGCACGCCTTGCGGCGGGGGATTTTGAGTCCCCTGCGTCTACCGATTTCGCCACCCGGGCTTGGGGTGCGTCCAATGGCACGTGTGTGGGCGCGAATTATGGCACGCACCTCGTCGACGAATGCAGCGCTGCGGGAGCGCTGCCACAATAGCGGCCCGCCCCGCACACCTCGCCCATGTCTGCCAAAGCACCGCCGCTGTACAAGACCTTGCAGGACACGATCGGTGCCACGCCGCTGGTGCGGCTGCAGCGCGTGCCGGGTAGCGAAATCGATGCGCGCGGCAATGTCATCCTGGGCAAGCTCGAAGGCAACAACCCGGCCGGCTCGGTGAAGGACCGTCCGGCACTGAGCATGATCCAGCGCGCTGCCGAGCGCGGCGACATCCGACCCGGCGATACCCTGATCGAAGCCACCTCCGGCAACACCGGCATTGCGCTGGCCATGGCCGCCGCGATGCTGGGCTATCGCATGCTGCTGGTCATGCCCGAAGACCTGTCGATCGAGCGTGCGCAGACGATGAAGGCCTATGGCGCCGAACTCATCCTCACGCCGCGCTCGGGCGGCATGGAATACGCGCGCGACCTGGCCGAACAGATGGTGGCCGATGGCAAGGGACGTGTGCTCGACCAGTTTGCCAACCCCGACAACCCGCGCATCCACTACGAGACCACCGGCCCCGAGATCTGGGACGACACGGCCGGGCGCGTCACGCACTTTGTCAGCGCCATGGGCACCACCGGCACCATCACCGGTGTGTCGCGCTACCTGAAGGAGAAGAATCCGTCGGTGCGCATCGTCGGCGCGCAGCCTAGCGAGGGCTCGCGCATCCCGGGCATCCGCAAGTGGCCCGACGCCTACCTGCCGAAAATCTACGATCCGAAGCACGTCGACGACATCGTGCTCGTGTCGCAGGCCGATGCCGAAGACATGGCACGTCGCCTGGCCCGCGACGAAGGCCTGTTCGCCGGCATCTCGGCGGCCGGTGCGTGCTGGGTGGCGTTGCAGCTGGCGCGCACGCTGCAGGATGCGACCATCGTCTTCATCGTCTGCGACCGGGGCGACCGCTACCTGTCCACTGGCGTCTTTCCGGCCTGAACCTGCATCGCCCACGCATGCGCCACGAACATCGCTTCTGCCCGAACTGCGCCACGCCGCTGGAATGGCTCAGCATGCTCGAAGACGGCGGTGCCAAGGAGCGCCTGCGTTGCACCGCCTGCGGCTGGACGCATTGGAACAACCCCACGCCGGTGCTGGCTGCAGTCATCGAATGCAGCGATCGCGAAGGCCGCCTGCTGCTGGCACGCAATGCGGCATGGAAGGGCAAGATGTATGGCCTGATCACCGGTTTCATGGAAGCCGGTGAAAGCCCGCAGGAAGGCATCGCCCGCGAGGTGGCCGAAGAAACCGCGCTGCAGGTCGACAGCTTGAGCCTGATCGGCGTGTACGACTTCCAGCGCATGAACCAGGTCATCGTGGCCTACCATGCGCTGGCGCATGGTGAGGTCAGCCTGTCGCCGGAACTGTCCGAGTACCGGCTGTTCGCGCCGCAGGACGTGCGCTGCTGGCGCGCCGGTACCGGTTATGCGCTGGCCGACTGGCTGCGCACACGCGGGCACGAACCCCAGTTCATCGAATTGCCGGGGCGCACCTGAGCCACGGTCGCAAACGAAGAGGTTCCATGATGGAAGCGCAAAAGGAAATCGATACCCGCGGTCTGAATTGCCCGCTGCCGATTCTCAAGGCCAAGAAGGCACTGACCGACATGTCGAGTGGACAGGTGCTCAAGGTGCTGGCCACCGACCCGGGGTCGCTGCGGGACTTTCAGGCCTTCGCGCGGCAGACCGGCAATGAGCTGGTCGAGCAGAGCAGCGGCAACAACGAGTTCACGCACTACCTGCGGCGCAGGTAGCGCTCTTTTCGGCTGCGGCGCAGACGGCGCCCGGTTTGGCTGCGGCGCAGCGCTACAGATCGATGCCGCGCAGGAACTCGCGGAATCCCGGCCCGAGCAACGGGTGCGCCAGCGCCAGCTCCACATTGGCCTGCAGAAAGCCTTCCTTGCTGCCGCAGTCGTAGCGCTTGCCTTCGTAGCGGTAGGCGAAGACCTTCTCGCGCCGCAGCAGCGAGGCGATGCCGTCGGTGAGCTGGATCTCGCCGCCCACACCACGCGGCTGCGATGCGATCTCGCGAAACACGCCCGGCGTCAGGATGTAGCGCCCGGCCACGCCCAGGCGCGACGGTGCGTCTTCGGGTGCAGGCTTCTCGACCATCTGCGTGATGTCGACGACACGATCGTTCACGGCATTGCCCGCGACGATGCCATAGCGCCGCGTCTGCTCCGGCGGTACCTCCTGCACGGCGAGGATCGAGGCCTGCCATTCCTCGAACTGGTCGACCATCTGCTTCAACACGGGCGGTGTGCCGACCATCAGGTCGTCGGCCAGCAGCACCGCGAAGGGGTTGTTACCCACCAGCCGCTGGCCGCACAGCACCGCATGGCCCAGGCCCAGCGCCTGCGCCTGGCGCACGTAGATGCATTCCATGTCATCGGGCTTGACGCCGCGCACGACGTCCAGCAGTTCCTGCTTGCCCGCCTGTTCGAGGGCTACCTCCAACTCGAAAGTCATGTCAAAGTGGTCTTCGATCGGCCGCTTGTGACGCCCGGTGACGAAGATCATCTCGCGCACGCCGGCGGCATAGGCTTCTTCCACGGCGTACTGGATCAAAGGTTTGTCCACCACCGGCAGCATTTCCTTGGGCTGCGCCTTGGTGGCAGGCAGGAATCGGGTGCCCAGTCCCGCAACAGGGAAGATGGCTTTTTTCACTGAACTTGTCATCTCTACAATCCTTTTCGCCTCGTCAAAACATTGTGGCATGCAGGGCATGGCAGGCCGCAGGACCGTTGGCGCACAAGTCACATGGACGTCCTGATCGTCGAGCCTCTGGAACCCGAGGTCCTGCAGTGGATCGGCGCCCGCCGTCCCGTGCGTTTTGCGCCCGAGTTGGAGCGCGATGCACGCTCGCTGCGCGCGGCGCTGTTCAACGTGCGCGCGTTGATTGCACCGTCCTCGGTCGCGCTGGATGCGCAGGCGCTGCACTTTGCGCCGGTGTTGCGCGCGGTCGGGCGCCTGAGCTCGGGTGTCGAGAACCTGGACGCGGAAGCCTTTGCGCAGGCCGGCGTGGAAATCGTGCGTCCGGGTTCGGCCAGTGCCGCCGCCGAGGCCGAATTTGCCATCGGCTCGATGCTGCAGTTGCTGCGCCGCGTGCCGGTGCGCTGCAGCGACGGCATGCTCGCCGGGCGCGAGCTGTCCGGCGCCACCGTCGGTCTGGTCGGCCTGCCCGCGGCCGCACGCCCGCTGGCCGAGTTGCTGGCTGCCTTTGGCGCAAAGGTCAAGGGCTACGACCCGGCGGTGCACATGTCGGATGGGCTGTGGGCGCGCTGGAAGATCGAGCCGCTGGGCCTGCGCGAACTGGTCGAGCAAAGCGACGTGCTGTGTGTGCTGCTGAACTACTTCACGCGCTACAAGGGCCTGCTGGGTGAACGTTTCCTGCCGGGGTGCAAACCCGACCAGGTGCTGGTGAGTCTGGCGCATTCCAGCCTCTTCGACGAGGCGGCACTGGCCGATGCGCTGCGCTCGGGGCGCATGGCTGCCGCCTGGTTCGACAGCATGGAGCCGGGTTCGCTCGACCCCGGCAGGCCGTTGCACCGCGTGGCCAACCTGCAGATCACACCGCGCGTGGCGAGCACGACGCGGGAATCGCGCATCCGCAGCGCCTGGTCGGTGGCACGGCGCATCGACGAGATCTTGAGCGAGGCGCCCCGGCGCTCCGAGTTCAGGGCGACGACTGAAGACGACTCGCTTGATCTCGAAGCCGGTGAAGCGTCCGCCTGAAGTCCTCCAGGCGCTTCGTTTCCTGGCTCACCACCGCCGCCGGCGCGCGCGATACGAAACTCGGGTTGTCCAGCTTGATGACGGCCTTGCCGATCTCGCCTTCGATTCGCGCGATCTCCTTGGCCAGCCGCAGTTGCTCGGCGGCCACGTCGATGCTGACCAGCAGGGCCAGCCTGGCCTCGCCCTGCACCGCGACAGGCGTGGCGCGCGTGGCCTCGTCGAACGCGGCCTCGTCGGCGAGCTGCCGCACCTCGGACAACTTGGCCAGCGCCTTCAGCGTGGGCGCGGCCGAAGCGATGAATTCGGTATCGCCACAGGCCAGCAGCGGCACGCGCTCGGCGGGTGACAGGCTCATCTCCGAGCGCAGCTGGCGGCACGCACCGGCCACGGCCTTGAGCTTGGCCATCCAGGCATCGGCATGGGCATCGATGCGTTGCAGTTCGGCTTGCGGATAAGGCGCATTCACCAGGCCATCGCTCGACGCGGCGGCCTTGCGCCCGGCCAGCGGTGCCACCTGTTCCCACAACTCGGCGGTGATGAACGGCGTGATCGGGTGCAGCAGGCGCAGCACCGCTTCGAGCACACGCAGCAGCGTGCGCCGCGCGGCACGCTGCATCGCGGGGCTGCCTTGCGCCAGCTGCACCTTGGCGATTTCCAGGTACCAGTCGCAGTACTCGTCCCAGACGAACGCGTAGATCGCATTCGCCACGTTGTCCAGGCGGTAGTCGGCGAAGCCTCGTTCGACTTCGGCCTCGACACGCTGCAGCTGGTTGACGATCCAGCGGTCGGCCATCGAGAAATGCATGTAGCCCTCGGGCCCGCAGTCGTGCGTGCACTGCTGGATGCCACGGTCGTGCTCGTCCAGGCCCTCCACCTGCATCAGCACGAAGCGCGTGGCGTTCCAGAGCTTGTTGCAGAAATTGCGGTAACCCTCGCAGCGCTTGCTGTCGAAGCTGATGTTGCGACCCAGGCTGGCGAGCGCGGCGAAGGTGAAGCGCAGCGCATCGGCGCCATAGCCGGGGATGCCGTCGGGGAATTCCTTCTCGGTGTCCTTGCGCACGCGCGGCGCGGTCTCGGGCTTGCGCAGGCCGGTGCTGCGCTTGTCCAGCAGCGGCGCCAATGCGATGCCGTCGATCAGGTCCACCGGGTCGAGCACGTTGCCGTCGGACTTGCTCATCTTGCGGCCCTGTGCGTCGCGCACCAGGCCGTGGATGTAGACATGCTTGAACGGCACCCGGCCCGTGAAGTGCGTGGTCATCATGATCATCCTGGCGACCCAGAAGAAGATGATGTCGAAGCCGGTGACGAGCACGCTTCCGTCCTGCGGGCGGTCGGGGTTCGGCAGGAACAGGTCCTGCTCGATCGTCTTCGCCGGCCAGCCGAGCGTGGAGAAGGGCACCAGCGCCGATGAGTACCAGGTGTCGAGCACGTCCTCGTCGCGGATCAGCGCGCCGGCGTAGCCCGCCGCCGTGGCCTTGGCGCGCGCCTCGTCTTCGCTGCGCGCGACGAAGAGTTCGCCGCCCGTGCCGTACCAGGCCGGAATCTGATGGCCCCACCACAGCTGGCGGCTGATGCACCAGTCCTGGATGTTCTTCATCCACTGGTTGTAGGTGTTGACCCATTGTTCGGGCACGAACTTGACTTCGCCCGACTCGACCGCGTCGATGGCTTTTTGCGCGATGCTCCTGCCATCGGCGCCGGGCTTGGTGGTGGCGACGAACCACTGGTCTGTCAACATCGGCTCGACGATCTGACCGGTGCGCGCGCAGCGCGGCACCATCAGCTTGTGCTTCTTCACCTCGACCAGCAGGCCCTGGGCTTCGAGGTCGGCGACCACCTTCTTGCGCGCGACAAAACGGTCCAGTCCGCGATAGGCTTGCGGCGCCTGGTCGTTGACCGTGGCGTCCAGCGCCAGCACGCCGATCAGCGGCAGCCCATGGCGCTGGCCCACCGCATAGTCGTTGGCGTCGTGCGCCGGCGTGACCTTGACCACGCCGGTACCGAACTCGCGGTCGACGTAGTCGTCGGCGATGACCGGGATGTCGCGCTCGCACAGCGGCAGCCGCACCCTCTTGCCGACCAGCGCGGCATAACGCGTGTCCTCGGGATGCACCATCACCGCCACGTCGCCGAGCATGGTTTCCGGCCGCGTCGTGGCCACCACCACCTCACCCGTGCCATCCACCAGCGGATAGCGGATCAACCACAGGAAGCCGTCTTCCTCCTCGCTTTCCACCTCGAGATCGGACACGGCCGACTTCAGCACCGGGTCCCAGTTCACCAGCCGCTTGCCGCGGTAGATCAGGCCTTCGTCGTACAGCCGCACGAAGGTCTCGGTGACCACGGTGCGACAGCTTGTCGATCCATGGTGAAGTACTCGTGCGCCCAGCTCACGCTGTCGCCCATGCGGCGCATCTGCTGCGTGATGGTGGTGCCGCTGCGCTCCTTCCATTCCCACACGCGCGCGACGAAGTTCTTGCGCCCCAGGTCGTGGCGCGATTGGCCCGCGTCCTGCAACTGCCGCTCGACGACGATCTGCGTGGCGATGCCGGCGTGGTCCGTGCCCGGCACCCACAGCGTGTTGAAGCCCCTCATGCGGTGGTAGCGCGTCAACGCATCCATGATGGTCTGATTGAACGCGTGGCCCATGTGCAGCGTGCCGGTCACGTTCGGTGGCGGCAGCTGGATGCAGAACGAGGGCCTGGCCGGGTCCAGGCTGGGCGCATACGCACCGCTGGCTTCCCACAGCGGGCCCCAGCGCGCTTCGATGGCCGCGGGTTCGAAGGATTTGGCGAGTTCGGTCATGGCATGGGGCAAGGCACCGACAACGCAACGACGCATCGGCCTGAGCACGTTCGGGGATGGCAACGATTGTAGGTGCCCGCCCTGCGGCGCCGCGGCCGGCGCATGGCCGAGAATCGGCACTCTCCATCGAGCCCAGGATGACCGACAAGCCCAGAGAATCGAGCCGTTTCCTTACCCGGCAGCGCGTGACGCGCGTCATCGGCAGCCGGGGACAGGCGGGACGCCTTTCACCGGGCCAGAAGAGCCTGCTGTTCTTTGCTGTGCTGCTGCTGCTGGCCGCGCTGCTGGCCTGGCTCGACCCGCGACCCACGCTGCGCCACGTCAACCTGACGATGCTGTCGGGCAGTGCCACCGGCAACTACCACGCCACGGTCGACAGGCTGGGTGCCGAAGTGGCACGCCAGCACGGCAGCATCCGCAACCTGCCCTCGGCCGGATCGGTGCAGAACCTGCAGCGGCTGATCGCGGCCAGGCCATCCTGCGAGCTGCAGTTTGCGCTGGTGCAGGACGGCACCGTCCTGCCGGATGAGTCCGGCCTCGAACTGCTGGGCCGGCTGCCGCAGCCCGAATCGCTGATCATCCTGGGCCGCGACCTGGAGCGCTTGCGCGTGCCGCTCGATCTTGCCGGCCTGCGCATCGGCATCGGCCCGGTCGGCAGCGGCACGGAGCAGCTGATGCGGCGCCTTCTCGCCCATCTGAGCGACCTGCGGCTCGTGGTGTCGACGCCGACCATCGACCAGCAGCTGGACATGCTGGTGCGCGGCGAGCTGGACCTCGGCGCGATGGTGATCGACGAACGTGCCGCGCTCGTCCACGACGCCGTGGTCAGACGCAAGCTGCAGATCCTCGACCTGCCCGACGCGGTCGGCGCTGGCGGCCCGGCTGCCGTTCGCCAAGACCGCGGTCATCGAGGCCGGGCAGATCGACTATGTGCACCGGCTGCCGCCCCAGGACACGCACGTGCTGCAGGTGGACACGCTGATCGTCGGCAACGGCTGCGCGAAGAACGGTGCCACGGTGGGCCTGCTCTCGGCCGTGTCGGCGGTCTTCCCGACCTTCGTGCAGCACAACAAGGGCCAGCCCAACCTGACCGGCCTGCCGCTGTCCCCAGTCGCGGCCAACTTCTTGCGCGACGAAGGGCCGGACGCCCTGGGCACCTATGCGCCCTGGGCGGTGGACATCCTGCCGCTGCCGACCTGGATCCAGCTCGAGCGTGGCGCTGTCGCTGCTGTTCAGCGGCATGGCGCTCGGCCACCGCTTCACACCTGTGGCGCATCGACGCGCAGCGCGTGCGCATCGAGCGCGAGATCCCGGCGCTGTTCCACGCCGGCGTGACGCTGGGCGAGATTGCCGAGATGCGGCCCGGCCCCGGGCCGCAGTCGGCCGAGACCCGTGCCGTGCTCGACAGCCTGCTGGCGCGCCTGGATGCGCTGGCCGAGCGCTGCCGCCGCAAGTCGCTGTCGATCCTGGTGCCGATGGGCGAGGAGATGTCCTACCGCTATCAGGAGACGCTGATCGCCGAACTGCAGTACGTGTTGCGCCAGTACCGCGAGCGGCTGCCCAGCGCTACATCAACAAGTGTTCGCCGGCATTGTCGCCGCCGAGGATCACGTAGTTGACCTTGCGGATGTCGAACAGCTGCGTGCCACCGCCGTAGGAGATGGAGCTCTGCACGTCCTCGCGCATCTCGCGCAGCGTGTCGGCCAGCTTGCCCTTGATCGGCTCCAGGATGCGCTTGCCTTCGACATGCTTGTACTCGCCCTTGTTGAAGTCGCTGGCCGAGCCGTAGTACTCCTTGAACAGCTTGCCGTCGACCTCGACCGTGCGCCCGGGTGACTCTTCATGGCCGGCGAAGAGCGAGCCGATCATCACCATCGACGCGCCGAAGCGCACGCTCTTGGCGATGTCGCCGTGGTCGCGGATGCCGCCGTCGGCAATGATCGGCTTGGTCGCCACGCGCGCACACCACTTCAGCGCGCTGAGCTGCCAGCCGCCCGTGCCGAAGCCGGTCTTCAGCTTGGTGATGCACACCTTGCCCGGGCCGACGCCCACCTTGGTGGCATCGGCGCCCCAGTTCTCCAGGTCGATCACGGCCTCGGGCGTGGCCACGTTGCCGGCGATGATGAAGCTGCCGGGCAGCCGCGCGCGGATGTGCTCGATCATGCGGTGCACGCTGTCGGCATGGCCGTGCGCAATGTCGATGGTGATGTAGTCGGCACCCACGCCGTCGCTGGCCAGGCGGTCGATGACGGCACGGTCGGCGTCCCTCACGCCCGAGCTGATCGACACATACAGCCCCTTGTCGCGCATGGCGCGCGCGTAGGCCACGTTGTCGATGTCGAAGCGGTGCATGACGTAGAAATAGTCGTTCGCCGCCAGCCATTCGGTGATCGGCTCGTCGACCACGGTCTTCATGTTCGCCGGCACCACGGGCAGCTTGAAGCGGCGCGGGCCGAACTGCACCGACGCATCACATTCGCTGCGGCTCTGCACGCGGCATTTGCGCGGCAGCAGCAGGACGTTGTCGTAGTCGAAGATTTCCATCAGGCCTCCCGCCGGGCCGCCCCAAGGGCGGCCTGCGCCCCCTCGGGGGGCAGCGAACGAATGTGAGCGTGGGGGTACATCATCAGCAGCTCCAGCAGGTTGCGAGCGCTTGACCGGGTGCCGATTGTTTTGTGGCCTGGCCGCGCGCGGCGATGCGAAGACACAAAAAACCGGGCGCCTGAATGTGGGCCCGGTAGCCAATTCTACGCGGCTCTCCACGCGGCGCGTCGGGCCTGAAGCGATTGCCCCAACTGGCGGCTGTGCGCCATGCGCCAGACCGACCCATGCGCTTACCTTTGCACACATCCGAGCATTTCGCTTGCTGCGGTGTCGGCCGATGCGGTTACGACTGCGTCGGTCGGTAAGCGCCGGGCGCCGTCCCGCGCGGGCGGCTTGGCACCGCCACCGTGGGCCGGCGCGTCCTGGTCCTCGCCCGATCTGTTGCAGGCGCCCCTGACCAGATGTCAACGGCCGAGTCGGTGAGGTGAAGTTCTGGCGTGCAGCGTCGATATCGCTGATGGGCCACTTGCGACACCGTCGCCGTGCGCGGCCACCACGTTTCGAAAGCTGCCATGTTCTGCTCCACCCACGCACTCAACCAGCCTGCGGCACCGATTTTCGGTGGCGTGCGTACGCGTGCGTTTCTGCAATCCGCGCCGGACAGCGGCTGGTTCGCGCGTGAAGAGGCCATCATGGGCACCGCCATTCGCGTCGAGCTGTGGTGCGACAGCAGGCGCGAGGCCGAAGCCGCGATGGCCGCCGTGATGGCCGAGATGCACCGCATCGACCGGGCCATGAGCCCGCACAAGCCGGCTTCGGAGCTGTCGCGCATCAACCAGCGCGCGGCGCGTGCGCCGGTGGTGCTGAGTGAAGAGATGTTCCTGCTGGTCGAACGCGCGTGCCACTTTTCACGACTTTCGGCCGGCGCCTTCGACATCAGCTACGCCGCGGTCGGCCAGCTCTACGACTATCGCCGCGGCATCTGCCCCAGCGCTGCCGCCATCGCGCAGGCGCGCCAGGCGGTGGGCTGGCAGCACCTGATGCTCGATGCGGGTGCGCGCAGCCTGCGCTTTGCACGCCCCGGCATGCGCATCGATCTGGGCGGCTTTGCCAAGGGCCACGCGGTGGACAACGCCGCCCACCTGCTGGCGCGGCGCGGCATCCGCCACGCCATCGTCTCGGCCGGCGGCGACAGCCGCGTCATCGGCGACCGCCGCGGACAACCCTGGACCGTGGCCATCCGCCACCCGCGGCGGGCCGCCGAGGTGGTGGCGGTGCTGCCGCTGGTGGATGTGTCCATCTCGACCTCGGGCGACTACGAACGCTACTTCGACCGTGACGGCGTGCGCTTCCATCACCTGATCGATCCGCGCAGCGGCAGTTCGCCGAGCAGCGTGCACAGCGTGACCATCCTGGCGGACGACGGCCTGAGCAGCGAGGCGCTGTCCAAGTGCGTCTTCGTGCTCGGCGTGCAGGCGGGCCTGCAGCTCATCGAAAGCCAGCCCGGCGTCGACGCGGTGGTGGTCGACGCGGCGGGCGGCCTGCACTTTTCGTCCGGCCTGCGCAGCGCTGGCGGTGACGCCGGCGCGGTGCGATGAATCGACGCTTGATCCGGGAGACGACGATGCAGCTCAGAAGAATCCAGACCCTGTGCATGGCCATGGCGGCGCTCGCGGCGGGCCTGCTCACACCCGGTTGCGGTGGCGGTGGCGGCAGCACCAGCAGCGGCAGCAGCAGCGAAAGCCCGTCCAGCCTGGTGCGCGACGTGCCGCTGGCCTATGTGAAACGTGTCAACACCCTGGGCATGAACCCGACCGACGGCACCCCGTCGGCGCCGGGCGGCGACCTGATGGTGCGCGAGAAATCCTCGCCCAGCGCGCCCGAGCACAACCTGACGCGCAAGTTCACGCAAGGCAAGGGCGACGCCTCGGACCCCGAGGTCTCGTATGACGGCAAGAAGATCGTCTTTTCCATGCGCTGTCCGACGTCGAACACCTCGACCATCGGTGGTGTGCCGGCCTGCACCGGCCACTGGAACATCTGGGAATACGACATGAGCTCGGGCGGCCTGACCGGCGGCAAGTTCAAGCGCCTGACGGCATCCACCACCGACGACGATGTCGATCCGGCCTACCTGCCGGCCGGCCGCGGCTTCGTCTTCTCGTCGAACCGGCAGACCAAGTCGAAGATGTTCCAGGCCGTGGGCAGCGAGCCGTATTTCGCGCTCGACGAATACGAACGCGAGCGCGTGCTCAACCTGCACACCATGGACGCCAGCGGTGGCGCCATCGAGCAGATTTCCTTCAACCAGAGCCACGACCGCAACCCGGTGGTGCGGCCCAACGGCGACATCATGTTCTCGCGCTGGGAGCACGTCGGTCCGCGCAACCGCTTTGCCATCTTCCGCACCAAGCCCGACGGCACCGACATGTTCGTGCTCTACGGCGCACAGAGCCCGGGCAACAGCTTCCTGCACCCGCGCGACATGGATCCGACGGGCAAGTACAAGGGCTTCGTCTCGTCGTCGCTGATGTCCTTGTCGGGCACGCAGGAGGGCGGCGCGCTGATGTTCATCGACGCGGCCAACTACTCCGAAAACGACACGCCGGCCAACAGCACCGTGCCGGCCGCGGGCGGGCAGAGCGAAATCACCGCCAAGCTATTGAACCAGGGGCGCGGTCTGTCGCTGTTCGGACGCATCACTTCGCCCTACCCGCTGTGGGACGGCAGCAACCGCGTGCTGCTGTCCTATCGGCCCTGCGAGGTCACGCGCGACGGCGTGGTCGTGCCCTGCGCCACGCTCAGCGCGGCGGAGATCGAGCGCCTGAACGACCGCGAGCGCAGCATGCAGGTGGTCGCGGCCGACAGCGTGCAGGACAACGTGCCGCCGTCCTATGCGGTGTACATGTTCGACCCCGGCCCGCAGACGTGGCTGATCGTGGCCGCGCCGCCCAAGGGCTTCATGTACACCGACCCGGTGTCGATCGAGGCGCGGCCCGAGCCGAATGCCACCGATCCGACCAGCGTCGATCCGGCCCTGGCCGCGCAGAACCTGGCGCTGATCGAGGTGCGCAGCGTGTACGACACCGACGGCCTGAACCGCATGGCCGAAGGCATGCTCGCGGCGGTGGATCTGCCGCCCGGCTGCAGCGTCGGCATCCCCAGAACGCCGCCGACAGACGCCCTGGACACACGCGCACTGGTCGCCGACCTGGTGCGCATGAAGGACCCGGCCGACATCGCCTACGGCTGCTCGCCGGCGCGATTCGTGCGCGCCACGCGCGCCGTGGCGCCGCCGTCGAGCACGATGGGCCTGCGCTCGGCCATCGGCGAGACCGAGTTCGAGCAGCAGCAGATCCTGGGCTACGCACCGATCGAACCCGACGGTTCCTTCAAGCTGCAGGTGCCGGCGGACGTGCCGCTGGCGCTGGCGGTGGTCGATGCCAAGGGCCGCGGCATCCAGACGCACCTGAACTGGATCCAGGTGCGCCCGGGCGAGCGCCGCACCTGCGACGGCTGCCACAGCCCGCGGCGCGGCGGCGCCATCAATTCCGGCGAGGTCGTCAACACCTTGCCGGCGGCGCTGCAACCCGGCCTGTCAGGCCAGCACCGCTCCGGCGAAACCATGGCGGCGCTGCGCACGCGCCTGGATGCGACGCTGCTGCGCCTGAAACCCGACATGGAATTCAACGATGTCTGGGCCGACACCAGCAAGCCCGGCGTCGCCGCGCGCGCGCCGATCGTCGTGCGCTACAGCGGCAATGCCGATGCGACGCAAGACCTGGCCACGCCCGCGCCGGTGAACGGCCTGATCAACTACCCGATGCACATCCAGCCGATCTGGAGCCGCGACCGCGGCGCCAACACCTGTACCGGCTGCCACGCCGACAGCGCCAAGCTCGACCTGCGCGGCACCATCGCCGGCACCGGCCGCCTGGTGTCGTACGAAGAGCTGATGCTCGGCGACCCGCTCATCGATCCGAGCACCGGCCAGCCGGTGACGCGCCTGCGCGAAGGCGTGCCGGAAGTGGTGCGCGGCGCGCCGCTGGTCGAAACCATGGGCGGCAACGCCACCGGCCATGCGCGCTCGAGCCGGCTGACCGAGATCCTCTTCAACGAAGCGCTCAAGGCCAGCGGCGAATCGCGCACCACCCATCCGCAGCCGCCGAGCACCGCGCCGGACCATTCGCTGCTGTTGAACGCCGCCGAAAAGCGCCTCATCGTCGAATGGATGGACCTGGGCGGCCAGTACTACAACAACCCCTTCGACGGTGGCATCCGCAGCATCAGCACGCTCAGCCAGGCCAGCTTCGAGACACAGGTCATGCCGGTGCTGCAGGCCAGCTGCGCCAGTTGCCACCAGGCGATCGGCAGCGTCGCGGGCAGCAGCACGCCGCAGCGGCAGAACCGCTTCGTGCTCACCGGCAGTGCCGAGGGTGACTACAACGTGACGCTGTCGATGATCTCCAACACCTGCCTGGCCGCCAGCAACTACCTGCTCAGCCGCCCCTCGGGCGTGCCGCATCCGTTGGGCGCGAGCGGCCAGACCAGCGCGGTGTTGCCGGTGGGCAGCGCCAACTACAACGCCATCGCGGCGTGGATCGGCACCGGATGTCCAACGCCTTGAGATCGTCTTCATCGTGGCGCGCACGCGCGCTCGCCGCAGCCGCAGCAGCCGCTCGCCCTGGCCGCCTGCGGCGGCGGCGAAAACCCCTTCGACAACCCGGCGGATGTCGAGAACCCGCTGCAGGTGTCGGGCCAGAAGCTGTCCTTCGCCTATTTCCAGAAGTGCATCAACCCGATCTTCCTGGCGCAACTGCAAAGCGGCGGCGCCGGTGCAGCCGGCACCAACACCTGCGCCAGTTCGGGTTGCCACGACAACGTCAACGGCACCGGCGGCGCCCTGCGCATCGTGCCCGGTGCGCAGGCGGTGGACCTGGCCGACCCGGCGAACACGGCCGATGTCATCCGCCTGAGCGACATGTACAAGAACTTCTATTCGGCGCAGGGCTCGTCGATCATCGGCACGCCATCGCAAAGCCGGCTGCTCACCAAGCCGCTGCTGCGCAACGTGCTGCACGGCGGCGGCTTGATCTTCGACAACGACTCAGGATCCCAACGCCAGGCTGATGGCGTACTGGATCACGCACCCGGTGCCGCAAGGCAGCGACGAGTTCAGCGCGGCCAACGGCCTGTTCACACCGCCCGACGCCGCCACCGGCGTGTGCAACACACAATGAGTGCCCCCAAGGCCGCCGCGTTGCGGCGTCCGCCCCCCGAGGGGGAATGAGCAAAGTGGCAAAGCCACATTTGCCCATGAGGTCGCTGCTTGCCGCGCTGTGCCTGGTGGCCAGCAGCCTGCTGGGCCTGGGCATCGCGTTTCCAGCGCATGCCGCCGAGGCCGACGAAGAACGGCTGCAGATCACCGACCCGTACATCGAACTGCGCACCGGCGCCGGTCGCGGCTACCCGGTGTTCCACGTCGCCGCGCGCAACGAATGGATCAGCATCGAGCTGCGCCGCACCGATTGGTACAAGGTGCGCACGGCCTCGGGCAAGGTCGGCTGGGTGTCGCGCGCGCAACTGCAGACCACGCTCACCGAAGCCGGCGTGGCCAAGGGCTTTCGCGACCTGGCGGTCGACGACTACCTGCTGCGGCGGGTCGACCTGGGCGCCGCCTGGGGCATGTTCGACAGCGAGCCGATGCTCAAGATCTGGAGCAGCTACAAGCTTCAGCGACACGCTCAGCGCGGAGCTCACCTTCGGCCAGGTGCAGGGCACCTATTCGGGTGCCAACTTCTGGCAGATCAACCTGCTCGCCGAGCCCTGGTCGGACCAGCGCTTCTCGCCCTTTGCCGGCATCGGCTTCGGTCGCTTCGACAACTTCCCCAACCTGAGCCTGGTGGACGCCGCGCCCAGCAGCGCCAACCTGGCCAACGCCGTGCTCGGCGCGCGCTACTACCTGAGCGAGCGCTTTGTCGTTGCGCGCCGACTTCACGCTTTACACCGTTTTTCAGTCCGAACGGCGCACCAACGAATACAACGCCTTCAGTCTGGGACTCGCGTTTTTCTTCTGAGCGCCGATAAGCCCCTGATGAACACACACACCACTGTCCATCCGGCACGCGCTGCGGCCCCGATCGTGTTGATTGCGGCGGCGGCCGCCGCCAGCTTCATCGCGGCGCCGGCCTTCGCGCAAGGCCAGACATCCAGCCCCGGCCAAGCCGCGAAGCCCGCCAACGAACAGGTCGTCGTGCCGCAGGTCGACCGGCGCGACGTCCAGCCGCCGAAGTTCCCGTCGAACGACTTCGAGGTGGGCGCTCTTCGTCGGCACCTATGCCGCGCAGAACTTCGGCTCCAGCGTGGTCTACGGCCTGCGTCTCGGCTACGCCATCACCGAAGACGTGTTCGTGCAGGCCTCCTACGGCAGCACCCAGGTCAGCGACGATCTGTTCCGGCAGATCCTGCCCGGCGGCATCTTCGCCAGCGACAGCGAACGACTGTCCTACTACAACCTGTCGGTGGGCTACAACGTGCTGCCCGGCGAAGTCTTCATCGGCGCCAAGCGCGCGCTGGCCTCCGCGCTGTATGTGATCGGCGGGATCGGCAGCACCGACTTCAACGACCAGACGCGCCAGACCATCAACATCGGCCTGGGCGCGCGCGTGTTCCTGAAGGATTCGTTCTCGCTGCAGGTCGACGTGCGCGACCACATCTACTCGCTCGACCTGCTGGGCAAGTCGGAAAACACGCAGAACCTGGAGCTGACCTTCGGCTTCAGCTTCTTCTTCTGAACCCAGGTACCACGCCCATGAGCCGACATGTCGAATCGCGCCGCCGTGCGCTGCTGCTGTGGGCCACGCTGCTGGCAAGTTCGAGCGCCGCGATGGCGGGCCTGCAGCCTGCGGCCACCGCCCCCGACTTCACCTTGCGCAGCATGGACGGGCCGAACATGCGGCTGGCCGAGCAGCGCGGCCGCGTCGTCATGGTCAACTTCTGGGCCACCTGGTGCGGGCCGTGCCGCCAGGAAATGCCGCACCTGAACAAGCTCTACGACAAGTACCGCGATTCCGGCTTCGTGCTGCTGGGCGTGAACATCGACGACAACGCCAGCAAGGCGACCGATCTGGCCACCAAGCTGGGCCTGCGATTCCCGGTGCTGCTGGACACCGACAAGACCGTCAGCCGCCTGTACGACATGGGCTCGATGCCGGCCACCGTGCTCATCGACCGCGAAGGCAAGGTGCGCCACCTGCACCGCGGCTACCGCGAAGGCTATGAGCTCACCTACGAGCAGCAGGTCCGTGCGCTGCTGAAGGAATGACGATGTGGCTGCGTGAACCTCGCCATCTGCTGGCGGCAGCACGCTGCTGCTGACGCTGCTGCTGGGCGGCTGCGGCATCCAGCCCTGGGTCAAGCCCTACGAGCGCGAGTCGCTGACCGATCCGATCATGAATCTGCAGCGCAGCACCATGATCGGCCAGCACCGCGAGCACGTGTACGACGTGCGCGAAGGCGCGCGTGGCGCCACCGGCGTGCAGGGGACGGGCTGTGGCTGCAACTAGCGCCATCGCCGCGGGCTTCTGGCGCCGGCTGGCCGCCCTCCTCGGCGGCCTGCTCGGCAGCCTGCTGGCCGCCGGCGGCGCGCGCGCCGTGGTGCTGCCCGAGAACGTGGCCGAAGCCATGGCCCACACCTACAGCGGCGGCGGCGTCACGGCCTCCGGCCCGGCGCTGCTGGTGCGCAAGAACATCGGCGACCGCTTCGCGCTGACCGGCACCTACTACGCCGACATCGTCAGCAACGCCTCGATCGATGTCGTCACCACCGCCAGCCCGTACCGCGAAACGCGCAACACCTACGGCGTGGGTTTGAACTACGTGGTGCGCGATTCGCTGATCACGGTCATGGCCGCCACCAGCCGCGAGCCCGACTACACCGCCGACGCGCTCAACGTGGACCTGGCGCAGGACGTGTTCGGTGGCATGACCACCATCAACCTCGGTTTCACCAAGGGCAGCGACCAGGTCCTCAAGAAGGGCGACGCCAGTTTCAAGGAGAGCGCCGACCACTGGCGCTACCGCCTCGGCGCGACCCAGGTGCTCACGCCCAACGCGCTGATGAGCGCCAACTTCGAGGCCATCTCGGATGACGGCTTCCTCGGCAACCCGTATCGCGCGGCGCTGGTCTTCGGTGCGCTGGTGCCCGAGCGCGTGCCCAGCACGCGCTCCAGCCGCGCCTTCCAGCTGCGCGGCATCGTCGACCTGGGTGAGCGCAACGTGGTGCGCGGCACCTACCGCTACTTCTGGGACAACTGGGGCATCAAGGCCCACACCTTCGAAGTCGGCTACGCGCGCTATTTCGGCAAGGACTGGATGGGCGACGCCTTCGTGCGCTACCACGCGCAGACCGGCGCCACCTTCTTCAGCAACAACGCCACGTCCGACACCACCTACGTCACGCGCAACCGGCAGTTGAGCGATTTCGACGACGTCGGCGTGGGCCTGAACCTGAGCTACACGGCGCTCACGGTGCCGGGCAAGTACAGCGTCAATGTCACTGGCGGGCTGGAGTACATGAACTTCAAGTTCAGCCAGTTCACCGACGTGCGCAACGGCCAGCTGTATTCGTTCAACGCCTATCTGGCGCAGCTTGTGGTTTCGATGACGTATTGAAGAGGGTCCGCGCGATGAACGGTCAATGCTTGAAGGGTTTCATCGTGGCCTGCGCGCTGGCCTGCGCGCCTGCACTGTGGGCGGCCGATGCTGCCCCCGCGGCCGCCGTGACTGCCGCCCAGGCCGCCACCACGTCGACAGCTCCTGCCGTCGCCGCCGCCACGCCAAACACTTCCGTCGCCTCGGCCACTGCACCGGCCACGCCCGGCACACCTGCGGCGGGGCTGGACACACGCATCCAGGATCTGAAGGGCGAGGTCATCCGCCTGAACCGCGACCTGCTGGTGCTGGAAGAAGAGCTGCTGTTTCCCGCCGGCACGCAGCTCGCCGTGTTCGTGTCGATGGACGTGGGCAAGCTCTTCGCGCTGGATTCGGTGCAGATCAGGCTCGACGACAAGATCGTCGCCAACTACCTCTACACGCCGCGCGAGGTCGAGGCGCTGCACCGCGGCGGCGTGCAGCGGCTGTACCTGGGCAACCTGCGCGCGGGCGAACATTCGCTGGTCGCCTTCTTCACCGGCAAGGGCCCGCACGATCGCGACTACAAACGCGGCGCCACGCTGAAGATCGACAAGGGCACCGACCCGAAGTACATCGAGCTGCAGATCAAGGATTCGCTGGGCAAGCTGCAGCCCGAGTTCGACGTCAAGGTCTGGCAGTAGGCGGCTGGCGCGGCACGCAGCAGGCAGGCACATCCCATGGGTCGCGGCGGAAAGGTTCGACAGACATTGCGGCGCCTGAGTGGCGCCGTGCTGCTGGCCAGTGCCGCCGCGTCGGCCATTGCGGCCGACGCACCGATGCACACCGTCGAAGAGCCGCACTACGGCGACGGGCTGTTCCACTTCTACCAGGAGCAGTACTTCACGGCCATCACCGGCCTGATGGTGTCGCAGCACTTCCAGCGCGTGGCGCGCCATGCCGACGAGGCCGAGGTGCTGCGCGGCGGCATGCTGCTGTCCTACGGCATGCACCGCGAGGCGGGCGAGGTCTTCGCGCGGCTCATCGAGCAGGGTGCGCCGCCGGCGGTGCGCGACCGGGCCTGGTTCTACCTGGCCAAGATCCGCTACCAGCGCGGCTATCTGGCGGAGGCGAAGGACGCGCTCGGCCGCATCGACAAACCCCTGCCCGGCGCGCTGGAGGAAGAACGTGTGCTGCTGCAGGCCAACCTGCTGATCGCGCTGGCCGACTACGCCGGCGCGGTCAAGGTGTTGTCCACCCTGGGAAGCGCCGATCTGCCGCGCAAGCGTGACGGGCAGGGCACGAGCGCCGTGCCCTACGCCCGCTTCAACCTCGGCGTCGCGCTCATCAAGAGCGGCGACGTGGCGCAGGGCAGCGCGCTGCTCGACCAGATCGGCAGCGCGCCGGCCAGCGACGAAGAACAGCGCGCCTTGCGCGACCGCGCCAACCTGGCGCTGGGCTTTGCGGCGCTGGCGCAACAAGCAGCCCGAGAAGGCGCGGACCTTTCTCGAACGTGTGCGCCTGAACGGCCTGCAGGCCAACAAGGCGCTGCTCGGCTACGGCTGGGCCGCCGCCGAACTGAAGAACCCGAAGCAGGCGCTGGTGCCGTGGACCGAGCTGGCACAACGCGACCCGCACGACGCGGCCGCGCTGGAAGCGCGCATCGCGGTGCCCTACGCCTATGCCGAACTGGGTGCGCGCGGCCAGGCGCTGCAGCGCTACCAGGACGCCATCGCCGCCTTCGACCGCGAGAGCCGTGCGCTCGACGGCTCGATCGCGTCGATCCGCTCCGGCCTGCTGCTGACCGGCCTGCTGGAACGCAACCCCGGCAGCGAGATGGGCTGGTTCTGGAACATCGGCACGCTGCCTTCCGCCAGCGCCTTGCCGCATGCCGGCCACCTGGCGCCGCTGCTGGCGCAGCATGAGTTCCAGGAAGCCTTCAAGAACTATCGCGACCTGCAGTTCCTGTCGCGCAACCTGCAGGGCTGGTCGGAATCCTTGAGCGTGTTCGGCGACATGCTCGCCAACCGGCGCACGGCCTACGCAGAGAAGCTGCCTCAGGTGCGCGCCCAGACACCGCAGGACACCGAGCTGGCCAAGCTGCGCCAGCGCCGCGATCTGCTGGCCGACGAACTGCAGCGCGCCACCGCCGCGGCCGACGGCGCCGCCTTCTTCGACGCCGACGCAGGGTGAGCTGCTGGCGCGCCTGGCCCGCGCAGGCGAGGTCGCTTCAATCGCTGCCGGCCGAACAACAGCCGGCGCAAGCCAGCGAGCGCCTGCGCCTTGCCAAGGGTGCGCTGACCTGGGAGCTGGCGCAGCAGTATCCGCAGCGTGTGCACCAGGCGGGCCGGCAACTGCAGGCCATCGACACGCAGTTGACCGAGGCGCAGCAACGCGAGCAGCGCGCTGGCCCAGGCGCAGAAGGACGAGCCGCAGCGCTTCGAAGCCTTTGCCGCGCGCATCGCCGAACTCGACAAGCGCATCCAGGCCTTGAGCCCGCGCGTGGTGGCCTTGAGCGACGAACAGCAGTTGGGCATCCAGGACCTGGCCGTGGCCGAGCTGCAGCGCCAGAAGCAGCGGCTGGCGGTGTACACCACGCAGGCGCAATTTGCGGTGGCGCAGCTGTACGACCGGGCCACGCTGGCCGCCGGCGAAGGCAACGATGCGAAACAGCCCTGACAAATTGAACAGGGCGCTGTGGTGGCTGTGCTGCCGCGCTGCTGGCGGGCTGTGCCAGCAAGTACGGCACACCCGACAACGCGCCGACGCTCAAGACCCTGGCCGGTCGCGAAGCACAGGTCGCGCCCGACGGCGGCATCAAGGGCAGCGAAGAGCAGGCCATCGCCGCCTATCGCAAGTTCCTGCAGGTGGCGCCGAACGCGCCGCAGCGCCCCGAAGCCATGCGCCGCCTGGGCGACCTGGAAATGGCCAGCGCCGACACGCGCAGCGCCGACGGCGAAACCACCAAGAGCGGCACACCGGACTACCGCGCCGCGATCGCCAGCTACAACGACTACCTGAAGGCCTACCCCAAGGACCCCGACAACGACCGCGTGCTCTACCAGCTGGCCCGCGCCAGCGAGCAGGGCGGCCAGCTCGAAGCCTGCGCTGGCCACGCTCGACCGGTTGCTGGCGCAGTACCCGAAGACGCGCTATCGCGACGAAGCGCAGTTCCGCCGCGGCGAGATGCTCTTCAGCCTGCGCGACTACCCGAAGGCCGAAGTCGCCTACGCGACCGTGCTGCGCGGCGAGGCGGACAACCCTTTCCACGAGCCGCGCGCTGTACATGCAGGGCTGGGCGCAGTTCAAGCAAGGCCGGCTCGAAGACGGCTTGCGCTCGTTCTTCGGCGTGCTCGACCTGAAGCTGGGCGACGATCAGGCGATGAATCGCAAGGGCCAGGACGACAGCCTGGCGCGCTTCAGCCGCGCCGACCGCGAGCTGCTCGAAGACACCTTGCGTGTCACCAGCCTCAGCCTGGCCAACCTGCAGGGCGCGGCCAGCATCGCGCCCTTACATCGATTCGCCCGTGCGCGTGGGCTACCAGTTCCGCATCTACCAGCAACTCGGTGCGCTGTACATCAAGCAAGACCGCAGCAAGGACGCGGCCGACACCTTCGTCGCCTTCACGCGGCCCAGCCGCTGCATGCGCAGGCGCCGCAGATGCAGGCGCGGGTGATCGAGATCTACGAGCGCGGTGGCTTCGCCAACCAGGCGTTGCAGGCGAAGAAGGACTATGTCTCGCGCTACGGCATCGACAGCGAATTCAGCCGCGCCAACCCCGAAGGCTGGGAAGCCGCGCAGCCGCTGCTGAAGACCCACCTGGCCGAACTGGCGCGGCACCATCACGCCGCCGCGCAGGCCAGCAAGGCCAGTGCCGACTATGCCGAGGCGGTGCGCTGGTACCGCATCGTGCTGAAGACCTTCCCGGACGATCCGACGGCGGCGCAGAGCAACTTCCTGCTGGCCGAACTGCTGTTCGAGGACAAGCAGTTCGCCGACGCGTCGCGCGAGTACGAAAGAGCGGCCTACGACTACCCGCGCATGCGAAGAGCGCCGATGCCGGTTATGCCGCATTGCTGGCCTATGCCGAGCAGGAAAAGGCAGCCGGGTCTACTGCGGCCACGCCCACGGCTGGCGCCGCGCCCAGCGTCAAGCCCAACCCCGCGCCGCCTGCCGGCTGCAACGCGGTGTGGCCAGCGCGCTGCGCTTTCGCCGCCGCCTTCGAGGCCGACCCGCGCACCGCGCCGGTGCTGACCCATGCCGCCGAGAAGCTGTACGCGCTGCATGACGGCGAACAGGCCGCCGCGGTCGGCGCAGCAAGTGCTGGCGCTGCAACCGCCGGCCACGCCGGCACAACGGCGCACCGCCTGGACGGTACTCGCGCACACGGCCTTCGAGCGCGCCGACTTCGACCAGGCCGAACGTGCCTACGTCGAAGTGCTGGCGTTGCTGCCGCCGCAGGATGCCGCGCGCAACGACATGGTCGAGCGCCTGGCCGCCAGTGTCTACAAGCAGGGCGAATCCGCGCGCGACGCCGGCCAGGCGCGCGACGCGGTGGCGCACTTCGCGCGCGTGGCCACGGTCGCGCCGCAATCGGCGGTGCGCGCCAACGCGCAATACGACGCCGCTGCCGCGCTGATCGGCCTGAAGGATTGGGACGGCGCGGCCAGGACGCTGGAAGACTTTCGCCAGCGCTACCCGAATCACGCGCTGCAGGCCGAGGTCGGCAACAAGCTGACCGTGGCCTACCTGGAGCAGCAGCGCTGGGCGCCGGCCGCCGCCGAACTGGAGCGTCTGGCCGCCAGCCAGACGGAGGCGCAGATCGCGCGCGCGTCGCTGTGGCAGGCCGCCGAGCTGTATGAAAAGGCCGGCTCGCGCGACGCCGCCGCCAAGGCCTATGGCCAGTACGTGGCGCGCTTTGCGCAACCGCTGGAGCCGGCCATCGAAGCGCGCTGGCGCATGGCCGGCATCGCCAAGGCCGAGGCGCAGCCGGCGCGAGAGTTGGCGTTGATGCAGGACATCTTCCACGCCGATCAGGGCGGTGGCGACGCGCGCAGCCCGCGCACCCGCTACCTGGGCGGCATGGCGTCGCTGGCGCTGGCCGCGCCGGCATTCGAGGCTTATCGCAAGGTGGAACTGGTCGAACCGCTGGCCAAACAGCTCAAGTTGAAGAAGGCCAAGCTCGAAGAGGTGCTTAAGGCCTATGCCCTGGCTGCCGATTACGGTGTGGCGGAGGTCAGCACCGCGGCCACCTACCAGGTGGCGTCGCTGTACCAGGACTTCGGCCGCGCCCTGATGAACTCGCAACGGCCGAAGAAGTTGTCGAAGAAGGAGCTGGAGCAGTACGACCTGATGCTCGAGGAGCAGGCCTTCCCATTCGAGGAGAAGGCCATCGAGCTGCATGAGCTGAATGCACGCCGCGCCCGCGAGGGTGTCTACGACAACTGGGTCGAAACGAAGCTTTGCCGCGCTGCGCGAACTCAAGCCGGTGCGTTATGCGAAGAACGAACGTGTGGAAGGAGCTGTCGATGCGATACGTTGAGAACACCCTTTGTGCCTTGTCGGTCGCGCTGCTCGCCGCCGGCTGTGCGTCGAGCCCGGGATCCGCGAAGACGCAGGCCACCGGGGCCACTCCAGACGCCACTGCCAAGGCCGCGAGCGCACCGTGGCTGTGCCGCCGGTGGACGCGGCCGCGCAGCGCAGCTTCGACGACGCGCGGCGCGCGCTCGCCGCCGGGCAGACGGCCGAGGCCGAGCGTCGTTTCCTCGCCTTGACATTGTCCAACCCCGAACTCGGCGGCCCGCACGCCAGCCTGGGCCAGATCTACCAGCAAGCCGGCAAGCCGTGCCGACGCCGTCCTGCAGTTCGAGGCTGCCGTCAAGGCCAGCCCGCAGCAGCCGGCCTACCTGAACCAGCTGGGCGTGGCCTACCGCCAGAAGGGCCAGTTCGACAAGGCGCGCGAGGCCTACGAAAAGGCCATCGCATTGGCGCCGGACCATGCCATCGCCATGCTCAACCTGGGCATCCTGAACGACCTGTACCTGGGCGACCCGAACCGCGCGCTGGAGCTGTACGAACGATATCTGCTGCTGACGCCGGCGGGCGACGCGACAGTCAGCAAATGGGTCGTCGACTTGAAGAACCGCAAGCCGCAGACGCTGGCGGCGAAGGGCAAATCATGAAAGTCCATGCCCTACACGCGATCGTACTGGCCTGCGCCACCGTGACCTGCAGCGGCCGTGGCCCAGGACCGCGCCGACATCGACCGCAGCCAGATCGTCGGCAACCGCGAGCTGCCGAAGGTGCTGTACATCGTGCCGTGGAAGAAACCGGTCCCGGGCGAACTGTCGGCGCGGCCGGTGGACAGCGTGCTGGACGAAGCGCTGGCGGCGATCGACCGCGACGTGTTCCGCCGCCAGTTGCGCTACGACCAGCAGTTGCAGCCACCGCCTGCGGCCACCCCAGCCAAGTGAAACACCGCGTTTCCCATTCCCACCCTCGACATTGAAAGCCCCGCGATAAATGCCTTCGACACTGCCGTCAAGTTCTTCCAGGACTGTCGGACTGTTCATCTACCCCAGCATCGCCATCATGACGATCGGCCTGGCGATCGCGATCGAGCGTTTCATCTTCCTGAACCGTGCGCGCAGCCAGAACCGCAAGGTCTGGGCGCAGGTCAAGCCGATGCTCGAAGGCGGCAGCTTCAAGGAAGTACAGGGCGTGACGGCGCAGTCCGACGCGGCCATCGGCAAGATCGTCAACTACGGCCTGACGCGCATGCAAAGCCCGGGCCGGCGCGAAGACGTCGACGCGGCGATGGAAGAGGGCATGATGGAAATCGTGCCGCGGTTGGAAAAGCGCACCCACTACATCGCCACCTTCGCCAACGTCATCACGCTGGTCGGTCTGCTCGGCACCATCATCGGCCTGATCAAAGGCTTCACCGCGGTGGCGCAGGTGAACCCGGCGGAGAAGGCCGAGCTGCTGTCGGCGAGCATCTCGATCGCCATGAACAACACCGCCTTCGCGCTGATGGTGGCGATCCCCTTCCTGCTCGTCCACTCGGTGCTGCAGGCCAAGACCAGCGAAATCGTCGACGGCCTGGAGGCCGCGAAGACCAGCTTCCTCAACCTGGTGCAACGGCTGAAGGCCGAGCAAGGCGCGCCGCGCACGGCCTGAAGCAGAAGCGGGCACCCCCATGCGAGTAAGGCGTCTGCGCAACACCGCCGCGCACCTGGAAATCACCGCGTTCATCAACCTGATCGTGGTGCTGGTGCCGTTCCTGCTGTCGGTGGCGGTGTTCACGCGACTGGCGGTCATCGACTTGAACCTGCCGGCGCAGAACACGGGGGCCGAGAAACTCAAGCCCGACAACCTGCAGCTCGAGGTGGTGATGCGCGCCAACGCGCTGGAGGTGGGCGACCGCATCGGCGGGCTCATCAAGCGCATCGACAGCAACCCAACGGCCACGACCTGGCGACGCTGTCGGCGGTGATGCAGCAGCTGAAGACGCGCTTTCCCGACAAGACCGAAGCCAGCGTGCTGGCCGAGCCGAACACGCCCTATGACCAGCTGGTGCAGGTGATGGACGCGGTGCGCGTAAGCGCGAGCCGCACGGCGCGGCAGACCGTGCGTGACCGAGCTCTTTCCCGACATCTCGATCGGCGATGCGCCGGTGCGCGCCGTGCGCTGACAGGGTGAACCGACGCATGAAACTCACCCCGCTGCAAAAACGTGCCGAACGCAAGTCGCGCCACCAGAACATGCTGGACATGAACCTAGTGTCGCTGATCGACGTGTTCACGATCCTGATCTTCTTCCTGCTCTCCGGTGCCAGCGGCGTGGAGCTGCTGCCGAGCCACAAGTCGGTGAAGCTGCCGCAATCGGTGGCCGACAAGGCCCGCGCGAAACCGTGGTGGTGGTCGTCAGCGGCGCGGAAATCCTGGTCGATGGCCGGCTGGTGGCGAAGGTGTCCGACGTGCTGGGCACCAAGGCCGACCTGATCGACGGTCTGAAGCAGGAGCTCGACCTGCAGGCCGCCCGCGTGGTGGTGCGCAAGGAAAACGAAGCGCAGAGCAAGGCCGTGACGATCATGGGCGACAAGGACATCCCCTACCAGTTGCTGCGCAAGGTGATGTACACGGCGGCACGTGCGAACTTCAGCGACGTGTCGTTTGCGGTGCGCAGGATGGATATGTGATGAGCGCAGCGGCAATGAGCGTCTCGTTCCGCACGCCGGTCCTCGCCTGGTCGGTATCGCCCGACGATGCGCGGCGCTTTGCGCGCGTGCGAAATGTGCTGCTGGCTCTGAGCGTGCTGGTGTGTGTCACGTTGCCGTGGCTGACGGTGAAACCACCGGACCGCTCGGTGCCGCAGGCCTTGCCGGCGCCGATGGCGCGGCTGTTGATCGAACGTGCGCCCCTGCGCCTCCGCCTCCACCCCCCAGCGCCGACGCGGGCCGAACTTGCCAAGGACACAGCCAAGGAGCCGGCCCCGATCAAGGAACAGGCCGCGCTGCCGACGCCCAGCAAGCCGGCCCCGGCCAAGCCCGAGCCGCTGCGCAAATCCGCGCTGGCCGTGGCCGAAGCGCGCAACCCGCAGCCCGACAAACCGCCCGGCGAAGCGCTCGACACCGCGCGGCGCGTGGCTTCGGGCGTGGGGCTGCTGGCGATGAAGGACGAGCTGGCCGAGATCCGCGGCGCACCGGTGGCGGTGCAGTTGAACAAGGACATCAAACAAGGCCCCGGCGTGGGCAGTGGCGTGGGCGTCGGCGTCGGCGCGGGCCTCGAGGCCGGCCTGCCGCAACGGGCCATGCTGACCTCCAACGCGGCCGGCGGCAGCGGTGGCATCAACACCGCCAGCTACAGCCGCGACACCGGCGGCGGCGGCCTGGCCGGGCGCTCCACCACGTTGGTCGCGGGTGTGGCCGGCGGTGGGGGTGGCGGCGGTTTTGGCGGCGGTGGCCGCGGCAAGGGCGACGGTGTCGGCAACGGCGTGGGCGGGGGCGGTGGCGGTGGTGCCGGTGGCACGCTGCAACGTGCCGGCAACGGCAAGGCATCGCGCTCGATCGAGGAGATCAAGCTGGTGTTCGAGCGCAACAAGGGTGCGATCTACGCCATCTACAACCGTGCACTGCGAGACGAACCGAGCCTGCAGGGCAAGGTGGTGCTGGAGCTGAAGATCGCGCCATCGGGCGAGGTGGTGGACCTGAGGATCGCGTCCAGCGAGCTGAATGCGGCCGAGCTGGAGCGCAAGTTGCTGGCCCGCATACGGCAGTTCGAGTTCGGCGCCAAGGATGTCGAGCAGATGGTCGTCACCTGGCCGGTGGACTTCCTGCCGTCGTAGCGGCGCGCGTGTACGCTTGGCGTTGCATCGGCGGTGGAAGGCCGAGCGTCAGGCGGCGAATTGCGGGCCGTTGCTGCCCTGCCGTTGCCAATCGACCGGCTCAACCTTTTGTACACGCTGGAGGCGATGGGGTGGTGCACTGCGCCAATGAGCAGCGTGTCCGTCCGTTGGCCACCCCACAGCCGGCCGAGCGTGGCGCCACCCAGGGTGATCGGCTTGCTCGACCAGTGGGCCTGCGCTGCCAGCGAAGTCCACTGCTGCGTGCGATGCCGGTGTGGGGCGGCGACGGAGGGATGGCTGTTATTGGCCGCACACGGCCGCCGCCACGCCGGCTTCGCCACCGGATCTCGCGCGAAATCAGGACCGGGGCAGGCCGGGTCGAGCGGCAGCTATGCGCGTATGCGGACATCGTCTAGTGCTTGGCCATCGATGCCAGCACTGCGCCCGCGTCGCCGTCTTCCAGGCAGGGCGTGATGGTCATGTCGATCAGGTCGGCCCACTGGGCGCGAAACTCGAACATGGCCTTGGCGTTGTCGGTGTCGGTGATCATCACGCCCTGACCGCTCATGCCGTGCCAGCGCCCCACGATCTGCACGCCCTTGGGTGGCGCGCCGCCGGTCTCCAGGAAACGAGCCACGGTGGCGTTGAAGGTGCCTGCCGGCAGGTTCCAGATGCAGATGTACTTCATGTGTCTCTCCTGATGCAGTGACTGTCAGGGACGGCTGCGGCTCACTCATCGGCCCCGCAGCATCCCGAACCCCCGGGCCGGCATGGGAAAGAGCAGCCTACGCCGATCGGACTGTGGGCGAATCCTCTCGGCAGGGGACGCCTGGCGCCGATCGATGTGTATTGGAAGTCAAGCCGGCGCAGGCCTTGACGAACTTAGGCGTTGCCGTTGCCGTTCCGCTCAGCGAAACCAGATCTGCCAAAGCCCAACGGCCACATGCCCCCAGATCAGCAGGTTGATGCCGAACAGCGTGAACAGCCGCGTGTAGGTCCAGAAGCCCTTGGCGCGCCGTAAACATGCAGGCTCGCCCGTGGCGGCATACAGCACGATGTACAGCAGCGAGGGCAGGAAGGTGCCCACGATGAGCACGGCCATGGTCCAGTAGAAGACGGTCATGTCGCGATTGTGGCGGCGCCGCGCCGCCTCCGCAGCCCCAAGTTTGTGCGAAGCGTCCGCTGCGACCGGCGCCCGGCGTGTTTTGCGAGGCTGGCGGCTCCCCTGACGAGGCTGGTTGAGCGCAACTCCTAGAATCCTTCGATGAGTCTTGAGCCGATGTCCGATGCCGCCGCACCCAGCGGCAAGTTGCTGCAGAACCTGAACCCCGAACAACTGGCGGCCGTGACGCTGCCGGCGCAACCGGCGCTGATCCTGGCCGGCGCCGGCTCGGGCAAGACGCGGGTCCTGACGACGCGCATCGCCTGGTTGCTCAACACCGGGCAGGTGTCGCCAGGCGGCGTGTTGGCGGTGACCTTCACCAACAAGGCGGCCAAGGAGATGCTGGCGCGCTTGCAGAACATGCTGCCGGTGAACGTGCGCGGCATGTGGATCGGCACCTTCCACGGCCTTTGCAACCGTTTCCTGCGCGCGCACTGGAAGCTGGCCGCGCTGCCGCAGAGCTTTCAGATCCTGGACATGCAGGATTCGCAGAGCGCCATCAAACGCATCATCAAGGCCATGAACCTGGACGAAGAGCGCTTCGTCGCCAAGCAGGTGAGCTGGTTCATCTCCGGATCGAAAGACGACGGCCGCCGCCCGAAGGACGTGGAAGTGCGCGACGAACAATCGCGCAAGCTGGTGGAGATCTACCAGGCCTACGAAGACCAATGCCAGCGCGAAGGTGTGGTCGACTTCGCCGAGCTGATGCTGCGCACCTACGAACTGCTGCGCGACAACGATGCACTGCGCGAGCACTACCAGCGCCGCTTCCGCCATGTGCTGGTCGACGAGTTCCAGGACACCAACCGGCTGCAATACGCCTGGCTGAAGATGTTCGCACCACCGGGCCGAAGCGATGCCGGCGAAGCGCAGGGCGTATTCGCCGTCGGCGACGACGACCAGAGCATCTACGCCTTTCGCGGCGCCAAGGTCGGCAACATGGCCGACTTCGAGCGCGAGTACCGCGTCAAGCAGATCATCAAGCTGGAGCAGAACTACCGCTCCTTCGGCAACATCCTCGACTCCGCCAACGCGCTGATCGCGCACAACGCGCACCGCCTGGGCAAGAACCTGCGCACCGAAGCCGGCCCGGGCGAGCCGGTGCGCGTGTTCGAGTCGACCAGCGACTTCGCCGAGGCGCAATGGCTGCTGGAGGAAATCCAGGCGCTGCACCGCGGCGGCCTGGCGCGCAGCGAGATCGCGCTGCTGTACCGCAGCAACGCGCAGAGCCGCGTGCTGGAAAGCGCGCTCTTCAACGCCGGCATGCCCTACCGCGTCTACGGCGGGCTGCGCTTCTTCGAGCGTGCCGAGGTCAAGCATGCGCTGGCCTACCTTCGGCTGATCGAGAACCCGAACGACGACACCAGCTTCCTGCGCGTGGTGAACTTCCCCACGCGCGGCATCGGCGCGCGCACGATCGAACTGCTGCAGGACGCGGCGCGCGCCAGCGGCCGCAGCCTGGGCCAGAGCGTGGCGGCCGTGGCAGGCAAGGGCGGCGGCAACCTGGCGGCCTTCGTCGCGCTGGTGGATGCGATGCGCGACGCGACACGCGGGCTGACGCTTGCGCGAGATCATCGATCACATCCTGCATGCCTCGGGCCTGCTCGACTTCTACCGCACCGACAAGGAAGGCCAGGACCGCATCGAGAACCTGGAAGAACTGGTCAACGCCGCCGAAGCCTTCGTCACGCAGGAAGGCTTTGGCAAGGACGCGGTGGCGCTGCCGATCGATGAGCAGGGCGGCGGGCCGGCACCGGGCCGCATGGCGGAAGGCGCGCCCACGGCAGTGGCCGCGGTGGACCTGACGCCCGATGCGGAAACGGGCGAGATCATGTCGCCGCTGGCGGCCTTTCTGACGCACGCCGCGCTGGAGGCCGGCGACAACCAGGCGCAGGCGGGGCAGGACGCGATCCAGCTGATGACGGTGCATTCGGCCAAGGGCCTGGAGTTCGACGCGGTCTTCATCACCGGCATCGAAGAAGGCCTGTTCCCGCACGAGAACTCGCTGTCCGACGCCGACGGCCTGGAAGAAGAGCGCCGGCTGATGTACGTGGCCATCACGCGCGCGCGCCAGCGCCTGTACCTGAGCTTCAGCCAGACGCGGCTGCTGCACGGCCAGACGCGCTACAACGTGAAGAGCCGCTTCTTCGACGAGCTGCCCGAATCCGCGCTGAAGTGGCTGTCGCCGCGCCATGCGGCTTTCGGCTCCGGCCATGCGCGCGAGTACAGCCAAGCCTGGCAACGCGGCAGCGGCCTGGGTTCGATCATCGGTGCCGGGCGCATTGGCTCGGGCGCTGCATCCGGGCCGGCCTTCGGCGCGGGGCCCAGCGACCTCCAGCACCGGCAACGGCTCGGGCCTGCGCACGGGGCAGTCGGTGTTCCACACCAAGTTCGGCGAGGGCGTGATCCTCACGCTCGAAGGCCGTGGTGCCGATGCGCGCGCGCAGATCAACTTCGGCCGCCACGGCATGAAGTGGCTGGCGCTGGGCATCGCCAAGCTCACGCCGATCGATTGATCGGCGAGCGGCTCGACCGACTCGTGCGCTACGGCGCCGGCAGCGCCTTGTCCGCGCTGCTGAAGCAGCCCTCGTAGGTGAAGAGCAGCGAGACGTAGAACACCGTCGAGAACATCAAGCCGGCCGGCATGGCCACCAGCCCGGCCATCTGGCGCGCGTCGAACAGGCTGAAGACCAGCGCCGCGATCACGCCGAACAGCGCGATCACGCCGACCCAGGCCATCGAGTAGACGAAGAACGCGCCCTTGCAGCGCCACATCGCCAAGGTGCTGGAGAACAGGGCCTGGGCCGACGCTCTGGCCCTGCCAATGGACCAGCGCGGGTGCGTGCCAGAACGGTATCGACAGCAAGCCCGCCAGGCCAAAGCGGGTGATCAGGCCCCACATCAGGCTCGGGTCGGCGAGGATGGCTTCCATTTCCGCGCGACCCTCTTCGCCTTTGGCCATCAGCTGCTGCAGCCGCTCGAAGCTGCCGCCGTCGATCCACTCGCTGACGGTCATGATCAGCACCGTGGCCAGCGCGTACAGGGCGCACAGCGACAGCAAGCTGTTGCGTCGCTGGCGATCGCCGCGCAGCGGCTCGACGAACAGCCCCGGGTGCACCGGCAGGTCGTTCAACGCGGCACGGCTGGCGAGCATGAAACCCAGGCTCAGCAGCGGCAGGGCCATGAGCATGGCCACGCCACCGACCAGCGGCACCAGGGTGGCCAGCAGCGCCACCACCAGGAAGGACACGAACATGCCGCTGAAGGGCAGGGGGCGGCGCATGAACAGCCTGAACGCGTCGCGCGTCCATTGCACGCCCTGTGCGGGCATGGCCTGTCGGATGGAAAGTGACATGGGCGAGTGGGTGTTCAGTGGATCGGGTGCCAGGGTCGCTGGATGCGGTCCTGAAGCACGCGCTCGAAATGGCCCGGGTCCTTGGCCTGCAGCAGCGCGGCGTCGCGCGGCAGGTGCAGATCCCACAGGCGCGACAGCCAGAAGCGGAAAGCCGCCGCGCGCAGCATCGCCGGCATCAGCCGCAGCTCGCCGCTGCTCAACGCGCGCACGCGGTCGTAGGCGGCGCAGAAGCTTGCGGCGTGCTCGTCGATGAGGCGGCCGCTGGCATCGTCGATGCACCAGTCGTTCAGGCACACCGCCAGATCGAACAGCAACGCGTCGATGCCGGCAAAGAAGAAGTCGAACAGGCCGCTGAGGCGGTCGTCGCCGTCGCTCGATGGGTCGAAGACCACGTTGTCGCGGAACAGGTCGGCGTGGATCGCCCCGCGTGGCAACGCGGCGGCCGCACCCGACGCCGCCACCTCGCGCTGGAACGCCAGTTCCTCGCGCATCAGCCGGGCGCGCGCATCGTCCAGGAACGGCAGCACCGAGGGCACGGTGTCGATCCACCAGGCCAGGCCGCGCAGGTGCGGCTTGGCGCAGGCTGAAATCGGCGCCGGCCAGATGCAGGCGGGCCAACATGGCGCCGAGCTGCTCGATGTGTGTCGGCCCGGGCGCCAGCACGTGTTCGCCAGGCAGCCGGTTGAGCAGCGCCGCGGGCCGGCCGCGCAGGCGGTGCAGGATCTGCCCCGCCGCGTCGGCCTGCGGTTCGGGCACCGGGATGCCGTGCTGTGCCAGGTGCTGCATGTAGCGCAGGTAGAAGGGCAGTTGTTCGCTGCTCAGCCGCTCGAACAGCGTCAGCACCCATTCACCCTGCTCGGTGCTGGCGAAGTAGTTGGTGTTCTCGATGCCGGCCGGGATGCCCTGCAGCGCAGTCAAGCGGCCACGCCCCAGGCTTTGCACAAAGTCATCGGCTTGCTCGAAGCTCAGCTCGGTATAGACCGCCATGCGAGCGGGAGGTCAGAATTTGAAGAGCTGCCACAGCGAGCGGCCTTCGGCGCGCCGGTCCTGCGAGGTGTCGCGCCCGTCGCTGGTGCTGACGATTTCATAGGCCGGTGCGCCGGGCAGTTTGGACTGCACGGTGATGCGCCGCGTGATGCCGCGCACGCGCAACTCTTCGATGCGCACGGATTCGTCCTCGCTGACGATGCGCTGGACCTTGGCTTCACCGCCACGTTGCGGCACGCCGCCCGCAGCGCTGCTTTCGACAGGCGGCTCAGGGCGCACATCAGTCGCCGACGCCGGGCTTTGTGCCCAGCCGGGCAGGCAAAGGCACAACGACAGCGCTGCAACGGTCCATTTCATGCCGTCATTCTAGGCGGCCTGCTTGTCCAGCAATGCGGCACAACCGCGCCCGACGCCCTTCAACGCACGATGCAGGTCGCCAATTTCCGCCGTCATGCGCGCGACGCGCTCTGGCGTCACCAGCACCACGCTGCCCGACCAGGGGTCGGGTGCGCCGGGCAGGAACACCACCACCCGGCCATCGGCCAGCCGCTCCACCTCCATGGCGAGCAGTTGATGGTCGTCGAAAGTCACCAGCACGGTCTTCAGTCGCTCCTCCACCGCACTGCCGCCCAGTGCCTGAGTCATGCCCTTGATGACGGTATAGCGCGGGTACAGCGCATGCAGCTTGTTCTCGAAGGATTCCGACAGCTTGCGTCCAAAAGCCGCTCGCGCCATCCGGCCTGCGCCGTAACAAAGCGCCAGCAACAGCGCCAGGGCGAACAGGCTGGCGATGGCCACACCGCCGATCTCATGGCCGGGAAAGTGCTTGGCCAGCGGCTGCAGCACCTTGGCGGCCAGCGCCAGGCCCTGGCCCAGCACGGCCAGCACGACGAGCAAGGGCAAGAGGAAGACGACCCCGCCGATCAGCGTGGTCGTGAAGGGTTTCAGCGATCGGGACATGGGACAGCCTCGTGGTGTGCTACGGCGCAGCGAGCTTAAGGCCTCGGCCTGGAGTGGGCGCCGGGGCGGTCACCGGCCGTTGCGGCTGCCTGACAATCGACCCATGAGCGACAAGATCATGCTGCTGGTGGATGGCTCCAGCTATCTGTACCGTGCCTACCACGCCCTGCCCGACCTGCGCAGCCCGGATGGCTTCCCGACCGGTGCCATCCACGGCGTGCTGGCGATGATGAAGTGGCTGCGCGAGCGTTATCCGGCCGAACACGCGGTGTGTGTCTTCGATGCCAAGGGGCCGACCTTCCGCGACGATTGGTACGACCAGTACAAGGCGCAGCGCGCGCCGATGCCCGAGCCGCTGGCGCAGCAGATCGCGCCGATCCACGAAGCCGTGCGCCTGCTCGGCTGGCCGGTGCTCGAAGTGCCGGGCATCGAGGCCGACGACGCCATCGGCACGCTGGCGCGCATCGGCGCTGCCAGTGGCCACAAGGTGCTCATTTCCACTGGCGACAAGGACCTGGCGCAACTCGTCACGGCCGATGTCAGCTTGATCAACACCATGGCCAAGCCGCCGGAGCGGCTGGACGTGGATGGCGTCATGGCCAAGTTCGGCGTGCCGCCCGAACGCATCGTCGATTACCTGACCCTGGTCGGTGACAGCGTGGACAACATACCTGGCGTCGACAAGGTCGGCCCCAAGACGGCTGTGAAGTGGATCGCCGAACACGGCTCGCTGGACGGTGTCATCGCCGCGGCCGGCAGCATGAAGGGCGCGATCGGCGACAACCTGCGCAAGGCGCTGGATTGGCTGCCCACCGGCAGACGGCTGGTCACCGTGCGCACCGATTGCGATCTGTCGGCGCAGGTGGCGGGCTGGCCCTCGCTGGACGCGCTGGCGCTGCGTGAGGTGGACCGCGAAGGCCTGCTGGCTTTTTTCGTGCGTTATGGTTTTCGCACCTGGCGCACGGAACTGGAGCAGGCGCCGGGCGCGGCCGTCGCGTCACCCGGATCCGCCGTGCCGCTGGACGGCGCGCCTGCCGAACGACCGGCCGCAGGGCAGACCGCCACTGGCGAAGCGCTGCCTCGCGAATACGAAACCGTGCTCAGCTGGGACCGTTTCGATCATTGGCTGCAGCACATCCGGGCCGCCGAACTGGTGGCGCTGGACACCGAGACCGATTCACTGGACGGCATGCGCGCGCAGATCGTCGGCATCTCCTTCGCCACGCAACCCGGCGTTGCCGCCTATGTGCCGCTGCACCACGACTACCCCGGCGTGCCGCAGCAACTGCCGCGTGACGAGGTGCTGTCGCGCCTGGCGCCCTGGCTGCAGGACGAAGGCGCGGCCAAGGTGGGCCAGAACATCAAGTACGACCTGCATGTCTTTGCCAACCACGGCATCACCGTCAAGGGCTACCGCCACGACACCCTGCTGCAGAGTTATGTGCTCGAAGCGCACAAGCCGCACAGCCTGGAAAGCCTGGCCGAGCGCCACCTGGGCCGCAAAGGGCTGAGCTACGAAGACCTGTGCGGCAAGGGCGCCCACCAGATCGGCTTCAACCAGGTGGACATCCACAGGGCGGCCGAATACTCGGGCGAAGACAGCGAGATGACGATGCAGGTGCATCGCACGCTGTGGCCGCAGGTCGAGGCCGAGGCCAAGCTGCGCTTCGTCTACGAACACATCGAGATGCCGACCAGCCAGGTGCTGCAACGCATCGAGCGCAACGGCGTGCTCATCGATGCGGCTGCAACTCGCACAGCAAAGCAAGGACCTGGGCGAACGCATGGTGGCGCTGGAGCAGCAGGCGTATGCACTGGCCGGCCAGCCCTTCAACCTGGGCAGCCCGAAGCAGATCGGCGAGATCCTCTTCGGCAAGCTCGGCTTGGGCGTGGTGAAGAAGACCGCCAGCGGCGCACCCAGCACGGACGAGGAGGTGCTGGAGAAACTCGCCGAAGACCACCCGCTGCCCAAGTGCATGCTCGAACATCGCAGCCTGGCCAAGCTGAAGGGCACCTACACCGACAAGTTGCCGCTGATGGTGAACCCGCACACCGGACGTGTGCACACCAACTATGCGCAGGCCGTGGCCATCACCGGGCGGCTGGCCAGCAACGACCCGAACCTGCAGAACATTCCCATCCGCACGGCGGAAGGCCGGCGCGTGCGCGAGGCCTTCGTCGCGCCGGACGGCCACGTCATCATGTCGGCCGACTATTCACAGATCGAGCTGCGCCTGATGGCGCACATCAGCGGCGACGAAGGCATGCGCTCAGCGTTTGCCGCCGGCGAGGACATCCACCGCGCCACCGCGGCCGAGGTCTTCGCGCTGCCACTCGCCGAGGTCGGCCCCGAACAGCGGCGCTACGCCAAGACCATCAACTTCGGGCTGATCTACGGCATGGGTGCATTCGGCCTGGCGCAGTCGCTGGGCATCGAGCAGAAGGCGGCGCGCGACTACATCGAACGCTACTTCGCGCGCTTTGCCGGCGTGCGCCGCTGGATGGACGCGACCAAGGCGCGCGCTGCCGAGCTCGGGTATGTCGAAACGCTGTTCGGCCGACGCATCTACCTGCCCGAGATCAAGGGCGGCAACGGCCCGCGGCGCAGCGGCGCCGAGCGCCAGGCCATCAACGCGCCGATGCAGGGCACGGCGGCCGACCTGATCAAGCTGGCGATGATCGCGGTGCAGGACACGCTCGACCGCGAGCAGCGCGCCACGCGCATGGTCATGCAGGTGCACGACGAACTGGTGTTCGAAGTGCCGCTGGCCGAACTCGACTGGGCCAAGGAAGCCGTGCCGCGGCTGATGGCCGGCGTGGCCGAGTTGTCGGTGCCGCTGCTGGCTGAGGTGGGCGTGGGTGCGAACTGGGACAAGGCGCATTGACGTGAACCACCCCCGCAGCGCCTTCGGCGCTCCCCCTCGAGGGGGAGCCGCCAGCGGCCGGGCGGAGCCCATCCGCGGCGTCCGCTCGAGGGCATCGAATGATGCTCTGAGACGGCTAGTCCTAGAGCGCCCCCTCTAGGGAAAACCCGGAAATTGAGGTGTGCCCTCTACGGCCAACGGGCAAAGTCACTGCATTCCCCAACCACCCCGGTGGGCAGGGTAGCGAAATCCAAACCCGAACCTCAAACCAGGAGCACACACCATGAGCAGCAAGAACCTGTCCACCGTCGCCAACGAAGTCATCGAGTCCTACGGCATCACCGCGATCAACGTCATCAACACCTACCGCTTCGGCGGCGAGCGCATCGTCGGTTTCGTCGACGAGCGCTTCGCCTCGGCCGTCAACCGCGGTGGTTCGATGCTGCGCCCTGAACTGCGCACGAACCTGATCGACACGCAGCAACGCCTGAGCGGCTTCTACGTCAAGGGTCTGCACTTCGGCACCGAACGCGCCGAAACCGCGGTCGGCGTGGTGGTGGACCTGGCTGCGAAGGGCGTGGAGATGGCGGCGGCGAATGCCGAGCGCTTCGAGCCGTCGGAGCGCACGCTGGAAGTCTTCAACCGCGTGGCCCTGCCGGCCGCCAATGTGGTGAGCCAGGTGGTCAGCCGCATCGAAAAGGGCAGCAGCGACCTCGTGCGCCGCGTGTCCGGCAAGGACATGCCGGCCAAGGCCGTGGCCACGCGCAAGCTCGACAGCGTGACGCGCGACGCCGCGGTGACGCGCAAGCGCGTCGTCAAGTCCACGACCAAGAAGGTCAGCAAGGCCGTCGCCAAGACCGCCACCAAGACCTCCAACGTGGCCCGCCGCGTGGCCCGCAAGGCCACTGCCACCGCCAAGGCGGCGTAAAGACCAAGCGGCGCCGAGCGCGCCGCACCGATCCCGATGATCGGACCCGCCAGACCCCCAACGGCGCCGTGCTTCGAGTCAGAAGCACGGCGCCGTTTGTGTTGGCGCCCCGGCGCGACCCGATCGCCTTCGGGAATGACAGCCGCGGCGCCGGATCTTCCCGGGCGCGGTAGCGACTCCCGGCTCCGTGACGAACTGTCACACAAGCTTCCTAGAATGCCGGGATGACCGACGACCGCAGCTTGCACGCCACCCTCGCCCCGGCCGAATCCAGTGCGCCGCCCGTGCTGAAACTGCTGAACCGCGAAAGCGCCATCCTCGACTTCAACCGCCGTGTGCTGGCGCAGGCGCAGCGCGAGGACGTGCCGCTGCTCGAGCGGCTGCGTTACATCACCATCGTCGCGTCGAACCTGGACGAGTTCTTCGAGGTGCGCTTTGCCGACTACATCGAGGCCGCGCGATTGCCGCACACGCTGGTGTCGCGTGCCGACGTGCTGGCGGTGTCGGCCGCCGCGCATGCGCTGATCGACGAGCAGTACCGCGTCTTCAACGAAGAGGTGGTGCCGGCGCTGCAGCGCAGGGGCTTGACGGTGCTGAGCCACGCCGAGCGCGACGCCGCGCAGCGCCAGTGGGTGGCGCGCTTCTTCGAGGAGCAGGTGCGCCCGCTGCTGATGCCGGTGGGGCTGGACCCGTCGCATCCGTTCCCGACGGTGGCGAACAAGTCGTTGAACTTCATCTGCCGGCTGGAGGGGCGCGACGCCTTCGGACGCGAGAACCTGATCGCCATCGTCAAGGTGCCGCGCGCCTTGCCGCGCGTGATCCGGCTGCCCGAGGCCCTGAGCGGCGGCAAGCAGGCCTACGTGCTGCTGACCAGCGTCATCCGGGCCCACCTGGGCGAGTTGTTTCCCGGTCGCAGCGCCGATTCGTTCTCGCAGTTCCGCGTCACGCGCGATTCCGATCTCGATGTCGACGAGGACGAGGTCACCAACCTGCGTCTGGCGTTGCGCACCGGCCTGTCCACGCGCCACTATGGCCAGGCGATCCGGCTGGAGGTGGTGCACAGCTGCCCGCAGGAGCTGTCGCAGTTCCTGCTGGCGCAGTTCGGGTTGCCCGAGCAGGCGCTGTTCCGCGTCAATGGCCCGGTCAACCTCGGCCGGCTGACGCAGCTGATCGATCAGGCGCAGGCCGACGAGCTGCGCTTCCCTCCGTTCGAGCCGGCTTGGCCGAAACAACGTTTGCCGGCGGGAACCTCGATGTTCGAGCGGCTGCAGCATGGCGACCTGCTGCTTCACCATCCGTTCGAGAGCTTCGACCCGGTGGTGCAGTTCCTGCGCGAGGCGGTCAACGACCCCGAGGTGCTGGCCATCAAGCAGACCATCTACCGCACCGGCGCACAGTCGGTGCTGATGGAGCTGTTGATCGAGGCGGCGCGGCGCGGCAAGGAAGTCATGTGCGTGGTCGAGCTGAAGGCGCGCTTCGACGAAGAGGCCAACATCAACTGGGCCGAGCGGCTGGAGGCGGTGGGCGCGCAGGTGGTGTACGGCATCGTCGGTCTGAAGACGCATGCCAAGCTGCTGCTGGTGACGCGGCGCGAGGGCAAGCGGCTGCGCCGCTACGTGCACCTGTCCACCGGCAACTACAACCCGCGCACCGCGCGCCTGTACACCGATGTCGGCTACCTGACCGCCGACCCGGGGCTGACGCTGGATGCCGACGCGGTGTTCCTGCAGCTGGCCAGTCAGGTGAAGCTGAAGGCGCCGCGCCATCTCGTGACGGCGCCGTTCGTGCTGCACCGGCGCTTGCTGCACCACATCGGCCAGGTGGCGCAGGCCGCGCGCGAGGGCAAGCCGGCACGCATCGTCGCCAAGGTCAACGCACTCACCGATCCGGCATTGATCCATGCCTTGGTGGTCGCGGGCCAGGCCGGCGCGCCGATCGACCTGATCGTGCGCGGCGCCTGCATGCTGCCGCCCGGTGTGCCGGGGCTGACCGAGCGCATCCGCGTGCGCTCGGTGGTCGGGCGTTTCCTGGAGCATTCGCGCGTCATGTATTTCCGCTGGGGCGAGGGCGACGAGCACGAGGCGCTGTACCTGAGCAGCGCCGACTGGATGACGCGCAACATGCTCGGGCGCATCGAGCTGGCCTGGCCGGTGCGCGATGCGTCGATGCGCCAGCGTGTCATCGACGAGTGCCTGGTGCCCTACCTGCACGACACACTCGACGCCTGGACACTGGCGCCGGATGGCCACTACCGGCGCATCGGCGAAGAGGGCATCAGCGCGCAGCAGGCCTTGATGCGGCGCTTCGCGACCGACAAGGAATGACGAGATGGACCTGATCCTGTGGCGCCACGCCGAAGCCGGCGACCCCTTCGACGACCTGGCCGAGGACCTCGGTCGCAAGCTCGTGCCCAAGGGCGAAAAACAGGCCGCGCGCATGGCCGACTGGCTCAACCGCTTCCTGCCCGAGAGCACCCGCGTGCTCGTCAGCCCGGCGCTGCGCTGCCAGCAGACGGCGCAGGCGCTGGGCCGCAAGTTCCAGACGCGCGAGGCGCTGGGCCCGGGCGGCACGGTCGGCAATCTGCTGACGCTGGCGCGCTGGCCCGAGCGGCGCGAGCCGGTGCTGATCGTCGGCCACCAGCCGACCTTGGGCATGGCGGCTGCACTGCTGATGGGCGGTGCCCATGCCAGTGCCGAAGCCGCCGTCGAAGCTGGGGCGCACGCCACACCCGCCTGGTCGGTGCGCAAGGGCGCGGTGTGGTGGCTGCGCCACCGCGAGCGCGCTGGCGTGGCCGAGGTGGTGCTGGTGTCGGTGCGCTCGCCGGACAGCTTGTAGGTCTCAAGTAGACGCACGATCCGCCGACGCTTCCTTGCGGCGCCTCGGGGGTTGCGGACACCGCAAGGCGACGGCCGTGGCCTGCTCAGCTTGGCAGCACCAGCCGCAGCGGCCCCTGTTTCGCCCAGGCCTCGGCTTCCTCACGCAACAGGTGCAAGGTGCGCGGGTGGTTGGCCGACCAGGTTGGGCTGAAATCGAGCAACGCCGCATCGTCATGGCGCTTCAAGCGCAGCGCCTTCGGGTCGATGGCGCCGCGCGCGTGGCACTTGATCACCGCCAGCCGCAGGCACATCGCCTGCCAGCAGAAAGCGCGTTGCGACAGCGCGGCGTCGAGCTTGCGCAGCCCGCCGCGCTGGCCCAGCACCAGCTCGCTGATGCGCCGTTGCTGGCTCTGCGAAAAGCCGGCGGCATCGACGTTGGCCACCAGATAGGCGCTGTGGCGATGGTGATCGTGGTGCGACACCATCTGGCCGACCTCGTGCAGCTCGCAGGCCCAGCCCAGCTCGCGTCGGCCCTCCATGTCGGTGTCGTCGGCCACGGCGTCGTACAGCGACTGGGCCAGCGTGCGCACGCGCTGCGCCTGGTCCGTAGCCACGTCGAAGCGGCCCTGCAGCTCGCGCACCGATTCGTCGCGCACGTCTTCCGGGTGGGCGTGCCGCAGCGCTTCCAGGCGTTCGCGCAGATCGATGATCACACCCTGGCGCAGCGCGCCGCGGGCCGGACTCAGGTGTTCGATGCCGAAGTGCGTGGCCAGCGTGTACAGGATCGCCAACCCGCCGGGCAGCACGGCGCGGCGGTCGGCGCGCAATGCCGGCCACAGCAGCTTGTCGGTGTGTCCGGCGTCGATGCAGCCGGCAATGCACCAGCGCAGGCCATGCGGTGTGATGCGTCCATCGGTCACGCCGTTGGCGGCCAGCAGCTGCGACACCGCGCCTACCGTTCCCGACGAGCCCAGCGCCTCCTGCCAGCGCTGGGGCGCAAAGGGTTGCAGCGCCTCTTCCAGCTCGGCGCCGGCGGCCACCTGTGCGGCGCGGAAGGCAGACTCGCTGAGCTTGCCGTCGGCAAAGAAACGCATCGACAGGCTGACGCTGCCGACCTGGAAGGACTCGGCCAACAGCGGCACACGCCCCTGGCCGAGGATCATTTCGGTGGAGCGCCCACCGATGTCGATGACCAGACGGGAGGTGTCCGTGGGCTGCAGGTGCGACACGCCGGCGTAGATCAACCTTGCTTCCTCGCGTCCGGAGATGACCTCGATCGGGTAGCCCAGCGCAGCCTGCGCGCGCAGCAGGAAGGCGTTGCGGTTGCGTGCCTCGCGCAGCGTCTGCGTGGCGACGGCACGCACCTGCTGCGGCGCGAAGCCGGACAGGCGCTCGGCAAAGCGGCGCAGGCAGTCCAACCCGCGCTGCACCGCGGCTTCGGTGAGCAAGCCGTCGGCGTCGAGCCCGCCACCCAGGCGCACGGTTTCCTTGAGGTAATCGATGCGACGGTAGCGGCCGTGCTGCAGCTGCCCGATCTCGAGGCGGAAGCTGTTGGAGCCCATGTCGATGGCCGCCAGGGGGCCGGAAAGGACGGGCTGAGCGCTGCGCATGGCTCGATTGTGCCCATGCTCGATGACATCAACTTGTCACGGGTCGGGGTCAAGCCCAAGCCGTGGCGGCGCGCCGTGTGGGCCGTTCCTACAATGCGGGCCTTTTGTCCACGGGAGATGGGTGTGCTTCAAGAGGAGTTCGATTGCCATGTGTCGCCGACCCGCGACTTCAGCCGCCGCAACTTCGTGCGCACCTCGGTAGGCAGCGGCTTTGCCGCGGCCGTGCTGCCGGTGGTGGCGCAGACGACGATCAAGACCCCCAGCGACGGCCTGCTGGCCGGCGAGGTGACCATCCCGGTGGGTGACTTCAAGATGCCGGCCTACCGCGCGGCGCCGCTGAACAAGAAGAACGCGCCGGTGGTGCTGGTGATCAGCGAGATCTTCGGCGTGCACGAGCACATCGCCGACGTGGCGCGGCGCTTCGCCAGGCAGGGCTACTTCGCCATCGCGCCCGAGCTCTTCGTGCGCCAGGGCGACGCGCAGTCCTACGGCGAGATCTCCAAGCTCATCGCCGAGGTGATCTCGAAGACACCCGACGCGCAGGTCATCGGCGACCTCGACGCCAGCGTCGCCTGGGCCGCGCAGCAGGGCGCGGCGGCCGAGCGGCTGGGCATCACCGGCTTTTGCTGGGGTGGGCGCATCGTCTGGCTCTATGCTGCGCACAACCCGCAGCTGAAGGCGGGCGTGGCCTGGTACGGCCGGCTGCAAGGGCGACGTCAGCACCCTCAACCCGAAGCGCGCGATCGACCTGGTTGGGTCGCTGAAGGCGCCGGTGCTGGGCCTGTACGGCGGCCAGGATGGTGGCATCCCGGTCTGGCGTCGGTGGCAGCGATGCAGCAGGCGCTGGCCACCGGCAGCCCGGCGGCGCGGCGCTCGAAGTTCGTCGTCTTCCCGGACGCGCCGCATGCCTTCCACGCCGACTACCGCCCCAGTTACCGCAAGGCCGCCGCCGAAGAAGGCTGGACGCTGGCGCTGGACTGGTTCAAGACCCACGGCGTGGCTTGACAGGCCTGCTAAGGTGGTGAATGGCCCACCGTCCCGGTGGGTTTTTCACGAGCCTTCATGACGCTGACCTACATCGTGCTGGCCACCCTGGCGGGTGGCCTTCTTTCGGTGCTTATCGCCGCCAGCCTGACGGTGGGCGTGCTCAGCCGCCTCGTGCACAACCTGGTCAGCCTGTCGGCCGGCGTGCTGTTGGGCACCGCGCTGCTGCACGTGCTGCCCGAAGCCTTCGAAAGCCACGTCGATGCGCACGAGCTGTTCCTGACGCTGCTGGGCGGGCTGCTGTTCTTCTTCCTGCTGGAAAAGGCCGAGCTGTACCGGCACACCCACCACCACGAAGGCGACGGCCACCACCACCATCACCATTTCGATACCGAACAGGCCGGCCGCGGCGGCTGGAGCGTGCTCGTCGGCGACGGCATCCACAACTTCTGCGACGGCATCATCATCGCCGCCGCCTTCCTGACCGACGTGAACCTGGGCCTGGTGACGGCGCTGGCCATCGTCGCCCACGAGATCCCACAGGAGGTAGGTGACTACATCGTGCTGCTCAACGCCGGCTTCTCACGCCGCAAGGCGCTGCTGTTCAACGCGCTGTCGGGCCTGGCCGCCGTCGCGGGTGGCGTGATCGGCTACTACGTCGTCGGCCCGTGGGAAGACCTGTTCCCGTACCTGCTGGTGGCGGCGTCGAGCAGCTTCATCTACGTGGCCGTGGCCGATTTGCTGCCGCAACTGCAGCGACGCCTGCCGTGGCGCGAGACGGCCGCGCAACTGCTCTGGCTGGCGGCGGGCTTGGGCGTGGTGATGTTCGGACTGCGGCTGCTGCATTCGCATTGACAGCGGCGTGCGCTCGGGCGCGTTGGCGTGGACAGCTGATTGCGGCGCATAGCCGAAGCTCAAAGACCGCTGTACGCGACGTTGTGGTGCAGCAAAGCCGCGCCCAGGCAGGCCGCGACGCTTCGGTTCGACGGTCGCACTGCCCTGTGGTGCTCAGGCCCATGGCCTCGTCGCCAACTCGCTTCGCGCCCTGCGGGCGCTACGTTCAGACAGTCGCGACGAAGTCAGTTCACGAGGCGCGCTGCGCGCGCTGGCCATGGGCCTTGCGCTCCTCGGCGCCTCACAGGCGCGCCGCGGCCTGCCTGGGCCCGGCTTTGCGCCAACGCATGGTGGCGTGCGACGAGCAGGCCGCGCCGCGCCTGTGAGACGCCGAGGAGCGCAGGCCCATGGTCAGCGCGCGCAGCGCGCCTCGTGAACTGACTTCGTCGCGACTGTCTGAGCGCCCGCAGGCGCGGCGAGTTGGCGACGAGGCCTGGCTGAGCACCGCAGGCAGTCGGCGCAACCGACCGCGAACCAAGCGCCCCTGGCGGGCGCCGCCTGGCCGCTCCAACTTCGCGACTGCGGTCTTTCGTATTGCCGCTGTGCGCCGCTTGCGGCCACAGACGCGGGCAGCGCCAGCTCTCTACTTGATCACCAGCACCGGGATGGTGGAATGGGTCAGCACCTTCTGTGTCTCGCTGCCCAGCAGCAGCGCGGACAGGCCACGGCGGCCGTGCGAGGCCATCACGATCAGGTCGCAGCTTTGTGACTTGGCGTGGTCGATGATGGCTTCCCAGGGGTGCAGGGCCTCCACGGTGTGGGCCTGGCAGGTGATGCCAGCGGCGCCAGCAGCACTGACCACGGCCTTTACGCGCTCGCCGGCGATGCGCTCCTGCGCATCGAAGAACTCCTGCGGCGGCACCGGCTGCATCTCGGAGATGGCGCTGTAGGGGAAGGGCTCCTTGACGCTGATGGCGAAGAGTTCTCCACCCGTCGAGTGCGCCAGTGCAATGGCACTTTGCACCGCCTTCTGGCTGATGTCGGAACCGTCGGTCGAGACCAGTATTCGCTTGTACATGCTTTTCTCCTGTGTGACATCGACAATCGTCTGACTATCGACCTTCCCCATGGTTCACTGTCCGGCGGGGTTTTGCGTTGATCTGCATCAAGTGCGGCTCAGCCCCGTGCCACCGGGCGTGAGGTGTCGGCGCACCATTCGCTCCACGACCCCGGATACAGGGCCGAGCCTTGCAGCCCGGCGTGCTCCATGGCCAGCAGGTTGTGGCAGGCCGTGACACCCGATCCGCATTGATGCACCAGTTGCTGCGGTGCGGCCGCCCAGGGCGCGAAGGCATCGCGCAGCGCAGCGACTGGCTTGAAACCACCGTCATCCTTCAGGTTGTCCTTGAAGAAACGGTGGTGCGCGCCGGGAATGTGGCCGGCGACCGCGTCCAGCGGCTCGAGCTCGCCGCGAAAGCGCTCGCCGGCGCGTGCGTCGAGGATGGGCCGACGCCCCAGCGCCGCGAGCAGGGCCTCGGCGTCCACCGTGGGCATGCCGGTGGCGGCGCTCGGGTAGGGCGCCAGCGCGGCTGCGCGAGGCGCAGCGGTCGAGAGTTCGCCACCGGCCGCACGCCATGCGGCCAGGCCGCCGTCCAGCACCGCCACGGCCTCGTGGCCCATCCAGCGCAAGAGCCACCAGGCGCGCGCGGCATAGGGCATGCCTTGTGCGTCGTAGCACACCACCTGCACACCGGGCGCAATGCCCCAGGCGCCCATGCGTTGCGCCAGGAGCTGCCGCTCGGGCAGCGGGTGACGGCCGTTGCTGCCGGTCTTCGGCCCGGACAGGTCGCGGTCCAGGTGCACGTAGTGTGCGCCTGGCAAATGAGCGGCGTCGAAGTCGCGCTCACCGCGTTGTGCATCGGCCAGATCGAAACCGCAGTCCAGTACCACCAGATCAGCACCGCTGGCATACAGCGCGTTCAGTTCAGTGCAGGACATCAGCGTGCGGTAGGTCGGGACAGCGGACATGAGGCAGGCTCAGCTTTCGGTGGGTGTGCGGGCCGGGCGCGGCATGCGCCCGAGCAGGGTGGACGCCAAACCGGCCAGCACGATCAGCAGCATGCCGGCAAATGCCGTCCAGGACAAGCGCTCGCCGAAAAGACTCACGCCAAAGATCGCGGCGAAAAGAATGCCGGTGTATTGCAGGCCGGCATTCGACAGCGTCGAGCCGATGGCATAGGCACGCGTGATCAGCAACTGGCCGAAGGTGGCCGTCGCGCCCACCGCGAGAAGCAGTGCCGCGCCGCGCCAGGTATGCGCGCTGGCGCCGCTGACCAGCATCCACAAGGCGCCGGCCAGCACGCTGCCGAGCGAGAAATAGAAGACGATGCGCGTCTCGGGCTCGCCGCGACGACCCAGCGTGGTCACCTGCAGGTAGGCCAGTGCGGCGATCAGCCCCGACAACAGCCCTGCCAGCCCGAACCAGAGCTGATCCTGGCTCAGCGTCGGGCGCAGCACCAGCGCCACGCCGCCAAAGCCGGTGAGCACGGCCGCCACCAGGCGGGCGTCGACCTGGGCCGAACCGAGCACGACCGCACCGCCGATCAGGAACAGCGCCATCCACACCGAGGACATGTAGTTCAGCGTCACCGCGGTGGCCAGTGGCAACCCGCCCAGCGCATAGAACCACAGGCCGAGCGAGACCACGCCGCACAGGCTGCGCCAGAAATGCATCGCCGGCACGTCGGTGCGCAGACTGAGGCCCTGGGCGCGTGACAGTGCGTAAGCCACCAACACGCCGACCAGTCCGCGGTAGAGGACGATCTCGCCGGCCGCATACAACGGCGAGGCCAGCTTCACGCACACGCCCATGGTCGCGAACATCAGCGACGCGGCGATCATCAGCAGCGGCGCCGGCATGGCCGCGCGTGTGGCGGCCGCAGGCGGTGGCGGGCCGCCGCTGTTCAGCGCAGGCCCATCTCGCAACCGTACCACTCGTGGAAGTGCTGCATGCCGTCTTCCATCGGGCTTTGGTAGGGGCCGAACTCGTCGTCGCCGCGACGCATCAGCGCCTGGCGGCCGGCATCCATGCGCAGCGCGATGTCGTCGTCCTCGGCGCAGGTTTCCAGGTACGCGGCCTGCTGCGCCTGCACGAACTCGCGCTCGAAGGCGACGATCTCTTCCGGGTAGTAGAACTCGACCATGTTGAGCGTCTTCTGCGGGCCTTGCGGGTGCAGGGTGGACACCACCAGCACATGCGGGTACCACTCGACCATGATGTTCGGGTAGCCGGTCAGCCAGACGGCACCGAAGGCCGGCACCTCGCCGTCGCGGTACTTCAGCAGCGCCTCGTGCCACAGCCGGTAGGCCGGTGAGCCGGGCCGGTCGAGCGCGCGCTGGATGCCCACGCGCTGCACCGAGTGGTGCGCCGCGAAGCTCCACTCCAGGTCGTCGCAGCTGACGAAGCCGCCCAGGCCCGGGTGGAAAGGCGCGACGTGATAGTCCTCCAGATAGACCTCGATGAAGGTCTTCCAGTTGTAGTCGCACACATGCATCTCGATGCGGTCGAGCACATGGCCGCTGAAATCCAGGCCCGCGGGCTGCTGCGACGACGGTGCGCCAGCCGAGGCCAGCGCATCGGCCAGGTCGCGCCCGCGGTCCTCGAACAGCAGGCCATGGCGATGGCGCAGCGGCTGGCGCTTGAGGTTCAGGCACGGGTCGGTGGCAAAGTGCGGCGCGCCGACCAGCTGGCCCTGCAAATCGTAGGTCCAGCGGTGGATCGGGCAGACGATGTGCTCGCGCGTTTGCCCGCGCCCGCGCAGCATCAGCGCCTGGCGATGGCGGCAGACGTTGGACAGCAGTTGCGGGCCTTGCTCGCCATGTACCAGCACGCGCCCGTCGCCTTCCTGCGGCAGCGCATGGAAGTCACCCCGCTCGGGCACCCACAGTTCATGGCCCACATAGTGCGGGCCCGGCTGGAAGATGCGCTTTTGCTCTTCGGCGAAAACCGTTTCGTCGAAGTACTGGTGGGCGGGTAGTTGCGTTTGTGCTTGCTCGAGAGCTTTGAGACGAATGCTCAGGTCAGACATGATCCGGCAGGATCTCCATAATTGGGATGTCAACCCCCACCCGGTGGCCCCGCGGATGGGTTGGAAAGCGCCTGCAGGCGCTGGGCTGCAGGCGAGGGGGCGATTCTACCCAGCGTCCACGCCCCTACGCGCTTTGGTGCACATGCCGCAGACCCGGGTGCGGGCGGCCAGGCGCCAGCGACTAAAATCATCGATCGACTATTGCCAGCCACGATGCCCCGCAGTCCCGCCGCCGCACCCGAAGCCATCACCTACGAGCAGGCCCTGGCCGAACTCGAATCGCTGGTGCAGGCCATGGAGGGCTCCCAATTGCCGCTCGATCAACTGCTCGTCAGCTACCGGCGCGGTGCCGAGTTGCTGCAGGTGTGCCGCACACGGCTGCAGGCGGTGGAGGACCAGGTCAAGCTGCTCGAGGACGGGCAACTGAAGTCCTGGGTTTCTGCATGAGCGCCGTGCATGCGAGCGGCCTCGACGCCGCGCTTGCCGTGCCCGACGCCGCCGGCTTCGAGCTCTGGATGCAGCGCGAGTTGCGCGCCGTCGAGTCCGCGCTCGACGCCTGGGTGCCGCTGGACGCGCCGGCCGGCCTGGGCGAGGCCATGCGTTACGGCGTGCTCGACGGTGGCAAACGCCTGCGCCCGCTGCTCGTGCTGGCGGCCTGCCAGGCGGTGCAGGGCCACCGCGAGGCCGCACTGCGCGCGGCGGTGTCGGTCGAACTGATCCACGCCTATTCGCTGATCCACGACGACATGCCGTGCATGGACAACGACGTGCTGCGCCGTGGCAAGCCCACCGTGCATGTGCGCTACGGCCAGGCCCAGGCCATGCTGGCCGGCGACGCCATGCAGGCCCTGGCCTTCGAGGTGTTGACGCCCGACACCGGCGTCGATCCGGTGCTGCAGGCGAGGTTGTGCGCGCTGCTGGCACGATCGGCCGGACACGTGGGCATGGCCGGCGGGCAGGCCATCGATCTGGCCAGCATCGGCAAGCCGCTGGACGAGCGCTCGCTGCGCGACATGCACCGGCGCAAGACCGGTGCGCTGCTGCAGGCCAGCGTGCTGATGGGCGCGGCCTGCGGGCGCGTCGATGCGCAGGCCGTGGCCGCGCTGTCCGACTACGGCGCGGCCATCGGCCTGGCCTTCCAGGTGGTGGACGACATCCTCGATGTGACGCAGGAGTCGCAGACGCTGGGCAAGACCGCAGGCAAGGATATGGACAACAACAAGCCGACCTATGTCTCGGTGCTCGGCCTGGACGCCGCACGGCGCCAGGCGGCCGCCCTGCGCGACAAGGCGCAGGCAGCGCTGCGCGACAGCGGACTGCCCCATGCGACGACCTTGTCGATGCTGGCCGACATGGTGGTTGAACGTGAAAGCTGATTGACCCCCCGAGCGCCTTCGGCCCGCGCCGCGCATGCCGGCCGGCCCTCGCAGGCGAGCCCAGTCCGCGGGCTGTGGCGCTTCGCTGCTCAGCCCCCTCAAGGGGGCGCCACCAGTGGCCCGGCAAAGCGGTTCCACGGCGTCTGCGCGGTCGCCTGGATGGCCTGCGTTGCGGGCTCCGCCTCGAAGCGCGATGGAGCACCGAAATGAAAACTACAACCCTGCTCGAATCCGTCCAAAGCCCGTCTGACCTGCGCCGCTTCTCGCGCGCCGAACTCAAGACGCTGGCGGTGGAGTTGCGCGACTTCGTGCTCAAGAGCGTGAGCGAAACCGGCGGCCACCTGGGCAGCAACCTAGGTACCGTGGAATTGACGGTGGCGCTGCACCACGTCTTCAACACACCCTATGACCGGCTGGTCTGGGACGTGGGCCACCAGACCTACCCGCACAAGGTGCTGACCGGGCGACGCGATCGCATGCACAGCCTGCGCCAGCTGGGCGGCGTGAGCGGCTTTCCGCGCCGCGACGAAAGTGAGTACGACACCTTCGGCACGGGGCACTCGTCGACCTCGATCTCGGCCGCGCTGGGCATGGCGCTGGCCGCCAAGCTGAAGGGCGAGGATCGGCGCACCGTGGCCGTCATCGGCGACGGCGCGATGAGCGCCGGCATGGCCTTCGAGGCACTGAACAACGCCGGCGTCGCACATGCCGGCGTGCTGGCCGACATGCTGGTGGTGCTGAACGACAACGACATGTCGATCAGCCCGCCGGTGGGTGCGCTGAACAAGCACCTGGCGCGGCTGATGAGCGGCAACTTCTACACCTCGGCGCGCGAGGGCGCGAAGAGCGTGCTGAAGAACACGCCGCTGTACGAGTTCGCGCGGCGCTTCGAGGAACACGCCAAGGGCATGGTCGTGCCCGGCACCATCTTCGAGGAGTTCGGCTTCAACTATGTCGGCCCGATCGACGGCCACGACCTGGACGCGCTGATCCCGACGCTGGAGAACATGCGCTCCGCGCGTGGCCCGCAGTTCCTGCACATCGTCACGCGCAAGGGCCAGGGCTACAAGCTGGCCGAGGCCGACCCGGTGAAGTACCACGCCGCATCGGGCAAGTTCGACCCACTGCAGGGTTTTGCCAAGACGGCGCCGGGCGGCAAGCCGACCTTCACGCAGGTCTTCGGCCAATGGCTGTGCGACATGGCCGCGGCCGACGAGCGGCTGATCGGCATCACCCCGGCCATGCGCGAGGGCTCGGGCATGGTCGAGTTCCAGACGCGGTTTCCGACGCGTTACTACGACGTCGGCATCGCCGAACAGCATGCGGTGACCTTCGCCGCCGGCCTGGCCTGCGAGGGCTTGAAGCCGGTGGTGGCGATCTACAGCACCTTCCTGCAGCGCGCCTACGACCAGATGATCCACGACGTGGCCATCCAGAAGCTGCCGGTGGTGTTTGCGCTGGACCGCGCCGGCATCGTCGGTGCCGACGGCGCCACGCACTGCGGCGCCTACGACATCGCCTACATCCGCTGCGTGCCGAACATGAGCCTGCTCACGCCGGCCGACGAAAACGAATGTCGTCAGGCGCTGACCAGTGCCTTCCGCCAGGACCACCCGGTGGCCGTGCGTTACCCGCGCGGCAGTGGTGCCGGCGTGGCCATCGGCACCGACCTGGCCGACATGCCCTGGGGCAAGGCCGAATTGCGCCGCAACACCGGCAAGGCCAGTGCCGTGGGCGGGCCGCGCATCGCCATCCTGGCCTTCGGCACGCTGCTGTACCCTGCGCTGCAGGCCGCCGAGGCGCTGGACGCGTCGGTCGTCAACATGCGCTTCGTCAAGCCGCTGGATGTGGACATGGTGCTGCAGATGGCGCGTTCGCACGACGCCATCGTCACCGTCGAAGAGGGCTGCGTCATGGGCGGCGCCGGCAGTGCGGTGGGCGAATGCCTGGCCGCCCATGGCCTGGCCTTGCCGATGCTGCAGTTGGGCCTGCCCGACGAGTTTGTCGAACACGGCGATCCGAGCAAGCTGCTGGCGATGTGCGGCCTGGACGCGAAGGGCATCGAACAATCGGTGCTGAAGCGCTTCGGCAGCCGCCTGACGGTGGTGCGACCGGCGGCCAACCTTTGACCCGATCCTTGACGCGTGGGCGACACGCCCTTGTCCCTCTTGCAGATTAAAACCGCAGCGTACAACCCGCATCGATGCCATGCTGCCGCAGCGGCCTGACGCCGCAGCCCCTCGGACGCCATGACCAACCTGACCGACGCCTTGCACATTCCCGACACGCAGAGTGCGCGCGACGAGCGCCACTTGCCGATCCAGCGCGTGGGCGTGAAGGATCTGCGTTATCCATTGCAGCTGAAGGTGGCCGGCGCGGTGCAATCCACGGCCGCGCGCTGGGACCTGGACGTGGCCTTGCCGGCGGAGAAGAAGGGCACGCACATGTCCCGATTCGTCGCCTGGCTGGACGCACTGGACGTGGCGCTGGACGCGGCCACGTTGCGCCTGCGGCACGCGCAGATGCTCGACAAGCTCGGTGCGGATGAAGGCCGCATCGAGGCGCGCTTCGAGTTCTTCCTGCGCAAGCGCGCCCCGGTCTCGGGGCTGTCCAGCCTGCTCGACTACCAGGGCCGCTGGATCGCTGAAACGCGCTCCGGCGTCACGTCGGTCTGGGCCGAGGTCGGCGTGCCGGTGAAGAGCCTGTGCCCGTGCTCGAAGGAAATCTCCGACTACGGCGCGCACAACCAGCGCTCGCTGGTGACGATCCGCGTGGAGATGCTGCAGCCGATCGAATGGCATGAGCTGGTGCGCTTTGCCGAGGACAACGCGTCCAGCGAGTTGTGGCCCATGCTCAAGCGCGTCGACGAGAAGTGGGTCACCGAACGCGCCTACGAGAATCCCAAGTTCGTCGAGGATCTGGTGCGCGACGTGGCGCTGGCGCTGAACCGCGATGCGCGCATCGGCCGCTACCGCGTCGAGGTCGAGAACTTCGAGTCGATTCACAACCATTCGGCCTATGCGTGCATCGAGCGCGCATAGGCGCCGCGAAGCGGCGGGCGTGCGCAGCACGCTCCGGAAGGTTGCGGCGGCGGCCCATATGCCGAAGGCATGTGTGCGCTGCCACAACCATTCGGCCTATGCGCGATCGAGCGCGCTTAAGTCGCGCCGTAGCGCCGATGCTGCAGACCGCCACGGCGATCCACGACCCCGTGCGTATGCGCCAGGCCGGCGCCGACCTGATGTCGCTGGCCCTGATCGACGCGCGCAACCATACGCTGCGCTGGTTGGCGGCCTTCGAGCCGCACCTGGGCGCGCTGGCGCAAAGCGCCGATGTCGATCCGCCGCTGTGGCTGGTCGGCCATGCGGCATGGTTCCAGGAGTACTGGATCTCGCGCAACGTGCAGCGCCAGCGTGGCGAGGCGTGCGACGCCACGCGGTCGCCGCGACTGGCCTCGATCGACAGCCGCGCCGACGAGGCCTTCGACCCGAGCTGCCACGACCGCGTGCAGCGCTGGCGCCTGACACTGCCCGACGCCGCCGCACTGCGCCACTACCTGGCCGAAACGCTGGACACCACGCTGGAGCTGCTGTCTGCGGCGGACGACAACGATGCTGCGCTCTATGTGTACCGGCTGGCGCTGCGCCATGAAGACATCGTCGGCGAAGCGCTGGCCGTGGCCGCGCAGGCGCTGCAGTTGCCCACCGCCGCGGCCGAGTCGCCATGGGGTCCGCGCCCGGCGCGTGCGGCGCGCGAGCCGCTGTGGTTCGGCGCGCAGCGCTTCATGCTCGGCTCGGCCCGCGGCGGGTTCGTGCCGGCGAACGAGCGCTGGGCGCATGAAGTGGAATTGCTTGAGTTCGAGATCGACGCGCAGGCCATGAGCTGGGCGCGTTATGCCGAGTTCGTGGCCGACGGCGGTTATGACGAGGCACGCTGGTGGTCGGCCGAAGGCTGGGCCTGGGTCCAGGCCGAGGGCCGCCGCGTACCGCGATACGTCGAGCAGATGCGCCAGGGCGTGCTGGTGCAGCGCGCAGGGCAGATGCAGCGCATCGGCGCGGCGCAGGCGGCGGTGCATGTCAGCCGCCACGAGGCGCAGGCCTGGTGCCACTGGGCCGGGCGCCGCCTGGCGACCGAGCCGGAATGGGAGCTGGCGGCGTTGACCGGGGCATCGCGCGGCTTCGTCTTCGGCGATGTCTTCGAGTGGACCGGTGGCAGCGCCCGCGCCTGGCCCGGCCACGACGGCCCGCTGCCGGGATTTTCCGCGCTGCCACAACCCGGCAAGCTCGGCGTCTTGCGCGGCGCGTCGTGGATGACACGCACGCGCTGCAAGCACCCGCGCGCGCGGCGCTTTGCCGCGCCCTGGCGTGACGAGATGTTCTGCGGCTTTCGCAGCTGCGCGCTTTGACAGACCGCCCCGCCGCCTGAATGTAGCGCCACACTGGCTCGCCAGGCGGCGCTTGGCGAAGCCGACCCGGCTGGCCCGTTCTGGGCACACGCTCAGGGTTAGGGTTAGGCCCGTCTTGTGCAACCGCGCCGCCCTCTAACAATGCTTGCTGTTGCAGCGCGAACCACGCGCACGGCACAGAACCCCCTGGAGGAGAGCAACGTGAGCATTTCCATTTCCCTGACGGTCAACGGCAAGGCCGTCTCGGCCAGCGTGGACCCGAGAACGCTGCTGGTGCAGCTGATACGTGAGCAGCTGCATCTCACCGGCACCCATGTCGGCTGCGACACCGCGCAATGCGGCGCCTGCACGGTGCACATGAACGGCCGCGCGGTGAAGTCGTGCTCGATGCTGGCGGCGCAGGCGCAGGGCGCCAGCATCACCACCATCGAGGGCCTGGGCACGAACGGCGAAATGCACCCGATGCAGGCCGCCTTCCGTGAATGCCATGGCCTGCAATGCGGCTTCTGTACGCCCGGCATGGTGATGTCGTCGGTGCAGCTGCTGGCCGACAACCCGAAGGCCAGCGAAGCGGAGATCCGCGCTGGCCTGGAAGGCAACATCTGCCGCTGTACCGGCTATCACAACATCGTGAAGGCCGTGCAGTTCTGTCAGTCGGGCAAGCAGCCCACCGCCGCCTGAGCGCGCCAAGGAGAATACCCATGACTGACATGTCCAATTCACCCATCGGCAAGCCGCTGCTGCGTCGCGAAGACCAGCGTTTCCTCACCGGTGCCGGCCAGTACACCGACGACGTGGTCCTGCAAGGGCAGACCTACGGCGTGTTCCTGCGCTCGCCCTACGCACACGCGCGCATCAAGTCGATCAAGCTCGACGCCGCCAAGGCCGCGCCGGGCGTGCTGAACATCTTCACCGGTGCCGACCTGGCCGATGCCAAGGTCGGTGGCCTGCCTTGTGGCTGGCTCATCAACAACAAGGACGGCACGCCGATGAAGGAGCCGGCGCATCCGGTGCTGGCGCAAGGCAAGGTGCGCCATGTCGGTGACCAGGTGGCGCTGGTGGTGGCCGAAACCTACCTGCAGGCCAGGGACGCGGCCGAGCTGATCGAGGTCGACTACGAAGAACTCAAGCCGGTGATGGACATCACCCAGGTCGAGTCCGCCGGTTCGGCGGTGCACGACGACGTGCCCAACAACGTCTGCTACGACTGGGGCCACGGCGACAAGGCGGCGGTGGACGCGGCCTTCGCCAAGGCGGCGCACATCACCAAGCTCAGCTTTGCCAACAACCGGCTGATCCCCAACGCGATGGAGCCGCGTGCGGCGAATGCGCAGTACACCAAGCACGACCAGAGCTACACGCTGTACGTGGCCAACCAGAACCCGCACGTCGAGCGGCTGCTGATGTGCGCCTTCGTGCTCGGCCTGCCGGAATCGAAGGTGCGTGTCATCGCGCCCGACGTCGGCGGCGGCTTCGGCTCGAAGATCTTCCTGTACCCCGAAGACGTGGCGCTGGTCTGGGCCAGCAAGCATGTCGGCCGGCCGATCAAGTGGACCGCCGAGCGCAGCGAATCCTTCCTCACCGATGCGCATGGCCGCGACCATGCCAGCACGGCCGAGCTGGCGATGGACGCGCAGGGCAACTTCCTGGCGCTGAAGGTCAGCACCGTGGCCAACATGGGCGCCTACCTGTCGACCTTTGCGTCGGCGGTGCCGACGATCCTGTACGCCACGCTGCTGGCGGGCCAGTACAAGACACCGGCCATCTATGCCGAGGTCAAGGCGGTGTTCACCAACACCGCGCCGGTGGACGCCTACCGCGGCGCCGGCCGGCCCGAAGCCACCTATCTGGTCGAGCGCATCGTCGAAACCGCGGCGCGCGAGATGAAGATGGACCCGGCCGCCATCCGCCGGCAGAACTTCATCACCACCTTCCCCTACGCCACGCCGGTCGGCCTGACCTACGACACCGGCAACTACGAGGCGCACCTGGCCAAGGCCATCGCGCTGGCCGACGTGGCCGGCTACCCGGCGCGCAAGGCGGCGTCGGCTGCCAAGGGCAGGAAGCGCGGCCTGGGCTACAGCTGCTACATCGAAGCCTGCGGCATTGCCCCCAGCAACATCGCCGGCGCACTGGGCGCGCGTGCCGGTCTGTTCGAGGCCGGCGAGGTGCGTGTGCACCCCACCGGCACGGTGACGGTGTTCACCGGCTCGCACAGCCACGGCCAGGGCCATGAAACCACCTTTGCGCAGGTGGTCGCGGCCAAGCTGGGCATCCCGGTCGAAAACGTCGAGATCGTGCATGGCGACACCGGGCGCGTGCCCTTCGGCATGGGCACCTACGGCAGCCGGTCGCTGGCGGTGGGCGGCACGGCCATCGTCATGGCGGTGGACAAGGTCATCGCCAAGGGCAAGAAGATCGCCGCGCACCTGCTCGAAGCCGCCGACACGGACATCGAGTTCGAGAACGGCGAATTCAAGGTCAAGGGCACCGACAAGAAGATCCCGTGGGGCAGCGTGTCGCTGACGGCCTATGTGCCGCACAACTTCCCGCTCGACAAGCTGGAGCCGGGGCTGAACGAAAACGCCTTCTACGACCCGACCAACTTCACCTACCCGTCGGGCAGCTATGTGTGCGAGGTCGAGGTCGACCCCGAAACCGGCAAGACCACGGTGGAGAAGTTCACCGCGGTCGACGACTTCGGCAACATCGTCAACCCGATGATCGTCGCCGGCCAGGTGCATGGCGGCATCGCGCAGGGCCTGGGTCAGGCGATGATGGAAGGCTGCGTCTACGACAACGCCTCCGGCCAGCTGCTCACCGGCACCTACATGGACTACACCATGCCGCGTGCCGACGATCTGCCCAGCTTCCAGCTCGACCATACGACCACGCCTTGCACCCACAACCCGCTGGGCGTGAAGGGTTGCGGCGAGGCCGGCGCCATCGGCTCCCCGCCGGCCTTCATCAACGCGCTGACCGATGCGCTCGGGGTCAGGGACATCGCCATGCCGGCCACGGTGGAGCGTGTCTGGCGCGCCGCCAACGGCATGCCCGCCTGAACGCCCATCGATCAAGGAGACACAGATGTACAACTTCGACTATCAACGCCCCGCCGATCGCGCTGCGGCGGCCGGTGCCCTGCCAAGGGCGATGCACGCTATCTGGCCGGCGGCCAGAGCCTCATCCAGGCGATGAAGCTGCGCCTGTCCAACAGCGAACGGCTGGTGGACCTGGGCGCCGTGGCCGACCTGAAAGGCATCAAGGTCGATGCCAACAGCGTGACCATCGGCGCCATGACCACGCACGCCACCGTGGCGCGCTCGGCCGAGGTGCAGAAGGCCATTCCCGCACTCGCCGAACTGGCCGGCGGCATCGGCGATCAGATGGTGCGCAACATGGGCACCCTCGGCGGCTCGATCGCCAACGCCGACCCGGCCGCGTGTTACCCGGCCGCGCTGGTGGGCCTGGGTGCCACGGTGCAGACCGACAAGCGCAGCATCGCGGCGGGCGACTTCTTCACCGGCCTGTATGAAACCGCGCTGCAGCCCGGCGAACTGGTGGTGTCGGTGAGCTTCCCGATCCCGCAGAAGGCGGCGTACATCAAGTACAAACAACCGGCTTCGCGCTTTGCGCTGGTGGGAGTGTTCGTCAGCCAGGGCAAGGACGGTGTGCGCGTGGCGGTGACCGGTTGCAAGAGCAGCGTGTTCCGCGCCACGGCGATCGAAGCGGCGCTGACACAAAGCTTCACGGCGGCCGCCGCGAAGGCGGTGGTCGTGCCGGCAGCCGACATCAACGCCGACCTTCACGGTTCGGCGGCCTATCGCGCGGCGATGATCAGCGTGATGGCCTCGCGCGCGGTGGCGGCGGCGCTGGCACGCTGAGCGCCAGCCTGGCGCCGGCCGCAGCGGGCGAATGCGCGAGCATTCGCCCGCTTTTGTTTGGCCGCACCGCGATGGCGACACCGGCGACGCCGATGCCGATGTGGCGCGACAATCGCCTGAACCCCTTTGAGTGATGCCCGATATGAGTTCGACCTTGCCAAGCTCCGTGGACGCGGTCATCGACCTGCTGGCCACCGAAAACTATGTCTGCGACCGGCAACTCGGCACCGCGCTGTTCCTCAGCCTGAAGCTCAAGCGCCCGCTGTTCCTCGAAGGCGCACCGGGTGTCGGCAAGACCGAACTCGGCAAGACGCTGGCGCGGTGCCTGAACACCGCGCTGCTGCGTGTGCAGTGCTACGAAGGCCTGGACGTGTCGCAGACCGCCTACGAATGGAACGTGGCGCGGCAGATGATCGAGATCCGCCTGGCCGAAGCGGTGCACGACACCGACCGCGAGCAGTTGACGAAGAACCTGTACTCGCGCCAGATGCTGATCGAGCGCCCGCTGCTGCAGGCCTTGACGCAGGAGCGCTCTCCGGTGCTGCTGATCGACGAACTGGACCGCGCCGACGAACCCTTCGACGCCTTCCTGCTCGAAGTGCTGGCCGAAAACCAGCTGACCATTCCCGAGTTCGGCACGGTGCGCGCAGTGGCGCCGCCGATCACGCTGATCACCAGCAACCGCACGCGCGAAATCCACGACGCGCTGAAGCGCCGCTGCCTGTACCACTGGGTCGGTTTCCCCAGCCTGGAGCGTGAGCTCGACATCGTGCGCCTGAAGGCGCCGGGCGCCTCCGACCGGCTGTATCTGCAGGTGGTGGAGTTCGTGCAGCGCATGCGCTCGCTCGATCTGTTCAAGTCGCCGGGCGTGGCCGAAAGCATCGACTGGATGAATGCACTGATGGCGCTGAACACGCTGCAGCTCGACCCGGCCAGCGTGCAGGACACCTTGGGCGTGCTGCTGAAACACCAGGACGACATCGTGCGCATGCAGAACGGCGACACGGCCAAGCTGCTGAACGAACTGCGCGCCAAGGCACTGATCGATTGAGCTTGCGATGACCTCGCAGTGACAACAGCGTGATCGCCGACAACATCGTCCACTTCGCGCGCGTGCTGCGCAACGCCGGCATGGCCATCGGCCCGGACCGCGTGCTGGCCGCGCTGGCGGCCGTCGAGCTGGTGGGGCTGGAGCGGCGCGAGGACGTGCATGCGGCGCTCAGCGCGGTCATGCTGGAACGGCATGAACAGCAACTGTTGTTCGACGCTGCCTTCGACACCTTCTGGCGCGACCCCAAGCTGCTGGAACAGATGATGTACCTGCTGCTGCCGAAGATCAGCGGGCGCGGCGACAAGATGCTGCCCAAGCGCGACAACCGCCTGGCCGAAGCGCTGGCGGCACCGCGAGCGCCCGAGGCGCCGAACCCGGCCAACCAGACGGCCAAGGAAGAGTTGAAGTTCGACACCCAGTTCACCTTTTCCGACCGCGAGCGGCTGCAACGCGCCGACTTCGACACCATGAGCACGGCCGAGTACGAGATGGCGAAGAAGCTGGCCGAGGAAGTGCCCTTGCCGGTGCAGCCGGTGCGCCGCCGCCGCCATGAAGCCGCCACGCGTGCCAGCCCCGGCAGCCGGCTCGACCTGCGCGCGACGATGCAGCGCATGACGCGCCAGCCGCACACCTTGCAGCCGGCCTACACGCGGCCGCGCGAAGAAACGCCGCAGATCGTCGTGCTGCTCGACATCTCGGGTTCGATGGAGCGTTACGCACGCCTGCTGCTGCACTACGTGCATGGCCTGACGCGTCGCGCCTTGAAGGTGCACACGCTGACCTTCGGCACGCGGCTGACCAACATCACGCGCTGCCTGAAGGAACGCGACCCCGATGCCGCGATGCGGCTGGCCGACGAACAGGTGCAGGACTGGAAAGGCGGCACGCGCATCGCGTCATCGCTGCACGAGTTCAACCAGCTCTGGGCGCGGCGCTTGCTGGGCGCGAACGCCGCCGTGCTGTTGATCACCGATGGCCTGGACCGCGACGATCAGGGTGACTTGTCCGCTGCCGCATCACAACTTCATCGCATGGCGCACCAGCTCGTGTGGCTGAACCCCTTGCTGCGCTACGAGGGCTTCCAGGCCAAGGCCTCGGGTGTGCGTGCGCTGCTGCCGCATGTCGACCGCTTCCTGCCCGTTCACAACCTGGCCAGTCTGGCCGATCTGGGCGCGGCGCTGCGGGCGCCGGCCAAACCACTGTCTTCCTACCTGGGCTAAACACATGGAACTGCAAGGCGAACGACTCATCCCGGCGACGGTTGAAAAAACCTGGGCGGCGCTCAACGACCCCGAGGTGCTCAAGGCCTGCATCGCCGGATGCGAATCGCTGGAGCGCAGCGGCGACGACGGCTTCACCGCGCTGGTGGCGGTGAAGATCGGTCCGGTCGGCGCGCGCTTCAAGGGCAACCTCAAGCTGACCAACGTGATGGCGCCCAACAGCTACACCATCAACTTCGATGGCCAGGGCGGCGTGGCCGGTTTTGGCAAGGGTTCGGCCGATGTGGCGCTGACGCCCGAAGGTGCGCAGACCCGGCTGAAGTACAACGCCCGTGCCCAGGTCGGCGGCAAGCTGGCGCAGGTGGGCTCGCGCCTGATCGACGCGGCGGCCGGCAAGATCTCGGAAGACTTCTTCAAGGCCTTCGAAGGCCACCTGCAGGCGGCCACGGTAGGCGCGCCAGCGCCCGAGCCGGTGCCCGCGGCGGGCGGCGGCAAGACGATCTGGTGGGTGGTCGGCGCGGTCGTGGTGCTGGCGATCCTCTACGTGCTGTTCAGGTAGTGCGACACTGACAACTGCTCCAAAGGACCTGCCGTGATTCGACGCCTTCTCCTGCTCGCCACGTTGGCGATGACCACGTCCCTGTGCATGGCACAAGCCGCCAAGCCCTTTGTCGGCAAGTGGAACGTGGAATGGCAGACCGAGAAGCAGACCTATGAAGCGGTGATGGTGATCACCGAGACCGGTGGCACCTGGCAGACCTCGACGCGACGGCGCTCCAACCCCTGCTTCGGGCGCGAAGTGCCGATCCAGCACGACAGCGCCACGCCCAACAGTCTGGACATGACGCTCAAGTTTTCCGACATCATCTTCGACTGCAAGAATGCCACGGTGAAGCTGCAGCTGGATGACAAGGGCGCGGTGGTCGGCCGGCGCGGCAATGCCGAACTGCAGTTGAAGCGGGACTGAAGGCGGTCCGAAACGATCGCCCGAGCCGACGCGTTTGAAGGGAGCTTAGATCATGGACAGTCTCGATCTGCAGGTGCTGAGCCAGGCGCGCGACTGGTTTGCGCAGGGTCACAAGGTGTGGCTCGTCACCGTCATCGAAACCTGGGGCAGTGCGCCGCGTCCGCCAGGCGCGCTGCTGTGCCTGCGCGGTGACGGGCTGGTGGTCGGCTCGGTGTCGGGCGGCTGTGTCGAGGACGACCTGATCGAGCGTGTGCGCCACGGTGAGCGCGTCGACAAGCCGTCGCTCGTCACCTATGGCGTCAGCAAGGAAGAGGCAGCACGCTTCGGCCTGCCCTGCGGCGGCAACCTGCGCCTGGTGCAGGAGCCGCTGCGCTCCACCGCCTGGATCGACGAGGTGCTGGCGCGCACCGCGCGGCACGAACTGGTGGCACGCACGCTGCAACTCGACAGTGGGGAGGTGGCGATCGAGTCTGCCTCGCGTGGCGAGGCCTTCAGCTTCGACGGGCAACGTCTGCGCGCGCTCTTCGGCCCGCGCTGGCGCTTGCTGATCGTCGGTGCCGGGCAGCTCTCGCGCGTGCTGGCGCAGATGGCGCTGGCATTGGATTTCGAGGTCATCTGCTGCGACCCGCGCGAGGAATACCACCTCAGCTGGGACGTACCCGGCAGCAGCTTCAGCAAGGAAATGCCCGACGACCTGGTGCTGCAGCTGCAGCTCGATCCGCACAGCGCGGTGGTGGCGCTGACGCACGACCCCAAGCTCGACGACATGGTGCTGCTGGAAGCGCTGAAGTCGCCGGCCTTCTACATTGGCGCGCTCGGCTCGCGCAACAACACCGCGACGCGCAAGCAGCGGCTGGCGCTGTTCGATCTGTCGCCGGCCGAGATCGGCCGGCTGCACGGCCCGGTGGGGCTGGACCTGGGCGGCAAGACGCCGGCCGAGATCGCCGTCGCCATCGCCGCCGAGATCGTTGCGGTGAAGAACGGCGTGGCGCTGGTGCAGAAGAAAGAAGGCTCGGCGCTGCCCGCGGCAGCGGGCGCCTTGCGGCCCGTGCCCGGCCTCACGCCATCTTGATACCGCGCCGCTTGATCAGCTCGCCCCAGCGCAGGTATTCACTGGCGATCAGCGCGTCGAAGGCGGCACCGTCCAGCGCCAGGATCTCGGCATCGATGGCCTCGAGCTTGGCGCGCGTGTCGGGCTGTGCCAAGGTCTGCATGAACTGCTCGACCAGGTAGTTGCGGATCGGCACCGGCGTCTTGGCCGGTGCGGCGATGCCGTACCACGACTGCACCAGCGCCTCGGGAAAACCGGCCTCTGAGATGGTGGGCACCTCGGGCAGCGAGCGTGTGCGCTTGGCGGCGTTCACCGCCAGCGGGCGCAGCTTGCCGGTCTGGATCAACGGCAGCGCCAGGCTCTGCGAGATCAGCCCGAAGTGGATGCGCCCCTCGGCCATGTCGATCAGCGACTGTGGCTGGCCCTTGTAGTTGACGTTGGTCATCTTGATGCCGGTGCGCTCGAAAAGCAGTTCCTGCCCCAGGTGGATCGAACTGCCCGAGCCCGGGTTGGCCACGTTCAGCTCGCCGGGCTTGGACGCGGCCAGCGCGATCAGCTCCTTCAGGTTCTTGGCCGGCAGCCCGCTCCACACCACGAACACCGAAGGCGGCGCCGCGATCACGCAGATGCCGGCAAAGTCGCGCGAGCGGCCCGGCCATGTCGGCCATCAGGTGTTCGCCCACCGAGACGATGGGCGTGGCCGCGAGCAGCGTGTAGCCGTCGGCGGGCGCCTGCGCCACCGCGGTGAGGCCGATGCGGCCGTCGGCGCCGACGCGGTTCTCGACGATGATGCGGTGCGGCAGCTCGGCCGACAGCGGGTCGACCGCGGCGCGCGTGACCACGTCGACGATGCCGCCGGCCGGGTAGGGCACGATGACCTTGATGGTCTGCGCGGGGAAGCCGCCGGGCCCCGGCGGGCGCATCGCGGCATGGGCCGCCCACGGCGCGGCGCTGGCACCCAGCAAAGCCAGGCTGCGGGTCTGGAACTGGCGTCGGTTGATCATCGTTGTCTCCTTCTTGGGCTATGGGTTTTCATCGTCGTCAAGGTACGGGCGCATGGCCTGAAGCGCCTGGCGCGTCTCGTGCAGCAGCCGGTCCATCACCGCCTGCACCGGTTGTACCTGCTTCAGCCAGGCCACGCTCTGGCCGGCCGCTTCGTAGAGCAGCGGCGCGACCTCGTGTTCCTCGACGGCGGCCAGCAGCGAGCCGGTCAACGCCTGCTGATAGGGCATCGGCAGCGGCTCGGGCGCGCCGGGTTCGTCCCAGGCATCGCTGAAGGCACTGCGCACGACGCGACAGGGTTTGCCGCTGTGCGCGCGCGTGATCACCGTGTCGTCGCTGCCCGCGGCGATGAGCTTGGCACGACAGCGCGGCGGGCAGTTCGTGTTCGCGCGTGCCCAGCCACAAGGTGCCCAGCCAGGCGCCTTGCGCGCCCAGTGCCAACGACGCCGCCACCTGCGCGCCGCAGCCAATGCCGCCGGCCGCGATCACCGGCCGGCCGCCAGCGACGGCGACGATCTGCGGCACCAGCGTGAAGCTGCCGATGTTGCCGGTGTGGCCGCCGGCGTCGTAGCCCTGCGCCACCAGGATGTCCACGCCGGCGGCGATGCGCCTTCGCCGCATGTCGGGGGTGGCCGACCAGCGCGATCGTCGTGTTGCCCGGCGGCCCGCGCACGGGCCAGCACCTTGTGCGGCGTGCCCACGCCGGCGGCAAACACCTGCACGCCGCTGGCCACCGCCGCGTCCACCTGCTCCTCGAACAGGGCCTGCGAGCGCACGTACAGCGAGAAGAAGTTGCCGCGCGTGGCCGGCGGCACCTGGTAGCGCTCGGCCAGCCGCGCGATGAAATCGCGATGTCCCTGCGGCACGGCGGCGGCCACGGCTTCGGCGCTGTTCTGCTCGGGCAGCGAGGTCGGCAGCAGCAGGTCCACGCCCACCGGGATGATCCGGGCACAGCGCGCGCAGCGCCTTCAGCTTGTCGTGCCAGCTCGCTCGGGCCATCGCGCGCCGCGGCGTACACGCCCAGACCGCCCGCGCGCGAGATCGCCGCCACCACCTCGATGCGGTGCGCCAGGCCGAAGATGGGCACGCGGATGCCCAGGCGCTCGCACAGGGCGTTGCGCAACCTCATTCGCTGCCCCACAGATCGGGCTCCAGATCGAGGCAGGGGTGCGTGGGCAGGCCGGCAGCCTGCTGCAGCACATGGCGGCCGATCAGGTTCTTGTGCACCTCGCTCGTGCCTTCGCCGATCTGGTTCATCTTGGCGTCGCGCATGAAGCGCTCCATCGGATAGGCCTTCAGGTAGCCGTTGCCACCCAGCAATTGTTGGCAGTCGATGACCAGGCGCATGCATTCGTCGGTGGCCTTCATCTTGGCGATGGAGGCGTGTGCCGACACGTCGGCATCGCCGCTGTCGTAGCGCAGCGCGGTGCTGTAGACCAGGCAGCGCACGGCTTCCAGCGTGGCCGCCATGCCGGCCACCATCCACTGGATGCCCTGGTGCTCGCTGACGTTGCGCCCGAACACCTGGCGCTGGCTGGCGTACTGGGTGGCGATCTGCAGCGCGCCGCGCATGCGCCCCAGCGCAATCGCGGCATGGCCGATGCGCGCGCGCAGCAAGGTGTCCTGCGCCAGCGCCATGCCACGCCCGTCTTCGCCCAGGCGCTGGCCCGCCGGGCAGGGCACGGCGTCGAAGTTCACCATGGCGATGGGCACGCCATACCAGCCGAGCTTGGGGATCAGCGGCGACAGGCTCAGCCCCGGCGCCTTGGCATCGACGACAAAGGCCGACAGGCCCTTGGCGCCTTCGGGCCCCCCTTCACGCCGCGCCACGACCACGAACACGTCCGCGGTGTCGGCGCGGGTGATGAACTTCTTCTGCCCGGACAAGCGCACGCTGCCATCGGCGGCCTCGGTGAAGCGGCAGGCCAGGCGCGCCACGTCGCTGCCGGCGCCGGCTTCGGTGAGCGCGAAGGCCGCCTGCCGGCGCCCTGCCGCCAGGTCGGGCAGCAGTTCGCGCTTCAGCGCCTCGCTCGCGCCGGCCACGATCGGCCGGCTGGACAGGTCGGTGCCGGTGACGAGCGAGGCCGCCGTGCTGCAGGCGCTGGCCAGCTCTTCGATGATGCGCACCCGCGCCAGCATGCTGGCATCGGTGCCGCCGTAGTCGCGCGGGAAGGCGCTGGCGATCACGCCCTCGCGTGCCAGCAGATGGAAGGTGTCCCAGGCGAAGACGTCCTGGCGCGCCACCGCCGCCGCGTTCGGGCCGATCTGTTCGGCCACCAGCGTGCGCACCCGCGCCACCAGCGCCTGCTCCTGCGGCACCAGGTTCACCAGGGGATGGGAAGCTGCATTCAAGGGCATGTCGCGTGCTCCTGCTTCGCTCGGTCAGACGATGTGCTCGGCACGCAGCCGCTGCCACTCGGCGATGGGCAGGCCGAGCTCTTCGCGAAAATAGCGCTCGGTGTCCTGCCCGAGTGCGCCGCCGCTGACGCGGATGGCGCAAGGGTCCTGCGCAAAGCGCGGCACCACGCCGGCCATGCGCACGGTGCCGAAGTCGGCGTCGGGCACGTCGCAAATCGCACCGCGTGCGCGCAGCTGCGGGTCGGCTTCGATCTGCTCGATGTCGTAGACCGGCGCGATGGTGCCGCCGGCCGCGTCGAAGGCCTGCAACACCTCGTGCAGCGGCCGCGCCGCGCACCAGTCGGCGAAGATGCGGTTCAGCTCCACCGCATGCGCCACGCGCGAGCTGTTGCTGGCAAAGCGCACATCGGCCACCAGCTCATCGCGGCCGATGGCGCGGCAGTTGGCGGCGAACAGCGCATTCGTGCTGCCCGACAGCGACAGCCAGTGGCCGTCGGCGCTGCGGTAGACCGCGGCCGGTGCCGAATACTGGTTGGCGTTGCCCGAGCGCTGGCGCACCACGCCCAGCTGCTGGTGTTCGATGGGCAGGAACTCCAGCAGCTTCAGCGTCGATTCGAGCAGCGCCAGGTCGATCTCCTCGCCCGGTGCATCGGGCTCGCGCGCACGGCGCCACAGCGCGGCCATGACACCGAGCGCGCCGAACAGGCCGCCGATGTTGTCGGCCAGCGGGTAGCCGCTGTGCATCGGCTCGCCGTCCGCCTCGCCGGTCAGATGGGTCAGCCCACCCATGGCTTCGAACATGCGCGCGAAGCCGGGGCGATGGCGGTACGGGCCGGTCTGGCCGAAGCCGGTGACGCGCAGGATCACCAGCCGCGCCTGCGCCGCCCACAGCGCCTCGCGGGTCAGGCCCCAGCGGTCGAGCGTGCCCGGTCGGAAGTTCTCGATCAGCACGTCGAAGCGCGGCAGCATGCGCAGCAGCAGCGCCGCCCCCTCGGGCTTGCGCAAGTCGAGCGTGATGAAGCGCTTGCCGCGGTTGGTGACCTTCCACCACAGCGCCTTGCCGTCCTTCAGCGGCGGGAAGCCGCGCGCACCATCACCGGCACCGGGCAGTTCCACCTTCAGCACCTCGGCGCCGTAATCCGCCAGCAGTGCCGCTGCCGAGGGCCCGGCAATGATGGTGGCGATGTCGAGCACACGCAGCCCGGTCAGCGGTCCGGCCATGGTCAATCAGGCTCCTGCAACAAGTGCGATAGGGACCCGCACTGTAGTCAGTGGCGGCTCTCTGCGATAGGCTCATAACGGATATCAGCTATCCGCTTGTCGCATGATCTTGCCCGGCGCGCTCAAGGGCGAACGAAACGCTGTTCGCAGCACGGAGGCTTGCCAGTGAACGAACTGAACCTGCACGCGCTGCGCACCGTCGCAGCGGTGTCCCGCAGCGGCAGCCTGAGCGGCGCGGCCTTGGCGCTGGGCATCGCGCAGTCGGCGGCCAGCCGCCACCTGGCCGAGATCGAACGTTGCCTGGGCGGCCCGCTGTTCCACCGCACCGGACGCGGCGTGACGCCGACGAATCTGGGCGACGAAACCTTGCCGCGGATTCAGTCGCTGCTGCGCGACGCCGAGGCGCTGACCTTGGCCACGCGCGCGCGTGCCGGCGTGCCGAGTGGTTTGGTCACGCTCGGCCTGGTGCCCTCACTGGCCGGTGCGCTGGCCAGCGCCTTGTGCGCGGAGCTGGCGGCGCGCCATCCGCACCTGCGCTTGCGTGTGCACGAGGGCTACAGCGGCGAGATGGAAGCGGCGCTGGCCGACGGCCGTGTCGACCTGGCCGTGGTCAACCGCTACCGCGCGCTCGGTCCGCACCGCTACCGCGCGCTGTTCGACACGCCGATGTGCGTGGTCGGCCGTGCCGAGCTGCTGCGCACGGCGCTGTCCGGGGCGCAGGCGCTGCCCACATCGACACGGCTGGCGCTGCTGGCGCGCCTGCCGCTGGTGCTGCCGCTGCCGCCCAATCCGCTGCGCCGCCTGCTCGACGAGGAAGCTGCGCGCGCCGGGCTGACCCTGCAGGTGCGTATCGAGGCCGGCTCGTCGGTGATCATCAAGCGGCTGCTGCGCGAGCATGCACTCGCCACCGTGCTGCCGCGCCACGCGGTGGCCGACGAGTGCGATCGCGACGAGCTTGTCGCGCTGCCGCTGGCCGAGCGCTCGATGCGCCAGCACGTGGTGCTGGCGACCAGCCCGCACCGGCCTTTCACCCAGGCCGCGAGTGTGGTCGCGCAGGCCATCCCGGCGGTCGTCAGGCGCGTCATCGTGCCGCGCGCCGGTTGAGCGCGGCGCCCTTCAGGAATTGCTGCTCGCGCGCACTTCCTCGATCGTCGTCGCCCCAGCCCAGACCTTGTCGATGCCGTCCTGGCGCAGCGTGCGCAGGCCTTCGGACAGGGCCGTGCACAGCAATTCGTCGGGGCGTGCGCCGGTCTGGATCATCTGGCGAATCGTGCGCGACACCACCAGCAGCTCGTGCAGCCCGGCGCGTCCGCGCAGGCCGGTGTCGTCGCAGTTCGCGCAGCCCTTGCCAAAGTGGTGCTTCAGCTTGCCGTCCTGGCCGAAGCGCTTGCGCCAGTCCGGCCAGCACGTCGTCGGGGTTGGGCCGCGCGGCCTTCTCGCCGAAGGCGTGCATGTAGTCGGACATCAGCTCGTCGATCTGCTCGGGCGTGGCGTCCTGCGACTGCACGCACTTGCTGCACAGGCGGCGCACCAGCCGCTGCGCGAGCACGCCGAGCAGCGAATCCGCAAAGTTGAACGGGTCCATGCCCATGTCGAGCAGCCGCGTCACGGTTTCCACCGCGCTGTTGGTGTGCAGCGTGCTCATCACCAGGTGGCCGGTGAGCGAGGCTTCGACCGACATCTTCGCGGTCTCGCCGTCGCGGATCTCGCCGACCATGATGACGTCCGGATCGGCGCGCAGAAAGGCGCGCAGCGCCTTCGCAAAGGTCCAGTCGATCTTCGGGTTGACCTGCACCTGGCGCATGCCGGCCTGGGTGATTTCCACCGGGTCCTCGGCCGTCCAGATCTTGCGGTCGGGCTGGTTGATGAAACCCAGCGCCGAATGCAGCGTCGTCGTCTTGCCCGAGCCGGTGGGGCCCACGCACAGCAGCATGCCGTAGGGGCGCTGCGCCGCCGCCTTGACGTCCCGCAGGTTGTTGGGCGACAGGCCCAGGTTGTCGAGCGGGATCGGCTTGGCCGAGGCCAGCAGGCGCATCACCGCATCCTCCAGCCCGTTGGCGGTGGGGATGGTCGCCACGCGCAGCTCCAGCCGCTGCCCGGCCTGGAACTTGCCGAACTTGATCTTGCCGTCCTGCGGCTTGCGTCGCTCGGAAATGTCCAGGTCGCACATGATCTTGATGCGCGCGATCATGGCGCTGCGGTAGGTGTGCGGCAGCTCCATGTACGGGCGCAGCGCGCCGTCCTTGCGGAAGCGGATGCGCACCTTCTCGCGGCCCGGCTGGCATTCGATGTGGATGTCCGACACGCCCTGCGACTGGGCTTCCGAGATCATCGAGTTGATGAGCCGCACCAACGAGTTGTCCGACTGTTCGATCGGGTTCTCGTCGCGCTCGCCGCTGTCGCCGGACTGTTGCTGCTCCAGCGTGGCCAGCAGCTTGCCTGCCTCCTCGGCGTCGTACTCCACCGTCTCGCCGCCGTCCGCACCGCCGGGGCCGACGCTCACGCCGATGCGCTCGTAGGCCTTGCCGATGGCCGCGGTCAAGAGGCTGGCGCGTGCCAGCACCGGCACCACCTTGGTCTGCGAGGCAAATTCGATGTCGTCGAGCACTTCCGGGCGCGACGGGTCTTCCACCGCCACCACCAGCCGCCCGCCGCGCAACAGCAGCGGCAGCGCCGGCAGCCGGCTGGCCACGGCATAGGGCAGCCGCGCCAGCGCCTCGGTCTCGGCCGCGAACTGCGTCACGTCGACCAGCGGGTAGCCCATCTTGCGCGCCAGCGCGGTCTGCAGGTCGGCGCGCGAGACAAGGCCGCGGCGCACCAGCAGCTCGCCCAGCGGCACGCTGCGGTCGTTGCGCTGCTGCGCCAGTGCCGCTCGAGCTGCGCGTCGTGATGAAGCCGAGCGCGATCAGCGCCTCGCCGATGCGCACCATCGGCATGCGCGCCTGCTGCTCGATCGCCTGCTCCAGTTCCTCGGGCCGACGATCTGCGCGTCACCAGGATGTCGCCGAGCTTTTGCGTGCGCAGTTGCTGCTGCTCCTGCCGCGCCTGTTCACCTGCGCCGGCGTGGCGGCCTGCTGCTCGACCAGCACCTCGCCGATGCGCTCGCCGATGTCCACCGACTCGTAGGCCGAACGCGGCACGAAGCAGCGCCGCACGTTGCCGCGCGCATCCACCGGCGCGAACAGGAAGATGCCGCTCGCATCCTCCAGATGACCGATGCTCAAGGCGTCGATGGCCGGTGCGCCCTTCAGATGCACCTTCACACCCACGGCCGGGCGCTGCGCCATGAAGCTGGCCGATGCGTCGGCATCGTCCAGCGGCGCCAGCGGCCGCGTCAGCGTCAGGCGGCGAAACTGGTTGAAGCGCAGTGGGATCTCGATGCGCGCGGGCGGAATGCGCACCTTGGCCAGGCTGGCGGCCGGGTCCAGCGACAGCAGCACACCGGTCATCAGGCGCCCGTTCATGCCTTCGATCTGGCAGGGCTCCGCGTCCGTCAGCGGCGCCGGCGCCGGGTAGCAGGCGAAGGCCGGCGTCGGCCAGGCGAAGGCTGCGCTCTCTTCGGGTCCTGCGGCCGTGGCGTCCACGGGCAGCAGGGTCAGCGGCGGCGATGACAGGTCGGACATGGCGGTTCCTCGAACGGTGTGCGGCGGCAAGGGCGGGCCCTGGGGCACACCCTCACGCACACGATCCTAGGCGGCAGCCTTCGCGGCAAAGCCCCGACAGAGGCTCGAGCGTGTAGCCGGCCTCGGGCGCACCCCCGGCGATCTTTTCCAGGATGGCGGTGGCGCCGACGCCGCGGCCGCCGGCGGTGTAGAGGGAATCCTTGACGGCCACGTCGTCGTCCACCAGCACAGTGCGCAGACGGATGCCTTCCATGTGCAGCA
>CAVURQ010000015.1:0-252294 GCA_963743935.1 uncultured beta proteobacterium | reverse complement strand
CGGTGATGGGCATGCTGATCTGCAACGACCGCCGCTGGCCCGAGGCCTTCCGTGCGCTGACGCTGCAGGGTGCCGAGCTGGTGACGCTGGGCTTCAACACACCGACCGAGAACCTGCACTACCCCGAGCCGCCGGCGCTGCGCGTGCATCACCACCTGATCATGGCGCAGGCCATGGCCTTCATGAACGCCACCTGGCTGGTGCAGACGGCCAAGTGCGGCTTCGAGGACGGCTTCCGCATGTTCGGCCATTCGCTGATCGTGGCGCCCTCGGGCGAGATCGTGGCCAGGACGGTGAGCGAAGACGACGAATTGATCAGCTTCGACGCCGACCTCGACCTGGCGCAGAACCTGAAGCGCACGATGTTCAACTACGCCGCGCATCGCCGACCCGAGCACTACCGCATCCTGATCGATCGGGTGGGCGCGGAGACGACCCCAAAGAACGGCTGAATCTCATCGCAAGCGCCAATACGCACAGCGGCTGGCACGGGCTTTGCGTCCGTCCATCCGCTTGCATCATCAACGCCACGAGGCAACCACCAAAGGAGGCATCATGATTCGATCGAGCCTGAAATTCATCCTGACCACCGCGCTGCTGGCCTGCGCGGCCGGCGCCAACGCACAGCCGCTGAAGGCCGGCGTCGACGGCACCTTCGCGCCGCACGCCATGCCCAAGATGGGCGGCGGCGTGGAAGGCTTCAACATCGACCTGCTGATGGAAATCGGCAAGCAGCTCGGCCGCCCGGTCGAGGTGGTGTCCGCCGAGTTCTCGGGCCTGATTCCGGCGATGAACGCCAAGTCGCTGGACTTCGTCGGCGCGCCGACGACGGTGACGCCCGAGCGCGCCGCCAACCTGCTGTTCACCGAGGGCTACCTCAACACCTACTACCAGTTCCTGGTGCCCGCCGGCAAGCCCGACCTGAAGACTTTTGCCGACCTGAAGGACAAGACCATCTCGTCGAACAAGGGCTCGGCCTACGACAAGTGGCTGATCGACAACGCGGCGCAGTACGGCTTCAAGTACGAGGCCTACCCGACCAACTCCGACGCCGTGCAGGCCGTGCTGTCGGGCCGTGCCGACGCCACGCTGGGCGGCAACACGGTGGCCGCGTATGCCGCCACGCGCAACCCGGGCAAGCTGCAGGTCACGTCGCTGACCATCGACCAGGGTCTGGTCTGGGCAGCGGTGTTTCGCAAGGACGATGCCGCCACGCGCAATGCCGTCGACGAAGCCATCGAATGCCTGAAGAAGAACGGCACCATCGCGCGCCTGTCCGAGAAGTGGTTCGGCGTCAAGCCGGCGCCGGGCGCTGCCGCGGTGACGGTGTTCGCCGGTTATGGCGTGCCCGGCATGCCGGGCTACGACGCCACCGCGCACGAAGCGAAGTGCAAGTAGGCGGGCAACGCAGGCGCGTCGGCGCGAGCGTTACGGTCGGTGCGGGCGGCGTAGCCGGTGCAGGCCACCGGCCCGCTGCTCGACCTGCGCGGCCTGCGCAAGGCCTTCGGCAGCACCGAGGTGCTGAAGGGCATCGACCTGCAGGTGGCTCCGGGCGAGCTGGTCTTCATCATCGGCCCGTCGGGCTCGGGCAAGTCGACGTTGCTGCGCTGCTGCAACCGGCTCGAAGAAGCCACCGGCGGCGAGATCTGGTTCGAAGGGCGCAACATCCTCGCGCCCGGCACCGACGTGAACGCGATGCGCCGGCGCATCGGCATGGTGTTCCAGTCCTTCAACCTGTACCCGCACCTGAACGCGCGCGACAACGTGGCGCTGGCGCTGATCCACGTGCTGAAGCAAGCCGCGCGAACAGGCGCATGCGCGCGCGGCGCAGGCGCTGCAGCAGGTGGGGCTGGGCGACCGCGGCAGGCGCTGCCGGGCGAGCTGTCGGGCGGCCAGCAGCAGCGTGTGGCGATCGCACGCGCGCTGGCGCTGGAGCCGGCCATCGTGCTCTTCGACGAGCCGACCTCGGCGCTGGACCCCGAACTGGTGGGCAGCGTGCTGGCCGTGCTGCGCACACTGCGCGGCACCGGCATGACGATGATGGTGGTGAGCCACGAAATGGGCTTCGCGCGCAGCGCGGCCGACCGCGTGGTGTTCATGGAAGGCGGGAACATCGTGGCCCAGGGGCCGCCGGCGCACATCTTCGGACCCGACGCGCCCGCGCGGGTCAAGGAGTTCGTCGCCAACATCGAACACCGGTGATGAGGGGCGGCCCGAGGCTGGTGAGCGCATGAACAACCTGATCGATACCTTCTTCAACCTGGCGGTGATGCGCCAGTACCTGCCGCAGGTGATCCAGGGCATGGGCGTCACGGTGCTGCTGGCCGCGGTGGTGGTGGCCACCGGCTTGCTGCTGGGCTTCGTGCTGGCGGTACTGCGCAGCCTGCGCATCAAGCCGCTGAACCTGCTGATCGTGCTCTTCGCCGATGTCTTTCGCGCCGTGCCGGCGCTGGTCATCCTGATCATCCTTTACTTCGCGCTGCCCACCGTCGGCATCCGCATGTCGGGCTTCGTCTGTGCCTGGCTCGGGCTGTCGCTGGTGCTGGCGGCCTTTGCCGAAGAGATCGTCTGGGCCGGCATCCTGTCGGTGCCGCGCGGGCAGTGGGAAGCGGCGCGCGCCACCGGCCTGGGCGTGGGGCAGTGCATGCGCCTGGTGGTGCTGCCGCAGGCGCTGCGGCTGACGGTGGCGCCGCTGACCAACCGCGCCATCGTCATCACCAAGAACACCGCGCTGGCCTCGGTGCTGGCGGTGGGCGAGATCCTCTACCAGGCGCAGGCGGGTTATGCCTTCTCGTACAACCCCTCGCCGCTGACCTTGGGCGCCATCGCCTACCTGATCCTGTTCATTCCGCTGGTCTGGCTGGGCCGCTGGGTCGAGGGGCGCTTCGCATGGAAACGCTGATCAGCGGGTTCTTCAACCTGCAGATCCTGGCCGAGGCCGCGCCCTACCTGTTGCGTGGCCTCGGCATGACGCTGCTGCTGTGCGCTGGTGGCCATCCCGCTGGGCATGGCCGGCGGCATGGCGCTGGCGCTGATGTCCACGGTGAACAGCCGCCTCGTGCGCTGGTCGGCCATCGTCTACACCGACTTCTTCCGCGCCTTCCCGCCGCTGGTGCTGCTGCTGTTCATCGCCTACGGCCTGCCTTTCCTGGGCTTCAAGCCGCCGCCCTTCGTGGCCGTGGCCATCGCCTTCCTGCTCAACACCAGCAGCTACTACGGCGAGATCCTTCGCGCCGGCATCGAATCAGTCCCCGGCGGCCAGCACGAGGCGGCACGCTCCACCGGCCTGTCGCGCTGGCAGAGCCTGCGTCTGGTGGTCCTGCCCCAAGCCATCCGCAACGTCGGTCCCGACCTGGTGAGCAACACCTTGGAAGCCGTCAAGCTCACTTCGATTGCCAGCGTCGTGGCGCTGCCCGAACTGCTGTACGCCGCGCGCCAGGTGCAGTCGGTGACCTACAACGCCACACCGGTCATTGCCGCAGGCATCATCTACCTGCTGCTGCTGTGGCCGCTGGTGCGGCTCTTGTCGCGCTACGAGCGCCAGGCGGTGCAGATTCACTGACGCATCCGCAAACACACGGAGATCGAAGCATGTCGCAGCGCATCCTGGTCATCAACCCGAATTCGACGCAGGCCGTGACCGACGGCATCCACCACGCGTTGGAGCCACTGCGCCTGAGCGGCGGCCCCGCGTTCGAGTGCGTGACACTGCGCGAAGGCCCGCCCGGCATCCAGAGCCAGCGCGACGTCGACGGCGTGATCGGCCCGCTGACCCGGCTGATCGCCGAGCGCGACGCCGACTGCAGCGCCTTCGTCATTGCCTGCTACAGCGACCCGGGCCTGTTCAGTGCGCGCGAGGTGACGAAGAAGCCCGTGCTGGGCATCAGCGAATGCGGCGTGCTGACGGCGCTGACGCTGGGCCACCGCTTCGGCGTCATCGCGATCCTGGCGCAGTCGATCCCGCGCCACCTGCGCTATCTGGGCGCGATGGGCGTGATCGACCGCCTGGCTGCCGAACTGCCGGTGGGGCTGCAGGTCACCGAGCTGGCCGATGCCGCGCGCACCCGGCAGCGTCTGATCGACACCGGCCGGCGCCTGGTGGAAGAGCACGGCGCGCACGTCATCGTGATGGGCTGCGCCGGCATGGCCCAGTACCGCGCGCCGCTGGAAGACGCGCTGGGCGTGCCCGTGGTCGAGCCCACGCAGGCGGCAGCCGGCATGGCGCTGGTGCGCGTGCGGCTGGCGGCGGTGTAAACGCCTGCGGGCAGACACGCCGGGCCCCCCGACGGCCCGCCTGTGTTTCAAATGCATGACGTCACCTATGGCATCCACGCCTATCGCAATGGAGCTTCAGGTGGCAGCTTTCGAGGGATGCGTCCCAGCAAGTGGTGCGACGGTTCCTTCATGGCTGGGTTCTGTCCCCAGAGCGGCGCCTGATCATCGCCGGGGCACGCGCACAGCCCCTACTGCCCTACTGCTGGCGTCCGGGGACGAGCAATGCCACACTCTTGCGCCTGCGCAGCCTCGGTGGTGTCCGATCCGTTTCGAGCGGACCTTAGCCCTTGGGTAGCCGCTGGCTGTGTCGTCGGTCGGCTTACGTGAAGGTCCCAGCATGCAAGTCGGTGTCCAAAGCTTCGCCAGCCGGGCGCGGCCTGTGTTCGAGACCAAGTCGGCCGAGCGCGTGCATGTACTGCAGCGGCTGGCTGGGACCTGTCGGATCTTCGGGCGACGCGGATACTCGGAGGGCCTGCTGGGTCATATCACAGTGCGCGATCCCGAGCTTCCTGACCACTTCTGGGTCAACCCCGTTGGCATTCCAATGCATCAGGTCAGGGTCTCAGAATCTGGTCCAAGTGAATCATCAAGGCCAGGTCGTGCACGGCAACGCCATGGTCAATCCGGTCGGCCTGCTGCTGCACACCGCAGTCCACTTGTCGAGACCAGACGTTATGGCGGTGTGCCATGCCCACGCGCTCCACGCATCAACCTGGGCTGCGTTCGAGCGATTGCTCGATCCCATCACGCAGGATGCCTGCGTCTTCTTTGAGAACCAAGCGCTGATCCTCGAGCCACGAGTCGTGCGCGACGCCGAAGCGGCGGCCCGTTTTGCCCGGGGCTTCGGCGACAAGCGAGTGGCCATTCACGGCGGCCACGGCATTTTCACGACCGGCCAAACCGTCGACGAGGCAGCGTGGTGGTTCGTACTGATGAACCGTTGCTGCGAAGCCCAGCTGTTGGCGCAGGCGTGCGGCAAGCCATCGGCTTGGTCAACGGAGGACGCACGTTGGCTGGCCTCGGTGCTCGGGTCACCGCAATTCGGATGGCTGTCTTTCCAGACGCTCTGGGACGACATCATTCAGAGCGACCCTGATCTCGTGCAGTGACCCCACTCGACGGCTTGGCCGCCTCGTAGCAAGTGGCGGGGCAGAGATTCAACGGCGCGATAGGAAATCAGACGCCGACTTCGATGTCAGTCGACGAGGCTCCAGCCCACCTTGACAAGTCGTTGAAGGCAACTCCCCCTTCCGCTCGACGCAGTCACGCGGCGAGCGCATGGCCAATCACTTTCAGCAAAACCGAATGTGCTTGATCGGCGTGAGTGCCCCGCCAGGCGACGACTTGATCCGGCCGAACCAGTGCCAGTGGAGTTTCGTAGAGCTTGCGCAGAGCCGGCGAAGCCAGATGGACAACGCGAAGTTCAAGCCCCAGCGCTGCAGCCGATCTCGCGAATGCGCTGGCATCAGGCGGTTCGGGTCCCAGCACCAGCAGCGTCCATTCGAAACCCAGACAGTCAAACAACGACCGGCCGTCGTCCAGCCAGGCATGCGGTGCCCGTCCGCCCGGACAAGCACTTGGCGTGTAAACGTTCGCAGCATCCCCCGGCGGTGCGCTGCCGTCCGAGACGATCACCGGCGAGCCGTCGTAGCGGGCGCCGAAGGTCACGCCGGGGATGTTGAATTCCATCCTGACATGAGCATCCAGATGCGCCGAGGCAAGGGCCCGCTCGGCGTCGCCTGCTGGGCCTTCCGCTTCCAGCATCGGCAGGGCCTTGAACAGGCCCACCGAGTCTGCAAACTGCTTGGCGTAGCCCGTGTTGCGCTCAGCCACGGGTCTGCGTTCCGGTTCGTAGCTCGCGAGCAAGGCTTCCGGTGCGTTGCCTCGCAGCACACTGGCCAGTTTCCATCCCAGGTTCGCAGCATCTTCGACCGCTGTGTTGTAGCCGAGCCCGCCGGTCGGCGTGAACAGATGCGCGGCATCGCCGCCGATGAAAACCCTTCCTTGCTGAAAACGCTGTGCGACGAGCGAGTGGCCGGCGGTCCAGACGCCCGTCGACAACACCTCGATGGGCAACCTTGCCCCGAGCGCCTCAGCGAACACGCGCCGCGCATCATCGGCACCCCAGGACTCGGGCGCTTCGCCCGGATGCACCGCTGCGTGGAACGCAAATTCCGACACGCCGTCGACAGCCGCCATGAAGGCCCGGCGCTGTGCGTTCACGGCCACGTACATCCAGGCCTTGGGATGCGGGATGGCCGCGTAAAGGTCGGGGGCGCGCAGGTAGACGGCAAACATCCGCCCGCCCAGGAAGTCGCGCTGAACACCGGTCGAGCCACCCCATTCGATGCCCAAGCGATGCCGCACGAAACTGCGTGCGCCGTCAGCACCCACCAGATAGCGGGTCCTGACGGGCACCGCCGCTCCATCGACCACCGGTTGCACGGTCGCGGCAATGGACGCCCCGTCGTCGCAGAAGTCGATCAGCGACCATCCATACCGCAGGTCCACGCCCGAACATGCCTGCGCATGGCGCCTAAGCGTCGCCTCGACGAACTTCTGCGACACACGATGAGGTAGTTCAGCAGCGCTCCAGGAGCCAGCCAGAGTCCTGATCTGTTGGACGGCCATGGCCGCAGTCGGCAGGCGCAGCCGAGCCAACTCATGGTTCGAGTAGCGGGTGAAGTAGGCGATGTCGGTGGGGTGGTCGGCTGGCAGGCCCAGCGATCGAATCTCGTGGGCAAACCCGAGGCGGCGGAAGTGCTCCATGGTCCGCGCCTGCGTCGCATTGGCCTGCGGGTTGAAGGCCGTGCCCGGCTTGGCGTCGACCAGCAAGCAGGCGATGCCCCGCCGGCCAAGTTCGTTGGCCAGCATCAGTCCACAGGGTCCACCGCCCGCAATGAGGACATCGGTTTCGATCACTGTTTCTGCGCTAGGAACGATTCAGGCTTCGGGTCGCGGCCATGGCAGTGACTCGGATCTATTCGTGGGGGTTGCTAACGATGAGCAGCTTGCTTGCGTGCCCGAAACCGCAAGCAAGGAGCCTCGCTTTGATGTATCGGGCTGTGGATGTCGGTGTGCCTGTATTCATTCGAACTGCGATGTGGCCGCATCGCGATCGTCGGCATCAACGCCTCAAATGCAATCGTCTACTGGTCCCTCGCTGGAATCAACTGTTCCACCATCGCCGCCACCAGCCGGGGCAAGTCATAGGGAAACCGCGCCGTGATCAGGTTGCCATCCACCACGCAGGGCTCGTCCAGCACCGTGGCGCCGGCGTTCTCCAGGTCGATCTGGATGTTCCACACCGCGGTGGCACGCTTGCCCTTCAGGATCTTCGCGCTGACCATCACCCACTGGCCGTGGCAGATGGCGCAGGTCGGCTTGCCGGCCTCATACATCGCGCGCACCAGCGCGCGAGCCGGTTCGTCGGCGCGCAGCGCGTCGGGGTTCCAGCAGCCGCCGGGCAGCAAGATGGCGTCGTAGTCGGCCGCGCGCGCCTCGTCGGTGTAGCGGTCGATCTTCAGCCAGCCGGCGTTCTCCATCAGTCGGATCGCCAGCACGTGCGTGGCGCATTGCGGCGGGAAGCGCAGGCCCAGCGTCGGGTGGAACTCGCCGATGCGCGGCGAGACGATGTGCACCGTGGCGCCGTGCTCGGTCAGCCAGCGCTGGCTGCCCAGGATCTCCACCTCCTCCACGCCGTTGGTGCAGCAGATGGCGATGCGCTTGCCCTTCAGCAGCGCGGGGTTCGACGGCGGGTCGAACAGGAACGCGTTCAGTTCGCGGTTCAGTTCACCGTCGGCGGTGGTCAGCAGCTCGGTCGAGATCGACGGCACCGCCGACGGCGACATCAGTTGCTGCATGCGGTGGAAGGCAGGGGCTTGGGAGGCTTGGGTCGTGCTCATGGTTTGTCTCCTGCTAGGGGTTCTGGTGTCCCGGCCGGACGGCTCGGCGGCGTTTCGGTTCGCTGCTGCGCAATACCGTAGGGCCGGTCCCGGCGCCGGCAATGTACCCACCCGACTGGGTCGGACGAGCACCGAACACGGATTCTGGCGGAAGCGATCCTTCGGGCGCTACCGCAAGGTCGTCAGCTTCGCCGCCGCGTCCTTCTTGCCCATGGTCCTCAGAGCGGCAATGGCCGGTAGATGTTTGGCACGAGGACGGACCCTGCCGTCTTCCCAGTTGTAGATGGACTGACCGGACGTGCCCAGCAGCAACCCGCAGTCATGGGCGGACAGGCCAAGCCTTCTTCGTTGCGCCGCCAGGCCTTTTGCCGTGAAACGAAGGTTCCGTGCGCGCTGTGCCGGCGCTTCGCCCGGCGCCGCTTTCGCCTGTGCCTTGCTCAAGCGGCGAAGCTCAACTTCCAAGGCCTGAACGCGCTTCTTCAATGCGACGATCTCAGCGCGATGCACGCTGACGGCGTTCCTGAGCCCCAATGTTTCGACACGCACCTCTTTGCGTGCCACGCGGGAGATCTCGGACTTCAGGAGGGTTGCCAGATTTGCCATGCCTGCAATTGTGCCGCGCGGCTCGGCATGAATTCGCACCTGCGGTCGACCTGCACTGCCAGGGCTTCTGAAGGTCAACGTCGTCAGCCTGCCGGCGAAAGAGAAGCACACGGGCATCGATCCGTTCACCAAGCAAGAGCGCGATCTTGATGCCAAGCCGGCGACTGACAAAATCAAGACCCGAGCGCTGAAGAAGCTGTAGGCCGCGGCACTCTGATCCGAGGATGACGGCGCGACGCGTTGCCGACGCGAGCCGTCATCGAAATGATGGCTATCAGGCCCTGTCGGCCCATCACAATGCTTCAGCGCCACCACCCCAGCTGCCATGGACGCGCCCGACCTCGCCCAGATTGCCGCTCTTGAGATGCGCGCGAACGGCTTCGAGCCGATGTTCGCGCCCGAAGTCCTGCGCGAAGCCGAACAGCGTGCTCAGGCCGGCCCGCAGCGCTCAGGCGACATCCGTGATCTGCGGAGCCGCCCGTGGTTCTCGATCGACAACGTCGACACGCTCGACCTGGACCAGTTGACCTGGGCCGAAGCGCTACCCGATGGCAGTTTGCGGCTCGCCGTGGCGGTGGCCGATGTGGATGCGATGGTGCACCGTGGCAGCAGCGTCGACGTGCATGCCGCGGCGAACACTACCTCGGTGTACACGGCAGCGGGCGTCTTCCCGATGCTGCCGCCGCTGCTATCGAACGATCGCACGTCCTTGCACGAAGGCGAGGAGCGGCTTGCCGTGGTCGTGGAGATGAACATCGACGGGGAAGGATCGGTCACCGACGCTCAGCTATACCGCGCTGCGGTGCGCAATCACGCCAAGCTCGACTACGACAGCGTGGCGGCATGGCTCGAAGCGCAGGCGCCACCGCCGTCCGCCATCGCCACGAATGCAGCGCTGCAAGCGCAACTGCGGCTGCACGACCAGGCGGCTCGCAGCCTGCGCCAATGGCGCCAACAGCGTGGCGCGTTGAACGTGTCGACGTCCCAGGCCCGGCCGGTTTTCGACAGGGGCGAACTGGTGGATCTGCGCGCCGACAGGAAGAACCGGGCCAAGGACCTGATCGCCGACCTCATGATCGCGACCAACGGCGCCACGGCCCGCTTCCTGACCCAGCACGGCCAGCCCTCGTTGCGCCGGGTCCTGCAGCAACCGCGGCGCTGGGACCGGCTGGTCCAACTGGCCGCGCAGCACGGTGCCGTGCTGCCGCCAGTTCCCGACGCGCTGGCGCTCGACCGCTTCCTGAGCGCGCGCCGCCAGGCCGATCCGTCCGGCTTCGAAGATCTGTCGCTGGCCGTGGTGAAGCTGCTGGGGTCGGGCGCCTATGCAGCTGCGCCTGCAGATGCACCACCCGCCGGTCACTTCGGGCTGGCCGTCAACGACTATGCGCACTCCACCGCACCGAACCGCCGCTTCGTCGACCTCGTCACGCAGCGGATGCTGAAGGCCACGCTGGCGCACCAGGCCATGCCCTATTCGATGGACGAACTGCACGCCATTGCGCAGCACTGCACCGTGCAGGAGGACAGTGCCTCCACGGTCGAGCGGCGCGTGCTCAAGGCGGCCGCGGCCTATCTGTTGCACGGCCGCATCGGCGAAAGCTTCGACGCCATCGTCACCGGCGTCGCACCGAAGGGCACGTTCGTGCGCATCACCGCCCCCATGGTCGAGGGTCGGATGGTGCGCGGCTTTGAAGGGCTCGACGTGGGAGATGCGCTGCGCGTGAAGCTGCGCAGTGTCGACATCGACCAGAGGTTCATCGACTTCGAGAGCGTCTAGCAAGCCGCACTGGTCGCTGATACGCTGGCATCCTCCGGAAAGAGTGAACCCCATGCCCAATGTCCGAACCGCAAATGCCGTCCGTCTGGAGTTCGCGTCCGACTCCCTGGTTCAATCCAACCTCTCGGGCGCGGCCTTCACCGGCGACTGGTTGTGGGTGGCTGGCGACGAAGCCTGCGCCTTGGACCGGCTGCGTCGGCTCGAACCTACAGGCAGCGAGGTCTTGCGCTTTGGCCAAGTGCGTGACTTCCCTCTGGCCGATCTGCTGGACCTTCCCGGCAAGGCCGATGAAGAGGCCGATCTTGAGGGCATGGCCGCGGCCGATGGCTTCCTCTGGGTGGTCGGATCGCATGGCCTGAAGCGCAAGAACGCCAAGCCGGACAAGGACCATGCTGAAAACGCCAAGCGGCTGGCGAAGGTGGCGCTCGACGGCAATCGCCGTCTGCTGGCTTGTCTGCCGATCGAGCCCGACGCCAATGACGAACCCTGCCTGGTGCGGCGGGCCCAGGACGGCCGCCGCGCACTGCGCCTCGAGGGTGATTCGCAGACGAACCCGCTCACCCGCGCGCTCGCCGATGACCCCCACTTCGGGCCCTACATGGCGATCCCGGGCAAGGACAACGGCCTCGACATCGAAGGCCTGGCCGTGGACGGCCACCGGCTGCTGCTCGGCCTGCGCGGCCCGGTGCTGCGCGGCTGGTCGGCGCTGCTCGAGATTGCGGTCGAGGCGCACGGCGATCAGCTGCGCTTGGTGCCCCTGGACGACAGCGGCACGCTGCTGCGCAAGCACTTCCTGCAGCTCGACGGCCTGGGCATCCGCGACCTGCACTTCTCTGGCGATGACCTCTACATCCTGGCCGGTCCGACGATGGTGCTCAACGGCGAGATTCGCGTCTTCAAGTGGCCGGCAGCCAGGCCCTTGCTGGCGGCCAACCGCGAGCCGGTTCGGTTCGAGGCGACGCTGACCGATTCGGTCTCGCTGCCCCACAGACGCGGCACGAACCGCGCCGAGGCCATTTGCGGGCTGCCACAGGCGCTGTCGGAAGGTCAGGCGAGCTGGCTCGTCCTGTACGACGCGCCGGACGCCGATCGCAGGGAAGGTGAACACACCGTCTTTGGAGACCTGTTGCGCCGCGCTTGAGATCGTTCGTCCCGTTCTGTCCCGCTGAGTCGATTGCCTGTTCTGCCCTGCCAACTCAAAGTGGGCCCTATCTGGTCCCGGCAAGTGGTCGGCATGAACGTCCATCCATGACGGCCATAATTTGCCGATGGAGCCCGGGGATTTGCTTGTCGATGAAGCGGGACCAGGCCGCGGGCCTGCGATCGTGCCGCTCTTGGTCGATCACGGGTACGCCACAGTGGCTGCGCTGCAGGCCGGCGCGCGGCCACGATGAGCAGCATCGCCCACCTGCCGCTGCGCTTGCTGGCCTGGGGTGCGCTCGGCGTCGCGCTGCATATCGGCCTGGCTCGCTTTGCCTACGGTGTGGTGCTGCCTTCGCTGCGCCAGGAGCTTGGACTGGGCTACACCGCAGGCGGCGTGCTCAATGCCGTGCATCTGGCGGGCTACCTGGCCGGCACGCTGCTGGCACCCAACCTGGCACGGCACCTGGGCATGGCCCGCATGGGCCGGGCGAGCAATGCGCTGGTGGCCGCCGGTGCCCTGCTGTGCGCCCTGGCACCGGCCAGCCCCGGCGTCGGGGCGGTGCTGCTGGGCATCGGCCGCCTGGCCACCGGGCTGGGCGCCGGCGGCGCGGTGATCGCCATCATGGTCATCGTGCTGGCGCGTGTGGACGAGTCCTCGCGTGCCGCAGCGAGTGTGCTGATGTGGACGGGCATGGCCGCGGCCATCCTGGGCTGCGGTCTGGGTGCGGCCTGGCTGCTGCAGCCCGGGGCCTGGCGCTGGGCCTTTGCGGTGGCGGCGCTGGTGGCCATGGTGCTGGTGGTCGGCTTCCCGGTGCAGGCCAGCGCGCCACAAACATCCACCGGCGGGCCGGGCTTCACGCTGGCGTCGGTGGCCACGCCGAACTGGGCCTGGCTGATCGCCGCCTACGGCTGCTTCGGCATGGGCTACATCGCCTATGCCACCTTCGCGGGCACGCGCCTGGCCGCCGCGCAGGCGCCTGTGGCTCTGGTCACGATGACCTGGACGACGCTGGGCCTGGCCACGCTGTGCGGCAGTGCCGCCACGCTGTGGCTGCTGGGCCGGCCCACGTTGCGCGCCTATGCCTTGCCCTGGGCCCTGGGCTTGGCCGCGGCGGGCTGTGCGGTGACGGCGCAGGCCGGCGCGGCGGCGGCGCTGGCGGGCGCCGTGCTGGTGGGCCTGGGCATGGCGGCCATCCCCGCGCTGGTGACCGCCGCCGCCCGTGCGCGCAGCAGCGCCGCCGACTATGCGCGTGCCTTCAGCATCGCCACCGCGGTGCTGGGCCTGGGGCAGTTTGTCGGACCGGTGCTGGCCGGGGCGCTGGCCGACCTGTTCGGCAGCGCGGCCGCACCGTGGTTCGGCGCAGCGGCGTACGGGCTGGGCGCGGTGCTGGCGGGCATTGACCGGCGTGTGCTGCGTTGAGGGCCGGATCTGCAGCGCTTGCGCCGCCGGCGTCTGACCTGTCCCTGACCGCAGGAGCCGAGCCCGGATACTTCACGGTAGGCGGTGCGCAGACTCGAACGCCATTGCACAGCCATCCCAACCAATCCACGAGGAGAACGACGTGACCCAGGACCTGCTCGAAAACATTCAAGGCGGCATCGCCACACTCACCATGAACCGGCCGGAAGCGCGCAACGCGTTTTCTCGCGCCATGATGGACGCCCTTTCCGAGGCGCTGCCGCGCCTGGCCAACGACCCGGCGGTGCGCCTGGTGGTGCTCACCGGTACTGGCGCGGCCTTCTGTGCCGGCGGCGACGTGAAGGGTTTCGCCAAGAACGCTGCAGGTGCGCCCGTCACCGTGTCCTTCGACCACAAGGTGACCGACCTGCGCGCGCGCATGGAAGTCAGCCGCTGGCTGCACGAGATGCCCAAGCCGACACTGGCGGTGATCCCCGGGCCGGCGGCCGGAGCGGGTTTCTCGCTGGCCGTGGCCTGCGACCTGCGCATTGCCGCCGACGACGCCAAGTTCACCACGGCTTTCACCAAGATCGGCCTGTCGGGCGATTTCGGCGGCAGCTACTTCCTCAACCACCTGGTCGGTGCGGCCAAGGCACGCGAGATGTACTTCACCGGCCAGGTGATCACCGGCGCCGAAGCGCAGCGCATCGGCCTGGTCAACCGCGCGGTGCCTGCCGCGCAGCTGGCCGATGCGGCGCGCGCCTGGGCTGCCGAGCTGGCCGCGCTGCCGACCATCGCCATCGGCTACATGAAGCGCAATCTCAATGCCGGCTTGCGCGGCTCGCTGTCGGACGTGCTCGATGCCGAGGCGATCCACATGGTCCGCACCTTCGAGACCGCCGACCACAAGGGTGCCGCCGCGGCCTTCGTGGAAAAGCGTGCACCGTTGTTCGAAGGGCGTTGACGCGAGCGGCGGCACGAGCAAACAGGAGCCCGCATGATCACCCTGTACGACTGCAGCACCGCCCCCAGCCCGCGCCGCGCGCGCATCCTGCTGGCCGAGAAGGGCGTGTCCCACGAGACCGTGCAGGTCGACCTGCGCACGGGCGAACAATTCGGCGAGGCCTACCGGGCCATCAACCCGCAGTGCACGGTGCCCGCGCTGCGCACCGACGAAGGCCCGGTGCTCACCGACAACGCCGCCATCGCGGCCTACCTGGAGGCGCGCTTTCCACAACCCGCGCTGCTGGGCAGCACGCCGCTGGCCAAGGCCGAGATCGCCAGCTGGAACTGGCGCATCGAGTTCGAAGGGCTGATGGCCATCGCCGAAGCGCTGCGCAACAGCGTGCCGGCGATGGCCCACCGGGCGCTGCCGGGGCCGGTGGACTACGCGCAGATCCCCGAGCTGGCGCAACGCGGGCTGGCCCGCTTGCAGCAGTTCATGAGCACGCTCGACCAGCGCCTGGCGGGGCGGGATTTCATCGCCGCCGATCAGTTCAGCATCGCCGACATCACGGCCGTGGTGGCCGTGGACTTTGCGCGCGTGGTGCGCATCAAGCCCGGCGAGGAGCACGCCCACCTGCGGCGTTGGCGCGAGGCGATGGCCCGGCGCCCGGCCTTCAGCCTGTAGGCTGGCGATGGCCACGCAGCCGCGTGGCCAGGCAGAGGGCCAGCCGGGACGACCTTCATTGACTCGTATCAGCCGCGCTCCGTCACTGCCTGCCGCATTCGCTCGAAGTCCGTTCGGTACTGACGCGCCAGTTTCGTTTTCTGACTGTCGCTCAGCAGCTTGCCGGATACCTGGAAGAACTTGGTTTCCTCTTCCTTGAGGTGATGGCGGACCTTGTGCGCCAGTTCGCCAGCCTTCTGGCCCCACGCATCGCCGGCCGGGTCCAGCGCCTGTAGTTCTTCCACCAGCTCATCCATGTCGTGGTGCTCTGCCAGTGCGTGGCGGGCGCTGTTCAATCCCATGTCGTGCATCAGGATGGGGACGTACAGGTAACGCTCCTCGGCAGCCGCATGCGCGGCCAGCTCGATGCGCAGCTCCCGAAAGACCTGCTGCCGCCGCGACGGGTTCTTCGCGCGCGTGCGGACCATGCTGCTGCACAGCTGGCGCTGGGTCGCATGGCTGTCGCGCAGTTCGTCGTAGATGGTGTTCATGGCGTCGGAGAGTCAGGGGAGGTACATCGGACAGTTTGCCTCAATGCCGAGTCGACCCGCAGCATCGGATCGACCCCATGTCAGTCAGTGTGCGGCTCGAGACACAGTCGATCAGCCAGGTAGCGCGCGACGACACTCGGCTCGAGCAGGCCGCCCGCCAAGCCCACGTGGTCATCCGGCCGCAGCAAGTAGAACGACGGCGAAGCGATCTTCGTGCGCTCGAGTTCGCGCGCGTCTTCAACGTCGCCTTGACGCTGTTCGCCTGCTGCTGCTACATCGCTACCAGTTCGGTGTTCCACTGAACCGCCACGTCCCAGCAGCGCAGCGCCGCGCCGAGCAGCCTTTCGTCGTCGCCCTGCCCCAGATCAGCAGCAGACGGAGATACGGGCTCAGTCGCGTCCGATGTCGCCCAGCGGCAACGCGTGCCGCGAAGCGGCTTTGCACCCACAGGTTGGCGCCGGTGGCGCGCTTGCCGAGTTCGAGCGCCCCGTCTGGTGGCGCCGTTCCTCGACAGGCTGTGACTCACACTGCGGACTTCTCAAGGCTCGCAGTGCGTGTCGCTCTGCGGACCTTCAGCGGTTTGTCCTATTGCCAGGACAATAGAAGCGGTGCACACTGCTTCGCAATGTTCGACGCGTTGCCGTTGCCCAAGTACCACCAGGTCTATCTCGTGCTGCGCGAGCAGCTTACCGAAGGGCGCTTCGTGCGCGGCGTGCCCGGTGAGATGCATCTGATGAAGGAGTTCGGCGTCGCGCGCGTCACCGTGCGCAAGGCGCTGGAGCGGCTGGTGGCCGACGGGCTGATCGAGCGCTCACCCGGACGCGGCACCGTCGCGGTGACGCCAGTCCGTGAACGCGGCGCCGAGCGACCGGGTCATGGTGCGCGGCTGACCGGCCTGCTTGAAAACATCGTCGACATGGGTCTGCGCACTTCGGTGAAGGTGGTGCGCTGCGAGGTGCTGCCCGCAACAGAGTTGGTGGCGCGACAGCTCGATATCGCGATCGACGTGCCCGTGCAGAAGGCGGTACGTGTGCGGTCCACGCGTCTGGGGCCTTTGTCTTACATCACGACCCATGTGCCGCAGTCCATCGCCAAGGCCTTCGGCCGGCGCGAGCTGGCGCGCAAGCCCATCCTGATGCTGATCGAAAGCTCGGGCGTGGTCATCGGCCGTGCGCGCCAGAGCATCTCGGCGAGGCTGGCCGATGCCGAGGTGGCGCGGCTGCTCCAGGTCGATGTGGGCTCGGCGCTGCTGGCCGTCCAGCGGCTGGTGCTCGACGTCGACGACCGGCCCGTGCAATGGCTGCAGGGCCTGTACCGGCCCGACCGTTACCAGTATCAGATGCAGCTGTCGCGCGTCGGCGGCATCGATGCCAAGCTGTGGGTCAGCGAAGAGCTTTCCGCGCAATTCCACTGAAGGAGATCGCCATGAAGAACCGTCGCATATTCATCCAGCAGTCGGCCGCGGCCGCGTCCACGCTGGCCTTTCCGCTGATCGGCGGTGCGCAGCCTGCCGCTGTGAAGATCGGCGTGCTGCACCCGGTCACCGGCGCACTGGCTTTCTCCGGTCAGCAGTGCCGCGAAGGCGCATTGATGGCCATCGAGGACATCAACAAGGCCGGCGGCCTGAAGGCCCTGGGCGGCGCCAAGATAGAGGCGGTGCTCGGCGACGCCCAATCGCAGCCGCAAGTGGGCGCGGCCGAGATCGAGAAGATGAACGAAGCCGGCGTCGCCTCGGTGCTGGGCGCCTTTGCGTCGGCGATCTGCCTGGCCACCACGCAGGCGGCGGCCAAGTACAACCTGCCGCACGTGGTGGACATTGGCGTGGCCGACCAGATCGTGCAGCGCGGGCTGAAGAACACCTTCCGCTTCGGCCCCGGCTACGGTGTGTGCGCGCAGATTGCGATGGTCAACCTGCACGTGCTCAACAGCGTGGCCGGCAAGCCTGCGAAGACCGTGATGATCATCCACGAGGAGAGCCTGTTCGGCACCGGCACCGCCAACCTGCTTGGCGCGTGAGCTGCCGGGCTTCGGCTTCGAGGTCAAGGAAGTCATCAAGCACGCCAACCCGACGCGCGATTTCAACAACATCGTGCTGCGCATGAAGGCGCTCAATCCGGACATCGTCATTCCGGCCAACTACTACAACGAATACGCGCTGCTGGTGCGCACGATGCAGCAGCAGAAGGTTCAGCCCAAGGCCATCTACTCGGTGCTGGGCGGCGCGGCGTCGAGCTTCAAGTTCCTGAAGGAGTTCCCGGACGCGGCCAACGGCATCATCGACTGCAACCACTGGTTCAACCCGAAGGACAAGCGCGCGCTGGACCTGCGCAAGCGTGTCGAGGCGAAGAACCTGTTCTTCACCTACGAGATCTTCAACACCTACACCGCGATGATGTTCCTGGCCGACGCCATCAACCGCGCCAAGTCCACCGATCGCGCGGCCATCACTACCGCGTTGGCGGGCAGCAGCTTCTCCGACCACTTCATGCCCTATGGCCCGACCAAGATGGTCGACGGCCAGAACACCGGCGCGCAACCGCTGATGACGCAGGTACTGGGCGGGGACATCAAGGTCATCATCCCGCGCGAGTACCGCCAGGCCGAGCCGATGTTTCCGCTGAAGGGCTGAACGCGGCCGACTGGCCGTGCCATGCTCGACTTCGACATCCTCTTTCCGTCGCTGCTCAACGGGCTGACCACCGGGGCGGTGTACGCGCTCGTCGCGTTGGGGCTGACGCTGATCTACGGCGTGCTGCACATCATCAACTTCGCGCATGGCGCGTCGTTGATGCTGGCACTGTACGGCGTGTACCTGCTCAATACCCGGCTCGGCTGGGACCCTTACCTGGCGTTGCCGCTGATGGTGGCCGGCATGTTTGCGCTGGGTTATGCGCTGCAGCGCGGAATCATCAACCGCGCCAGCCACGGCAAGGACGAGAACATCCTGCTGGTCACGCTCGGCCTGGCCATCGTCATGGAGAACCTGGCGCTGCTGGCCTTCAGCGCCGACACGCGTTCGATCGATACGCCCTACACGCTGCGCACGGTCTCCATCGGGCCGGCGATGATTTCACTGCCCAAGCTGATCGCCTTCGGCGGTGCGCTGACGGTGGCGGCGCTGCTGCTGTGGATCGTCAAGCGCACCGACCTGGGCCGCGCCATCCGCGCGGTGGCCAAGGAGAAACAGGGCGCCAAGCTGATGGGCATCGATGTCGAGCATGTCTATGCGATGAGCTTCGGCATCGGCCTGGCCTGCCTGGGTGCGGCGGCCTGCTTCCTGTTGCCGGCCTACTACGTCAACCCGCAGGTCGGCTCCGGCTTCGTGCTGGTGGCCTTCACCATCGTCGTGCTCGGCGGCATGGGCAGCTTCAGCGGCGCACTGCTCGGCGGGCTGCTGATCGGCGTGGTCGAGTCGATCGGCGGGCTGCTGCTGGGCGACTCTCTGGGCCAGGTGGGCATCTACCTGATCTTCATCGCCGTGCTGCTGTTGCGCCCGCAGGGCCTGTTCGGAGACCGGGCATGAAGGACGCGGTCTCGATCCTGCTCTTTGTGGTGGCTGTCGGGGCGGCCGCAATGTGGTTCGATTCGGGCGTGGCGCTGAACTTCATCATGATGGCGCTGTATGCCACGCTGCTGGCGCAGGCCTGGAACATGCTGGGCGGCTTCGGCGGGCAGTTCTCCTTCGGCCATGCGCTGTTCTTCGGCAGCGGCGCCTACGTGCAGGCCATGGCGCAGTTGCAGGGTGGCATCAACGCCTGGGTGGCGCTGCCGCTGGCCATCGGCTGCGCGGCGCTGGTCGGCGCATTCGTCGGCGCGCTGGCCTTCCGCTACGGACTGAAGGGCTCGTACTTCGCGCTGATCACGCTGGCCTTCGCCGAAGTGTTCCGCATCCTGGCGCTGTCGCTACCTTTCACTGGCGCCGGCGTCGGGTTGATGCTGCCGTTGCGCGCCGCGACGTCGAACCTGCAGTTCGGCTCGGCGCGCGGTTATGTGCTGCTCATGCTGGGTTTTGTGGCGCTGGCTCTGAGCGTCACCGCCTGGCTGCGCCATTCACGCTTCGGCGCACAGCTTCAGGCGGTACGCGACAACGAGGACGCGGCGCGCGCGCTGGGTATCGACCCGCTGCGCACCAAGCTCGGGGCCTGCGTGCTGTCGGCCGCCTTCATGGGCGCGGCCGGCGCCTTCTACGTGCAGGTGTTCCAGTACATCGACCCGGCCATCGCCTTCGGACCGACGACTTCGGTCGAGGCGCTGCTCGGCGCCATCGTCGGCGGCATGGGCACGTTGTGGGGGCCGGTGCTGGGCGCGCTGGCGTTGCATGTGCTGTCCGACCTCACTCGCAACCTGTTCGGTGCGCTCCCGGGCATCAACATGGTGATCTATGGCGTGGTGCTGGTGGTCATCGTGATGTTCGTGCCGCGCGGCATTGCCGGCATCGGCCGTTCGGTGCGCACGCTGTGGCAGGGAGACAAGCGTGGCTGAGCCGCTGCTCGAAGTGCGCGAACTGTCGATCGCCTTCGGCGGGCTGCGTGCGGTGCAGGACGTATCCTTTCGCGTACCGCGCGGCTCGCTCACCGCATTGATCGGCCCCAACGGCGCCGGCAAGACCACGCTGTTCGCGCTGGTCTCGGGCTTCCTGCGGCCCGACCACGGCCAGGTGTTCTTCGACGGCCGCGACGTCACCGGCCATCCGCCGCACCTGAACGCGCGCGCCGGCATGACGCGCACCTTCCAGATCGTGCAGCCTTTCGCGCTGCAGACCGTGCGCGAAAACATCGCCGTCGGTGCGCACCTGCACATCGCCGGCCGCGCCGCGGCGCTGGCCGAGGCCGAGCGCGTGGCCGCGCGGGTGGGCCTGGCCAACCAGCTGGACAAGCCCGCCGCCGACCTGACCGTGGCCGGCCGCAAGCGCCTGGAACTGGCGCGGGCGCTGGCCACGCGCGCGCGGCTGCTGCTGCTGGACGAAGTGCTGGCGGGGCTGAACCCGCAGGAGATCGGCGAGATGATTCCGGTCGTGCGCGGCATTGCCGACAGCGGTGTCACCGTGCTGATGATCGAGCACGTGATGCAGGCGGTGATGAACCTCGCCGCGCACGTGTGGGTGCTGGCGCAGGGCCAGCTGATCGCTGAAGGGACACCGGCCGAGGTGACTCGTAGCCCGGCGGTGATCGAGGCCTATCTGGGCCCCGGCACGGCGGAGCGCCTGCGCAAGGCGCATGTGGCATGACGCATCTGCTCGCCATCGAACAACTGCGCGGCGGCTACGGCCATGTCGAGGTGCTGCGCGGCGTGGACCTGCACGTGGATGCCGGCGAGGTGGTGGCCCTGCTGGGCAGCAATGGCGCCGGCAAGTCCACGCTCAACAACACCGTCTGCGGACTGTTCCCGGCCTGGTCGGGGCGCGTGGTCTTCGACGGTGCGGACCTGAGCCGGGCGCACTACAAGGACGTGGTGCGCGCCGGGCTGATCCAGGTTCCCGAGGGCCGGCGTGTCTTCCCCAACCTGACGGTGCTGGAGAATCTGGAGTTGGGCTCCTTCTCCCGCGCACGCGCCCACCGCGCCGCCAACATCGACAAGGCCTTTGTCATCTTTCCGCGGCTGAAGGATCGGGTGGCGCAACTGGCCGGTACGCTCAGCGGCGGCGAGCAGCAGATGCTGGCCATCGGCCGTGGGCTGATGGCCGAGCCGAAGCTGCTGATCCTGGACGAGCCTTCGCTCGGCCTGTCGCCGCTGCTGGTGGAGGAGATGTTCGCGCTGATCGCGCGGCTCAACCGCGAAGGCCTGGCGGTGCTGCTGGTGGAGCAGAACGTGGCGCAGTCGCTGGAGATCGCGCACCGAGCCTACGTGCTGGAAAACGGCAGCCTGCGCTTTGCCGGCTTGCCGGCCGACCTGCTGGCCAGCGACGAATTGCGCCGTGCCTACCTCGGACTATGAGCCTCAGGCCATGATCGCCCCGTCCACGCTGGCCCAGAAGCTCGTCGCACGCGCGGCAGACCGCAACCATGTCGTGCCCGGCGAGGTGGTCACCTGTCGCGTCGACCTGGCGATGTTCCACGACTCCAGCGGGCCGCGCCGGCTGCAGCCGGCCCTGGCCGAACTGGGCGCGACCCTCTGGGACAAGAACAAGGTGGTGCTGGTCATCGACCACTACGTGCCCGAGGCCGATGAGGAATCGCGCCGCATCGTGCGCATCGCACGCGACTGGGCGGCCGAGCAGCGCCTGCCGCATGTCTACGACTCGATGGGCATCTGCCACGTGGTGCTGCCGCAGCACGGGCACCTGCGGCCGGGCATGTTCTGCGTCGGCGGCGATTCGCATTCGCCCACCGGCGGTGCCTTCGGCTGCTACATGTTCGGCATCGGTGCCACCGAGATGCTGGGCGTCGTGGTCACTGGCGAGATCTGGCTGAAGGTGCCGCAGACGATCTTCATGCGCTGGCGCGGCCGCCTCGCCGACGGCGTCAGCGCCAAGGACATGATGCTGGCGATGCTCGGCCGGCACGGCATGAACGGCGGTGCCTACCAGGCAGTGGAGTACTGCGGCGAAGGCGTCACGGCGCTGTCGATGCCCGAGCGCATGACGCTGTGCAACATGAGCGCCGAACTCGGCGCGCAGGTCGGGCTGGTCGCGCCGGACGCCACCACGCGCGACTGGCTCGCCACACACGGCGCCGCCGACGTCGACATCGCGCCCTGGCACAGCGATGCCGGCGCGGCCGGCACGCGCCATGACTTCGATGCATCGAGCCTGGCGCCGCAGGTGGCACTGCCGCACAGCCCGGCGCTGGTGTGCGGTGTCGATGCGCTGCCGGCCACGCACGTGGACATCGCCTACATCGGCGCCTGCACCGGCGCGAAGATCGATGACCTGCGCGCCGCCGCTCGCGTGCTGGCCGGGCAACGCATCGCCGGCCACGTGCAACTGCTGGTGGCGCCGGCCAGCGTGCGCGATGCACAGCAGGCCGAACGAGAGGGCGTGATGCGCCAGCTGCTCGATGCGGGTGCCACGCTGCTGCCCAGCGCCTGCGGTGCCTGCGCCGGCTACGGCAGCCGCATTCCCGAAGGCAGCACGGTGATCTCGTCCACCGCGCGCAACTTCAAGGGCCGCATGGGCGCGGCCACGGCGATGGTGTACCTGGGCTCGCCGTACACCGTCGCCGCGTCGGCGCTTCGCGGGGTGATCAGCGATGCGCGGGAGCTGCTGGCATGACACAGGACACGCGTCGCGGCCGCGCCTGGGTGCTGCCGGCCGAAGTCGACACCGACCAGCTGGCGCCGGGTGCGACGATGAAGCATGGCCTGGACGTGACGGCCCGACATTGCCTGGAGGTGCTGCGCCCAGAATTTGCACGCGAAGTGCGGCGAGGCGACGTGGTCGTCGCCGGCGCCCACTTCGGCATCGGCTCGTCGCGCGAACAGGCCGCCAGCGTGCTGGTGCAGCTGGGCGTGGCGGCCGTGGTCGCGCCGTCCTTCGCCGGCCTGTATTTTCGCAATGCCTTCAATGTCGGCCTGCTGCTGCTCACATGCCCGGATGCAGCCCTCATCGTCGATGGCGAGCGCATCGCCGTCGATGCCCGCACCGCCCGCGTGCTGCGCGCCGACGGCAGTGCGCTGAGCTGTGAACCGATCCCCGGCTTCCTGCTCGACATGGTCGAGGCGGGCGGCCTGTTGCCGCAACTGAGACGCCGCTTGAAACCATCCATGGAGTCAACATGAACCCACCCGAATTCGACCTGCTGATCAAGAACGTGCGCGTGGTGCGCCCGCATGGCAATGCGGTGCACGAGGCCGACATCGCCATCGCCGGGGGCAAGGTGGCCAGGCTGGCGCCAGGCATCGAGGCCACGCGTGCGAAGGAGGTCTACGACGGCCGCGGCCGGCTGGCCTTCCCGGGCGTGGTCGATGCGCACATGCACAGCGGCATCTATTCGCCGCTGGCCGAAGACGCGGTCAGCGAGAGCAAGGCCGCTGCGATGGGCGGCGTGACCTCCAGCCTGAACTACTTCCGCACCGGGCAGTACTACCTGAACAAGGGCGGGCCGTACCGCAAGTTCTTCCCCGAGGTGCTGAAGCTCAGCAAGGGCCGCTTCCACGTGGACTACGGCTTCCACCTGGCGCCGATGGACGCCACGCACATCGACGAGATCCCCGAGCTGATCAGCCGGCATGGCGTGTCCAGCTTCAAGATCTTCATGTTCTACGGCTCGCACGGGCTGCATGGCGCATCGGACGCGCAGCGCGAGTTCCTGATGATCGGCAAGGACGAGCGCTACGACTATGCGCACTTCGAGTTCATCATGCGCGGCGTGCAGAAGGCGCGCGAGCTGCTGCCGGCCAAAGCGGCGCAAATCTCGCTGTCGCTGCACTGCGAGACGGCCGAGATCATGACCGCCTACACCAAGCGGGTGGAGAAGGACAAGTCGCTCAGCGGCCTGGCGGCCTACAGCGCGTCGCGGCCGCAGCATTCCGAAGGGCTGGCGGTGTTCATCGCGTCGTACCTGGCGAACGAGACCGCGCTGCCCAACATCAACCTGCTGCACCTGAGCTCGCAAGAAGGCGGTGCAGGCGGCGCTGATGATGGCCGAGACCTTTCCGCACATCGACTTCCGGCGCGAGGTGACCATCGGCCACCTGATGCTCGACATCAACAGCAAGGCGGCCGAGCTGGCCAAGGTGAACCCGCCGATCCGCCCGCGCGAGGATGTCGAATACCTGTGGCAGGCGCTGCTGGCCGGCGAGCTGGACTGGGTCTGTTCGGACCATGCCTGCTGCCGCCACGAGACCAAGATTCCGAAGCGCTACTTCGGCAACATCTGGATGGCCAAGAGCGGCTTCGGCGGCACCGAGTACCTGCTGCCCGCCCTGGTGAGCGAGGGCACGAAGCGCGGCATGAGCTACAACCACATGGCCCGCGTCACCGCCTGGAACCCGGCGCAGCGCTTCGGCCTGAACCGCAAGGGCGACCTGGCCGAGGGCTTCGATGCCGACATCGCACTGGTCGACCCGGCGCGCACCTGGACCATCGCTGCGAAGGACTCGCCGTCGACACAGGGCTACACGCCCTTCGAAGGGCTGGAGATGTCGGCGCGCGTCGACGCCACTTTCCTGCGCGGCATGCGCGTCTACGAGAACGGTGAAGTCATCGGCAAGCCGCGCGGCGAATATCTGCATCGGCCGACAGCGTGAACCCCAGCGTCGTCCGCGCGGCGACCATGCCGCCCGACGCCACGGAGCTGCCGGTGGCGATAGTCGGCTCTGGTGCCTGCGGGCTGACGGCCGCAATCGCGCTGCGTGATGCCGGCATCGACTGCGCACTGCTGGAACGCGATGCCCGGCCGCAGGGCAGCACAGCGCTGTCCTCCGGTTTCATTCCGGCCGCGGGCACACGCGTGCAGCAAGCCGCAGGCGTATACGACGACAGTGCCGAACGCTTCGCAAAGGACATCCAGACCAAGGCCCATGGCACGGCCGCGCCGCACCTGGTGACGGCCTTCACCGAGGCCATCGCGCCGGCGATGGACACGCTGCAGCAGCGCCACGGCCTGCGCTTCGAGCTGCTCGACGGTTTTCTCTACCCGGGCCACAGCGCGCTGCGCATGCACACGCTGCCGCAGCGTACCGGCGCCGCGCTGATGGCGGCGCTGGAAGCCGCAGCGGTGCGCGCCGGCGCGCTGCAACTGGGCGATGCGCTGGTGCGCGAGATCTGGTGCGATGCCGATCAGCGCGTGCTCGGCGTGGGCTACCAGCGGCCCGACGGCCGCATGGAGCACCTGGCCTGCCGCGTGCTGCTGCTGGCCTGCAACGGCTTCGGCGGCAATGCGGCGATGGTGCGCGAACTGCTGCCCGAGATGCGAGCGCGGTCTTTGCCGGCCATGCCGGCAATGACGGCAGCGCCATCGCCTGGGGCCGGCAGCTTGGCGCCGGCATGGCTGACCTCGGCGGCTATCAGGGCCACGGCTCCTGGGCGGTGCCGCAGGGCGCGCTGATCACCTGGGCGCTGATGATGGAAGGCGGCATCCAGGTCAATGCCGAGGGCCGGCGCTTCCATGACGAGACCGCCGGTTACTCCGAAGCCTCGGTGCAGGTACTGGCGCAGCCGGGTGGCATCGCCTGGAACCTGTTCGATGCGCGTCTGCTGACACTGGGGCGCACGTTCCCGGACTTCATCGCGGCCGAGGAAGCGGTGCGGTGCGGCAGGCCAGCGACACCGACGCGCTGGCCGCGTTGATCGGCTGCGACGCGGCCACGCTGGCGGCCACGCTGGCCGGCACGCGCCTGCAGCCGCCGTACTGTGCGATCAAGGTCACCGGCGCGCTGTTCCATACGCAGGGCGGGCTGGACATCGATGCGCAGTGCCGCGTGCGCCGAGAAGACGGTACCCCGTTGCCCAACCTGCTGGCAGCCGGCGGGGCCGCACGCGGCGTCTCCGGCAACGCGGTGTGGGGCTACCTGTCGGGCAATGGCCTGCTCAGCGCGGTGGCCGGCGGTTTCATTGCGGCCCAAACCGCGGCGCGGCTGCTGGCAGGAGAGCCACGATGAACGATTCGCACACACTGGCCCGCAGACTGGCCGAGCCCCGCGTCCTGCTCGCCCCCGGCGTGTACGACGCCTTGTCGGCGCTGATCGCCGAGCAGGCCGGCTTCGAGGCGCTGTACCTGTCGGGCGCGTCCATCGCCTACACCCGGCTGGGCCGCTCCGACATCGGCCTGACCACCTTCAGCGAGGTCGAAGACGTGCTGTCGCGCATCACCGAACGCGTGCGCGTTCCGGTGATCGTCGATGCCGACACCGGCTTCGGCAATGCGCTGAACGTCCAGCGCACGGTGCGCGGCTTCGAGCGCGCCGGTGCCGCGATGATCCAGCTGGAGGACCAGACCTTCCCCAAGCGTTGCGGGCACCTCGACGGCAAGGCGGTGGTGCCGGTGGCCGAGATGCAGGGCAAGCTGCGCGCCGCACTCGATGCACGCACCAACGCGGACACGCTGATCCTTGCGCGCACCGATGCGCTGGCCGTCGAGAGCCTGGAAGCCGCGCTCGACCGTGCCGAGGCCTACCTGGACTGCGGCGTCGACGCGCTGTTCATCGAGGCGCTGCGCACGTCCGAGCAGATGGACGCCGCCTGCCGCCGATTCGCACAGCGCGTGCCACTGCTGGCCAACATGGTCGAAGGCGGCAAGACGCCGGTGCAGAGTGCCGACGAACTGGGGGCACGGGGCTTTCGCATCGTCAATCTTTCCCGGCGGCACGGCCCGCGCGGTGGCGCACACGCTGGCGGGCTACTACGCCAGCCTGCGCGAGCACGGCAGCACCACGCCTTGGCAGGGGCAAATGCTCGACTTCGATGGGCTGAATGCCGTCATTGGCACCGCCCAACTGCTGGCGCAGGGCCGGCGCTACGAATGAAGTCCTTAGCGCGGGCTGCGGCAGAAAGTGGCGATCGCTTTCCAAGCGACCTGGCGTTCGAGTACCTCTTTTCAACTCAAGGCCGCGCAGTGAAGTACGCCTCGATTTCGCGCGCGACATGTGCTCCGCGGGTTATGACCGGCACGTGCCCCGCGTCTTCGAAGATCACCAGCTTGGCATTGGGAATGCGTGCTGCCATTGCCTCCGACATATTCATCGGGGTAACTCGATCATTGCGGCCGTGAATCAGGAGGGTCGGCTGTACTATCTCGCCGAGGCGACCTTCGATCCGCGCGGACCACATCGCCTCCATCAGCTGCACGGCCTCGCGCCCGTTCGACCGCTTGACGATCTGCAGGCCCCAGTGCTTCTCCGGTTCGGCGTCGGCCTCAGAGATACAGGCACTCGACGAACGCATCCATGGTCGCGTTGAAGTCCGCCTTAGCAAAGAATTCGCGCCATGGGGCTTCCGACCTTCGCGCTCAACCTGACGCTGGACGGCTGCTGCGACCACCGAGACATGCTCGCGGACAACGAGATGCACCGCGACTGGACACGCGTGATGGACGCAGCGGGAGCGATGCTTTTCGGGCGCCGGAATCACGAACTGATGGAGGACGAGCTGCGCGCTAGCCGGCCAGCATGGCTGCACTTGCGTGACGCGGTCGTGACTGCGGCCAGGCCCATCAGCATCAGCGCCCAGGTCCCGGGCTCGGGCACCGGTGCCAACGCAATGCCCATGTCTTCCAGCATGGCCAGGTCCAGCGGCGACACGCCGTAGCGCAGGCCGCGCTGCAAGGTCACGCCATTCATCAGGTCGAACAGCAGGTCACTGCCCGGGCCGGTGGCGTTGCCCACGTGCCAGTTGTTGCCCAACGTGATGGGCACGGCGGCGCCGTACAGTGCGGTGGCCGCAGGGCCTACGAAGTACAGCGCCGAGCCGTCGTAGCGCAGGTTCTGATCCCAGGTCGAGGCGTAGTCCCGCCGCGAACTACCGTCCGGCACACCCCACCAACCGCTGAACCCCAGGGCATGTCCAATCTCGTGTGCGAACAGCGACACGGCATCGGTCCGGTTCTCCGGCACGGCTGCGCGCCGCAGGGTGGGTTCGGGATCGAACCAAAGCTCGTTGGCGCAATAGTCGGCATTCACCCGTATGCGCACGTCCGACTCGGTGCCATTCGGGTCGATGCCGGTACGGATCTCGTAGGCCAGGCCCTGCTCGTAGAGTGTGTAGCTGCCTTCGTGACGGACGAATTTGGAGGTGAAGGACGCGCCGGTGGCACCCCTCACGCTGTCCGTGAACTCGAGCTGCACCTCGACGTCGGCGCCACCGGAGAGATGTCGGGCCCACAAGCCCAATGCCGACCCCACAGCGGTGTCTATGCTTTGGGCATAGGCGGTCGAGGCCGGCGCGCCGGTCGGCCAGTGGATCGAATATCTCCAGTCGGCGTGCGCCTGGGTGCACAGCAAGGCCGCGCAGGACAGCAGCAGCGGCCGGACACAAGGCAGATGTCGTGGTCGGGGCAAGCGTCTGTTCATTTTGGCGTCGGTGACGAAGTGTTGTCAGCGAATGTAACTGCAGGTCGCGGCCGGCGCACCTCGATATTGGCGATACGGTCGTTCTGTTACTTCTTTCGCCAGACCGGTCGTTTGCTGGGAGACCAAGACAACGCCACACGCTCACTACCGCGTGCGCCACCGTACAGACACCGATCGCTAGCGGTGCGAAGTTCGGGTGTCGTCTCGTCGAGCATCGCGGCCTCGAACACCTCGGCCTCCTGCGGGATCAGGGCGGCCACGTCGCCCAGATGCCGGCGCCCATGGAGGACGAACTGGGCGGCGTGAGAACGGAATCGCAACACACCTGTGGAGCAACGGGCGACGCGCCACGCGTGCCTGTGATCGCTGTCGACGACAGCTTGAACGCGGCGCTTGGCGGCAAATCGGGCCACAATTTGTCGCCGCCACGTCCCACTGCCGATGCTCAACCGACATGCGCCGATCCATCGCCACCGTTTCGCTGAGCGGCACGCTGCCTGAGAAAATCGACGCCATCGCCGCAGCAGGCTTCGACGGCATCGAACTCTTCGAGCCCGACTTCACCCATTTCGCGGGCACCGCCCAGGATCTGCGCTCGATGTGTGACGAGCGCGGGCTGGTCATCGAACTGTTCCAGCCATTCCGCGATTTCGAGGGCATGCCCGACGCGCAGCACCGGCGCAACCTCGACCGCGCCGAGCGCAAGTTCGACTTGATGGCGGCCCTCGGCGTGCGCCTGATGCTGGTGTGCTCGAACACCTCGCCTTTGGCGCTGCCGGATGTCGAGCTTGCCGCGGCGCAACTGCGCGAACTCGCCCAACGGGCGGCTCAGCGCGGCATGCGCATTGCCTACGAAGCCCTGGCCTGGGGACGCCACGTGAAGCTCTGGCAGCCAGGCGTGGCGCATCGTCGAGACGGGCGCAGATCCGAACCTCGGACTCGTGCTCGACAGTTTCCACACGCTGTCGTTGAAGGACGACCCGTCCGGCATCGCCAGCCTGCCCGGAGACAAGATCTTCTTCGTGCAGATGGCCGACGCGCCGCGCCTCGATCTGAACGTCATCGAGTGGGCGCGGCACCACCGCAACTTTCCGGGCCAGGGCCAGTTCGACGTGGTCGGCTTCTTCGAACAGGCGGTGCGGGCCGGCTACACCGGGCCGCTGTCGCTGGAGATCTTCAACGACGTGTTCCGCGAGTCGCCGAACCGGCGCATCGCGGTGGACGCGATGCGCTCGCTGCAATGGCTGGAAGCGCAGATCCACGACCGCCTGGCAGCGGCCGACGATGCCATCGCCCGGCAGCGGCTGGGTGAAGGCCGCCTGGCCGCACTGCCGGCGATGCCGCAGTGCCACGGCCTGGCGTTCATCGAGTTCGCGGTCGACGATGCTGCCGCCGTCGCGCTGGATGTGCTGCTGGGTCAGCTCGGCTTCCAGCGCGCCGGCAGGCATCGCTCGAAACCGGTGATGCTGTACCGGCAAGGACACATTCACTTCGTCGTCAACCGTCTGGCGCACGCGCTCGCGCGCGAACACTTTGCCGCGCACGGCCCCTCGGTGTGCGCCATCGGCGTGCGCGTCGACAACGCCCGTGCTGCCTGCGAGCGCGCGGTGCAGATGCAGTCCGCGCGCTTCGATCCCGCCGAAGGGCCCGGCGAACACCGCCTGCCCTCGATCGTCGCCCCTGGCGGCAGCATCGTGCACTTCATCGATGCGTCACTGGGAGACGTGGGTTTGTTCGAGACCGACTTCGAACTCGAGGCGCCCGCCGAGACTGCGGCGGCCGGCATGAACACAGTCGACCACCTGACGCTCGCCCTCGCCCCGGACCGGGTCGATACCTGGGTGCTGTTCTGCCGCGCCGTGCTTGGCTTGCAGGCGGGCGACAGCGTCGATGTGGCCGACCCCTACGGGCTCATCCGCAACTTCGGCATGGCGGACCCACAGCGCCAGTTGCGCCTGGTGCTGAACGTGTCACCGAGCCAGCGCACGCGCACGGCGCGGGCCGCGAATGCCAAGGGCGGCGTGGTCGTGCAACAGATCGCCATGAACAGCGGCGACATCTTCGCGACCGTGCGAACGCTGCGCGATCGAGGGGTGCGCTTCGTGCCGATCTCCGGCAACTACCACGACGATCTGTCGAGCCGCTTCGAGATCGACGCCACCTTCGTCGAGCGCATGCGGCAGGCCGGCATCCTCTTCGACCGCAACCCGGACGGCGACTTCCTGCATGCGTACACGGAGCCCTTTGCGGAACGTTTTCTCTTCGAGATCGTGCAGCGCGTGGGCGGCTACGACGCCTACGGCACGCCCAATGCACCGGCACGCATGGCCGCGCTGGCGCAAGCGCGCACGCGCGGTCAGTAGAACCAGCGCGCCGGCACCATCACCAGCTGCGGCGGTGCCAGCTCGATCAGCGTCAGATGCGCCAGGCACAGCGGATGCGACATGCTCAGAGCGCGAACGCGAGGGTGCGTGCGATGCCATCGCGCAAGGGCGTGACGCGCAGCCCGCTCAGCACGCTGTCGCCGGGCGGGATGTCCGCCAACAGTGGCAGTGCGTCGCCCTTGGCGCTGAGCTCGGCGGCGGGATGGTGGACGCGGATCTGATCGATGACCTCCTGCACGTCGCACACCTCGCCCACGAGGTTCAGCACATGAGCCCCGGCGAGCGGCTGTTCGAGCCCGGCCTCGATGGCGTCGACCACGTCCTCGACGTAGACCATGCCCGCCCGTCCGGTGAACGGAATCGGTGAAGCTGCGGCCCTGCACCGCAGCGCGGCAGGCCAGACTGATGCCGGCGCTGCCGCCGACCTCGCGCCCCGGGCCGTAGACGACGAAGGGGCGCAGGCCGATGCTGGCCACGGCATGGTCGTGCCAGTAGCTGCGCGCACAACCTTCGGTGGCCAGCTTGAAGGCGCCGTAGTGCGTGGTCGGCTCCGGATGCCGTGCCTGCTCGGGGCCGTAGACACCCGCGGAGCTGGTGAACACGACGCGCCGCGACGCGGTTCGGCGCGCAGCTTCGAAGACATGCAGCGTGCCGATCAAGTTGATCATGGCGCCGCGCACCGGGTCCTGCTGGCAGAAGGGTGTGAGCACACCGGCCAGGTGCACGAAACTGTCGCAGCCCGCGGCGGCCGCGTCCACGTCCTGGCGCTGCGCCACATCGCCGCGGCGCCAGTCGACACGCTGCAGCGCACTGCCGGCCAGCCTGTGCACCAGCGCGCCGGGTGCTTCGAGGTCCAGCGCCGTGACGCTGTGGCCACGCTCCAGCAGACGGCGTAGCGTCCAGGCGCCGATGAAGCCGTTGGCACCGGTCAGCAGGATGTTCATCGCTGCCATGCGTCAGCCCATGTCCGGCGGCGTGGCGGAGCACGACAGCGTATAGAGCGCACGCTGCGTGCCTGCGGCAGCGCCCATGGACAGCAGCGCGGCATCCGCCAGAGCGTCGGCCGACAGGGCCATCAAGGCATCGGCCTCGTAGCCGTGCACGACCAGCACCCAGTCGGCAAAACGATCGGCGTTCCCGCGGATCTTCTGTTCTTCGGTGGGCGCGATCGGCGGCGCTTCGTGCCGCAGAAGGTGGAGCCCCGCGAGGCCGCGTTGCGCCGGCAGTGTCTCGACCAGCGCGCGCAGCCCCGCGCGCAGGTCGGCGTCGCGACCGTGCGCGGGCGACAGGCGCAAGGTCAGGGCCAGCCGGGCCGTCGCGACGCCGCGGCTTTCCAGCACACGGCACTGGCTGCGCACCATGTTGCGGTGCTCCGGCATCATGCGCGTGGACCAGGGCGTGGGCGCATTCAGCCGCGCCAGATAGGCCGGCGACTGCAGCACGCCGCAGTCCACCAGTTCATACATCACGAAGATGCCTGACCCGCCGTCGGCGCTGGTCCAACGGCTGGCGCGGCAGAAGCCCGGCACGCCCAGGCGCTCCTGGAAATGCTCATGCGTATGCCAGTGTTCGAAATCCGAACGCATGGGGGCGGCCACCTCCCACCACATGGCCAGCGCCGCAGTGCCGAGCAGTGCCATGCGGATGCCTACTGCGCCCGGTGGAAACGGGCGGACACGGCGTCTTGCATCGATGGCTCCATCTGCATTTGTCACTCATCTGTAGCGTGAGGCGCTGGCACTCAAAGGACAACGGGTCAGCCCCTTGTGAGAGCTAACCCGTTGATTTTGTTGGTGCGGCTGGCAGGAATCGAACCCACGACCCCTTGGTTCGTAGCCAAGTACTCTATCCAGCTGAGCTACAGCCGCGAAGCTCAAAATTATATCAGTCGATGCGGGCGGCGGCGCGTTCGCACTCCTGCGCGCGCGCACTGTCGCCTTCCTGCAGCGCCAGTTGGGCCAACGAACGCCAGGCGCGGCGCCGGGCATGAGCGTCCAGGTCCTCGGCCATGGCCGCCTGCTCCAGCGGGCGACGCGCCTTGCCCCACAGCTGGCGCTCGATCAGGGCCAATCCGGTGGCTGCCGCCACGGCCGGGTCGTTGGGCGTCGCATTCGAGGCCATCTCCAGTCGCGGCAACCAATCCGAACCGATGCCACTCACGGCCCCGATCAAGGCCAGGGCGATGGCCTGGCGTTCGTCCGCTTCGAACTCGTTCATGCGTTCCCAGAAGGGCCGCAGCCAGTTGCGCGCATCCTCGTGCGCCCCGAACGCCGCAGCGCGGGCCGCGGCGCGTGCCACGACGTTGGCATCGCGTCGATCGGCCGCGTCCAGTTGCATCCAGATGCGGCGCAGCGCTTCGACATCGCGCGCGCCGTCCAGGGCCTCGCCAGCAAGCGTGCGCAGCAGGCTGGCGGCGGCCGTGGGCGAAAACGCCTGGTGTTTGGCCAGCAGTCGCGCGGTGTGCAAGGCCGGCAAGGGCTGCAACGTCAGGCGTTGCGCCAGCAGGCGCAAGCGCATGGCCTGCGTGCGCCGCGCGACACCGGCCGGCAGCTCGCCGAGCAGTTCGATGGCACGCGCCGCGTCCCGGTCGTCGATGGCCCATTCCACGGCCAGCAGCCGTGCGCCCTCGTCCACGGGCCGTGCCAGCGAGCCCTTGCGCATCAGGCCTGTGAGCTGCCGCATGGTTTCGTCGCGGCGGGTCCGGTCCTGCATGCGATGCAGGCTGGCCGCGGCGAGCAGATGGCCGAGCACACGAAACTCCGCATCGCCCTTGAGCGCGTCGGTCTCGTCCTGGTTCACCAGCGCGCGCTGCGCGGCGCGGTGGGCACGGCTGTAGCGCGCGGCAAAAAACTCGGCCAGCGCTTCGCGCAAACCGGCGTGCGCTGCGCGCTCGTGGCGCAACTGGCGCCATTCGCGCGCGCGCTGCGGCAGGCTGATGAGGCTGAGGATCGAACGCGCCGCTGCCAACAGCAAGGCGCAGGCCAGCAGCACGAGGATGACGAACAGGTTCAGCGACAGGTCGGTGCGCCAGCTGCCGAAGAAGATGCTGACCAGGCCATCGTTGCGTCCGAGCGTGGTGGCAGCCACCACGGCCACCACGAACAGCAGCACGAACCAGATGATGCCGCGCATGGTGGGGCCGCCCTGCCCTTCTCAGCGCGCGCCGGGCACGGCCGCCACGGCAGCCATCGCAGCCAGCGTGGCGTCGGGTCGCGGCACCGTGACCTGCCGTGCCTGCGTGCTCACCTGGCGCACCAGGTCAATGGCATTCTGCGTGCGCTTGGAGCTGCGGTCGAAGTAGCGCTCCAGCGCGGCCTGCGCATCGCGCAGGTCCGACTGCGCGGTATCGAACTGCCGACTCAGCAGCGCCAACCGCGCGTTGAGCAGGCGCAGCTTCAGGTTCTCGCGCAGGAAGAAGGCCTGCTCCGGCGCGATCAGCATGGCCTCGGGCCGGTCGATCGGCGTGACGCGAATCAGGCCACGCACCTCGTCCCACACCCGCGTGCTGAAGGCCGACCAGCTGCCGCCGAGAAACTCGACCCAGGCGGGGCTGCGCTCGGCCGGGTCAGCGGACGCCGCCGCAGGCGACTGGGCCACGCCCGATCGCGGCTGCAGCCGCTTGTGTCGCCACGGCCGGCGGTCGCGCCGTCGGGCGCGACGCGGTACGACGATCGGGCGCCGACAGCAAGGGCAGGTCGTCGACCAGCCGAACCGCCTCGTCCAGGCGCATGGCCAGCGTGGACAGGTCGACCGCGCCGGCGGCGCGCACACGCTCCAGATCCTGCACGATGGCGCGGCGCACGCCTTCCAGGCGCGGCTGGTTCTGCCGTGCCAGCCGCTCCTCGGCCTGCTGCAAGGCGACGACCAGCGGCTCGGCGCTGCCCGTGATGGCGGTCTGCTGCAGCGCCACGCGGATCGAGGCTTCGACATCGGCGAGCAGGTTCTCATCGCGCGAGCGCGACAGCGACTGGATCAGCTCTTCCAGCTGCGTGCGCTGCATCGAGGCCTCGGCCACACGCGCTTCCAGCAAGGCCATCTTGGCCGCGGCGTCGCGCGAGGTCTCATGCGCCTGCTTGGCCAGCATCTGCGCCTCGGCGGCCTGGGCGCCGCTGTCTTCCTGGCGCTTGACGAGCTGCTGCTCCAGGCCCTTGACACGCTGCTGCGTGTTCCAGGCATAGACGATGGCACCCGCGCACAGCGCCGCCAGCACCGCTGCGCCGACCGCGATCCATCGCCCGGGCAAGGCATGGGCGTCGCGCTGCGTGGCCGCCGCCGTCGCAGCAGGCGCGGCGTCGGCCACGGCGGCAACTCTCTCGCTGACAGGCTCGATGATGGGCTCGATGGCGGGCTCGATGGTGGCTCGATCAGGGAGCGCCGGATTGTATCGACCCGCTTTGGTGCGCCCGCACGGCCTGCACGAGATCGGGCCCATTCGCCGCGGCCAGCGCCACCTGCCCAAAGCCGAGCTGCGCGGCGCTGCTCACGATGCGTGCATGCGGCGCCAACGCGCAGGCGAGCGACCAATCGGCGCCCGGCGCCAATTGCCCCAGATTGGCCAGCGCCTCGGAGCTGCTGAAGAGCCACAGATGCTGTCGCGGCTGGTCCCGGGCCGCATCGAGCACGGCTTGGGCGGCGCCATCCAGCTGCGGCAGCTGGCGCTCGTAGGCGGCGACGAAGTCGACCTGTGCGCCAGCGTCGCCAAAGCGTTCGGCCAGCCAGTCGCGGCCGCCCTCGCCGCGCACCACCAGCACACGCCGTCCCTGCCAATCGACGCATCTGCAGCCGTTGCCACAGCGCCTCGGAATCGAAAATCCCGCCCGTGGGCTCGACCAGCAAGTCGCTCGGCACACCCGCCGCCAACAGCGCCGCGGAAGTGCCCGGCCCAGTGGAGCCGGCCAGCGTCTGCGCCGGCCAGTCGCGCTGTGCCGGGCGCTGGGCCATGAAAAACTGCACCGCATTGGCGCTGACGAACATCGCCAACGCCGCCTGCGGCAACTCGCGCCAGGCGCGCCGCAGCGGCCGCAGGTCGTGCACGGGCGCAATCTGGATCAGCGGCAGTGCCACGGCATCGATGCCCTCGGCCTGCAGTTCGCGCACCAAGGTCTGCGCCTGCGCCAACGGCCGGGTGACGATGACGCGCAAAGTCGCGGGCACAGCGCCTTGCAGGGCCACCTCAGGCGGCGGCGCCCAGATAGCTTTCGGCACCGCGGGCGCGCAGTTGTGCCGCGGCGCGCTCGCCCAGCGCGTTGGCCTCGGCGTCGCTTTGCACACGCGCACTCAAGTGCGTGCGCAACAGCGGGCGCGCCAGCTCCTGCGCATGGCCGAGCGCCACGTCGATGCGCAGGGTGTCGCCTTCCCACACCGCGTGCGCCGCCAGCGGCATGCTGCAACTGCCGCCGAGCGAGCGCGACACGGCACGCTCGGCGTGCACGGCCAGCCAGCTCGGCCGGTGGACCAGCGTGGACAAGGTGTGCGCCAGTTCGGTGGCATCCGCGCGCAATTCGATGCCCAGGGCGCCCTGGCCCGCGGCCGGCGTCATCTGCGCGGGCTCGAACAACGCGGCAATGCGCGCGGCCAGGCCCAGGCGCTTCAAGCCCGCGGCGGCCAGCACGATGGCGTCGTAGTCGCCTTCGTCGAGCTTGCGCAGCCGTGTGTCCAGATTGCCGCGCAGGGGTTCGATGCGCAGATCGGGCCGCAGCGCCAGCAACTGCGCGGCACGGCGCAGGCTGGAGGTGCCGACGCAGGCGCCTTGCGGCAGCGTCCTGCAGGCTGGGCGAAACGCGGGCTGACGAAGGCATCGCGGGGGTCTTCGCGCTCCAGCACCGCGCCGAGCACGAAGCCGGCCGGCAGCTCCATCGGCATGTCCTTCAGCGAATGCACGGCCAGGTGGGCGCGGCCGTCTTCGAGCGCCGCTTCCAGTTCCTTCACGAACAGGCCCTTGCCACCCACCTTGGACAGCGCGCGGTCGAGGATCTGGTCGCCACGGGTGGTCATGCCGAGCAGTTCGACCTGCAGTTTGAAGCGCTCCTGCAGCAAGTCGCGCACATGTTCGGCCTGCCACAGGGCAAGGCGGCTTTCGCGCGTGGCGATGATGGTGGTTTCAGGCATGGTGCTTGCATTATCGCGAGTTGGCGTGGCGCCATCGATCACGCCGCGCCGCTCGCCGCACCGACCGCGCCAGTCACCACCCGATTGTTAACATGCCCGCACCCTCTGGAGCCCTCATGCCGACCCAAGCCCGCGCCACGCCGGACAGGACAGCGCCCGCGCGTGCCGCACGTGCCAAGACGGCGGGCGACGCCGCATCGAAGAATCGCCCGCTGATCGAGGACATCCGTTTTCTCGGCCGCATCCTCGGCGAGGTCATCCGCGAACAGGAAGGCAAGGACGCCTTCGAGCTGATCGAACGCGTGCGCAAGCTGTCGGTGGGCTACCGGCTGAAGCGCGATGCCAGCGCCGGGCGCGCCCTCGACCGCCTGCTGAAGAACCTGTCCGCCGAGCAGACGGTGAGCGTGATCCGTGCCTTCAGCTACTTCTCGCACCTGGCCAACATCGCCGAAGACCGCCACCATGTGCGTCGGCGTGCGCACCACGAGCGCGAAGGCCACCAGCAGGAAGGCTCGCTGGAACTGAGCTTCGAGCGCCTGCACCGCGCCAACCTGCATGCCGCCGACATTGCCGCCACCTTGCGCAAGGCCTATATCTCGCCCGTGCTCACCGCGCACCCCACCGAGGTGCAGCGCAAGAGCATTCTCGATGCCGAACGCGCGATTGCCGAACTCATCGGCCAGCGCGACGACCTGCGCAGCGAGCGTGAATCGCGTGGCAACGAAGAGCTGATCCGCGCACGCATCACGCAGTTGTGGCAAACGCGCATGCTGCGCACCGCCAAGCTGACGGTGGCCGACGAGATCGAAAACGCGCTCAGCTACTACCACGCCACCTTCCTGCGCCAGATCCCGCGGCTGTACCGCGAGATCGAAGACGCCCTGCCCGGCCACGAGGTGCCCGCCCTTCCTGCGCATGGGCCACTGGATCGGCGGCGACCGCGACGGCAACCCCAACGTCGGCGCCGACACGCTGCGCATGGCGCTGTCGCGGCAGGCCGAAACCGTGCTGCGCTTCTACCTGACCGAGGTGCACCAGCTGGGCGCCGAGCTGTCCACCTCGCACATGCTGGCGCCGGTGAGCGCGGAGATGCTGGCGCTGGCCGGCGCCTCGCCGGACCACAGCGAACACCGCAGCGACGAGCCCTATCGCCGTGCGCTGATCGCCATGTATTCGCGCCTGGCGGCCACGCTGGAGCGCTTGACCGGCACCGAAGCCTTGCGCCACGCCGTGGCGCCGCAAAACGCCTACGCCAACGCGGCCGAGTTCCTGGCCAACCTGCGCACCGTCGAAGCCTCGCTGAAGACGCACCACGCGCAGGCGCTGATCGGCCCGCGGCTGGCGCCGTTGATGCGCGCGGTGCAGGTCTTCGGCTTCCATCTGGCCACGGTCGATCTGCGCCAGAGCTCCGACCAGCATGAGGCGGTGCTGGCCGAATTGCTGAAGGTCGCGCGCATCGAGCCCGACTACAGCGCGCTGGACGAGAGCCAGCGCCGCGCGCTGCTGCTGCGCCTGCTCAACGACGCGCGTCCGCTGCGTGTGCGCGGTGCCGACTACTCGGCCTGGGCGCGCGCCGAACTCGAGATCTTCGAGACCGCCGCCGAAATGCGCCAGCGCTACGGCGCCGAGTCGCTGCGCCACTACATCATCTCGCACACCGAAGACGCCAGCGACCTGCTCGAGGTGCTGCTGCTGCAGAAGGAATGCGGGCTGATGCGCGGCACGCTCGACGACGCGGCCGTGAACCAGCTGATCGTGGTGCCGCTGTTCGAGACCATCGAGGACCTGCGCAACGCCGCACGCATCATGCGCGAGTTCTATGCGCAGCCCGGCGTGTTGCCGATGATCCTGCGCAGCGGCGCCGAGCAGGACATCATGCTCGGCTACAGCGACAGCAACAAGGATGGCGGTTTCTTCACCAGCAACTGGGAGCTGTACCGCACGGAGAACGCGCTGGTCGAACTCTTCGACCCGCTGGAGCGTGAGCAGGGCCTGACCTTGCGCCTGTTCCACGGCCGCGGCGGCACGGTCGGCCGTGGCGGCGGGCCCAGCTACCAGGCCATCCTGGCGCAGCCGCCGGGCACGGTGAAGGGCCAGATCCGGCTGACCGAGCAGGGCGAGGTCATCGGCTCGAAGTACGCCAACCCGGAGATCGGCCGGCGCAACCTGGAGACCCTTGTCGCCGCCACGCTGGAAGCCACGCTGCTGCATCCGACCAAGAGCGCGCCCGAAGTCCTTTCTCGACGCCGCGGATCAGATCAGCCGCGCCAGCTTTGCTGCTTACCGCAAGCTGGTGTACGAGACGCCGGGTTTTGCCGACTACTTCTTCGCCGCCACGCCGATCCGTGAGATCGCTGAGCTGAACATCGGCTCGCGTCCGGCCTCGCGCAAGGCAAATCGCGCCATCGAAGATTTGCGCGCCATCCCGTGGAGCTTTTCCTGGGGCCAGTGCCGTATGGCGCTGCCCGGCTGGGCCGGCTTCGGTTCGGCCATTGATGCCTTCCTGGCCGATCCCGCCACGCGCAAGGCACGGCTGGAACTGCTGCAACGCATGCACCGGCAATGGCCGTTCTTCCGCACGCTGATGTCCAACCTGGACATGGTGCTGGCCAAGAGCGACCTGCGCATCGCCGAGCGTTATGTCGAGCTGGTCGAGGACAAGCGCCTGGGCAAGCGCATCTTCGCCGCGATTCGCGCCGAGTGGGAACGTGCCGACGCTGCGCTGTCGCTGATCAGCGGCGAGACACAACGGCTGCAATCGAACCCGTCGCTGGCGCGTTCCATCGAGCACCGCTTCCCGTATCTGGATCCGCTGAACCACCTGCAGGTGGAACTCATGCGCCGCCATCGACGCCAGGGCGAGCGCGGCGCGGCCGCCGACGCCACCGCACAGCGGCTGCGACGCGGCATCCACCTGTCGATCAACGGCATCGCCGCCGGGCTGCGCAACACCGGGTAGCCGAGGCAGACGCCCACGCCGGGCGCAGGGGCTTGTGCTTCGAGTGCATCCACCGCCGCGCGGCGTGCGTAGCTCGAGATGACGACCAGCACGGCCATGGGGGCTGCTGCCGCGTCGCCCATCCTCGAGGAGTGTTCATGTCATTCAAGCCCAAATCCTGGCTCGGCCGCGGCATCAGTCTGGCCGCGTTCACCGCCTTCGGTGCCTTCAGCGCCGGCGCCGGTGCCGTCACGCTGCTGGGCATCACCAGCGCCAACGAGATCGCGCGCATCGACACCAACGATGTGGCGGCTGCGACCCGCCTGTCGATCACCGGGCTGGATGCCGGCGACCGCTTTGTCGGCATCGACCTGCGCCCATCGGACAACCGCGTCTATGGGGTGAGCTTGTCGAACCGCCTGTACACACTCGACGCCATCAGCGGCGCGACCAGCTTCGTCGCCAACCTGTCGATGCCGGTGGTCACGGCGGGCGCCGGCTGGGGCATCGACTTCAACCCGGTGGCCGACTTCGCGGGCGCCGCGTCGCTGCGCCTGACCAACTCGGCCGGCAGCAACTTTGCCGTCAATGCCAGCACCGGCGTGGTCGGCAATGCCGCCAGCGACATCGGCGCGGGCTACAGCGCCGTGGCCTACAGCAACTCGATGCCGAACCCGGGCATGGCGCCGCCTTCGACCGCACTGTTCTACATCAACAGCGACACCGACACGCTGTCGACGGCGCCAGCCGCCTTCAACGCGCCGACGATCACGACAATCGGCGCGCTCGGCGTCGATGTCCTGCGCGCCAACGGCTTCGAGTTGCTGGCCGACGGACGCGCCTTCGCGGCGCTGAACATGGACGACGCCTCGCTCGTCACCGGCCTGTACCGCATCGACCTGGCAAGCGGTGCCGCCACCTCGATCGGCAACTACAACGGCACTTTGTCGGGCCTGACGATGGCGCCCGTCCCCGAACCGGGCAGCCTGGCGATGCTGGCCACGGGACTGGGCGCGCTGGCCTTCATCGGCCGGCGCCGGCGTCGGGCGTAGGCGAGGACAGCGCCTCGCGCACCGCCGCGAGCTGGCGGCGCGACACCACCAGCCACTCGCCGGTCGGCATCACACGCACGGCCCAGTGGTCGGCGCGGCCTTCGTCGCCGAGTGTGCTGTCGCCGCGGCGCCGCTCCAGCGCGCGCACCGCAGAGCGCGCGACCAGCGCATTGCGGTGCACCCGCACGAAGCCATCGCCCAGGCGCTGCTCCAGATCGGCCAGCGCGTCGTCCAGCACGTAGGCGTGGCTCGCGGTGCGCAGCGTCACGTATTTCAGCTCGGCCTTCAGGTAGAGCACCTCAGCCACTGGCAGGCGCAGCAGTCGGCCGCGGTCACTGACGACCAGCACAGGTGCGGCCTGGGTGGAGGTCGCCGTGGCCTCGGGCGGGCGCAGACGCTGCGCCACGCGCTGCAAGGCCGCGCGCAGGCGCTCGCGCGCCACCGGCTTGGTCAGGTAGTCCACCGCGTCGAGTTCGAAGGCGCGCAGCGCATGGTGCGCGTGGGCGGTGACGAAGACCACCGCGGGCGGCTGCGGCAGCGCGCGCAGCGCGGCGGCGAGTTGCAGCCCGTCGCGCCCGGGAAGGCCGATGTCCAACAGCAGCACATCGCAGGCGCAGCTTTGCAGCAGCGACTGTGCGGATGCCGCGTCGCCGGCCTCACCGACCACCTGGCTGGCCGGATCGGCACAGTCCTGCAGCAGCGTGCGCAGGCGCAGCCGCGCCAGCGCTTCGTCGTCGACCAGCAGCACCCGCAGCGGCGTCATCGTTCGATCATGCCAAAGCGCCACTCACGACGCATACAAGCGGCAGCATCAAGCGGACGCCGTGGAACCGGCTTCGCCGGGCCACTGGCGGCGCCCCGCGCCTTGCAGGGCGCAGGGCGCTCGACAGCCGCTCGCGAGCGCGCAGGCGCTCGCTCGGTGCAGTCTCGCCCCCTTGAGGGGCCGTGCGAAGGCGCTTCGGGGGTGGGCCACATCTCACAAGGGCACGATGATGCGGGCGCGAAACAAGCCACCCTCGCGCCACACGTCGCATTGGCCGGCCACGTCGTGCAACAGGCGCAGCCGCTCGCGCACGTTGTGCAAGGCCATGCCGTTGCCGGGCACGGAAGGCGTGTCGCCGACGGTGTTGCTGACCAGTACCACCGCCTGGCCACGGCGCACCGACGCCTGGACCCAGATGCGCGCGCCTTCGGTGGCGGGTTCGACGCCGTGGCGCACGGCGTTCTCCACCAGCGGCTGCAGCACCAGCGGCGGCACGCGTGCACGGCCGACACGCGCGTCGATGTCCCAGCTGAGTTGCAGACGCTTGCCGTAGCGGATCTGCTCGATCGCCAGGTAGCGCTGCGCCAGATCGAACTCCTCGTCCAGCGAGACCGAGGCGCCGGCATCGGCCAGTGCCACGCGGAACAACTGCGCCAGATCCTCGAGCACACCTTCGGCGCGCGCCGGGTCCACACGCACCAACGCCAGCGCGGTGTTCAGCGCGTTGAACAGGAAATGCGGGCGGATGCGCGACTGCAGTTCGGCCAGTCGCACGCGGGCATCCATCGGCTGCCACAGCCGCGCGCGCTGGCTGAGCCAGGCGTGGGCCGCACCGGCCAGCGCCGCGCCGACCAGGGCCACGCCCAGCAGGCGCAGGCCGCCGGCCGCATCGGCCAGGCCAACCCACCACAGCGGCCACCAGGCGATGAGCGCCGAAGCCGCACCCAGGCCAAGCAGGCTGATCGTGCGCGCCAGCTGGGAGCGCCGGGCCAACGCGGACTTCAGCGTGCACACCGTCACCAGCCACAGCAGACTGCCTGCCACGCCGACGTACATCGCGGTGGCCTGGCGCGCAAACCAGTCGCCTGGGCTGTCCGCACCGAGCAGCGCGCCGAGCGCGAGCACGCCCTGCACGCCCAGCACGACGCGCAACGCCAGCGTGCCGGTGCACAGGTCGAGCACCGCGCCGGCGCGCTCGCTTTCCCTGGCCTTCTGGTCGAGCAGCGGATCGAAGTGTGTCGGCGCGAAGTCGCCCGAGTGCAGGTCGGCCGGACGCGTGCTGGCCGGCCACACGCTGACCGGACGCGTCTCAGCGGCGCCGGAGTCGGCGTCCGATCCTGGCTGCGCAGGGTCGGCGAACGGATCTGCAAACGGGTCGGCGGGCGTCGTGCGTGACATGGTCCGTCGATAATAAGGATTCCCGACGACCCGTCGTATCCGAAGCGCAAGCCACGCATGTCCGCCAATCCACTCGACAACAAGGCCCAGGCCTGGTCGGCGCTGTTCAGCGAGCCGATGAGCGCGCTGGTGCAGCGCTACACCGCCAGTGTCGGCTTCGACCAGCGTCTGTGGCGTGCCGACATCGACGGCAGCCTGGCGCACGCCCAGATGCTGGCGGCACAGGGCCTGCTCACCGCACAAGACCTGGCCGATATTCGCCGCGGCTTGGGGCAGATTGCGCAGGACATCGAGGCCGGCACTTTCGAATGGAAGCTGGAGCTCGAAGACGTGCACCTGAACATCGAGGCGCGGCTGACACAACTGGTCGGTGACGCGGGCAAGCGGCTGCACACCGGACGCAGCCGCAACGACCAGGTGGCCACCGACGTGCGGCTGTGGCTGCGCGGCGAGATCGATGGCCTGGCCGCGTTGCTTGCCGACATGCAGCGCGCGCTGGTCGAGTTGGCTGCACAACACGCCGACACCGTGATGCCCGGCTACACGCACATGCAGGTGGCGCAGCCGGTGAGCTTTGCGCATCACCTGCTGGCTTATGTGGAGATGTTCGCGCGCGACGCCGAACGGCTGACCGACGTGCGCAAGCGCACCAACCGCCTGCCGCTGGGCGCGGCCGCACTGGCCGGCACCAGCTATGCGCTGGACCGTGAGGCCGTGGCGCGCACGCTGGGCTTCGAAGGCTTGTGCCAGAACAGCCTGGACGCGGTCAGCGACCGCGACTTCGCGCTCGAGTTCGCCGCCTTCGCATCGATCTGCATGGTGCACGTCTCGCGGCTGGCCGAGGAGATCGTGCTGTGGATGAGCCAGAACTTCGGCTTCATCGACCTGGCCGATCGCTACTGCACCGGCTCATCGATCATGCCGCAGAAGCGCAACCCCGATGTGGCCGAACTGGCACGCGGCAAGACCGGCCGCGTGATCGGCCACCTGATGGGCCTGCTCACGCTGATGAAGGGCCAGCCGCTGGCCTACAACAAGGACAACCAGGAAGACAAGGAGCCGCTGTTCGACAGCGTGGACACGCTGCGCGACACCTTGCGCATCATGGCGGAGATGGTCGGCGGCATCGTTGTCAAGCCCGAGGCCATGCAGCGCGCAGCGCTGAAGGGTTATGCCACCGCCACCGATCTGGCCGACTACCTGGTGAAGAAGGGGTTGCCGTTCCGCGACGCGCATGAGGTCGTCGCGCATGCGGTGAAGGCCGCCATGCAGCAGGGGGCGGACCTGAGCGAGCTGCCCTTGGCCACGCTGCAGGGCTTCCACGGCGCGATCGGGCCCGATGTGTTTGCGCTGCTCTCGCTGCAGGGATCGCTGAACGCGCGCAATGTACTTGGCGGCACGGCCCCGGTGCAGGTGCGCGCCCAGATCGAGCGGCACCGGGCCCGGCTGGGCTGAGGTCTTGAAGGCGCTGCTGCGGGTCGTTGCGTGGCTCACAGTGGGCCGCGTCGCGCCGATTTCCTCACACATGGTTTCGAAGTCGATCTGAGACAATCAGCCGCCATGGAGCATCGCGCTGTGGAGTTCAGTGCGTTGGTGTTCCACAGGAACAAGGGAGTCGTCGCATGACGTGGAAAGTGGGATGCTGGGGCCGCCCCAGTAGCAATTCGGCCAAGATCGCAATGCACATTGCGCAGCGCGCCGGTCTCGAGTTCGTCGATTTCTTCAGTCGAAGCGACGCGTCGATGCCGGCGAAATTGGTGATCGTCACACCCAACCATGGTGATGCCGAGTTGCAGGAGGATGTCGAAAAGTTCCTCGTCGCCCGCGGCAAGGAAGTTGGCCAATGGGTGGTGCTTGAAATTGGCAACTACTACGGTTTCGACGATTGGAGCTACGGCGCGCGCGAGCGCGTCGCGCTGTACATGAAGAAGAACGGAAAGCCCGAGGAGGCACTGCCTGGCGCCGGGATCGACACGCTGCCACAGATCGACTGGGCCACGCTCGACCGCTGGTGCGACACCGTGTTCAAGAAGGAGGCCGCTCATGTCGCATGACCGCCTCATCCTGGATCGCATCCATGCCGAAATCGGCCGCGACCCGCTGCTCGGATTCGATGGCGAGACCTGCGTGTCCTTGAGCCTGTGGGACGAGAGCGAACCCTTCGCAGGCCTGATCCGCCATCACGACACTGCTGCGCAGCAGCGCGTGCTGCTCGACATCGCCCAGCTCCGCGGACTGCGTACGCTGGACATCCACCAGAACTGGCTGCGCAGCCTTCCGGCCGAACTGGGCGGCCTCAAGGAACTGCGCAGCCTGAACATCTGTTCCAACTACCTGGGCACCCTGCCCGAGTGGATATGGGAACTGCCGAAGCTCGAATTCCTCAGCGTCGGCGTGAACAACCTGGAGGTTGTCTCACCGCGCGTGGGCGAGTTGGCAAACCTGCAAGCCCTGTATCTGCACAAGAACCGCATCCGCGAGGTGCCGCGTGAGGTGCTTCAGCTGCAGGGCTTGAAGACGCTCAGTCTGTACCTCAACGCCGTGCCGGAGTTTCCGACCTGGGTCACCGATCTGCCCGAGATCGAGATGTTCTCGTGGGGCATCAGCGCAATCACGCGGTTCCCGCGCGAGATAGCGGCCTGGAAGAAGCTCAAGTACCTGACCCTCGTGAGCTGCCAGTTCGACAATCTCGAGGGCATCGAGCAGTGCGCTTCGCTGCTCGGAACACGCCTGCACAAGAACCGGGTGAAGAAGCTGCCGCGGGACTGGTCGGCCATGCAGAAGCTGAGGCAACTGACGCTTTACCAGAACGAGCTGTCCGAGCTGCCCGATTCGATGGCCGACATGCAACAGCTGCAGATGCTCAACATTGCCTGGAACGGCTTCTCGCACCTGCCGCCCTGGCTGGCCAAGATGAAGAGCCTGGTGTGGCTGTCGACTCACCACAATACATGGGCCGACCCCGCCGAATTCGACCGTCTGCCGACGAGCATCAAGGTCGTGCGGGAGCATCCTTTCGGCTGGCAATCTGCCGCCGATGTGGAACAAGCTCGACTACACCTGATCGCAGCTTGCTCGGGCCCGATCGGGCCTGCGCTCGAGGACGGCGGTTTCAGGCCTCGCCCACTGCCGGCGGCTTGACTTCACCCGCATCGATCCACGCGCCCAGCAAGGTGTAGGCCACGGCCAGCACCACCGGGCCGACGAAGATGCCGATCAGCCCGAAGGCCAGCAACCCGCCGATCACCCCGGCGAAGATCAGCAGCAGCGGCAGATCCGCGCCGCGCTTGATGAGCAGCGGGCGCAGGAAATTGTCCAGCGTCACCACCACCGTCGACCACACCAGCAAGAAGGTGCCCCAGCCGGTGTCGCCGCTCCAGTAGACCCAGGCCACAGCCGGGAACAGCGCCAGCCCGGGGCCGAGCTGCGCGATGCACAGCAGCAGCATCACGGCCGTCAGCAACCCGGCAAATGGCACGCCCGCGATGGCCAGGCCGATGCCGCCCAGGCCCGACTGCACCACCGCCGTGACACCGACGCCGAGCGCCACGCCGCGAATCGCCTGTCCGGCCAGCGTCACCGCGTTGTCGCCATAGACGCCCGCCAGGCGCCCGCCGAAGCGGTGCACCGCAGCTGCCGCAGCTTCGCCGCCGGAATACATCAGCGCGGCCAGCAGCACGGTGAGCAGGAACTGCACGAATACCAGGCCGACGCTGCCAGCCTGCGAGACAAACCACTTGGCGATGTCGTCCGCATAGGGCATGAGTTTGGCGATCAATCCTTTCGAGCCTGCGGCCGCCACCTGTTGCCAAAGCTGCACGACCTGGTCGCCGATCATCGGCAGGCGCGCCACCCAGGCCGGCGGTGCCGACACCTCGAAGGCCGACAGGATGGCCGCCTGCGCGACGATGTCGTCGGCATGGCGAACGATGGTGCCAATGGCCAGCATCAGCGGCACCACCAGCAGCATCAGGATCAGCAGCGTCATCACCAGCACGGCCAGGCTGCGGCGCCCCCACAGACGAGCCTGGAACCAGCGCAGCATGGGCCAGGTGGACACCACGATCATCACCGCCCAGATGGTCGGTGCAATGAAGGGGCGCAGCACCCACAGCGACGCCACGATCAGCACGCCGATGAAGAGCACGCCGAGCGTGGTGCGGGTCAGGTCGCGCTGCGGTACTGGCATCGAGGCTCTCCTGCATCGATTGTGCATGAGCGTTTGCCGCGCGCTTGCCCGCGCGGCGCTTCTAGAATCGCCGGCAGCCATCGTGGGAGGTGCGCGCCATGTCGATTCTGTCTCGCGGTGTCTGGTCGGGCTTGTGCCTGCTGTTCCTGCTCGCGGCGAGCGACCAGGCCGTGGCGCAGGCCAGCGGCGCCAATGATGCGGTGGCGCGCGGCGCCTACCTGGCACGCGCCGGGGACTGTGTGTCCTGCCACACCGCGGCCGGCGGCCAGCCCTATGCCGGCGGCTACAAGCTGGACACGCCCTTCGGCTATCTGCTGGCACCCAACATCACGCCCGACATGGCGACGGGCATCGGTCGCTGGACCGCCGACGACTTCTACCGGGCGCTGCACCAGGGCGTGAACAAACACGGCCAGGACATGTACCCGGTCATGCCCTTCGACTTCTACACCCGGGTGACGCGCGAAGACAGCGACGCGATGTTCGCCTACCTGCGCAGCCTGGCGCCCGTGAACAACGCCGTGGTCGTGAACCACCTGCGCTTCCCCTTCAACCAACGCTGGTCGATGGCGGTATGGCGCGAGCTGTACTTCAACGAAGGCAGCTACAAGAACGATCCGGCCAAGTCGGCGGCCTGGAACCGCGGCGCCTACCTGGTCGAAGGCCTGGGTCACTGCAGCGCCTGCCACTCACCGCGCAACGCGCTCGGCGGCATCGAGAAGGACAAGGCCTATACCGGCGCCTCGGTCGACGGCTGGTTCGCGCTCAATCTGAGCTCCGAACTGCACACCGGCTTGGGCCAGTGGAGTATTTCCGACATCGCCACCTACCTGAAGACGGGTGCCGTGGCGGGCAAGACCACCGCGCTGGGGCCGATGGCGCTGGTGGTGAAGAACAGCACCAGCACCATGAGCGATGCCGACCTGAACGCCATGGCCACCTACCTGAAGGACATCCCGGCGAACTCGACGCTGCGTCAAGGCAAACCCGCGCCCGACCCGACACGTGCCGCCGGCGCCGCGCTCTACCTGGACCATTGCGCAGGCTGCCACCAGGCCGGCGGGCGAGGTTTGCCGGGCGTGTTCCCGCCGCTGGCCGGCAATGGCGTGGTGCTGGCCAGCGACCCGGCAGACATCCTGAAAGTCGTGCTCAATGGCGTGCCGCCGCAGGGCAAGTACATCCCGATGCCCGCCTTCGCGAGCCAGCTCAGCGACCAGCAGATCGCCGATCTCAGCAACTATGTGCGCAGCAACTGGGGCAACAGCGCCGCGCCGAACACCAGCGCGGCGATGGTGTCGAAATTGCGAGCGCCGGCGCGATAGCCACCCTGCAGCGGGTTTCCTCAGGGTCGCGTATGGACCGCGCGGTCAACCACGCAGGCCCAGCGCCTTCATGACCTCGCCGATCTCGTCGTTGTTCTTCTTCATGAACTTTTCATAGGCATCGGCATCGCCCCAGACCGGCGTGAAGCCACGCGCCTTCATGAAGTCCTGGAACTCCTTGCTGTCGTAGGCCCGCTTCAGCGCGGCGCGATACTTCTCCGCGGCTTCCGGCGGCATGCCCTTGGGTCCGACGATGCCGCGCCACAGCGCCATCGTCCAGTTCGAGCCGGTGGCTTCCTTCAACGTGGGCACATCGGGCGCGGCCGCGTTGCGCGTGTCCGACATCACCGCCAGACTCCTGACCCGCCCGGCCGACAATCAGCGCAGTCGCTTCGGGAATCGACGACGGCACGATGTCGATGCCACCCGCCGCCAGATCGACGAGCGCGGTCGCAGCGCCGGTGGACGCCACCCAAGGCACGGTCTTCGGATCGATGTCGAAGGAACGCAGCATGCCGGCCAGCGCCAGGTGCCAACCGCCGCCGACGCCCGTGCCCGAGGCCTTGAGCTTGCCGGGGTTGGCCTTGATCGCAGCGATGAGTTCGTTGGCGTTCTTGTACGGGGCATCCGCGCGCACCTGCAGACCGGCGGGGTCGGCGTTCATCAGCGCCAGCGGCGTGTAGGACGCATAGGTGAGCTCGGTGAGCTTCATCCAGTGCATCATGTTGATCTCGATCGTGATCATGCCGATCGTGTAGCCGTCCGGGCTGGCCGTCGCGATGGCCGAGTGTCCGACCACGCCATTGCCGCCCGTGCGGTTGACCACGCTCACCGGCACCTTGAACTCCTTCTCCAGCAGCGCGCCGATCATGCGTGCCACCGCGTCGGTGCCACCCCCCGCCGCCCAAGGCACGATCAAGGTGATCGGCCGGTCGGGGAAGGCGGCATGCGCCACCGTCGACCACAAGGTCGAGCAGGCCATGACCATCGAAACGACGAGTGCGCTTGCGAGCTTCGTGAACATTGCGTCTCCGGTTGGGAATCGAACTCTGCGTGAGTTCCTTGTTGTGGGTGAGCGAGTCGCCGCGCCATTGCGGCGTGCCGGGAGAATCGGGCGGCATGCATGTCGACGATTGCTCGCTAACATGCACCACCGATTCCTGGCCGCAGCATAAGCGGAACGGGACGGGCCTTACAACCGGCCTGTGGGCGTAGGCATAGCGAAGAGAGGCAGCATGAGAGTTTTCATCACCGGTGCGACGGGGTATATCGGCGGGTCGATCGCGGCGAAGTTGATCGCCCAGGGCCATCAGGTCAGCGGCTTGACGCGCACGGCCGACGGCGCCGCGAAGCTGCGCGCCATGGGGATCGAGCCGGTGGTCGGTGGACTGATCGACGGCGACATCCTGCGTGAGGCCGCGCGCAGCGCGGACACCGTGATCAATACCGCGAACTCGGACGATGCGCAGGCGGTGGAAGTGCTGCTGCCAGTGCTGTACGGATCGGGCAAGACCTTCATCCAGACCAGCGGCTCCAGTGCCATTGGCGACCGCGCCCTCGGCGAACACAGCGAATTGCGCTTTCACGAGGACTCGGTGTTCGAGCCGATGCCGGAGCGTGCGGGCCGGGTCGCCATCGACCGCATGGTGCTGGCGGCGGCACACCGCGGCGTGCGCAGCATGGTCATCCGCCCGAGCCTGATCTACGGCATCGGCCACGGTGCGCACCGCGACAGCGTGCAGGTGCCGAAGCTGATCGCGCTGGCGCGCAAGCACGGCGTGCCGCTGCATGTGGGGCGCGGCCTGAACATCTGGTCGCACGTGCACATCGACGACGTGGTCGATCTGTACCTGCTGGCGCTGGAGCGCGCCGCCGCCGGTTCGCTCTTCTACATCGAGAACGGCGAGTGTTCGATGAAGGATATTGCTGCGGCGATCGGACGCGTGCAGGGGAATCTCGCGCCCGAAGATTGGCCGATCGACGCGGCGTTTGCCGAACTCGGCGCAGGCGCCTACACCACGTACGGATCCAACAGTCGCGTGCTCGCGGCCAAGGCACGCGGCATGCTCGGCTGGAACCCGCGCGGGCCGGCCTTGATCGAGCAGATCGAGCGCGGCTGCTACCAGCAGGACATCCTCGCTCGCGCCTGAGAGGCGCCAACGAACCGAGCGCGCTGCAGCGGGCAGCGCACATGACAATGAGGGCATGCTGAACCCGCCGCGCCGCTGGATCGCGCACCTGGACATGGATGCGTTCTATGCCTCGGTGGAACTGCTGCGCTATCCCGAGCTGATCGGCCAGGCGGTGGTCATCGGCGGTGGGCGGCGCCATCAGCCCGCAGCTGCAGGCCGATGGCAGCCGACGCTTCTCGAAGCTGCGCGACTACACCGGCCGCGGCGTCGTCACCACCTCAACCTATGCGGCGCGCGACCTGGGCGTGTTCTCGGCGATGGGCATGATGAAGGCCGCGCAGCGCGCGCCGGATGCGGTGCTGTTGCCGGTGGACTTCGATGCCTACCGGCGCTATTCGAGGCTCTTCAAGGCCGCGGTGGCCGAGGTCACGCCGCTGATCGAAGACCGCGGCATCGACGAGATCTACATCGACCTGAGCGCCGTGCCCGGCGTGCACGACACGCTCGCGCACGACCCCTTCGGCGGCGTGCGCGCCGTGGCGCAGGAGATCCGCAACAGCGTCAAGCGCGCCACCGGCCTGAGCTGCTCGATCGGCGTGACGCCGAACAAGCTGCTGTCGAAGATCGCCTCCGAGCTGGACAAGCCCGACGGGCTGACGATCCTGACGCACGACGACCTGCCCACGCGCATCTGGCCGCTGCCGGTGCGGCGCATCAACGGCATCGGGCCGAAGGCCGGCGCGAAGCTGGCCACGTTGGGCATCACCACCATCGGCGAGCTGGCCGCGCGGCCGCGCGAGGCGCTGGTCGAGCACTTCGGCAAGAGCTACGGCGCCTGGCTGCACGACGCCGCGCACGGCCGCGACGAGCGGCCCGTGGTGACGCACAGCGAGCCGGTGTCGATGAGCCGCGAGACGACCTTCGAACGCGACCTGCATGCCAAGCGCGACCGCGCGGAGCTGTCGGCCGTGTTCACGCAGTTGTGCGAACAGGTGGCCGCCGATCTGCAGCGCAAGGCCTACGTCGGCCGCACCATCGGCATCAAGCTGCGCTTCGACGACTTTCGCACCGTCACGCGCGACCTGACCTTGCCCGAGGCCACCGCCGACGCCGCAGCCATCCGCCGCGCCGCCGGTGAGTGCCTGAAGCGGGTCGACCTGAAGCTGCGCCTGCGACTGCTGGGCGTGCGCGCGGGCTCCTTGCAGAAAGCCGCCGTCACGCCCGCAGCAGGCTCCGCGCGGCGACGGCCCGCCCCTTTGAGTGATATGAGGGAACGCGATGGCGAACTGCCCTTCGAGGCCAACGCACAGGGCAATGTCGCCTGATCGGTGGAAGACAAATGGAGCCCTGAAGAAGGGCTTGACTGCCGAGCGCACCGAGCAACTCAATCGCCTGGCCAAGTGCACCGAGGGCGACGTGGCTTGCGCAAGGCCCGAACGCGTAAATCGACCGCGACCGGCGACAGACCCTCAGGCGCGCTAGCGCCGTCGGCAGACGCCACATCCACGCCGCCACCGCCACGCAGCACAGCGCCGGCAACCAGCCGAAGCGCGTCGGCATCACCCACCAGGCCCAGGCCGAGCCGATGGTCATCATCACCGTGGCCAGCTGCTTGGCGCGCAGCGGGATGGCGCGGTTGGCGCGCCAGTCGCGCACCATCGGCCCGAAGCGCGAGTGCTGCAGCAGCCAGGCCTCGCAGCGTTGGCTGCCGCGCGAAAAGCAGAAAGCCGCCAGCAGCACGAAGGGCGTGGTCGGCAGCAGCGGCAGGAAGATGCCGACGATGCCCGTCAGCAGGCTGCACGCGCCGGCCAAGATCCACAGCACACGCTGCCAACGCGGGCGCGGGATCGGCAAGGCATTGGCAGGCTGCATCGTGCGCATGGTGCCATGGCCGGCCCGCCCGGCGCGGCTCCGTGGCATAGACTGCGACGCACCCATGGCGCAGGACATCCGTTTCCCTTCGATCGACGGCCTGCGCGCCTTCGAGGCCAGCGCCCGGCTGGGCAGTTTCGATCGTGCTGCCGACGAGTTGACCGTCAGCGCCAGCGCAGTCGCCAAACGCGTGGCCAATGTCGAAGAACTGCTGGGCACGCCGCTGTTCACGCGCGGCGCGAAGGCGCTGCAGCTCACGCCGAGCGGCAAGGAATACCTGGTGCAGGTCAAGGCCGCGCTGGAGCTGCTGTCGGCCATGCCGCTGCACCGGCGCACCGCGCAGCGACGCGAACGCCTGCGCGTGCTCACGCCACCCACCTTCGCGCGCCAGATCCTGGTGCCGCAGCTGGCATCGTTCAGCGCGGCGCATCCACAGGTCGAGCTGGAACTGCAGGTGTCGGTGCCCTATGCGGACAGCGACAAGGCGCAGGCGGATGTCGAAGTGCGCTATGGCGACATCGACGCGAATTCCCCTGCCGTGCTGCTGCGCGAACAGGTGCTGCCCTTGGCCGCACCGTCCCTGCTGGCGCGCCTGCCACCGCTGCGCACCCCTGCCGATCTGGCGCGCGCAACGCTGCTGCGCACGCCGCTGCAACCCTGGGCGCCGTGGTTTCGCGCGGCCGGGCTCGACTGGCCCGAGCCCGAAGACGGGCCGAAGCTGCTGGACCTGGGACTGACGCTGGAAGCCGCCGCCAGCGGCCAGGGCGTGGCGCTGGCGCGGCCGTCGCTCGCATGCCATTGGCTGGCCGCCGGCAGCCTGGTGCCGGCGATGCGCCTGCGGGCCTGGCCCACGCAGCACTACCACCTGCTGGTGCATGCCGAGGGCGCCGCGGCCGGGTCCTTCGCGGCCTGGCTGCGCGCGCAATGCGCAACGCTGCAGGCCGAAGCACAGGAAGAACTTTCGCGCCGCTTCTGAAGAATCTTCCGCGCAGGCCGCAACCGGCGTCGCTAGCATCGCCGCTTCGACAATCACAAGAACCGGAGACTGGCATGCCCGTCATCACCAACATCGAAGACCTGCGCGTGCTGGCCGAAAAGCGCGTGCCGCGCATGTTCTACGACTATGCCGATTCGGGCTCGTGGACCGAAGGCACCTACCGCGCCAACGAGGCGGACTTCCACAAGATCAAGCTGCGCCAGCGCGTCGCCGTGAACATGGAAAACCGCAGCACCGCGACGCAGATGGTCGGCGTGGACGTGAAGATGCCGGTGGCCATCGCGCCGGTGGGCCTGACCGGCATGCAGCATGCCGACGGCGAGATGCATGCCGCGATGGCGGCGAAGAAGTTCGGCATCCCCTTCACGCTGTCGACGATGAGCATCTGCTCGATCGAGGACATCGCCGCGCACACCCAAGCGCCGTTCTGGTTCCAGCTCTACATGATGCGCGACCGCGATGCGATGGCGCGCATGATCGACCGCTGCAAGGCGGCGAAGTGCAGCGCACTGTTCCTGACGCTGGACCTGCAGGTCATCGGCCAGCGCCACAAGGACCTGAAGAACGGCCTGACCGCGCCGCCGCGTCCGACCCTTGCCAACATCATCAACCTGATGACCAAGCCGCGCTGGTGCCTGGGCATGGCCGGCACCAAGCGGCGCACGTTCGGCAATCTGGTCGGCCACGTCAAGGGCGTCAGCGACATGAGCTCGCTGGCCGCCTGGACCAACGAGCAGTTCGACCCGCGCCTGTCCTGGCCGGATGTCGAATGGGTGAAGAAGCAGTGGGGCGGCAAGCTGGTGCTCAAGGGCATCATGGAGGTCGAGGACGCCCGGCTGGCCGCGGACAGCGGTGCCGATGCCATCGTCGTCAGCAACCATGGCGGGCGCCAGCTCGACGGCGCGCCGTCCAGCATCGAGGCGCTGCCGGCCATCGTCGAGGCGGTGGGTTCGAGAACCGAAGTCTGGATGGACGGCGGCATCCGCAGCGGACAGGACGTGCTCAAGGCCTGGGCGCTGGGTGCGCGCGGCACGCTCATCGGCCGCGCCATGGCCTATGGGCTGGGCGCCATGGGCGAGGCCGGTGTGAGCAAGGCGCTGCAGATCCTGCACAAGGAGCTCGACGTGACCATGGCCTTCTGCGGCCACACCGATATCCGCAACGTCGACCGGCGCATCCTGGTGCCGGGCAGCTACCCTGCCTGAGTGGCGCGCCGGGCAGCTCGCAGCACCGTCCTGCAGCGGCAATGTGTCGCACGAATCAGCGCACGAACCCTCCACACGGGTGGCTCTGCGCCGCGGTAGGCCATGCTATGGTTACATTATTGGAAAGCAACCGCTTTCCTAAAAGATCGGATGCTGCAGCACCCATGGCCACACGTCACACGCACCAGGGAAAACCGAGCTGGTTGAGCTCGATGCTGGAGTTGCGGGCCTTCTTCGAAGTGGCCTCGTTGCCCTACGCCGTGCCGATGCTGATGCAGGCACCCAGCGGCGATGGCCATCCGGTGCTGCTGCTGCCCGGCTTCATGGGCAGCGAAGGCTCGTTGATCGGCCTGGAGCTGTTTCTGCGCAATCGCGGTTACGCAGTGCAGACCTGGGGGCTCGGGCGCAACGTGGGCTTTCGCCCCGGCCATGCGTCGGCCATCGAACAGAAGATCCGCTACATGCACCATGAAAGCGGGCGCAAGGTCAGCCTGGTGGGCTGGAGCCTGGGCGGTGTGTTCGCGCTGTACGGCGCCCACCAGGCGAGTGAATGTGTGCGCAACGTGGTCACGCTGGGCAGCCCGGTCAGTGTCGATGCCTCGGGCAGCGCGGTGCCGCCGCTGCTGAAGGCGCTGTATCGGCTGGTCGCGCACCCGATGGGCCAGGCTGCGCACTCGATGCAGCCACGCGCCAAGACACTGCGCGACGGCAAGCTGTTGCCGATGCCGGTGACCTGCCTCTATTCACTCAGCGACGGCGTCGTGCCGCCGCAGGAAGCCACCCTGGCCGGCGACCCGACGCGTCACGAGAACGTGCGCGTCTTCGGCAGCCATTCCGGGCTGGGCTTCAACCCGCTGGTGTTCCAGATCGTGGCCGACCGGCTGTCGCAGCCCGAAGGCCAGTGGAAGCCTTACCAGCCTTCGGGCGTTTCCGGGCGGCTGAACCAGGCGCTGACACACGAGGCCTTGCCGATCTAGAGCCGCCGTTCGGCGCGCGTTTGACGGCCTTGGCCGCAGGCGCGAGCGCCAGGTATTCCTGGAAGCTGTCGCGCAACTGCTGCGTGAAGGCTTCTGGGTCGGGCAACAACTCGCGGCATGAGGTGGGCGAGATGATGATGCGCCCGTCGTAGCTGGTCACCGCGAACACCAGGCCCATGCCGTCTGAGATGGGCATGATGGCCGAGAAGTAGGTCATGCGCGCGCCGTTCAGGTACAGCGGCACATCCGGCCCGGCCACGTTGGTGATGCTGCAGCTGGCCGCGGGCGCCTGGCGCGCCGTGCCCAGGCCGAGCAGGCCCTGCAACTTGCCGCTCATCGCCAGCGTGGCCGAGGCCGCATGCGGGCCCACGCCGGCCGAGGCGTCGTCGCCGTCGCCGTAGGCCAGGTTGAATTCCGCCGTGCGCGCGCGGATGGCGGCCAGGCGCTGTACCGGGTCTTCGATCTCGGTGCTCAGCTGCACACGCAACCACGACAGCTGCGGCGCGCGCCCTTCGCTTGCACCCGACGCACGCAGATGCACGGGTGTGATCGCACTCAAGCTGCTTTCAGGCAATTCGCCCAAGCCCTTCAAGTGTCGGCGCAGCGCCCCGCCGCACACCGCCAGCACGGCGTCGTTGAGACTGGCGCCGCGCACCAACTGGCGAATGCGCTCGAACTCCTCGACCATGAAGCGGCGTGTGTCGAACACGCGGTGCGCCGAGACCACCGAGTTGAAGCGCGTGGCGACCAGTTGCTCGGGCCGCAGCAGCAGATCGCTGGCGAAGGTGTAGGCGGCACTGGCACTGCCGGCCAACCTGCGGGCCAGGGGCGTGCGCAGTTCCAACGGCGAGGTCACCACGTTCAGCCAGCTGCGCGCCAGCAACGCGAGGGTTCCCGGCGCGGGCTGCGGAAACCACGGCTTGGGCGGCGGCGGTGCGATCACGTTCGGCGTGATGTCGTGCAGCAGCATGGCGATGCGGCTGCCGCCTTCGGCATCGACCGCGGCATGATGCACCTTGGTCAGCAGCGCGAAGCTGCCCGCCGGTAGCTCGAGCAGGCTGTCCAGCCCCTCCACGACATAGATCTCCCACAGCGGCCGGTTCAGGTCGAGCGGCCGCGCATGGATGCGCGACGCCTGGATGCAGAACTGGCGCCAGTCGCCCGGCTTGGGCAGCGCGATGTGGCGCACGTGGTACTCGAGGTCGAAATCGGGGTCGTCGACCCAGTACGGATGGTCCAGATCGAGCGGCACACGCTTGAGCTTGCTGCGAAAGATGGGCAGCCCGGCGAGGCGGCTTTCGATGTGCGCCAGGATGCTCTTGAAGCGCACCTTGCCACCCGGCGCGGTGCTCTGGTCGTAGATCTGGATCAAGGTCACGTTGGCATTCGAGTGGCTCGTGTCCGAGTACAGGAAGCCGGCGTCGTGGGCGCTGAGTTGTCTCATGGTCTTTGTTGGTTTTGGGCAGGATTGCGTGCCGCTCAGAGCTGCCGCGCCTCGAAGGTATTGCACTGCGCCATGCTGCCGCTGGACAGGCCCTTCTTGAACCAGCTCATGCGTTGTGCGCTCGTGCCGTGGGTGAAGGACTCGGGCACCACCGTGCCTTGCGACTGGCGCTGCAGCGTGTCGTCGCCGATCTTCGAAGCCGCGTTCATGCCCTCTTCGATGTCGCCCGGCTCGAGCCAGGCCTTGGTCTTTTGCGAATGGTGCGCCCACACGCCGGCCAGGCAGTCGGCCTGCAGTTCCAGGCGCACCGACAGCGCGTTCATCTGCGCTTCGGGCACACGGCCGCGCATGCCGTCGATCTTGTCGCTGATGCCGAGCTGCTTTTGCACATGGTGGCCGACCTCGTGCGCCACCACATAGGCCTGCGCAAAGTCGCCGGGTGCGCCCAGGCGCCTGTTCAAGGTGTCGAAGAAGCCCAGGTCGATGTAGACCTTCTGGTCGGCCGGGCAGTAGAAGGGGCCCATCGCCGACTGGCCCTGGCCGCAGGCGGTGCGCGTGCGCGCCGCGAAACAGCACCAGACCTGGCGGCGTGTAGGCACCGCCTGCCGCGCGGAACTGCGCGCCCCAGACGTCTTCGGTGCTGGCCAGCACCGTCGAGACGAAGGCCGCGGCCTTGTCGTCCGCCGGCGGGCGCTGCGCCGGCGCCTGCTGCACCTGCGGCGGGCCGGTCACCGCACCGCCGCCACCCAATGCGCCCAGCAGCGTCAGCGGATTGATGCCGAGAATCCAGCCACCCACCAGCGCGATGAGGATGGTGCCAATGCCGATGCCGCGCCCACCGATGCGCATGCCGCCACCACCTCCGCCCATGCCGCCGCCGCTGCGCCGGTCTTCGACGTTGTCGCTCTGTCGGTTGCCTTCCCACTTCATACGGCCTCCTGTGGCCCGCATGCCGGGGCCTTGATGCGCTGATTGTGTGCCGTCAACGCGACCTGCGGGTCAGGCCTTGGGCAGCGTCACGCCGCGCTGGCCCTGGTACTTGCCACCCCGGTCCTTGTAGCTGGTTTCGCAGACTTCGTCACTCTCGAAGAACAGCACCTGCGCGCAGCCCTCGCCGGCGTAGATGCGCGCCGGCAGCGGCGTGGTGTTGCTGAACTCCAGCGTCACGTAGCCTTCCCATTCGGGCTCGAAGGGCGTGACGTTGACGATGATGCCGCAGCGCGCATAGGTGCTCTTGCCCAGGCAGATGGTGAGCACGTTGCGCGGGATGCGGAAGTACTCCATCGTGCGCGCCAGCGCAAAGCTGTTGGGCGGGATGGTGCAGATGTCGGCCTCGATGTCGACGAAGCTGCGCTCGTCGAAGTGTTTCGGGTCGACGACCGTGCTGTAGATGTTGGTGAAGACCTTGAACTCGCGCGCACAGCGGATGTCGTAACCGTAACTGCTGGTGCCGTAGCTGACGATCTTGCTGCCATCGGCAGCGGTGCGCACCTGGCCGGGCTCGAAGGGTTCGATCATGCCGGTGGTCTCGGCCATGCGGCGAATCCACTTGTCGCTCTTGATGCTCATAAGGCAGCCTCCGTGCTGCGCACTGCGGTATTCGCCTTGGGAACGGCCCTGCGGCTCAAGGGGCAATTTTGACACGCGCCCTGCATGGCCGAAGGGCGGCGCGGGCGTGCGGCCGGGCCGCGATGGGGCTATGCTTGCGCCACCAAGGTGCTTGAGCCCCGCCGTACGGAGACCGCGATGTCCGCCAGCCTGCTTCTTCCCGCCAACGAGTTGATGGTGCAGTACGCGCGTTACCACCGCGACCGGCGCAACATCGCCACGCACATGGTCGGTGTGCCGATGATCGTCTTCGGCGTCGGCGTGCTGCTGGCGCGTGCCCATGTCGGACCTGGCGATCAGGGCCTGACGCTGGCCTGGGTGGCCTGGGGCCTGGCCACGCTGTGGTACATCAGCCGCGGCCACCTGCTGCTGGGCCTGGCGGTCAGTGCCGTGAACGGCGCGCTGTTCGCGCTGGCGCACCTGGTATCGGCCGGCAGCGTCGCCAACTGGCTCACCTGGGGCCTGGGCTTCTTCGGCCTGGGCTGGGTCATCCAGTTCATCGGCCACTATTACGAGGGCAAGAAACCTGCCTTCGCGGATGACCTGGTCGGCCTGCTGGCCGGGCCGATGTTCGTCACCGCCGAAGCCCTGTTCGCCATGGGCATGGCGCAACCGCTGTTGCGCGAGATCGAAAAGCGCGCGGGCCCCACCGTCATCCGCGACCTGGCCCATCCGGTCGGCTGAGGCCGCAACGCGCGGCGTCGATGCCGCGCCGTGCCGCAGCGAAACTCAGTTCGCCGACCCTGCATTCGGAAAGAAGAGCGGCTGACCATCGATCTTGTAGCTGCCGATGGCCTCCTGGCCGGCCGCCGACACGACCCAATCCGCGAAGGCCTGGGCCTGCGGCTGCTTGACATGCGGGTGCTTCGCCGGGTTGACGACCATCACGCCGTACTGGTTGAACAGGCTCTTGTCGCCTTCGACCAGCACCACCAGCTCACCGCGGTTCTTGAACGACAGCCAGGTGCCGCGGTCGGTCAGCGCGTAGCCGTTGACGGACGACGCCATGTTCAGCGCCGGGCCCATGCCGCAGCCGCATTCCTTGTAGCCGGCCGGCTTGGTGGCGGCCATGTCGACGCCGGCGTTCTTCCACAAACGCAGTTCGGCGGCGTGGGTGCCGCTCTTGTCGCCGCGCGAGATGAAGGGCGTGGTCGTGGACGACAGCCGCTGCAGGCCCGCGGCGATGTTGTTGCCCTTGACCTTGGCCGGGTCCGATGCCGGACCGACGAGCACGAAGTCGTTGTACATCACCGGCGAGCGCTTCAGCGAGAAGCCCTCGGCGACGAACTTCTCCTCGGCCACCGTGTCGTGCACGAACACCACGTCGGCATCGCCGCGCCGGCCGGCGTCCAGCGCCTGGCCGGTGCCCACCGCGACCACGCGCACCTCGATGCCGGTGGCCTTGGTGAACAGCGGCAGCAGGTGCTTGAACAGGCCCGACTGCTCGGTCGAGGTGGTCGAGGCCATGACGATGAAGAGGTCTGCTGCGCCAGCAGCGGCGGCGCAAACGCCAACGCGGCCAGCAGCGCGGCGCCAAGCGCGGCGCGGCGCTTGATGGTGCGAATCAGTGTCCATGGCAGTTCTCCTTTGAGGAATGTGGCGGCCGGTTCGGCAGCGTGTCGTTGAAGAAGCTTCGCACCGGCCGGTCGACCACCAGCCGGCCGGCTTCGAGATAGGCCACGCGCGTGGCCAGCCGCTTGGCCTGGCCCAGGTTGTGGGTGCTGAGCACCACCGTCACGCCGTCGGCGGCGATCTCCTCGACCAGCGCCTCGACCTCGCGCTTGGCGCCCGGGTCGAGGCTGGAGGTGGGCTCGTCGAGCAGCAGCAGGTCGGGCTGCAGCGCCCAGGCGCGCGCCAGCGCCAGGCGCTGCTGCTGGCCCACCGACAAGGTGTTCGCGCTGCCGGCCCGGCCAGGCCGGCCAGGCCGACACGCTGCAGCGCACGCTGGCAGCGCAGCTGCGCGTTCGGCCGCGGCACGCCGCGCAGCCACAGGCCGAGCAGCACGTTCGCGCGCGCCGACAGGCTGAGCAGGAAGGGCCGCTGGAACAACATGGCCACCACCGGCGTCTTGCCCTCACCCAGGCGCCCACCCAAGGCATGCAGTTCGCGCCGGCCGTCGCAGCGCACCAGGCCGTGCAGCAGCCGCAGCAAGGTCGTCTTGCCCGAGCCGTTGGCACCGACCAGCGCCAGGCGCTCGCCACGCTGCAGTGTCAGCGTCACGCCGCGCAGCGCCTGCACGTCGCCGAAGCGCACCGACGCATCGTGCAGGCTGAGCAGCGGTCGGCGGCGCTGTGCGCCTTCACGTGCGCGCTCACGCTCGACGGCCAGCGGCTCTCGCGCCGGCGCTCGCCGCTGCGCCGTTGAGCAGGCCGATGACCAGGTTCACCAGCGCCACCACCGCCAGCAGCACCACGCCCAGGGCCAGCGCCAGCGGCAGGTCGCCCTTGCTGGTTTCCAGCGCGATGGCGGTGGTCATCACGCGCGTCACGCCGTCGATGTTGCCGCCGACGATCATCACCGCGCCGACCTCGGCCACCGCACGGCCGAAGGCGGTCAGCAGGATCGTCAGCACGCCGGCCCGTTCGTGCACGCAGCATCAGCAGCGCGCTCTTGCAAGGGGCCGGCGCCCATCGAGCGCAGCTGGTCGCCGCCGTCGCGCAGCGCGTTCATGCACCAGACGGCGCGACAGCGCGGCGATCAGCGGCACCACCAGGATGCTCTGCGCGATGACCATGGCGGTGGGCGTGAAAAGAATGCCCAGCGGCCCCAGCGGGCCGGCGCGCGACAGCAGCAGGTACACCACCAGTCCGACCACCACCGACGGCAGCGCGAGCAGGGTGTTCAACAGCCCACACCGCCGCGCGGTAGCCGGGGAAGCGCGCCACCGCCAGCCACGCGCCCAGCCACAGGCCGATGACGGCGCCGATGACGCAGGCGGTGGTGCTGACACGCAGCGACAAGCCGACGATGCGCATCAGCTCGACGTCGACATTGAAGATGAGCGCCGCCGCCAGGAACAGGCTGTCGCTGATCGAGTTCATGGCAACTGCATCTCGGCCCAGCGCGCGCAGACCCGACACGGATTTCACACGCTCAGCCGGCGACCACGCGCACCGGCGCACGTTGCGGCTCGGGTTCGGAATCGAAACGCTCGAAGCCGGTGTAGCAGATGAAGTGCCGGTTGGCGGCGCGGCCGAACAGCGTCATGCCGAGCTTCTGCGCCATCGCATGGCCCATGGCGGTGACGCCGTTGCGCGAGACGATGATCGGCACGCCGATCTGCGCCGACTTCATGACCATCTCGCTGGTCAGGCGGCCGGTGGTGTAGAACACCTTGTCGGCACCAGGCATGTCGCGCATCCACATCCAGCCGGCAATCGTGTCGATGGCGTTGTGGCGGCCCACGTCCTCGACGAAGCACAACATCTCGCTGCCACGAAACAGCGCGCAGCCGTGCACCGAGCCAGCCTTGCGATGGATGCTGTCCTGCTGGCGCATCAGCTCGAGCATGCCGATCAAGCTGCTCTGGCGGATGCGTGCAGTGTGCGCGTCGGGCAGGGTCAGCGAATGCAACTCGTCCATCATGTCGCCGAACACCGTGCCCTGGCCGCAGCCGGTGGTGACGACACGCCGCGCCGTCTTGCGCTCGATGTCTTCAATGCCCTCGTGCGTGCGCACCGCCACGGCCGCCACATCCCAATCCACCGTGACGGATTCGACCGACACCACCGAATCGACCAGCCGCTGGTTGCGCAGATAACCCAAGGCCAGCAGTTCGGGCATCGCGCCCAAGGTCATCAAGGTGACCAACTCGCGCTTGTCCACGAACAGCGTCAGCGGCCGCTCGTCGGGGATATGGATGCGGCGGCGCTGGCCGTATTCGTCGAGTACCTCGATCTCGCGCGTCAGCGCTGCGCCGACGTGCGTCAGGCGCGGCAGCGGGTTCAGTGGCAACGGAAGGCGGGCGCTCATGTTGTCGGCGGCTTGTCGGCGTATTGTCAACGCGACCAGCCGCTCGCGCCGGGGTGACGCCGGATCAGGGCTTCTTCGCCGGCGCCAGCTCGGCCGCCGGCGTCTTGCCGCTCGGTGGTGCGACGGCGGTGGCTGCCGGCGAATGGGCGCCGGCCGCTTCCAGCGGCTTGGCAGGCGCGGGGGGTGTGTACGCAAAGGGGCCCGGATCGGCGCAGGGCGGCGTGGCGGTCGGTTGCAGCGTCTTGCCCGCCTTGGCGGCGTCCGCCAGATAACGCGCCGCCACCTTGTCCATGGCCACACAAAGTTGATAGCCACCCACCTTGTCGCCCCACGCGGCCTTGGCCGCGGCTTCCGCTGCCTTGGCCTTGGCTTCGTCCGACACTGGTGGCAACTTGGCTGCGGCCAGGCCACTCAAGCCGGCCAGCACCAGCAGGATCGTCAGCTTCTTCATGTTCCCTCCTTCGCGGGCCGCAGATCGGGCTGGGCATTCGAGCGCTGCGCCGGGATCTTGCCCGTGCGCACGTCCTCGGCCCACAGCGCATGGTGTTCCTGCGCCCAGCCTTCATCGACATAGCCGGTGCGCATGGCGCTGTAGGCGCCTTTCATGCCCAGGGTGCCGATGTAGATATGGCCCATGAACATCGCCATCATGCACACGGAGGCCACCACGTGCACCATGTTTGCCACCTGCATCTGCGCGCGGGTGTCACCCCAGCCCGGCACCAGGCCGTCGAGCACCAGCCCCGAGGCCACCACCACCGTGCCCAACAGGAACACGCCCAGCCAGAACACCAGCTTCTCGCCGCCGTTGAACCGGTGCGACGCTGTCTGGTGGCCGCTCAACAGGCCACCGCCCTTGGCCACCCATTGGGTGTCCTCGCGGCGCCATACGTTGTCACGCACGAAGGTGAAGAAGACGATGACCAGCGACACGGCAAAAAGCGGGCCGGCAAAGTTGTGCGCTGTCTTCAAGGCGTAAGCCAGCCAGCCGAACAACGTCGCACCCATGATCGGCAGCAGGAAGAACTTGCCCCAGGCCATGACGATGCCGGACACCGCCAGCACCACGAAGGCAATGGCGTTGCTCCAATGCGCGGCGCGCTCCAAGGGCGTGAAGCGCTCGATCTTGCGCCCGGTGTTGGCCTCATGCCCGCCGAGTGGGCCCTTGGCGAAGTAGAACAGCGCGATCGCCGCCGCCACGATCAGCAGCAACGCGCCGCCATAGGGCAGCAGCCAGTGGTTGCGCACCTGACGCCAGGCTTCGCCCGCGGTGGTGTAGCGCGAGCCGGGGTATTGCACGAAGGACTGGATCAGCGTGCCCATCTCGGCCCCGGGCAGGCTGGTGTAGCCCGGCTGATTGCCGGATTCGCGCACACCGCGCCAGAACGGCGCGTTGTTGCCGGGCTGGGTCTTGGCGCGCGCGGCGTTGCTGTCGTCGGCCTTCGACTCGGCCGCAGCCGCCGTCGGTGGCGCGGCTGCCGGGGCCTGCGGCCCGCACCGCAGTACTCGCCAACACGAACATCGACAGCGCGAGCACCGAGCTTTGCAACAGGCGTTGCAGGGGACTTCGCATGGTGGCTCCTTGGGACGCGGTGCTCAGCTGCCGGGCCGGATGCGCGAGAACTCGTTCTGCCCCTGGGCCCGCGTCTGCATGTGCTGGGTCCAGCTGCCTTGGTCGCCCACCGTCCAACCCCGCGCCGTGAACGCGGTGGCCGGGCCTTGCCATGACGGCGCACTGCCCGTGATCTTCTGGCCGGCCCTTTCCTGCGGCCTTTCGCCGCAGCCGGCGAGTACCAGCGCCGACAGCATCAATGCGGCAAAGTGTCTTCATGACTTGGTGCCATTCGGCTTGGCGGGCGGCGGCGTCGCGCCATTGGGCGGTTTGCCGTAGGCCGTGCCCCAGCCCCAGACTTCGCTGCCGGTGTTGCGCGACATCACGCGGGTGCGGAAGATGTCTGCCACGACATCACCGTCGCCGCCGAGCAGCGCCTTGGTCGAACACATCTCGGCACAGGCCGGCAGCTTGCCTTCGGACAGACGGTTGCGGCCGTACTTCTCGAACTCGGCTTCGCTGCCATTGGCCTCTGGGCCGCCGGCACAGAAGGTGCACTTGTCCATCTTGCCGCGCAGGCCGAAGGTGCCGTTGCTCGGAAACTGCGGCGCGCCGAAGGGACACGCGTAGGAACAGTAACCGCAGCCGATGCAGACGTCCTTGTCGTGCAGCACCACGCCGTCGTCGGTGCGGTAGAAGCAGTCGACCGGGCACACCGCCATGCACGGCGCATCGGAGCAGTGCATGCAGGCCACCGAGATGCTTCGCTCACCGGGCACGCCGTCGTCGAGCGTGACCACGCGGCGCCGGTTGACGCCCCAGGGCACGTCGTTCTCGGCCTTGCAGGCGGTGACGCAGCCGTTGCATTCGATGCAGCGCTCGGCGTCGCAGATGAATTTCATTCGGGCCATGGATTTGTCTCCTTGCGGGGTTGTCAGGCCGTGGCCTTCTCGATCTGGCACACCGTGGTTTTTGTTTCCTGCATCATCGTCACCGAGTCGTAGCCGTAGGTCGTGCCGGCATTCACCGACTCGCCGCGCACCACCGGCATGGCCCCTTGCGGGTAGTACGCCGCCAGGTCGACACCGGCCCAATGGCCGGCGAAGTGGAAGGGCAGGAACACCGTCTCGTGGTTCACGCGCTCGGTCACCAGCGCCTTCACGCGCAGACCCTTGAAGTTGGGCACGGCGGCCATCGGCGGTGTCTTCACCCACACGTTGTCGCCGTTGCGGATGCCGCGGTCGTTGGCCGCCCTCGGGTTGATCTCCACGAACATGTGCTGCTGCAGTTCGGCCAGCCACGGGTTCGAGCGTGTTTCGTCGCCGCCGCCTTCGTATTCGACCAGCCGCCCGCTGGTCATGATCAGCGGGAAGGTCTTGCCGATGTCAGCGTTGCGCTCCTGCACCGACTTGAACAGCGTGGGCAGGCGCCAGAAGGCCTTGCGGTCGTCGTGGGTCGGGTACTTGGCGACCAGGTCGGGGCGGTTGCTGTACAGCGCCTCGCGGTGCTGCGGGATCGCGTCGGGGAAGTTCCAGACCACGGCGCGCGCCCGGGCGTTGCCGAAGGGGTGCACGCCGTGCACCTGCATGGCCACGCGGATGATGCCGCCCGAGGGGTCGGTCTTCCAGTTCTTGCCTTCGGCCGCCTTCTGTTCGGCCTCGGTCAGGTCGCCCCACCAGCCCAGCTTCTTCAGCAGCAGGTGGTCGAACTCGGGGTAGCCGGTGGTCAGGTCGGCACCCTTCGAATGCGAGCCGTCCGCGGCCAGCAGGTTGACACCTTCGCGCTCGACACCGAAGTTGGCGCGGAAGTTGCCGCCGCCGTCCATCACGTGCTGGCTGGTGTCGTAGAGGTTCGGCGAGCCCGGATGTTTGAGTGACGGCGTGCCGAAACACGGCCAGGGCAGACCGAAGAAGTCGCCGTCCAGCTTGTAGCCGGTTTCCTTGTCGATGCCACCCTTGGCGCGAAGGGTCTTGACGTCGAAGACATGCATGTTGCGCATGTGCGCCTTCAGCCGCTCCGGGCTCTGTCCCGTGTAGCCAATGGTCCACACGCAGGAGTTGATCTCGCGCAGGATCGATTCGGTCTCGGGCTCCATCATGCCGCCCTTGCCCGGCACCATCTTGTAGTTGACCACCAGTTCCTTGCCGAAGCCCAGCTTGTCGGCCAACTGGGCCATGATCATGTGGTCGGTGCGGCTCTCCCACAGCGGCTCCATGACCCGCTCGCGCCACTGGATCGACCGGTTCGACGCGGTCACCGAACCCGTGGTCTCGAACTGCGTGGTCGCCGGCAGCAGGTACACCGCGCGGTTCGCATTCAGCTCCTCGGCCTTGCCCGGCATCGCCGCCATCGCGGCGGTGGCGCTGGGGAACGGGTCGATCACGACCAGCAGGTCGAGCTTGTCCATCGCCGTCTTCATTTCCAGGCCGCGCGACTGCGAGTTCGGCGCGTGGCCCCAGAAGAACAGGCCGCGCAGGTTGCTGTCCTGGTCGATCAGGTCGTTCTTTTCGAGCACGCCGTCGATCCAGCGCGACACCGTCATGCCGGGCTTGCCCATCATGCCCGGCGCGTACTGCTTCTTGATCCACTCGAAGTCGACACCCCAGGCCTTGGCGAAGTGTTTCCACGAACCTTCGGCCAGGCCGTAGTAGCCGGGCAGCGAATCGGGGTTGGGGCCGACGTCGGTGGCGCCTTGCACGTTGTCGTGGCCACGGAAGATGTTGGCGCCGCCGCCGCTCTTGCCGATGTTGCCCAACGCCAGCTGCAGGATGCACGAGGCACGCACCATCGCATTGCCGATGCTGTGCTGCGTCTGGCCCATGCACCACACGATGGTGCTCGGCCGGTTCTCTGCCATCGTGCGCGCGGCCTGCAGGCAAGTGGCTTCATCGACACCGCAGGCTTCGAGCACCTTGTCGGGCGTCCACTTGGCCATCACGTCGGCGCGCACCTTCTCCATGCCGTAGACGCGGTCGTCGATGTACTTCTTGTCTTCCCAGCCGTTGTTGAAGACGTGGTACAGCACGCCGAAGAGGAAGGGAATGTCCGAGCCCGAGCGGATGCGGATGTACTGGTCGGCCCGGGCTGCCGTGCGCGTGAAGCGCGGGTCGACGACGATCATCTTCGTGCCGGTTTCCTTGGCATGCAGCATGTGCAGCATCGACACCGGGTGCGCCTCGGCCGCATTGCTGCCGATGTACAGCGCCGCCTTGGCGTTCTGCATGTCGTTGTAGGAGTTGGTCATCGCGCCATAACCCCACGTGTTGGCCACGCCGGCCACGGTGGTGGAATGACAGATGCGCGCCTGGTGGTCGGTATTGTTGGTGCCCCACAGCGAGACCCACTTGCGCATCAGGTAGGCCTGCTCGTTGTTGTGCTTGGACGAGCCGACGAAGAAGATCGAATCCGGGCCGCTGGCCTTGCGCAGCTCGAGCATCTTGGCGCTGATCTCGGTCAGTGCCACGTCCCAGCTGATGCGTTCGTACTTGTTGCCGACCAGCTTCATCGGGTACTTCAGCCGGTACTCGCCGTGGCCGTTCTCGCGCAGCGCCGCGCCCTTGGCGCAGTGCGCGCCCAGGTTGATGGGCGAATCGAAGACCGGCTCCTGGCGCACCCACACGCCGTTTTCCACCACCGCATCGACCGCACAGCCGACCGAGCAGTGGCCGCACACCGTGCGCTTGACCTCGACCTTCTTCGCACCACCCGCGGCAGCGGACGCCGCCGGGTCGGCCGCCTCGGCCTTCTTCACCAGCGTCAACTGCGACACGGCCATGCCGACGCCCACGCCCAGCCCGGAACGACGCAGGAAGGCACGGCGGTCCATCGTCGGCACCGAACGCGCCAGGCCACGCGCCAGGTTCGACACCATGGCGCCACCGCTGGCGAGGGTGTGGCCCACGGGGCCGGGCTTGCGAGTCAGCAGCATGGTCTCTCCTGAAGGTGTCGGCCGACGAGGCGCGTTCATACCTTGGCGGTCTGGTAGTAGCGTTGCACGTGCGCCGTCAACCGATAGCGCCCATCGGCATCGTCTGCTGGCGCCGCATCGGCGGCTGACAAGCGTCTGCGGGTTCACGCGGCGCCAGCGGCAGGGCCACTGCGGCGGCGGCCAGCGCACCGGCCGTTCCGGCGCCAGCGAAGACACGGCGGCGCGAGAGCAATGGCGAGGAGGACTTTTTGTCCATGCGGGTCTCCTGGGTTGAACCGACCCGCACATCTGACGGCGAGTGCATGCTGCATTACCTGATGCCCGGCCCTCGGATGCAATAGGGTATGCCCCGAAGTGGGGCGCGGCTTTGCGGCAATGCAGCAAGCGCTGCGACGACATCGCCATGGGTCTATTCACTGAGGCCCTGTTGGCAGCATGCTGCCTAGAATGAGTTTTGGTTCGTTGCCAAGGCCGCATGTCCGAACGCCCTGCCCTGAAAGTCGCCGTGCTGATCGAGCGCCGCAAGCAGCCCAGCCGCTGGGAAGACTGGGGCTTTCGCATTGCCGAGGTGTGCATCGACGACGGTGGCTTCGGCAGCGCCGCACGCACCCTGCGCGAGGACGGCGGCTTCACGCAGTGGCTGTTCCCCGGCCTGCCGGTCACGCTGTACCGCGACGAGGCCGAGGGTTACCACCTGAACCTCAGCACCGGGCAGCCAGTGTGGTTCGTGATGTGGCGCATCGACGCGGACGACCCGTCGCGCGCCTGGCCCGAGCTGGTGACCGTGTCCTATCACGAGGCCGCGCGGCTGCTCGATGCGCAGGAACGTGTCGACAACCTGCCGCTGCCCGTCGACGTGCATGAATGGCTGCAGGCCTTTGCCGATGAACACTACAAGCCCGAGCCGAAGCGGCGCAGGCGGCCGGCGTCCTTCGTCGCGCCGGAACAGCGTTGACAGCGGACATGGACGATCAGGGCAGCGGCTTCCTGTCGCGCTGGTCGCAGCGCAAGGTCCGCGTGCGCGAAGGTCAACCCGTGGTCGAGGCGCCGACACCGGTGGTCGCTGCGGCACAAGCGGTCGTGGCACCGCCGCCCGCAATCACCACCAGCCCGGCAGCCGCGCCGCAGCAGGACGACACTTCGTCGCCCGCACGCCCCGCCACTGACGCTGGAGGACGTGGCGCAGCTGACACGCGACTCCGACTTCTCGCGTTTCGTCGCACCGCATGTCGATGGCAGCGTACGCAACGCAGCGCTGCACAAGCTCTTCAGCGACCCGCACTTCAACATCATGGACGGGCTGGACACCTACATCGACGACTACAGCACGCCCGATCCTTTGCCGCCCGGCATGCTGCGCCGGATGATTCAATCCGAAGCGCTGGGTCTGTTCAAGACAGAGCCTGCCGCCGACGCCGCGCCGGCCATCACCGAAAGCCAGGTCCCCGATGAAGACCCTGATCTGCGACTGCAACCGCACGATGCCGCTGGACCTGAAGGCGCTGAGCCAGGCGCTGGCGAAGACCCCGCAAGCCAGCACTGAGGGCCTGGACACGCTGCACAGCGCGCTGTGCCGGCGCGAGGCGCCACTGTTCCAACGTGCTGCGAAGGACAGCGCGGCCAGCGGCGATGCGCTGCTGGTGGCCTGCACGCAGGAGCAGCGGCTGTTCCTCGAACTGAACGAACAGACCGAGGGTACGGCCAGCGTCGATGAAAGGCCGATCCACTTCGTCAACATCCGCGAAACCGGCGGCTGGTCGCGCGACGCGCGCGAGGCCATGCCGAAGATCGCCGCGTTGATTGCCGCGGCGCAGGCCCCCGCACCGCAGCCGGTGGCCACCGTCAGCTATCGCTCGGCCGGGCGCTGCCTGGTGATCGGCGACGCAACCGCCGCCGAACAAGCTGCCACCATGCTGGCCGACAAGCTCGACATCAGCTTGCTCGTGCAAGGCGGCGCGCTGCCGCAGTCGCATGAACGCGTTCTGCATACCGGCCGCCTGACCTCGCTTCGCGGCTGGCTCGGTGCCTTCGAAGCCGAATGGGAAAGCGGCAACCCGATCGACCTGGACCTGTGCACACGCTGCAACGCCTGCATCGACGCCTGTCCGGAAAGTGCCATCGACTTCTCCTACCAGGTGCTGCTCGACGTGTGCAAGGGCCACCGCGAATGTGTGCGCGTGTGCGAGGCGGCGGGTGCGATCGACTTCTCCCGCGCGCCGCGCCTCGATGCCGGAAGTTTCGACCTGGTGCTCGACCTGCGCGCCCATGCCGCGTTCACGATGCACCAGAAGCCGCAGGGCTACTTCCACGTCGCGGACGATGCGCAGGCCTTGATGAAGGCCGTGCTCGAACTGCGCGAGGCGGTCGGCGACTTCGAGAAGCCCAAGTTCTTCAACTATCAAGCCAAGCTGTGCGCGCACAGCCGCAACGAACAGATCGGCTGTCGCGCCTGCATCGACGTATGCTCGGCCCAGGCGATCCGCAGCGACGCGTCGATGAAGGGCAAGGCACCCGTCAAGGGCCTGCGCCGACCGGCCACGCCCGCCGTGCCGATGCCCAGCGGCGGTGGCATCGTCGTCGAGCCGCACCTGTGCGTCGGCTGCGGCGCCTGCAGCACGGTGTGTCCGAGCGGCGCGCTCAGTTTCGCCTACCCCGGCCCGGTCGACCAGGGCGCACGCATCCGCACGATGCTGACGGCCTATGCGGCAGCGGGCGGCCGCGATGCCGCGTTGCTGCTGCACAGCGAAGGCGCGGGCGCCAAGGTCATCGGCGCGTTGGGTCGTGCCGCGTCTATCGACAGGCCCGGCGCAGCGTGCCGGCGGGCATCGACAAGGCCGTGCGCGGCGTCCCCGCCCGGGTGCTGCCGCTGGCACTGTGGCACACCGCCAGCGTCGGACTCGACCTGTGGCTGGCGGCGCTGGCGCAAGGCGCCTCGCAAGTCTGGGTGCTGCTCAGCGACGAAGAAGCGCCCGAGTACCGCCAGGCACTGGCCGCGCAGATGGCCGTGGCCCAGGCCATCGTCAGCGGCCTGGGCTACCGCGGTGAACACTTCCGACTCGTCGACATGGCTGCGCGCGGGCGACCCACGCGCGCTGGACGCACTGCTGGCCGCTGTGCCGGCGCAGACCGTCGCGCGCGCCGGCAGCTTCGCCACGCAGGCCGACAAGCGCGCCACGCTCGACCTGGCCATCGACCACCTGCGCACACAAGCGCCGCAGCCCAGCGACGACATCACGCTGCCCGCCGCCGGCGCGCCCTTCGGCAACCTGCTGATCGACGCCGAACGCTGCACGATGTGCCTGAGCTGCGTCGGCGCCTGCCCACAAAGCGCGCTGGCCGACAACGCAGACTGGCCGGAGTTGCGCTTCATCGAATCGAACTGCGTGCAGTGCGGTTTGTGTGCCACCACCTGCCCTGAAGACGCGATCACGCTGCAGCCACGGCTGTGGTTGGCCGACAGCGGCAAGTCGCGCAAGGCGCTGCGTGTCATCAACCGGATGGAGCCGTACCGCTGCGTGCGCTGCAACACGCCCTTCGGCACGCTGCGCGCGGTGGAGAACATGATCGGCAAGCTGGCGGGCCACTCGGCCTTCCAGGGCAAGGCGGCCGAGCGGCTGAAGATGTGCGGCGACTGCCGCGTCATCGACCTGCACCGCAACCCCGACGAAGTGCGCATCACCGACATCCCACGATGAAGGCAGCCCCCGACGCTCCGATGAGCTTCGCCAGCGCCGACCAGGGCGAAGAGCTGCAACGCGCCGAGCTCTATGGCCTGCTGGCCGGCTTGTGGCTCGCGGCGCCCGACGCAGGACTGTTCGAGCAGTTCGGCGTCGCCGTGACCCAGGCGCCGCAGAGTGGCGGGCCGCTCGAGGCCGCCTGGCAGAACCTGGTCGCCGTCATGCGCGGCAGCAGCGTGGCCGCGGCGGCCGAGGAATACGACGCCTTGTTCCTGGGCGTCGGCAAGCCCGAGGTCTTTCTCTACGGCTCGTACTACCTCAGCGGCTTTCTGAACGAACTGCCGCTGGCCAGACTACGCGATCACCTCGGACGGTTGGGCCTGACGCGCGACGCATTGCGCGGCGAAACCGAAGACCATGTGTCCTATGTCTTCGAGGTCATGCGCTACCTGATCGCCGGTGACGACGCCGCGGTGTGCAACCTGGAACAGCAGCGGCTGTTCTTCCGCGCACAGTTGCAGCCCTGGGTCGAAGCGCTTTGCGATGTGGTGCAAGCGCATCCACGCGCTGTGGTGTGGTCTGCCGTGGCGGAGCTCACGCGCCAGTTCGTGCAGGTCGAGACGCAGGCCTTCGACCTGCTTGAAAGCTGAGCCGAATCACGATGGGCATCGACAAGCAGGACATCACCGGCCTGGTGCTGGCCGGCGGCCGCGGCAGCCGCATGGGTGGGGCCGACAAGGGGCTGCAGCCGCACCGTGGCATGCCGCTGGCGCAGCATGCGCTGCTGCGCCTGGGCACGCAGGTCGGCGAACTGATGATCAACGCCAACCGCAACCTCGGCGCCTACGAATCGATGGGCGTGCCGGTATGGCCCGACGCCAGCGCCGACTTTCCCGGGCCGCTGGCCGGCCTGCTGGCCGGACTGGAACGCTGCGAAACGCCGTACCTGGTGAGCGTGCCCTGCGACACACCGAACTTCCCCGAAGACCTGGTGGCGAAGCTGGCGCATGCGCTGGTGGCACAGGACGCCGACATCGCCATGGCCGCCATTCACGAAGACGGGCAGTTGCGCACGCAGCCGGTGTTCTGCCTGCTGAAGAGTGAACTGATGGAAAGCCTGGTCGCCTACCTGCACTCAGGCGAGCGCAAGATCGACCGCTGGACGGCGATGCATCGCTGCGTGCCGGTGCTGTTCGACGACGCGGCGGCGTTCTTCAATGCCAATACGCTGGCCGAGCTGCAACTGCTTCAGCAAGGTCCGCGCTGAGTCGCAGCACGGCCGAAGTCAAGTCGTCTTCGAGATCGTGATGCTCGGAAACTTCGCCGAGAAATCCTTGGCGCGCTGCGCGATCGACACCGCCACCTTGCGCGCCACCGACTTGTAGATGCCGGCGATCTCGCCGTCCGGCTCCGCCACCACGGTCGGGCGACCGGCATCGGCCTGCTCGCGGATCGACAGGTTCAGCGGCAGCCCTCCCAGGTAATCGACCTTGTATTCGGCAGCCATCTTGCGCCCGCCATCCGCGCCGAAGATGTGTTCGGCGTGGCCGCAGTTCGAACACACGTGCACCGACATGTTCTCGACCACGCCCAGCACCGGCACGCCCACCTTCTCGAACATCTTCAGGCCCTTGCGCGCGTCCAGCAACGCAATGTCCTGCGGCGTGGTGACGATGATCGCGCCGGTCAGCGGCACCTTCTGGCACAGCGTCGAGCTGGATGTCGCCGGTGCCGGGCGGCATGTCGACGATCAGGTAATCCAGCTCGGCCCAGTTGGTCTGGCGCAGCAGTTGTTCCAACGCCTGCGTGACCATCGGGCCGCGCCAGATCATCGGGTTGTCGGCGTCGATGAGGAAGCCGATCGACATCACCTGCACGCCGTAGTTCTCCAGCGCCTCCATGGTCTTGCCGTCGGCGCTTTCGGGCCGTGCGCTGATGCCCATCATCATCGGCTGGCTCGGGCCGTAGATGTCGGCGTCGAGAATGCCCACGCGCGCGCCCTCGGCCGCCAGCGCCAGCGCCAGATTGGCCGCGGTGGTGCTCTTGCCGACGCCGCCCTTGGCCGAGGCCACGGCGACGATGTTCTTCACGTTGGCAATCAACGCCACGCCGCGCTGCACCGCGTGCGGGACGATCTTCCAGCTCAGGTTGGCACTGACGTTGTCCACGCCAGCCACGCTGCGCGCCGCGGCCACCAGGGCCTTGCGCAGCAGCGGCATCTGGCTCTTCGCCGGGTAGCCGAGTTCGACGTCGAAGGACACATCGCCGCCTTCGATCTGCAGGTTCTTCAACTGCTTGCTCGACACCAGGTCCTTGCCGGTGTTCGGGTCGATGACGGTCTTCAGGGCGTCGAGCAGGGCAGATTCGGTGAGAGGCATGGGGTGGGATGAAGTGCAACCGGTTCACCGAGTCTATTCCAGGCATGTGCATTCGAGCGCCAGCGCCGCAGACCGGTCAGTCCCGGCCGCGACGCTGTGGCATCATGATGTCTTGCAATCTGATGCTTCGATGCCATGCGTACCACAGTGACCCTCGACCCCGACGTGCGGCGCCTGCTTGAAGAGGCGCAGCTGCGCGGCAAGCGCCCGTTCAAGCAGGTATTGAACGACGCGGTGCGCGCCGGTCTCGGCCGACCGGCCGCGCGTGCACCGGCCTTCAAGCAGCCCGTGTTCTCGCTCGGCCGCGCCAAGGTCGACCTGACCAAGTCGGGCGCCTTGGCTGCCGACCTGGAGGACGCCGACACACTGGCCAAGGCCCGACCCCTGTCGCGCCGCCGATGAGAACGCCCGACGTCAACCTGCTGCTGCACGCGGTCAATGCGGACAGCCCGCAACACGCGGTGGCGCGAGGCTGGCTCGAGGCTTCTTTCGCGAGGGTCCAGGGCATCGGCTTCGCGTGGCCTGCATTGCTCGGCTTTCTGCGCCTGTCCACGCGCAGCGCCATCTTTGCGCAGCCGCTGTCCATCGAGGACGCTCTAGGTGTCGTCGATGCCTGGCTGCAGCATCCCGCGGCACGCGTCATCGCACCGACCGAGCGCCACTCCGGATTGCTGGCGAGCCTGCTGCTGGGGGCAGGTCGCGGCGGCAACCTGGTCAGTGACGCGCACCTGGCCGCGCTGGCCATCGAACATGGCGCCGAGCTGGGCACCTTCGACCGCGACTTCGAACAATTTGCCGGGCTGCGCGTCGCGCTGCTGAAATAATCCCCCCATGACCCGCAAGCTGTTCGTCACTACCGCCCTGCCCTACGCCAACGCGGCGTTTCACATCGGCCACATGATGGAATACATCCAGGCCGACATCTGGGTGCGCTTCCAGCGCATGCGCGGCGTGGAGGTCAATTTCGTCTGCGCCGACGATGCGCACGGCGCGCCGATCATGATCGCCGCCGAAAACGCCGGCAAGACACCGCAGGCCTTCGTGGCCGAAATCGCCGCCGGCCGAAAGCAGTATCTCGACGGCTTCCATATCGCCTTCGACAACTGGCATTCGACCGACGCCCCCGAGAACCACGCGCTGGCGCAGGACATCTATCGTGCGCTGCGCAAGAACGAACTCATCGCCACGCGCACCATCGAGCAGTTCTTCGACCCGGTGAAGTCGATGTTCCTGCCGGACCGCTACATCAAGGGCGAATGCCCGAAGTGCGGCGCGAAGGACCAGTACGGCGACAACTGCGAGGTCTGCGGCGCCGTGTACGCACCCACCGACCTGAAGAACCCGTACTCGGCGCTGTCGGGCGCGACGCCGGTGCTGAAGAACAGCGAGCACTTCTTCTTCAAGCTGTCCGATCCGCGCTGTGTCGAGTTCCTGCAGCAATGGACGCAGGACGGCCGGCTGCAGACGGAAGTCGCCAACAAGGTCAAGGAATGGTTCGTCAAGAGCGACGACCCGGCCGAGCCGCATGCCGGCGGCCTGGCCGATTGGGACATCAGCCGCGACGCACCGTACTTCGGCATCCAGATCCCGGACGCACCGGGCAAGTACTTCTATGTCTGGCTGGACGCACCGGTGGGTTACCTCGCCTCGCTGAAGAACCTGCTGGATCGGCGTGGCGTCGATTTCGAAGCCTATCTCGCCGACTCAGGCCTGGAGCAGATTCACTTCATCGGCAAGGACATCGTCACCTTCCACACGCTGTTCTGGCCGGCGATGTTGAAGTTCAGCGGCCGCAAGGTGCCGGACAGGATTCACGTGCACGGCTTCATCACCGTCGACGGCGAGAAGATGAGCAAGAGCCGCGGCACCGGCATCAGCCCGCTGAAGTACCTGGAGCTGGGGCTGAACCCGGAATGGCTGCGTTACTACATCGCCGCCAAGCTGACCGCGAAGGTCGAGGACATCGACTTCACCGCCGACGACTTTGCCGCGCGCGTGAATGCCGACCTGGTGGGCAAGTACATCAACATCGCCAGCCGCGCGGCGGGTTTCATCTCCAAGCGCTTCGCGGGCCACCTCAGCGCCGACCTGGGCGTCGAAGGGCGGGTGCTGCTCGATGGCCTGCGTGCCCACAGGGACACGGTGGTCGAGCTGTACGAGACGCGCGAGTTCGGCAAGGCGCTGCGCGAGATCATGCAGCTCGCCGACCGCGTGAACGGCTACGTCGACCAGCACAAACCCTGGGAGCTGGCCAAACAAGCCGATCAGACAGCCGTGCTGCACGATGTGTGCAGCGTGTGCATCGAAGCCTTCCGCGTGCTCACCATCTATCTCAAGCCGGTGCTGCCGGCGCTGGCGGCTCAGGTCGAGGCCTTCCTGCAGGTGGCGCCGATGGATTTTGCGGACACCACACGCGCGCTCGGCGCGCACCGCATCGGCGAGTACAAGCACCTGATGCAACGTGTCGACCCGAAGCTCGTCAAGGCGCTGTTCGAGCCCGCCGAGATCGAGCTGCCGCCGCCCGGCGGCGAGGCGCTGGCCCCCGAGATCGGCATCGACGACTTCGCCAAACTCGACCTGCGCATTGCGCGCATCGTCGAAGCCGCGCGGGTCGAGGGCAGCAGCAAGCTGCTGCGCCTGACGCTGGATGTCGGCGAAGGAAGAACGCGCAACGTCTTCAGCGGCATCCAGAGCGCCTACACGCCCGAAGATCTGGTCGGCAAGCTCACGGTGGTGGTGGCCAACCTGGCGCCGCGCAAGATGAAGTTCGGCGTCAGCGAAGGCATGGTGCTGGCCGCCTCGCACGCCGACGAGAAGGCGCATCCGGGGCTGTACGTGCTGGAGCCCTGGCCCGGCGCGGTGCCGGGGCTGCGCGTTCGCTGAGCCACGCTGCCAGCCGCAGCAGAACGGGCTGACTCAGCGCCCACCCGCCAGGTCGATGAAGAACGCGTACTCGCGCGCCACATCCGTCAGTTTCTCGAAGCGCCCGGACGGCGCCGCCATGGCCGGCCTGCATGTTGACATGCAGGAGCAGCGGGTTCGAATCGGTCTTGTTCGCACGCAGCCGTGCCACGTACTTGGCGGGTTCGTAGTACTGGACCTGCGAATCCCACAGACCGGTGCTGACCAACATGGCCGGGTAGTCGCGTGAGGCGATGTTGTCGTACGGCGAGTACGACAGGATGTAGTCGTACGCAGCCTTCTGCCGCGGGTCGCCCCACTGCGTCCACTCGTTGGCCGTGAGCGGAATGGTGTCGTCGAGCATGGTTGTCAGCACATCGACGAAGGGCACCTGGAGCGCGATGCCCTTGTAGCGGTCGCCGGCCTCGTTGGCGATGACGCCCATGAGCAACCCGCCGGCTGAACTGCCGCTCGCGAAGACCTTGTCGGCGGCACCCCAACGTTCACCGACCAGGAAGTCAGTGGCGGCAACGAAGTCGCCGAAGGTGTTCCTCTTGTTCATCAGCCGCCCTGCCTCGTACCAGGCTTGACCCAGCTCGGCGCCGCCGCGCACATGGGCAATGGCGTAGACGAAACCGCGATCGAGCAGCGAAACGCGGTTGCTGGAAAAGTCGGTGTCGAAGGCAGTCGCCATAGGCGCCGTAGCCTTCGATGTACAGCGGTGCGCGGCCATCGCGCGCGGCGCGATCACGCCGCCAGGCCAGCGTGACGGGGACGCGCTGGCCGTCGCGCGCGGGCGCCCAGACGCGGGCCGTTTCGTACAGCGCCTTGTCGTAGCCCGGCACCGGCATCTCCTTGCGCAGCAGGCGCTCGCCAGTCTGTCAGGTCCAGGTCCCAGACGGCGGCCGGCTGGATCAGCGATGTCGTGCCATAGCGCAAATGGGCCGCTGCGGGGTCGAGGTTCTCGCCCAGCGTGACGCTGCTCGCCGGCTCGCCGGCCAGCACCTTGCCGGCCGGCCCCAGCAGGCGCACGCGGCTGTCGCCCAACACACGCTCCTGCACCGCAACGCGACCGTGCAAGACAGCGAATCCTTCGACCGCGACATCGTCGCGCGCCGGCACGAGATCCTTCCAGCCTGAACGCAGTTCAGGCACCGCGGCGGCGACGAGCCGAAAATTTGCCGCGCCTTCGTTGGTGCGCAGCACCCAGCGGCCGTCCAGGTGGTCGACATACGAGCGCACGCCGGCCCGCCGCGCCAGCACCCCCTGCGCGCGGCCCGTTGGCGCCCTCGTCGGCACCGCCAGCGTTTCGGTCGAGTCGAAGCCGCCGATATCGATGATCAGGTACTTTCTCGACGCGCTGGCCCTGATGCCGACGAACTGCGTCTTGTCCTGCTCGCGATAGACCTCGACACCAGGCCCAGCGCTGCCAATGCGGTGGCGCATCACGGCATCAGCCTGCAGCGTCACCGGGTCCTGGCGCAGGTAGAACAGCGTGCGGTTGTCTGCAGCCCAGACGATTCCGCCGATCGTCCCCTCGATGCGCTCGTCGAGCACGCGGCCACTTTTCAGGTGCTTGATGTGCAAGCTGTAGATACGGCGGCCGCTCGTGTCTTCGGACCAGGCCAGCCATTCGCCGTTCGGGCTGACGGCCACTTCGCCGACATCGAAATAGGCTTCGCCCCGCGGCCATCTTCGGCACATCGAGCAGCACTTCGTCGGGGGCTTGTGGCTCAGGTCGTTGCGGTGTGCCGCGACGGCGCATCAGCACAGGGTATTCGGCCGCGGCGTCGTAATGCCGCCAGGTCCACCAGCCATGGTCGTAGACAGGTGCCGTGCTGTCGTCTTCACGGATGCGCGATCGCATCTCCGCCATCAGCTTGTCCTGCAGCGGTTTCAGGGGCGCCAGCAGGGCTGCCGTGTAGGCATTCTCGGCTTCGAGGTAGTGCATCACCTCGGCACGCTTGGCCTTCGGGTCGTCGTCGCGCAGCCAGTGGTATTCGTCGACGCGCTCGCCCTGAGGACTCTTGACGATGAAGTCGACCCTGTGCGCGACCGGTGGTGTTTGCGTCCTCGCCACGGCAGGTAGCAACGCGAGGGCCACAAGCAACAGCCTGATCAAGCCCTGATCGATCATCGGGACGCCCTGACATGCTCCCGCAGCATTCTGCAATCCCCCTCAAAGCCCTCAGATCGGCGCGTGCGCCGCTGGGCAATCGTCCTTGATGCCAGCAAGATCATCCCTTCACGGCAGAGCTTGGACATCCCCATTTGGAAGGACATCTGAACCCGGGCGACGCCGGCCACAGCGGCCGGGTCGGTTGCCGTATCGCGTCCGGGGATGCAAATTCCAGTGCCCATGCTATGCACATGCCATTATCATAGGATGCACGCATGGAACAAAAGACAGCCCGGCTCACGCTGCTCATCGATCCGGCCAAGAAGTCGGCCTTCGAGTTGCTTTGCGCACGCCAGGACCTGACGCCCTCGCAGGTAGTGCGCCAGCTGATACGTGACTACCTCAAGCAGCACGATATGAGCTACGTGCCCAGCGGCGAGTTGCCGAAGAAGGCCGCCGCCGACGCGAAACGCTTCACCGCCACGCGCCGCCGGTAGCTGGCGCCAGGCCGAGATGAAGCTGCATCCGTTCCACCCGCGTCTGCTGGACACGCTCAAGGGCTACGACGGCGCGCAGTTCGGGCGCGACCTGGGGGCTGGCATCACTGTCGGCATCGTCGCGCTGCCGCTGGCGATGGCCTTCGCCATCGCCTCGGGCGTCAAGCCCGAGGCCGGCATCTTCACCGCCATCATCGCCGGCTTCCTGATCAGCGCGCTGGGTGGCTCCAACGTGCAGATCGGCGGCCCGGCGGGCGCCTTCATCGTCATCGTCTACGGCATCGTCGAGCGCTACGGCCTGGCCAACCTGCTCATCGCCACCTCGCTGTCCGGCGTGCTGCTGTTCCTGATGGGGTTGTTCAAGCTGGGTGCGCTGGTGCGCTATGTGCCGGTGCCGATCATCATCGGCTTCACCAACGGCATCGCAGTGCTCATCGGACTGTCGCAGCTGAAGGACCTGCTGGGCCTGCGCATCGCGAAGATGCCTTCGGACTTTTTCGCCCAGATCCAGGCGCTGTGGCAGCACATCGCCTCGATCAACCCGGCCGCGGTGGCCATCGGCCTGGGTTGCCTGGCAGTGGTGGTGCTGTGGCCCAAGTCCTACACCATGCCGCAGGCGCCGTCGGGCCCTTGGGGCAAGCTCAGGCGCCTGAGCTCGCACCTGCCCGGCACGATCATCGCGCTGGTGGCGGCCACCGTGTTGACCGCGCTGTTCGGCCTGCAGGTCGAGACCATCGGCTCACGCTTCGGGGGTATTCCGCAGTCACTGCCGGCGTTTGCGTTTCCCGATCTGAGCTGGTCCACGGCCAAGCTGCTGCTCATCCCGACCCTCACCACTCGCCATGCTCGGCGCGATCGAGTCGCTGCTGTGCGCGCGTGTGGCCGACAACGCCACCGAGCTGCCGCGCCACGACCCCAACCAGGAATTGATGGGCCAGGGCGTGGCCAACTTCGTCACGCCCTTCTTCGGCGGCATTCCGGCCACCGGGACGATCGCACGCACCGTCACCAACGTACGCGCCGGCGCGGGCACGCCCATCGCCGGCATCGTGCATGCGTTGACCTTGCTGGCCGTGGTGCTGCTGGCCGCGCCGCTGGCGGTGCATGTGCCGCTGGCCGCGCTGGCGGGCATCCTGCTGTTCGTGGCCTGGAACATGGGCGAATGGCACGAGTTCGCCCGGCTGCGCCGCTTCAGCCCGCAGTACCGCACCATTCTGGTTGGCACCTTTCTGCTGACGATCATCTTCGACCTGACCGTGGCGGTCGAGGTGGGTCTGGTGCTGGCCTGCGTGTTCTTCATCTGGCGCATGGGCACGCTGTTCCGCGTGCACCCGCACACCGAAGGCGAACTGCCGCCGGGCGTGCAGGTCTTCGAACTCTTCGGCTCGCTGTTCTTCGGTGCAGTCGGCAAGATCGAGGCGCTGCAGACGCAGGTGCCCGAGGGCACGCGCGCACTGGTGCTGGAGATGCACCGCCTGATCTCGATGGACACCTCGGGGCTCGAAGCGCTGGAGCAGTTGCACCGCGTGCTCACGCGCCGCGGCATCGCGCTGGTGCTGGCCAACGTCAACGAACAACCTCTGTCGTTGATCCGGCGCTCGGGCTTCGAGGCGGTGATCGGCGCCGAGGCGATCGTGCCGAACCTGGCCGAGGCGATCGATCAATTTGCGTCGCCGGAAGAAGAGGCAGGCCGCTGAGGCCGCGTAACCCAAGCGTGGTCAGCGCTACCAGAACGGCGTGGCCTTGCGCAGCGCCGACAGCGCGCGCACGCAGCGCGCGATCGAGTCGTCGCGTTCGTGCGCCAGCCAACCCAGCGCAAACATCGCCATCGCGTCCTCCATGCCCACCGGCTCATACAGCGTGCGCGCCACGCACACATCGTTGAAGTCGCCCAGCGCTTCCTGCGCCGGCGTCAGGCACTTGAGGAAGCGACGCACATCCTTCGGCTTGAACATGCTGGCGCAGAAATCGCTGAGGTAGCGCAAGCGCTTCACGCGCTTGCGCAGGCCGTGGCGCGCTTCGTCGTCGAGTGTGTCGAAACGCGCGGCGTCGCGCCGCACCGCGCGGAACAGCTTGCCCAGACGCTTGCGCGCCTGCGGCTTGAAAGGCTCCGTGGCCTGCGCCGCCTGGTCGACCTGGTCGACCGGTTCAGTGGCGCCGCTGCCGGCGGCGAAGGCCATCAGTTCCAGCCAGAGCTGTGTGGTGGCACTTTCGCGCAGCGCCGCCTGCGCCGCGGGTTCGGGTTCGATCTGCGGCAGCTCCAGCCCAGACGCGCCGGCCTTGCGCAACGCCGGCAGCAGCGTCTGCGCCAGTGCGTCGCGGTCGCGCGCCGAGCCGAGCCGCGCGAACACCTGCGCCAGCGCCTCGCCCCATTCGGGGCGCAACTGAGGCGACAGCGTGCCCAGTTCGCGCACCGCCGTGCGCAGCCGGCGCAGACCCACTCGCAGCTGATGCAGGTGCTCCGGCTCGGTGTCGGGCTCGTGCGCGATGTCACTGGCGTTGCCCAGCACCTGCATCAGGCAGTTGCCGACCACGGCGCGCAGGGCCGCGTCGCTGTCCACGCCCTCGGGCAGCATCAACGGCCGTGCCTTGACCGGTGCACCCAGCCGCACGCTGCGCGCCAGGCGGTCGCCGCGTTCGGACTTGCTGCGCACGTCCAGCGTCAGGCCGAAGCGCGCCACCCAGCGCGAGGCCAGCGCGGCCAGCGCCATCGCATCGCCGCCCTTCAGCTCGAACTCCAGCTCGCACAGCGGCCAGCGCCGGTCACTCCGCCGTCAAGGCGCCGACGTCGAAGGCCAGCTCCACCAGGCAGCCCGGTGCGCGCAGCAGGCGTTGCGTGCGCATCACGTCGGTGCCGTAGGTGGGCACGAGTACGCCGTCCCCCAGGGCCTGGCGCAGCGCTTCGCCGGCGGGGTTGCCGTCGTGCAGCGCGGGGTCGGCGACGGGCGCCGCCCCGGGTGGCGGCGTCAACACCAGTTCGTGCTCCAGACGCTGCCAGACGCCGTCACCCGCGCCCTTGAGCGTTTGCACCCAGCGCCGCCCTTCCTTGCGCACACGCAACGCCAGGCCGGCCTGCGCCAGGCGGCGATCGTCCGTGTCGAAATACTGCGCGCGCATGCGCACGCGCTTCGACGTGGCCGTGGCCACGGCGCGCGCCACCGCCTCGCGGCGCGGCGGCGGCACCTGGAACTTGATCTCGATTTCAGTCATGCGTTGGGGCGATGGCAGCGCGGCGAAGCGCGGATGGAGATGGGCGGCGCGCAGCCCGGCGGCCCGGGCGGGCCGCACGCGGCTAAAATCGGCGCTGCCCATTCTGCAACACCCCAGTGACATGTCCTTCTTTGCGCGCAAGCCCTACAAGTCCGAGGTGTCGATGTTCATCGACGAGCTGAAGGCCAAGCGGCCCAGCCTCGAGAGCGAACAACGTGCCGGCCGTGCGCTGCTTTGGGACAGGACGCTCGACCGCCAGGCCGAGGCGGCATGGAGCGCTGCCACGGTGCCACAGCAGCCCTACGTCTACCAGACCAAGACCGACTGAGGCGCCGGGTGTCAGCGAGCCGGGCCGGGGGAGTGCCCACACACATGGCCGCAGACCATGACATGGCGGTGGCCGAAGCTGCCCCGGCCGACATGCCGCTGCCCACGGTCGTGGACCAGGTGGCGCTGGCGCGGCTGTACGGCGAGCCGCTGTTCAAGCTGCCGCACGACCTGTACATCCCGCCCGATGCGCTGGAGGTGTTTCTCGAAGCCTTCGAAGGCCCGCTGGACCTGCTGCTGTACCTGATCCGCCGGCAGAGCTTCAACATCCTGGACATTCCGCTGGCCGACGTGACGCGCCAGTATCTGGATTACGTCGAGCAGATCCGTCGCCGCAACCTCGAGCTGGCGAGCGAGTACCTGCTCATGGCAGCGATGTTGATCGAGATCAAGTCGCGCATGCTGCTGCCGCCCAAGAAGACGGCCGACGGCGTGGAGGTGGCCGACCCGCGCGCCGAGCTGGTGCGCCGCCTTCTCGAGTACGAGCAGATGAAGCTGGCTGCCGTCAGGCTGGATGCGCTGCCGGTGCTGGGGCGCGACTTCCTGCGCGCGCAGGTGCATATCGAACAATCGATCGAGGCGCGCTTTCCCGAGGTGCGCCCGGAAGACCTGCGCGACGCCTGGCTGGCGATACTGCAGCGCGCCAAGTTGAGCCAGCACCACCACGTCACGCGCGAGCAGTTGTCGGTGCGCGAGTACATGAGCATCGTGCTCAAGCGCCTGCAGGGCCGGCGCTTCGTCGAGTTTGCCGATCTCTTCGACCCGGCGCGCGGCACCGGCGTGCTGGTGGTCACCTTCCTGGCGATGCTGGAGCTGTCGCGCGAAAGCCTGCTGGAGATGACGCAGGCCGAGGCCTTTGCGCCGATCTACCTGCGGCTGGCGTACACGCCGAACTGAGCGCGCGAGCTCGACCGACGTGATCGCCGCGCTGTCCCAACGCCTTCCAACCTGGTGAAACCCATGCAAGCTCTCGTCGTCGAATTTCGCATCAAGCCCGAGTTCATCGCAGCCTTCGAAGCGGCGATTGAAGAGAACGCGCGCCTGTCGCGCGATACCGAGCCCGGCTGCCGCCAGTTCGACGTGTGTCGCGACCCGGGCGATGCGGCGCTGTTCTTCCTGTACGAGCTGTACGACGACGATGCCGCCATCCAGGCGCACCTGCAGTCGGCCCACTACCTGCACATGAATGCCGCCACCGCCAGCTGGGTGGCCGACAAGACGGTGCGCAAGCTGCAGCGCGCGATGCCGTGATAGCGTGTCCGGCGCCGGGCCAGCGAGCCGCGTCATGCTGGCCTGACGCTCTGGCCCAAGTGAAGGAGCAGTGCGCATGAATCCCGTCGTCGGTGTGATCGGTCTCGGTGCCATGGGCAGTGGCATGGCGCAGTCGTTGCGGCGCGCCGGCTTCGAGCCACAGGTTTTCGACGTGCGTCCTGGGGCCGCCGAGGCCTTTGCGCGCGAAGGCGGCACGGCCTGCGCCAGCGCGGCGTCGCTGGCCAAGGCCTGCGACGTGGTCGTCTCGGTGGTCATCAACGCGGCGCAGACGGAAGACGTGCTTTTCGGCAGCGGCGGCGTGGCTGCGGCCATGCGCGCCGGCAGCGTGTTCGTGATGTGCTCCACCGTCGATCCGAACTGGTCGGTCGCGCTGGAAGCGCGCCTGGCCGAACGCGGCCTGCTGTATCTGGACGCGCCGATCTCTGGCGGTGCCGCGCGCGCGGCCAGCGGCGAGATGACGATGATGACCTCGGGCGCACCCGAGGCCTATGCAAGATGCGACGCGGTGCTGTCGGCGATGGCCGCCAAGGTCTACAAGCTGGGCGACAAGGCCGGCGCCGGCAGCAAGGTGAAGATCATCAACCAGCTGCTGGCCGGCGTGCACATCGCCGCCGCGGCCGAAGCCATGGCACTGGGCCTGCGCGAAGGCGTGGACCCGGCGGCGCTGTACGAGGTGATCACACACAGTGCCGGCAACAGCTGGATGTTCGAGAACCGCATGGCGCATGTGCTGGCCGGCGACTACACGCCGCTGTCGGCCGTGGACATCTTCGTCAAGGACCTGGGGCTGGTGCTGGACCTGGCGCGTGCCAGCAAGTTTCCGCTGCCGCTGTCGAGCACGGCGCACCAGATGTTCATGCAAGCCTCCACAGCAGGCTTCGCCAAGGAAGACGACAGCGCGGTGATCAAGATATTCCCCGGCATCGAGTTGCCAACGCGGAAGGCATGACGCTGAGGTGACGCGGCGTCCGCGGCCGCCTCGCCAGACCTTGATTTACATCTGCGCCGCAGCGCGCAATCATCGCGGCCTCGACATCACCCCGACGACGCTGCCATGGCCGACATCCAGAAGATCCCCATGCCCCCTGGCGCGCTGAACGGTGTGCGCGTGATCGAGATGGGCCAGCTCATCGCCGGCCCCTTCGCCGGCAAGATGCTCGGTGAGTTCGGCGCCGATGTCATCAAGATCGAAGCGCCCGGCGGCGGCGACCCGCTGCGCAACTGGCGGCTGATCAAGGACGGCACCTCCGTGTGGTGGCAGGTGCAGTCGCGCAACAAGCGCTCGATCGCACTCGACCTGCGTGCACCGGCCGGCCAGGACATCGCGCGCAAGCTGATTGCCGAGGCCGACGTGCTGATCGAGAACTTCCGCCCCGGCACGCTCGAAGGCTGGGGCATGGGCTACGAGGAACTGAAGACACTGAACCCGGGCCTGGTGATGCTGCGCATCTCGGGCTACGGCCAGACCGGCCCCTACCGTGACCTGCCCGGCTTCGGCGCCATCGGCGAGGCGATGGGTGGCCTGCGCCACCTGACCGGCGAGCCGGGGCGCGTGCCCGTGCGCTGCGGCATCTCCATCGGCGACACGCTGGCCGCGCTGCACGGCACGATCGGCGTGCTGACGGCGCTGTACCACCGCAAGGTCAACGGCGGCGAGGGCCAGGTCATCGACGTGGCGCTGCACGAAGCCGTATTCAACGTGATGGAGAGCCTGGTCCCGGAGTACAGCGCCTTCGGTGCCGTGCGCGAGGCCGCCGGCAGCGCGCTGCCGGGCATCGCGCCGTCCAACGCCTACAAGTGCAGCGACGGCTATGTGCTCATCGCCGGCAACGGCGACAGCATCTTCAAGCGCTTGATGGCGGCGATCGGCCGCCACGACCTGGGCGGCGCCGCCGACCTGGGCAGCAACACCGGGCGCGTGGCGCGCGTGGTCGAGATCGACGCCGCGATCGAGGCCTGGACTCGTACGCGCGGCGTGGCCGAGGTGCTGGGTACGCTGGGCGAAGCGCGTGTGCCGGCCGGCAAGGTGTACAGTGTGCAGGACATCGTCGAGGACCCACACTACCGCGCGCGCGACATGATCCTGCGCCAGGCGACGCGCGACGGTGATGAAATCGATGTGCCGGGCATCGTGCCCAAGCTGTCGGCCACACCGGGCACGCTGCGGACCTCGGCCCCACATCTGGGCGACGACACGGATGGCGTTCTGGCCGAGCTGGGTTTTTCCGCCCGCGAGATCACCGCGTTGCGTGGCAAGGGAGTCATCGCATGAACACGAACGTCTGGAACGGCGCGCGCAAGCGCATCTACATGCAGGAAGTTGGCACGCGCGACGGCCTGCAGGTCGAAGATGCCTTTGTGCCCACCGCCGAGAAGGTCGCGCTGGTGAACGCGCTGTCCCAGGCCGGCATGGCGAAGATCGAGGTCACGGCCTTCGTTTCCCCGCAGGCCATTCCTGCGCTGCGCGACGCCGAGATCGTGATGCGCCAGATTCATCGCCAGCCTGGTGTGGTCTACACCGCGCTGGTGCCCAACGTGCGCGGTGCCGAGCGCGCCATCGATGCGCATGTCGACGAAATGAACCTGGTGATGTCGGCCAGCGACACACACAATCTGACCAACCTGCGCATGACCCGCGAGCAGTCGCTCAAGGCGTTGCATGAAGTGGCGCAGATCGCTCGCAAGGCCGGCGTGGCGGTGAACGTCTCGCTGTCGTGTTCCTTCGGCTGCCCGATGGAAGGCGACGTGCCCGAAGCCACCGTGATGGACTGGTCGCGCCGTTTTGTCGAGGACATCGGCGCACGCGGCGTGACGCTGTGTGACACCACCGGCATGGCCTGGCCAGGCCAGGTGGCGGCGCTGACCCGTGCCTTCCGCAAGCGCTGGCCGCGCAAGGAGCTGACGCTGCACTTCCACAACACACGCGGCATGGGCCTGGCCAACGTGCTCGCCGCCATCGACGCCGGCGCCGACCGCTTCGATGCGTCGCTGGGCGGCATCGGCGGCTGCCCCTACGCGCCGGGCGCCACCGGCAACGTGTGCAGCGAGGAGATCGTGCACGCACTGGAACTGATGGGCTACGACACCGGTGTCGACCTGGCACGGCTGATCGACGCATCGAAGCGCCTGCCGGCGCTGCTCGGTCACGACACGCCGAGCCAGATCGTCAAGGCCGGAAGGCGGCTGGACCTGCACCGCGTGCCGGCCGATTTCGACGCCATTCGCACCCGCGCACTGGCGCGCGATCTCTAGAAAGCGCACGGCCGCCCGAAGTTTCCTTGCCTCCCCTTGGGGCGGCGGCCTCGGACGCGCTCAGATCGCCGAGGAATAGCCGCCGTCCACCGCAATCGCCACGCCGGTGACGAAGTCCGACGCGGCGCTCGCCAGGAACACCGCCACGCCGGACAGGTCGTCGGGCACGCCCCACCGCGCCGCCGGCGTGCGCGCCAGCACACGCTCGTTCAGCCCGGATACCTGCTGACGCGCGCCCTGCGTCAACTCGGTGTCGATCCAACCCGGCAGGACTGCATTCACCTGGATGTTGTCCGCCGCCCAGCCCACCGCCAGCGACTTGGTCAGCTGCACCACGCCGCCCTTGCTGGCAGCATAGGCCGGCGCGAAGGACGCGCCGAAGATCGACAGCATCGAGCCGATGTTGATGACCTTGCCACCGCCCGAGCGCTTCATATGCGGGTACGCAGCGCGAGCGCACAGGAAGGCGCTGCTCAGATTGGTGTCGATCACCTTGTGCCATTCGTCCAGCGCCAGCTCCTGCACCGGCTTGCGGATGCTCATGCCGGCGTTGTTGATCAGGATATCGAGTCGGCCGCAGCGCTCCACCGTGGTGGCGACCATCGCCGCCACCGCGGCCTCGTCACTCACATCGACTTCGACAGCGAAGGCCTCGCCGCCCGGCACTGCGGTGTCGCGCATGCTCTGGAGCGCGCGCAACTCGCGCACCGCCTCGGCCGACTTGCCCGCATCGCGCGCCGCCACCACCACCGTGGCTCCGGCGCGGGCCAGGCCACGCGCCATGCCCAGGCCGATGCCGCCGTTGCCACCGGTGACGATGGCGACTTTGTTTGTCAGGTCGAACATGAGCACATCCTTCGAATCGCTGCCAAGGGTTTGCGGGCGCACCGGCCAACCCGGCTGCGAACTTCGCGTCGCAGACGGGCATGCGTCGCCGGACATTGGGCCACAAGCCCGGCGAGTGACTTGCCGACAGGCTTGCGCTATTCTCGATTTCAGTGGTTCAACCGGGAGACAAACGATGGGCAAGAGCATTGAATTCAAGCGCCCCGACGGGCAGAGCGTGCAGGGCTATCTGGCCGAGCCGGCCAACGCCACCGGAGCGCCGGGCCTGGTGGTCATTCAGGAGTGGTGGGGCCTGAACGCGCAGATCAAGGGCGTGGCCGACCGCTTTGCCGCCGCCGGCTATGTGGCACTGGTGCCCGACCTGTACCGCGGCAAATCGGCGGTGGAAGCCGCCGAGGCCGAACACCTGATGACCAACCTGAACTTCGGCGATGCCGCGGGGCAGGACGTGCGCGGCGCGGTGCAGTACCTGAAGACACGCTGCGCCAAGGTCGGCGTCACGGGCTTCTGCATGGGCGGCGCGCTCACGCTGCTGTCCGCGGTGAACGTGCCCGAGGCCGATGCCGGCGTGGTGTGGTACGGCTTCCCGCCGCTGGAGTACATCGACGCCAGCAAGATCCGGATGCCGTTGCTGGGCCACTACGCCACTCTCGACGTGCCCTTCCCGATCGCGACGGTCGACGCACTGGAAGACAAGCTGCGCGCCGCCAAGGTGAACTTCGAGTTCCACCGCTACGAGGCGATGCACGCCTTCGCCAACGAAACCCAGGTTGGCGCCGCCCGTCTGCCGATCACCGAGTACCAGCCCGAGGCCGCTGCGCTGGCCTGGGGTCGCACGCTGGCCTTCTTCGACAAGCATCTGCGCTGATAGCGCCCTTGCGGCGCGGGCGGCAGGCGCTAGGCCGCGTCGAACAGGCCACGGCGCTTGCGCCGAGCAAGCTCAGCCCGACTCCATTTCCGCCTCGACGCGCCCGGGGCGCACCGCGGCCACCAGTGCGGCATGGTCGCGCTCGTTCTGTTCCGCGTAATCGACCGCGAACACTGCAAACGCGTCGGCGAACACATCGCTCTTGCCGATGTAGCCGGCAATCACCGCCGCGTCGCCCGATCGCGCATGCGCGTTGGCCAGTGCCCAGCCGCTGGGGCGGGCGTAGGTGAGCATGTTCTGCGGCGTGTAGATCTCGATCGCCGGCTTGAACTTGACGTCGCGCAGCTGGCGCACGTACAGGTGCCGGCCTTGCGCGCTGACCATGTGGCCGAGAAGCGCATCCGACGCCGCCTGCATCAAGCGTTGACCGAAGACCACACGTGCGCCGTTGGACTCAAAGGCCGGGTAGTCCACATGGCGCGCCAGCACCGAATCGCGTGCCTCCTTCACCTGCAGGAACAGCGGGTCGTCCTCGGCCGCGAAGAACATCGCCACCGCACACAGCGTGCCGACACTGCCCACACCCACCACCTTGATGGCCGAATCGACGAGTTCGTAGCGATCGAACAGCACCCGCCGCTCGGCCGGCAGCGATTGGCGATAGCGCGCCACGTTCTCGCGCAGTGCGCTCTTCGAAACCCGGATCCAGTTGATCGTCCGAGTGATTCCCGCCTGCGCGCGCAGCATAGCTGCCTTCGCAGATCTGCCAGCCGCCAGCCTGCGCCGCAACCGCTTTGAATGGTTCCGCTCATGCCGCTCATCGACGGCATCCGCGTTCTCGACTCCTGCCGCTTCGTCACCGGACCCTGCTGCGTGGCACTGCTCGGCGACCTGCGCGCCGCCGCGTTCCTCGTCCAACGTGCGCAAGGCGGCGAAGACCTCGCCGTGCCGACCCCCTTGGTCGTCGCACGCCGACGCGTCCCATCACGCCAAGCCCGACGGGTTGGCGTTCAGCTGGGTGTTGGGTTGCCCGCCATGCGGTCGTACTTCAGAAAGTACTGGCGCGCCCATGCCACGAGCTGATTCTCGGTGCGGTGCTCGCTGGGCTCCCAGCCGACGATCTGCTTGCCGACGGCAGGGCGATGCTTCTCGACGTAGTGCCTGAAGTCGGCCAGCCCCGTCTTCGGGCCCACCGCCAGCACCTCGGCGATGCCGTCGAGCGCGTGGCACACCTCGCCGAAGAATTCGTGCTCGGTGCGCACGCTACTGCCATGTTGGCGCGTGTGATGGGAATGCGCCTCGAGTTTTTTCGTCTGCGTGTGTTCGGCATCGAACTGCAGGATCTGCGCGCCTTGATGGTCGATCCAGGCCACGGCATGAAACATCGTCATGATCTCTCCGGTCGGGTGGTATGCGGATTCAGCGGCGCAGCGCGCCTTCGCGCCGGCTCTCGCAGGCCACGCAGCGCAGGGCCCAGGGTTCCACGCGCAGACGGTCGAAGGGTATTTCGGTGCCGCAATCCGCGCACAGACCGAAGCGAGCGTCATGCACGCGCAGCAGTGCCTCACTCACCGCGCCCAGTTCGCTCACTTCACGGTCGTTCAGTGCCATGTCGAGTTCGCGTTCCGCCTCGCGCTGCGGCGCGTCGTCGCCATCCTGCGACAACACCTCGCGCGCATGATCGGCGCGCGGCAGGCCGCCTTGATGCTCGGCGAGTTGGCGATCCAGCTCGTGCTGGCGAACGACAAGCTTCGTTTGCAGCAAGGCGCGTTGTCCGACAGTCAGGTGCGAGGTCACGGTGGCGGCTCCAGCATGGGTGTCTTCGTGCATCCTCCGACATCAACGCTTCACCCGCATTGCGCTGCGTCAAGCGCCGGTGGGACGAGGACGCGCCATTCCACCGCTTGCCGCTGTTTCGATGCGGCCACAGGCTGACCTGGGTCAACGCGGCTCGCGCCCGCTCGCCCTACGCTGCGCGCATGCCACGCACGCCGACTCATCGCACCCATGCTGGCCACCAGCGCAGCTTCGGGCTGCGCCTGGCGCCGCCAACAGCCGGACGCGCCGTGCGCATCGAGCGCCGCTGGCGCCTGCCCACGCTGCTGGCCCAGCTGGTCACGATACCGGCCTTCTACCTTGACATGCTGCACGAAAGCGTCCCTTGGCTGGCGATTGGCGCCTATCTGACGGCTGCACTCATGCTCGGCCTTGCGCTCTGGCACACCGCGCGCGCGACCGGGCACACCGTAGCTCACGTGTGCGCCAACTGGCTCGACGTGTTGCTGGTGCTGGGCTTGATGGCAGCGGCCCTGGCACCCACCAGCCAAGGCTCGGACTGGGTGCTGTTGCTGAGGCTGAGCGTGGCCTTCCTGAGCCTGGTGCGCATGGTGTGGTGCCTGCAGCACTTGCTGACCCAGGGCGGCATCCTTTACCTGGTGGCCCTGGCGTTTGTCGTGCTCCTGATGTGCGGCGTCGGCTTCTGGTGGCTCGAACCCAGAACACCGACCTTGACCGACGGCCTGTGGCTGGCCTTTACCACCGCCGCCACGGTGGGTTATGGCGACGTGGTGCCAACCACGCCGGCGTCGAAGATCTTCGCCGTGTTCGTGGTACTGCTGGGCTTCGGCGTGCTCACCATGGTGACGGCGGCCATTGCGACCAGCTGGATCGAGACCGAGGAACGGCGCATCGAGCGAGAGATCCTGCATGACCTGCGCCAGCAGATCGGCAAGGTGGATGCCAACGTCGCTGCGCTGCGGACAGAGATGCGCGCTGCGGCGAACCTTCTGGCCTCAGCAGCCGAGACCAAAGAGTCGGCCCAGATGCGAGTCGCGTCCGTGCGCAAGCAAGGCGGCGACCGTTGAGGGGGCCGCGCGGCCCCCTCGCCGAAATCAGCGCTTGAGCTGTCGACGGCGGGTCATCCAGCCGAGAGACATCAGGCCGAAAATCAGCAGCGCATAGCTTTGCGGTTCAGGTACGACGGCCGCCCGAAACTGCTGCGCTATCGCTTGGTGGGCACTCGTCGTCGGATGCACGCCATCCCAGAAAACCCATCTGGAAGGATCGCACTTGCCATTCGTCAGGTTCTGGATGCACTGTTGGTCTGCAACGTCGAAGCCAAACGCGCCTGGATCCGCCGTGAGCTGATTGAACAGCGCAGCCGTGTCGAACTGGACGATTTCGGCGCCCGTAAGCGCAGTGTCCAAGAGGGTCAGTTGCTGAGCCAGATTGCTGTTGAACAGGGCCGTCAATCCTGACAAAGCCGGGGCAGCGGGCGTATTCAGGAACTCCGGCGTCATGCCGAGGTCCGGCATGTTCGGCACCAGGAAGTGCTGAGCGCCGCCAAGCGCAAGGGTCTGCACGGTCGTCAGGATGTTGGCGATGCCATTGGCCACCACATTGGCGCCGCCGGGAGAGCCTGGGACGACCCCTGGCAGCATTCCGGTCTTGTCCGCATAGAAGACGTCGTTCGGAAACAGCCAGACCACGAACAGCGAGGTCGCGGGGTCGAACGCTGGCGACTGCGATGCAAAGGTGGAAAGCTGCCAAGCGTTGGATTTCTGCACGTAGGCAGGCTTCAGAGCGTCCGGCACATTGTTGTTGACGGCGTTGAAACTCTCCAGCCCGGTTGTCGCGCCACCAATGGCGTAGTTCGTCCCCCCCGACAACGAAGGCTTGAATGCAGTGCTGCCCGGGTTGAAGCTCTGCCACAGGTACTCGACGGCCACAGGGCCATTGGAATACTGACCGTTGTAGTACGGCGGCGGCGGAAACACCGCACCCGGTCCGGCATAGGCCTGGCTTGCCAAACCGCTGTTGCCGCCATCCGACAGGCTGTCGCCGAAGACAAAAAGGTCGGTCAGTTGCGTCAGCGCTGCATCGGCTGCAACTGGCACACCGAGCGAGGCAATCAGCGCCGCGGCGCCAAGCAAGTTCTTCATCGATAACTACTCCGGAGTTGAACGCACCTTCAAGCGACGAAGGTAGCACGCAGTTCGGCATAGTCCCAACAGGGTTCGGCCCGAGTCTGCCGCGCGCACCCCTTGAATAGGGGGTCTGGCAGCTCGCGCGCTAGACTGCACCGCACCTGTCAAAGACTGGAAAATCTCATGCCCTTGCTCACCGGCATCCGCGTGCTCGACTTCGGCCGCTTCATCGCCGGCCCGTACTGTGCCGCGCTGCTCGGCGACTTGGGTGCCGACGTGATCCGCATCGAGCGAATCGATGGCGGCGAAGACCGCAGCGTGCCGCCGGTGGCCGACACCGGCGATGGCGGCCTGTATCTGCAGATGAACCGCAACAAGCGCTGCCTGACGCTGGATGTGGCGCACGAGGCCGGCCGGCGCATCGTGCGCGAGCTGGTGGCCGGCGCCGATGTCGTCGTCGCCAACCTGCCGCCGGCGACGCTGCGCCAGCTCGGCCTGGACTACGACACGCTGGACGCGCTGAACCCGCGCATCGTGCTCGCCACCGTCACCGGCTTCGGCCCCGGCGGGCCGTACAGCGCGCGTGCCGGCTTCGACTCGATCGGCCAGGCGATGAGCGGTGCGATGTACCTGTCGGGCCAGCCCGACGCGCCGGTGCGCGCCGCCACGCCCTATGTGGACGTGAGCACCGCGCAGGCGTTGGCGATGGGCACGCTGGCCGCGCTGTGGGCGCGCGAGAAGAGCGGCCGCGGCCAGCTCGTCGAAGGCTCGTTGCTGCGCAGCGCGCTGGTCATCGGCAACGCCGCGCTCATCGAGCAGGCGATCCAGGCGCCGCACCGCGTGCCGCAGGGCAACCGCGGCTTCACGACCGCGCCGAGCGACGTGGTGCGCACGGCCGACGGCTGGCTGCTGGTGCAGACCATCGGCCAGCCGATGTTCGAGCGCTTCTGCACGCTGGTCGGCCGCGCGGAACTGAAACACGACCCGCGCTTCGCCGACGACGAAGCGCGTGCGCGCCATGGTCACGAGATCAGCGCGATCCTGTCGGACTGGGCAGAGCAGCGCCCACGCGCGCAGGCACTGGAGGAGCTGGCCAAGGCCAAGATTCCGGCCGCGCCGGTGCTGAGCCCGCAGCAGGCGCTGGAAGACCCGCACATCCGTGCCGCCGGGCTGCTGGTCGAACGGCCGATCACCGGCAGCACACAGACCGCGCCGATCGCGCCGCATCCGGTGCAGATGTCGCGCGACGAGCCGGTGTTCGCGCGCAGCGCGCCGGCCCTGGGCCAGCACACCGGCGAGATCCTGGCCGAGCTGGGTTACGACGCCGCGGCAGTGGCCGAGCTGCGCGCGCGGCGCGTCGTCTGATCGTCAGGCCGGACTGCGTCGCTGCGCAGCAACGCGCTACTTGTGTTCGCGCGTCAGGTGCGCCGACGAGGTGGCCGTGGCCACGAGTTCGCCGTTCTCGCTGAAGAGTTCGGCCTTCAGGAAGGCCACCGTGCGCCCGCTCTTCACGACGGCACCGACCGCGACGTATCGACCGGCGCGCGCCGGTCGCAGGAAGCTGACGTTGATGTCGATCGACGACACACGCACCTTGAACTGCTCCAGCGCCATGACCACGTGCGCCATCGACGCGTCGAGCATGGCGGTGATGAAACCGCCCTGCACGATGTCCACGGTGTGGCAGAACGCCAGGCCGATGTCGAACTCCATGCGCAGCTCCTTGCGCTCGGGCGCGAAGACCAGCACGCGGGCCTTCAGCGTCTTCATGACCTCGGGCTGCGTGCGGTTCATCTGCTCGACGATGTCGTCAGGGGTCATCGGGGTACCTGCATGGGGGTGAGGGAGCTTCGGTGCGGTCGGCGATGCTACGATGAAGCGACGCCTTCGCGCACTGCGGCGGCGTCGCACAGGAGAGCCGAAACATGATGCCCGCGCCCATCGAACAATGGCACCAGCTCGTGAAGAGCCGCGACATGCGCGCGCTCGATCGGCTGCTGGCGGACGACGTCGTCTTCGTCTCACCCGTGGTGCACACCCCGCAAGTCGGGAAACCCATCACCATGGGTTACCTGCAGGCGGCGATGCAGGTGCTGAACAACCCGAGCTTTCGTTACCTGAACCAGTGGTTCAACCCCGACTCGGCGGTGCTGGAGTTTGCCTGCACGGTCGAAGGCATCGAGATCAACGGCATCGACATGATCCATTGGAATGCCGAGGGCCGGATCAATCACTTCAAGGTCATGGTGCGGCCGCTCAAGGCCGTGAACAAGCTGCACGAGATGATGGGGCGCGAGCTGCAACGTGCGGCGGCGCAGCCCTGAGTCTTCGGCGTCGCGCCGCCCCAGTGCCGACCTGGAGTTTCGATGAACGCACCCACAGCCGTGCACACCGATCAGCAAGGCGCGGTGCTGACCATCACCCTCGACCGTCCCGAGCGGCGCAACGCCGTCGACGGCCCCACCGCGCTGGCCCTGCGTGACGCGTTCGCGGCTTTCGAGGCCGACGACAGCGCGCGCGTGGCCGTCCTCACCGGCGCAGGCGGCCACTTCTGTGCCGGTGCCGATCTGCGCGCGCTGGGTGACCCGACGCTGCGCAACCCGATCGAGCCCACCGGCAGCGCACCCGGCCCGATGGGCCCGACGCGCATGGCCTTCAGCAAGCCGGTGATTGCGGCGATCGAAGGTTATGCGGTCGCCGGCGGGCTGGAGCTGGCGCTGATGTGCGACCTGCGCGTGGCCGCGCGCGGCGCCACATTCGGCGTGTTCTGCCGGCGCTGGGGCGTGCCGCTGATCGACGGCGGCACGGTGCGCCTGCCGCGCATCGTCGGCATGGGCCGCGCGCTGGACCTGATCCTCACGGGCCGCGCCGTCGCGGCCGACGAAGCGCTGGCCATCGGCCTGGCCACGCAGGTGGTCGACGACGGCCAGGCGCTGCCCTCGGCGCTGGCGCTGGCGCAGCGAATCGCCGCGTTCCCGCAGATGTGCATGTTGGCCGACCGCGCCTCGGCCTACGCCCAATGGGATCTGTCACTGGCGCAGGCGCTGCAACAAGAAGGTGCCGGCGGCTGGCCGGTGGTGCAGGCCGAGGCCGTGGCGGGCGCCGCGCGCTTTGCCGCCGGTGCCGGGCGCCATGGCGATTTCGGCCATGTCTGAGGCGCGCGAGCTGGCGCGTAGCTTCACGCTGGCCACGGCGGGCGACGCGTTCATCGACGACCCCTACCCCACCTATGCCGCGCTGCGCGAGTTCGACCCGGTGCATGCGCTCGGTCCGCAAAGCTGGCTGCTGACACGTTATGAAGATGTGCTGGCGGTGTACCGCGACGCGCATGCCAGCTCGGACAAGCATCGCGAGTTCAAGCCCAAGTTCGGCGACTCGCCGCTGTTCGAGCATCACACCACCAGCCTGGTGTTCAACGACCCGCCGCTGCACACGCGCGTGCGCCGGCTGATGGTGGGCGCGCTCAGCCAACGCGTCATCGCACGCATGGAATCCGATGTCGTGCATCTGGTGGACGGGTTGCTCGATCGGCTGGCCGATCTGCCGGCGCCCGACCTGGTCGAGGACTTTGCGGCCTGCATTCCGGTCGAGGTCATCGGCAACCTGCTGGACGTGCCGCATGCCGATCGCGCGCCGCTGCGCGGCTGGTCGCTGGCCATCCTGGGCGCGCTGGAGCCCGTGCCCTCGCCCGACATGCTGGCGGCTGGAAACACGGCCGTGGCCGAGTTCAAGCAGTACCTGAGCACCCTGGTCGCCGCGCGCCGCCGGCACCCTGGCGACGCACACACCGATGTGCTGACGCGGCTGATACAGGGCGAGGTCGGGGGCGAAAGCCTGAGTCGAACTCGAGCTGCTGCACAACTGCATCTTCATGCTCAACGCCGGCCACGAAACCACCACCAACCTCATCGGCAACGGTGTGCAGGCGCTGCTCGGCCAGCGTGCTGAGATGCAGCGCCTGGTGGACGACCCGACGCTGCTGGGCACGGCGGTGGAAGAGCTGCTGCGCTTCGAGAGCCCGCTGCAGCTGAACAACCGCCTGACCACCGCACCGATGGACATCGGTGGCGTGCACGTGCCGCCAGGCTGCTTTCTCACGCTGGCGATCGGCGCCGCGAACCGTGACCCGGCCGTGTTCCACGACCCGGACCGGCTCGACCTGGGCCGCAAGCCGAACCCGCATCTGGCCTTCGGCCAAGGCGCGCATGCCTGCGCCGGCTTGAGCGTGGCACGGCTGGAGGCGCGCATCGCCATCGGCCGGCTGCTCGCGCGCTACCCGCAACTGCAGCCGCGCGGCACACCCCAGCGCGACCGCCGCATCCGCTTTCGCGGCTGGCGCACGCTGCCGGTGAGCCTGCGTTGAACGCATGCCGGAAGCTTTCAAGAACCTGATTGGCGCCGACACGGTGCGCGGCGCGTCCTTGCACCTGAAGCGCGTGTGGCCGGCCTTCGACGCCGCGCGCTTCGAGACGCTGGCACTGCGGGGGCTGGACACGCTGGAGTTCAAGGCCCGCGCGATGCATTTGTGCGCCGCACTCGAAGCCACGCTGCCGCAAGACTTTGCCGCCGCGGCCGACATCGTCGAAGCCTCGCTGGCACCGCCAAGCCCGGGCGAGGACCTGTCCACGTTGCGCAGCGGCGCCGACGGCCTGGCGGGCTGGGTCGTCTGGCCACTGGGCGAATTTGTCGTGCGGCGCGGCGCCGATGCGCCGCAGCGCGCGCTGCGCACGCTGCATGCGTTGACACAGCGGCACACCGCCGAGTGGGCGATCCGGCCCTTCATCGAAGCCCACCCGCAGATCACCTTTGCCACGCTGGCCCGCTGGACCGGCGATTCCAGCCCGCATGTGCGGCGCCTGGTCAGCGAGGGCAGCCGCCCACGCCTGCCTTGGGGCGCGCAATTGAAGGGCCTGATCGCAGATCCCACGCCGACCCTGCCACTGCTGCGTGCACTGCAGGACGACCCGAGCGCGTATGTGCGGCGCAGCGTGGCCAATCACCTGAACGACATCGCGAAGGACCACCCCGGTCTGATCGTGGATTGGCTGCACGAGCATCTGGCGGATGCGACGGCGCAGCGCCGCACGTTGCTGAAACACGCCTGCCGAAGCCTGATAAAGCAGGGCCACCCTCAGGTGTTGAAGGCCTGGGGGCTGGGACGGCCGCTGCGTGGCGAGGTACAGCTGCAGCTGTCACCCAAGCGCCTGACGCTGGGGCAAACGCTGCGGTTGAGCGTGCATATCCAATCGACCGCGGCGCGCGCGCAGCCGCTGCTCATCGACTACGCGGTGCACCACGTCAAGGCGAATGGCCAGGCCACGCCGAAAGTCTTCAAGGGCTGGAACGTCGAACTCGTCGGGCACGGCGAACTCAGCCTGAGCAAGCAGCATTCGATGCGGGTCATCACGACGCGCCGCTACCACGCGGGGCGGCACGAGGTGGATCTGCGCATCAACGGCGCCATCCTGGCCCGCGCCTTCTTCGAGCTCAGCGTTTGAGGCGCTCTGCCCAGTCCACGGCATCGAAGCCGACGGTGATGGCCTTGTCGGGCCACTGCACCACCGGTCGCTTGATGATGCTCGGCATCGCCAGCATCAGCGCACGCGCGCTGGCGGCGTCTTGCACAGCGGCTTGCTGCTCGGCGTCGAGCTTGCGCCAGGTGCTGCCCTGGCGGTTGAGCAAGCGCTGCCAGCCGGCCGCGCCCAGCCATGCATCGAGCGCATCCGCCGGCACACCAGCCTTCTTGAAATCGTGGAAGTTGTAGTCCACGCCAGCCGCACCGAGCCAGGCGCGTGCGCGCTTGACGGTGTCACAGTTGGCGATGCCGTAGAGCGTGGTCTGCGTCGTCATTTGCCCCAGCCGGATCCGAAGCTGCCCGGGTCGCAGCGCGGATCGATGCCATAGGCGCCGCCATCGCGAAGCTTGCCGCTGTCCAGCACCGACACCTGGAACCAGAAGCACTCGTTCGTCGGATAGCGCCACGACCAGACCTGCCCGCCCTGCCAGCCACCGCCGCGCACTTCACCCGGCCGGCCCAGCGTGTAGCGCAACCATTGGTTGTCCTGGCCTTCGAAGTTGGTCTGCACATAGGCGAAGGCCGTCTCGTTCAGCACCTGGGCCCACGCGATGGATTTGCCTTGTGCGTCCAGGTCGACCATCCAGGTGGTGCGACCGTAGGGACCGCGCGCGAACTCCAGACGCGTCTGCCCGGCCGGGCCGCTGTAGCGGTTGGTGGGCGGGCCCATCAACTGCGCCAGATCGGACTCGGTCTGGCCCGCGCGGATATCCTGCGGCTTGTAGGTGCTGCAGGCCGTGGCGGCGATGGCCAAGGTCAGCAAAAGTACCGTGCCCGAAAATGACGTTCTCATCTTGTTCACCTCCTCGTCCAGGAATCTGCTTGTGCGTCGCAGCGCGCTGCGTCCATGCACACGTGCAATTTTCTCCCTAAAGGCAATACCGTGAGTGTGGCAAGGCTGCACCGGCCTGCGCCGGTGCGTCCGCGGATGCGTTGACAATGGCCCGGGATGCCGTCGCCAGGGCGGCGCCTGCACACCCGTCGCGCCATGCATTCCTTCTTGTTCGATTTCTCGCTGCCAAGGCAAACCGTCGCGCCGGGGCGGGCCTGGCCGGCCGCAGGCCTTGGCGTGTGCGCATGAACGCCGCACTGGAACTGCGCGACCTGGGATGCACGCGCGGCCGGCGCAACCTGTTCACCGGCCTCGCTGCCGAACTGCTGCCAGGCGAGTTGCTGCGCGTGTCCGGCGCCAACGGTGCCGGCAAGACGAGTCTGCTGCGCATGTTGTGCGGCCTGCTGGCGCCGTCGCAGGGGCAGGTGTTGTGGCAGGGCACGGCCGTCCATCGGTGCCGCGAAAGCTATCACCGCCAGTTGATCTACATCGGCCATGCCGCTGCACTGAAGGACGATCTGTCCGCGCTGGAGAACCTGCAGGTCGCACTGCACTTGGGGGGCGTCGCGGCCGACGAAGCCACCGCTTACAAGGCCTTGGCCGATGCAGGGCTGCGCGGCCGGGAGCGGCTGCCCGTGCGCTCGCTGTCGCAGGGCCAGCGCCGGCGCGCCGCGCTGGCGCGCTTGCCGCTGGGCCAGGCCGCGCTGTGGGTGCTGGACGAACCCTTCAACGCGCTCGACAGCGCCGCCAGCGCCTGGCTGCTGGCCCTGATCGAAAGCCATCTGCGCGGCGGTGGCATGGCGGTGCTGACCAGCCACCAAGGCGTGCAGTTCAGCGACGCCGTACCGCAGCGCAGCGTCGTCTTGTGAATCACGTGCCGCCGCCTCGAACCAAAGGGGTTTGCCAATGAGCGCGCTGCCGCAATCGACCCTGTCGAGCGCGGCTGCGCCGTCCGCCAGCGGCGGCTCGGCGTGGGTCGCGCTCTTTCAACGCGACCTGCGCATCGCGCTGCGCCGCCGCAGCGACACGGCCAGCGCGCTGGTCTTCTTCGTCATCGTCGCCAGCCTGTTCCCGCTGGGCGTCGGGCCGCAGATCGAGTTGCTGCGCCAGATGGGCCCGGGCGTCGTCTGGGTGGCGGCGCTGCTGGCGTCGATGCTGTCGATGAGCCGATTGTTCTCCGACGACCATGCCGACGGCACGCTCGAACAGCTGCTGCTGTCACCCACGCCGCTGGCGCTGCTGGTGCTGGCGAAGACGGCCGCGCACTGGCTCAGCACGGGGCTGCTGCTGGTGCTGGTGAGTCCGCTGCTGGCGCTGCAGTTCGACCTGGGCGCGGATGGCGCCGGGGTGTTGGCGCTGTCCCTGCTGCTGGGCACACCGGTCATCAGCCTGATCGGTGCCATCGGCGCGGCGCTGACCGTGGGCCTGCGCGGCGGCGGTGTCCTGCTGTCGCTGCTGGTGCTGCCGCTGTGCGCGCCGGTGCTGATCTTCGGTGCCGGCGCGGTCGAGTCCAGCCTGGCCGGAATGGGCGTCGCCGCACACTTTTCCCTGCTCGGTGCGATGTTGGCGCTGGCCCTGTTCCTGGCACCGCTGGCGGCGGCGGTGGCCCTGAGGATCGCCGTCGAATGAGCGCCGCGCCGGGCCGCCCCAAGCAAGCGAACGCCCCCTTGGGGGGCCGGCGCGCAGCGCCACGGGGGCTTACATCGTCGCAATGCGAAAATGGCGGGCTGATGCTGTCCCCGAACCCACTTCCTTCGTTGTCCCCTGAGCAGTTGCGTCGGCCTTGTCGGGCGACGGGGCGGTGCCTGCGATGAACTGGTCGCACTACGCCGCGCCGCAACGCTTCTATCCGCTGGCCGGGCGGGCGGTGCCATGGTTCTTCGCCCTGGCGCTGCTGCTGGGTGTGATCGGCTTGTACATCGGCCTGCTGGTCGCGCCCACCGACCATCAGCAGGGCGAGTCCTACCGCATCATCTTCGTGCACGTGCCGGCGGCCTGGATGTCGATGGTGATCTATCTGGCGATGGCCTTCTGGGCGGCGATCGGGCTGATCTTCAACGCGCGGCTGGCCTCGATGCTGGCCGTGGCGCTGGCGCCTACCGGCGCGTGGATGACCTTCCTGGCGTTGTGGACCGGCGCACTCTGGGGAAAACCCACATGGGGCACCTGGTGGGCCTGGGACGCACGCATGACTTCGGAACTGATCCTTCTTTTTCTGTACATAGGTTTCATGTCGCTGCACGCCGCCATCGAAGACGAGCGCCGCGCCGACCGTGCGGCAGCGGTGCTGGCGCTGGTGGGCGTGGTCAACATACCGATCATCTATTTCTCGGTGAAGTGGTGGAACACCCTGCACCAGGGCGCGTCGGTCAGCCTGACACGCGCTCCCAGCATGGCGACCACCATGCTCAGCGGCATGCTGGTGATGGCGCTGGCGTTCTGGATGTACAGCATTGCAGTGGCACTGGCGCGGGCGCGGGTGATCGTCCTGGAACGCGAACGCAACGCCAGGTGGGCGCGTCAGGCGCTGGAGATGGCATGAGTCCCGCCCGGCCGCCCGCGTAGGGGCCCTCCGACCCCCAGGGCTCGCACCGCAGTGCGCAGCACGGAGGTTTCCAATTGAACTGGGCGAGCGTGAGCGACTTCCTGGCCATGGGCGGTTATGGCCTGTATGTCTGGGGCTCCTTCGGCATGTGCGCCCTGGTGCTGGTGGTCGAGTGCGCCTCGCTGGCGCTGCGCCGCAAGGCGCTGCGCAATCTGCCGGTCGACGATGCCGATGACCTGAACCCCAACCACAAGGCGCTGCATGAAGCCTAGAACCCGTCGTGGCCTGGCCATCCTGGCAGGGGTGAGTGCGTTGGGCATAGCCAGTGCGCTGGTGCTGAACGCCTTCCAGAGCAATCTGGTGTTCTTCTTCAGCCCATCGCAGATCGTCGCCAACGAGGCACCGCGAGATCGCAACTTCCGCATCGGCGGGCTCGTCGAGGAAGGCAGCCTGAAACGCGACGGCCAGAGCCTGACCGTGAACTTCGTCGTCACCGACATGGCGCAGCGTGTGCCGGTGTCCTACACCGGCATGCTTCCCGACCTGTTCAAGGAGGGCAAGGGCGTGGTGGCGCAGGGCAAGCTCGGGCCCGACGGTGTATTCCGCGCCGAGCAGGTGCTGGCCAAGCACGATGAGAACTACATGCCGCCCGAGGCTGCCGAGGCGTTGGAAAAGGCGCGCCACGGCCAGTTGCCGAATGCCGCAAAGGGCGGCGCCTACAACGCACCGGCGACCGGAGCCTACAAATGATTCCTGAAATCGGCCATTTCGCGCTCATCCTGGCATTGAGCATGGCCTTGAGCCAGAGCGTGCTGCCGCTGCTCGGCGCGGCCAATGGCAACGCGGCCTGGATCGCCTTGGCCAAGCCCTCCGCGCGTGGGCAGTTCCTGTTCACCGCCATCGCCTACGGCTGCCTGACCTGGGCCTTCGTCACCGACGACTTCTCGGTGGCGCTGGCTGCCAATCACTCCAACAGCCTGCTGCCGCTGGCCTACAAGTTCACCGCCGTGTGGGGCAACCACGAGGGCTCGATCCTGCTGTGGTCCTTGATCCTGTCCGGCTGGACGCTGGCCGTGTCGATCTTCTCCAAGCAGCTCGACGATCGCACGCTGGCACGCGTGCTCGGCGTGATGGGCCTCATCAGCTGCGGTTTCATCCTCTTCACGCTTCTCACCTCCAACCCCTTCGAGCGCATGCTGCCGGCGGCAGTGGATGGCAAGGACCTGAACCCGCTGCTTCAGGACGCGGGCATGATCATCCACCCGCCGATGCTGTACATGGGTTATGTCGGCTTCGTCGTGGCCTTCGCCTTTGCCATCTCTGCGCTGCTGTCGGGCCGGCTGGACGCCGCCTGGGCGCGCTGGTCGCGGCCCTGGACCACGGTGGCCTGGTGTTTCCTCACCGTCGGCATTGCGCTCGGCAGCTTCTGGGCCTACTACGAGCTCGGCTGGGGCGGCTGGTGGTTCTGGGATCCTGTCGAGAACGCGTCCTTCATGCCCTGGCTGGTGGGCACGGCGCTGATGCACTCGCTGGCCGTCACCGAAAAGCGCGGCGGCTTCAAGATGTGGACCGCGCTGCTGGCGATCCTGACGTTTTCGCTGTCGCTGCTGGGCACCTTCATCGTGCGCTCGGGCGTGCTCAGCTCCGTGCATGCCTTCGCCACCGACCCGGAACGCGGCCTGTTCATCCTTGCCTTCCTGGCGCTGGTGGTGGGTGGCTCGCTGCTGCTGTTTGCCTGGCGCGCGCCGAAGGTCGGTGTCGGCGGCAGCTTCGAGCTGGTGTCGCGCGAATCCATGCTGCTGGCCAACAACGTGCTGCTGGTCGTGGCCGCCGCCGCGGTGCTGCTGGGCACGCTGTACCCGCTGGTGCTGGACGCGCTGGGCATGGGCAAGATCTCGGTCGGCCCGCCCTACTTCGACGCCGTGTTCGTGCCGCTGATGGCACCGGCGCTTGTTCCTGATGGGCATCGGCCCGCTGGCGCGCTGGCGTTCGGCGCAGGTCGGTGATCTCGCGCGCAAGCTGCGCTGGGCGGCGGGTGTCAGCGCGGCGAGTGCGCTGGTCGCGCCCTTCGTGCTGGGTCACTGGTCGCCAATGATCGGCTTCGGCCTGCTGCTGGGCATGTGGGTGGCGAGCACGGCCGTGCTGAACCTCGTGCTCCGGGTGCGCGATCACCCGGCGCCGAGCCTGACACAACGCTTCGCGGCGCAGCCGGGCAGCTACTACGGCATGCTGCTGGCGCACTTCGGCATGGCGGTTTTCATCATCGGCGTCACCGTGGTCAGCAGCTTCCAGGTGGAGAAGGACCTGCGCATGGAGCCGGGCGAAAGCACGCAGATCGCCGGCATGGGGGTTCGCTTCGACGGCGTGAGCGAAAAGCGCGGTCCCAACTACACCGCCGCGCGCGGCACGCTGGTGTTGTCGCGCGGCGATCGTGTGCTCGCCACCCTGCACCCGGAGCGACGCAACTACACCGTCAGCCGCATGCCGATGACCGAGACGGCCATCGACCGCGGCTTCACGCGCGACCTGTATGTGTCGTTGGGCGAGCCGCTCAGCGCCACCGCGTGGAGCGTGCGTGTGTACTACAAGCCCTTGGTCGGCTGGATCTGGGGCGGCTGCCTGTTGATGGCGCTGGGTGGCCTGCTCGCCGTGCTCGACCGGCGCTATCGCGCCAAAGCCCGCGTGCCCACGCCCACGTCGCCCGCGTCGCCGACATCGCCCACGCTGGCGCCGCAGGGCGCGCCGGTACTGTCAAAGGCCGCGGAAGCACCGTGAAGCGATACCTGCTGCCGCTGGTTGTCTTCCTGGTGCTGGTCGGCTTCCTCGCCATGGGACTGAACCTGAAGCCGCGCGAAGTGCCCTCGCCGCTGATCGACAAGCCGGCCCCGGATTTCTCGCTGGCGCGGCTGGACGCGCCCGATACGCGCCTCGGCCTGCAGGATCTGAAGGGCAAGGTCTGGCTGTTGAACGTCTGGGCCTCGTGGTGCGTGGCCTGCCGCGTCGAGCACCCCTTGCTGGTCGAGCTGGCCGGCACCGGCGCGGTACCCATCTACGGGCTGAACTACAAGGACAAGCGCAACGACGCGCTGGCCTGGCTGGCGCGTCATGGCGACCCCTATCTGGTCTCGCTGTCCGACACCGAGGGCCTGGTCGGCATCGACTACGGCGTGTACGGCGTGCCCGAAACCTTCGTCATCGACAAGGCCGGCACCATCCGCCTGAAGCACATCGGCCCGATCACGCCCGAGGTGCTGCGCGACACCATCCTGCCGCTCGTGAAGAAGCTGAATGCTTAGGCGCTGTCTGCTGCTGCTGTTGCTGGTGGCAGGCCTGGCTGGCACGAGCCTGGCCAAGGAAGCCCAGCCGCTGGCCGAGGACCCGGTGCTCGAAGCGCGCGTGATGCGCCTCGCCGAAGAACTGCGCTGCCTGGTATGTCAGAACGAGACCATTGCCGCGTCGCATGCCGACCTGGCGGTGGACCTGCGCAAGCAGATCAGGCTGAAGCTGCAGCAAGGCCAGAGCGAGGCGCAGATCCTGGACTTCATGACGCAGCGTTATGGCGACTTCGTGCTCTACCGCCCGCCCGTGAAGAGCAGCACCTGGCTGTTGTGGGGCGGGCCCTTCCTGTTGCTCGGCGTGGCCTTGCTGACGCTGGTGCGCAGCATTCGTCGCCGCCGTGGCGCCGCCAGCGCGCCGCTGCGTGCGGACCAGGCCGAGCAGGCGCGCCGCCTGCTCGATGACGATCTGCCAGCGGGCCGCCCCAAACCGACTGCGCCCCCGTCCAGGACCAGCGCCGAAGCGGCCCTCGCGGCCAAACAAGACATCTCCTCATGACCGTTTTCTGGGCCGTCGCGGCCGTCTTGCTGTTGCTGGCGATGTGGATCGTCGTGGGCACGCTGTGGCGCAAGCCCGCAGGCCCGCGCGTGGCGCACAGTGCCCGGCAATCGAACCTGGCCGTGCTGAAGGCGCAGCTCTCGCAGCTCGATCAGGACCTGGCCCGCGGTGCCATCGACCCTTCGCAGCACCAGCTGGCACGCTCCGAAATCGAACGCCGTGCACTGGAGGAAGAAAGCGTCGAAATCAGTCCCGAGACCGCGGGCTCGCCACGCGCCACGCTGGCCATGCTGCTGCTGGCCGTGCCGGTGCTGGCGCTGTCCCTGTACGGCGCACTGGGCAACATGCGCGCGCTGGACGCCAGCGCGCTGGTGGCCCAAGGCGAGCCCACGCCGGCGCAGATGGAAGAGCTGTTGAATCGCCTGGCCGAGCGCATGGAAAAGCAGCCGCCGGGACAGGTCGAAGATGCCGAGGGTTGGGTCATGCTCGGCCGCACCTATGCCGCGTTGCATCGTTTCCCGGAGGCCGAACGTGCGTTTGGGCGTGCCCTGCAGCTCACGCCGAATGACGCGCAGCTGCTGGCCGATCAGGCCGATGTGCTGGCGATGCGCGGTGGGCGCAATCTCGAAGGTGAACCGCTGCGGCTGATCGCGCAGGCACTGAAGATCGATCCGTCGAACCTGAAGGCGCTGGCGCTGGCCGGCAGCGCGGCCTTCGAGCGCAAGGACTTTGCTGGCGCGATCAAGTACTGGAGCGCGGCACGTGCCGTGGCGCCGCAGGAGGGCGAATTTGCACAAGGCCTGGAACGCGGACTGGCCGACGCGCGCGCCGCCCTCGGCGCGGGCAATGGCACCGGCGCGCCCGTGGGCAGCACGGCGGCGCCTGCCGTGGCGACTGCGACGACCACTTCGGCTTCGGCTGCAGCAGCGCAAGGCAGCGCGTCGATCAGCGGCCGCGTCAGCCTGTCACCGGCCCTGGCGGCGCGCGCCGCGCCGGGCGACACGGTGTTCGTCTTCGCACGCGCCGCCGAAGGCCCGCGCATGCCGCTGGCCATCCTGAAGCGCACCGCCGCCGATCTGCCGCTGAGCTTCACGCTCGACGACAGCATGGCCATGACGCCGGAGTTCAAGCTGTCCAAGTTTCCCAACGTGGTCGTCGGCGCGCGTGTGTCCAAGAGCGGCAACGCGATGCCGCAGAGCGGCGACCTGGAGGGCGTGTCGGCACCGTTGAACGGTCGCAGCAGCGGCATAGAGATCGTCATCGACATCGTCCGCCCATAGTCAGCACCGCTTGGGTGCTCGCCTCGCCTGGGGACACTCAGCGACTCGACCGCACGATGCCCAGCACTTGGCTCGGATGGTCGATGCGCCAGGACGGCTCCACCGGCAGCGGATGCGCGCTGCCATAGCCCCAACCGGCCCAGGCCGTGGGCGAGCCGGCGGCCTGTGCAGCGCCCATGTCGGCGCCACTGTCGCCGACCATCAGCAACGTGTGCGAGGCCACGCCGAGTTCGGCGGCGGCGCGCTGCAGCATGGCCGGCGCAGGCTTGCGCAGCACGGCGGTATCCGCGCCGTAAACCGCCTGGAAGTGCGGCAGCAAGGCGCCGGCATCGAGCACCGCGCGCGCCAGCGCCGTGGGCTTGTTGGTCACGACCACCAGCGGCCAGTCGGGACGCAGTTGCTGCAGCAATGCCGCGATGCCGCCGTAGACCGATCCGTGGGCCAGCGGCGCATCCAGCGTGGCGACGTCGAAGGCACGGCGCAGTTCGGCACGCAGCGCGGCACTGTCGGCCACGTGCAGCGCCTTCAAGGCACGGTCGATCAGCACGTCGGGGCCATCGCCGATCCAGGCCCGCACCTGCGCCAGATCGAAGCTGCCCAGGCCCGCCTGGCGCAACGCGCTGTTGAGCGCGTGGCCGATGTCGGGTGCGCTGTCCACCAGCGTGCCGTCCAGATCGAAAGCCACTGCGCGGATCGGGCTGGACAGCGTGCTCATTGCCATGCCTTCGAGGTCGGCGCGCAAGCCTGGGGCTGCGTCGGCCGTTGGGATGGCGGCAAGGCCGCGGCAAAAGCGGAGACGCCGAATGTGTAGACACGCACGAGAAGCTACCTTTCGACAAAGCTTGGGTGCAGCGGATGTTACGCATGCCGCCTGAAACGCGTACCGCAAGCGATTCGACCTGAGCCTGACTTGAGCAAGAACAAGGACGTCGACTCGCGCCAGGGGTGCCTGTCAACCGATGGCTCGCCCCGGCGTTTGCTTAGGCTAGACTTTGTGTCGAAGGTGCTGGGCCTAAGGGCTTGGCGCCGAGTGCTTCCCAAACCTTCCATTCGACGGAGTTCCACCGTGATCCATACCAATCGCCGCGTTTTCATGATGACATTGGCTGCAGGCACTTCGGCTTTGGCCACATCGGCCGCCATGGCCCAGGCCAAGCTCGACGAAAAGGACCCGCAGGCCGTGGCGCTGGGTTACGTGGCCGACACGACCAAGGCCGACACGAAGAAGTTCCCGAAGCACAGCAACGACCAGAACTGCACGAACTGCCAGTTGTTCCAGGGCAAGCCGAAGGAAGCCACCGGCCCCTGTCCGCTGTTCGCCGGAAAGGTGGTCGCCGCCGCGGGCTGGTGCAGCGCCTGGGTGAAGAAGGCCTGAGGGCCTGAATTCCGCGCCGCCCATTCGGCGGCCTTGGCGCCGGCAAGGGACTCGCGTCTAAGCCGGCCCAGATTTTTGGCTGCGCAGCACCAGCGCCGCAGGCAACGCCAGATCGCATGCTGCGCGACAAGCTGGGCGACGCTAGCATCGGGCTGTGTCGAAATTCGCAGCGTCCATGATCCCCGCCGACAGCCGACCCCGAGTTCGCAGCGCAACACCGGACTCGCGCGTCGTTTTCGGATGGCGTGCACTGCTGCGTGTGTGGGCGCTGGGCGCCCTGTTGGCCGTTCTCGGCATCAGCTTGGTGGGCTGCGCCAGCCTGCCACAGAGCGGGGAGCGCAAGGCCTCCAAATCGCTCGGCGCCGCCAACGACACGCCGCTCGGACGCATCGCCAAGGCCTCCACCGCCGACCCCGAACAAAGCGGCTTCCGCCTGATGCCGACTGGCCAGTACGCGCTGCAGGCGCGGCTGGAACTGGCGCGGCGCGCGCAGCGCACGCTGGACGTGCAGTACTACCAGATCCACGACGACCGCACCGGCCGCTACCTGTTGCGCACATTGCGTGACGCCTCCGAGCGCGGCGTGCGCGTGCGCCTGATCATCGACGACCTGTACACCTCGGGCATGGACCCGCTGCTGCTGGGGCTGGACGCCTACCCCAACGTCGAGGTGCGATTGTTCAACCCCTTCCCGGCCGGGCGGAAGAACTTCCTGACGCGCTTCGCGGTGAACTGGCGCGAGTTCGACCGCGTGCACCGACGCATGCACAACAAGCTGTTCATCGCCGACGGCGTGATGGCGGTGGCCGGCGGCCGCAACATCGCCGACGAATACTTCATGGCCAGCGCCGGCGCCAACTTCGTCGACCTCGACACCTTCGTCATCGGCGGCATCCTGCCGCGCCTGGGCGAGCTGTTCGACGTGTACTGGAACAGCGACCGCGTGCTGCCGATCCGCGCCATCGTCCAGACCGACGTGTCGGACGCGCAACTGCGCGCCGAGTTCGAACGCCTGACGGCCGCCGAAGCGCCAGCCGATCCTGCGCGTCACCGTGCTGAACGGCGAGGCCGGTTCCGGCGAGCTGGTCGAGGTGGTGGGCAGCACCGGCGGCACGCCCGAACCCGAGGCACCGCCGCCGAACGACGTGCTCGGCTACGGCCCGATCGTCGCCGAGCTCGACGCCGGCAAGATGGGCCTGATCTGGGCCGACGCGCAGGCCTATGCCGACACCCCGACAAGGTCATCGGCCGCATCTCGACCTACGGCGCCGCGCCCATCGACGACGTGGACAGCGTGCGCTACAACGTCATCGAGATGATGCGCCGTGCACGCAAGGACGTGGTCATCACCAGCCCGTACCTGATCCCTGGGCGAGGCCGGCATCGAGACCTTCCGCAACTCGATCGAGCGCTGGCGTGTCAAGTACACGCTGGTCACCAACTCGCTGGCCGCCACCGACGAGCCGGTGGTGCATACCGGCTACCGGCGCTACCGGCCGGAGATGCTGAAGCTGGGCATGAACCTGTACGAGCTGAGCCCGCAGAAGGTCAGCCGCAGCCTGCGCCTGGGGCGTTTTTCCACCTCGATCGGCCGGCTGCATGCCAAGAGCGCGGTGGTCGACGGCGCAGCGCGTGTTCATCGGCTCGATGAACTTCGACCCGCGCTCCGACCAGCACAACACCGAGATGGGCCTGTTCATCGAGAGCCCGCGCTGGCGCAGCAGATGCTGAAGCTGGTGGACGTGATCCGCCAGCAAGGCGCCTACAAGGTGACGCTGGCGCCGAACGGCAAGGACCTGGTGTGGACCACCACCGGCCCCGGCGGCCGGGAAGAGGTGGTCGAAGAGCCCGAGACCGACGCCTGGACGCGCATCATGCTCGAGGTGCTGTCGGTGCTCGTGCCCGAAGGGCTGCTGTAGCCGCCCGCCAGCGCCGCCGCCGCCCGCACTGCATCTTGATCGCCTCGACCTGGATGATCAGCTTGACCGTGTCCTCGAAGCCGAACTGCAGACCCCACATCACGCCCCACTGGCTGCGCATGGATCGTCGGTCTCGAAGTCGCCGCCGCAGACCTCGCGCTTGAGCAGCGGGTTGACGTAGCAGTTGAACTTCGGCGCCTTCAGCACCACCGGATGCGTCTTGCCCTTCAGCGTCAGCTGGCCGTGCACCTCGCTGACCTTGTCGCCGTTGAAGACGAACTTGTCCGACACGAAGGTGCCGGTCGGAAAGTCGGCGACATTGAAGAAGTCCTTGCCCTGGATCTGCCGGTTGAGGAAATCCACCCCGGTGTTGACCGAAGAAATGTCGATGACGATCTCGACCTTGCCCTGCTGGTTGGCGCGGTCGAAGAACAACGTGCCGTCCTTCGTGCTGAAGCGGCCGCGGTTGGTGGTGGTGCCGTAGTGGCCGTTTTCGTAGTTGACGAAGGTGTGCGTCGGGTCGATGGCGTAGTTGGGCGCCTGAGCCTGTGCGGCGGCAGCCCACATCCACCCGGCGGCCAGGCATGCCGCCCAATGCCGGCAGCGGCCCTCACAGCGGCCCCAGGCCGGTCAGGGCCAGCTTGAACTTCACCGTCACGTCGTTGGCCACCACCGTGGTGTCGGCCCATTCGGCCTCGCCGATCTTGAAGTCGAGCCGCTTGATGACGAAGCTGCCGGTGGCGGTGGAGTTGGCGCCTGTCTGCGTGATCTGCACCGGCACGACGATGTCGCGCGCGTTGCCCTTGATGTCCAGCTTGCCGGCGACCTCGAACTTGCCGTTGCCAAGGCCCTTGATGGCGGTGGACTTGAAGGTGGCCTGCGGAAACTTGGCGACGTTGAACCAGATCGGCCTTGGGCATCTCGGTATCGGTCTCGGGCACGCCCAGCGCTGGCGCTGGCCAGTGTCGATGCTGAAGGTCACGCTGCCGGTCTCGGGCTTCTTCGGGTCGAGCGTGATCTGGGCGTCGAACTTCTTGAAGCTTGCCGTCCACCGGCACGCCCATCTGCTTGGTGACGAAGCTCACCTCGCTTTGCGCAGGCACCAGCTTGGCGGGCGACTGTGCGTGCGCGGGGGAAACCAGCAGCACCGCCCCGAGCCACGCCAGCGTAGAAAGCAGATGTTCGGTTTTCATCGCTCTATGCTATCCAACTTTTCCTGGCCACATGCGCAACAGCAGACCGTCGCGGTCGACGAACTGGTGCTTCAACGCAGCCGCGACATGCAAAACCACCAGGCCGCCCAGGATGTAGGCAAAGTTGCGGTGCAAGGGCTTGAGCACTTCCTTGGCGAATTCCTTGTCCACCGGCAAAAGGTCGGGCAGCGGCAGCACGCCGAACCAGACGATCTGCAAACCAGCAGCGGAGCTGTACGCCCAGCCCAGCAGCGGCACCGCGAAGAACAACAGGTACATCGCAAAGTGCGACAGGTTCGCCGCGCGGTGTTGCCAGGCCGGCATCGCAGCCCGTACGCGAGCGGAGTAGGCCGGTGGCTTGTGCGCCAGCCGCCACAGCAGCCGCAGCGCCGACAACGCCAGGATCGTGATCCCCGCCCACTTGTGCCAGTTGAACAACTTCACGCGGGTCACCGAAAACGGCAGGTCGGCCATGTACAGCCCGACTCCAAAATTGCCGACGATGGCCAGCGCCAGCAGCCAGTGCAGCAGGATCGCCAGCCAGCCGTAGCGCGCGTCGGTGGGGACGTCCATGTCATTCATCGGGTGTGGCCTGTTCGGTCATGAGGCAGCGGCAAAGTCGGGCCACGGCGAGGCGCTGAAATCTAGCAGATGCTGTTCCGCGTCGCCGCCCGTGCTCGCGGCTACCCGTCGCCGCATGGGGCCGATGCGGCACGGAAAATGCACCACAATTCCTGTCGCCAAACGTGGCGTGCTCGACAGCAGGCGCCGTTTGCGTGCCCGACATGTTGCCTGCCCGTGAGGCCTTGCACGCGCCCCCTCTTGAAGGATCCAGGACCCATGCACTTCGACTTCATCACCTTCCTCGGCCTGCTCGGCGGTGCGTTCTACCTTGGCAGCCACTACATGCGCCGCATGGTTCCGCTGCGCGTCCTGTCGCTGTGCAGCAACGTGCTGCTGATCATCTTCGCGCTGTTCCACCTGGAGTTCGATTGGGCCAAGCTGATCGTACTGCCCGAGTTCTTGCTGAACGTGATCCTGTTGCCGTTGAACGCCAAGCGGCTGATCGAGATTCTGCGGCTAACGAAGGAGATCGAAAAGGTGACCGAGAAGTCGCCCGTTTCCGAATGGCTGCTGCCGCACATGCACCTGCACAAGCACAAGGCCGGGCATGTGCTGTTCCGCGAAGGCGACGAGGCCGACGAAATCTACTACGTCGGCAGTGGAACGCTGCGGCTGGAAGGCCTGGGCGCGACGATCGGACCGGACAACCTGATCGGCGAGATCGCGCTGTTCTCGCCTGACAAGAAGCGCACGTTGACCGTGGTCTGCGAGACCGACTGCGATCTCTACATGATGACCGATGAGCAGATCTATCAGCTCTACTACCAGAACCCGAAGCTGGGCTTCTACTTCATGCGGCTGGTGGTGGCCCGGCTGCTCAGCGACGTGCAGCGGCACAAGGCGGCGGCGCAGGCGGCATAGCGGGCACCGAGTACGGTCGAAGGTCAGGGCCGACGCGGCGGCAAAGCCACTGGATACATCACCGCAAGCTGGCGCAGTTCGTCGGCGCTGAGCGCGAAGATGCGCAACTGCGTGGACGCAAAATCCGGCGGCCTGCAGGGTGCAGGCCGCCCGCACATGAGCAACGATGGGTCGGCGTTGTGACCCAGGCCCAGCGCATGGCCGAGCTCGTGCACGACCACGTTCTGCGCGACGTTCGGCAGATTCAGCGGTGCCGTGTCCATGCGCCGCAGCGCGACCACGCGCCGGCTGCGGTTGTCGAAGAATGGCGTCGTGAAAGACGGGAATTCGTCCGCGCCGAGCACGATGCTCAGGTCGCGCGGCAAGGCCTGCAGCGCCGGCGGGGTCTGCGCGCCGTGCGGGGCGCGTTCGATCATCGAGCGGATCATGGCCTGACGCGCGTCTTCGGGCAGCTCGCGCTCGTCGAACTCCGGCTCGGGCAGCCTGAAGGCGGAGCCGAGTTCCGCGAACACGCGGTTCCAGTGGGTCACGGCTTCATGCACGAGTGCGATGCGCGCATCGCCGCGCGCCCCCACCACCACGATCTGCGGTGTGAAGGCCCAGGGCACCCCGACCTGCGCAGTGGCTGGACGCGGCTGCGAAGGCGAGGATCAAGACGCTCAGGTGCCGAAGCCATCGGCGGGCAATGAACTTCATCGGTTGGTCCTCCCGCCGCGGGCGCAGCGCCGGGCGCTCGCGGCTCAGGCCGGTCCCTTGTCGGGCGTCAACGCAAAGGCCGGCACCGGATGCGTCAGCCCCTTCAGCACCAGCGGGCCGATCTCCGTGGCGGCGAACAGCCCTTCGACCCGCGCCATGATCTTGCGGTCCACCAGCACCTGGCCGCCGGTGGCCTCGGCGCACAGCCGCGCCGCCAGGTTGGTGACGCCGCCGATGGCGGCATAGTCCCAGCGCCCTTCGAAGCCGATCTTGCCCAGCGTGGCATAACCCTGCGCGATGCCGCAGCCCAGGCCCAGTTCGTAGCCGCGCTTGCGCCATTGCTCGCCCAGCGGCGGAAACGCCTGCTGCATGGCCAGCGCCATGTTCACCGCGCGGCTTCGGCCGGCCGCTCCATCGGCACCGGGTCGTTGAAGAAGATCATCACCGAGTCGCCGGCAAAACGCTCCAGCGTGCCGCCGTGGTCGAGCACGATGCGGCCCATCGCGGCGTGGAATTCGTGCAGCAGCTCCATCACCTCCTCGGGTTCGGCGCGGTCGGTGAAGGCGGTGAAGCCGCGCAGGTCGATGAAGACCACGCTGATCTCGCGCCGGTGTGTCTTCAGCAATTCCTCGCCGCCACCGTTGACGATGGCCTCGGCCAGCTGCGGCGAGAAGAAGCGCTTCAGCCGGCTCAGGCGCGTCGACCTGCGCCACCTGCTCGCGCACCCGGTCCTCGAGCTTGATGGTTCCACTCGGCCAGCTGCGCGGCCTGCGCCTTGACCTCGTCCTGCAGCGCCTTGATGCGCAGCAGCGACTTGACGCGCGCGAACAGCTCCGGCTGGTTGATCGGCTTGGGGATGAAGTCGTCGGCACCGGCCTCGATGCCGTTGATGCGCTCCTGCTTCGGGTCGAGCGAGGTGCACAGCACCACCGGCAGCAGCGCGGTGGCCGGGTTGGCGCGGATGCCGCCGGCACACGTCGTAGCCCGACAGCCCCGGCATCATGATGTCCAGCAGCACCAGGTCGGGCGGCTGGCCGTCGATGAGCGCCAGCGCTTCTTCGCCGTTGACCGCGCTGCGCTCACGGCATAGCCCTTGGCCGTGAGCACATCGACCAGCAGCTTGACGTTGGCCGGCGTGTCGTCGACGACCAGGATGCGCGAGCCGGCCGTCATGCCGGCGCCTCGCCCAGCACGCGCCGCACCGTCTCGAGAAATTCCTTCAGGTTGATCGGCTTGCCGAGAAAGCCGTCGAAGCCGGCATCGCCGATGCGGCTGCGGTCGTTGACGGTGACCGACGCCGTGAAGGCCACCACCGGGACATGCGCGGTGGTGGCATCGGCGCGGATGCGTTCAAACGCCTCGATGCCGTTGATGTCGGGCAGCTGGATGTCCATCAGCACCAGGTCGGGCTTGTGTTCGAGCGCCAGCTTCACGCCGTCCAGGCCGTTCACCGCCTCGAGCACGGCATAACCCTTGGCGCGCAGGATGTCGCGCGCCAGCTTCATGTTCTTCTCGTTGTCCTCGACGATCAGGATGGTCTTCATGGTTGGTTCGGCAGGGTGAAGCTGAAGGTTGAGCCCTGGCCCGGCTGGCTGTCAAGGCGCAGCGTGCCGCCGTGCAGCTCGACGAAGCGCTTGGTCAGCGCCAGGCCCAGGCCGGTGCCTTCGTGCTTGTTGGTGTAGTGGCGGCCGACCTGGCGGAACTCGTCGAACACCGCCGCCTGGTCATCGGGCGCGATGCCGATGCCGGTGTCGGCCACGGCCACTTCGAGCACGCCGTCGCGCAGGCCCGCGCGCACGTCGACCTTGCCGCCGTCGGGCGTGAACTTGACCGCGTTGCTCAGCAGGTTGAGCATGATCTGCTTGAACTTGCGCTCGTCCGCGCGCAGCTCGCCCACCTCGGGGGCCACCTGAAGGCCGAGCACGATGCCGTGGCGCTGCGCGCGCTCGCGCACCAGCGTCATGGCATTGGCCAGCGCCGCCGGCACATCGAAGGCATCGACATCCAGCTCCATGCGCCCGGCCTCGATCTTCGACAGATCGAGGATGTCGTTGATCAGACTCAGCAGGTGCTTGCCCGAGGAATGGATGTCCTTCAGGTAGTCGTCCTGCTTCTCGTTCAGTTCGCCGAACATGCGCTCGACCAGCACTTCGGAGAAACCGATGATCGCGTTCAGCGGCGTGCGCAACTCGTGGCTCATGTTGGCCAGGAACTCGCTCTTGTGCTGGTTGGCGATCTCCAGCTGCCGGCTCTTGTCCTGGATCTCGTTGAACAGCCGCGCGTTCTGGATCGCGATCACCGCCTGGTCGGCGAAGGTCTTCAGCAGCTCCAGATTCTTCGCGGAGAACGGCTGCGGCGGCGCGTGCGTGACGAAGATCGAGCCCACGCCACGGCCTTCCCACAACATCGGCGCCATCGCCAGCGAATAGTCGAAACCCCGCCCGGCCGCCAGTTCGCGCAGCACCGGTGGCACATCGGCATCGGCCAGCACGTGGTCGTAGTGCAGCACGCGGCGTGCGCGGATGGCCAGCGCGGTGGCCGAGCCGTCGAGAGGCGCCGGCAGTTGCGCACGCATCTCCTGGTACGGATTCGCCCCGCCCTGCGCGCCGAAGTGCAACTGCCCATCGTCGCCGGCGAGCAGGATGCCGACTTCGTCGCCGGCAAACAGCCGCTCGCAGCTGTGCAGGATCTTGTCGAACACCGGCTGCGTGTCGGCGACCGAGCTGCCGATGACCTGCAGCACCTCGGCGGTCGCGGTCTGCTGCTCCAGCGCCTCCTTCGTCTCGTTGAACAGCCGCGCGTTCTGGATCGCGATCACTGCCTGATCGGCAAAGGTGCGCAGCAGGCCGAGTTCCTTGTCGTTGAAGCCCACATTCGGCTCGCGCGAGACGGTGATCATGCCCACGCCCTGCCCTTCCCAGACCATCGGCGTCATCAGGATCGAGAAGTTGCCGGTCTGCTGCCCCGCCAAACGAAGGCTGGTCGGCACGTCCGGGCCGTTCACGACGTCGGGCAGGTACACCTGCCGCCGCTCGCCGATGACCATCGGGCCGGCAGTCTGTTCGAACGGCCTGGGGTAGCGTGTGGTGGCGTTCGTGCCCGGCGCCCCATGCATAGCCGCCAGGTGCAGTTGGCCGTCACCCGGTGCGAGAAAGATTGCCGTGCGCCGGCTGTCGAACAGGCGTTCGGTGCTGGCCAGTATGCGTTCGAACACCGGCTCGGTATCGGCCACTGAACTGCTGATCACCTGCAGCACCTCCGCCGTCGCCGTCTGCTGCTCCAACGCCTCCTTTGTCTCGTTGAACAGGCGCACGTTCTCGATCGCGATTACCGCCTGGTCGGCGAAGGTCTGCGCCAGCGCAATTTCGTTGGCATCGAACTCGCCCGTGCCTGCGCGCAGGATGCCCAGGCAGCCGATGGCCTTGGCATCGCGCAGCAGCGGCACGAACAGCGCCGAGTGGTAGCCCATGGCCAGCGCCAGATCGCGCATGCGCGGGAACTGCTTCGCGCCTTCGACGGTATCGGCCACCGCGATCAGGCGCGACTCGAGGATGCACGCACCGGCGCCGCTCGCGGCGTCCAGCGGCCAGGGCTTCAGGAACCCTCCGTCGCCCTTGGCCGAACCGTCGTCGGCAAAGGCCACGGTTTCGATCATCTCGGCCTTGGGCATGACCACCGCCACCGCCTTGCCGTCGAACAGCCGCTGGCAGCTGCGCACGATGGCGTCGAACACCGGCTGCGTGTCGGTGATCGAGCCGCTGATGACGCGCAGGATCTCGGCGGTGGCGGTCTGCTGTTCCAGCGCTTCCTTGGTCTCGTTGAACAGCCGCACGTTCTCGATGGCGATCACCGCCTGGTCGGCGAAGGTCTTCAGCAGGTCGGCCTGCCGCTGCGGCGTCTCGCCCGGCTCGGTCCAGGCCACGACGATGGCCCCGATCGGCGACCCGTCCTTGAGCATCGGCGCGCCGATCATGCGTCGCCACTGGCCCACCTGCGGCCGTGGTGGGGTCGTAGGTCGGGTCGGTGTGCGTGTCGACGATGGTCTGCGCCTGCCCAGGAAAGGATCACCCGGCCGCTGAGCATGGCCGGATTCGGCGGCGCGGGATACAAGCCTGCGCGCGTCCTTCAGTGCCTCGGCGGACCAGCCGCGCGTCGCGACCAGGTGGACCATGCGTGCCGTCGTAGCGGAACACGGCGCCGATCGTGGTGCCGAACAAGCGCTGCGCGCTGTCCATGATCGCCTCGAACACCGGCGTCACGTCGGTCGGCGACCGGCTGATCACACGCAGCACCTCGCTGATCGCGGTCTGGTAGTCCAGCGCCTCGCGCACCTCGGCCGTGCGCTGTTCGACCTTGCGCTCCAGCCCCGCATAGGACTCGCGCAACTGCGCCGCTCATGCGGTTGAACTGGTCGGCCAGGCCTTCGAGTTCATCACCGGTCTTGACCACGATCTGCTGGTCCAGGTCGCCCGCGCCGATGCGCCTGGCGCCCTCGTCCAGCGTGCGGATCGGCCGCACCATGCTGCGCGCCAGCGCCCCCGCGGCCAGCGCCGACGCGGCCAGCCCGGCCAGCAGCAGCGCAGCGGTCCACAGGATCGACGCGTTCAGCCGCGCATAGACCTCGGACACCGGCTGCTCGACGAAGACCTTCCAGCCCAGCGCCTCGATCGGCGCCACCGACGCCAGCACCCGCGTGCCCGCCAGGTCATGCGACTGCATCGCCGGCTCGTCGCCCGCCGGGCCGTTGGCCGCGGACTTGACGTGCTCCAGCGCGGACATGCTGGTCTTGCGCAGCACCAGGCCGATGTCGGGGTCGGCCACGAGGAAACCATTCTGATCGACGACGTAGGCCTTGCCCTTGTCGCCGATCTTGATGCGCGAGACCACGTCCCAGATGAACTTCAGGTTCAGCTCGGCCAGCGTCACCGGCGATTTGTCGCCGCCGGAGCGGATGGCCACCGTCATGTAGGGCTCGGTTTCCTTGCGGAAGTACACCGGCCCGTACCAGGGCTGGCCGCGCCGCGCCTGCTGGTAGCCGGCTTCGGCCGAGCGGTCCTTGCCCGAGGCGAGTGCGCTCATGCCCAGGCGCGATTCCGCCACCTGCTCGCGCCCGTCGGCGTCGAGGTAGGCGATGTCGGTGACCTCGGGCGCCTGCCGGATCAGCTTGAGGAACTCCGAGCGCCGCAGTTCCAGGTCGCCGGCGCCGATCTGCGGCAGCGCGGCGTACTGCAGCTGCTGCGTCACCTGGCGCAGGTACTGCTCGATGCGCGAGGCCGCGCCGATGGCCTTCTCGCGCTGCAGGCTGGCCAGCGCAGCCGTCGTCTCGCGGTAGGTGAAATACAGGCTGATGCCGCCCGACAGCAGCAGCGCCAGGCTGACCAACGACAGGATCAGCAGCAGGTACTTGCGGAACAGCCGGCCGCGGTGTGCGTCGCCTGGGGCAGGCGCAATGGCAACCGGCAACGCCACGGCGGACGCGGCGCCGGCAGGCGCAGGGCGTGCGGGCGAAACGGCCGGATCGACAGCACTCATTCGATCACCTCGGTGGCACGCTGCAGCAGCGTGGCCGGCGGCATGATGCCGAGCGCACGCGCCGTGCGCAGATTGACCAGCAGGGCGAAGCGCGTGTTCTGCTGCACCGGCAGCTGCGCCGGCGACGCACCGCGCAGGATGCGGTCCACCGTGTCGACCACCAGCCGGGCGATCTCGGCAAGGTCGTTGGCATAGGCCAGCAAGCCGCCCTGCTCGACGAAGCCGGGCACGAACGAACACGACGGCAGCCGGTGCTGCAGCGCCAGCGCTGCCGCCGGCGCCCCTGGCAGGCTGGGCTGCACGAACACTGCTTCGACGTGCAGACGCTTCCAGCGATCGAACACGGCCGCATACTGGCTCGGCTCGAGCACCCGCTCGACATGCAGCTCGAGGCCCAGCGCCGTGGCGGCCGGCGTCACGGCGGCCAGCATCGCCGAGGTGAAGCTGTCGGTGGCATGGGCCAGCACGCCCAGGCGACGCAGTCCGGGTTGCAGCTCGCGCAGCAACTCGATGCTCTTGGCCGCCAGCTCCGGGCCCAGCGCGGCCACGCCGGTGACGTTGCCGCCCGGCCGGGCCAGGCTCTGCACCAGACCGGTGGCCACCGGGTCGCCGCTGCCGGCCATGACGATGGGCAGCGTCTGCGTCGCCTGCCGCGCCGCCAGCGTGGCCGGCGTCAGGTTGGTGACGATCAGGTCCGGCTGCCAAGCCAGCGCCTGCTGTGCCAGCGCAGGCAGCGCGTCGGCGCGGCCGTCGGCAAACCAGGCCCGGGTCTGCAGCCCGGTGTAGCCGCGCTCGCGCAGGCCGGCCGTGACCGCGTCGAAGGTGGAAAACTGCCCAGGCCGCGGTGCGCCACCGGCCGCCAGGAAAGCGATGCGCGCGGGCTTGCCGGCATCCTGTGCCTGCAGCCCCGTCGGCCAGGCCGCCGCCACACCCAGCAGCGACACCACGGCGCGGCGTGAGGTCCGTGCCACAGTCAGGCCATCCACAGGGCGCAGATCCATCGAATCCCTCGCTCGAACGCGACTGCCGGCAGCATACAGGTCCGTCCTGCGGCTTCGGCGCGCCTCATTCGATCAGCTTGTCGGCGCGCAGCAGCAAGGTCTGCGGAAGGCCCAGGCCCATCGCCGTCGGCGGTCTTCAGGTTCAGCACCAGCTCGAACTGGGTGGGCTGCGCGATCGGCAGATCGGCGGGCCGCGCACCGCGCAGCACGCGATCCAGGTAGCCGGCCACCTGCTGGAAACGCTCCGTGCCCGAGCCGTAGGACATCAGTCCGCCCACCTCGGCGTAGGAACGTGCGTCGTAGGCCGCCGGCAGTCGATGGCGCGCCGCCAGCTCGACGATGCGCCGCTGGTGGCCGAAGAGCATCGGGTCGGAGGCCACCACCAAGGCCTGCGCGCGCTGGCGCACCATGCCCTCGAAGGCACTGTCCAGTTGCTCGGCTGCACGCACGTCGACCACGATGATCTGCACCTGCAGCTGGCGCGCGGCCGCCTCGGTGGCGCGCACGCCAGGTGGCGTGGCCGGGTTGCCCAGGTTCGCCAGCAGGGCAAAACGGGTGGCCCGCGGCAGCATCTCGTGCAGGAACTGCAGGCGCTTGGCATTCAGCTCGGGCGAAAAGCCGGACACGCCCGTGACGTTGCTGCCCGGCCGGCCCAGGTTCTGCGCCAGCCCCACCGCCACCACATCGGCAAAGGTCTCGAAGACGATGGGCACGGTCGACGTGGCCTGCATGACGGCCCGGATGGCCGGCGCCGAGCCCGCGAAGATCACGTCCGGCCGCACCGCCACCAGCTCGGCGGCCAGCGCCGGGAGCCGTTCGTACTGGCCGTCGGCATAACGAAAGTCGAATTCCAGGTTCTGGCCTTCGACCCAGCCCAGCTCATGCAGCGTGCGCCGCACCACACCGAACTGATCGACCCAGCTGGCCTGCGTGCCGGGGAAGAGCACACCGACACGCACGCGCTTCGGCGCAGCCTGGGCCCGAACAGGCACCGGCAGCAGCGGCGCCGATGCGCAGGCCGCAGCGACGAGCAATTGGCGACGACGGGTCAATCGATCACCTCGTCGGCACGCAGCAGCAGCGCCGTCGGGATCGCGATGCCGAGCTGCCGGGCGGTGCCGCGATGGAGGACGAGCTCGATCTTCGTCGGCCGCTGCACCGGCAGCTCCGCGGGGCGTGCACCGCCGAGGATCTTGTCGACGAAAACTGCGGCATTGCGCATCATCGCAGAGGTGCTGGGTGCATAGGACACCAGCGCGCCGGCCTCGACGAACGCGCGGCCTTCGGCCATCGTCGGCAGGCCGTGGCGCAGCGCCAGTTGCATCAGCGGCACGCGGTTCGACACGAACAGCGAATCGGCATGCACCAGCAGCGCATCGACCCGTTGCCGCTTCAGCGCATCGACCGCGCCTTCCAGCGCCGCCGCGGTGGTGACGTCTGCGAACACCGGCTGCAAGCCCAGCGCGCGCAGGGCCTCGGCCTCGCCGGCGCGCAGCATCTGCAGCGCCGGGTTGTCCGGGTTCATCAGCTCGCCGATGCGCGTGGCCGAGGGCAGCAGTTCCTTCAGCACCTGCAGGCGCTTGGCCGCGAGATCGGGCTCGATGAAGGTGTTGCCGGTGGCGTTGCCTCCGGGGCGCGCCAGGCTCTGCACCAGGCCGGCCGCAACCGGGTCGCCAATGGTGGCCATGACGATGGGCACGGTGGCGGTGGCCTTGCGCGCCGCCAGCGCAGCCGGCGTGCCCACGGTGACGATCAGCTCGACGCCCAGCGCAAGCAACTCATCGGCCATCGCCGGCAGCCGTTCGACCCGGTCGGCAGCGATGCGCCGCTCGATGCGAATATTGCGACCTTCGACCCACCCCAGCTCCTGCAGGCCCTGCAGCAGCGGCTCGGGGTAGCGCGAAGGGTCGGCCACGGTGCCGGGTGCGAGGATGCCGATGCGACGCATCGTTGCCTGACCATGGACCCGAAGGCTGCGGGTCATCAGCAGCACGCCGGCCGCGCTCATGGCCACGAACCGGCGCCGGTCTCTCACTGAATCACCTCGTCGGCACGCAGCAGCAGCGCTGGCGGAATCGCCAGGCCCAGCGCCTTGGCGGTCTTCAGGTTGATCACCAGCTCGAACTGCGTCGGCTGCTCGACCGGCAGATCGCCCGCCCTGGCGCCGCCCAGCACGCGCGCCACCAGGCCGGCCACCTGCTGGCGCATCGCGGCGACATTCGGCCCATAGGCCAGCAGCCCGCCCTCGCGCGCGGTACTTGGCCATTGGTAGATCGCCGGCAGCCGCGCCTTGGCCGCGAGGTCGATGATCGACGCGCGGTTGCCGTGCAGGAAGGGCGAGCCGAGCACGTTGACGCCGGCCACACGCAGCCGACGCGCGCCGACGAATGCCTTGTCGATCTCCGCCGCCGTGGCCGCGTACAAGGTGTGCGACACCAGGCCGCGCGCGTGCGCGGTGGCAGCGATGGCGTCAACCAGGACTTCGCTGCGGCCAGCCGGGTCGCCCAGGTTGAGCACTGCACTGCCCTTGGGCAGCAACTCGGCCAGCAGTTCCAGCCGCTTGGCATTCAACGGCGTGCCCAGAAAGCTGACCCCGGTGAGCCTGCCGCCCGGGCGGCCGAGCTGGGCCGCGAAGCCCAGGCCGACGACATCGCCGAGCGTGGCCACCACCGGCAGCTTGGCATCGGCGTCGAGCGCGGCCTGCGTGGCCTGGGGGCCGGCGGTAACCAGCAGCGCCGGCTTCAGCGCCACCAGCTGCGCCGCCAGTGCGGCCAGCCCTTCGACGCGGCCGCCGGCCCAGCGCTCGTCGAGCACGAAGTCGCGGCCTTCGACCAGGCCGTGGCGGCGCAGGCCGTCGACCAGCTCCCGCGCGTTCGTGCCGCCCCCTGCGACGCTGCCGATGCCGAGCATGCCGATGCGCCGGGGCGCCGCGGCGGCCTGGGCAAAGGCCTGCGACACGACGAGCGGGAGCGTGCCGGCCAGCAGCACCGGCAGAAGCGGGCGCCGCCTCATTCGATCACCTCGTCGGCGCGCAGCAGCAGCGATGGCGGGATCGTGATGCCGAGGGCCTTCGCGGTCTTCATGTTGATGACCAACTCGAACTTGGTGGGCTGCTCAATCGGCAGGTCGCCGGCCTTCGCGCCGTTCAGGATGCGCGCAGCGAAGCCGCCGAGCTGCTGGAACATCACCGCCAAGCTGGGCCCATAGGCCAGCAGCCCGCCGTCGCGGGCGCTCTGTGGCCACTCGTAGATTGCCGGCAGCCGCGCCTTGGCGGCGAGTTCGATGATGCGCACCCGATTGCCGTGGAGGAACGGCGAGCCGAGCAGGTTGATGCCGGCCACGCGCAGGCGCTGCGCCGTGGCGAAGGCCTTGTCGATGTCCTGCGCCGTGCCCGCGTAGGCGATGTGCGACACCAGGCCCAGCGAGCGTGCGGCCGCATCGATGGCGTCGACCACATTCGCGCGGTGCGCACCGGGATCGCCGATGTTCAGCACGGTACTGCCCTTGGGCAGCAATTCGGCCAGCAGTTCCAGACGTTTGACGTTCAGCGGCGTGCCCAGGAAGCTGATGCCAGTCACCCTGCCGCCGGGGCGCCCGAGCTGGGCCGCGAACCCCGATCCCACGGCATCGCCGAGCAGGGCCACCACGGCAACGTCGGCATCCGCCGCCAGCACCGCCTGTGTCGCCTGCGGGCCCAAAGTGACGATCACGGCCGGCCTGGTCGCGGCAAGCTGCGCGGCAAGCTGGGCAAGGACCTCGGTGCGGCCGCCGCCCCAGCGCGCGTCGAGCACGATGTCGCGTCCTTGCAAGTAGCCGTGCGCGCGCAGCCCGTCGAGCAGCGCCCGCTCGAGCGTCGAGCCACCCGCGACGCTGCCGATGCCGAGCATGCCGATGCGTCGTGGCTCTTTGCCGGCCTGTGCAAGCGCGCGGGGCAGCACGAAGGTGGCGAGGCTGGCCAGAGCGAACCCGCGTCGTATCACTGAATCACCTCGTCGGCACGCTGCAGCAGCGATGGCGGAATCGTCAACCCCAGCGCCCTGGCCGTCTTCAGGTTGATCACCAGCTCGAATTGGGTCGCCTGCTCCACCGGCAGCTCGGCAGGCTTCGCGCCTTTGAGAATTTTGTCGATGAAGCTGGCCGCCTTGCGCCAATGCCAGTCGATGGATGACATGTAGGACATCAGGCCTCCGCCGACGGCCCAGCCGCGGCCGCCGAAGATCGAAGGCACCTGGTGGCGCAGTATCAGCTCATGCACGCGCACACCGCTCTGGCCGAGCATCACATCGGCCAGCACCACCAGTCCGCCGCCTCGGGCGCGCGCGATGGCAGCGTCCAGTTCGTCGGGCAAGCCGACCTCGATGCGCTCGACTTGCAGACCCAGCTTGTGCGCGCGCGCCAAAATCGCGTCGAAGAAGAAATTGTTGGACGGGTTGGCGCTGTTCATCAGGACGCTGATGCGCTTGAGCTGCGGCACGGCCGCCAACAGCAGTTCCACCTGCTTGCCCAGCACCTCTTCGCCGGCCGCCGAAGTGCCGGTCAGGTCGCCGCCCGGCCGCGCCAGGTTGGCCACCAAACCCGTATCCGACCGGGTCGCCGGCATTCACCATCACCACCGGCAGCCCGGTGCGCCGTCACGCGCCGAGCGGATGCTTGTGGTGCCCTCCGCCGCGATCAGCGCCACCGGCACCGCCTTGAGTTCAGCGGCCCGTTCGCGCTGGCGCTGCGTGCTCCGGACCTGCGAAGCGCGTCTTCGATGATCAGGTTCCTGCCTTCGATCCAACCCAGATCGCGCAAGGCCGCGCGCAGCGGCTCCATGCGCTGCAGGTACCCAGGTACTGGCTCCGACACGAAGGCCAGGAACCCGATCCTGGCGGGCTTGCCTGACGGCTGCGCCCGCAGCCCGCGCGCGAGCAGAAGCCCTGCGGCCGAACCGGCGATGAAGGTCTTGCGATTCATCATTGAATCACCTCGTCGGCACGCAACAGCAGCGACTGCGGGATCGTGATGCCCATCGCCGTGGCCGTCTTGAGGTTGATCGCCAACTCCCAATGCGTCGGCTGCTGCACCGCCAGGTCGCCTGGCTTCGCGCCGTTGAGTATCTTGTCGACGTAACCCGCCGCTTGCCGAATGTGCCAGGCACTGCTCGTGTTGTAGGACATCAGCCCGCCAGCGAGCACATCCTCGCGCGAGACAAAGATGCCGGGAACCCGATGTTTGATGGACAGCCCGGCAATGCGCGTGCGCTGGCGGCTGAACATCGCGTCGCCCACCACCAGCAATGCACCGCTTTTGGCGCGGGCCACGGCAGCGTCGAGTTCGCTGTCCCGGGTGGCCTCGATGCGCTCCAACGGCACCCCCAGCAATCGAGCCCGCGCTGAAAGAGCCTGGAAGAAGAAGTCATTGGCCGGGTTGGCAGGGTTCATCAGCACGCCGATCTTTCTGGCTTGCGGCGCCACGGACGACAGCAGTTCCAGTTGCTTGGCCAGCGTCTCCTCGCCCGCGGATGTGGTGCCCGTGAGCATTCCGCCCGGCCGCGCCAGGCTGGCGACGAAGCCGGAACCCAGCGCGTCGCCCGCATTGACCATCACGATCGGGGTGGCGGGCGCGCCGTCCCGCGCCGCGCGAATCAGCGGCGTACTGATCGCCACGATCAGCGTCACCGGCAGCGCCTGCAGTTCGGCCGCCTGTTCGCGCCCGCGCCGCGGATTGTCGGCAATGCGGGTCTCGATGCGCAGGTTGCGGCCTTCGACCCAGCCGAGTTCGCGCAGGGCACCCCGCAGTTCATCGTCGAGCGGCTGGCCGGCATCGCTTCGCAACCAGCCGATGCGCGCGAGCCTGGTGCCAGTCTGGGCTGATGCGCGCGGCGCGGCGAACAGGCTCGATGCCAGCCAGCTCAGGAAGCCGTGGCGGCTGATCATTGAATCACCTCGTCGGCGCGCAGCAGCAGCGATTGCGGAATCTTCAGCCCGAGCGCCCGAGCGGTGGTCAGATTGACGGTCACCAACAGCACCGCCGGCAGTTGAATCGGCAGATCGGACGGCTGCGCGCCCTTCAGGATCCTGTCGACATAACCGGCAGCGCTCGCGGCCAGTGCCGGCAGCGACGGCCCCAAGGTCAACAGCGCGCCCTCGCGCGCATAGTCCTGGCGCGACGACGCGACCGCCATACCGGCACCCGCTGCAAAACGCAGCACGCGCTGGCGCACCGCGGGATCGCCTGCAATGTGAGCATCGTCGGCAACGAAGAGCGCACCGACGCGCTGCTGCGCCGCACTCGCAAGCGCCGCGTCGATGTCGGCAAGGCCAGCGGACTCGAGGCGGACCAGCGTCCTGCCGCGCACCGCCAGCGCGCCCTTGAGCACGGCCATGTAGCGCTGATAGCCGGGGTTGCGCGGATTGATCAGCACCCCGACACGCTGCGCGGCCGGCACCGCCTCCATCAGCAGCGTGATGCATTTGTCGTCGATTTCCGCAGAGCCGAGCACGAAGCCGGTGACGTTGGTGGTCGGCCGCGCCAGGCTGCCACCCGCCAGTTCGCGCAGCGGGGTCTCACCAGCCGGCCCGACCACGATCGGGATGCTGCGCGTGGCGCGGGCTGCCGCGCTCGCGGCGTACGACGTGTTCGTGAACAGCACCTGCGGCTGCAGCGCCACCAGTTCGGCCGCCAGCGCGGGCAAGCGGCTTTCGTCGCCCTCGGCGAAGCGCTCGACGATGTCGATGTTTCGGCCCGGCTCGTAGCCAAGCTTTCTCAGCGCTTCCTTGAAGGGCTGATGGACACTGCGCATCGCCATCTCGTTGCGCGGCGAGGCGGGCGAGAGGATCGCGACCATGGGCCGCTGCTGTTGCGCCGCTGCGCTGGACACCAAAGGGCGCACAGCCCAGACCGACCAGAAACTGCCGGCGATTCACTGAATCACCTCGTCGGCGCGCAGCAGCAGCGACTGCGGCATCGCCAGGCCCAGCGCCTTCGCGGTCTTCAGGTTGATCACCAGCTCGAAGCGCGTCGGCTGCACCACGGGCAGGTCGGCCGGCCTGGCGCCCTTGAGAATGCGGTCGACATGGCCGGCGGCGCCGCGAAACTGGTCGCGGTCGCTGGCGCCATACGACATCAGCGCGCCCGCATCGGGGTAGCGGCGCTCTTCGGCGATGCTGGCCAGCCCGATGTCGCGGCTGCTTTGTGCAATGGCCACGTGCAGCGACGAGGTCAGGAAGTCGCGCACGATGACGATGGCACCGACGCCGCGCGCACGCGCGTCGCGCAGCGTCTGCGTCATCGCCGCGCTCGAAGGCGAGCTCAGGCCCAGGCGCACCGCGGTCAGGCCCTGGGCCCGGATCTCGGTTTCGGTTTCTTCGCCCCAGCGCAGGAACACCGGGTCGGTGGTGTTGTGCAGCACGCCCACCGTCGCCAGCCGCGGCATCGCCTCGCGCAGCAGTTGCACGCGCTTGGCGGCCAGCTCCTCACCGAAGTTGGACACGCCGGTGACGCGGCCGCCGGGCCGCGCCAGGCTGGCGAACAGGTCGGTCTGGCCGCCGCGCGGGTGCAGGCCGGCCGAGACGATGGGCACCGCCTGGGTGTCGCGCAGGATCAGGCGCACCGCCGCGGCGCCCGGCGTGAGAAACACACTCACCGGTTGCCGCGCCATCTGCTCGCGCAGCAGCGCCTCGGCCCGCGCCATGTCGCCTTGCGCGTAGTGCTCGACGAACACGTAGGAGCGGCCCTCGACATGGCCCAGCTCGCGCATGCCTTCGCGAAACGCGGCCACGCTGGGCGCGTCGGACTGGCGCGTGGCCAGGGCCAGGAAGCACACCACCGGCACGCCGGCCGCCGGTGCCGCGCGCTCCTGTGCACGCAGACCCAGCGGCAGGGTCAGCAGCAGCGGCAGCGCCCGGCGTCGCTTCATCGAATCACCTCGTCGGCGCGCAGCAGCAGCGACTGCGGCACCGTCAAGCCCAGCGCCTGGGCCGTCTTCAGGTTGATCGTGAGCTTGAAGGTCGACGGCCGCTCGACCGCCAGGTCACCGGGCTTCGCGCCGCCCAGGATGCGGTTTACCTGCCAGGCCGCGCGCCGGCCCAGTGCGCCGATGTCGGTGCCCATCGACAGCAGTCCGCCGTCGGCGGCCACCGCGTACTGGCTGGACACCAACGGCAGGCGGCGCGCCGAGGCGGTTTCGATGAAGCGCACGCGCACCACAGGCGTGCCTGCCAGCACACTGTCGTTCGTCAGAAACATCGCGTCGGCACCAGCGGCTGCCGCTGCGGCAAAAGCCTGCGTCACATCGCCCGCGCCGCGTGCATCGACGCGCACCAGCACCAGCCCGAGCGGCCCCAGCCCTTGCGACAAGCCGCGCAGGTTCTGGTGAGCGTCCGGGTTGTCCGGGTTGAACACCACCGCCACCTTGCGCGTGCGCGGCGCGATTTCCTTCAGGAATTGCAGGCACTTCTGGTCCCATTGCGAATTGGTCAGCGTGATGCCGGTGACGTTGCCGGTGGGCCGCGCCAGGCTGCCGGCCAGTTCGAGCAGGATCTCCTCGCCCGCCGGGCCCACGACGATCGGGATCGCCCTGCTGGCCTGCGCCACCGCCCGCGCCGCCGTATTGGTGTGGGTGTAGATGACCTGCGGCTGCAGGCGCACCAACTCCGCGGCCAGCACTGGCAGCTGGTCCAGTGCCTGATCGGCGAAGCGAAACTCCAGCGCCACGCTGCGGCCATCGACACGCCCCAGGTCGCGCAGGCCGGCCACGAAGTTCGCCACCGACGATTCCGGGCGGTTGAGTATTTCGGCACCGGCCGGCGACAACACGCCCACCCGCGGCAACGCGGCCGCACCCTGCCCCCACGCCCGCCAAGGCAGCGTGGCTGCGACGCCGCCCAGCGCCAGCAGCGCGCGGCGCGCCGTCACTGGATCATCTCGGTGGCCTGCAGCTGCAGGGCCTGCGGTACCGCCAGGCCCAGCGCCTTGGCGGTCTTCAGGTTGATGACGAGTTCGAACTTGGTCGGCTGTTCCACCGGCAGGTCGCCCGGGTGCGCGCCCTTGTGGATGCGGTCGGCATAACTGGCCAGGCGCCGGTAGACATCGGCAAACTCCGGGCCATAGGACATCAGGTTGCCTTGCTGCGCGAACGGTGCCCAGCCGGCCACCACCGGGATGCGCTGGCGCAGCGAGAACGCGGCGATGCGATCGGCGTGCTGCAGCGCAAAGCCGTCCGCAAACACGAGGATGGCGTCGCTGCGAGCCCTGCCGATCTCGGCCAGCGCCGCATCGAGCTCGGCCACGCTCTGCGTAGGAAAGTGGCTCAGGCGCAAGCCGAGCCGGGCCGCGGCGTCCTGCGCCGACTGCAACTCGCGCTGCGCGCCCGGGTGCCGTGGATTGGCGATGACCGCGATGCTGCGAATGCCGGGCAGCATTTCCTTGAGCAGGGCCATGCGCTTGGCGGTGAGCTCGGCCGCAAAGAGCGTGATGCCGGTGGCGTTGCCGCCGGGGTGCGCGTAGCTGGCAACGATCTTCGCCGCCACCGGATCACCACTCATGCTGAACAACACCGGCCGATTGACGCTGGGGTGCAGCATCGGCGCCAGTGCGACACCACCCTGTGCCACGATGACATCGGGCCTCGCTGCCAGCATGTCCGCGCGTTGCTGCTCCAGCCGCGTGGCCGAGCCGTCGCCCCACCAAGCGTCGATGACCAGGTTCTTGCCTTCCACGTAACCCAGCTCGGCCATGCCGGTGCGGAAGGCGGCGAACACCGGCGAACTGGAGTTCGCCTGCTCGAGCGAAACCCAGGCGACGCGAAAGGCCGGCTTGGACTGCGCGCCGACACCCTGCATCACGGCGAGAAGCGGCAGGCCCAGCACACGACACAGTGTTCTTCTTTTCATTCGATCACCTCGTCGGCACGCAGCAGCAGCGAGCGCGGCACCACCAGCCCAAGCGCCTTGGCGGTCGCTTGGTTGATCGCGAGCTCGAAGCGCACCGGCTGCTCCACCGGCAGATCGGCCGGCTTCACGCCTTGCAGGATACGCGCGATGAAATGCGCCGAGCGGCGGAACTGCGCCAGCAGATCGGTGCCATAGCTGATCAAGCCGCCGTCGCGCACGTAGTCGGCGGAAAAGTGCATCGCCGGCAAGCGATGCTGCAGCTCCAGGCGGACCACGCGCGCACGCTCGACATAGATCACCGAGCCGCCGATCACGAACAGGGCCTGCGCGCCGGCGCGCCGCATCGATTCGAGCGCCGGCTCGATGTCGGCCGCTTGTCGCACCTCGGGCGCATAGAACAGTCTCAGCTGCAGCAGCCGTGCCGCCGAGTCGGTGGCGTCGCGGTCGTAGCCCACGCCTTGCTGCGCCAGCACGCCCACCACCGTGGCCTGCGGCACCAGTTCCTTCAGCATGCCCAGCATCTTGCCGTTCACCGCGGCGCCGCCGGCCTCGTTGGTCAGCCCGGTGATGCGGCCGCCGGGGCGGGCATAGCTGTCGATGAAGCCGTTGCGCACCGGGTCGATGCCCAGCACCATGACGATCGGAATCGTCGCGCTCGCCTGGCGCGCCACCTGCACCACGTTGTTGTTGCCGGCCACGAACACGTCCACCGGCAAGGCGGCCAGTTCGGCGGCCAGCGCGGGCAAGGCCGCCAGAGAGCCGCCGGCCCAGCGGTACTCCAGCGTGACGTTGCGGCCGTCGATGAAACCCTGCTCGTGCAGCCCATCGACCATGGCGCGGACCAGCGGGTGCTGCGGCGCGGGCGCGCGACAGGCCGAGGAAGCCGACGCGTGGAATGCGCTGCGCACCGGCATGGCGAGCCGCCAGCAAGGCTGCCAGCGCAGCCATGCCCTTGAGCACGCCACGGCGTGCGCTCATTCGATCACCTCATCGGCACTCAACAGCACGCTTTGCGGCACCTTCAACCCGAGCTCGCGCGCCGCCTTCAGGTTCAGCACCAACTCGAACTTGGTGGATTGTTCCCAGGGGATGTCGCCGGGCTTGGCGCCGTTGAGAATCTTGTCGACTGTGCTGGCAGAGCGCCGGAACAACTCGGCGAAGTCACCCTGGAAGGAGGCCAGCCCGCCGCCTTCGAGAAAGCCCCTGCCGCCCCACACCGACGGCAACCGCTGCGTGCGGCACAGCTCGCCCAGGCGCAGCCGGTGCACGTAGAAGGTGGCATCGGCGAGCACCAGCACCGCATCCACGCGTTGCTGCGCCATGGCCGCGAACGCAGCATCGAAATCGTCCGGGCCGCGCGCTTCCATCACCACCATCTCCACGCCGACCTTGTCCCGAAGATCTGCCAGGCCGGCATCGAGGGTTGGCCGCGGCAGCGTGTAAGGGTTCATCAGCACGGCGAAACGCCGCGCGTTCGGCAAGAGGTCCTTCAGCAACTGCAGCCGACGCGACAGGATGCCGTGGTAGGCGCCCGACGACCCGGTGATGTTGCCGCCCGGCCGGGAATAGCTGGCTGCCAGGCCCATTTCTACCGGGTCGTCGACGGCCACCGCCACGATGGGGATGGAGCGTGTCGCGTCCCTGGCCAGCATGGCGGGACGCGGGCCGTAGGTGACGAGCACGTCGGGCTGCAGCGCGATCAGTTCCGCCAGCAGCGCGGGCAGCCGCTGCGGCTGGCCTTCGGCGAAGCGCCATTCGATGACCAGGTTGCGCCCTTCGACCCAACCACGCTCACGCAGACCCTTGGGCAACGGTTCGATGTCGCGCCGCACGTTCGGGTCGGCCAGGCCGGTGCTGCCGCCGAGCACGGCGATGCGCGCGTGGCGCTGGGCCGGCTGCGCCTGAACCCACACCGGCGACAGGACCGCGCCGACAAGGCTGGCGCAGATCGTTCGTCGCTTCATGTCGCCGCCTGGGTCGAAATCGCGGCCTATCGGATCACTTCACTCGCCGCCGCCAGCAGCGTGCTCGGCAATACCAGGCCCAACTGCCCCGCGGCGCGCTGGTTGGCGACCAGCTGGAATTGGGTCGGCATGAGCAGCGGCAGATCGCCGGCGCGTGAGCCTTTCAGAATCTTGTCGACGAAGACCGCCGCGCGCAGATAGAAATCCTGCACGTTCGGGCCGTAGGACATCAAACCGCCGGCCTGGGCGAACTCGTTGAACGGCGATATCGCCGGCAGGCGCTGCTTGACGCAGAACTCGGCGATCGCCTTCGACCGCGCTCGCACCAGCGGCGACGACAGCAGCACCAGTGCGTCGGGCTTGCGGCTCAAGCCATCGGTCAGTTCCTTGGCGAACTCGCTCTCGTCGCGCACCACCAGCGTGTCGACGTCGAAGCGCAGCTTCTGCGCTGCCGACTTGGCCGCGGCCAGCTGCCACGGGCCGGTGCTCGAATCCCAAAGCAGGTTGACGCGCTGGGCTTTCGGCAACACCTGACGCAGCAACTCGAACCACTTGCCGGCAAACGCCGGCTGGTCGAGAAACACGCCGGTGACATTGGTGCGTGGATGCTCCAGCGACTTCACCAGGCCACTGCGCAGCGGGTCGGTTTCCAGGTCGAGCGCGACGATCGGCACCCGGCTGGTGGCATGCACTGCCGCATCCAGCGCCGCCGGTCCGGCACAGAACAGCACCGCCGGCCTCAGGCTGGCCAGATGGCGCGCCAGGCCCGGCAGGTCGCGCGGGTTGCCGTCGGCCGAGCGGAACGCAAAGGCCACGTTCTGGTCTTCGACGAAGCCCAGCTCGCGCAGACCCTGGCGCAAGTAATCCAGCGCGTGCAAACCGGTCGAGACGAGCACGCCGACGAGCGGCACCGGGCTCTTCTGCGCCCACGCCGGCGCAGCAGGCAAGAGGGGCCACAACAGCATCCCGCCGACAAACCGGCGCCGGCGCACCGTCATGCGGGGCATGGCCATGGAGCTTCCTCCTTTGCACGCAGCTGCACTTGCCGCGCGTTGAGCGTACTCCGCCGCTCCGCCTGCCCGCAAACCCTAGGACCTGCGCATCCTCAATGCGGTGGAGGCACGGACCCTTCACTGTCGGCAAAACGCCTCTCCACGCGCCGAACGTCCTCGGACAGCCGGCCCACGACCAGGCCGATCAGGTGAAAGCCGAATGACGGGTTCTGGTAGTACAGCTGCTTGAGCGTGACCTCGTCCACCGACAGCACCGTGCTGGCTTCCAGGCAGCGCGCGGTGTGGGTGCGGCGTTTGTCCGGCGCGAAGAACGCAATCTCTCCGAAGATCTTGCCGGGTTCCAGAAGCACGCCGATCTCGGCGAGCTCGATCTTCCCGTCGACCATGCAATACATGTGGTCGGCCAGATCGCCCTTGCGGAACAGCACCGTGCCCTTCTTCAGCTTCCTGGCCTTCATGTACGGACGCAGCCACACGCCGCTCTGGTCGCTGGCCGCCTGCGCCGCCTTGACGCGGCGCGTCAGCCGCATCATCTGGCGCGCGCGGTAGATGTTGATGGGCAGCAGCACGGCCGCGATGACCAGCGTCAGGTACTGCGGGTGCAGCGCGCCGAAGACCACGAACGCCACGTTGCCGGCCACCGCCAGCCAGCGCAGTGGAATCATCGTCCTGACAAACGCCGCGCCGATGACGAAGCTGGCGGCCAGCAGTGCCGCGACGTAGGCGACGATGTCTTTCGGCGATGACAGCACGGCCTCGGCGTGCGCCTGCGCCAAAGTCAGCAGCTCCGAAATCGACACGAGCATCCCTGTTCAAGTTTGCTGGCCGCGTTGTCACACGCGGCAAGTCGATTCTGCAGCAGCAGCTTGCTGCCGTATCCGAGCGCGGGCTTCTGACGCGGGGCAATCCCTGCCCACCACCGTCGTCGATTTGGTTAAGGTGTGCGTCCACGCCAATCACCGGGAACGCCCATGCCCCAAGCCACCGACCTCGCCGATTGCAGTGCGACCGAGCTGCTGCAGCTGTACCGCAGCCGCGCCGCATCACCGCTGGAAGCCACCCAGGCCGTGCTGGCGCGCATCGACAAGCTCAACCCGAAGCTGAACGCCTTCTGCCATCTGGCGCCGCAGGAGGCGCTGGCGTCGGCGCGCGCGAGCGAGGCACGCTGGGCCGCCGGCACGCCGATGGGCGCGCTCGACGGCGTGCCCACATCGATCAAGGACCTGATCCTGACGCGTGGCTGGCCCACGCTGCGCGGCAGCCGCACGGTCGACCCGCAGCAGGCCTGGGACGTCGATGCGCCGGCCACGGCGCGCTTGCGCGAGGCCGGCGCGGTGCTGCTGGGCAAGACCTGCACGCCCGAGTTCGGCTGCAAGGGCGAGACCAACTCGCCGCTCACCGGCATCAGCCGCAACCCCTGGGACTTGAGCAAGACACCGGGCGGATCGTCCGGTGGCACGGCGGCCGCGGTGGCCGCCGGCATGGGCCCGCTGTCGGTGGGCACCGACGGCGCCGGCTCGGTGCGCATCCCGGCGGCCTTCTGCGGCAACTTCGGCCTGAAGCCCAGCTTCGGCCGCGTGCCGGCCTACCCGCTGTCGCCGATGGGCACGGTGGCGCACCTGGGCCCGCACACCATGAGCGTGCGCGACGCGGCGCTGATGATGAACGTGCTCAAGCGCCCCGACGCGCGCGACTGGACCTCGCTGCCGCCGGACGACAGCGACTATCTGGCCACGCTGGACGACGGCATCGCAGGGCTGAAGATTGCCTATTCGCCGGCGCTGGGTTACGTCAAGGGCATCGACGCGGAAGTCGCCGCCGCCGTGGACGCCGCAGTCAAACAACTGCAGACGCTGGGCGCGTTGGTCGAGCAGGTCGACCCGGGCATCGAAGACTCGCTCGACATCTGCACCGGGCTGTGGTTTTCCGGCGCGTGGGCGATCTGGAACGGGCTGAATGCCGAGCAGCAAGGGCGCGCCGACCCCGACTTCGCGGCCGAGGCGCAACTCGGCTCGAAGTTCAGCACGCTCGACCTGGCGCGGCTGACATTGGCACGCGGCGCCCTGGGTTCGCACATGCGCCAGTTCATGCAGCGCTTCGACCTGCTGGTCACGCCCGCCGTGGCGGTGCCGGCCTTCGACGCGCGCCCTGCCGGGCACTCGCCGTTGACGCCACGGAACATGCTCGGCTGGACGCCGTTCTCGTACCCCTTCAACCTGACGCAGCAGCCGGCCTGCAGCATCCCCTGCGGGCTGACGAAGGCCGGCTTGCCGATCGGCCTGCAATTCGTCGGCCCGATGTTCGGCGACGCGCTGGTGCTGCGCGCGGCACGGGCCTACGAGACGCTGCGGCCGATTGCGCGGCCGCGACTGGATTTCTGACGCGGGGTTGGCGGCGATCGAGATCATCGACGTGACTGTCTTCAGCCGCGCACCTGCGCGGCGACGTTGCACTGCACCCGCTCATCCGATAGAGCCGGGCGAGTGATGTCGCGGCACAGTGGCTGCTTGCGCTGTGCCCGCATCGTGGGCATATTCGTCGCACCACGCCAACGAGGAGCTTTCATGTCCCTGCTGTCCGACCTGGCCGAAGCGCCGGCGCAACGTTCCGCCGCTTCACGATTCACCTCGGCCTGCGGACTGCTGTACATGGCCGCGGGCCTATCGATGCTGGCCTGGCCGGGGCAGGTGCAGGTCTTGTTCGGCGAACGAGCGTTCGTCGGAAGCGAGGCGGCACTGGTGCGCGTTATCGGCATGCTCATAGCGATTGTCGGCTGGTTCTACTTTTTCGGCGGCAGGACCGGCGGTCGGCAGTTCGTTGCCGCCACGGTGCTCGACCGCCTGGTGCTCGTGCCGCTGGTGCTCGTGCCAATCGCGCTCGCCGGCGTCTTCCCGAAGACGATGCTTCTGTTCGCAGTGCTCGACCCGGCGTTGGCGCTGGTAGCGTGGCACCTGCTGGCGCGCCGACGTACCTGAGCGCCGCCAACCCTCGGGCGAGCGCAGCCGCCGAGCACTCGCCGCACTTTGCTTCGAGAAATCAGCGACGGTGCTATCGGCACGTCGCGGACCACCCTGCTCATTCGCCGGCGCCCTGCACGGCCCCGCCCTCGGCACGCCAGCGCAACATGCCGCCGCGCAAGTTGGCCACGTCCGCAAACCCGGCCTTCGCCAACATCGCCGTGGCACGTGCCGAGCGCGCCCCCGAGCGGCACACGGCCACCAGCGGCCGATCGCGTGGCAGTTCGTCCAGCCGCGCCTGCAGCTCGCCCAGCGGCACCAGCAAGGCGCCGTCGATGTGGCCCAGGCCATGCGCAAACTCCGCCGGCTCGCGCACGTCGACCACCTGCACCTTGGTGGCCACCTCGGCCAGCGCATGCGGCGTGATCTCCCACAACCCTGCGATGCTGAAATTCAGGTTCGCCCATTGCGGGTCGGCAGGCATCTCGACATCACCTTCGGGTCGGCCGCAACGCAGGTTGGCAGGCACGGCCAGGTCCATCTTCTTCGGATGCGGCAGGCCCAGGTGCTGCATGAAGCCGGCGAAGTCGGCCTCGGCCACGTCACCGCCCAGGCGCGGGTTGAAGCGCCGCTCCTCGCCGATGCTGCTGACGCCCATGCCGTTGTAGTCGTGCCCCGGGTACACCAGACAGTCGGCCGGCAGTGTGAACAGCTGCATGTGCACCGAGCGGTACAGCGACGCGGTGCTGCCCTGCTGGAAATCGGTGCGGCCGCAGCCGCGGATCAGCAGGCAGTCGCCGCTGAAGACGCGCGACTCGTCGTCGAGCACGTAGCTCAGGCAGCCGTTGGTGTGGCCGGGCGTGGCGCGCACCTGCAGTTGCCGCGAGCCGAAGGCCACATGCTCGCCGTGGCGCAGCAACCGGTCGGCGCCGCTGGCCCCACTGTCCGCCGACAGCGCGATCTTGCTGCCCAGGCGCTGGCGCAGCAGCCAGGCGCCGGTGACGTGGTCGGCATGCACGTGCGTTTCCAGCGTCCATTTGAGGGTCAGGCCCAGCTCGCGGATCAGCGTCTCGTCGCGGCGCAGCTGCTCGAACACCGGGTCGATGAGCACGGCCTCGCCGCTGTCCCTGTCGCCGAGCAGATAGGTCCAGGTGGACGAGCTGGGGTCGAAGAGCGGGCGGAAGATCAGCATCGGTTTCTCCTTCGTCGACGTCCGGTCCGGACTACCGTTGTACTCGATTGCACCAATGCCGCTCGGGCGTCCCCGCTGGCACACTGCGCCGCATCCCGAACCCGCCACTGGAGACATCACCATGCACAAGCCCTTCTCGCGCACCTTGTTGTCCGCTGCCTGCCTGGCCTCGCTGCTGACGCTGGCCGCACCGGCGCACGCGGAGGCGCTGCGCTTGATGACCGGTCCGCAGGGCGGCGTGTGGGTGCCGCTGGGTGGATCCTTCAAGAACATGTGGGAAAAGGCCATTCCCGGCCTGCAGGTGCAGCCGCTGCCCGGCGCCGGCATCGCCAACATCCGTGGCATCGACGAAGGCAAGGCCGACATCGGCTTCGGCAACAGCATCTCGTCGGTCGATGGCATCAACGGCGCCGCACCGTACCCGCAGAAGGTGACCAAGGTGTGCCAGATGGCCAACCTGTACCCGCAGTACTTCCAGATGGTGGCGCTGGCGAATGCCGGCGTGAACAGCGTCGCCGACATGAAGGGCAAGACCATCGCCGTGCAACCCAAGGGCAACACCGCCGAGGCGATCTCGCAGCACATCCTTAAATCGGTGGGCCTGGGCTACGACAGCGCCAAGGTCAGCTTCGTCAACAGCTACACCGATGCCGCGGCCATGCTCAAGGACGGCCACGCCCAGGTCTTCACCTTGGGCACCACCATTCCGGCCTCGTCGATCATGGACGTGGCGGCTGGGCGCGACATCCGCATGGTGCCGGTCAACGACGAGATCGTCGCTGCGATGAAGAAGATCAACGCGGGTTACACCAAAGGCGTGATAAAGGCCAATACCTATCCCAAGCAGGACAAGGATGTCGATGCCATTGTCTATTCGGCGCACCTGGTCGCGGCCTGTTCGCTGCCCGCCGATCAGGTCTACACGATGCTCAAGACCATCGTCGCCAACCTGCCCGATCTGGTGGCCATCAACAAAGCCATGGACGGGCTCACGCCGAAGATGATGGCGGTGGACATCGGCGTGCCCTTCCACCCCGGCGCGGTGAAGTTCTACAAGGAAGTCGGCGCGATGTGATCGGCCGGCTTGCCGCACGGCCGCAGGCCACGCCCCGCGAACACGCAATTGGACACGCGCTGAACACCGCCACCCGCTGGTTGGCCGGCACGGTTGCCGTGGCCATGTCGCTGTACCACATGTGGGCCACGGCGATGGCCCCGCCGGAAGCGCTCATCTTCCGCGGCAGCCACCTGCTTTTTGCACTGGTGCTGGTGTACCTGCTCTACCCGGCGGCGCGCGCGGCGGACGGCCAGCGCCGGCTGTGGTGGCTGGATGCGGCGCTGATCCTGGGCAGCGTGGCCATGGTCGGCCATATCTTCGTCACCTATCAGGCCATCACCAACCGCATCATCTACATCGATGACCTCAGCACCCTGGACAAGGCGATGGCGGTGCTGGCATTGCTGCTGGTGCTGGACGCGACGCGGCGCGTCATCGGCTGGGCGCTGCCGATCACCGCGATGCTGTTCCTGAGCTACGCGCTGTTCGCCACGGACATCAAGCTGCAGGTGCTGCTGGAGCAGATGTACCTGTCCACCGAAGGCATCTTCGGCTCGACGCTGGGCGTGTCGGCGACCTATGTGATCGTCTTCGTGCTCTTCGGCAGCTTCATGGAGAAGTCGGGCACCGGCAAGCTGTTCATGGACTTTGCGCTGGCCCTCACCGGCCACACCGCAGGCGGGCCCGGCAAGGTCTCGGTGGTCAGCTCCAGCCTGTTCGGCACCATCAGCGGCAGTGCGGTGGCCAATGTCATGGTCGACGGGCCGATGACGATTCCGCTGATGAAGCGCAGCGGCTTCACGCCGGCCTTTGCCGCGGGGGTGGAGGCCACGGCCTCCACCGGCGGGCAGATCATGCCGCCGATCATGGGTGCCGCGGCCTTCGTCATGGCCGAGTACCTGGCGGTGAGCTACTTCCAGGTGACGGTGTGGGCCTGGATCCCGGCGCTGCTGTTCTACGTGGCGGTGTTCGCGGCCGTGCACTTCCACGCCAAGCGCGCCGGCCTGATGGGCGTGCCGCGCAGCGAGCTGCCGCGCCTGGGCGCGGTGATGGCCGAACGCGGGCACCTGTTCATCCCGATCCTGATCGTGCTCGGCGGCATGGCGATGTCGTTCTCGGCACCGCTGTGCGCGCTGGTCGGCGCCTTGAGCTGCCTGCCGGTGGCGCTGCTGCGCAAGTCCACGCGCGAGGGCATCGGCTGGCGCACGGTGCTCGATTCATTGCAGGGCGGCGCGAAGGATGCGCTGTCGGTGGCCATGGCCTGCGCCTGCGCCGGCATCGTCATCGGCGTGATCTCGCTCACCGGCCTGGGCATCAGTTTCACGCAGTTCGTCATCGCGCTGTCGCAGAACAGCCTGCTGCTGGCGCTGATGCTCACGGCCGTGGCCGGCATCGTGCTGGGCATGGGCATGCCGACCACGCCGGCCTACATCGTGATGGTCTCGCTGCTCGTGCCGGCGATCATCAAGCTCGGCGTGGCCACGCCGGCGGCGCACATGTTCGCGCTGTATTTCGCGGTGCTGTCGGCGATCACGCCGCCGGTGGCCCTGGCGGTATTTGCGGCCGCGGGCCTGGCCAAGGCCAACATGTGGGAAGCCGGCTGGCAGGCGATACGCATCGGCGCGGCCGGCTTCATCGTGCCCTTCATGTTCGTGTACGAACCGGCGCTGCTGATGATCGGCCCGTGGACCAGCGTGCTGCCCGCCGTGGTCAGCGCCACCGTGGGCTGCGTGCTGCTGGCGGCTGGGCTGTACGGCTACCTGCTGCGCGAATGCAGTGCCTGGCAGCGTGTGGCGTTGGTGGCGGCTTCGCTGCTGCTGATCAAGCCGGGGTGGGTCACCGACGCGGCCGGGCTGGCGCTGCTGGCCGCGGTGCTGGCCAGCCAGTGGGCGGGTCGCACACGCGACGCCGCAGCCGCGCGCGCCACCTGACAATCCGCGCATGAACACGTCTTTCCAAGCCGTCCTGTGGGACTTCGGCGGCGTCATCCTGAGCAGCCCCTTCGAGGCCTTCAACCGCTACGAACGGCAACTCGGCCTGGCGCACGACTTCATCCGCCGCATCAATGCCGTCAATCCCGACCACAACGCCTGGGCGCAGATGGAGCGCAGCGAGATCGACCTGGACCGTTTCGCCGAACTCTTCGAGGCCGAGGCGCGCGCCATGGGGGGCGAGCTGTCGGGCCGCACGGTGTTGGCGCTCATCAGTGGCGAGGTGCGACCGGAAATGGTCGAGGCGCTCAAGCGGGTGCGCCAACGATTTCGCGTGGCCTGCATCACCAACAACATGCCGGCCGGGCACGGGCCTTCGATGACGCAGTCGCCACAGCGCGCGCAAGACATCGCGCAGATCATGGCGCTGTTCGAACACGTGGTCGAGTCGAGCAAGCTCAACCTGCGCAAGCCCGATCCGCGCATCTACCGCCATGCCTGCGACTTGCTGGGCGTGGCACCCGAAGCCTGTGTCTATCTCGACGACCTGGGCATCAACCTGAAACCGGCGCGCGCCATGGGCATGGCCACGATCAAGGTGAACAGCGCGGCGCAAGCGCTGGATGAACTGGAGACACTGCTAGGCATGCCACTGCGCTGAAAGGCCAGAGCTGGCGCGTCTACCGCAAGGACTGCAGCCTCTAATCCGGGCCGCCGAGGACAACTAAGATCGCGGCGCTCCAGGCTGCGCCAAACCATTCGAATCAGGAGACAGACATGTACGACTACATCATCATTGGCGGCGGCTCCGCCGGCAGCACGCTGGCCGCCCGGCTCAGCGAGGACCCGGAAGTGAAGGTCTGCCTGCTCGAGGCCGGCCCGGCCGACAAGAGCGTGCTCATCCACTGCCCGGGCGGGCTGGCGCTGCTGGCCAAGAACGGTCAGGCGAACTGGGCTTTCGATACCGTGCCGCAGCCGGGCTTGAACGGTCGCGTCGGCTACCAGCCGCGCGGCAAGGTGCTGGGTGGGTCGAGCTCGATCAACGCCATGATCTACATGCGCGGCCAGCGCGAGGACTACGACCACTGGGCCGCGCAGGGCAATGCCGGGTGGAGCTGGAACGAGGTGCTGCCGTACTTCAGGCGAGCCGAGCACAACGAACGCGGCGCCGACGCCTGGCATGCCACCGGCGGCCCGCTGAACGTGATGGACCTGCGCAGCCCGAGCCGCTTCGGGTCGCTGTTCGTGCAGGCCGGCCAACAGGCCGGCCACGCGCTCAACCCCGACTTCAACGGCGCATCGCAGGAAGGTGTGGGCTCGTATCAGGTGACGCACAAGAATGGCGAGCGCTTCAGCGCCGCCAAGGCGTACCTGACGCCGAACCTGTCGCGGCCGAATCTGCAGGTCATGACCGGCGCGCACACCACGCGCATCCTGCTCGAAGGCAAGCGCGCGGTGGGTGTGGAAGTGCGCATGGACGGCGCGCTGAAGCAACTGATGGCCAAGCGCGAGGTCCTGCTGTGCGCCGGCGCACTGCAGTCGCCGCAATTGCTGATGCTGTCGGGCATCGGCCCCGGCGCGCACCTGCAGGGCAAGGGCATCACGGTGCAGCACGATCTGCCCGGCGTGGGACGCCATCTGCACGACCATATCGACGTGATCCAGGCCTTCAACGCACCGCAGCTGACCGATCTGTTCGGACTGTCGGTGACGGGCCTGTTGAATGTCGTCAAGGGCATCTTCGAATGGCGGCGCTCGCGCAGCGGCATGCTGACCACCAACTTCGCCGAGGCCGGCGGCTTCATCAAGAGCCAGCCGGGCGAAAGCACGCCCGACCTGCAGTTGCACTTTGCCATCGCCAAGCTGGTCGACCACGGCCGAAAGACGGTGTTCGGGCACGGCTACTCCTGCCATGTGTGCCTGCTGCGGCCCTTGAGCCGCGGCAGCGTCACGCTGGCCAGCAGCGACCCGATGGCCGCGCCGCTGATCGACCCGAACTTCCTGGACGAGCGCGACGACGTGGACCGCCTGGTGCGCGGCTTCAAGCTGATGCGCAAGATCATGCAGCAGCCGGCGCTGGCGTCGCTGGGCGCGGTCGAGTTTGCGGATTCGGCCGCAGCGCAGACCGATGCGCAGATCGAGCAGCTCATCCGCCACAAGGCCGACACCGTGTACCACCCGGTCGGCAGCTGCCGCATGGGCAGCGGCGAACTCGATGTGGTCGACCACGAACTGCGCGTGCACGGCCTGCAGGGCCTGCGCGTGGTGGACGCGTCGATCATGCCGCGCGTGGTCAGCGGCAACACCAACGCGCCGTCGATCATGATCGGCGAGAAGGCGGCCGACATGATCAAGGCGGCGGCGTCGCTAAAGCCGGTGCCCAGCGTGGTGAACACGGCCGTGGCATCCTCGGTGCATGAAACTGTCGGTACTTGATCAATCCATCTCGCTCGCTGGCTCGAGCGAGGACGCGGCCATCCGCGACACGCTCGACCTGGCGGTGCACTGCGAGCAGCTCGGCTACCAGCGCTTCTGGCTGAGCGAGCACCACAGCCTGCCGACCATCGTCGGCACCGCGCCGGAGGTGCTGATGGCGGCGATTGCCGCGCGCACGCAGCGCATCCGCATCGGCAGCGCCGGCGTCATGCTGCCGCACTACGCGGCACTGAAGGTGTCGGAGCAGTTTCGTGTGCTCGAAGCGCTGGCGCCCGGGCGCATCGACCTGGGTGTGGGCCGCGCGCCTGGCGCCGACATGCGCACTGCGCAGCTGCTCAACCCGAACGCCTATGCGGCCGCGGAAAACTTCCCGCAGCAGATTCGCGACCTGCAGTTCTGGACGGCGGGGCAGCCGCACCACGGCGTCATCGCCCATCCGCGCGGGCCGCATCTGCCGCAGATCTGGGTGCTGGGCAGCTCGGACTATGGCGCGCAGCTCGCGGCGCACTTCGGCCTGCCCTATGCGTTTGCCTATTTCTTCACCGATGGTCAGGGTTGCGAGCAGGCGCTGGAGCTGTACCGCACGCTGTACAAGCCGAGCGAGCGCCACCCGACGCCGCAGGCGACGATCTGCGTCTGGGCACTGGCCGCCGACACGGAAGGCGAAGCCCGGCATCAGGCCTTGAGCCGTGATCGCTGGCGCGTGGACCGCATGCGCGGCGCACTCGGGCCGCTGCGCTCGCCGGACGACATCGCCGCACGCGGCTTCACGGAAGCTGAACGACCGACCGTCGAGGCCTCGCAGCGCAAGGCCTTGGTGGGCACCGCCTCGCAGGTCGGCGCGAAGATGCGCGCACTGGCCACATCGTTCGGCCTGGACGAACTGGTGGTCAACACCTGGGCGCACGACCCGGCCGTGCGGCGCCACTCCTATGCGCTTCTGGCACGCGAATTTGCGCTGCTGCCGCTGGCCGAGGCCAGCACTGCGGCGGCCTGAAGCACACCATGCGCGAGATCGATTTCAAGCTGCGCGGCGATCACATCACCCTGGACGCCTTGCTGAAGGCCACCGGACTGGCGGAAAGCGGCGGCCGTGCCAAGGCCATGGTCGGCTCGGGGCAGGTGCAGGTGGACGGACAACTGGAACTGCGCAAGGCCTGCAAGCTGCGGGCAGGACAATGTGTCAGCCTGGCGGATGCGCGTGTGCGCGTGCATGCGAGCGAAAACGCGACCGAAACCGCAGCCGAACACCCGCCGCAAGGCCACGCGGCCTGCCAGACCGGCATCGGGCAAACCCGCAGCCCATGAGCCTGCGCCGACCGGATACTGCGGAACTTTGCAGGCTGCCAAGATTCAAATCGCGCACGCCCTTGGCATATCCATGAAAATGGGGTTTGGCTTGCGATATCGGGAATGGCCCGCATCTGAGGTGTTTGGTTCAAGACTTTCAAAGGAATTGCAATGAAGAACTGGTTGTTGGCTGCAGCAGTGGTGGTGTCCACGACCTTGGCCATGGCGCCGTCGATTTCCGACGCCAAGCGCTTTGGCGGTGGCTCTTCCAGTGGCATGCAACGCAGCATGCCCAATTCCAGCCCGGCCAAGCCGGCCGCGCCGCAACAGGCCGCACCGGCAGCCACGCCGGGCGCGGCTGCGGCACCCGCTGCCGCATCGCGAAGCTGGATGGGCCCGATCGCCGGTCTCGCAGCGGGCCTGGGCATTGCCGCGCTGATGAGCCATCTGGGCATGGGCGAAGCTTTCGGCAACTTCATCATGATGGCCCTGTTGGCGGTGGTGGCATTCGTGGCCATCCGGTTCCTGATGCGTCGCTTCGGTGGCGGCAACGCCGCGACGGGCACGCAGCGCGGCCAACTGGCGCCGGTGGGCGCAGGCGCCAATTCAACGAATACGCCGGCCTGGGACAAGCCCGTGGCGGCTGCCGCGCCGGTGATGCAGCGCAGCAACGACGCCGCGTCGTCGGGTGCGGTGCTGTCGGCCGACGGCTCGTCCAGGCTCGCGCCGTTGTCGGCCGCCCCGGTGGCCAACCTGCCGGCTGACTTCGACGCCGAAGGCTTCGGTCGTCTGGCGAAGATGATCTTCATCCGCATGCAGGCGGCCAACGACACCGGCGACCTGAACGATCTGCGCAGCTTCACCACGCCGGAGATGTTCGCGGTGGCCAAGCTCGAACTGCAGGAACGCAGCGGCAAGGCGCAGACCACCGATGTGGTCAAGGTCGAAAGCGAAGTGATCGATCTGGCGAAGGAAGGCGAGCGCCAGGTCGTGAGCGTGCGCTTCCACGGCCAAATGCGCGAGGACATCGGCGCCGAGGCCGAAGATTTCGACGAGATCTGGCACCTCGTGCGTTGGGGCGACGACGGCGCCTGGGCGATTGCCGGCATCCAGCAGCGCCACTGAGCGAAGCGCGCCGGCGGATACCCCCGAAGCCCCCAAAGCCCCGCCCATGCGGGGCTTTTTCATTGGGCCTCACCCGCCCCAAGACCGATGAGCATGCCACGCAAGATCGAACTGCAAGCGCCCGACCTGTCGCGCTGGGCGCCAGGCAACACCGGCACGCCTTACGTCTGGAGCTTCGATTCCGGCCGGCCCGGCCCGCATGTGATGGTGCAGGCGCTGACACACGGCAACGAGATCTGCGGCGCCATCGCGCTGGACTGGCTGCTCGGCCGGCAAGCGCACTGGCAGACGGTGCGGGGCCGCGTGACGTTGGCCTTCGGCAATGTCGCCGCCTTTGCGCGCTGGGACCCGAGCGATCCCGACCGAAGCCGCTACGTCGACGAAGACTTCAATCGCGTCTGGGCCGACGACATCCTGCTCGGCGAGGGCGATTCGGTCGAGCGGCGCCGCGCACGCGAGCTGCAGCCCTTCGTCGATGCCGCCGACCTGCTGCTCGACCTGCATTCGATGCACCAGGCCTGCAAGCCGCTGATGGTGTGCGGCACCACGGCGCGCGGTGGCGAAAAGGGTGCGGCCCTGGCGCGCCTGCTGCGCGTGCCGGAGGTGCTGCTCATCGACACCGGTCACCCTGCCGGCTTGCGCATGATCGAGCGTGGCAGCTTTGCCGACCCGCACTCTGCGCGCACGGCGCTGCTCATCGAATGCGGCCAGCATTGGGAACATGCCGCCGCCGAGGTCGCGCGGGACGTGCTGCTGCGCTTTCTGGGGCACAGCGGCGTGCTCGCTCCCGGCTTCGTCGCGCAGGAGCTGCAGCGCGTGGCACGCACGCCACCAGAGCGGCAGCAACTGGTGCGGGTCACCGATGCGGTGGTGGCGCGCAGCCTGGCCTTTCGCTTCACGCGCGAGTTCCAGGGCCTGGAGGTGATCGCGAAGGCCGGCGAGATCATCGCCACCGATGGCGAACACATCGTGCGTGCGCCCTACGATCACACGGTGCTGGTGATGCCGTCGATGACGCACCTGAAGGTGGGCACGACGATGGTGCGGCTGGGGCGCGTCGAGGCCTGATCCGGATATCGGTTCACGCTGCGCTGCCCGTCGCGGCGCGCGGCAGGCTCAAGCTCACCTCCAGCCCCGGCTGCGCATTGCGAAACTGCAGACTGCCGCCATGCGCCTGCGCCACCAGCCGGCACAGATACAGCCCCAAGCCAATGCCGCCGGTGCTGCGCTGCCGTGCCGCGTCGGGTCTGTAGAACGCCTCGGCCAGGTGCGGCAACTGAGCCTCGTCGATGCCAGGGCCGAAATCGCGCACGGTCAAACACAACGCGTTATCCGCCAAGGGCCGTCGTCACGAGCGGCGGGAGTGCGACGTCCGTGCTGTGGCGCAGGGCGTTGTCGAGCAGGTTGCGCAGAAGCAGGCGCAATCGCAGCGGATCGATCGACGCCAGCGGCATCGGCTGTGCCAACTGAAGGCGCACACCGGAGGAAGCAAACTGCTCGTCCACCACCGCACGCACGATTTCGTTCAGGTCGATGGTCTCGCGTTGCAACGCGCTGTGCCCATTGGCCAATCGTTCGCTCTCCAGCAGGTCGGTGATCAGGTCGCGCATCGTGCCCAGGTCGCGCAGCAGCGCATCGCGCTCGGACCCCGGCGCCACCAGTTCGGCATTCAGCCGCGCGCGCGTCAGCGGCGAGCGCAGTTCATGGCTCACCGCGAGCAGCAGGCCGCGCTTGGCATCGAGCATGGCGTGAATGTCTCGCGCCATGGTGTTCACCTGTTCGGCCAGGTCACCGAGCTCGTCGCGTCGGCGCAGTGGAATCGGCGCGTCGAACTGCCCCTGGCCGAAGCGCAGCGCGCCGGCGCGGATGTCATCGAGCGGCCTGAACAGATGCCGCACGTAGCCGTAGGCCGTGGCGGTGAGCAGCAGCAGCGCGGCCAACGTGACCCAGCCGATGGCCCGCGGCCGCGTCGTCCAGCCGCTGTCGCCCAGGCCGAAGACGATGTGGTGGCCATCGGCCGTCTGGCGCTTGAGCAGCCAGCGGCCGTCGTCGGGTTCGTCGTCGCGGCCCCGATGCCAGCTGCGGCGCTGCGGGTGTGAATCCCACTGCACGGCGGGCCCGTCGATGCGCACCGACAGCGGCAGCCGCTGTACCAACGCCGTCGCGCGCGCCACGTCGGGTGGTGAGCCGATGTCGGCCGCCAGCCGGTCCACGTAGTCGGCCACCAGCGGGCGCACGACGCCGCTCCAGCCGCCCGACAGCGCACGCTGCATGCCCGCCAGGAAGATGGCGGTGGTAGCCAGCGCCAGCAGCAGGAACAGCAGCACCAGCCGCGTGCCAAGCGAGCGCTTCAGTCTGTGGCGCCAACCCGCTCGCTCATGATCCGGTACCTGGCCCGTCATGCACGCGCCCCGGCAAAGGCATAACCGGCGTTGCGCAAGGTCTTGATGCAGTCCAGCGGCTCGAGCTTGCGGCGCAAGCGGCTGATCAGGATGTCGACCGCGCGCGTGTGCAGTTCGGCGTCGTGGCCACGCAGGCGGTTCAGGATCTGGTCGCGATCGAAGACCTTCTGTGGCTCACTCGCCAGCAGCACCAGCAGATCGAACTCGGTGCCGGTCAGCTCCACCGGCTGGCCCTGTCGGTGCACCTGGCGGCGTGCCAGGTCGATGTGCAGGCCATCGAAGCGCAGCTGCAACGTGGCATCGGCCGGCGTGCTGCGCGCGCGTCGCAGGATGGTCTGCAGCCGCGCCGCCAGTTCGCGCGGCTCGAAAGGCTTGGGCAGGTAATCATCGGCGCCCAGCTCCAGCCCGACGATGCGGTCCATGACCTCGCCGCGGGCGGTGAGCATGATGATCGGCAGGTCGCTGTCCTTGCGGATGGAGCGGCACAGCTCGAAGCCGTCCATCTCGGGCAGCATCACGTCCAGGATGGCGGCGTCGTAGGTTTGGCTGCGCAGCTGCGCCAGGCCCGTGCTCGGGCGCGTGGCGCTGTCGAGCTGCATGTCGAAGCGCTGCAGGTACGCCGCCAGCGGCGGTGCCAGCAGCTCGTCGTCGTCGATCAGCAGGATGCGGTGCATGGCCGATATGCTCCCACGCGGCGCGCGCGCCGGCAACGCGCGCGCTCTTTGCGTTGCGCCTTGCGGCGCTATGAGCGCCAGCCGCCGTGCCCGCGCTTGTTCATGAAGTCGCGCAGTTTCTGCTGCTGCTCGGGCTTCAGGCCGTCGTAGAACTCGGCCAGCGCGGCGATCGTCTGCGGGCTGGCGCTGCGCATGGCGTTGGTCTTTTCATCGACCAGGGCCATCGCGCGTGCCTTGTCGAAACGCTCGCCGCCGATCAATGCACCCAGTTCGGCGCGCGGGTTCGTCGTGCTGCCGACGAGCGCGTTGCGCTGCTCGCGCATCTTGTCGAAGACCACGCCCAGGCGCTGCTTCTGCGCATCGTCGAGCGCAAGCTCCTTGCTGGCGCGCTCGAGCAGGCGTTCGCGCCACTTGGCCGCATCCTCGGCGCTGACCTGCGCGCCGCCCCAGCCATGGTGGCGGTGTCCGCACGCCGCCAAGCCGCCAAGCAGGATGGAGGCGCCGAACAGGCCGATGAGGGTTCTCTTGATCCAGGTTTTCATGTGCAGTCCTTTGGGCGTTGGCCCGTGAGTTGAAGACAGGCCCATGGTGCCCAGGCGCGATGCGCGTGTCCTTTCACGCAGGTTGCGTCGTGTATCGTTTCTTGTCACACCTGCACGGAAAGCCAGCCATGGCACGACTGCCTGACATCGACGCCGACGCCCCCGATCTGGACCGCGCACTGCTGCAGCGCCTGCTGCAACGGCGCCGCGGCGAACTGCTCAATCTGGACAAGCAGTTGCTGCACAGCCCGCCCGTGGCGGATGGCTGGAACCACTTCATGGGCGCGATCCGCAGCGACACGCAGCTCGATGGCGCGCTGCGCGAGCTGGTCATCCTGCTGGTGGCGGTGCTGAACCGTGCGCCTTACGAGTTTGCACAGCACGCGACGGTGGCACGCGTCGAAGGTGTGTCGCAGGCGCAGATCGACGCGGTAGGACAGTGGCGCGAATCGCCGCGCTTCGACGCGCGCGAACGCGCGGTGCTCGCCTACGCCGAAGCCATGACCTTGAGCGTGCAGGTGCCGCAGCCGGTGTTCGACGCGGTGCGTGGCGCGTTCAGCGCGCGCGAGCTGGTGGAGCTCACAGCCACCGTGGCCAGCTACAACATGGTGTCGCGCTTCCTCGAAGCGCTGCGCATCGAAATCGAAGCGTAGAACGAAAAACGGCACCGCATCGCTGCGGTGCCGCCTTGACGCAGAGCTTCTTACAGCGTGCGGATGTTGGCCGCTTGCGGGCCCTTGGCGCCTTGCTTGACTTCAAACTCGACGCGCTGGTTTTCCTGCAGGGTCTTGAAGCCGCTGCCGGTCTTGATTTCGCTGAAGTGAGCGAACAAGTCCTTGCCGCCGGATTCCGGCGTGATGAAGCCGAAGCCCTTGCCGTCGTCGAACCATTTGACGATGCCAGTCTGGGTGGGGGTATCCATGGATGAAATTCCTTAAGTGGATTGGTTAAACATAAAGCCACCGCGCCTTCAAGAAGGAACACGCGGACAGAGACACTCAAGAAACATCAAACAGTGGGGTTCAAACCGGGCCGGCCGTTGCCGAAGTGGCTTGGGCGGTGAAGCGGAGAAGACCTTGAAAAAACGGTCCTGTGTATGTCTGTGAGGTGATTGTAACCCCTAAGGCCCAGGCCACCACGCGCGACTTAAAGACCGCATGCCGGGACGCGATGGCTGCCCTCGCCCGTGCCAGCCATTGAAGCACGCACAGGGAAATCCTTGGCGCCGCAGGGACAGTGCAAGCTCTGATTGCCAGAACGCTCGGTTGCAGCCTATAACCCGCTCGCTCCTGCTGCGGTGCAGGCCATAGAACTGAAAACAGTCGAGACAACTGCCCATGGCGAACAGCGCGGAACCCTTGCTCAGCGTGCGTGGCGTGACCGTGCGCTTCGGCGGCATCGTGGCGCTCGACGGCGTGGGCTTCGACGTCAAGCGCGGCGACATCTGCGGGCTGATCGGCCCCAACGGCGCGGGCAAGACCACCTTGTTCAACTGCCTCAGCCGCCTGTATCAGTACCAAGCCGGCGACATCCTGTTCGAAGGCAAGTCGATCACCAACACACCCACGCATCAGATTGCCGGGCTGGGCATGGGCCGCACCTTCCAGAACCTGGCGATGTTCCGCAGCATGCCCGTTCGCGAAAACGTCATGGTCGGCGCGCACTGCCGCTCGTCCGCGGGATTCCTGGCCAGCGCGCTGCGCCTGCCCCGCGTGAGTGCCGAGGAACAGCGCCTGCGCGAACACGCCGGCAAGATCATGGACGACCTGGGGCTGACGCAGTTTCAGAACCGCCCGGTCGGCGACCTGCCCTTCGGCACGCAAAAGCGCGTGGAGTTTGCGCGCGCGCTGGCTGCACAGCCGAAGCTGCTGCTGCTGGACGAACCCGCCGCCGGCCTGAACCACGAGGAACTGGGCGACCTGGCCAAGTTGATCCGCGACGCGCGCGACCGCCTCGGCATCACCGTGCTGCTGGTCGAGCATCACATGAGCCTGGTGATGAGCGTGTCGGACCACATCGTCGCGCTGAACTTCGGCCGCAAGATCGCCGAAGGCACGCCCGAGCACATCCAGAAGCACCCCGACGTGATCGAAGCCTACCTGGGGGCACCGGCCAATGTCTAAGCTGCTCGAGGTGAACAAGCTGTGCGCGTCCTACGGCGCGACGCAGGTGCTGTACGACGTCGATTTCTCGCTCGCAGGCCGGGCACATCACCGCCATCCTCGGCGCCAACGGCGCCGGCAAGACGACGACGCTGCGCGCGCTGTGCCAGATCGTCAGGACCAGCGGCAGCATCCAGTTCGACGGCCAGCAACTCGTCGGCAAATCCACCGAAAGCGTGGTGCGCATGGGCGTGGCGCACGTGCCCGACGGGCGCGGCACCTTCACCGGCCTGTCGGTCGAGGAGAACCTGCGCCTGGGCGCCTACGTGCGTAGCAACAAGGCCGAGATGGAGCAGGACATGGAGCGCATGTTCACGCGCTTCCCGATCCTGAAGGCAACGGCGCCACGCAGCAGGCGGGCACGCTGTCGGGCGGCGAGCAGCAGATGCTGGCCATCAGCCGCGCGCTGATGCTGCGGCCCAAGCTGCTGCTGCTGGACGAACCGTCCTTTGGCCTGGCGCCGCTGATCGTGGCCGAGATCTTCCGCATCATGCGCGCCATCAACAAGGAAGACGGTGTGAGCATGTTGCTGGTCGAGCAGAACGCCTCGCTGGCGTTGGACCTGGCCGACCACGCCTACCTGCTGGAAACCGGACGCGTCGCGCTGTCGGGGCCGAGCGCGACGATCAAGAACGACGAGTCGGTGCGCAAGGCCTACCTCGGCTATTGAAACCAAAGAGGCAAGCGCACATGGAAGGCTTCCTGTTCCAGATCTTCTCGGGCCTGGCCAACGGCATCATCTACGGCTCGGTGGCGCTGGCGCTGGTCATGATCTACCAGGCCACGCACCACATCAATTTTGCCCAGGGCGAGATGGCCACCTTCAGCACCTTCGTCGCCTGGTGGCTGATGCAATCCGGCTGGCCCTACTGGGGCGCGTTCTTCTTCACCATCGCGGTGTCCTTCGCGGGCGGGTTGCTGGTGCAGCGCATCATCCTTCGTCCGATCGAGAAGGCGCCGGTGATGACCAACGTCATCGTCTTCATCGGCCTGCTGCTGATCTTCAACGCCTTTTCGGGCTGGTTCTTCGACCACACCATCAAGGCCTTCGACAGCCCCTTCCCGAAGGATTCCGTGCTCACCACGAAGTATTTTTCGGCGCATCAGTTCGGCTCGGCGGCGGTGCTGGTGGTGGTGCTGCTCGGCCTGTTCGCCTTCTTCAAGTTCACACCCATCGGCCTGGCCATGCGCGCCGCGGCACAGAACCCCGATTCGGCGCGGCTGGTCGGCATCCGCGTGTCGTGGATGCTGGGCCTGGGCTGGGGTCTGGCGGCGGCCATCGGTGCCATCGCCGGCATGATGGTCGCGCCGATCGTCTTCCTCGATCCGAACATGATGGCCGGCATCCTGCTGTATGGCTTTGCCGCGGCGTTGCTCGGCGGCATCGACAACCCGCTCGGTGCCGTCATCGGCGGCTTCATCGTCGGTGTGCTCGAAAACCTGCTCGGCGCCTATGTCATCGGCACCGAACTCAAGCTCACCGTGGCGCTGGTGCTGATCGTGGCCACCCTGACGCTGAAACCCGACGGTCTGTTCGGCAAGAAAGTGGTGGTGCGGGTATGAGCAAGCCGCTGGATCGCAAGTGGTTCTGGATCTGGACCGCGCTGATCGTGGTGGCGCTGCTGGTGCTGCCCTTCCTGGTAAAGAACTACCGCGTCTTCCAGTTCAACCTGGTGATGGTGTATGCGGTCGCCATCCTCGGCTTGAATATCCTGACCGGTTTCAACGGCCAGTTCTCGCTCGGTCATGGCGCCTTCTATGCATTCGGCGCCTACACCGCAGCGATCCTGATGGTGCAGTACGGCGTGCCCTACTGGGCCACCTTGCCGGCAGCCTTCGTGTTCTGCTTCGTGTTCGGCTTCCTGGTCGGTTTTCCGGCGCTGCGCCTGGCGGGCCACTTCCTGGCGCTGGCCACCTTTGCGCTGGCCCTGGCCGTGCCGCAGTTGCTGAAGTACAAGAAGATCGAAGGCCTGACCGGTGGTGTCCAGGGTCTGGTGCTGAGCAAGCCGCAGCCGCCGTTCACCTTCGATCTGTTCGGGCAACCGCTGAGTCCGGACCGGTGGCTGTATTTCTTCACCTTGGTCGTCGCGGCCCTGATGTTCCTGTTCGCCTGGAACCTGCTGCGTGGCCGCGTCGGCCGCGCGCTGGTCGCCATTCGCGACCACCCGATCGCGGCGACGGCGATGGGCATCAACCTGCCGGTGTTCAAGTCGCTGACCTTCGGTACCTCGGCTGGCTTCACCGGCCTGGCCGGCGCGCTGGGCGCCATCGTCGTGGCCTTCGTCTCGCCGGACAGCTTCACCGTGACGCTGTCGATCTTTCTGTTGGTGGGTGTGGTCGTCGGTGGCCTGGCATCGATACCGGGGGCGATCTTCGGCGGCATCTTCATTCAGTTCGTGCCGAACATCGCCGACGAAGTATCCAAATCGGCGCCCGCCGCCATCTACGGCGTGCTGCTCATCGGCCTGATGTACCTGCTGCCGACGGGCGTGATGGGCGGCCTGCACCGGCTTTGGGCGCGATTGCGTGCCAAGACCGCGGGTTGACCCCGTCCACCGGCGGCGTGTCGTGGCGTTATCTTTTGCACCTTGACCAACAGGAGACTCCGGATCATGAAAATGAAGACCCTCACCGTAGCCATCGCGAGCCTGGCTTCGATGGCTTTTGCCGGCTCCGCGCTGGCACAGAAGAAATACGACCCGGGCGCCAGCGACAAGGAAATCCTCATCGGCAACGTCATGCCGTACTCCGGCCCGGCCTCGGCCTACGGCGCGATCGGCAAGGCGATCGCCGCCTACTTCGACAAGGTCAATGCCGAAGGCGGCATCAACGGGCGCAAGGTCAAGTTCATCAGCCTCGATGACGGCTACAACCCGGCCAAGACCGTGGAACAGGCGCGCAAGCTGGTGGAGCAAGAAGAAGTGCTGCTGCTGTTCCAGACCCTGGGCACGCCACCGAATTCGGCGATCCACAAGTACATGAACGAGAAGAAGGTGCCGCAGCTGTTCGTGGCCACCGGCGCCACCAAGTGGGGCGATCCGAAGAACTTCCCCTGGACCATGGGCTACCAGCCGAACTACCAGTCCGAGGCCAAGATCTTTGCCGCGCACATCCTGGAGACCAAGCCCAATGCCAAGATCGCCGTGCTGTACCAGAACGACGACTACGGCAAGGACTATCTGAAGGGCTTCGAGGACGGCCTTGGCGACAAGGGCAAGTCGATGATCGTCTCCAAGCTGAGCTACGAGGTCACCGACCCCACCGTGGACAGCCAGATGGTGTCGTTGAAGGCCTCGGGTGCCGATGTGTTCTTCAACATCACCACGCCGAAGTTTGCGGCCCAGGCCATCAAGAAGGCCCATGAGATCGGCTGGAAACCCACGCAATACCTGAACAGCGTGTCCAGCGCGGTGGGCACCGTGCTGGTTCCGGCCGGCATCGATGCCTCGATGGGCATCATCACCTCGGGCTACATCAAGGACCCGACCGACCCGCAGTTCCAGAAGGGCAAGGAGTGGGACGACTTCGTGGCCTACATGAAGAAGTACCACCCCACCGGCGCGATGAACGACAACTTCAACGTCTATGGCTACACCGTGGCGCAGTTGATGACGCATGTGCTGAAGCAGTCGGGCGACACCCTGACCCGGGAAAACGTCATGAAGCAGGCCGCCAGCCTGGACCTGACCTTGCCGATGCTGCTGCCGGGCGTGAACATCAAGACCTCGGCCACGGACTTCTATCCGATCGAACGCGAGCAGCTGATGAAGTTCGACGGCAAGACCTGGCAACTTTTCGGCAAGGTCTACGGCCCTTGACGCCACTTGACTGAACCGACACGGCACCTCTCGGGGTGCCGTTTTTCATTGCGGCCGTCGTGACGATGCGCGTGCTGTTCGAAGATGACGCGTTGATCGCCGTCGACAAGCCGGCCGGGCTGCTGGCCGTGCCCGGCCGCGGCCCCGACAAGCAGGACTGCATGGCCTCACGCGTGCAGGCGCGTTGGCCCGATGCCTGCGTCGTGCATCGACTGGACATGGCGACATCGGGACTGATGCTGTTCGCACGCGGCGCACGAGAATCAGCGCCGCCTGAGCCAGCGCCTTCGAGTCGCGACAGATCGAGAAACACTACGTCGCCGTGGTCGATGGCGAGCATGCCGGCATCGTCCGGGCGCATCGAGCTTGCACTGGCCGCCGACTGGCCGCGCAGGCCGCTGCAGAAGGTGGACCGCGCGCACGGCAAGCCCTCGCGCACGGACTGGCAGGTGCTCGGCTTCGACGCCGCGCAAGGCATCACGCGCCTGGCCTTGCATGCCGCTGACCGGCCGCACGCATCAGTTGCGTTTGCACCTGTCGGCCATCGGCCACCCCATCCTTGGCGACGCACTGTACGCGCCGCCCGCCGTGCGCGACCGCGCCGAGCGCTTGATGCTGCATGCATCTGGCCTGACACTGGCACACCCGGTCAGCGGCGATCGGCTGCAACTGCAGTGCGACGCACCCTTCTGAACGACTGCACCGACCACAAAGGACCCCATGAACGACGCCCTGGTACTGACCGAGATCGCGCCCACCGGCTACGCCGTGATCACCCTCAATCGCCCTGCTGCGCAGAATGCGTTATCGCGCGCACTGATGGCGCAGCTCAGCGACGCGGTCGACCAACTCGAAGCCGACCCTGCCGTGCGTGTGCTCATCCTCACCGGCGCGGGCAAGGCCTTCTGTGCCGGCCTCGACCTGAAGGAACTGGGCAGCGGCCAGGCCGCGCTGGGCAGTGGCGAGAACGGCGTCACGCCGCGCGACCCGGTGGCGGCGCTGCAGCGCTTTTCCGGCCCCGTCATCGGCGCCATCAACGGTGCCGCCGTGACCGGCGGCTTCGAGCTCGCGCTCGCCTGCGACGTGCTGCTGGCCAGCCCCGCGGCACGATTTGCCGATACGCATGCGCGCGTCGGCATCGCGCCCGGCTGGGGTCTGTCGCAGAAACTCAGCCGCGCCATCGGCATCTACCGCGCGCGTGAGGTCTCGCTCACCGGCAACTGGGTCAGTGCCGAGCAGGCCGCGGCCTGGGGTTTCGTCAACCGCGTCGTGCCGGCCGAGCAGCTGCTGGGCGAGGCGCGCAAGCTGGCCGGCGACATGTTGAGCTGCGTGCCCGAGATGCTGCAGCGTTACAAGTCGATCATCGACGACGGCTTTGCCCTGCCCTTCGGCCAGGCCATGCAACTCGAGAAGGCCCGCAGCCGTGAATTCAATGCCGGCGTCGGTGCCGCGGCCATCGAGGCGCGACGCGAGGGCGTGCGCGCGCGCAATCGATCGTAGCGTCGCGGCGCTCAGCCGGCGCCGCCATCCAGCAGCGCCGCGTATCGCGCCAGATCGACGTTGCCGCCGCTGACGATGACGCCGACTCGCGCACCGCGCAAGTCGATCGCGCCTTCCAGCAGCGCGGCGCCGGCGAGGCAGCCGGTGGGCTCGACCACCATCTTCATGCGCGCCGCGAAGAAGCGCATCGTCGACACCAGTTGCGCGTCCGTCACGGTCAACACGCTGCTCACCAGCGCCTGGATCACCGGAAAGGTCAGCTTGCCGCTGGCTTGTGTCTGCGCGCCATCGGCGATGGTGCGCGGCGTGTCGATGTGCACGATCTCGCCGCGCTGCAGGCTGAGCTGCGTGTCGTTGCCGGCATCGGGTTCGACGCCATGCACCGCGATGCCCGGCAACAAGTGCCTGGCGGCGACCGCGCAGCCGGCGATCAAGCCGCCGCCGCCGACGCACACCAGCAATGCGTCCAGTGCACCCACGTCTTCGATCAGTTCCAGCGCCGCCGTGCCCTGCCCGGCCATGACCTGCGGGTGGTCGAAGGGCGGGATCATCGTCATGCCGCGTTCATCGGCCAGGCGCCGGCACAAGGCCTCGCGGTCTTCGGTGTAGCGGTCGAAGAGCACGACCTCGCTGCCGGCCAAACCCTGCTGGTAACCGCGCGTGGCGTCGAGCTTGCTCTGCGGCGCGTCCTGCGGCATGACGATGACCGAGGGCATGCCCAGCAGCCGCGCCGACAGCGCCACCGCCTGCGCATGGTTGCCGGATGAAAACGCGATCGCGCCGGCACGCCGCTGCTCGGGCGTGAACTGCGACAACGCGTTGTAGGCGCCGCGGAACTTGAACGCGCCCATGCGCTGGAAGTTCTCGCACTTGAAGAACACGCGTGCGCCAGTGATCTGGTCGGCATATCGCGAAGTCAACACCGGCGTGCGGTGCGCCACGCCCTGCAGGCGCTGTCGCGGCCTGGGCGACGTCGTCGAAGCGGATGGCGAGTTCCATGTGCTATTCGATCACCGTGGTGGCGCGCAGCAATGCGCTTTGGGGAATGACCAGGCCGATGCGCCTTGGCGGTCTTGAGGTTGATGACGAACTCGAAGTTCGTCGGCTCTTCGACCGGCAGATCGGACGGCTTGGCCCCTCTCAGGATGCGGTCGACAAAGCTCGCTGTCCGATCGAAGCTGCCACCGACCGGTGCGAGTAGTGCGCCAGCCCGCCGGCCTCGGCAAAGGTAGGAATGGTGGCGATCGATGCCATGCGTTGGTCGCGCAGGAAGGCCATGAGCTCCGCCGTGCGCGTGCGCACGATCGGGTCGGCCGTGTAGAACATCGCCTTGATGCCACTGGCTGCAATCGCGTTCAGCATGTCCGGGACGTCCTCCGGCTGGCGGTAGTCGAAATAGTGCACGGTCATGCCGAGCTGGGCTGTGGCCCGCTTGTGCACCGCCAGGATGGCCAGATCCAGCGGCCTTCCGACAACGTTTGCATTCAACATCACAGCGACGCGATCGGTGCGTGGCGCGAGTTCCTTGAGGATCTGGAAGTGCTTTGCAAAGATTTCGGTCGATGCCCAGTAGGACGTGCCGGTGACATTGCCGCCCGGGCGAGCGAGGCTTTGAACCAACCCATTCTCGACCGGAAAATTCCCGTTGAGCATGACGATGGGAATGGTCTGCGTCGCCTTCATCGCCGCAAGAACGGGAAAGTTCGTCCGGGCCACGATGATCTCGACCTTGTTGCGTACCAGTTCCGCGGCAAGCTCAGGCAGGTCGGCGATCTTCCCGTTCGCCCAGCGCCATTCGATGACGAGGTTGCCACCCTCGATCCAGCCACGCTGCTTCAGCGCGTCGGGAATCAGTTTCTGCGCCAGCTGCCCGCCCTCCGAATCGGCGGTCTCCGACGACAGAAAGCCGATGCGCCGCGGCTTGTCCGCGCTCTGCGCACGGCCGCGCAGCGGCGTGATCAGAAGCGCGGCAGCACCGGCTGCCAGCGCGCGGCGTCGATGGAATTGCATGGCTTCATTCTGCGCTTTGAAATCCGCCCGCACGATAGGTCAGCACCAGCGTGTCGCGCCACGCCGGCTGCGATGCATCCACCGGCTGGATCGGCGTGCTTTCGTGGATCACGCGTGCATCGTCCAGCAGCAGCACGCTCCACGGCTCGGTCAAGGTGAAGCGCAGTCCCTGCGGACCGTGGGCGTCGAAGACCCGCGTCTCGCCGCCCTTGACGTTGTGGCGTGCCACCAGCACCACCGCCACCAGATCGACCCCGTCGCGGTGCGCGCCTTCGGGTGTGGGTCGGCCAATGCCGTCGGCGCCGGTATCGATGCGGAAAGGGTGCGCCTCGACAAACCAGGGCTGCGGGCCGCGCAAGCGGCTGGCACAACCCGCCAGGGCAGTCAGCAGCGCGGTCCATGCCGCATCGCTGACCATCGCCGCGTGCAGCGGCGCGAACCAACGCTCGATGCCGCCATGCAATGCGTTGTAGTCCAGCGGCTGCCAGTGCGCGCGTTGCGGTACGGCGACGACCTGCGCCTTCATCGACCACGAAGCTGCCATGACGCCGCCGCCGGTAGCGCCCGCCGTCGCGCAGGTGCGGATCGGGTGGCAGATCGTCCCAGAAGGCCTGCCAGGCCAGCAGTTGCGCGCTTGCGACACCCGTCAATCGCGACAGCGACGCCGCGTCGAGCACGGCATATCCTGCACCATGCAATTGCGCATCGAGCTCGCCCAAGGGCGTCAGCGGTGGAGAAGAATTCATTGACTATTGCGCCATGCGGAATTTGACCCTCAAAGGGCTGGGGCACCGACTCTAATCCCTGGTCAGCCAACGATCAGTTTGCCGCGTTAACCTACTGCAAAGCTCAAGCGGACCCGCCGGGTCCTTTCGCAAACCCCATGAACGCAACCTCACTGTCTGAACACGCAGCGCTGACGCTGGTCGATATCGTCGAACTGAAATGGATGCTGGCCGGCGAGGGCTTGCACGTTCACGTCGAGAAGCTGCAATCCGACCCAGGTTATGCGCGCGAATGCCTGTTGGCAGCCGAGCGTTCCGGGAATGCGACGCTGCGTCAGGTGGCGTGCAAGCTTCGGGCGCGGCTGGACAAGCCAGCGCCGCGCTGAACGCGGGCAAGCGCCTACCCCACTGCCGCCGCATCGGCGACCTGCGCACCCGCCACGACTCGCGTTGCTCTGACCCTGGTCTTGGGCAGGCGCGGCCAGGCCGCTTCAGGTCAACCTGTGCCTGGCCTTGGCCCGTTCACTGATCTGTTCCCAGCGCCATTCGATGCCCAGCCCCGGCGTGTCCGGTGCTACGGCATGGCCATCGGCCACGAGCATGCGGCTGGACGCCACCGCATCCAGCTGCGGGATGTATTCCACCCAGGTCGCACTCGGCACGGCCGCGCAGAGCGAGACATGCAACTCCATCAGGAAGTGCGGACATATCGCCAGGTTGAAGGCTTCCGCCAGGTGCGCCACCTTCAGCCACGGCGTGATGCCACCGATGCGCGCCACGTCCACCTGCAGGATCGACGCCGCACCCTGCTGCACATAGGCCGCGAACTGGCCGATGGAGTACAACGATTCACCCACCGCGATCGGCACCTCGCTGGCCGCGGCCAGCCGCGCATGGCCGGTGATGTCGTCGGCCGGCAGCGGCTCCTCGAGCCAGGCGATGCCCAGTTCGGCATAGCGCGGCGCGCGCTTCAGCGCTTCGCTCAAGGTGAAGCACTGGTTGGCATCGACCATGATCTCGAAGGCATCGCCGACTGCCATGCGCACGGCCTTCAGGCGCGACACGTCCTCGCTGACATGCGGCTTGCCGACCTTGAGCTTGGCCCCCTTGAAGCCGGCCGCCTGCGCCGCCAGGGTTTCGCGCACCAGATCCTCGGGGCTCAGGTGCAGCCAACCGCCTTCGGTCGTGTACACGGGGACGCGCTGCCTGGCCCCGCCCGCCGCCAGCCACAAGGGCTGGCCATCGCGGCGGCAACGCCAGTCCCACAGCGCGGTGTCGATGGCGGCCAGTGCCAGGCTGGTGATGGCGCCGACGCTGGTGGCGTGGGTGGCGAACATCAACTCGCGCCAGATCGATTCGATCATCGCCGGATCGCGGCCGATCAGCCGCGGTGCCAGATGGTCGTGCAACAGCGCCATCACCGACGAGCCGCCTGTGCCGATGGTGTAGCTGTATCCGCTGCCGTGGCTGCCGTCGTCGCATTCGATGCGCACGAACGGCGTTTCCTGGGTGACGAAGGACTGGATCGCGTCGCTGCGCGGCACCAGCGGCGGCAGGTCTACATGCAGCAGTTCGACGGCGACGATACGCGTCATCTCACATGCCCATCAGCCGCGGCAGCCACAGGCCGATGGCCGGCACATAGGTCAGGATCGCCAGGCTCAGCAGCAGCGGCACCAGCCACGGCAGGATCGCCACCGTCGTGCGCTCGACGCTGAGCTTGGCCACGCGCGCCAGCACGAACAGCACCATGCCCATCGGCGGATGCAGCAATCCGATCATCAGGTTCAGCACCATCACCAGGCCGAAGTGCACCGGGTCCACGCCCAGCTGCGTGGCGATGGGCAGCAACAGCGGCACCAGGATCGTGATGGCCGCGGTCGGCTCCAGGAAGCAGCCGACGAACAACATCAGCAGGTTGGCGAGCAGCAGGAACACCCAGGCCTCCTGCGTGAAGCCCAGCACCCACTGCGCCAGCGCCGTGGTCACACCGGTGGCGGTGAGCATCCAGCCGAAGATCGAGGCCGCGGCGACGATGAACATCACCGTGGCCGTCATCTCCACCGTGTCGAGGCTGACCTTGACGAACATCTTCCAGCTCAGCGTGCGGTACCAGAACAGCCCCAGCACCATGGCCCAGACGCTGGCGGCGATGGCGCCTTCGGTGGGCGTGAAGATGCCGGTGGTCATGCCGCCGATGAGCAGCACCGGCGTCATGATCGGCAGCACCGCCTGGAAGCGGAACAGCCGGTCCAGCACGAACAGCACCACCAGTGCGCCGCCGACAGTGAGTTGCGGCTGCCAGCCCGCCGTGACCAGGTAGTACACCGAGGTCGGCCAGGCGGCCACCACCACCAACTCGACCATCGCCTTGCCGAAGCGCCGGCCGGAGAACTTGACGTCGCCGCCCCAGCCGTTCTTGTGCGCGAAATACGCCACCGTGAACATCATCATCACGGCGAGCAGGATGCCGGGCATCAGGCCGGCCAGGAACAGCGCACCGACCGAGGTGTTGGCCATCATCGCGTAGATCACGAAGGGCAGGCTCGGCGGAATGATCGGCCCGAGCGTCGCCGACGCGGCGGTCACGCCGACGGCGAACTCCTTCGAGTAGCCATGGTCGGTCATGGCCTTGATCTCGATCGTGCCCAGGCCGGCGGCGTCGGCGATGGCCGTGCCGCTCATGCCGGCAAAGATGACCGAGCCGATGACGTTGACATGGCCCAGCCCGCCCTTCAACCAACCGACGAGCGCGAGCGCGAAGTTGAAGATGCGATTGGTGATGCCGGCGTTGTTCATCAGGTTGCCGGCGAGGATGAAAAACGGCACCGCCAGCAGCGGGAAGCTGTCGATGCCGCCGATCATGCGGTGCACCACCACGAAGGGCGGCAGCTCGCCGCTGTAGGCCACGTAGAGCAGCGACGAGCCCGCCATGGCAATGGCCACCGGAATGCCGCTGGACATCAGGAACAGGAACAGGATCTTCAGCATGGCGTGGGCGTCTTGGGGCTCAAGCGCGGTCGAGCATCGTGCTGTCGGGGCGTTCGAGCACGCTGTAGCCGCGCCGCCAATGCACCTGCAGCACCCACAGCGAGCGCAGCGTCATCGTCGCCAGGCCGAACAGCACCACACCGTAGAGCAGGTTCATCGGCAGGTCGACCACGGTCATCTTCAGGTCGCCGAGCTTTTGCATCATCTGCACGGTCAGCACCGTCATCCAGCCGAAGAAGCCGACGCGCAACACGTCCACCGCCATCGACAGGATCCTGCCGACGGGCGCCGGCAGGTAGCGGTACAGCAGATCGACCTGGATGTGGTTGTTCTTGGCCACGCCGATGGCCGCGCCGACGAACACCGTGCCGATCAGCAGGTAACGCGCGATCTCCTCGGTCCACGAGGCCGAGTCGTTGAGCACGTAGCGCGTGAAGAACTGGTAGAAGACCACGCCACCCAGCGCCCAGAAGATGCCCAGCGCGAGCCAGCCCTCGACGGTGGTGGTGGACAGGTCCACCGCCTCGTCGGTGGCGTGGAATTCACCGTCGTCGCCGAGGATCTTCTGGTCGGGGGTGGCATCCATGCCGGCCGCTGCGCTGGCCGCCCTACTTCAGCGCCTGCACCTGGTCGTAGACCGACTTGTCCCATGTCGCCGATGCGCCCAGGTGCTCCTTCTGGAAGACCTTGGCGAAGGCGGCGCGATCGGACTTGACCACCGTCTTCTTGTACTTGGTGGTGAAGTCGTCGACCAGCTTGGCCTCGGACGCGGCAATCTCGTCGGTGGCCTTGGCCCCGGCCTGCTTGAGCACGGTTTCGAAGACCTTCTTGTCGGCGTCGGACATCTTGTTCCAGGTCTGCCCGCTGACGATGGTGAGCAGCATCTCGGTGATATGGCCGGTGAGGTTGATGTGCGACTGCACCTCGTAGAACTTCTTCGCCTCGATCGTCGGCAGCGGGTTCTCCTGCCCGTCGACGGTCTTGCTCTGCAGCGCCAGGTAGACCTCGGCAAAGGCAATCGGCGTGGCATTGGCGCCGACGCCGCGCGGGTACATCACGTACAGCGGCGCGTCGGGCACGCGCAGCTTCATGCCGGCCATGTCCTCGGGCTTGTTGATGGCCTTGTTGGCCGTCGTGTGGCGCACGCCGTAATAGGTCACGGCCAGCGGCTTGTTGCCGCCCTTCTTGTGGTACGCGTCCATCAGGCCGCGCAGCACGTCGCTGTCGGCATACTTCTTCCAGTGATCGAAGTCGCGGAACATGAAGGGCACACCGCCGATGGCAATGGCCGGCAAGGTGCGCGCGGCAAAGGCCTGGCCGGTGTAGATGATGTCCACCGTGCCCAGGGTCAGGCCCTGGTTGATGTCGGTTTCCTTGCCCAGCTGCGAGGCCGGGAAGACCTGGATCTCGTAGCGCCCGTTGGTCTGCTTCTTGATCTCCTCGGCGGCCCACAGCGCGACCGTGTGGTACGGCTCCGAGGTCTCGTAGACGTGCGCGAACTTCAGCTTGGTCTGCGCCAGTGCCGAGCCGGCGAGTGCGATCATGCCGACGGCGAGCAGCGTCTTCAGGTGCGGGATTCTCATGTTTGTCTCCGGGTGGGTTCGGTGGCAGCGAACAATACTCACCGCCGAGGCGCGTCGCACATATGGCAAACCCTCGGCGCAAGCCGCTTACGATTCCGCCCCAGGCCGTGAGCCCGTCAGCGCGATGGCCCCCCAACAAACGCATCGGCATGCACACGCCGCGGCAGAACGGGTTCACAAGCCAAGGGTTGAGGACATGAACACACGCGGCATCGAGGTCTTCGACACCGCTCTCGGGCCTTGTGCCATCGCCTGGGGCGCTGCCGGCGTGTGTGCGCTGCAGTTGCCGCACGGCGATGCGCAGCACACCTTGCACACGGCTGCAGCGGCGCGTGCCGGACGCGCTGCCGATGATGCCGCCGCCCGAGATGCAGCGTGCCATCGACGGCATTCGCGCACTGCTGGCCGGCGAGCGCGTCGACCTGTCGGCCGTGCGCCTGGACATGCAGGGTGTGCCCGAACTGCACCGCCGCGTGTACGACATCGCGCGCCGCATTCCGCCAGGCTCGACATTGAGCTACGGCGACATCGCGCAACAGCTCGGCGATCGCAGCCTGGCGCGTGCGGTGGGCCAGGCGCTCGGGCGCAACCCCTTTGCGCCCGTGGTGCCGTGCCACCGGGTGCTGGCCGCGGGTGGCAAGTCGGGCGGTTTTTCCGCGCACGGTGGCCTCAGGACCAAGCTGCGCCTGCTGCTCATCGAAGGGGCCGATCCGGCCGGCACGCCGGACCTGTTCAGCAGCGGTAGGGATTGACGCGCGTCGCGCTATCGCCGAAAAGCGGCGTCCCTTCATCCACCTGTCGCAGGAGTCCGCCCATGTCCTCGATCCTCGAATCCTTGTCCTCATCATTCAGCCCCAGTGTGCTCGGCCAGCTCGGCAAGGCCCTGGGCACCGACAGCTCGGCCATCGGCAAGGGCCTCGGCGCCATCGGCCCGCTGGCGCTGATGGGCATGTCGAAGATGAGCAACGGCCCAGGCGGCGCGGATTCGCTGATGAAGATGCTGCCGCCGGACGGTGGCGGCATGTTCGGCAACGTCGGCAGCATGTTGAGCGGCCTGATGGGAGGCGGCAGCGCTGACGCAGCCGGCGGCAACCCAGTCCAATCACTGCTCGGCGCTGGCAGCAATGCGGTCAGCGCGTCCTTGTCCAAGGCTCTCGGCTTCAACGTCGCGCCCCTGCTCGGCATGGCCGTGCCGATGCTGATGGGCGCGGTGTCCAAACTCGTCAAGTCGCAGAACCTCGATGCCTCCGGTCTCTCCGCCCTGTTGAGCAAGGAGCAGGCCGAGGTGACGGCCGACCCGGCGCGCAGCGAAAGCCTGGCCTTGGCGTCCGCGGCCACGCAGGCCGGCGACCGGGCGGCGGCGACGGTGGCCTCCTACGGCGCCGACTGGGCCCAGGTGACCAGCGCGCCGGTGGCGGCGATGTTCGCAGTGGCGACATCCGACCTGTCCGGACCCTTGGGCTCGATCAAGGAAGCGCAGGCAGCCGGCAAGGCATTGATCGAGGCCGCCGGCCGCGCCGAGCCGTCGTCGATGCTGGCAGCGGCCTTCGGCGGCGGCCTCAACGCCGACATGATGAAGCAGCTGAAGACGCTGGCCCCGACCAAGGGCAAGCTCATCGATCTCGTCAAATCCGGCGCCGCCGCAGTAGCGGCCAAATCGCCGGCCGAACTGCCGGCCTACAAGGCGACCATCCTGTCGGTGGCGCAAGCCACCGCCGAAGCGGCCAAGGAAGGCGGCTTCCTAGGCATCGGCGGTACGCTGGTAAGCGCCGATGAACAGGTCGCCATCGACTCGATCAAGGCCGCGCTGGCTTGACTGACGAACAGGCCCAGGCCGGCAGCACTGGCCTGATCCACAAGCCCCGGCCGTCGTCGCTGCACTCAGCGCCGACCGCCAAAGCCTCCACCGCCGCCACGGAAGCCGCCGCCACCCTCGCCGCCGCGCGAAAAACCGCTGAAGCGTGAGCCTTCCGACGAAGGGCTGCCGCCGCCCCAGGTTTTCGTCTCGCCCGTCTTGGCGTTGGTGGTGGTGGTCGAGCCGGTGTGGTCGTAGCCCTGCGGGCCGGCCGTGGTCGCGCCGGTGTGGTCGATGCTGCTGCCGCCGGCGCCGGTGGCCGAGCCCGTCGACGCGTACGAGCGCTGGCCGGTTTCGGTGTTGTAGCTGCGGCCGGCGGCCGCGTTGTAGCTGCCGCCCGCACCGGTGCTGCCGCTGACCGCCCCGCTCTGCTTGGCCACGCCGGTGTTGGCGTTGTAGCTCTTGTTGGTGGCGTAGTTTCCCGATCCGCCGGTGGACTTGTTGTAGTAGCTGCCGCTGCCCGACACACCCGCCACGCCGCCGCCGGCATAGGCCGTCTTCGTGCCCGAGTACGCGGTGTTGCCGTACTGGCCGTACACGCTGGCGGTGGCGCTGCCGCAGCAGGCGTAGGGGTGGTAGGCCGCGCCGTAGTACGGCGTGACCCAGGCGGCAGTGGCCAGGCCCACCGCAAAGCCGTAGGTGAAGCCGACGGCCGGGTTGTACACCGGCACCGCCGCCACGCCGTAGGTGTAGGGCGGCGGGTACCAGACCGAGCCGACCCACGGCGCATAGGTGTAGCCGGTGCCGTAGACCACCGTGCCGTAGGGCCCGACGACCGTGCCCATGTAGCCGGGTGTGTAGCCGACGTACACCACTTCCGGCGTCGCGCCGTAGATGCGCACGTAGGTGACGAAGTGCGCCACCGACGAAGGCGGGATGGTGTAGATCACGTTCGGCACGCTCGTCGCCACGCGCCACGGGCCGGTGACGGCCGGCGCGGTGAACCACACGCCCGAACTGACCGCGAAGTAGTTGCCCGGGTCGACCTGGATGATCGGCACCGACGCATTCGTGGTCACCGACAGCGGCGTCTCCGCGATCGGCTGGAACTGCGGCGGGCCGTCGAAGCTCGGCACGAAGCTCGGCCCGCCCGCCAGCGGCACCGTGGCGGTCTGCGGAATCGAATTGGCGATGACCGCCTCCTGCGCCTGCGGCGTGCCGGCCACCGCGGCCAGCACCACCGCCGCCGGCGTGTTGGTGGGGATGTGCGCAAAGTCCGGCGGCAAGGCGTTGGCGGGCACGAAGCTCCACGGCCCGTTGGTGCCGGCGGCGCGGAACCAGCGGCCGGACAGCAGCACGAAGTAGTCGTTCGTGGTCGTGTCGATGAACACGTCGGTGCTGCTGTTGCTGGCCCACAGCAGCGTGCCGGCGACGGGCACGAAATTGGGGTTGCCCTTGAAGACGATCAGCTCGGTCGGCACCTGGCTGGTGTAGATGGTCGGCACGCCGTTCGCCAGCGACGGCTTCGGGTTGGCGTTCGGACCGCCGCTGAGCATGTCGACGATGCCGCTGGCCGCCAGCTTCTTGGCCACGTCGTCCATGCCGATCGGCGTGCGATTGGCCTTGGTCCATGGGCCGTCGAGCGAACTCGCGGACAGCCAGCCGTCGTACACATGCAGGTACCAGCTGTCGCCCAGGCCGCCTTGCAGCATCAGCGCACGCGTGTTGATGACGCGCTTGAAGCGTGTGTCGTCGGGCAGCGCCTTGATCACCGGCGCGCCGTCGATCGGCACCAGGATGGCCGGCGTGTTGCTGACGATGACGCGCGGCGGATCGTTCTTCACCGGGAAGCTCGGCGCCTTCACGCCGGCCGCCTTCAGCGAAGCCTCCACCCGGTCCAGCGAGATGGTGCGTGTGGCCGCGCCCATCTTCGCCTTCAGCTCGGCGGCGTAGGCCGCGCCCTGGTCGGGCAGCGTCGGGAAGTTGCTCTTCGTGATCTGCAGATCGTTGAAGACCACCGTGCGCGCCACGCGATCGACCTCGGTGCGCGCGGTGGCGAAGACCGCGCCGAAGCTCGGCCCCTGTGCGCCCGCAGGCTTGATGGACACCGCGGCGCGCACGTTGATCTGGTTGCCGTCCCAGGACTCGACCTGCGGTTGGTAGATCGTCGACCGCCGCGTTGGACAGCGCGATCTGCCGCGGCCATGGGTCGGCCGGTTGCGCGCGCCTGTGCCTGCGCAAACGCGCAGTGCCGGCGATGCAGCCCGCCGCAAGCACGAGGCTTCTCACGAAGCTGTGGTCTGTTCATGCCGTGACTCCCTGTTCGATGCATCTGTGGATGGCGCCGACAACGTCGCCAGCGGCAAGACGCCTGCGGATTGTGCAGGCGCCGGCCACAGCCGCCCTAATCCGACGCGTTGGCCACCGCCTGCGCTGCGCGCTGCTGGTCCGCCGCCGTCAACTGCGGCGCACCGAGCGTGATCGTCAGCTTGTCGATCGTGCCGTTGAAGGCGAACGGCACCTTGTAGTCCTTGTCGTTGACGCCGCTGCGCGTGTCGATGCCGATGTCGAAGGTCTCGTCGGCGACTTGCAGGAACGAGATCGAGTTCGCCTGCTTGCCGGTGGCCACCACCTTGCCGTCGACCTTGAGCACGCCGCTGCCGCCCTTGGCGATGCCGGGGCCGTCATAGGTGTACTCGAAGACGATGTTGTGCTTGCCCGGCGTCAGCGCCTCCTGGCCGACCCATTGGTACTGCGCCAGGATGAGCATGTTGTAGTTGAACACCGGCTTGCCGTTCAGCAGGTACAACCCCCAGCCGCCCCAGCGCCCGCCCAGGGTGGCGAGCATGCCGTTGCCGCCGCCTTGCGGCACGACCACGTCGGCCGACACCGTGTACGAGCGGCCCAGGATGTTCGGTGCGTTCGCCACCGGGATGCCGGCGTTGACACCCACGTAGCTGAACACCGATCTTGCCGGCCGTGGCGCTGGGCCGCGGCGCCAGCGCGCGAGCAAAAGTGTCGTTGTTCAGCGGCAGCACCTGGTACTTGGCGGCTTCCTGGTCGAACACCGCCTGCATCTGCTTTAGCTTCTCAGGCATCTTCGCCGCCAGGTCATCGGCCTGCGAATAGTCCTCGGTGATGTTGTACAGCTCCCACTTGTAGTCCTTCGGCGCGGGCAGCGGCGCGTTCAGGATCCACGGCCCGTGCGGCGGCGTCGTCGCGGCGTACCAGCCCTCGTGGTAGATGCCGCGGTTGGCGATCATCTCGAAGTACTGCGTCTTGCGCGTCGAAGCCGCGTTGGTGTTGGCCTTGTCGAAGGTGTAGGCCATGCTCACGCCTTCCATCGGCTTTTGCTTGATGCCGTCGACCAGGTCCGGCGTCGCGACGCCGGTGGCTTCCAGGATGGTCGGCACGATGTCGATGACGTGGTGGAACTGGCGAGCGCACGCCACCCGCGTCCTTGATCTTCGCCGGCCACGACATCGCCATGCCCTGGCGCGTGCCGCCGAAGTGCGAGCCGATCTGCTTGGTCCACTTGAAGGGCGTGTCGAAGGCCCACGACCAGGCCACCGCCATGTGCGGGTAGCTGTCGGCCGAGCCCCAGGCGTCGTAGAACTTCAGTTGCTCGGCAATCGGGAAATCGAGAATGCCGTTGTACGAGGTCCACTGGTTCGGCGTGCCGGACAGCGTGCCTTCGGGGCTGGTGCCGTTGTCGCCGACGATGTAGATGATCAGCGTGTTGTCGAGCTTGCCCAGGTCTTCGACCTGCTGGATGACGCGGCCGATCTCGTAATCGGTGTAGGCGGCGTAGCCGGCAAAGACTTCGGCCTGGCGCGCGAACAGCTTCTTCTGGTCGGCCGACAGCGTGTCCCACTTCGGCAGGCTGTCGGGCCATTCGGTCAGCTTGGCGTTGGCCGGAATCACGCCCAGGCGCTTCTGGTTGGCGAAGATCTCGTCGCGCAGCGCATTCCAGCCCTTGTCGAACTTGCCCTTGAACGGCGTCACGAACTCCGGCTTCGGCTGGTGCGGCGAATGCGTGCCGCCGGGCACGTAGTACAGGAAGAAGGGCTGCTCCGGCGCAGAGGCCTGCAGCTGCGTTCATGTACTTGATGGCCTCGTCCGCCATGTCGGTGATCAGGTTGTAGCCGGGCTTGCCGATCCACGGGAAGATCTGCCGGTTGTTCTGGAACAGGTAGGGCTGTCCACTGGTCGGTCTCGCCGCCCATGAAGCCGTAGAAGTAGTCGAAGCCCATGCCCGACGGCCATTGGTCGAAGGGGCCGGCCACGCTGTACTGGAAGGCCGGCGTGTTGTGGTTCTTGCCGAACCACGAGGTGGCGATAGCCGTTGTCCTTGAGCACGCGGCCGATGGTGGCGTTGTCCTTGCCGATGATCGAGTCGTAGCCGGGGAAGCCGGTGGACAGCTCGGTGATCACGCCGAAGCCGCCGGAGTGGTGGTTGCGCCCGGTGATCACCGCCGCGCGCGTGGGCGAGCACAGCGAGGTGGAATGGAACTGCGTGTAGCGCAGGCCGGTCTTGGCGATGCGGTCCAGCGCCGGCGTCGGCACGACGCCGCCGAAGGTGCCGCTGACGCCGTAACCCTGGTCGTCGGTCATGATCAGCAGGACGTTCGGCGCACCCTTGCGCGGCGCGATGGTGGGCGGCCACCACGGCTTGGAGGTCTTGGCGTTTTCGGTGATCGTGCCGCCGAACTTGGGCTCCGGCGCCGGGATCTGGTTGCCGGGAATCGTGGTCGTGGCGCTGGGCGAACCCAGCGTGCCGGTGACCACCTGCGCCACGGCGGGTGCGGCGGCCCACAGGCCGGCCGCGACGAAAGCCGTGATGCGTTGCAGCGATGGCGCCGCGTAGGGACTGCGATGTCATGAGTCGTCCTCCTTCGATGTCGTTATTCGAGCAGGTGTGTCCGATCAGACGGCCGCGTCGATCGCGGCCAGCAGCGCGCTGCCCAGGAAGGGCTTGGCCAGAAAGGCCGCCGCGCCGTGCGACGCAGCCTCGCTGCGCACCGCAGGCGAGTCGTGCGCGGTGATCAGGATCAGCGGCGGATGCGGCCCGCGCAGGTTCAGCGTGTCCAGCAACTGCAGCCCCGACATGCCCGGCAGCTTCAGGTCGGTGACCACGCAGGCCGCGCCGCCGACCGCGCCGCTGTCGAGCAGCGCTTCGGCCGAGGCGTAGCTGACTGATGCGATGCCCGCGGCGTCCAGCAATGATTCGATGGCTTCGCGCATGCCTTCGTCGTCCTCGACCACGAGTACCTTGAGTTGCGAGCCGAGCGGCATGACGGACCTTTCGCCTCGCCTGTGCGTTCTTCTGACCCATCCCTGAACCAGCGAGCGCATGGTCGCGGGCGCGACGCGTGTTGCCTATCGGCATGAGGTGCAGCGCGGCTGCACTTTGGTACAGGGTCGAGGCCGTCACAATTCCTCAACCCTCGCTGACGGCCGTGCCCGGTCGTCGCCCGCGTGAATTGACCAATCCCGATGCCCGACTTCATCGCCTCTGCACCCGTCGCCTCGCTGATCATGGCCACCTTCGTCGGCGCCAGCCTTCTTGCGTTGTACGCGGCCCCCTGGATGATCGAGCGCGGCGTCTTCCGGCCCTACTGGCTGCTGCCGCGGCGCGCGTGGGCGACGCCGGTCACCAGCGCCTTCCTGCATGCCGACCTGGGACATCTGTTCTTCAACGGCTTCACGTTCTGGGCGTTCGGCTTCTCGCTCGAGCGCACGATGGGCAGCGCGCAGTTCGCCGCGCTGTATGCGGTCGGCCTGTTCGCCAGCGCGCTGGGCACCTGGGTCAACCACCATCGCGAGCCTGAGTACCGCACCCTCGGCGCGTCCGGCGCGATCCTGGCCGTGCTCTTCGCGTCGATCCTCTACCACCCAAGCTCGTCGATCTTCATCCTGCCTATCCCCGTGCCGATCCCGGCGCCGCTGTTCGCGGTGCTGTACCTCGCATTCACCTGGTGGGCGTCGCGGCAAGCGCGCGGCCGCATCAACCACGATGCGCATCTGGCGGGCGCGCTTGCCGGCATCGCTTTCGTCGCGCTGGTCGAGCCAGGACTGCTCGCGCGCCTGATGTCGCGGCTGCTTGGCTGAATCTGTACGGCACTCAGGATGTACCGCCGCCGACGTGCGTCGCTGACCCCCGGGGTGGCTGGACACCGCAGCCCGATTCCTGTAGCTGAGTAAGGCGACTGCGGGAGTCGAGTGACTGTGGCCTCACTTGCTCTTGCTGCCGTCGGCCTCGCGCTTGTATTCGTCGTACGAACGGGTCGCTCCCGCCATGCAGCGGCTTCGTTCTTGGTTGTCGATGATCTTGTTGCACTCTTGGCGCTGCCAGCCCTGGCCCGCAGCGTAGAGCTCCTTTGAACTGCAACCGCACAGCGCCGATGCAACCACGATCGCCAGGCATACTTTGCTCACGGCGCTGCGGACCCTACTTCTTGGCAAGCACGTAGGCAACAACGGCGTTGGCATGACCGTGACCCATCTTGTGCTCACTCTTCAGGATGCTCACGAGTTCCATGTGCTTCAGTGGCCCAGCCTTCTTTACAACCTCGAACCAGTGGTTGATGGGCTTTCCGTACGTCTTCTCGATCGACGGAAAGTAGGAAGCAGGACCCTTGAGCGTGGGTTCAGTGGACATCTTTCCATCCTCGTTTGCCGGCGGGCTTTCAATGTACCTCCGTGGAGCCACAAGGCCTGTTTGCCGCGGCAAAGCCGGTTCAGGCGATTCGACTCAGCGGAGCGGGCGGCAGCGCGGCATCGACGCGCACGCTTCAGTGCAAGGCCGAGTGGGCCGAAGCACAACGCACGCGCCTGTGGGCGGCGCTGGACTGCATCGGCAAGGGCGCCCCGGCAGACCTTGCCGCGGAACTGGACCGCTGCCTGCCGGCGCTGGTCTCGTCATTGCGGCCGTGAATGGGCCGGGTCGCCCTCAACCCCGCCCTGCCGCAAAGCGGCCCAGCTCGGCCGCGTTGACCACGCCGAGCTTTTCCATCACCAGCGCGCGATGCGCCTTGACGGTGCGCAGGCTGATGCCCAGTTCGTCGGCAATCTGCTTGTTCAGCCGGCCGGCGACCACACGGTCGAAGACTTCGCGCTCGCGCGCCGTCAGCACGGCCAGGCGCTGATCGTGCCGCTGCGCCTCGGCGCGCAGCGCGCGTTGTGCGGCATCGCGCGCCAGCGCCTGCTGCAAGGCGCCGAACAGCGTCTCGCGCGCGACGGGTTTTTCCAGGAAGTCGACCGCGCCGGCCTTCATCGCGCGCACGCTGCTCGCCACGTCGGCATGCCCGGTCATGAAGACCACCGGCAGCGCCACGCCCTGGCGCTGCAACGCAGCCTGCAACTCCAGGCCCGACGGGCCCGGCATGCGCACATCCAGCAGCACGCAACCCGGCCGGTCGGGCAGCGGGTCCAGCAGGAATTCGCCGGTCGAGGCGTAGCCGCGCGCCTCGAAGCCGGCGGCACGCAGCAGGTCGAGCAGCGACTCGCGCAACGACTCGTCGTCGTCGACGACATGGATCAACGCGCCCGGGTTCATGTCGGCACCGGTACGGCAGCCTGCGCGTGCGGGTGCGTGCGCGCGCGTCGGCAGTTCGACATGGAACAGCGCGCCTTCGCCGGGGCCGTTCTCGGCGCGGATGGTCCCGCCATGGGCCTCGACGATGGTGCGGGCGATCGACAAGCCCAGGCCCATGCCCTTTTGCTTGGTGCTGAAGAAGGAATCGAAGAGCCGCGGCAAGTGTTCCGCGGCGATGCCGGTGGCCGCGGTCGCGGACCGTGATGATGACGCTGTCGGCCTGCGCTTCGAGCGACAACGCTGACCACGCGCTGGGCCTCGGGCCGGCCCGCCACCGCGTCCATGGCGTTGAGCACCAGGTTGATCAGCACCTGCTGGATCTGCACCGGATCGCCATCGATGAAGGCGGGCTCCGCGCGCGGGCCGGATGTCCAGCACCACCTGCCGTTGCCGCGCCTGCCCGCTCAGCAGCGCCGCGACGTCGGCCAGCGCCACGTTCAGGTCGAAGCGCTGCCGCTCGGGCTCGTGCTTGGCCAGCAGCGAACGCAGCCGCTGGATCACGTCGCTGGCGCGCAGGTCGTCGCGGCGGATGCGCGTGACGATGCGCAGCAGGTCGTCGCGCCGGTCGGTGCCGGATTGCAGCAGCAGTTCGGCGGCATCGGCGCTGGCCAGGATCGCACCCAGCGGCTGGTTGATCTCGTGCGCGATCGACGCCGTCAGCTCGCCGGCCACCGCCAGGCGCGAGGCATGCGCGAGTTCGGTGCGCTGCTTCTGCACCGCCCCCTCGGCCGCGTGGCGGCGGCGGCGCTCGAAAAGCAGCGCGAAGATCAGCGCGGCCTGCAGCAGCACCACAGCGACGGCGATCAGCACCTCGTTGCGGTAGGCCTGCCACAAGGTGGGCGTCTTGAATTGCAGCACCGCATCGGCCGGGATATCGCGCTCGTCGATGCCCCAGCGCTGCACCTGGCGCCAGTCGATGCGCAACAGGTTGGGGGTTGCCTTGGGCATGTCGAGTGACGACGGCGCGGCGCCAGCAAGCAACGCATCGACGCTCTTTGCCGCCTGCCGTCCCATGCCTTCGAAGCTGGGCGAGCGCCCGCCGACCACGCCGCTGCCAACGAACGTCTCCAGCGAGCCATAGACGGGCGCGCTCGAGGCGCCTGCCATCAGCGCGGCCGATTCGGCCGGGTTGAGCACGCGGCCCGCGCCGTCTTCGTAGAAGCCGGGCGTGAAGACCACGGTCTGCGCATCCAGCGCGCCCAGGCGCTGCAGCAGCGCCGGTGTCGGCATGCCCGCCAGGAACTCGATATCGACGCCGCGCGCCGCAACGGCTTCTGGCGCCTCGCGGCGCAGCCGCGCTTCCCAGCCGCGATCACGCTGCGAGGCACCGGTCACGACCAGCAAGCGGCGGGCCTGCGGGTGCAGGCGCAATGCCAGCTCGATGGTGCCGACAAAGTCGTACTCCATCGGCACGCCGACCATGTCCGCAGGCGGTGCCGGCAGCGACTGCAGGAACGCCTTCGACACCACGGCGTGCACGATCGGCGCAGCGGGGAACAGGCGGCCGCGGTTGCGCAGGATGAAGTCGACGCCACCGTCGTTGACGACGACGATCGCCCGCGGCGGGCGCGCCGCGTACTTGGCGTGGATGTAGCTCGCCACCGTGTCTTCGTGGGCCGCACCGGTGAAGTAGGGAATGTCGAGGAACTCCGAAAACACCTGCACCGGGCCGTGCGACGAGCCGGCCATCGCGTCGCGCAAACCGCGGTCGAAGGCGACGGTACCGGGCAGCAGTCGGTTGTTGGCATAGATGACGAGGATGGATGGGCCCGCGGCTGCGAATGCCGGCAGCGCGAGCACCAGCCCGCACAGGGCCGCGCAGCACGCAAGAAGCCATCGACGCTTTGCAAGCGCCAAGGCAGCGCCAAGCTGATGCGGTGATCCTGACGGCGCAGCGCGCATGGTCGCTCCGGTCAAGGCGTCGGCAGCGGCAGCGGCCCGAAGAACATGCGCCGCACCTTGTCCTTGCCGATGGCGCGCACCAGCTCGCGCATCGTGCAGTACATCAGGATCAGCACCAGCAGCACGATCTGCACCACCCAGAAATGCGCCCAGACATCTCGGCGAGCAACTTCTGATTGCCGGCGACCAGCCCGCCCGCTTGGCGCGAAAAGTCGATCAGCCGCTCCAGGTAGTGCACCAGCGCCGCCACCAGCAGATAGATGGCGGTCTTCCACGTGACGTTGAAGGCCAGGGGCCTTTGCGGAAAGCGGTTGATGAAGGGCAGCATGTCGGCGATGAGCACCGATTTGCCCAGGATCAGCGACGCCACCAACACCGAGCTCGAGGCCGCGAGCGACAGGTTCATCTCCCGCGCCATCAGCATGCGGATGAAGGCGACGATGTGCAGCGCGACGAAGAAGAACACGGTGGGTGGAATCACCGCGTAGAACTCCTCCTTGAGCTTGGCGGACCAGCCGCTCATGGGGCACCCGTGCTTCATGACGCTCTCCCCTCGTGGATGGGCACCTACTTGCGCGCAAACGCGACTTCGAAGCGCTGCTTGGCGACGGCCTGGTAGTACACGCCCTTGAGCCGGTCGGTGCCTGAGTCGTAGGCCAGCTCGTAGGTCGAGCCAGCGTAACCCCCGGCGCGCAACTCCAGCGACACGCGCAGCATCGCGCCATCCTGCGCGGCCCTCGCCAGCGCGAAGGGCAGCGGCGTGGGGTTGAAGTACATCGCGTCGAGCGTGCCATCCGCGGCGATGCCCTTGATCTGGATGACGTAGCCGCCGTCGGGGCGCACCCAGCTGCCCTTCAACACGTTCATGTCGGCGGGTGCTGCCGCCTGCGCCGCCGGTGCAGGTTTCGGGCCCTGTGCCAGTGCCGGGCCGCACAGGGCGGCCGCCAGCAGCCATGCAATCCAGCGATCTCGCATCACTTTGCTCCGTAGCGCTGGCGCGCCAGCGCGGCGCCTTTGCCGAGTGCGTCGAGCTTTTGCATCGCCAGCTCGCGCTTCATCGGCGCCATGCCGCAGTTGGTGCAGGCGATCAGGTGCTGCTTCGGCACGAACTGCAGGGCCATGCCGATGGTGTCGGCCACCTGCTCGGGTGTTTCCACCGTGTCGCTGGCCACGTCGATGACGCCGACCATCACGTCCTTGCCCTTCAGCAGGCCCATCAGCTGCGGCGGCACATGCGAGTTCACGCATTCCAGGCTGACCTGCTGGATCGAACTTCGCGCCAGCGCCGGCAGGATCTGCTCGTACTGGCGCCATTCGTCGCCGAGCGTGCTGTTTCCAGTCGATGTTGGCCTGGATGCCGTAGCCGTAGCAGATGTGCACCGCCGTCGTGCAGGTCAGCCCGCGCGCCGCACGTTCCAGCGCGGCGATGCCCCAGGTGTTGACCTCGTCCATGTAGACGTTGAAGGCCGGCTCGTCGAACTGCACGATGTCCACGCCGTCGGCCTGCAGCGCCAGCGCCTCGACGTTCAGCAGTTCGGCGAAGGCCATCGCCAGCTTGACGCGGTCGCCATAGAAGCGGTCGGCCACGGTGTCGACGATGGTCATCGGGCCGGGCAGCGTGAACTTGATCTTGCGCGTGGTGTGCGCGCGCAGGAAGCGCGCTTCGGTGGCGTGCACGCGGCCCTTCAGCTTCAGCGCAGACACCACCTGCGGCACCATCGCCTTGTAGCGGTCGGCGCGGATGCCCATCTCGACCTTGTGCTCGAAGTCGATGCCCTCGACCTGCTCCAGGAAGCCGTGCACGAAGTGCTGGCGGCTCATCTCGCCGTCGCCGATGACATCGAGCCCGGCGTCCTCCTGCGCCTTGATCCACAGCAGCGTGGCATCGAGCTTGTGCTGCTGCAGCGCGGCGCCCTCGCCCTGCCACTTCGGCCACAGCTTGCCGGTTTCGGCCAGCCAGTCGGGTTTGGGCAGGCTGCCGGCGATGGCGGTATTGAACATCGTTGTCTCCGTCGTGATGCGTGTAGTGTGCTACCAGGCATCGACAAAACCGCGCCGCGGTGCCAGCGGCTGGCCGGCCACCGAGTTCAGCCCGCGCTGCAGCCAGTCGCGTGTTTCGGCCGGGTCGATGACATCGTCGATTTCCAGGTGGCTGGCCATGTTCAGCGCCTGGCCCTTGGCGATGGCCTCGGCCACCAACTGTTGGAACAAGGCCTCGCGTGCCTCGGGTGCGGCCGCCTCCAGTTCCTTGCGGAAACCCAGGCGCACCGAGCCCTCGATGCCCATCGGGCCGAACTCCCCGCTGGGCCACGCCGCGATGGCGACCGGCGCATGGAAATGCCCGGCCGTCAGCGCCATCGCACCCAGGCCATAACCACGCCGCAGCATCACGCTGAACACCGGAATGCGCAGCGACGCGGCGGTGACGAACAGCCGCCCGGCGCGGCGCACCATCGCCGTCTTCTCGCTGTCGGGCCCGACCATGAAGCCGGGCGTGTCGACGAAGGTGATGAGCGGCAGTCCGAAGGCATCGGCCAGTTGCATGAAACGCGCAAGCTTGTCGCAGGCCGGCGCGTCGAGCGCGCCACCCAGGTGGCGCGGCTGGCTCGCCGCCACCGCCACCGCCTTGCCACCGATGCGTGCCAGCGCGGTGATCACGCCGACGCCGAATTCGCGGCGCAGCTCCAGCACGCTGCCCTGGTCCATCACCGTGTCGATGATGGCGCGCGGGTCATACAGCGCGTTGCGGTTTTCCGGCAGCGCCAGGCGCAGCGACAGCGCCTCGCCGCCGGCTTGCGTGTTCGCGTCCAACGCGCCCTGGAAGTAGCCCAGGTAGCGCTTGGCCGCCGCCACTGCCGCGGCCTCGTCGGCCACGCGCAAATCGATCACGCCGTTGGGCGACTGCACGCTCACCGGGCCGACCTCATCGGCAGGCACGCGGCCCAGGCCGCCGCCTTCGATCATCGCCGGACCGCCCATGCCGATGCTGGCACTGTCCGTCGCGATGATGAGGTCGCAGCAACCCAGCAGCGCGGCATTGCCGGCAAAACAGCGCCCATGCACGATGCCGACCACCGGCACCTGGCCGCTCAGCCGCGCAAAACGCTGGAAGGTGGTGCAGTGCAAGCCGGCGACGGTGATCGAATCGACATCGCCGGGCCGCCCGCCGCCGCCTTCGGCAAACAGCACCAGCGGCAGGTGCTGCTGTTCGCAGACCTCCAGCAAGCGATCGCTCTTGCGGTGGTTGAAGAAGCCCTGTGTCCCGGCCAGCACGGTGTAGTCGTAGGCCATGACCGCGCAGCGTGCGCGCTCAGGCCCGAACAGGCCCGCATTGACGCTGCCGATGCCGGTGATCAAGCCATCGGCCGGCGTGTTGCGCTGCAGGTCGTCGAGGCTGCGGCGGCTGCGCTGGGCCGCCACCGCATAGGCGCCGTACTCCAGCAGGCTGCCGGCATCGAGCAGATCGTTGACGTTGTCGCGCGCAGTGCGTCCGCCTTGTGCGTGCCGCCGTGCCACGGCGTCGGGGCGAGATGCATCTTCGAGCAGCGCACGTCGCTCGAGCACGGCCTCGAGATCGGCGCGCGGCACGCTCGGATCAGGCGGCGGCGCGGCCGGTGGCGCAGTCGGCGGGCCGTCGCCCGGCTCCAGCTTCGACCAGCGTGCTGCCCTCGTCGACCACGTCGCCCACCGCCGCGGCGATGGCGCGCACGATGCCCGACACCGGCGCCTGCAGGGGCACCTCCATCTTCATGGCTTCGAGCAACAACAGCGTCTGCCCGGCGGCCACCGCCTGGCCGACCACCACCTCGATGCCGATGACCGAGCCGTGCACCGGCGACGGCAAGGCCCTGCGCAAGACTTCCCATGCACCCGCTCCCACTTGCTGCCCGGCGGGCACTGAAGGTGCGTGCATTCTCCACGCTGCGCCGAGGCCGCCGCGCGGGCCGGCCGCGGCACATGCGGCATCCCCTAGACTGCATCTTTAGCTCGGACCCACTGCAGCATGTCGGATCGCGTCGAAACCCAGCCTGATGCGACCCGTGCGGGTGCCGCGCAGGGCCTCGATGCCGCCGCCGCGATGGCCTTGCTGCAGCACAGTGTCTGTGCCATCGCGCTGTGCGACCCGCAGGGACACATCGACTGGTGCAATCGTGTACTGCTCGACCTGTGCGGTGGCGCGCCAGCGCAAGGCCGCGGCCAGTCGCTGGCGTTGCTGCTGGCGCTGTCGCAGGCAGACACCGTGCTGCTGGACCAGGCACTGCGCGAAGGCCGCAACGGCCAGCTGCCGGACATGCGCATCGGTGGCCACAGCGGCAGTTGGTGGCGCGCGCGCTTGAGCATGCTGCCCGATGGCCGGCGTGCCCTGCACTGGCAGGCGGTGGACGAGTTGCACCGCCAGGCGGCCGAGGCCAAGCGCCTGGCCGAGCTGCTGGACGTGGCACAGGATTTCGGCCGGCTCGGCGTGTGGGAACGCGACCCGCAGTCGCTGCAGGGCCGCTGGGACCGCCACATGCTGCGCGTCTGGGGCCTGCCCGAAGACGAGGACACGCCGGATTTCGAGCGTGCCGCTCAATCGATCGTGGCCGAGGACCGCGCCGCACTGAGCCAGGCCTTTCGTCATTCGATCCGCCAGGCGGGCAGCTACTCGCACCGCTACCGGGTGCTCGCGGCCGATGGCGTGGTGCGACAGGTGCATTCGCAGTGGGTGGTCAAGAACGGTGACAGCGGTCTGCCCGAGCGCGTGCTCGGCATCGTCGTGGACGACAGCGAGGCCTGGGCGCTGGCACGAGCCCATGCCGAAACCACGGAGCAACTCAGCCTGGCGCTGGAGCTGGCGCACATCGTGGTCTTCAGGCACGACCTGCGCACCGAGCGCGTGAGCTTCAGCGACAAGGCCTTCGACCTGCTCGGCATGCCCCAGGTGGCCGCCGAGCTGAGCCCGCAGGAGGTGCGCGCGATGGTGCACCCCGACGACCGGGACGCCTTGCGCCAGGGCATGGAGCAGGTGCTGGCCAGTGGCCGGCCGGCGGAGGTGGAGACGCGTTTCAAGCACGCAGACGGCAGCTGGCGCCACATGCTCACGCGCCGCATGCTGCAGCGCGACGCGCAGGGCCAGCCGGTGGCCGTGCTGGGCGTCGGGCTGGACTTGAGTGAACGTGTCGAGAACAGCAAACGCCAGACCGAGCTGATGCGCCAGTTCGAACTGACGACTCGGGCCGCCGGCATCGGCTACTGGTGCGTCGAGGCCGATACAAGGACGCCGCGCTGGAGCGAGCAGACCTTCCTGATGCACGGGCTGGCGCCCGACGCCGCGCCGCTGACCCTGCGCGAATGGCTGCAGCGCTTCGTGCACCCGGCCGATCGCGAGGGGGTGCGGCAGCGCTACGCCGACTGGGTCCGGCGCGGTGGGGCCAACCTGGAGCAGGAGCTGCGCATCGTGCGCAGCGATGGCGCGACGCGCCATGTGTTGAGCTATTCGCGGCTCGAAGGCCAGCCTGGCCACTACGATTTTTTCGGCGTGCTGATGGACGTGACCGAGCGCCGCGCCGCCGAGGCCGCGTTGCACCAGGCCAGCGAGCGCGCTGCGCTGGCCACGCGCGGCGCCGGCATGGGCACCTGGGAGCAGGACATCCCCAGTGGCCGGGCGCAATGGGACGAGCAGATGTGGCGCCTGCGCGGGCTGCAGCCGCGCGCACAGGCCCTGAGCGTGGACGAGCGCATGGCGCTGGTGCACCCCGACGACCGCGAAGCGACGCTGCACGAGCTGACCCAGGCCACGCTCGAAGGCCGCCTGTCGCACCTGGAGTTCCGCGTGCGCTGGCCCGATGGTCAATGGCGCCTGATCGCGTCGCGCTCGATCGCGGTGCGCGACGAGCGGGGTCAGCCGACGCGCCGCATCGGCGTCAACTGGGACATCACCGACTCGCGCAACGCGCAGCTCGCGCGCGAGGAGAAGCTGCTGGCGCAGCGCGAGAGCCAGGCCAAGTCGCAGTTCCTGGCGCGCATGAGCCATGAACTGCGCACGCCGCTCAACGCGGTGCTCGGCTTTGCGCAGTTGCTGCTGGCCGATGGTGAACGCGCCAGCGCCGACACACGCAAGCGCCGCCTGGAGCAGATCCACGGCGCCGGCCGACACCTGCTGTCGCTGATCGACGATGTGCTCGACCTGTCCAGCCTGGAAGGCGGCGAGATGCGCATCATCGCGCAGCCGGTGCCGCTGGCGGACCTGGTGGCCGAGACGCTGCCCTTGGTCGAAGGCCAGGCGCGGCAGCGCAAGGTCCGGCTGCGCAGCGCGGCGCTGTCCGGCGTGGCCAGCGGCGATGCGACACGGCTGCGCCAGGTGCTGCTGAACCTGTTGACCAACGCCGTCAAGTACAACCGCGAAGGCGGCCAGGTGCTGGTCGAGGCCGGCCCCTGCGCTGACGGCGACGGCGTCATGCTCAGCGTCAGCGACACCGGGCGCGGCATGAGCGAGGCGCAGCTGCAGCAGGCCTTCGAGCCCTTCAACCGGCTGGGCCTGGAAGGCGAAGGCATCGAGGGCACCGGCATCGGCCTGGCCATCGTCAAGTCGCTGGTCGAACGCATGGGCGGCAGCGTGCAGGCGCGCAGCACGCCCGAGCAGGGCAGCGTGTTCGAGGTGCGCCTGGCCGATGGCTCGACGCTCGCGGCGGTGGCGCCGGCGCCGACCGCAAGCGCCACGGCCGCCGCGCCGGCCCAGCCGACGCCAGGGCGGCCCGGCCAGCTGCTCTACATCGAGGACAACCGCGTGAACCTGCTGATCGTGCAGGAGCTGCTGGCGCAGCGTCCCGACCTGCAACTGCACACGGCCATCGATGGCCGCAGCGGCGTGAGCCTGGCCCAGCGCAGCCGGCCTGACCTGATCCTGGTGGACATGCAGTTGCCCGACATCGACGGCCACGAGGTGCTGCGCCGGCTGCGCGACGACGAAAGCACCGCCGCCATCCCCTGCATCGCGCTGTCGGCCAACGCCATGCCTGCGGACATCCAGCGTGCGTTGCAGGCCGGCTTCGCCGACTACTGGACCAAGCCGCTGGACCTGCACGCCTTCATGCGCAAGCTGGACACGATCTTCGGCGCGCAGGACGCGCCATGTTGAGCTTTATTCGACCGTTTCCAGCAGGCCGCGCTTGCGCAGCAACGGCTCCACCACCGGCGCACGGCCGCGGAAGGCCGCATAGGCGGCACCCGGCTCCAGGCTGTTGCCGCTGGCATAGATGAAGCGGCGCAGCGCCGCGGCGACACGCGGGTCGAAGGGATCGCCGGCTTCCTTGAAGGCCTCGTAGCCGTCGGCGTCCAGCACCTCGGCCCAAAGGTAGACGTAGTAGCCGGCGGCATAACCCGAGCTGGAGAACAGGTGCTGGAAATGCACCAGCCGATGGTTCATGCCGACGCCGTCGGGCAGCCCCAGCCGCTGCAGTTCGGCCGCTTCCCAGGCGCTCAGGTCCTGCGGAATCTCCGCGCGCGGCAAGGCGTGCACGGCCATGTCGGCGTAGGCGCTGGCGCAGTAGCGCACCGTCTCGTAACCCTGGTTGAAACGCCGCGCGGCGTGCATGCGTTCGATCAAGCCGTCGGGGATCGGCTCACCGGTCTGCCAATGGCGTGCGTGCTGCTTCAGCACGGCCGGCTCGGACATCCAGTGTTCGAAGAGCTGCGAAGGCAGCTCGACAAAATCGCGCAGCACGGCCGTGCCCGACAGCCGCTCATAGGTGACGTCGGAAAGCATGCCGTGCAGGCCGTGCCCGAACTCGTGGAACAGCGTGCGCACATCCTCCAGCGACAGCAGCGTCGGCGCGCCGGGCGCGCCCTTGGCGAAGTTGTTGTTGTTCAACACCACCGGCAGCGCCGTGCCACCGCCGGGCTCGTTGCGGCTTTGCACACGCAGCGTGCTCATCCACGCACCGCTGCGCTTGGCGGCGCGCGCGAAGTTGTCCTGCAGGAAGATGGCCACGACCTCGCCCGCGGCGTTGCGCGCCTCGTAGGCCTTGACGTCGGGGTGATAGACCGGCAGATCCTCGCGCGCGCTGAAGCGCAGGCCGAACAGGCGTCCGGCGCAATCGAAGGCCGCCTGCACCATGCGCTCCAGCGGAAAGTAGGGTTTGATCTCGGCATCGTCGAGCGCATAACGCTGCTGGCGCACCTTCTCGGCCCAGTAGCGCCAATCCCAGGCTTCGATGGCGTCGGGCGCGGCATCGGCAAGCTGGCCGTGCATCACCTGCTGCAGTTCCTGCCGCTCGCGCGCCAGCGCCGCCAGCGCGCGCGGCCAGACATCGTCGAGCAGCCGGTACACGGCCGCCTGCGTGCCGGCCATGGTGTCGGTGAGCGCAAAGTCGGCATAGCTGGCATGGCCGTGCAGCGCGGCCTGCTCGCTGCGCAGTTCGAGAATGGCGCGCGCCACCGGCCGGTTGTCGTGCTCGCCCGCGTGCTCACCCCGGCCGACCCAGGCGCGCCAGGCCTGTTCGCGCAGATCGCGCCGTTCCGAGAAGGTCAGGAACGGCAGGATCAACGAGCGCGACAGCGTGATCACATGCCCTTGCGGCCAACCCACGATCGACCGCTGCCTGGCGCGCCGCGTCGCGCGCGAAGGCCGGCAGGCCGGCCAGATCGGCCTCGCCCTGCAGCAGCAGCTGGAACGAGGCCTCGTCGTGCAGCACGTTCTGCGCAAAGGTGGTGGTCAGCTCGGCCAGGCGCTCCATCACCTGCGCATAACGCGCCTGCGCGGCCGGGGCGAAGCGCGCGCCGGCGCGCACGAAGTCCAGGTGCGTGCGCTCCAGCAGGCGCAATTGTTCCGGGTTCAGGCCCAAGGACGCGCGCTGCGCGTGCAGCGCATCGACCCGCTGGAACACACCGGCATGCATGAACACGGCGCTGTAGTGCGCCGACAGCGGCGCCGCCATCTCGCGTTGTACCGCCTGCAGCTGCGGCGAGGTCTGCGAGGCGGTGAGGTTGTAGAACACCGACTCGATGCGCGACAAGGCACGTGCGCAACGGTCGAAGGCGGCCAGCGTGTTGTCGAAGCTCGGCGCCTGCGTCTGCGCGGCGATGGCATCGAGCTCGGCGCGGTTCAGCTGCATCGCCGCACGCAGTGCCGGCTCGAAATGTTCGGCGCGGATGCGGTCGAAGGGCGGCAGCCCGTATGGCGCGTCCCAGTCGTCGAGCAAGGGGTTGGCCGACTGGCTGGGATTGGCACGCATGTCCATGGCTTGGGTCTCCGGCAGCGGATTGGCGGCGACGCAAGGTGCTTGCGTCGAGCCCGCGGGCGAATCATGCCACCCGGCGTCACCTCGCTTGGCCAGCATCGCGATTCACCCCACCGCCGCTGTCACCATGGGCACAGCCTGCCGCCGTGCGCGCCGGGATAATCGACGACTCCAATTGCGGCGCTTCTCTGGGCCGTCCGCCGTCCCCGCACCCCCTGCACGCATGCCCACCCTGAACAGCTTCACTTCCTTGAGCGCGCAGCGCCGCAAGCACGACCACAGCGTGCACTTCGTCGTCACCGACGATTGGCTGCAGGGGCGCACCTGCTACGGTGGCCTGATCTCCGCACTGGGCGTGGTGGCGATGCGCGACTGCGTCGGCGGCGCCTGGGCGCTCGACGTGGGCCTGCGCGCGCTGCAGACCAGCTTCGTCGGCCCGGTGTCCCCCGGCGCGCTGGAAATCCGCGTGCAACTGCTGCGCCAGGGCCGCAACGTGTGCCAGGTGCAGGCCCAGGTGCTCCAGGGCGACCAGGTGGCCGCCGTGCTGCTGGGCGTGTTCAGCGCCGACAGGGCCTCGGTCCTGACACAGCGTCTGCCGCAACGCCCGGCGCCGCGCCATGAGGCCGATGCGCTGCCCGCGCCGCCAGCGGCGCGGCCCGCAGGCGCGCCGGTCTTCCTGCAGCATTTCGACATGCGCTGGGCCGAAGGTCCACCACCGTTCAGCGGGGGCAGCGGCTGGCACACCGTGATCCACATGCGGCTGAATGCCGACGAGGCCTCGAGCCTGTCGAGCGAGCTGCAGACGGTGCTGCTGGCCGACCTGTCGCCCACGCCGGCGATCGGCCAGCTGCGCCAGCCCAGCGCCAACAGCTCGGTGTCCTGGGCGCTGGAGTTGCGCCCGGTCGGTGCCAGTCCACCCGGAGGCTGGTGGCGCGCCGACAACGAATCGGTGATGGTGGATGGCGGCTACGTCAACCAGTCCGCCAAACTGTGGGCGCCGAGTGGCCAGCTGGCGGCCTTCGGCTACCAGGTGGTCGCCGTTTTCGCCTGAAGTCTCGCGGCGGCGTGCCCAAGACCGCGCCGCAGCACGGCGCGGCCATGCGGTCGCTCAGAACGCGTAGCGCAGGATCGCGGCCACGCCGCTGCCGCCGGGAATGTCGGCACGGCGCAGGCCCAGCACGCGCGCACCGGAGGCCAAGGCGCGCCCGGCGATCTGGTCGACCACACCCACGCTGGTGGCGCTGGGCGACGCTTCGAAGCTCACGCGGCCCTCGTCGTCGATCTGCCCCGGCACGATGTCGTCGATGTCCACCATCAGCACGGCCACCGCGCCGAAGGTGGCCGCACGCGCTGCCTGGGCGATGTCGGTGGTGGTGCGGCCTTCGGCACTGCGCGTTTCGAACAGCGCACGCAGGCTGTCGAGCTCGCCACGGTGCAGGCGGTCGAGGATGGCGCGCGAGGCCTGCGCCAGGTCGGCGTCGCTGCATTCCTCGGGGTTGCCGTCGATGCTCTCGCGCACCAGGTGCGGATAGCTGCACAACGAACGGAAGATCGCATCCAGCGGCTGCGCGGCGGCCAGGATCAGCGGCGTCTCGCGCCCGGCCAGCAGGCCGCGCAATGCGTGGTCCACCTGCCGCGCGTACTGGCGCATGCGCACCTTCTGTCCTTCCGCACCCTGGATGCGCCCATGGCTGGAGCGGTCGCCGATCGACGCCTTGCCCACCGCACTGGCCACATCGGTCGGCATGTCCTCGACCTTGAGCGCATGTGCCGGCAAGTCGCCCGACACCTGGACCATGCGCACCGAGCCTTGCGCCAGCGCCAGCACGAAGGCCGACTGCGGCACCGTCACGGCGCGCAGCAGCGGCTTGATGAAGAAGCGGTCACCCGCCATGACCACGCTTTGCAGCGCATTCGGCAGGCGGAAGGTCAGCGTCTCTTCGGCCGTGGCGAACACCGCCAGGCTGTTGGCCTGGAAGCGCCAGAACTCGTCGTCCTCGCTCAGGTCGGACAAGGCCTCTTCGATGGCGACGAGGCTGCGTTTGTCCACGTTCACGGCCGCCAGCTTGTCGAGCCCCGTGCGCACCAGGTTCTTGAAGGCGATGCGGTCGGCCTGCGCGTCCTGCGTGAGCGGCGTCGTCGGCAGGTAGATCGACAGGCTGGCGGGCGAGCGTTGCTCGCTCAGGCGTTGGATGTCGGCGCGCGACGGAATGTCCACATGAAGCATGACCTGCTCACTCCAGAAGTTGCGCGCGAGGCGCGGAGGCTTTGGCGGCGTTGCCGAAGCGGGCGCACATTGTGCCGTAGGGTCGCGCCCTTCGCGAGCACCCAACGCCGACACCAAACGCCGGCGCATACCATGCACGGGTGAACACACTGCGACACCAGGCGCTGCAGCTGCTGCTGTGCCGCGACAGCGACGCCAAGGCGCGCGCGGCACGGGCGCTGCCGGCGCATGGCGATGTGGGCGCCCATGCCGCCATCGCCGAACCACCGGGCATTCCGGGCCGCCCGGCGCGGCCGGTGCTGGTGCTGCACACCCAGTTGAAACCGCGCTCCGCGCACAGCCCGCTCGGGCGCGCCATGCTGCTGCACGCGCTGGCGCACATCGAGCTGAATGCCATCGACCTGGCGCTGGACATCTGCTGGCGCTTTGCCGATCTGCCCGAGCCCTTCTATCGACAGTGGCTGGGTGTGGCACGCGAGGAGGCGCTGCATTTCGAGTTGCTGCGCGACCATCTGGCCACCGCTCGGCCATGCCTACGGCGACTTTCCCGCGCACGACGGGCTGTGGCAGATGGCCGAGCGCACGCGCCACGACCTGCTGGCGCGCCTGGCCCTGGTGCCACGCACGCTGGAAGCGCGCGGCCTGGACGCATCACCGGCCGTCAAGGCCAAATTGCTGGCCGCGGGCGATGTGCGCGGCGGCGAAATCATCGACATCATCCTGCGCGACGAGATCGGCCACGTGGCGGTGGGCAATGACTGGTACCGCTGGCTGTGCGCGCAGCGCGGTCTCGACCCGATCCACACCTACGCCGAGCTGGCCGCACGCCACCAGGCACCGCGCCTGCGCGGGCCCTTCAATCTGGAGGCCCGGCGCGCCGCTGGCTTCGATGAAGACGAACTCGCGGCACTGGTTAGCATCGCTCCCTGACACAGGCCGGTCCTGTGCGCCGGCCCCCGCGGCCGCACATCCATTCGCAACTCCAATCCATCACCTATGCGCATTTTTGTTGCCGGCTTCCAGCACGAGACCAACACCTTCGCCCCGAGCAAGGCCGACTGGCCGGCCTTCGAAAGCGGCTCGGCCTTTCCGGCATTCAGCCACGGCGCGGCCATGATCGACGCCCTGGGCGGCACCAGCCTGCCGATGGGTGGCTTCATCCGCAGCGCAAGGGCACGCGGCTGGACGCTGCTGCCGTCGGCCTGGGCGGGGGCCAGCCCTTCGGCGCATGTCACGCGCGAGGCCTTCGAGCGCATAACCGAGCACATCGTCGGTGACGCACGGCGCGGCGGATTCGACGCGGTGTATCTGGACCTGCACGGCGCGGCCGTGGCCGAACACGTGGACGATGCCGAAGGCGAGCTGCTGCAACGCCTGCGAGCGGTCATCGGTCCCACCATGCCGATGGTCGCCAGCCTCGACCTGCATGCCAACGTCACGCGGCGCATGCTGCAGCACGCCAGCGCGATGAGCGCCTACCGCACCTATCCGCACGTGGACGGCGCCGACACCGGCGCGCGCGCCGGCGACTTGCTGGCCGAGCTATGGGCCCACGGCAAGCCCTGGCACGCGCACCATGTGCGCTTGCCCTTCCTGCTGCCGCTGAACGCGCAGTGCACGATGATGGAACCGGCGCGCGGCGTCTATGAGCGACTGACCGCGCTGGATGAAAGGAGCGGCGTGCGCCTGAGCTTCGCCATGGGTTTTCCGGCGGCCGATTTCGACGAATGCGGACCCGTGGTCTTCGGCCATGGCGCCGATGCCGCGGCGGTGCGCAAGGCCGTCCAGCACGTGGCGAACGAAGTGCTGGAGCTGCGTCGCGATTGGGCCTTGGAGCTGTTCAGCCCGGCCGAGGCCGTGCAGCGCGCACTGGCACTGGCCGAACGCGAAACCAGGCCGGTGGTCATCGCCGACACCCAGGACAACCCCGGTGCCGGTGCCGACAGCAACACCACCGGCATGCTGCACGCGCTGCGCGCGGCCGGCGCCGGCCAGCGCTACCCCGGGCGCGTGGCGCTGGGCCTGCTCTTCGATCCCGCTGCCGCGCGCGCCGCGCATGCCGCCGGCGTGGGCGCCACGCTGCCGCTGACCATCGGCAAGGCGGTGCGCACCTTCGACGGCAGCCTCAGCGATGCGCCGGTCGAAGGCCGCTTCAAGGTGCTGGCCCTGAGCGACGGCGTGGTGCCGCTGCACGGCCCGATGACGGCCGGCAGCACCGTGCGCCTGGGCCTGAGCGCCTGCCTCGAGATCGAAGGCATCCATATCAACATCGTCAGTGGCCAGTGCCAGATGCTCGATCTGGATCTGTTCCGGTTTCTCGGTGTCGAACCCGAGCGCATGAAGCTGCTCGTGAACAAGAGCTCGGTGCACTTTCGCGCCGCGTTCACGCCCATCGCCTCGCACATCCTGGTGGCCGTGGCGCCGGGGCCGATGGCCGCCAACCCGGCGGCGATGCCGTGGACCAAGCTGCCGGCCGAGCTGGCGCTCAGCCCCTGAGCACAGCCGCGGTTTGCGCCTCGTTCGCGCCCCATCTTCACAGGAGCAAACACCATGTCCAGAATCTGGTTCTCCAAAGGCCTGCGCGGCATGATCGCCAAGCGCATCCAGTCCGACCTGCTGCGCGCGGGTTTCTTCAGCGGTCCGGTCGATCGCTTTGTCGATGGTGACTTCGGCGGCCACACCGAAACCGCACTGCGCGCCTTGCAGACACGCCGCGGATTGCCGGTGAACGGCGCGGTGGACGTCGAGACCTGGCAGCAGATCACCACCGACCCCTTGCCGACCTTGTTCGAGCGCTGCCTGGGCATGACGGCGCAGTTCGAGGGCCACGGTTTCGGGCTGCTGCAGGGCAACTTCGACGGCGCCGGGTTGACCTGGGGAATCATCGGTTTCACGCTGAAGAGCAACGGCATCCAGTCGATCCTGGCCGAAGCCGAGGCCGCCGCGCCGGGCACGCTGTCGCGTGTGCTGGGCCCGTTGGCGCCGACCTGGCAGCGCATCGTGCAAAAGCCGCTGGCCGAGCAGATTGCCTGGGCCGATTCCATCAGCTCCGGCCCGAGCAAGACACGCGTGCCGCCGGAATGGAAAGACGCCTTCGCGCGGCTGGGCGACGAACCCATCGTCAAGCGGCTGCAGATGCAGCGCGCCTACGACAAGTACTTCGTGCCCTGCGCACGCAGTGCCCGGACCCTGGGCCTGCGCAGCGAAATCGGCATCGCGCTGGCCTTCGACGTGCATGTGCAGAACGGCAGCTTCAAGCCCGCCGCATTTGCGATGGCCGCCGCGTGGCCCGCGAACCTGCCGGAGATCGAACGCCGCCGCCGGCTCGCCCACGCCGTCGCCGAAAGCGCCAACCCGCGCTGGGTGGAAGACGTGCGCGAACGCAAGCTTGCGCTGGCCAATGGCGCAGGCGGCGTGCATGGGCGCGCCTACAGCCTGGCGGGTTGGGGTTTGAGCGAAGTCGCGGCAGCCTGACACACAGCGCAGGGCCGCAATTGCGCCAGGGTGTGGTCACGGCCACACCCCCCGCCGTTCGCGACGACATGTATCGCGCGCGATGCGCGCCCGTAGACTCGCCGCGGTCCTCTCGAAAACACCGTCCATGTCTCATCCCGGAAATCTGCGTGCCATCACCGCGATGTTGGCTGCCTGCGCCATGTTCTCCTGCATGGACGCGCTGCTCAAGGCCTTGGCGGGCACCTATCCGCCGTTTCAGGTCACCGCCCTGCGTGGCCTGTCGGCGATGCCGCTGGTGTGCATCTATGTGCTTTGGCGGCGCGAGCTCGGCGTGGTCTTCAGCCGCCACCTGCGCTGGCGACTGCACCTGCTGCGCGGCGTGATCACGGTGCTGATGCTGGCGCTGTTCACCTTCGGCCTGAAGACACTGGGCCTGGCCGAGGCCTACACGCTGAGCTTCGTCGCGCCCTTGATCATCACCATGCTGTCGGTGCCGATCCTCAAGGAAGTCGTGCCGCCGCGCCATTGGGTCGCCATCGCCGTGGGCATGGGTGGCGTGGTCGTCGCCTTGCGGCCCGACCAGAGCGCGTTCCTGTCCGTCGGCGCCGTGGCCGTGCTGGTGGCGGCCGTGTGTTACGCGCTGTCGAATGTGGTCGGGCGCGTCATCAGCCGCACCGAACCGAGCGCCACGCTGGTGTTCTGGACCACCGCCAGCATGGCGCTGGGCGGCAGCCTGCTGAGTGCAGCGCAGTGGGTCGACATCCTGCCCGCGCACTGGCCACTGCTGGTGGGCCTGGCCGTCACCGGCTTTCTTGGCCAGCTGGCCATCGTCGAGGCCTTCCGGCACAGCCAGGCCTCTGCCGTGGCGCCCTTCGAGTACAGCGCACTGGCCTGGGCCGTGGCGCTGGACTGGGTGTTCTGGCGCGCCGTGCCGGATGTCTACACACTGGCCGGCGGCGCGATCATCATCGCCAGCGGCATCTACCTCATCCGGCGCGAGGCGCCCCGGGCGATGGTGGTGGTGGCGCCCTGAGATTTACACTGCAACGACGCGGGCTGGCCGTCGACGCTACCGTAGCGACAAGCTGCCCTCACCCCGCGCCCTCGTGCCCGGGGGGTCGAAAGTAGAAACCCAAGTGATCCGAGTTCTTGTCATCTCATGTGCCTTGCTGGCCTTCTCGGCATGCAGCCAGATGCAGGAGAGCAAGTGCGTGCGCGACATGGTGCGCAGCAACGAGCCGTACCAGACCCACGGGGACCGCGACGACAGCGAAGTCATGGCCAAACAGATCTGCCGTCAGCGCACGGAAGGCAAGAGCAGCCGATGAGCGCTCAACCGCGCGGATGATGCTGCGCGTGCAGCGCCTTCAGCCGCTCGCGAGCCACATGGGTGTAGATCGTGGTGGTGGAGATGTCGGCATGGCCCAGCAGCATCTGCACCGCGCGCAGATCCGCGCCGTGGTTCAGCAGATGGGTCGCAAAGGCATGGCGCAGCGTGTGCGGTGACAAGGGGGCGTCGATGCCGGCCGTGCGCGCGTGCTGCTTGATCAGCTTCCAGAACATCTGACGCGTCATCCCGGCCCCGCGCGCGGTGACGAACAACGCGTCGCTGGCCTGGCCCTTCAGGATGGCGGCGCGTGCTTCGAGCAGGTAGCGCCGCAACCAGTCGTGCGCCTCGGCGCCGAAGGGCACGATCCGTTCCTTCGCGCCCTTGCCGGTGACGCGCAGGGCGCCTTCGTTCAGGCTGACGAACACCGTCTTCAGCGACACCAGCTCGCTCACGCGCAGGCCGCTGGCGTACATCAGCTCGATCATGGTGCGGTCACGCAAGCCAAGTGCCGTGGCCACATCGGGCGCGGCGAGCAAGGCTTCGACTTGCGCTTCGCTCAGGGTCTTGGGCACACGAAGCGCCTGCCGGGCGGCCTGCAGCTTCAAGGTCGGGTCGGCGTCGATCAGCTTCTCGCGCAGCGCCCAGCGGCAAAAGCGCTTGAACACGCTCAAGCGCCGGTTGGCGGTGGTGGCGCGCGTGGCCGCATGGCGCTCGGCCATGTAAGCCAGCAGGTCCGATTCGCGCGTGGCCTCGATCGCCCGATCCTCATGCGCCGCCAGCCAGGCGGCAAACAGGCTCAGGTCGCGCCGGTAGGCCGACAGCGTCTGCGCCGACAGGCCGTCCTCGATCCACAAGGCATCGATGAAGCGGCCGATCAGCGCCTGGCTGTCGATCACTCCAAGGTGAGCTTCTGCTTGGCGACCACGTCCTTGTACACGGCAAACTCGGCGGCGATCTGCGCGGCAAATTCAGCCGGTGAATTGCCGACGATGAGCGAGCCGGTGTCCTCGATGCGCTTGCGCACGGCCGGGTCTTCCAGCACCTTGCGCACCGCCGCGTTGATCTTGTCGACGATCTCCTGCGGCGTGCCCTTGGGCGCCAGCAGCCCGTAGTAGGCCATGCGGTTGACCTGCTCCAGCCCCAGCTCCTTGAAGGTCGGCACGTTCGGCAGCACCGCCAGGCGCTGCGGCGCGGCCACCGCCAGCGGCACCAGGCGCCCGTCCTTGATGAAGGGCAGCGCGGAAGGCATGTTGTCGAAGATGATCGGCACCTGCCCGGCGACCGTGTCGTTCAGCGCCGGCCCCGCGCCGCGGTACGGGATGTGCGTCATGAAGGTGCCCGACAGGTTCTTGTACAGCTCGGTCTGCAGGTGGCCGATGCCGCCGGTGCCCGAGCTGGCATAGCTGTACTGGCCCGGCTTGCTCTTCAGTTCGGCGACGAAGGCCTTGTAGTCCTTGGCCGGGAACTTGGGGTTCACCGCAATCACGTTCGGCGTGGCCGCGATGTTGATGATCGGCACGAAGTCGGTCACCGGGTTGTAGCCGATCTTGGCGTTGATGGCCGGGTTGGCCGCGGTGGTCGACACCGTGGCCATGCTCAGCGTGTAGCCATCGGGTGCGGACTTGATGACCTCCAGCGCGCCGATCGAACCGCCGCCGCCGGCCTTGTTCTCGACGATGACCTGCTGGCCCAGCACCTGGCTCAGGCCGGGCGCGATGATGCGCGCGACGATGTCGGTGGTGCCACCGGGTGCAAACGGCACCACCAGCCGGATCGGTTTGGTCGGGAAGGCCTGCGCCTGCGCGCCTGAAGCCCACAAGGTGCCCGACAGGGTCAGCACGGCCAGCACGACGGTCGACATTGAAAGCTTCATCGGTCAGTCTCCAGGTTGCAAAGGGTGGAATCGAAGCGCTGCGGTCGGCACGACACGGTGCTGCCGCAGGACATGCGCCGATTGTGGCAAAGGCGCGGCGCGGCGGGTCTCAGGGTTGACGCAGGGTCCGGGCAATCGCAAGAGACTGCTCATGCTCGGCCCTGGCGAGCTCGAGCTGCCCTGCGCTGCACCGGGCCGGGTTCAGATAGGCCTCGCGCCAGTCCGGCGATCCGTGCCAGCGCACGGGGCTTTGCAGCGTGCAGCGCGCGGCTGGGGCGCCTTCCAGCAGGCGCAGCCCCAACTCCAGGGTCAGATCCTGCGATGCGACGTCGTGCGGCAGGCCCGCCGCATTGCCCAGCGGCACGTCGCTGAACAACAGCCGCGGCACGCCGACGTGTTCGACGATGTCCTTGGCCGCACCCAGGATGACCGTCGCGATGCCCAGTGCTTCGAGTTGCCGCGCCATCAGCGACATCGTCTGGTGGCACACCGGGCAATTCGGCACCAGCACGGCGGCGTCCACGCCGTCGGCCTGGCACAGCGCCTGCACCTGCGGCGCGTCCACCTCCAGGGTGTGGCGCTGGCTGCGGTTCGTCGGCACGCCGATGACACGCGGCGCGATCTCGCCGATGCGCCCGGCAGCCCAGGCGCGGCGCAGTGCCGGCAGCGGGAACCAGGTGCCGCTGTCGTCGCTGATCTGTGCGCGGTCGATGGCCACGTGCGACACACGCAGGTCGTGGTCGATGGCCGAATCGAGTGTGTACACGCGGTAGAACTTGGCGGCCGCGTTGTACGGCGCACCGGCACCCTGCGGGCCCTTGTCGGGTCGATACGGCGCCGCGGTGGTGAGCAGTGCCACGCGCGAGTGCGCCAACGGCTTGCGCAGGGGCGTGAAAGGCACCTGCGAGAAATGCGCGTAGCGATACGCTTCGCCGTAGCCGAGCGCGGCATACCACGCATGCGTGCGCTCGATGTAGCGCAAGGGCGTGTCGGTGTGCGTCATTGTCTCGTCCGCGCCATGGCGCTAGCGTCAGTGGGCCGGCAGCGGCGGCACTGCGACCCTGGACAGGGAGCTGCGCCGATACCGGGGCGCCGGCCGGCGCCCGGGCCGGCCTCGGGGCCATCGTAGGGCGGCTGCTCGCCGCCGCCGGCGCGGGTCGATGCCGCGGCGTGAGCTTGCCCGCGGCCGCCAGCGCCTGCCTCGCGCGCACCAGCTGCTGCGCCTGCAGCACCCAGTGCTTCTTGATGCTGTACCAGACGTCGGCAGCCCACAGGCTGTTGTCGGTGGATTGCGCATCGGTCGGGCAATGCCGGCGTCGCTGCCCGGCACATAGGCGTTGAGCCAGTCGCGCATTGCCGGGTCGCGTGCCAGCGGCGCCGTCGCGGCGACGAAGACATGCGAGTAGCTCGCCGGCAGTTCCACGTTGCGCACCCGTGCAGCGCCGCTGGGCTCGGTACACCGCGCCGGCGCCCGGCAGATCCCAGGCGATCAGGTCCAGTCCCAGTGCGTAGCCGGTGAAATCTTCCACCGAGTCCGGAATCGTGTGCAGCCGCCTGACCATGCTCCACTGGTTGGGCAGCAGCAGCGCCGCGCCGCCGGATGCCACCACCGAGGCGTAGCCGATCTTCAACCCGGCGACCGGGCGCTGCTCGCCGCTGTAGGGATCCATGATCGTCACGCGCGCCAGTGCGGCATCGGCCTTCGGATCCCACACGGCGATCGGCGCGCTGCCGGCCAGGTCGTGCAGCACCTTCACCACCTGGATGCCGCCCTGGCTGTGGCCGATCATCATCGGCATGACGCCCTCGTTCTCGTAGTACCAGGCGATCAGTCCGGCGATCTGCGTGCTGTTTTCATAGGGGCTGTGCGAGCGGCGGCCGTCGCCGGGATGGCGCAGCTTGGCCTGCGGATAGCCCATGCCGGCGAGGAAGCGCGAGAACGACTCCATCAACAGGTGCACCGGGTAGATGCCGCCGTGCAGCGCCACGATGCGCGGCGTCGGCCCGGCCGCCAGCACGGTGCGCACCTCGCTGTCGGAGACACGCTCGGGATCGAGCGCGAGGATGCGCGCCTCGGTCTGCGCATCCAGCGACCATCCGGTCGAGCACCGCGTAGGGCTGTGGCGAGGCGGAGGCTGAGCCAGTGGCCGCAGTCGGTCGAGGGCACACTGGCGCAGCCGGCCAGGCCAGAGACCAGGGCCAGCGCCAGTGCGAGCGCCGGTGTGGCAGTGCGCCAGTTCACGACGCCGGCGCCTGCGACATCTGTTCGATGCGGCTCAGCACCTGCGCGGCCAGCCCCTGAACTGCCGCGCGCGAGAACGCCGTCGTGCGAAAGGCGATGCCCACGTTCAGCCGCTCATGCGCGCCGGTCACTGCAAAGACCAGAGGGCACAACGGTCCGGTGGGCACGGCGCGCTGGTAGTCGAGTTCAGCGGTCGCGGGCAGGCCCGCACGCGCCCAGATCGGGTTGATGTTCAGCGACGTGATGCCGGCCCAGACCGCAAAGTGCTTGGGATAGAAGGCGTGCCGCTGCGCGCGCGTCAAGCGCGGCCACAACAGCGCGGACACCCGAGACCGAGCAGACTTTGCAGATACAGGTGGCGCCGCTTGATGCGCGAAGTCTGTGCATGCACCTCGTGCGCCAACGTGCGCAGTTCGATGCCGTCCGGCACCGCGTGGGCGACACGGTAGGCGGCGAGGAAGGGCGCCAGCGCGTCGCGCACCTCGGGCTGGAAATCCTGGCGAATGTTCATGATCGAGGCCACCGCCAACTGCGTGCGCCGCGTCTCGCCATGTCGCCGCGCGGCCAGCGGCGACAGCGCCAGCATCAGACAGGCCATCAGCAGGTCGTTCAGGCTGACGCCGAAATCCTTGGCCGTGTGCAGCAGCGCGCGCGTGTGCCGTGGCTGCAGGTGTCAGCGGCAGGTAGGCATTGGTGGCGTCCTCGACATCGGCGAAACGCGGCCGGTAGGCGCGCCGCGCGCTGGCGATCATGCGCGGCAGGCCGAGCAGCGAGCGCAACACCCACAGCGGATGGCGCCACAGCACGGCGCGGTAGGTGGCCGCATGGCGCTGCAGCGCGGTCTGCGCCGGCACGGGCAACGGCGCGTCGGCCGGCCCCAGCATGAGACAAGCAATGCCGGTGAGCAGCCGCGCGATCGAATCGCCGCTGGCGACATAGTGGTCGTAGACCAGCATCAGCTGGAAGGCGGCGCCGTCGTCGATGGCGAAAAAGCGGAACGGGTTCTCGCGCCCCCCCGGCGTGAACGGTCGGTTGAACTCGCGTTCGATCGTCTGCGACAGCGCCGAGCGCGCATCGCCCGCCGCGGCAATGACGCCGAGCTCCACCACCGCCGGGCCCGCCTTCAAAACAAAGGCGCCCACGCGGCCGGTCGAGCGCCAGGCCGGTCAGGCCCAGCGACTCGAGCCGCTCGGCGATGCACGCGCGCAGGCGCTCGGTCTCGAGCGTCCCTCGGCACCTGCACCACATGCACCGGGTTGTAGGGATGCAGGTCGCGCCAGCGCAGCATCATGCGCTGGAAGAAGTTGAGCCGACCGCCCTGGCCCATGTCGTGCTCAAAGCCCCGCCGCCGGTGCGGCGCGGCGCGCGCGCGCGTGGCGCTGCGCCTCCAGGCACCAGTGCTTCTTGACACTGAACCAGATGTCCGCGGCATGCACCAGGTTGCGCAGGTCGGCATCGGCCAGCGTCGGCGGCAGCGCGTCGAGACCTCTGCAGGTCGAACGCGCGCGGATCGAAGGCCGCGATCCAGCGTCGCGTGGCCGGATCGGCGGCCAGGTGCGCGCCAGCGGCAGCGTCAGGTGCCCATAGGTCGCTGGCAGCATGAGGTTGCGCACGTGCGCACTGCCGCTGGCCCGGTACGGATCGTCGCGCGCCGCGTGGGGGCCGGTGCCGGCGATCGGGTCCCAGGCGATGAAGTAGCCGCTGAACTCCTGCACCGAATCGGGCACGCTGCGCAAGCGCTCGAGCATGTCCCACTGGCCCAGCAGCACACGCATCGTGCGGCCGGTGGCCAGCGCCGCGGCGTAGGGCAGCTGCAGCCCGACCACCGGCCGCGGCTCACCGGATCAGCGGGTCGACGATCGTGCTGCGTGCCTCGGCCGCGCCGCGCAGAGGGTTCCACACCGGCAGCGCCGCGCCGGAAGCGCCCGCCAGGTCCTGCAGCACCTTGATGGCCAGCATGCCACCCTGGCTGTGGCCAATCAGCATCGGCATCACGCCGTCGCGCTCGTAGTGCCAGGCGATGGTGCCGGCCAGCTCGCGGCTGTCGATGCGGCTGCTGTAGCTGAACGCGCCGTCGCGCGGATTGCGCACGCGCTCTTGCGGATAGCCCATGGCCACCAGGAAGCGGGCAAACGGCGCCATCGTGACGATGGGCACGCTGCCGTGCAGGGCGATGATGCGTGGCGCGGGCACCTGCGCACAGCACCTCGCGCACGTCCTGCTCGGAGATGCGCTGCGCATCGAGCGCCAGCAGCCGCTGCTCGAGCCCCGGTTCCAGCAGCGCTTCGCGCGTGTCGGCATGCACCTCGGGCGCAGGCAGGGGCTGCGCGGCGCCGCATGGAGTACGGCCAGCGCCAGCCACAGCACGACGCCCGCCACGCTGTGACGGCAGCGATTGCGGCCCGCCGGGCTCCGCCTCATGGCGTGGTGTCCGTGTCGGACGCCGCGGCGCGTCGGCGCGGCACGAAACGACCGGTGCGCTGCAGGTAACGCAGGTACGGCAGCGCCGTGGCGCTGCGCCAGGAATCGCTCTTCGTTGTGCGCCTTCGTGATCATCAACCCGATGTGGATGACGGCCATCGCCGCCACCGGCCAGATCGGCGCCACGGCCAGTGTGCACAGCATCAGCAGGATGCTCAGCGCATAGATCGGGTGGCGAATGCGGGCGTACAGGCCCGTGGTCACCAGGTCAGTCTGCTCGTCGGGGTTGATGGCCATGCGCCAGTTCTTGCCCATGCGCAGCCAGCATTCGATGCTCAGGCCCAGGCACACCACGCCCAGCACCGCCGCGGCCCAGCGCAGCGCAACGAAGGGTGCTTGCCGCGCTGCATCGGGCAGTGCCCAGGGGGGGCCGGAAGCGCCTGCAGCCAGATAGGGAAAAACCATCCAGGCCAGCACCAGCGGCACCCAGACCAGCCACATCAGTTGTTCCATCGGCTGGCTCGGCACGATGCCCGACAGCTTGCGCGTGCGCCGACGCACACGCAGGCTCATGGCGCCGACACAAGCCCAGTAAGCCCAGACCGTGGTCGCCATCGCGATGCACTGCAGGTCTTTCATTGGCTTCAGTTCGAGAGCGTTCGCGAAGACGGCGAAGCGCGGGTGCGGCGGTTGAGTGGCGACATGTTAGTCGATGCCATCGCGAGGTGCGGCCCTGCGCACTGGCACACTCGTCGCATGGCGCACGCCGGGCTGCTGGTCCCCGACTTCCTGCTGATCCTGTGCGGCTTCGTGCTGTGCCGCTGGACCTCGCTCGATCGCAGCGTGTGGGACGGCGTCGAGAAGCTGGTGTACTACCTGCTGTTCCCGGTGTTGCTGTTCAACTCGATTCTGAAGTCGCCGCTGCAGCCGGGTGCGACCTTGCCGCTGGCACTCGCCGGGATCGGGGTGGTGGCCTGCGGCATCGCGCTGGCCTACGCGCTGCGCGCTTGGCCTGGGGTGGATGCACGCCTGCATGCGTCGGGCGCGCAGACGGCGTTCCGCTTCAATTCCTTCATTGCCCTGGCCCTTGCCGAACGCCTGGCCGGACCGCAGGGCCTGGCCTGGGTGGCGCTGTTGATCGCGCTGTGCGTGCCGCTGTGCAACGTGGCTGCGGTGTGGCCGCTGGCGCGCCACGGCGGCCACGGATACGGCCGCGAGATCGCGCGCAATCCGCTCATCCTGAGCACTGCGGCCGGCCTCGCCGCCAACCTCGCCGGCCTGCAGTTTCCCGATGCGCTGTCCGCTGCGTTGCAGCGCCTGGGCCTCGCGGCGCTGCCGCTGGGGCTGATGGCGGTGGGTGCGGGCCTGAGGTTCGGTGCGCTGAAGGACGCGCCCGGCCTGGCGGCAGCGCTGCTGGCGATTCGCCATGTCGCGTTGCCGCTGCTGGCGATCGGCCTGTGCTTGTGGCTGGCGCTGCCCGCCGCGCAGGCCCTGGTGCTGGTGGCGTTTGCGGCCTTGCCCACCGCCCCCTCGGCCTACGTGCTGGCCATGCGAATGGGTGGCCAAGGTTCGTTCGTGGCCGGTCTGATCACACTGTCGACCTTGCTGTGCGCCCTCAGTCTCCCACTATGGCTGGCGGTGCTGGCGGCACTGCAGCCACCGGGCTGAGCGTCCCTCAAGCCGCTGCTCCGCGACTTTCTGCCACCCGGATCGACGGTCGGATGACTCGAACGAGCTTGTATCCGAAGCTCGAGTAGCCAGTGAGCGGTTGCGGCGCGTTGCTGCCCATCGAACCCGTCACTGTTCTCAAGGCGCTCGATCATAGGAGCGAGGCCGCGGGTGGGCTGCCGCTTGCGGCTTCGAATGCAGCGCCCCGCTGCGCGGGGTGCCTTGCGGTGCTCAAGCCCGTGGCCCCGTCGCGGAACTCGCTACGCGCCCTGCGGGCGCTGCGCTCAGACAACCGCGCCGAAAGTGTCGACGAAGCGCGCTGGCGCGCGCGGGCCACGGGCTCTGCGCTCCTCAGCGCTGCATAGGCGCCGCAACCGGCAGCCCGCCCACGGCCTTGCGACCCACTGTGGCGTTCGCTGCACAACACTCCTGTGCTCATCGGGCCGCAAGCGCAGCCGTCGCGCGGTGTTCGGCTGTTCGCAGTTGGAGTCGCTGCAGCGGTGCCCGCCGAGGATGACGGGCGGGCGCATCCGGGAGGTCAAGGAGGAGAGCGCGCCATTCATGGCGCGGTCGGGGGACACGAGCGGATGCGCTCGCCCGTCGTCCTCGGCTTGCGCAAACCAAGAGCAGTCGGACGAACGACAGCTATGCGCCGTGACCCGCCGTCAACTACTCGCTTGGTCCCGCCACGGCATCAATGCGGCCGTTGCCGCAGCGCCCAGTCGATGTGCTCGGCCAGCAGTTCGCCGGCGCTGTCCAGCCGCTCTTGCAGTGCTTGTTGCATGGCCTCGTTCGGCATGGTTCGCAGTGCGTTGCCGAGTGCCACCGCCAGGTTGCGCTGCCAGCGCCCGTGGCCGATGCGGCGGATGGCGCTGCCTTCGGTGTGGCGCAGGAAGGCCACCTCGTCCCAGGCCCAAAGCTCCAGCAAGGTGGCGCCGTCCAGCGGCGCACGCGCGTCGAAGTCGGCGAGCGGCGACAGCCTCGCATACTTGTTCCAGGGACACACGAGCTGGCAGTCGTCGCAGCCGTAGATGCGGTTGCCGAGCAGCGGCCTCAAGGCCAGCGGTATCGGCCCCTCATGTTCGATGGTCAGATAGGAAATGCAGCGACGCGCATCCAGGCGATAGGGCGCAACGATGGCCTGCGTCGGACAGATGTCGATGCAGGCGCTGCAAGTGCCGCAATGCGCCGCAGCCGGGGCGCTGGCCGGCAGTGCCAGGTCGACGAAGATCTCGCCCAGGAAGAACATCGAACCGCCCTCGCGCTGCAGCGCCAGCGTGTGCTTGCCGCGCCAGCCGACGCCGCTGCGTGCCGCCAGTTCCACCTCCAGCACCGGCGCCGAATCGGTGAACACACGCGCGCCGATCGGCCCGACTTCGAGCGCCAGTCGATCGGCCAGCGCGGCGAGCCGCGAGCGCAGCACCTTGTGATAGTCGCGGCCGCGCGCGTAGATCGACACCGTGGCCTGCTGCGCACTGCGCAGCCGCTGCCACTCCACCGCCTGCCAGCCGATCGCCGTGGCACGCGGCAGGTAGTCCAGGCGCGCACTGATCACGCTCACGGTGCCCGGCACCAGCTCGGCCGGGCGCGCGCGCTTCAAGCCGTGGCGCTGCATGTAGTGCATCGAGCCATGGAAGCCCTGCGCCAACCACTCGCGCAGTCCGGGTTCCGCATCCGACAGGTTCACGCCGGACACACCGATCTGGGACAATCCCAGCCCATGCGCCCACTCCCGCAGCTGCGCCACCAGTTGCTGCCCGTCGAAGTGCTGAGGCTCACGCATCCGCCGATTCTAGAAACACGCCACCTGCGTTGGGCCGACGAGGCCGATTGCGCCGCCTTCGCGGCCGTGCTGGCGCAACTTCCCGCCTTGCGCGAGGCCTATGTCGAGTTGTGCGGCGGGCTGGGCGCGGGCAAGACCACTTTCGTGCGCCATCTGTTGCGCGCGCTGGGCGTGAGCGGCCGCATCAAGAGCCCGACATTCGCCGTGCTGGAGCCCTATCGGATTGGCACGCTGGAAATCTCGCACTTCGACTTCTACCGTTTCACCGATGCGCGCGAGTGGGACGACGCGGGCTTTCGCGAAATCTTCTCAAGGCCCGGCCTGAAGCTGGCCGAATGGCCTGAAAACGCGCACGGCGCGCTGCCGCTGCCCGACCTGCGGCTACGAATCAACATCACCGGCGATGCGCAGCGCGACGTCAGTTTGCAGGCCTTCACGCCGCGCGGCGTGACGCTGGTGAAATGACTCTCCCCGAAAACGGTTTCATGCGTTCGCACGAGCTCAGCCGTCGCGCCGCACTGCAGCGCATGGGCGGCCTGGTGCTGGCCTTCGGTGCCACCAGCCCGGCGCTGGGCGCTGTCATCGTGGCGGTGCGTGTCTGGCCGGCCGACGACTACACGCGTGTGACCCTCGAATCCGACGTCGCGCTCGCCGCGCGTCACCAGCTGCTGCAGAACCCGCCGCGCCTGCTGATCGACGTCGACGGCCTGGAGCTCGGCGCGGCACTGCGCGATCTGGTCGACAAGGTGCGGCCCGACGATCCCTTCATCGCCGGCGTGCGTGTCGGCCAGAACGCGCCGCGTGTGGTGCGCCTGGTGCTGGACCTGAAGCAGCCGGTGCTGCCGCAGCAGTTCACGCTGGACCCGGTGGCCGCCTACCGCCACCGGCTGGTCTTCGACCTCTACCCGACCGAAGCCCACGACCCGTTGCTGGCGCTGATCCGCGAGAAAGAGGCTTCCGAGAAGCAGGCTGCGCGCAGCGTGCAGGACGCACTCGGCGAGTTCATCGCGCGCGTGGACAAGGCCGGCAGCCTGCCCGCTCCGGCCACCCCTTCGCCACCGGCCCACTCCGGACCGATGCGTCCCGAAGTGCTGGCGCGCGGCGCACCGCCCGCGGTCGCAGCACCCGGCTCGCCCGCGCCGATGCAGACGCGTGCACCGCCCGCCGAAGCCGCCGCGCCCACTGCGGCACAGATGGAGCGCATCGACCGGCTGATCATCGTCGCACTCGACCCCGGCCATGGCGGCGAAGACCCCGGCGCCATCGGCCCCAGCGGCCTGCGCGAGAAGGACGTGGTGCTGGCCGTATCGCTGCAACTGCGCGACAAGCTCAACGCCGTACCCAACATGCGCGTGATGATGACGCGCGACGCAGACTTCTTCGTGCCGCTGCACGAGCGCGTGCGCAAGGCACGGCGCGTGCAGGCCGACCTGTTCGTATCGATCCATGCGGATGCGTTCTTCAGGCCCGAGGCGCGCGGCGCCAGCGTCTTTGCGCTCAGCCAGGGCGGCGCCAGCAGCGCCGCGGCGCGCTGGATGGCGCAGCGCGAAAACGCCGCCGATCTGGTGGGCGGCCTCAACGTGGCGGCGGTCAAGGACAAACACGTCATGCGCGCCATGCTCGACATGAGCACCAGCGCGCAGATCAAGGACAGCCTGAAGCTGGGCAGCGAGGTGCTAGGCCCGCTGGGCAAGGTCGGCAGATTGCACAAGCGCAGCGTAGAGCAGGCTGGCTTCGCGGTGCTGAAGGCACCCGACGTGCCCAGCATCCTGGTCGAGACCGCCTTCATCTCCAACCCCGAAGAAGAGGCGAGGTTGCGCGACCCCGCCTACCAGGCACAGCTGGTCGAGGCGCTGGCCACCGGCATCCGCCGCTATTTCGCCAAGAACCCACCGCTCGCGCGCAATCGGCAGCTGTGAAGCCAGCTGTGAAGACGCTTCTCATCGTCTGGCAATCGATGACCGGTGGCAGCGCACGGATGGCGCAGGCCGCAGCCGAGGGCGCACGCGCCGAAGCGCAGATCACGGTGCGCCTGCTGGCCGCGCCGCAGGCTGGCCCGCAGGACTTGCTGTCTGCCGACGCTTACCTCTTCGTCACGCCCGAGAACCTGGCCTCGATGGCCGGGCTGATGAAGGACTTCTTCGACCGCTGCTACTACCCGGTGCTGGATCGCATCGAAGGCCGGCCCTACGCGGTCATGGTCTGCGCCGGCAGCGACGGCACTGGCGCGGCACGGCAGATCGAACGCATCTGCACCGGCTGGCGGCTCAAGGCCGTGGCGCCGGCGCTGATCGTCTGCACGCACGCGCAGACGCCCGAGGCGATCCTGGCGCCGAAGCAGATCGCGCCCGACGAGCTGGCGCGTTGCCGCGAACTCGGCGAGGCGCTGGCCAGCGGTCTGGCGCTCGGCGTGTACTGACTGTGCATCCCTACAATCGATGCCACGCCGGCATGGCGTCGCATCCGACCGCAACCATGACATTGCCGCGAAGGTTCTCGACATCGGCCGCACTTGTGGGCGCCGCGCTGATGACCGCACCCGCGCTCGTGCTGGCCCAGGCGTCGCCCGGCGCGCTGGCCGACTGCGCCGCCATCGCCGGCGACAGAGAGCGCCTGGCCTGCTTCGACCGCATCAGCGGTCGCGCCCTGCAGCCCGCATCCGAGCCGAAGAAGGATGCCGTGCCGATACCCGCTCCAGGCGCACCGGGCAATGAAGGCACGACGACGACGGTGGCGACACCCACCCCAGCCGGCAGCGGATCGATGTACGACAAGGCCTGGGCTTTCGATCCGTCCAGCCCGCGCTACGACATCTCCCTGTACGCACCGAACTATTTCCTCTTCGGTCGCTACACCACCGACCTGAACACCGCGCCCTTCGACCCGTTGGTCGGCGGTAGCGTGCTCGCGGATGGCACCACGCTCGACTCCACCGAGGCCGCATTCCAGCTGAGTTTCAAGTTCAGGCTGTGGACCACCGACGACCGCCGCTGGGGCGCGTGGGCCGCCTACACCCAGCAAAGCCAATGGCAGCTCTACAACGATTCGGGCAACGCCTCGCGGCCCTTTCGCGAAACCAACTACATGCCCGAGCTGATCCTCAGCTATAGGCCCGGCCTGCAGTGGGGCGGCTGGCAATGGAACCTGCTGAACGTCGCTTTCAACCACCAGTCGAACGGTCGCTCCGATACCCTGTCACGCAGCTGGAATCGCCTGATCGCCAGCGTCGGCGTCGAACAGGGGAACTTCGCCCTCCTGGGCCGCGTGTGGTGGCGCATCCCCGAATCGAGCGATTCGGACGACAACCCGACGATCTCCGACTACTACGGCTGGGGTGACCTGTCGGCGCTGTACAAGTGGAATGGCCAGAGCGTCGCCGCCACGATCCGCGGCAATCCGAGCACCGGCAAGGGTGCCGGCCAGTTGAGCTGGACCACGGCGCCGTTGCTCGGCCCGCTGCGTGGCTACGTCAAGGTGTTCAGCGGCTACGGCGAATCGCTGATCGACTACAACTGGAACCAATCGACCATCGGCATCGGCATCACGCTGAATGACTGGCTGTAGCGCCTGATCGGCGCGCGACGACGAGGAAACACGATGCTGCACCCCCATGCCAAGGCCCTGCTCGACCTGATGGTCGAGCGTGGCATTCCGCCGACGCACACGCTCACGCCGGTCGACGCGCGCAAGTTCTACCGCGAAAGGCGTGCGGTGACTCAGCCCGAGCCGCCCGCGATCGCCGAAACCCGCGACTTGTCGGCGCCGGGCCCGCTGGGGCCGATCCCGCTGCGGCTGTATCACCCGCAAACAGCCGCGCAACGCAGCGGCCCACCGCCGGTGCTGGTGTACTACCACGGTGGCGGCTGGGTCATCGGCGACCTGGACACGCACGACACGCTGTGCCGAGAACTTGCGAATGCGGCCGGCTGCGCAGTGGTGGCAGTGGATTACCGCATGGGCCCGGAGCACCGCTTCCCGGCAGCGGTGGACGACTGCATCGCCGCCACACGCTGGGTGCATACCCATGCCGACGAACTGGGCGTGGACGGCACGCGCATCGCCGTCGGTGGCGACAGTGCCGGCGGCAACCTGGCAGCGGTGGTGGCGATCGCCGCACGCGATGCCGGCGACCTGTCGATCCGCTTCCAACTGCTCATCTACCCAGCGACCGATCAACGCCGCGGCTGGCCCTCGCACACCAGCAATGGCCAGGGCTACATGCTGACCAGCGACACCATGACCTATTTCCACGACCACTACATTCCGGACAAGGCGCAAGACCTGGACTGGCGTGCCTCGCCGCTGCTGCACCCCAACCTGGCCAAGCTGCCGCCGGCGCTGGTGCTGACCGCCGGCTACGACCCGCTGCGCGACGAGGCGCTGCAGTATTCGCACCGCCTCACGCTGGCCGGCAGCCGCGCCACGCACATCAACTTCGAGCGCCAGATCCACGGTTTCATCACCATGGGCCGCGTCATCGACGAGGCCAACACCGCGGTCGCCCTCTGCGCCGCCGAACTGCGCCGCGCCTTGTTGTAGGGCACACCGGCAAGCGCCGGGCGAGACTCAGGCGGTGGCCTTGGACTCGCTGCGCCGCGCCTTCCAGGCGCCGAACAGAGCAATCATGCCGGGTACGATGATCATGGCCCAGATGATCGCGCTCATGTTGGCCTTGGCCCAGGGCAAGTTGCCGAAGAAGTAGCCCAGCGCGGTCAAGCTGATGACCCACACCAGCGCGCCGGCCACGTTGTACATCGTGAACTTGCGCCGGCTCATTTCGGCCACGCCGGCCACGAAGGGCACGAAGGTGCGGATGAACGGCAGGAAGCGCGCCAGCATGATGGTGATGCCGCCGTACTTCTCGTAGAAATCGTGCGCCTGCTGGAAGGCGCGCTTGTTGAAGAAGCGCGAGTGCTCCCACTGCCACACCTTCGGGCCGAAGTAGCGGCCGATGGTGTAGTTGAGTTGGTCACCAGCCACGGCCGCCACCACCAGCAAGGGGATGACGATGCCCATCTCCATCAGCCCCAGGCCGCACAGCGCGCCAACCACGAAGAGCAGTGAATCGCCGGGGAGGAAGGGCATGACCACCACACCCGTCTCGACGAAGATGATGGCGAACAGCAACGCATAAACCCAGGCGCCGTAGAGCGCGACGAATTCGGCCAGGTGCTTGTCGATGCGAAGCACGAAGTCCATGAGGAAGGCGACGAATTCCATGCGCAAACACTCTACCAGCCGCGCTTGCCGCCGAGGCCGCCCAATGCGTGCAGGCACCACGGACTTACCCGAACCCGGATACGGAATTCCGACTGCGGGGCCGAATGCCAGGCTCGCGGCCGAACCAGCAACGCGGAGAGGCGATGAAGAACCAGGGTCAGTTGCTGGCCGGCTCGGTGACGGGCAACAGCTAGTGGGTGGTCGACTGCAAGCGCGGCCCGACGCTACTGCTCGATGACATCCGCGCCGGGCGGTGGCGTGAAGCGAAAGCTCTGCTCGCTCAACGAGACGTTGGCCGCGTACTGGCTGAACTGCAGCACCGAGCGCTGGCCGAAGCTGTCGAGGATTTCCACCGCCGCCAGTTCCTTGGCGCGAAAGCCGATACGCATCGACTGGAAGGCGCCGTCCTTCTGCCGCGGCAGCGCCAGCACCCAGTCGATGCCGTCCTTGCTGGGCTGCGCGCTGAGCTCGAACTCCTTGTCCAGCGAGGCACCGGCCAGCAGCGCGGCCGGCGTGGCGCCAAGCGCCTGCGTCAGCTTGCGCACGCTGACCTGGTTGAGATCGGCATCGAAGATCCAGACCTTCTGCCCATCGGAGACGATCAACTGTTCGAAGGGCTTGGCATAGCTGAAGCGAAAGCGGTTCGGCCGCGCAAACTCGAAGCTGCCGGTGGAAGCGCGCTTCTTCACGCCATCGGCCGAACTCACGGTTTGCGTGAAAGCGGCTCGCCCAGTCTTCACATCGCGTACGAACTCGCGCAGCGTGTCCACTGAATCGGCGTGTGCCGACATCGCGGACACCAGCAGCGCGGCGCCCAAGCACACGGCCGCAAAGGGCGGCGACAACTGGCGCAGGTTCATCGTGGCTCTAAGGAGTGGTGGATTCACTTGTGACCGAAGTTTCGCACCTTGGTTCGCCGGCTTCGAATTTTCAACGCGGTCGGCACGAAACGGGAGCGGCTGCGCGCTCGGTGCCCGCGATTCAAGGCGTTCACGTGCCAACGGCTTGCAACGAGGGACGAAACCGGAATTTACCGAAACAGCGGATGCGAGTCTCGAGAGGCCGGCTAGACTGAAGCGTGCTGAGCCCACCGTCGATCCACTTCTGCACCAGCCGCGACGGCACGCGCATCGCGTATGCGGCGACGGGCGACGGCCCGCCGCTCGTCAAGTCGGTGCATCTTGCGTCGAGCCTCGAGACCGACGCCGATCACCCGGTGCTCGGCGGCATGCTGGGCGAGATCGGCCGCGGCCGCACCCTCGTGCGCTACGACTCGCGCGGCATGGGCTTGTCCGACCGCGAGGTGCATGACTTCTCGCTCGACCGACAGGTCGAAGACCTGCAGGCCGTGGTCGATGCGGTGGGCTTGTCGCGCTTCGGATTGATGGGCTTTGCCGGGGGCGGGGCCGTCGCCATCAACTTCGCGCTCCGGCACCCCGAGCGCGTGAGCCGGCTGGTGCTGTACGGCGCCTTCATCCAGGGCAAGATCGCCCGCGCCACGACGCCGGAAGCGCAGGCCGAGGCCGAGACCTTGCTGCGCCTGGTCGAAGTCGGCTGGGGCAAGGACGATCCGGCGTTCCGCCAGCTCTACACCTCGCAGTACGTGCCGGACGGCAGCGCCGAGCAGTTTCGCGCGCTCAACGAACTATTGCACCGCATGGCGTCGCCGGCCAACGCATCGCGCTTCATGCGCGAACTGCACCGTTCCGACCTGCGTGTGCTGGCCCCACGTCTGTCCTGCCCGGCGCTGGTGCTGCACGCCCGTGGCGACACGCGTGTGCCCTTCGAGCAGGGCCGGCTGCTGGCGGCTGCCATCCCGGGGTCGCGCTTCGTGCCGCTGGACAGCCGCAACCACGCACTGCTGCGCGGCGAGCCCGCACTTGCGCAGTTCGCGGCGGAACTCGACGCGTTTCTTGCCGCACCGGGAGCCGTGCCGGCTTCGCCGCCGCCAAGCTTCGGCGAACTCACGCGACGCGAGCGCGAAGTGCTCGAACAGCTGGCGCGCGGACTCGACAACGCGACCATTGGCGAACGCGTCGGCATGAGCGAGAAGACGGTGCGCAACAACGTCTCCGCGATCCTCGGCAAGCTCGACGTGCACACGCGCGCGGCGGCGATCGTGAAGGCGCGCGAAGCGGGATTTGGCGCGCCGTCGGCGCACTGAGCGGCCAGCGATCGGGTCAGCCGTCCCGCAGCGATCGGGACATCGGGCTCGTGACAGTCAGCATGGCGAGACGCAGCATCGAGCCGTTCTCCAAGGAGCGTGCCGATGCCTACCTTCCATGCCGTGCTGGCCCTGCTCGCGCTGGCTGCCGCGGTGCCGGCACATCCGGCGCCGGCCGATGAGTATCCGAATCGGCCGGTCCACCTGGTGTTCCCGTATTCGGCCGGCGGCGTCTCGGACCTGGCGCGCCTCGTTGCCGAGCGGCTCGGCGAGCGCTGGCGCCAGCCGGTGCTCGTGGAGATCCGCCCCGGCGCCAGCGGCAACGTCGGCGCCGAGTTCGTCGCGCGCGCGCCGGCCGACGGCTACACGCTGCTGATCGCGCCGCCGCCGCCGCTGGCGATCAACCAGAGCCTGTTCGCCAAGCTCGGCTACGAACCTGCGGCCTTCGTGCCAGTGACGGTGGTGGCGTCGATGCCGAACCTGCTGGTCGCGACGCGCGCGCTGCCGGCGTCGAACCTGCGCGAGCTGCTCGACTACGCGAAGGCGAACCCCGACCGGCTGAGTTATGCCTCCACCGGCAACGGTGGCACACCCCACCTGAGCGCCGAACTGCTGAAGGCGCAAGGTCAGGTGCGCATCGTCCACGTGCCGTACCAGGGCATCGCGAGTGCGCTGCCCGACCTGGTGGCCGGCCGCGTCGACCTGATGTTCGCCAACCTGACAAGCGTGATGCCTCTGGTGAAGGACGGGCGGCTGAAGGTGCTGGCGGTGGCGAGCGCCGAGCGACTGGCACAACTGCCCCACGTACCGACGGTGCACGAGACGTTGCCCGGATTCGTGTCCGACAGCTGGCTGGCGCTCGCCGCGCCGCCGCAGACGCCGGCCGCAGTGGTCGACAAGATCGCGCTCGCGGTGCAGGAGGTTCTTCTGGCGCCCGAGGTGACCGAACGCCTGCGCCAGCTCGGCGCCGTGCCGGTGGGCAACACGCCGGCACAGGCGCGCGAGTTCATCAAGCTGGAAGTCGAGCGCTGGGCGCAGGTGATTCGCAGCGCGGCGATCAAACCCGATTGAGGAGAACCATACCATGCTCGACCCGAATTCTCCCCTGCCGACAAGCGGCATCGCTGGTTTCGCCGATGTCGACGCGACGGCCGACCCAAGCTCCTATGTCGCGTTCCTGGACGCGTTCCAGCGCGGCCTGGCGCCGATGATTGAGGCCGGCATCGATCTGCTGCATCTGCAGCCGGGCGCTTCTTTGCTCGATGTGGGTTGCGGCCACGGCGCGGTGTTCGAACGCGTGGCGGCGCGCATCGGCGCGGCCGGGCGCATCACCGGCCTCGACAGCAGCCGCGTGCTGCTTGCAGAAGCGAGGCAACGCTGCGAAGCGCGTTCACTAGTCGCCGAACTGCACGAAGGCGACGCGCACCGCCTGCCGTTCATCGACGCGGTATTCGACGCCACGCGCGCCGACCGGGTGTTGATCTTCCTAGATGACCCAGCCGCAGCGTTGGCCGAGATGGCGCGCGTGACCAGGCCGGGTGGCCGTATCGCAGTGACCGAAGCGGACCTGGGCAGCGCGGTCGTCGATGCACCGGACCCGCAGCTCACGCGCGTGCTGCTCGCCACCGCCGCCGAGGCGGTGCCGGGCGGCTGGATCGGGCGCCGGCTGCACGGCCTGTTCGTCGATGCCGGGCTGGTCGATGTCGAGGTGCGGATGTTCGGCGTGCCGAGCACGAGCTTTGGCGAGTGGGTGCGGCGCATGGGCCTGGTGCCGGCAATGCGGCGCGCGGAGGAACTCGGGCGCGCGCCGGCAGCGGCATCCCGCGCCTGGCTCGAAGAACTCGAAGCACGTGACCGCGCCGGCCGCTTCTTCGCGGCGAGCACCTTCTTCATGGCGTCGGCGACGCGGCCTGCGGATTGAAACGTTGGCGCCTTCAGTCGCGCTTGGGCACGATGATGTCGCGGTTGCCGTTGGTGCCCATGGCCGACACCAGACCCGACTTCTCCATCTGCTCCAGCAAGCGTGCGGCGCGGTTGTAGCCGATGCGAAGATGGCGCTGCACCAGCGAGATGGATGCACGGCGATGTTCGAGCACGATGGCCACCGCCTGGTCGTACATCGCGTCGCTCTCACCGCTGGCACCGCCCTCGCCCGCCGTGCCGCCTTCGGCATCGCCTTCGAGCACGCCACCTTCGAGCAGGCCTTCGATGTAGTTGGGCTCGCCCTGGCTGCGCAGGTAGTCGACGACGCGGTGCACCTCCTCGTCGCTGACGAAGGCACCGTGCACGCGCACCGGCAGCCCGCTGCCCGAGGCCATGTAGAGCATGTCGCCCTGGCCGAGCAGCGCCTCGGCGCCCATCTGATCGAGGATGGTTCGCGAGTCGATCTTGCTGCTGACCTGGAAGCTCAGGCGCGTGGGGATGTTGGCCTTGATCAGCCCAGTGATCACGTCCACGCTCGGCCGCTGCGTCGCCAGCACCAGATGGATGCCGCAGGCGCGCGCCTTCTGCGCCAGCCGTGCGATCAGCTCCTCGATCTTCTTGCCCACCACCATCATCAGATCGGCGAGTTCGTCGATCAGCACGACGATGTTCGGCAGCCGCTCCAGCGGCTCGGGGGCCTCGGGTGTCAGGCTGAAGGGGTTGGGCAGCTTCTCGCCGCGTTCTGCAGCCTCGGCGATCTTCTTGTTGTAGCCGGCCAGGTTGCGCACGCCCAGGCGGCTCATCAGCTTGTAGCGGCGCTCCATCTCGCCGACGCACCAGTTCAGCGCGTTGGCGGCCTGCTTCATGTCGATGACCACCGGACACAGCAGGTGCGGAATGCCTTCGTAGACGCTCAGCTCGAGCATCTTCGGGTCGATCAGGATGAGCCGCACGTCGCGTGCCTCGGCCTTGTACAGAAGGCTCAGGATCATCGCGTTGATGCCCACCGACTTGCCCGCGCCGGTGGTGCCGGCCACCAGGCAGTGCGGCATCTTCGCCAGGTCGGCCACGACCGGGTTGCCGACGATGTCCTTGCCCAGCGCGATGGTCAGTTGCGAGGCCGCGTCGTTGTAGATCTGCGAGCCCAGGATCTCGGCCAGGCGGATGGTCTGGCGCCGCGCGTTCGGCAATTCGAGGGCCATGTAGTTCTTGCCCGGGATCACCTCGACCACGCGAATGCTCACCAGCGACAGCGAGCGCGCCAGGTCCTTGGCCAGGTTGACCACCTGCGCGCCTTTCACGCCGGTGGCCGGCTCGATTTCGTAGCGCGTGATCACCGGGCCCGGAGAGGCCGCGACCACGCGCACCTCGACGCCGAAGTCCTTGAGCTTCTTCTCGATCAGGCGCGAGGTCATCTCGAGCGACTCGGGTGTCACGCTTTCCATGCGCGCGGGTGCGGCATCCAGCAGGTCCACCTGCGGCAGCTTGGTATCGGCCAGTTCCACGAACAGCGGCTTCTGGCGCTCCTTGGCCACACGTTCAGACTTCGGCACCTCCAGCACGGTCGGTTCGATGACCAGCGGCACATGCTCGACGATCTCATGGCGATCGACCTCGACCTCGTGCTCGCGCTCGACCAGCGCGATTTCGCCGATGCGGCGGTCTTCAGCCTGGGCCTGACGCAGCTGGCGCCGCTCGCGCAACGCATCGATGGCCGCGCCGATGCGCTCGGCCAGCGCCAGCCAGGAAAAGCGCAGCGCCAAGGACATGCCCGTCACGAGCGCGGCAATCCACAACACGCCCGAGCCCGCGAAACCGAGCCAATGCATCGACAGCGGGCCGAGCGTGAAGCCGAGCACCCCGCCGGCATGGCCGGGCAGATGTGTCTCCCATTGGTACAGCCGCGTCCATTCCAAGGACGTGCTCGCGGCCATCAGCAGCGCCAGGCCGACCCAGAAGGCCGCGCGAGGCAGGCGTTCGGCCGTGGCAGGTGCGCCGCTGCCGCGTACCACCCGCGCCAGGGTCGACAAGCCGGCGCGCAGGCCCACCGGCACCAGCCACCAGACCGAATAGCCGAAGAGGAAAAGCCCCAGGTCCGACAACCAGGCGCCGATGACGCCGGCCTTGTTGCGCAGCGCAGCGCCATCGCCCGAGGTGGTGAAACCCGGATCGCCCAGGTGGTGCGTGGCCAGCGCCAACAGCAGCAGCAGCCAGATCACGAGCGCGGCAGCCAGGGCCACCTGCGCTCGCCAGCGCGGCGCGGGCGTTGGGGACGAAGTCGCGGCCGCCTTGGCTTGCGCCGCGTCCTTGCGTGTATAGGTGCGGCCTGTGGGCGCGCCTTCAGCGCGCAGCGAACCGAGCGGAAATGTCATGGCCGCAATTGTGGCCGATCACGCCGGCAAACCTGGTCGCGGTCCCCGTCGATGCGCATGCATGCGGATCGAATTCGGCACGAAACAGAACGCAGGTCCTGTTTCATGTTCTTCAGTCGTTCTGCAGCCGCTCCTTGATGATCACCGAGCCGTTTTCCTGGGTCTCGATGACGCCGCGCTCCTCGAGATCCTTCATGACGCGGCTGACCATCTCGCGCGAGGCACCGACCACCTTGGCCATGTCCTGGCGAGAGACCTTGTGGCGGATGATCTTCACGCCCTTGTCGTCTTCGGCCATGTCGAGCAACGTGCGTGCCACACGACCATACACATCCAGCAGCGCCAGCGATTCGATCTGCCGGTCGGCATTGCGCAGCCTGCGCACCAGCCCGCGCATGACGCCGTAGGAAAGGCTTGAGTTCTCGGGCAGGCAGCGCGCGAAGTCGGCCCGTGCCAGCACCAACATGTCGGTCTGCACCTCGGCGCGCACAGTGGCCGAATGCGGCTCGTTGTCGATCAGGCTCATCTCGCCCACATAGTCGCCAGCCTCCAGCACCGCCAGGATGACCTCGCGGCCGCGTGTGTCGGAGGTGAGCACACGCGCCCGGCCGTTGAGCAGGATGAACAGCGCGTTGCTCTTGCGCCCTTGTTCGACCACCAGCTCGCCGCGGCGCAGTCTGCGTTTGACCACGGCATCGGCGATCGCCTGGGCCTGGTCGTTGGTGAGCATCGAAAACAACGGTACCCGGCGAATCAGGTCCAGGTTGGACATCAGCGACATCGACAGTCCCCTCGCATGTGGTTGGATGGCCTGCAGGGCCGCGAAGCCTTGACGCGGTCACTACAATTCTTTCTATTGTGCCCATTGACAGGCTGGTTTCCAGTAGTGAGCACCCCCATGTACTTGCGCTCGTCGGATTCGCGCGACGCCCGCCTCAGCCCCTTGCCCCCATCGAGCCATTCACATGAGCACTCCTTCCACGCACGCCAAGGTGCTGATCCTCGGCTCCGGCCCCGCCGGCTACTCCGCGGCCGTGTATGCCGCGCGCGCCAACCTGAAGCCCCTGCTCATCACCGGCATGGCCCAGGGCGGGCAGCTGATGACGACCACCGATGTGGACAACTGGCCCGCCGACGTCGACGGCGTGCAGGGTCCCGAGCTGATGCAACGCTTCCAGAAGCATGCCGAACGCTTCGACACGAAGATCGTCTTCGATCATGTCAACAAGCTGGACCTGAGGTCGCGCCCCTTCAAGCTCGAAGGCGATTCAGGGCATTACAGCTGCGACGCGCTGATCGTCGCCACCGGCGCGTCCGCCAAGTACCTGGGCCTGCCCAGCGAAGAGGCCTTCATGGGCCGTGGGGTCAGTGGCTGCGCCACCTGCGATGGTTTTTTCTATCGCGGCCAGGAGGTTTGCGTGGTCGGCGGCGGCAATACCGCGGTGGAAGAGGCGCTCTACCTGTCGAACATTGCCAGCAAGGTGCATGTGGTGCACCGGCGCGACAAGTTCCGCGCCGAACCGATCCTGGTCGACAAGCTGATGGCCAAGGCCGCATCGGGCAACGTGGTGCTGCACCTGTGGCACACGCTGGACGAAGTGCTGGGTGATGCCTCGGGCGTGACCGGCGTGCGCCTGAAATCGACGAACGGCGGTGCCGGCGTCGAGCTGGCCTTGCAGGGTTGCTTCATCGCCATCGGCCACCAGCCGAATACCGACCTGTTCAAGGGTCAACTGGAGATGAAGGACGGTTATCTCATCACCCGCGCCGGCCTGAACGGCATGGCCACGATGACCAGCATCCCCGGCGTCTTCGCGGCCGGCGACGTGCAGGACCATGTCTATCGCCAGGCCATCACCAGTGCCGGCACGGGATGCATGGCGGCACTGGACGCCCAGCGCTACCTCGAACAGGACTCCTGAGCTATAATTTTCGGCTTTGCCGGATTCGGCAGCTCACCATTCGCATAATTCGGAGAAGCGTCAAATGGCACGCGTCTGTCAGGTCACGGGCAAAGGCCCGATGGTGGGAAACAACGTTTCCCACGCCAACAACAAAACCAAGCGCCGCTGGCTGCCCAACCTGCAGTACCGGCGTTTCTGGGTCGAAAGCGAAAACCGCTGGGTGCGCCTGCGCATCAGCAATGCAGCACTGCGCTTGATCGACAAGGTGGGCATCGACAAGGTCGTCACCGACCTGCGTGCCCGCGGCGCAATCTAAACATCTGAACCGGGAGCACCACCATGGCCAGCAAAGGCGGACGCGAAAAGATCAAGCTCGAATCATCGGCGGGCACCGGTCACTTCTACACCACCAGCAAGAACAAGAAGACGACTCCGGGCAAGCTGGAGTTCAACAAGTTCGACCCCGTGGCACGCAAGCATGTGGCGTACAAGGAAACCAAGCTGAAGTAAACGCTTGGCTGCCAAGTCGCAGCTTGAAGCAAAAGGCCCGCATCGCGCGGGCCTTTTTCATTGCGGCCTACCCGTGGAAGGCCACCGCATCAAGCAGCCCCCTTGAGGGGGAGAGCGCCGAAGGCGCTTCGGGGGTGGACCAGATCAGGCATGCGCCGCGCGCAGCTTCAGCGAGAACTGCTGCAGCGAGGTGATGCCGCTTTCTTCGGCCTTCTTGCACCAGGCCTGCAGATCGGCGACGAGCTGTTCGGCGGAGACGTTGGTGCGCGTCCACAGCAGGCGCAACTCTTCGCGCATCGCGACCAATTTTCCCAGCGACGGGTTGTCGCCGATGGCCTTGGCCAGCAAGGGCTTCTGCCCGTGCGGAATCTTGTCCGCATCGCGGTGCAGCCAGCGGCGGGCGGCGTTCATGCTCTTCCAGTGCGCGGAGTTATGCGCGCCCTGCGCCTTCATGCGCGCCAACTCAGCCGCGCAGGCACGCTTGAGCTCGACCGCGTAATGGGCCATGACTTCGTAGCGGTTGGCGATGATCGCCTCCAGCGTCTTGTCGTCCGCAACGGGTTTGATCTGGCCCAGCTTCAGCATCGGTGGCGTCTTGCGCACCTTGGCCAGGCCCACGATTTCCAACGTGCGGATGTAGAGCCAGCCGATGTCGAACTCGTAGGGCTTGACCGACAGCTTGGCCGAGGTGGGATAGGTGTGATGGTTGTTGTGCAACTCTTCGCCGCCAATGATGATGCCCCAGGGCGAGATATTGGTCGATGCGTCCGGCGCCTCGAAGTTGCGGTAACCCCACCAGTGGCCCAGGCCGTTGATGATGCCGGCGGCAGTGATCGGAATCCACGCCATCTGCACCGCCCACACAGTGGCGCCGATGGCGCCGAAGAGCAGAAGGTTTATGACCAGCATCACGCCCACACCCTGCCAGGAGAAGCGCGAGTAAAGATTGCGCTCGAGCCAGTCGTCCGGCGTGTGGTGGCCGTACTTGTCGAGTGTGTCCTGCACCTTGGCCTCGGCGCGGTACAACTCGCTGCCGGTCAGCAGCACGGTCTTGATGCCGCGCGTGACGGGGCTGTGCGGGTCTTCTTCGGTCTCGCACTTGGCGTGGTGCTTGCGGTGGATGGCCACCCACTCCTTGGTCACCATGCCCGTGGTCAACCACAGCCAAAGGCGGAAGAAGTGCGACGGAATCGGATGCAGCTCCAGCGCACGGTGCGCCTGCGCACGGTGCAGGAAGATGGTGACGCAGGCAATGGTGATGTGCGTAAACACAAGCGCCACCACAACCACCTGCCACATCGATGCGCCGAGCAGGCCGTGGGCCAGCAGATCGACCACCGCATCGCGCACTGTCATGAGTTGATTCATTGATTGTTTTGTTTCAAGCCGCCCGAAAGAAGGGCGAATCTCACATTGTAAACGGCAGTCCTCGCGGACCGTACGGGTAAACGCTTAGTGTGGGCTACCCAGTCGTAGGTTCCGTCCGCGTGCCAGCAGCTTCATCGTCGCTGCCACACCGCCGCGAAGAAGCCGTCGGTGCCGTGCCGATGCGGCCACAAGCGCAGGCGGCCGCGTTCATCCAGGTCGGCGGCGTGCGGCACCTGCGCCTGAGCCAGCAACTCGCCCACCGGCAACGCCGCGAAGCTTTCGGCATGGCTCGCTTCGAATGCGTCGGCGATGTCCTCGTTTTCGGCGCGCAGCAGACTGCAGGTGGCATACACCAGCCGGCCGCCAGGTTTGAGCAATCGGGCGGCGCTTTCCAGGATCGCTTGTTGCTTGACGCGCAGTTCGGCAATTGCCTTGGGCGACTGGCGCCATTTCAGGTCGGGGTTGCGGCGCAAGGTGCCCAAGCCCGGAACAAGGCGCGTCGATCAATACGCGGTCGATCTTGCCGGCCATGCGCTTGATGCGTTCGTCGCGCTCGTGCGCCAGTTGCACCGGGTGCACGTTGCTCAGGCCGCTGCGTGCCAGGCGCGGCTTCATCGCGTCGAGCCGGTGGCCGGAGGTGTCGTAGGCATACAGCCGTCCGGTGTTGCGCATCGCCGCGCCCAGTGCCAGCGTCTTGCCGCCGGCACCGGCACAGAAGTCCACCACCATCTCGCCGCGCTTGGCGTCGGTCAGCAGCGCCAGCAGCTGGCTGCCTTCGTCCTGCACCTCGACTTCGCCCCGGGTGAACACACCCAGTTTGTTCAAGGCCGGCTTGTCGGCCACACGCAGGCCCCAGGGCGAATAGCTTGTCGGCTGGGCGAGGATGCCGGCGTCGCGCAAAGCCTCCTGGACCGCTTCGCGCCTGGCCTTGACGATGTTGACGCGCAGGTCCAGCGGCGCGGGCTGCATCGATGCCCGCGCCAGCGCCCAGAAGTCTTCGTCGGCCATCTGTTCGCGCAATGCGCCGGCCAGCCAATCGGGCAGGTTGTGCCGCAGCTTGTCCTGCAGCAGCGACACGTCGACCGCGCGGCAGCGCTCCAGCCACAACTTCTCGTGGGATTGCAGTGCGCCTTGCAGAAAGCCCTCCGCCCCCTGCCACCCCAGGATCGCCAGTCGACGCTCGGGCGCACCGCTGCCGTCCTGTGCCAGATGCTGGAACAGCAAGCGCTGGCGCAGCACGGCATAGGCGGTTTCGGCCAGGGTATGCCGCTCGCGCGGTCCCAGGCCACGGTGCGCACGAAAGAAGGCGGAGACGACGCCATCGGCGGGCGCGTCGAACTTGAACAGCGCGCGCAGCAGCTCGGCGCACAGGTCGAGCAGGGAAGTAGGATGCATCGATGGATTATCCGCATCGCCCTTGCGCGAGCCATGCCGCGCATTCGAGTGAACGCACGAATCGGGCCGGTGAGCCGACGCCATGAGACGCGTGGCGCTGCACCTGCGCGCACACCCGCAACTGCTGGCCGCCGTCATCGTGGGCGTGCTGGTGGGCTGGCTCAGCCCCGGCCTGCCCCGCGCCACCGAACGCATCATCGTGGGCTGGAACGTCGGCGCATGGCTGTACCTGGCACTGATCGGCCTGATGATGCTGCGTGCCGACGGCAGGAGCCTCAAGCGCATCGCCGCGAAGCATGCCGAGGGCGCCGCCACCGCGCTGGGCATCGTCGTCGCCGCCTCGGTGGCGACGCTTGTGGCGCTCGCGCTGGAAATGGCGGCGGCCAAGGCGCAGGGTCTGGCCGATTCATGGCTGTACCTGCTGCTGGCCAGCTCGACGCTGGCTTGCTCCTGGTTGGTGATGCCGGTGATCTTTGCGCTGAACTACGCCAGCCGCTACTACCTTGGCCGTCCACCCGGCGGCCTGGGTTTCCCAAGCGACGACGCGGCCTTCGAGCCCGACTACACCGACTTTCTCTACCTCGCCTTCGCCATCGCCGTGGCTTTCCAGACCTCGGACGTGAACATCACCAGTCGGTCGATGCGCAGGCTGGTCACGGCGCAAGGCGTGCTGGCGTTCTTCTTCAACTCCGCGATATTGGCGTTGATCATCAACGCGGCGGCCAACCTGTTCTAGCGCCGGGCTGAAGGTCGACCCACAGCTGAGCTTCGCCGCCCGTATGCCGAACCACGCCACCTTGTGTGTGCAGCGCGCCTTCGACGAACCAGCGCACCACGCGCGGGTACATCTCGTGCTCGGTGACCAGGACACGTGCGGCCAGGGTGTCGGCATCGTCGCCCGGCAGCAACGGCACCACCGACTGCATGACGATCGGCCCATGGTCCACGGCCGGCACGACAAAGTGCACCGTGGCGCCAGCCAGCTTGCAGCCCGCGTCGATGGCGCGCTGATGCGTGCGCAGGCCCGGGAACAGCGGCAGCAGCGAGGGATGGATGTTCAACAGCCGCCCTTCGTAGCGGCGCACGAAACCCTCGCCCAGGATGCGCATGAAGCCGGCCAGCACCACCAGGTCGGGCGCGAAGGCGTCGATGGCCGCCGCCAGCGCATCGTCGAAGGCGTCGCGCGTGGCGAACGCGCGGTGCTCGACGACCGCCGTGGCGATGCCGTGCGCAGCCGCGAACAGCAAGCCCGCCGCATCCGCGCGATTGGCGATGACCGCCGCCACGCGCGCCGGCCAGCCTTCGGCCGCGCAACGCTCGACGATGGCCTCCATGTTGGAGCCGCGCCCCGAAATGAGAATGACGATCGACTTCATCGAAGCAGTTTAGCGATCGAGCCGCACACGACGCGCCTCTTAGAATCGGCACACGCCGCGCGTGGCCCGGCACCCCCTTTTTGCGACACCCAAACGATGCAACCCCGCGTACTTTCCGGCATGCGACCCACCGGCGCCATGCACCTGGGCCACTACCACGGTGCGCTGAAGAACTGGGTGCGTCTGCAGCACGACTACGACTGCTTCTACTTCGTCGCCGACTGGCATGCGCTGACCACGCACTACGAGAGCCGCGAGGTCATGGGCCAGTACGTCTACGAGATGGTCACCGACTGGCTGGCCGCAGGCCTGGACCCGGAGCGCTGCACCATCTTCCTGCAAAGCAGGCTGCCCGAACATGCCGAGCTGTTCACCTTGCTGGCCATGGGCACGCCGCTGGGCTGGCTGGAACGCGTGCCGACCTACAAGGACCAGATCGACAAGCTGAAGGACCGCGACCTGGCGACCTACGGCTTCCTGGGCTACCCGCTGCTGCAGGCCGCCGACATCCTGATCTACAAGGCCGCGTTCGTGCCGGTCGGTGAAGACCAGGCCTCGCATGTGGAACTGACGCGCGAAGTGGCGCGCCGCTTCAACCACCTGTACGGGCGCAGCGCCGATTTCGAGGCCAAGGTCGCGGCCACGCTGGCCAAGCTGAGCAAGGACGACGCACGCTACTTCAACAAGCAGAAGCGCGAATTCGGCGAGTCGGGCAAGGCCGAGGCACTGGCCAAGGGCGAGGCGCTGCTGCAGCGCTCGGCCGCAGGCACCGCCGGCTGGACGGCCGACGACACCGAACTGCTGCTGGGCCACCTGCGCGGCGCCGGCAAGAGCATCCTCACCGAGCCGCAGGCGCTGCACACCGAAGTCACCAAGCTGCCCGGGCTGGACGGCGCCAAGATGAGCAAGAGCTACGGCAACTCGATCGCCATGCGCGAAGAGCCGGCCGAGGTCGAGCGCAAGATCAAGCGCATGCCCACCGACCCGGCGCGCGTGCACCGCAACGATCCCGGCGATCCCGAGAAATGCCCCGTGTGGCAGTTCCACAAGGTGTACAGCGACGCGGACACACAAGCCTGGGTCGTAAAGGGCTGCACCACGGCCGGCATCGGCTGCCTGGAGTGCAAGCAGCCGGTGATCGACGCTGTGCTGAAGGAGCAGCAGCCCTGGCGCGAGCGCGCCGAGAGCTACCTGAGCAACCCGAAGCAGGTGCAGTGGATCGTCGAGAACGGCACCGAGCGCGCACGCACCGTGGCCAAGCAGACGATGCGCGATGTGCGCGATGCCATGGGGTTGTTGTACTGAAGGCCGGCAGCGCGGCTAGCCACTACGAGGAGATCCCATGCAGTGGTCAAATCCGAATGGACTGCCGTCGCACAGCCCACGGCTGAACTGGTCTCCTTTGCCGAGGTGCTTCTGAAACTCGTCTTCGAGTTCCCGAACAAAGTGCCCGGCACCAAGCCGTAGACAGTAAGGGCGAACGCTAACGATCCGTAAACACCAAATGCCAAACCCAACGAAGCTCCAGCCCGAAAGCATCGCCGCCCAGGCCCTGGGCTGGATCGACGAGAAGACGCGCGCCATCACGCCGCCGATCCACGTCTCCACGACCTACCTGCGCGACCCGGACAACCAGTACCGCAGTGGCCGCGTCTACGCACGCGCCGACAACCCGGCCTTCGACCAGGCCGAAGCGGTGATCGCCACGCTGGAACAGGGCGCGCAGGCCGCGCTGTTCGCCAGCGGCATGGCCGCGGCGACGGCGGTGTTCCAGGCGCTGGCGCCGGGCGACCACGTGCTGGCGCCGAAGGTGATGTACTGGTCGCTGCGCAACTGGCTGATGAACTTCGCCACGCACTGGGGCTTGAAGGTCGAGCTGATCGACATGGACGACCCGGCGGCGGTGCAGGCCGCCCTGCAGCCGGGCAAGACGAAGCTGGTGTGGGTCGAAACGCCGGCCAACCCGCTGTGGACCATCACCGACATCGCCGCGACGGCGAAGCTCGCGCATGACGCGGGCGCGCTGCTGGCGGTCGACTCCACCGTGGCCTCGCCGGTGCTGACGCGGCCGCTCGACACTGGCGCCGACATCGTCATGCACGCCGGCACCAAGTACCTCAACGGCCACAGCGACCTGATCGCCGGCGTGCTGGTGACGGCACGCGACGACGATTTCTGGAAGCGCGTGCGCATGGTGCGCGCGCAGCTCGGCGGCACGCTCGGCACCTTCGAGGCCTGGCTGCTGCTGCGCGGCATGCGCACGCTGTACCTGCGCGTGCGCTGCGCGTCGCAGTCGGCGCAGCGCATCGCCGAGCACTTCGACAAGCACCCGCTGGTCGAAGCCGTGCTCTACCCCGGCCTGCCCGGCGCCAGCGGGCATGCGGTGGCGGCGCGGCAGATGACGGGCGGCTTCGGCGGCATGCTGTCGCTGCGCGTGAAGGCGGGCAAGGGCGGCGAAGCCGCCGCCATCGCCACCGCGGCGCATGTCAAGCTGTGGAAGCGCGCCACCTCGCTGGGCGGCACCGAAAGCCTGATCGAGCACCGCGCCAGCGTCGAAGGCGCCGGCACGCCGGCGCCGCCGGACCTGCTGCGGCTGTCGGTGGGCATCGAGGACGCGGGCGACCTGATCGCCGACCTGGAACAGGCGCTGCAGCAGGCGCACCGCTGAGTTCGCCGGGTCCGGTGCCGCCATGAACAGCGATTTCCTCGTCATCGGCGGCGGCATTGCCGGCGCCTCCATCGGCTACTGGCTGGCGGCGCAGGGCAGTGTCAACCTGCTCGAGCGCGAGTCGCAACCGGGTTACCACACGACCGGCCGATCGGCGGCCCTGTTCATGGCCAGCTACGGCACGCCGCAGGTGCGCGCGCTGACGCTGGCCAGCCGCAGCTTCCTCGACCAGCCGCCGCCGGGATTCACCGACTCACCGATCCTCAGCCCGCGCGGCGCGATGATGGTGGCCACGCCGGAACAAGCCGAGCTGCTGGATGAAACCTGCCGCATCTTCGAATCGACCTCGCCTTTGGCACAGCGCCTGAACCGGCAGCAGACGCTGGCCATGGTGCCGGTGCTGCGCGCGGAACATGTGCTCGGCGCGGCCTATGAGCCCGATGCGGCCGACATCGATGTGCATGCCTTGCACCAGGGCTACCTGAAGGGCCTGCGTCGTCAGGGTGGCCAGGTGCACACGGATGCCGGCGTCATCGGCATCGAGCGCTCGGGCAAGGGATGGTCGGTGCACACGGCAGGCCGCAGTTTCCATGCTCCGGTGCTCATCAACGCCGCCGGCGCGTGGTGCGATGCAGTGGCGCAGATGGCCGGCGTGCAGCCGATCGGCCTGGTGCCCAAGCGCCGCTCGGCCTTCATCTTCGCGCCGCCACTCGGCCAGCACGTGCACGGCTGGCCCTGCGTGGCGTCGGCTGACGAATCCTGGTACATCAAACCCGACGCGGGCTTGTTGCTGGGCTCGCCGGCCAACGCCGACGCCGACACACCCGCAAGACGTGCAGCCCGAAGAGCTGGACATCGCCATCGGCATCGATCGCATCGAGACCATGACCACGCTGAAGGTGAATCGCCCGACGCGCACCTGGGCGGGGCTGCGCTCCTTTGTCGCCGATGGCGACCTGGTGGGCGGCTTCGACGCCGTGGCGAGCGGCTTCTTCTGGCTGGCGGCGCAGGGCGGCTACGGCATCCAGACTTCGGCGGCGATGGGCCAGGCCTGCGCGGCGCTGGCCAGCGGCCGGCCGATCCCGGCGCACATCGCCGACTTCGGCTTGAGCGCCGCGATGCTCTCGCCGGCGCGGCCCGGCCTGCGGCGCGCCGCTCCTTCAACCTGAACCCGAAACACCACGACATGCGAGTCTTCAGCGGCAGCCTGGCCACCGAAACCAACACCTTCGCGCCGATGCCCACCGGCCTGAGTTCCTTTCACGAGCGCGGCTATTGGAAGGCCGGTGAACACCCGGACCACATGAGCTTCTTCGCCGGCCCGCTGTGGGCCGCGCGGCTGCGCGGCAAGCCGCTGGGCTGGACGCTGATCGAAGGCATGGTCGCCGGCGCGCAGCCCAGCGGCACCACCACACGCCACGCCTACGAAACGCTGCGCGAGGAACTGCTCGCCGACCTCAAGGCGGCCCTGCCGGTGGACATGGTGCTGCTCGGCCTGCACGGCGCCATGGTCGCCGATGGTTACGACGACTGCGAAGGCGACCTGCTGCAACGTGTGCGCGCGCTGGTCGGGCCCAAGGTCGTGATCGGCGCCGAGCTCGACCCGCACAACCACCTGACGGCTGCGATGGTCGACCACGCCGATGTGCTGGTGGCCTTCAAGGAATATCCGCACACCGACATCCTGGAACGCGCGCTGGAACTGGTGGATCTGTGTGTGGCCACGGCGGAAGGCCGCATCCAGCCGATCGCCTCCGTGGTCGACTGCCAGATGATCGTCACCATGCACACCTCGCGCGACCCGGCGCGCGCCTTCGTCGACAGGATCATGGCGCTGGAGGGGCGCGACGGCATCCTGTCGATCAGCCTCTCGCACGGTTTCGCCTGGGGCGATGTGCCGGAGATGGGCACGAAGGTGCTGGTCTACAGCGACGGCAAGACGGACGGCGCTGCGGCCAAGGGCGCCGCGCTGGCGCGCACGCTGGCCGATGAGCTGATCGGCATGCGCGAGGCCTTGACCGTGGCCTACCCCGGCATCGACGAATCACTGGACGCCGCGCTCGCCTTCGAAGACGGCCCCGTCGTGCTCGCCGACGGCGCCGACAACCCCGGCGGCGGCGCCGCGGCCGACGCCACCTTCGTGCTCGAGCGCATGCTCGAACGCGGCATCACCCGCGCCTGCATCGGCCCGCTGTGGGACCCGATCGCCGTGCGCATCGCCTTCGACGCGGGCGTGGGCGCGACGCTGATGCTGCGCATCGGCGGCAAGATCAGCCCGCTGTCGGGCGACCCGCTGGACCTGAAGGTCACGGTCAAGGCGCTGCAGGCCGACATGTTCATGACCGGCCTGTCGAACACACCCACCGCGATGGGCGACTGTGCGCTGGTCGAAGCGGCGGGCGTGCAGATCATGCTGTGCAGCACGCGCAACCAGGCCATGGGCACGGACGTGTTCACGAACCTGGGCGTGGATCTGGCCGCGATGAAGATCATCGTGGTCAAGTCCTCGCAGCATTTCTACGCCGCGTTTTCGAAGCTGGCGAAACATGTCATCTACGTCGGCGCGCCGGGTGCGGTGACGCTGGACCTGAGAACCTTGCCGTACAAGAAGATCCGGCGGCCCAAATGGCCCATCGACGGCGGCACGTCAATTCCTTGAGAGCCAACGAGTCGAACGAGAGCAAACCCGCCACGCTCGCTGCGCGCGACGGCGCTGCTGCGCAGCCTGCGTTAGCCGCGCCGTCCCTCCCAGTCGCGACTTCGGCTGCCGTGCTCAGCCGCGCAAGGCGATCGCGCCCTTGGCGACATAGGTGCGAAAGTCGCCGATCGGCATCGAAGCCGAGCCCCGCGTTTCGCCATCGGCCCAGCTCAGCGTGGCGTCGGCGGTGGTGAGCTGAACCTGCACCGGCCCGCGGACGGATGGCAATGTTGGCGCCGTCACCCTCGCGGTATTCCACCTTGCCCTTCACCTGTGCGTGCTGCGCTTGCTGTTCCTGCTGTCTTGCTCCGTCTGCTCTGCCATCGTGTCGCCCCGCAGTGTCGTGTCCATGCGCCTATCGTCGATCAACAGGCGCGCCGCGGCCATCGGCCAAAGGGCGTTGGGCCTGTAGCCGATGTCCTACGCGCGAGCCGCGTGAATTACGGCGCGCTGTCGGCACATGCGCCGCTTCGCTCTCGAGCATGGCGCCCATAGAGTGAGGTGGATACGTCCGCCCTCGGTGGTGGATGGGTCTGGTGGCCACACCGTGGTCGCTGCACTTCCCCTGTACGGAGCACCTGATGCAAACAACACCACAACTTCCCCGCACAATGATTGCGACCGCGCTGCTGGCCGCCCTGGCGCTTGGCGGCTGCGCCTCCTACGAGGCCAATCCGACGCGCGACACGGCCCTCGGCGCACTCGCCGGGGCGGCGGTAGGCGCGGCGGCACACGGCAGCAATCGCACACACGGCGCGGTGGCAGGTGCGGCCGTTGCCGGCATCGGCACCTACATCTGGTCGAGCCAGATGGCCAAGCAGAAGCGCGAGATGGAAGCCGCCACGCAGGGCACCGGTGTGGTGGTCACGCAAACGGCCGACAATCAGCTCAAGCTGGCGGTGCCGAGCGACGTGTCCTTTGCCACGGGCAGCGCGCAGATCACGCAAAACTTCGATGCGGTGCTGGACCGTTTTGCGCAGACGCTGAACGCCAACCCGAAGACGACGGTGCGCATCATTGGCCATACCGACAGCACCGGCAGCGACGCCATCAACGAGCCGCTGTCGGTGCAGCGCGCGGCTTCCGTGCGCAACCACCTCAGCCAGCAAGGTGTGGCCACCAACCGCATTGCCATCGACGGCCGCAGTTCGCGCGAGCCGGTGGCCAGCAACGCCAGCGAGACCGGCCGCGCGCAGAATCGGCGCGTCGACATCTTCGTGGCCGAGACACCTGCCGGTTGAGGATTGTCGCGCACGGGTCGGGCGGGGCTCGACCTGAAGTCGCCGCACTGCCGCCGCGCCAGCCAGGACTTCTTCGGCCCTATCGCGGCGGCCACTGATCCCAGGCGCGGGCGCTCACCGGCTCACCCCACAGGTCGATGTGCACCGGCGTGCCCTCGTGCGTCATCAACGCAGCGGCATCGCGCACATAGCCCAGGCCGATGCAGGCACCGGCCTTCGGGCTCCAGCCCACCGACGACAGTTCACCCACCGCCTGGCCGTCGACGACGATGGCTTCGCCGCCCCAGGCCCACGCCTGCGGATCGTCGAGAGACGAAGCTCAGCAGCTTCTTGCGCAACGGTCGTCCTTGCGCCGCCAACAGCGCCGCGCGGCCGATGAAGTCGTGCGCCTTGTCGAGCTTGACCGCATAGGACAGGCCGGCTTCGAACGGGTTTTCGTCGGGCCCGAGCTCGGCGCCCCACGCGCGGCGCCCGGCTTCGATGCGCAGCGCATCCAGCGCGTAGTAGCCGGCATCGCGCAGGCCCAGATCGGCGCCGGCCTCCATCAGCGCCAGGTAGACATGGCGCGCCATCTCCACCGGCACGTACAGCTCGAAACCGGGCCCGCCGACATAGCTCATGCGCGCCGCGCGCACCTGCGCCAGGCCCAGGTCGATGATGCGTGTGTGCGAAAACTTCAGCGCCGCCGGCGACAGGTCGTCGGGGCTGACACGGGCCAGCAGCTCGCGCGAACGCGGGCCCATCAGCGACAGCACGCTGAACATCGCGCTGACGTCGCTGAGCATGCGCGTGTTCGTGCGGCTCGATGTGGCGCGAGATCCAGTCGAAGTCGCGCGTGGTCTGCGCCGAGCCGGTGACGATCAGGTAGGTGTTCGGCGCGGTGCGGATGATGGTCAGGTCGCTTTCGAAGCCGCCGCGTTCGTTCAGCAGCGCGGTGTAGACCATCTTGTCCACCGGCATGTGAATGTCGTTCGCGCACAGGCGCTGCAGCACCGCCAGCGCGTCGCGCCCCTGCAGCTGCAGCTTGGAAAACGAACTCTGGTCGTACAGCGCCACGGCTTCGCGCGTGGCGCGCTGTTCTTCGATCATCCAGCCCAGCCAGCCCGGTTGGCCCAGGCCGTAGGGCGGGCGCGGTGTGTCGGCGCTGGGGCGAAAGTAATTGGCGCGTTCCCAGCCGTTCTTGCTGCCGAACTCCGCGCCCTTGGCCTTGAGCAGGTCGTACAGCGGCGAGGTGCGCAGCGGCCGCGCCGATTCCAGTTCCTGCCGCGGCCAGCGCATCGCGTAGTGCAGGCCCAGCGTTTCGCCGGTGCGCTGGGCCAGCGCCTTGCGGTTGGCGGTGAAGGCGGCAAAGCGGCGAATGTCCACGTCCCACAGGTCGCTGGGCGCCTCGCCGCCGACGATCCATTCGGCCATCAGCTTGCCGGCGCCGCCCGAGTTGGCGATGCCGGCCGAGTTGAAGCCCGCGGCGACGAAGTAGTTGCGCAGCTCGGGCGCCTCGCCGAGGATGAAATTGCCATCGGGCGTGAAGCTCTCCGGGCCGTTGAGCAGCATCTTGATGCGCGCCGTCTCCAGGCACGGCGTGCGGTGCATGGCGTTGGTCATCAGCGGCTCGAACTGCTCCCAGTCCTCGCCGAGCAGCTCGAACTGGAAGGTCGACGGAATCGGGTCCACCTTCCACGGCTTGGCCTGGGGCTCGAAGCCGCCCATCAGCAGGCCGCCGACTTCTTCCTTGTAGTAGATGAAACCGTCCGGGTCGCGCATCACCGGCAGCATCGGGTGCACACCCTCGATGCGGTCGGTGACGATGTAGAAGTGCTCGGCCGAATACAGCGGCACGTTGACACCGGCCAGGCGCCCGAACTGGCGCGCCCATTGGCCGGCGCAGTTGACGAGCGATGTCGCAGGCCACATCGCCCTGCGCCGTGCGCACGCCGGTGACGCGGCCTTCATGCTGTCAGCACACCGGTGACCTCGATGTCCTCGACCACCTTCACACCGCGGTTGCGCGCGCCCTTGGCCAGCGACATGCACAGGTCGGCCGGGTTGGCCTTGCCGTCACCGGGAATCCACAGCCCGCCGTGCAGATCCTCGGTGCGCAGCAGCGGATACAGCTCGCCCGCACGCTTGCGCATCGATGACCTCGACCTCGACACCGAAGCTGCGCGCCAGCGAGGCCTGCTTGCGCAGCACCTGCATGCGCTCGGCGCTGCCCGCCACGTTGACGCTGCCGCACTGTTTCCAGCCGGTGGCCAGACCGGTCTCGGCTTCGAGCTTCGAATACAGCTCGATGCCGTATTGGCTCATGCGTGTCATGTTGCGGTTCGGCCGCATCTGGCCGATCAGCCCGGCCGCGTGCCAGGTGGTGCCGCAGGTCAGCTTGCCTTGTTCGAGCAGCAGCACGTCGCGCTCGCCCATCAGGCTCAGGTGGTAGGCGGTGGAGCAGCCGGCAATGCCGCCGCCGACGATGACGATGCGCGCTTGGGTGGGGAGTGGTCATACGCCGCAGGCTAGCGCAAAGCGCGCCGCCGCTGACCGCGTGATCGTGCCGACCGGCGCAGCGCGGGCGTTCCGCCAGAATGGCCGCCCGACCCGCACCGACCCGAAAGCCCCATGACCCGCCTTGCCGACTTCCCGATCACCCACAAGTGGCCCGCGACGCAGCCCGATCGCCTGCAGCTGTATTCCCTGCCCACGCCCAACGGCGTGAAGGTCTCGATCCTGCTGGAAGAAACCGGCCTGCCCTACGAGCCGCACCTGGTGAGCTTCAGCAGCAACGACCAGATGTCGCCCGAGTTCCTGTCGCTGAGCCCGAACAACAAGATCCCCGCCATCCTCGACCCCGACGGCCCGGGCGGACAGCCGCTGGCGCTGTTCGAATCGGGCGCGATCCTGGTCTATCTGGCCGACAAGACCGGCCGCTTCATGCCCACCGAGCCCGCCGCGCGCTACCAGACGCTGCAGTGGCTGATGTTCCAGATGGGCGGCATCGGCCCGATGTTCGGCCAGCTCGGCTTCTTCCACAAGTTTGCCGGCCGCGAGTACGAGGACAAGCGACCGCGCGAGCGCTACGTCGCCGAGTCCCGACGCCTGCTCGGCGTGCTCGACCGGCGCCTCGACGGACGCGCATGGGTCATGGGCGACGACTACGGCATCGCCGACATCGCCATCTTTCCCTGGGTGCGCAACCTCTTCGGCTTCTACGGCGCGCGCGAACTGGTCGGCGGCGATGAGTTCGGGCATGTGAATCGCGTGCTGCAGGCCTTCATCGAACGGCCTGCGGTGCAACGCGGATTGGAGATTCCGCAGCGCGTTTGAGGTCTTCACACGCCGGGCTTGCTGCGGCAGGCGCGCGGCCTGGCCACGGTCCGAAAACGGCCAGCGCGACGCCGCGCCCGAGCTCAAGATCGGCGCCTGTCTCACCCGCCTTCCACCGGCCCGCATGGCGACCCCGCTGCCACGATCGTTCAACGCCCTGGTCGCCAGCAACCTGGCGGCGCAGTCGGCCGAGCAGTTCAGCCTGGCGGCGGTGCCCATCGTCGCCGTGCTGATGCTCGACGCCGGGCCGGGCGAGATCGGCGCGCTGGCGACTGCGCAGACCCTGCCCTTCCTGTTGCTGTCGATGCCTTTCGGGCTTTGGGCCGACCGCAGCTCGCGCCGTCGCCTGATGGTGACTTGCGAGGCGCTGCGCGGCTTGTCGCTGCTGGGCCTGCTGGCCGCGGTGCTGAGCGGGCAGCTCTCGCTCGGGCTGCTCGCACTGCTGGGATTTGTCGGCGCGGTCGGCACCGTGGGTTTCAGCGTGGCGGCGCCGGCCCTGGTGCCGTCGCTCGTGCCTGCCGGCGCTCTGGCGCGGGCCAACAGCCGGCTGGAACTCGCGCGCAGCGCGGCCTTTGCCGCCGGGCCGGCGCTGGCCGGCGCGTTGGTGGCCTGGGCCGGTGCCGCGTCCGCCTTCGTGCTGGCGGCGATGCTGTCCGGCGTCGGCCGTCGCGCTGTTGCTGCGCCTGCACGAGCCGCCGCGCACACCGGCGCCACCACGCCATCCGCTGCTGGAACTGCGCGACGGTGCGATGCTGGTGTGGCGGCAGCCGCTGTTGCGGCCGATCCTTCTCACCTCGGTGGCCTGGAACATCGCCTGGTTCGTGCTGCAGGCGGCGTATGTGCCCTACGCCATGCGTGCACTCGGCTTGAGCGCCAGCGCCGTGGGCGTCACGCTGGCGTGTTTCGGCGCCGGCATGGTGAGCGCCGCACTGCTGGCCTCACGCCTGATGGCGGCGTTGAACTTCGGTCACGCCATCCTGCTCGGACCGCTGCTGTCGGTGCTGGCTTCGGCCACGATGGTGGCCACGCTGCTGTGGCCGCAGGGCGCGCTGGCGGCACTGTCGTTCTTCCTGTTCGGATTCATCGCCACCGTCTGGACCATCACCTCGACGACGCTGCGCCAGACGCTCACGCCGGGGGCGATGCTCGGCCGCGTCTCGGCCATCTTCATGACCGTGAACATGGGCGCGCGCCCACTCGGCGCGGCCCTGGGCGGCCTGGTCGGCGCGCACTGGGGCGAAGGCGCCTGTCTGTGGCTGGCACTGGCCGGCTTTGCGCTGCAGGCCGGCGTGATCGTGGTCTCGCAGGTGCGCACACTGCAGGTGCTGCCCGCGCCGGCCGTCTGAGGACGGTCTTGCTTCAGCCGAGCCGCAAGGCCATCACGCTGGCCACGATGACGGCGGTGCCGATAGCCCGCTGCACACCGAAAGGCTCCTTCAGCAGCCAGGTGCCCAGCACCGCGGCAAACAGCACGGAGGTCTCGCGCAGCGCCGCCACCGACGCCACCGGCGCACGTGTCATGGCCCACAGCGCGATGGCATAGGAACCGAGCGACGCCATGCCCCCCAGGGCGGCCACCGGCCAGCGTGTGCGCGCATAACTCAGCATCTCGCGCCGCTGCTCGGGGCTGCGCCGAAACCACACCAGCAGCGCGTAGGGAATGCCGTCGAACACGAACAGCAGCAGCACATAGCGCGCCGTGTCGCCCGACGCCCGCACCCCCAGGCCGTCGACCAGCGTGTAGGTGGCGATGATGGCGGCGTTGGCGAAGGCGAAGGCCAGCGCCTTGCCGTGGTTCAAGGTATCGCCCGGATGCGCCAGCCCGACCAGCGCCACGCCCACGCTGATGCCGACGATGCCGACCCAGGCAGCGGTCGACAACACCTCGCCGATCAGCGTGGCGCTGGCCAGCGCCACCAGCAGCGGCGCAAAGCCGCGCATGATCGGGTAGGTCAGCCCCAGGTCGCCGTGTTTGTAGGCGCCGACCACGGCGATGTAGTAGCCGATGTGGATGAGCACCGACGCGGCGATGTAGGGCCAGGCTTCGGGCCGCGGCAGGCCCAGCCACAGCAGCAGCGGCAGCGCGCCCAGACCACCGAGCAGATGCAGCAGCACCATCTCCAGCGCCTTGTCGTCGCTCGACTTGACGAAGGCGTTCCAGCCGGCGTGCAGCAGCGCGCCGCACAGCACGGCGGCGATGACGGGCCAGGTCAGCGTCAGCAACGCAGCGCGGGCACGATCACGTGCGCGCTGACGAACTGCCTCGTCATGCGGTGGCTCCGCCGAGCCGGCAGCGCGCCGCGATGGTCATGAAGTGCGCCAGCGGCGGCGTGACCGCCTGCGCATCCTTCGCCAGGTCGTCCCACACGCGCAACTGCACCGCGCCCTCGGCACCGGGCTGGGCGATGAAGGCGGCTGCCTGCGCCGCGTCGAACACGCCGCCCTGCAGCTTCAGGCTGCGCTGCGAATCCGCCGACAGCGCCGCGTGGTAGTCGGGCCGCACGGCACACAGGTAGCGCTTGGCATCGACGTGCAGCCGGATGCTGCCGAGCACGCGCTCGCCGAACAGGCCGCGAAGGAAGGGCAGCGCCGCGTACTGGTGGATGTCGTCCACGCCGCGCAACGTGGGCGTGTCGCCAAGGTCCTGCAGCAGATGCCCCAGGTCGTGCAGCAGGCTGGCGGTGATGAGCGCATCGTCGGCGCCGGCGGCTTCGGCCAGCGCGGCGGTCTGCAGCGCATGTTGCAGCTGCGTCACCGGCTCGCCGCTGTACATTTCCGCGCCGCGGCGCGCGAACAGGTCTTCGATGTCAGCCAAGTCCATCATGTCGATCTAACCCGCGCCTTTACCCATCGGACACCGCGGATCCGGCTCTGCCGGCCCGCTGGTGGCAGCGCTTGAGGGGAGGCGCCGAAGACGCTACGGGGGTCCATTCACCGCCGCGCTTCATCCAGCGCCGCCAGCTGCGAATGGCGCAACCGTGTCGCCGTCAGCGCGCCGGCCGATTCGAGAATCGGGTAGGCGATGGAGCAGATGTGCGAGTTGATGCGCTTCAACTCGCTGATCAAGTCGAGGTGCAGCGAGCTGGTCTCGATGCTCTGCGCGGTGTTGTCCTGCAACCGCGCGATGTGGTTGGCGGCGTACTCATGCTCCAGGTCGCGAAAGCGCGCCTTCTCCTCCAGCAGCCTTTGCGCGTCGCGCACATGGCCGTCCAGGAACACGCTCATGCCCAGGCGCAGGTTGGCGAGCAGCCGCTCGTGCAGGTGGCTGATCTCGGCCATGCCGGCGTCGCTGAAGCTGCGGTTCTTGCGGATCTTCTTGTCCTCCACGTCCTGCAGCACGCGCTCGACGATGTCGCCGATCTGCTCCATGTTGATGGTGAAGGAGACGATGTCGGTCCAGCGTTTGCCCTCGCGCTCGGACAGCGCCTCGCTGGAGATCTGCGTCAGGTAGAACTTGATCGCGCTGTACAGGTCGTCCACCGTGTCGTCCATGGCGCGCAGCCGCTCGGCCAGCTCCAGGTCGTTGTCGCGCATCACCGGCAGCACGCCGCGCAGCATGGTTTCCACCACGTCGGCCTGGTGCAGCGCCTCGCGTGCCGCGCAGCTGATGGCCAGCGACGGCGTGGCCAGCGCCACCGGGTCGAGATGGCGCGGCCGCGAGCCGTCACCTTGCAGCAGCGGCTCCGGCAGCCAGCGGTCGACCCAGCGCGCCACCACGCCTGTGAACCCGATGAACAGCAGCGCCAGCACCAGGTTGAAGCCGAAGTGGAAGAACACCACCTGCTGGTGCACGCTGGGCACGGCCTGTTGCAGCCAGGTGTGCGCCGTCGGCAGCAGCGGAATGGCCAGCGCCGCGCCCGCCGCCTTGAACATCAGGTTGCCCAGCGGCAGCCTGCGTGCCTGGGGCGAATCGGCGCCTGTTGCGATCATCGCCAGCACGCCGCTGCCCAGGTTGGCGCCGATCACCAGGCCGAGCGCCACGCCCACCGGCAGCATGCCCGACGCAGCCAGCGTGGCGGTGAGCAGCACGATGGCCAGGCTGGAATAGGACAGCACGGTCAGCACCGCGCCGACCAGGATGTCGAGCAGGATCTCGTTGGGCAAGGCCGCCAGCAGCGCGCGCACCGCCGGCGCTTCGGTCAGCGGACGGGTGGCTTCGACGATGAGCTGCAGCGCCAGCGTGATGAGCCCCAGGCCGATGAGCACACGGCCGATGCGCCCGGCGCCGCTGTTCTGCCGCGACACGAACATGAGCACGCCGACGAAGATGAGCAGCGGCGACAGCCAGGACAGATCGAAGGAGTACACCACCGCCATGGCGGCGGTGCCGACATCGGCGCCGAGCATCACCGCCAGCGCGGCCGACGTACCGACCAGCCCCTTGCCGACGAAGGAGGCGACGATCAGGCAGGTGGCCGTGCTCGACTGCACCAGGCTGGTCACGCCCATGCCGGCGAGCAGGGCCTTGAAGCGGTTGCTGAAGCTGGCCGCAAGCACGCCGCGCAGGTTCTCGCCGAACACACGCAGCATGCCGGTGCGCACGATGTGCGTGCCCCAGACCAGCAGGGCGATGGCGGCAAGCAGGTTCAGCAGGTGCAGCAAGGGATTCTTTCCAGCGCAGGCATGCCGAACGCCGGCAGCGCTACCACGGCAGTGAATAGGTCTTGGTGTTGGTGAAGCTCTTCATGGCTTCCTGCACCCCTTCCTTGTACCCGAGGCCGGAATCCTTGATGCCGCCAAAAGGCGTCAGTTCCAGGCGGTAACCGGGCACCTCCCAGACGTTGACCGAGCCCACCACCAACTCCTTCACGAAGTGGGTGATGTCGTCCAGGCGGTTCGTGCACAGGCCGCTGCTCAAGCCGTAGTCGGTGCCGTTGACGATGCGGATGGCCTCGTCGCGGTCCTTGAAGCTGATGACCGGCGACACCGGGCCGAAGGTTTCGTACTTCACCAGCGGCATCTGCGGATCGACGCGGTCGAGCAGTGTCGGCGAATACGACGCGCCCCTGGCGCTGGTTGCCGTGCAGCAACCTGGCGCCCGAGGCCACCGCTTCGTTCACCAGCGTCTCGAAGTGCGTGGCTGCGGCCTCGTCGATGACGGTGCCCATGTCCACCTTCGGGTCGAGCGGGTCGCCGTAGGTCCAGGCCTGGGTCTTGGCGAGCAGTGCTTCGGTGAAGGCACCGGCCACCTTCTGGTGCACGAGGATGCGCTTCACCGCCGTGCAGCGCTGGCCCGAGTTCTTGTACGAACCCGACGCGGCCAGCTCGGCCGCCTTGTCCACGTCGGCATCGTCCATCACGATCAGCGGGTCGTTGCCGCCGAGTTCGAGCACGGTGCGCTTGTACACCGCCTTGGCCGCGATGTACTTGCCGATGGGCACGCCGCCGGTGAAGGTGACCAGGTCGACGTCGGCATGGGTCAGCAGCTCGTCGGCGATCTCCTTCGGGTCACCGGTCAGCACCTGCAGCATCGGCGGCGGCAGGCCGGCTTCGTACAGGATGTCGGCCAGCGCGAAGGCCGCCAGCGGCGTCTTCTCGGTCGGCTTGAGCACCATGCGGTTGTTCGTGGCCACGCTCGGCGCCACCTTGTGGATCACCTGGTTGAGCGGGTGGTTGAAGGGCGTGATCGCGCTGATCACCCCTTGCAGCGGCTCGCGCAGCGTGTACACCTTGCGCGACTTGCCGTGGTGCGTCAGGTCGCAGGAGAACACCTGCCCGTCATCGACCAGCGCCTGGTTGGCGGCGAACAGCAGCACGTCGGAGGCGCGGCCCACCTCGTACATCGAATCCTTCAGGCACAGCCCCGATTCCAGCGTGATCAGCCGCGCCATCTTTTCGCGGCGCGAGGCGATGATCTCGCCGGCGCGCATCAGGATCTTGTAGCGCTCGTAGCGGGTCAGCGTCGGCTTGTACTGGCGGGCGATCTTGAAGGCGCGCCTGACGTCGTCGACCGTGGCCTTCGGCACCGTGGCGATGACTTCGCCGGTGTAGGGATAGCGCACCTCGATGACACGCTCGCGGTGGACCGTCTCGCCGCCGATGCGCAGGCCTTCGCGGATCGGTTGCTCCAGGCCGGTGGGAATGGCATTCATGTGATTCCTGTCGCTTCTTCAGGCTTGTGTGCCGTTGAGTGCAAAGTCGAACACCTGATAACTCTTCAGCGTGCTCAGGCCGGCCTTCAACTTGTATTCGTCGTTCAAGGGCGCGCTGATGATGATCGGCACCTTGGCTTCGGACACACCGCCGTGCGTGCGCAGCCGGTGCCCGGCCAGGCCGGACAGGTCGTGGTCGGCGGCACGCGCGCCGATGCAGGTGCCGGCATTGGAGATCACCACCACATCGGCCTCGCGGTCGGCGGGCAGGTCGTGCAGCGCGCAGGCCGTCGCCTTGTCGAGCACCGACTCGATGCCCGGCACGCCCACCAGCGCTGCCATCACCTGCTGCGCCGTGGCCTTGCCCTGCAGCCACACGCGCACAAAGCCGCCGAGCGCACCGTGGTGCGCGACGAAGGCATCGGTGATCGGGCAGACCACGCGCACGTCGTCCTTGCCAAAGCGTTCGTCCAGCAGGTCCTGCAGCCAGATCACATTCGGCTGGCCGGCGGCGTCGGACTTGTCGCTCATGCCGTGGTCGGCCGTCAGCGCCAGCACCGCGCCCAGCGCGTCGAGCTGGCCGAAGCGCTGGTCCAGCGCCTGGTAGAAGCGCCGCGCTTCGCTTTCATCCGGCGCGTACTTGTGCTGCACATAGTCGGTCAGCGACAGGTACATCAGGTCGCGGTGCGCCATCTGCAGCAGCTTGATGCCGGCGTCGAGCACGAACAGCGACAGCTCCATCGAATACATGTCGGGCAAGCGGCTGGCCGACGAGTTCGAGCACGCCCTCGATGCCGTTCTCGGCCAGCGTGCAGCGGTCGGCATGCTCGGACGAGAAGCTGATGTTGCCGCGGCTGACATCCAGGTTCTTGCCCAGTTGCCGGCGCAGCTTGTCCTTGGCGGTGATCGACACCACCTTGGCGCCCGCATCGGCAAACTTCGCCAGGATGGTGTCGCCGCGCAACAGCTCCGGGCCGGTCATGACCACCGCCTGGCCGGTGGCCACGTCGAGGTAGTAGTTGCCCGAGATGCCGTGCTTCGACGCGGGCGTGCCGGTGATGATCGACATGTTGTTCGGGCAGGTGAAGCTGGGCACCGTGCCGTCGGCCACGGTGCAGAAACCCTGGCGCATGAAGCGCGCGATGTTCGGTATCGCGCCCTCGGCCAGGAACTGCTTCAGGTAGGCCGGGTCGCCGCCGTCGATGCACACCACCACCACCGGCCGGCTCGGCCAGCGGTAGCGCAGGCCGTTGGCCAGCACGGGGGGTTTGTCGCTGTTCGTCATGTTCATGGTCTGGTGCGGATAAAGGAAGGTGAAAAACGTCTCATGCGAGCTCGTGTCGCAACAGCGAGGCCGGCGCACGCGGGCTGCGCAGCGCCGCGTGCAGGCGTTCGCGGCTGTCGATCACGTGCTCGAACAGCAGGCGCTCGGCTTGCTCGCCATCGCCCTTGGCCACCGCATTCACGATGGCCTCGTGGTCGCGGGTGGACACCGGAATGTGCTCGGCGTTGCGCGCCAGCGTCTCGCGGCGGAACAGGTTCAACTGGTCGACCACGCGGCGGTAGTTGTCCAGCAGTGCGGCGTTGCCTGCGGCTTCGCCGAGAAGTTCGTGAAACTCCAGGTTCAGCGGAAAGTAGGCATCGACGTTGCGCGCGCGTCCTGCCGCATGCATGCGCTTGACGATCTCGCGCAGGCGCTGCAGTTGCGGCGCGCGAATGCGCTGCGCGGCCAGCCGGCCGATCAGCCCGTCGAGCGCGGCGCGCACCTCGTAGATCTCGTCGGCCTCGTGCAGCGACAACTGGCGCACGAACACGCCGCGGTTCTTTTCGGTGCGCACCAGCCCGCTTTGCTCCAGTGCGCGAAAGGCCTCGCGCACGGGGCCACGCGACACCTTCAGCGACGCCGCGATCTCGGCTTCGTTGAGCTTGGAGCCGGTGCTGAGTTCACCCGAGACGATGCGGCGCTGCAGCTCACGCTGCACCACCGTGTTCAGCGACTGGCTTTGCAGCAGCTCGATGGCGGCGCTGCCCGCCGCCATGCCCGCGTGTGCGGCGGTGTCGGGGGTGGGCTTGGCAAGGGGCATGGGAACGGCGGGCAAGGACAAGGCCGAATTCAACCGCAGGCGCTGCAGATTGTCAACAATTTACTATCCTGGCTGCCTTTTGGTGACGAGCAGTGCACGTTGCCGGTGCACCGCGCACCACGAAGCCTTGCACTGCAAAGGATGCGCGCGCAAGCCACGATTGACGAGCCACTTCAGAGAATGTAGATTGTCAACAATTGGCCGGCGGCGCCGCGTTCACGGCACTGTCACGGCCGCGCCACCAAACTGCCATATGCTTTGCTCGCCGAGTTCCTCACATCACCCACAGGAGTGCTCTCCCATGAAGACGTCGTTCCGATCCGCCACCCTGCATAGCCGCCCTGGCCCTGGCCGCCGGCGCGGTGTTCGCGCAGGCCAAGACCCAGCTGCTGGTCTACACCGCCCTGGAAACTGACCAGCTGAAGGCCTACCAGGAAGGCTTCAACAAGGTCCACCCCGACATCGAGATCAAGTGGGTGCGCGACAGCACCGGCGTCATCACCGCCAAGCTGCTGGCCGAGAAGGCCAACCCGCAGGCCGACGTGGTGATGGGCGTGGCCGCCAGCAGCCTGGCGCTGCTGGACAAGCAGGGCATGCTGATCCCCTATGCGCCGCTGAATCTCGACGCGATCATGAGCCAGTACCGCGACAAGAAGAACCCGCCGGCCTGGGTCGGCATGGACGTGTGGGGCGCGACGGTGTGCTTCAACACGGTCGAGGCGCAGAAGCGCAACATTCCCAAGCCCGAGACCTGGAAGGATCTGACCAAGCCCGTCTACAAGGGCCAGATCGTGATGCCCAACCCGGCATCGTCGGGCACCGGCTTCTTCGACGTCACGGCGTGGCTCACGCTCTTTGGCGACGACAACGGCAAGGGCGGTGGCTGGAAGTACATGGACGCGCTGCACGAGAACATCGCGCAGTACACCCACTCGGGCAGCAAGCCGTGCAACATGGCGGCGGCGGGCGAATACGTCATCGGCATCTCCTTCGAGTACCGCGGCAACGCCAACAAGGCCAAGGGCGCACCGATCGACCTGGTGTTCCCGAAAGAGGGCCTGGGCTGGGACCTGGAGTCCTTCGCCATCCACAAGGGCACGAAGAAGCTCGACGCGGCGCAGAAGCTGGCCAACTGGGCAGCGAGCAAGGACGCGATGCTGCTGTACGGCAAGAACTTCGCCATCACGGCACAGCCTGGCGTGGCCGCACCCTTGGCCAACGTGCCCAAGGACTATGAAGCCCGGCTGGTGAAGATGGACTTCGGCTGGGCCGCCGAGAACCGCGAGCGCATCCTCGACGAGTGGAACAAGCGCTACAACGCGAAATCCGAAAAGCGCTAAGCGTGGACCCCGCGGGGTCATACCTCAAGCTGTCGGGCATCCGCAAGGATTTCGGCAGCTTCACCGCGCTGCGCGACATCGACCTGGGCATTGCCAAGGGCGAATTCGTCTGCTTCCTGGGCCCGTCGGGCTGCGGCAAGACCACGCTGCTGCGCATCGTCGCCGGGCTCGAGGCGCAATCGGCGGGGCGTATCGAACTGGCCGGGCGCGACATCTCGGTGCTGCCACCGGCCCAGCGCGACTACGGCATCGTGTTCCAGTCCTACGCGCTGTTCCCGAACCTGAACGTGGCCGACAACGTGGCCTACGGGCTGGTCAACCGCAAGATGCCGCGTGCCCAGGCGCGAGCCCGCGTCGACGAACTGCTGCAACTCGTCGGCCTGCCGGGCAGCCAGGCCAAGTATCCGGCGCAGCTGTCGGGCGGACAGCAGCAGCGCATTGCGCTGGCGCGCGCGCTGGCCACCTCGCCGGGCCTGCTGCTGCTGGACGAGCCGCTGTCGGCGCTGGATGCGATCGTGCGCGTCCATCTGCGCCAGGAAATCCGCAGCCTGCAACGCAAGCTGGGTGTGACCACGATCATGGTCACGCACGACCAGGAAGAAGCGCTGGCCGTGGCCGACCGCATCGTCGTCATGAACCATGGCGTGATCGAGCAGGTGGGCACGCCGCATCAGGTTTATCGCGACCCAAGCACGCCCTTCGTCGCCGACTTCGTCGGCCGCATCAACGTGCTGCCGGCGCGACTGGTCGAAGGCCAGCGCCTGGTGTTCGCGAACGAGCCTTTCCACTGCCCGCATGACGGGGCGGCGGGCAGCGAGGTCAAGGTCTACCTGCGTCCGGAGGACGTACTGGCCCGGCCGATCGCCAGCGGCGACAGCAACGTGTTCGATGCGCAGATCGAGAAGATCGAATTCCTCGGTTCGTACTGTCTGGTGCGCGTGACCGCCGCCGCCTTGGGCGAGCACCGGCTGACGGTGTACCTGTCGCTGAATTTCCTGGCCGAGCAGCAACTCGAAGTCGGTGCGCGGCTGCCGCTGCGGCTGCTGCCAGAGCGCATGCGAATTTTCGGCTGAGCGAGCGCTCGCGGTGACGTCGGCTGCCCTGCCCGCCTCGACCCGCGTCGCCCTGCGGGTGCACTGGACCGACCGCGTCGCGCATGTCGCGCTGGCGGCCGTGGCATTGCTGCTGCTGGCCTTCCTGGCCGCGCCGCTGTGGGCGATCCTGCTGAAGTCGGTGCAGGACAGCGAGCAGCAATGGGTCGGGCTGAAGAACTTCATCGACTACGCGCGCACGCCCGCGTTGCTCGATTCGCTGTGGAACAGCCTGTGGGTGTCGGCGCTGGTCACGCTCATCACCGTGCCGGCGGCCTTCGGCTTTGCCTATGCGCTGACACGCAGCTGCATGCGCTTCAAGCGGCTGCAACGCGGCATCACGCTGGTTCCGCTGCTGGCGCCATCGCTGCTGTCGGCCATCTCGCTGATCTACTGGTTCGGCAACCAGGGTGTGTTGAAGAGCTGGCTGGGCTTCTTCGGCATCGAGCAGATCTACGGCGCACCCGGCATCGTGCTGGCGGAATCGTTCTCGCTGTTCCCGCATGCGCTGATGATCCTGGTCACCGCGCTGGCCACCGCCGACGCGCGCCTGTACGAGGCGGCGGATGCGATGGGCACCTCGGGCGCGCGCAAGTTCTGGACGATCACGCTGCCCGGCGCCAAGTACGGGCTCATCTCGGCGGCGCTGGTGGTCTTCACGCTGGTCATCACCGACTTCGGCATCCCCAAGGTCATTGGCGGCAACTTCAACGTGCTCGCCACCGACGTCTTCAAGCTGGTCATCGGCCAGCAGGATTTCCAGAAAGGCGCGGTCGTGGCGCTGCTGCTGCTGGCGCCTGCCGTGCTGACCTTCAGCGTCGACCACCTGGTGCAGCGCAAGCAGACCGCCATGCTCAGCGCGCGCGCCGTGCCCTATCGGCCCAAGCGCGCGCCGCTCTTCGACGCCGCGATGCAGCTGTATTGCGGCGTCATCGTGCTGCTGGTGCTGGCCATGCTGGGCATGGCCTTCTTCGCCTCGTTCGTGAAGTTCTGGCCCTACGACCTCAGCTTCAGCTGGCGCCACTACCAGATGGGGCTGTTCGATGCGGAGGTGGGCGAAGGCTTCGTCAACAGCCTGAAGATGGCGGCGGGCACCGCCCTGTTCGGCACCGCGCTGGTCTTCGTCGGCGCCTACCTGCTGGAAAAAACTCAAGGTGCCGGCCCGCTGCGCGGCCTGGTGCGCATGCTGTCGATGCTGCCGATGGCGGTGCCCGGGCTGGTACTGGGCCTGGGCTACATCTTCTTCTTCAACGAGCCGGGCAATCCGCTGAACGGGCTGTACCACACGCTGACCTTGCTCACACTCTGCACCATCGTGCACTTCTACACCACGGGGCACCTGACGGCGGTGACCGCGCTGAAGGCGCTTGGACGCGGAGTTCGAATCGGTGTCGGCGTCCCTGAAGGTGCCGTTCTACAAGACCTTCTGGCGCGTCACCCTGCCGATCTGCACACCGGCCTTGGTGGACATCGCGCGCTACTTCTTCATCAACGCGATGACCACGATTTCGGCGGTGGTGTTCCTGTATTCGCCCGAAACGAAGGTGGCGTCGATCGCCATCCTGAACCTCGACGAAGCGGGCGAGTCCGGCGCGGCCGCCGCGATGGCGCTGCTCATCGCTGCCGCCTCGACCGTGGCCACGCTGCTCTTCATGGCGCTGTCGTGGTGGGTGGAACGACGCACCCAGGCCTGGAAACAACCCTGAAGGCAAGACCCATGGACCGCGACCACATCCTGCTCACCCCCGGCCCGCTGACGACCACGCTGCGCACCAAGCTGGCGATGCTCAAGGACTGGGGCTCCTGGGACGCCGACTTCAACGCCGTCACCGCGCGGCTGCGATCGCAATTGCTCGACATCGTGCACGGCCACGACAGCCATGTGCTGGTGCCGTTGCAGGGCAGCGGCACCTTCAGCGTCGAAGCGGCCGTGGCGACAGTCGTTCCGCGCGACGGCCACGTGCTGGTGCTCGACAACGGCGCCTACTGCAAGCGCGCCGTCAAGCTCACACAGCTGATGGGCCGCAAGGCCAGCAGCCTGGCCTTCGCCGAGGACGCGGCGTGTCAGCGCGGCGGCGCTGGACGCCAGGCTGAAGCAGGACACGCAGCATCACCCACGTCGTGCTGATCCACTGCGAAACCGGCACCGGCGTGCTCAACCCGCTGGCCGAAGTGGCAGCAGGTGTGCGAGCGCCACGGCAAGGGCCTGATCGTCGACGCGATGAGCAGCTTCGGCGCGTTGCCGATCGACGCGCGCAGCATGCGCTTCGACGCGCTGGTCGCCGCCAGCGGCAAGTGCCTGGAAGGCGTGCCCGGCATGGGCTTCGTGTTCCTGCGCAAGGCCATCCTCGACGGCTGTGCCGGCAACAGCCAGAGCCTGGCGATGGACCTGTTCGACCAGTACCAGTACATGGAGAAGACCACGCAGTGGCGCTTCACGCCGCCGACGCACGTGATGGTGGCGCTGGCCGAAGCGGTGGCGCAGTTCATCGAGGAAGGCGGCCAGCCGGCGCGGCTGGCGCGCTACCAGGACAACTGCAGGACGCTGATCGACGGGCTCACCGCGCTGGGGCTGAAGCCCTTCCTGAAGCCGGAGTTGCAGGCGCCGATCATCGTCACCTGGCACGCCCCCGCGCATCCGAACTACGACTTCAAGCGCTTCTATGCCGCGGCCAAGCAGCGCGGCTTCATCCTCTACCCGGGCAAGCTGACCGAGGTGGAGACCTTCCGCGTCGGCTGCATCGGCGCCATCGGCCGCAACGAGATGCAGCAGGCGGTGAACGCCGTGGCCGAGACGCTGCGCGAGATGGGGATCGCTCAATGAGCACGCGCGCCAAGGAACACCCCGCCGTGGCCGCCGTGCGCGCCAGCGGTTCGGGCAAGGTCAAGGTGGCCTGCAGCGACATCGACGGCATCCTGCGCGGCAAGTACCTGCACACGCGACAAGTTCTTCGGCGCCGTGGACGGCGGCTTCGGCTTCTGCGACGTGGTCTTCGGCTGGGACTCGTCGGACGTCTGCTACGACAACACCACGGTCACCGGCTGGCAGCACGGCTTTCCCGATGCGCTGGCGCGGCTGGACCTGAACACGGCGCGGCACGTGCCCTGGGACGGCGACGTGCCCTTCTTCCTGGGCGAGTTCGTCAATGCCGACGGCACGCCCTTCCCGGTGTGCCCGCGCCAGACCCTGAAGCGCGTGCTCAAGCGCGCCGAGAAGCTCGGCGTGCTGCCGATGGCCGGCATGGAATTCGAGTGGTTCAACTTCCAGGAAACGCCCGACAGCTGGGCCGCGAAGAAGGGCGTCGGCCCGCAGAACCTGACGCCGGGCATGTTCGGCTACTCGCTGCTGCGCATGAATCAGAACCGCGAGTTCTTCAATGCGCTGATGGACGAGATGGCCGCCTTCGGCGTGCCGATCGAGGGCCTGCACACCGAGACCGGCCCGGGCGTGTACGAAGCGGCCATCACCTTCAGCGAGGCGCTGGAGCAGGCCGACCGCGCGATCCTGTTCAAGACCGGCGCCAAGGAGATCGGCCAGCGCTTCGGCATCATGCCCAGCTTCATGGCCAAGTGGAGCCAGGCCTACCCGGGCTGCAGCGGGCACATCCACCAGAGCCTGTCCGACGGCAAGAGCAACCTGTTCTACGACGCCAAGAGCCCGCGTCGCATGAGCAAGCTGTTCGAGAGCTACCTCGCCGGCCAGGTGCCTTGCATGATGGATTTCGCGCCGATGATCTGGCCGACGATCAACAGCTACAAGCGCCTGGTCGACGGCTTCTGGGCGCCGGTCAAGCCCACCTGGGGCATGGACAACCGCACCGCGAGCTTTCGCGTCATCGCCGGCAGCCCCAAGGCGACGCGGCTGGAAACCCGCTGCCCCGGCGCCGACGTGAACCCCTACCTGGCGATGGCCGCGGTCATCGCCGCCGGCCTGCATGGCGTCGAGAAGGGCCTGAAGCTGACCGCGCCGCCGATCACCGGCACCAACCAGGGCGCGGACCACATCCCGCGCGCGCCGCGCACGCTGATCGAGACGACGCGGATCTTCCAGGAATCGGCCATCGCCCGCGACTGGCTCGGCGACACCTTCGTCGAGCACTTCGCCGCGCACGCGCGAATGGGAGTGGCGGCAGTGGCTGGACGGCGTGACCGACTGGGAGCTGAAGCGATACTTCGAGATCATCTGAACTGGAATGACCATGTACGTCAGCCGATCGTCCATTCCACTGACATGACCATCACCCGCTTCTCCTTCCCCACCGCCATCCACTTCGGCGCCGGCGCGCGCAAGCTCGTCGCCGACCACCTGCTCGAAGTCGGCGTGAAACGCCCGCTGATCGTCACCGACCGCGCGCTGGCCGCACTGCCGGTGATGGCCGAGTTCCGCTCGCATCTGGGCGGGCTGGACGTGGCCGTGTTCGACGGCGTCTTCGGCAACCCGACCTGCGCGCAGGTCATGGCCGGCGCCACGGCCTTCAAGGCGCACCGCGCCGACTGCGTCATCGGCTTCGGCGGCGGTGCGGCGCTCGACGTGGCCAAGGTCGTCGGCCTGATGGCGGTGCACGACGGCGACGTGCTCGACTACGTCTGGGACCAGCCCGGTGTCAGACCCATCGTCAATGAGCTGCCGTACTTCGTCGCGCTGCCCACCACCTCGGGCACCGGCTCCGAGGTCGGTCGCTCGTCGGTGGTGAGCGAGAACGACACGCCATCACAAGCGCACGGTGTTCAGCGCGAAGCTCCTGGCACGCGCGGTGTTTGCCGATCCCGAGCTGACCCTCGGCCTGCCGCCGGCCGTGACCGCCGCCACCGGCATGGACGCGCTGACGCACAACATCGAGAGCTACCTGTCGCCCGCCTACCACCCGCTGTGCGACGGCATCGCGCTCGAGGGCCTGCGCATCGGCGCGCGCGCGCTGGCCACCGCCGTGCACGAGCCCGGCAACCTGCAAGCGCGCAGCGACATGATGATGAGCTCGATGATGGGCGCCATCGCCTTCCAGAAGGACCTGGGCTCGGTGCACGCCTGTGCCCACGCGCTGGGCGCCGTGTGCGACCTGCACCATGGCCTGGCCAATGCGCTGATGATCGACACGCGTGCTGGCCTGGAACTTCGAGGCCGTGCCGGCGAAGTTCGACGAGCTGTCGCATGCCGCCGGCCTGAGCGGCGGCGGCGCGGCCTTCGTGCCCTGGCTGAAGGCGCTGAAGGCGAACATCGGCATCACCGGCGGGCTGGCGCAACGCGGTGTGCGGCTCGAGCAGTTGCCGCAGCTCGTGCCGCTGGCCAGCACCGACTTCACCGGCCAGACCAACCCGCGGCCTGCCACGGCGGCCGACTACGAGCGCCTGTTCCGTCAGGCGATGTGACCATGCCTTTTCGTCGACCCTCGCTGCTCATCGGCGTATCCGCCCGCATCTACTATCCCGACGGGCCGGTGCTCGACCTAGGGGGCGTGTGGACCAAGACGCTGCACTTCCTGGAGCAGTCGGTCGCGCATTGGGTCATGCGCGGCGGCGCGCTGGCGGTGATGATCCCCGCGGTCGATGCGCAGAGCGTGGTCACGCGCGACGACCTCAACCTGAACCACTACGCCGAAGCGCTCGACGGCCTGCTGCTGCAGGGCGGCAACGACGTCTCGCCGCAGTGTTATGGCGAGACGCCGCTGGACCCGGCCTGGGCCGGCGACCCGGTGCGCGACCGCTACGAGATCGAACTCATCGGCGCCTTCATCCGCGCCGGCAAGCCGGTGTTCGGCATCTGCCGCGGCCTGCAGCTGCTCAACGTGGCCTTTGGCGGCACGCTGTACCAGGACATCCAGACCCAGCGGCCCGATGCGCTGCCACACGTCAATCGCGCGCACTACGAGCGCAACCTGCACCCGGTGGAAATCCTGCCGGGCACCCGCCTGGCGACGCTGTACCCCGATCTGCGCGCGGGCACCATCAACAGCATCCACCACCAGGGCATCAAGGAGCTGGCCAAGGGCTTCAGCGTCGAGGCACGCTGCCCGGACGACGGCATGATCGAGGCCGTGCGCCGCGAGGGCCCGAGTTTCGTCGCCGCCGTGCAGTGGCACCCGGAGTTCCATCTGCCGGGCGACCCCGCGGTCTTCGACGATGCACCCTTGCTGCAGGACTTTCTCGAGGCGGCACGCACCGCCCGAACACGGTGACACGCACAAGATGACACGTACGAGCACGCTGAAGATTCACAATCCCGCCACCGGCACGCTGCTCGCCGAGCCGAATGCCGACGACGCCGCCAGCGTGGCCGCCAAGGCCGCCGCAGCACGTGCCGCACAACCGGCCTGGGCCCGCGTGCCGCTGGCTGACAAGCTGGCGATGATGCAGCGCTTTCGCGCCGGCATCGTGGCCGAGCTCGACGCGCTGGCCGCACACCCTGACGCTCGAAGTCGGCAAGCCCATCGCGCAGTCGCGCAACGAGCTCAACGGCCTGCTGCCGCGCATCGACTTCTTCCTCGAACAGACCGAAGGCGCGACCCGCGACGAACAGGTCTTCGCCGACGCCGGCATGCGCGAGCAGATCAGCCACATCCCGCTCGGTGTGGTGGCCAACATCTCGGCCTGGAACTTCCCCTGGTTCGTCGGCTGCAACGTCATCGTGCCCGCGCTGCTGACCGGCAACACCGTGCTCTACAAGCCTTCGGAACACGCCACGCTGACGGGGCTGCACATCACGCGCCTGCTGCATGCCGCCGGCGTGCCACCCGACGCGATGCAATGCCTGGTCGGCGCCGGCGAGGTTGGCGCCGCGCTGCTGCAGCAGCGGCTGGACGGCGTGTTCTTCACCGGCAGCCACGCCACGGGCATGCGCATCGCCAGCGCGGTGGCATCGAAGCTGCTGAAGCTGCAGCTCGAGCTCGGCGGCAAGGACCCGGTCTACGTTCGCGCCGACGCCGACCCGTTGGCCGCCGCCGAAAGCCTGGCCGACGGCGCGATGTACAACACCGGCCAGAGCTGCTGCTCGGTGGAACGCATCTACGTGCACGAGAGCCTGCACGATGCCTTCGTCGAACGCTTCGTCGCCACAGTCCAGGGCATGCGCCGCGGTGACCCGTTGGACGCCGCCACCTACGTCGGCGCCATCACCCGCGCGCCGCAGCTGGCCGTGCTGCAGGCCCAGGTCGACGACGCGCTGGCCCAGGGCGCGACGCTGCAGGTCGGCGGCCACACCCTGCCCGGGCCGGGACAGTGGTTCGAGCCCACGGTGCTTCACCGGCGTCAACCACGGCATGCGCTGATGCGCGAGGAGAGTTTCGGCCCCGTCATCGGCATCCAGAAGGTCGCAAGCGATGCCGAAGCGGTGGCGCTGATGAACGACACGCGCTACGGCCTGACGGCAGGCGTGTACAGCCGCGACGAAGCCAAGGCGCGCGAGTTGCTCGCGCAGGTCAACGCCGGCAGCGTGTACTGGAACTGCTGCGACCGTGTCAGCCCGCGGCTGCCCTGGTCAGGGCATGGCGATTCGGGCGTGGGCCTGACCTTGTCCACCTACGGCATCCAGGCCTTCACGCGGCCCAAGGCCTGGCACCTGCGCAGTCCTTGACGGGATGGGCCGAAGACCTTGCGCCTGACCCTGTTCGACCTGGACCACACGCTGCTCGATGGCGACAGCGACCAGCTGTGGTGCGAGTTCCTGATGGACCGCGGCGTGCTGCCGCGCGAGCCCTTCGAAGCCTTGAACCGCGCGATGGCGCGCGACTACCAACAGGGCCAGGTCAGCGCACAGGACTTCTGCGATTTCTACATCGGCACACTCAAGGGGCGCAGCGCCGACGAATGGCAGCCGCTGCGCCGCGACTGGCTCGACAGCCGCATCGTGCCGCGCATCCCGCCCGCGGCGCTGGCGCTGGTGGCGCGCCACCGCGACGCCGGCGACCTGGTGGTGCTGAGCACCGCGACCTGCCGCTTCCTCAGTGAGCTGACGGCCGTGCACCTGGGCATCTCGCAGCTCATCGCCACCGAATGCGAGCTCGACGCACAGGGCCGCTTCAGCGGCCGCAGCCGGGGTGTGCTGAACATGCGCGAGGGCAAGGTGCAGCGGCTGCACGACTGGCTGGCCACGCAGAAGCTGGAACTCGCCGACTGTGAATCCACGCTGTACAGCGATTCGATCAACGACCTGCCGTTGTTGAGCGCGGTGCGCACCGCCGTGGCGGTGGACCCGGACGCACAACTGGCGCAACAGGCAGCGGATCGCGGCTGGGCGGTGATCTCGATGCGCTGAACCGGCCGACAAGGCCATTCGATCCGTGGCATCGTTACGCCCTGCCATCGAACGCGGGAGACCGTGATGCTCAAGCCCCTGCTCGTACCGATCGCCGCCCTGTGGCTGGCCGCAGCGCCGCTGCACGCGGCCGAGCTGCCGATCTTCGACGCACACGTGCACTACAGCCACGACGCCTGGGAGCGGCTGCCACCCAAGGAGGCCGTGGCCATCCTGCGCAAGGCGGGCCTGAAGCGCGCACTGGTGTCCAGCTCGGGCGACGAAGGCACGCAGCGGCTGGTGGCCGAGGCGCCCGATCTGATCGTGCCGTCGCTGCGGCCGTACCGCACGCGCGGCGAGTTGAGCAGCTGGGTGCGCGACGACAGCGTCATCGCCTTTCTCGAAGAGCGCCTGAGCCGCAGCCGTTACGCCGCGGTGGGTGAGTTCCACCTGTATGGCGCCGATGCCGAGCTGCCGGTGCCGCAAGCGCATGGTGCAGCTTGCCAAACAGCACAAGCTGGTGCTGCATGCGCACTCCGACGCCGATGCCGTCGAGCGGCTGTTCAAGCAGGACCCGCAGGCGCGCATCCTGTGGGCGCATTCGGGTTTCGAGCGGCCGGAGAACGTGGCCGCGCTGCTGCGCAAGCACAAGAACCTGTGGAGCGACCTGGCCTTTCGCAGCGAACACGGCGGCGCCGGCAAGGTGCCGGCCGAATGGCGCGCACTGTTCACCGAGTTTCCCGATCGCTTCATGGTCGGCACCGACACCTTCACGCCGGAGCGCTGGTTCTACCTGGTCGAACACGCCAGCTGGTCGCGCGCCTGGCTGGCCGATCTGCCCGCGCCCTTGGCCGAAGCCATCGCCTGGCGCAATGCCGAAACGCTGTTCTCGAGCTGGAAGGCGGGCGCCACGCCATGAAGGCGACGTGCGCGTTCGCCGCCGCCGTCTGCGCCTTGCTGTGCGGCCATGGCGCGGCACTGGCCTGCGGCGAAAGCCTCGGCAGCGCTACGCGCCAGATCGAGAACGCGCAGGTGCGCGTGGTCTACAAGAGCACACCGAACCCGATACCGGTGGGCAAACATTTCAGCATCGACTTTGCCGTGTGCCCACTCGGCCAGGCCGCTGCGCCCACCGAGTTGCGCGTCAACGCCAGCATGCCCGAGCACAGACACGGCATGAACTACCAGCCCACGGTGGCCGCACGCGGCCCCGGCCTGTACCGCGCGGAAGGCCTGATGTTCCACATGCCCGGGCGCTGGGAGCTGGTGTTCGAGCTGCGCGGCGGCAGTGCGGCCCCGCTGCGCCTGACACAGTCGCTGCAGATCGAGTGAGGCCCGAGCCCAGCCCCAAGGCCCATGCGTTGGCCGGGTGGCTGTTCGGGCCCCTGCCGGCGTCACCTTTCGCACCACTGCTTGTGGCTCTCTTCGCGGCACTGTGCGCAATGCCCGGCATCAGCGCCGCACAGCCGCTGGCCTCGATCTTGTCCAACGACGACGTGGTGCGCATCCTGGCCTTCGGCCCTTGGCCGCCGCCACCGACGCGCGACGTATCGAACCGCGTGTCGGGCCAGCCGGCGGCCATCGCCTTTGGCGCCGCGCTGTTCAACGACCCCCGCCTGTCCGCCAACGGCCGCCTGTCCTGCGCCAGTTGCCACCAGAGCGCGCGGGGTTTCAGCGACGGCCTGCCGCTGGGCGTGGGCATGGCGACCGGCACGCGCAATACGCTCGGCCTGGCCAACATGTCCACGCAGCGCTGGTTCGGCTGGGACGGCGCCAACGACAACCTGTGGGCGCAAAGCCTGCGCCCGCTGCTCGATGCGCGCGAGATGGGCCACAGCCTCGCCGGCCTGGCGCACAGTGTGCGCAGCCAGGCCGACCTGCGCGAGGGCTACCGCCGCGCCTTCGGCTCGGACCCGGGCGCCGACGATGAGCGCATCGCCGTCGATCTGGCCAAGGCCCTGGCCGCGTACCAGGAGACATTGCTCTCGCGGCGCACGCCCTTCGACCATTTCCGCGATGCGGTGCAGCGCGGCGACCGAAGCGCCGCGGCCGCCTACCCCGCAGCGGCGCAACGCGGCCTGGCGCTGTTCATCGGCAAGGGGCGCTGTTATGTGTGCCACAGCGGGCCGAACTTCTCCAACGGCGAGTTCAGCGACATCGGCGTGCCCTTCTTCATCGCCAAGGACCAGGTGGACGCGGGGCGGCACGGCGGCATCAAGTCCTTGCTGGCCAGCCGCTACAACCTGCTCGGCCCCTTCAACGACGACGCCACGCGCGGCAGCGCCACGAGCACGCGCCATGTGCTGCTGGAGCACCGCCACTTCGGTGAGTTCAAGGTGCCCAGCCTGCGCAACCTGGCGCGCACCGCGCCCTACATGCACAACGGCAGCCAGCGCAGCTTGCGCGACGTGCTGCGCCACTATTCCGAACTGGACGAGAACCGGCTGCATGCCGATGGCGAACGCATCCTCGTGCCGCTGCATCTGAGCGATGACGAGACCGACGACCTGCTGGCCTTTCTGGACAGCCTGAACGACACCGATGCGCCGCGCTGAAGACTCGCCCTGGACTCGAGCGTACCCCGATAGCGCATCGAGCCCGACCTGACGTGACTGGTACGGCGTCAATGCCCTTGAGCCAGGCGCGCCTTCGTCGCCGCCACCAAGGGCCCGATCGCCGACGGCGGAAACGGCGACACGCTGCTGACATTGACCTCACACAGCACGTAGCGCTCGGGCTGGCCGGCCGCACATTCGCCGTACATGAAGTCGCAGTCCCAGAGCAGCGGCAGACGCTCGCGCGGCACGCCGACGCGCTGGCGCATCTGCTCGACCCACTGCGACTCCAGCCGCTGCCTCAGCGATTGGAACGCGGGCATGCTCGGGCCCGTGGTACAGGCGCGGCCCGGGCGTCGGCTCGCCGGGATGCAGCGCGTTGACGGACTGCGCGCCGAAGCCCGCGACGCGGTCCCCGACCAGGTAGGCGCGCACCGTGCCTTCGGCGATGCGCGGCTGCCAGGCCTGATCGATCATGTGGCCGCCGGCCTCGGACTCGAAGTACGGCGCGAGCCTTTCGCACAAGGCTGCGAGATCCAAACGCTCGTCCGCGCAGCCGCGCTGCGCGTGCCGCACCTGCAGCGTGCCGTCGTCCACGCGTTCGACGCGCCACACGCCGATGCCGCTGTGGCCTCGGTGCTGCTTGAGCACGCGCGGCCCCTGCGCGAGCCGCGCCGGCAGTTCGGCCGCCAGCTGCGCCAGGCTTTCGACGCGGTGCACGTCGCTGCCGAAGGGCAGATCCCGTGTCTCGAAGAGCACGTCCTTGGTGCCCAGGCGCAGGATGGTATCGGGATGGGTGCTGACGAGCACACCCGTATCCGCCACTTTGCGCAACAGCGCGTCGAGCCGGTCGCGGCGGCGTCCGCCTTCGGTCGGGTTGCACCAGACGAGCACGACCTGCACTCGGCGCAGCTGTGCCGCCACCTCGTCGACGAAGTGATCGTGGTAGACGCAGGGTTCGGCACTCACGCCGGCGGCCGCGAAGGCTTCGAACAGGGCCGCGAAGCGGCTCTGTGCGGGGTCAGCGCGATCGCGTGCCGCTCGATCGCCGGGGTAGAGAAACGCAACCGATGGGGACTGCGGGCTGGCCATGGTGTTCAACCTGCAGGCTTGTCGGCGAGTGGCCGCCCCGCGGCCTGCCAGCCGTCGATGCCGCCCCGCAGGTAACGTGCGTTCACGCCCGCGGCGCGCAAGCGCAGAGCGGTGGCGCGGCTGACCTCATGGCCATAGACACAATAAACGACCGCCACGCGGTCGGCCGGCAGGTCGCCGGCCCAGGTGGCGACGGCTGCCGGGTCGCACCAACGTGCATCCGGGATCATGCTGTTCGCCTGCTCGAACATGCCGGCACGGCGCACGTCGAGCAGCATCGCGCCGCCGACCTCCTCCTGCGCTGCGCCGAAG
>CAVURQ010000014.1:0-360208 GCA_963743935.1 uncultured beta proteobacterium | reverse complement strand
CGGGTTGCTGGTCGGGCTCGTCATCGGGCTCACCGGGGCCTATGCCTCCGAATGGTCGATGATGTCGATGTACCTGCTGTTCATCGCCGTCGTCACCTTCAGGGCACGCGGCCTGTTCGGAAAGAAGAGCGTGCTGGACATATGAGATAAGTTCGAATCATTGCAGGGCAGGGTGGCGCTGGTGACTGGCGCGGGCGGCACGATGGGCCGCGCGGTCGTGGACGCGCTGGTGGCGCAGGGCTGCCGTGTCGCCATGCTCGACCTGAAGTGCGAGACGATGCGCGCGGCCGAAGCGATGCACGGTGACGCCGTGCTGGCGCTGGGCTGCGACATCGGCGACGAGGCGGCGGTCACGGCGGCGCACCGGCAACTCGTGCAGGCGCTGGGCCGCGTCGACATCCTCGTCAACAATGCCGGCGTGCTGAACAACCACAAGCTGGCGGCGACCACCGCATCGGACTGGCACCGTGTCATGGCCGCCAACCTGGACGGTGCGCTGTTCCTGTCGCAAGCCGTCGTGCCGGCCATGAAGGAAGCCGGCTGGGGCCGCATCGTCAACGTCAGCTCGCTGGCGGCCAAGACCGGTGGGCTGACTGCGGGCACCGCCTATTCGGTGTCGAAGGGCGCGCTCAGCGCCTTGACCTTCTCGCTGGCGCGAGAGCTGGCCGGCTTCGGCGTCACCGCCAACGCCATCGCGCCGGCCTACGTGCGCACGCCGATGGTCACCGAGCAGCTCGACGACGTGCAGCGACAGGCACTGTTGAAGCAGATTCCGGTCGGGCGCTTCTGCGAGCCGGAGGAGTTTGCGCACGTGGTGTGTTTCCTGGCTTCGCCGCTGTCGGGCTTTATCACCGGCGAGGTCATCGACCTCAACGGTGGCCTGTTGATGGACTGAGCGCGATGCATGCCTTGTCGCCCGCTTCCTTGTTCGACCTGCGCGGCCGTGTGGCCTTCGTGCCCGGCGGCTACGGCGACATCGGTACGGCCATCGCCCGCGGCCTGGCGCTGGCGGGCGCGCGCGTGGCCGTGGCCGGGCGCAATGCCGAAAAGGCTGCAAGCCCTGGCGGCCACGCTGCGTGCCGAAGGGCACGACGCGCTCGGTCTGGCGATGGATGCGCACCAAGTGGCCGACATCACGCAGGCCGTGGATGCGGTGGCCGCGCATTTCGGCCGGCTCGACCTGCTGGTCAACTGCGTGGGCATGCAGCGCGAGCAGCGTCTCGATGCGGTCAGCGAAGAAGCCTTCGACGAACTGCTGCAGGTCAACCTGAAGGCAGCGATGTTCCTGGCGCAGGCCACGGCGCGGCACCAGGTGACCGCGGTGCAGGCCGGCCATGCGCCCGGTAGGCAGGTGCACATCCTGTCGGTGCGCGCGATGCTGGGCATGCGCGACCGGGGTTACTCGGCCTACTGCGCCACCAAGGGCGCACTGGTGATGCTGATCAAGCAGCATGCGGTGGAACTGTCGGCGCATGGCATCTGCGTCAACGGCGTGGCGCCGACGGTGGTGCGTGGCACGATGGGCAGCCACTGGCTGGACAACCCGGCCACGCGCGACGCGCTGTTGCAGCGCATTCCGCTGGGCCGAGTCGCCGAGCCGTCGGACGTGGTGGGCGCGACGCTGCTCTTCTGCAGCCCGGCTGCGGCCTTCGTCACCGGCCAGGTGCTGTATGTCGACGGTGGGTTGACGGCGACGCAGTAGTCGCGAGCCCTCGTCCAGCACGAGGCTGCACGCAGGGGAAGTCCTGAGTCCCCACCGTACGTTGCGCACTCAATCGCCAAAGATGGTGACTCGCGCGTGCGTTGTTGCAAGCGGCGCATAGCCGAAACTCAAAGACCGCTGTACGCGAAGTTGTGGTGCAGCGAAGCCGGGCCCAGGCAGGCCGCGACGCTTCGGTTCGACGGTCGACTGCCCTGCGGTGCTCAGGCCCATGGCCTCGTCGCCAACTCACTTCGCGCCCTGCGGGCGCTACGTTCAGACAGTCGCGACGAAGTCAGTTCACGAGGCGCGCTGCGCGCGCTGGCCATGGGCCTTGCGCTCCTCGGCGTCTCACAGGCGCGCCGCGGCCTGCCTGGGCCCGGCTTTGCGCCAACGCTGGTGGCGTGCGACCAGACAAACCATGCTGCCCTCGCGCCTGGCGGGTGCCGCCTGGCGCGATGCTGCCAACCCCGCGAGAGCGCCTGTTCGTCTTCGCCCGCTATGCGCCGCATAGCAGTCTTCGGCATGCTGACGACCGGCGCGACGAGGATTGAGCGATCATGGCGGGCCTTGCGTCGCCAACCTTTCCAAACCATGCCGATGCGTTCGACCGCCACTGAAGCTCCGCCGTCCGCGCTGCTGCCTTCGCGCGCGGCACTGGCGACCTTGCTCGATGGGGTGGACGACGCACTGCTGCTGTTCGATGAACTCGGCAGCCTGAGCTTTTGCAACCGCGCGGCGATGCGCCTGCTCGGTGCCGAACCCGGCTTGGCCGCCGAAGAAGGCGTGGCCATGTTGGGCGAGTCGGGCTCGGCCTGGCTGCGTGCATGCATGCAGGATCACGGTTTCGCGACACAGAGCACACGCATCGTCTTGCGCGATGGCCGCGGCGCACAGTTGTCATGCTGGCGCCTCGCGCGCGACCTGGCGCTTCGTGTGCAGATCGATGCGGCGCAAACGCCCAGCCCGATGTCCTTGCCTTCCGTAAGTGCGGGGCCGACGCTGGAGATGCTGCGCATGCTGTGGGCGTCGCCGTTTCCGGCGACGTTGCAGGACGACAGTTTCCGCCTGGTCGCGGTGAACGATGCCTACCTGGCCTTCACCGGCCGCACGCGCGACGCACTGATCGGCACCGATCCGGTGCTGCTGCAGCCGCTGGAGGACCAGGCCACGCATATCGACGCACGCGGCGAGCTGCCCGAGCGACTTGCCGGCCATGCGGTGCCGCTGCTGCGCGAGCAGCGCTTGATCGACGCCTCGGGGCGTGAACGCTGGAGCCATGTCTCGGCCTACCAGGTGTCGGCGGAAGGCGGCCAGCCGCTGGTCCTGTGCGTGTTGCAGGACTCCACCGCCGAGCACGTGGCGCGTGCCCAGGCCGACCGCTCGCTGAACGAGCTGGCGCAATGGTTCGACCTCAGCCCGACCGGCATGCTGGTGTTCGACGAGGCGGGGTTGATCGTGCGTTCGAACCCGGCCTTCGAGGCGCTGGTGGGACAGGTGCCGGTGATGCTGGCCGATGCATCGGCCGAACTGCAATCGCTGCTTGCCTGGTCGGGCGGCGCGCCGCAGCCGGCGCTGCGCCCCGGTGCGGCGCCGCTGGAGATGGCGGTGTCGCTGCCGCTGCCCGACGGCCGGCGCCAGCGCCTGAGCGCGCGCGTGCGTGGTTTTGCCACCGATTCCGGCCTGCGCCGCTTCATGGCCGTCGTCGAGGACCGCAGCGCGGAAGAAGAGCGCGATCTGGCGCAGCTGGAGATCGGCGCGCTGATGGACACCGCCGGCGTCGGCGTGGCCACTTTCGACAGCGCGCGCGGCTGGTTGCGACCGCGTGCCGAGCGTCGGCGCACGGCCACGAAATCGGCCGGCTTGCAGTCGATCGCGCGCGACATCGTCGAGCCCGAATCCTTGCCTGAATACGAGCGGCTGCAGCAGGCGCTGCGCCGCGGCGAGCGCACCGAAGTGCGCTATGCCGTGCAGCACGCCGAGCTCGGCCGGCGCTGGCTGCTCACGCGTGTGGAGCCGGGTGAGGGCGATGCCGGCCGGCTCACCGTCGTCACGGTGGATGTGACCGAACAGGAAAGCGCGCAACGGCAGAGCCAGCAATGGCTGCGCGAGTTGACCACCATCCTCGACGGCACGACGGCAGGCATCGCCTACCTGCGTGGTGCGATGCTGGTGCGCTGCAACCGGCGCTTCGAAGCCATGCTCGGCATGGCGGCCGGTGCGGCGGCGGGTGCCACCACCAGCGATCTGTTCGTCCGCTTTCCGCAGGCGCTGGCCGCGTTGCAGGCCGGACAAAGCTTCGAGTCGGAGTTGGCCCTGCCGTCGACAGCGGATGCGCCGTCGGCCTGGTATTCGCTGTCGGTGCGGCGCGCCGAATCGTCGCCGGGCGAGAACGAAGCGGTGGCGGTGCTCACCGACATCTCACGACTCAAGTCCCAGCAGGTGGAGCTGGAAGCGCTGTTGCGCGAGCGCGAGCTGATGTTCAGCCTGTCGGACGTGGGCATTGTCTATCTGCGCGGTGCGCGCATCGAGCGTGCCAATCAGGCCATGTCGGTGCTCACCGGCTATGCCGATCTCGAACTGATGGCACTCGACGCCGCCGAGCTGGCCGCCGACGCCCACGAACACCGCCGGGACGTGCGGGAGGAGCAACAGGCGCTGGGCCAGACGGGGCGCTACCAAGGTGAGCGGCGCCTGCGTCGACGCGACGGCAGCCTCATCTGGGTGCAGGTGGCGCAGCGCCTGGTGGACGAGGCCGATGCATCGGCCGGACGCATCTGCTCCTTTGTCGATGTCGACGAGCGGCACCGTGCGCGCCAGTCCTTGCTGCTGCAGGCGCAGCGCACGCGCGCCATTCTCGATTCGGTGCTGGTCGGCATCGTCACGGTGGGCGACGGCGGCATCGAGTGGATGAACCGCTCGGCCCGGCGCATGTTTGCGGGCGACCTGGCCGACTTTGTCGGCGAGCCGATCAGCACCGTGGCCACACCCGAGGCCGACCACCCACTGCGCCGCACCCACTATCTGTACACGTTGACCGAAGGCCGCGCCGAAACCTTCGAGTGCCGCCTCAAGGCACGCGATGGGCGTGAGTTCTGGGTGGTCGGCAATGCGGTGGTCACCGGCCGCGAATCGACCGGCCGGCAGATCACTTTCGCACTGCTCGACATCGAGCGCCGCCGCCAGGCCGAGGTGAGCATTGCGCAGGCGCAGGCTTCCTTGCAACGCATCCTCGAAACCGCACCGCTGGCGATTGCGTTGTTCGACGCGCGCACGCAGCGTGTGTTGCAACTCAACCAGATGGCCGCGGCTTTCTTCGGCCGGCCGCTGGAGCAGCTGATGGGGCGCGCGCCGCAGGATTGGTTTGCCTCCGAAGCGGCCATGTCCTTGAGTGCCGATCTGTCGACGGCCGCCGCATCGAACGAGGTGCTGCGCCGCGAAATGCGCCTGGATGGCGCGGCGGACAACGGTGGCGCGGGCGTCAGCAGCAGCGGCAGCGACGTGCGCGTCTGGGACACGCGCTTCGTATCGCTGCCCACCAGCACCGGCGTAGCCGAGCAGGTGCTGCTGGTGGCCAGCGATGTGACCGAGCAGCGCGCCGAAGCGCAGGAGCGTTTCGAAGCCGCCATCTCGCAGCGCGAGATGCTGGTCAAGGAGGTGCACCACCGCATCAAGAACAACCTGCAGGGCGTGGCCGGCCTGTTGCAGCAGAACGCCGCGCGTCACCCGGAGATGGCGGCGATGCTGGCTGAATCGGTGGGACAGGTGCAGGCCATCGCGCAGGTCTACGGGCTGCAGGTCGGCGCCGGCGGGCCGCTGCGTGTGACCAGTGTGGTCGAGGCTATTGCCTCGTCGGTGCAGCGCACCTTCGGCCGCACGGTGCAGGTGCGCGTGCTGGCCGACGAGGTGGGCGGTTACGTGCTGCCCGAGGCGGAGTCGATCCCGATCGCACTGACCATCAACGAGCTGTTCACCAACGCCGTGAAGCACAGCGCCACGGGCGAGGTGTCATGCGAGCTGGACTGCACCGCCGACGCCGTGCGGGTGCGCATCCGCAATGCCGGCCGGCTGCGCGAGGGCTTCGATCTGGCGCACTATCCCGGCGGCGTGTCCGGTCTCGGACTGGTGCGCGCACTGCTGCCGCGGCGCAGCGCCACGCTGACATTGACGCAGCACGGTGACGAGGTCCATGCCGAAGTGCTGCTGAAGCCGCCGAGTGTGACGCTGGGTGACGCGCGAGGAGCCGGCAGCTGATCCAAGGCGTGAGCATCGACGGGGCGCTTGCGGCGCATAGCCGAAATTCATAGGCCGTTGTACGCGAGCGTTGTGGTGCAGCGAAGCCGGGCCCAGGCAGGCCGCGACGCTTCGGTTCGACGGTCGGCTGCGCCGACTGCCACACGCATGCTCCCCTGGCGGGTGCCGCCTGGCGCGATGCTGCCAACCTCGCGAGAGCGGCTGTTCGTCTTCGCCCGCTATGCGCCGCCAGCCGCCCCACAGCAAGTTGAAATGGACGCTTCGGCCGGTAGCTGATTGCGAGAGAATGTGCTTTCGATGACGCGCACAAGCCGGTGAGATCCACTCCATGACAGCCAAGGGCAAGATCCTCGTGGTCGACGACGACCGGCTCGTGCTGGCCACGCTTGCGCATGGCCTGTCTCAGGCGGGTTACGAGGTCATCGACGCCGACAACGGCGACGACGCCATCCTGATGGCCCGCCAGCAACGGCCGGAGCTGGCGCTGCTGGACATCCGCATGGAAGGCAAGAGCGGCTTCGACGTGGCCGCCTACCTGCGCGACTCCTGCCGCATCCCGTTCATGTTCCTTTCGGCCTTTTCCGACCCCGATACCGTGGCCCAGGTGGCGGCGCTCGGCGCGGTGGCCTACCTGGTCAAGCCGCTGGACGTCGGGCAGATCGTGCCCACGGTCGAGGCTGCGTTCGAGCGGCTGCGCGCGCAGCGTGCCGAAGCCGCGACGCTGGCGCAGATGCGTGCGCTGCAGCCGGCGGCGAATGCGTCGCAGGCCGACGTGGTGTCGTTGGCGGCCGGCGTGCTGATGCATCGTTATTCGCTGTCGCGCGGGGAAGCCCGCGATCGGCTTCAGCGCATCGCCGGCGCGGCCAACGTGTCCGTGGCCGAGCAGGCCGAGCGGCTGGTGCGTGCGGTCGAGGAGCTGGCGCGCCCCGGCGCGCCGTAGCGACCCGCGCTGCCAAATCGGCACGCTTGGCAAGGGCCGGCGTCGTATCGAGCAGCCGCCGCGGATCCGGCTTCGAGTAGGCGCTGCGGGGGTTGGCTACTTCAACGTGAAGTGAAAGCGCGCGCCGCGGCCGGGTTCGGATTCGGCCCAGATGTCGCCGCCATGGCGACGCACGATGCGCTTCACCGACGCCAGGCCGACGCCAGTGCCTGGAAAGTCGTTGGCGCTGTGCAGGCGCTGGAACACGCCGAACAGGCGGTCGGCGTTGCGCATGTCGAAACCGGCGCCGTTGTCGCAGACGCTGAAGACCTGGCGCGCGCCCTGCTGTTCGCAATGGAACTGCAGTCTCGCCTGCGGATTGCGCGCGCTGTACTTCCAGGCGTTGCCGAGCAGGTTCTCAAGCACCAGCCGCAACAGCGTCGGGTCGCCGTCGGCCACCATGCCTGGCGCGATCTCCACCACCACGTGGCGCTCGGCGGCGGCGCGCTTCAGGTCGTCGATGACGAAGCCCGCCAGTTGCGACAGGTTCACCGGCTGGCGCGCCAAGGGCTGTGCGGACAGGTTGGCCAGCGTCAGCAGCGCGTCGATCATGCTGTTCATGCGCGCCGCCGCGGCGAGCACGCGGTCCAGGTGGTCGTTGCCGATGCGGTCGAGCACGCGGCCATAGTCCTCTTTCAGGATGCGTGCAAAGCCTTCGACCACGCGGATCGGCGCGCGCAGGTCGTGCGTGACGGTGTAGCTGAACGCGGCCTGCTCGCTGAGCAGCTCGCCGGGTTCGGTGCCCTGCAGCGGCAGGCTCGTCGTGGCGGCGGTCGCGGCGGAGCCGGCTGCGCTGCCGCCGGGCCGGGCCGTGCCGACATAACCTTCGAACTGGCCCTCCGCATCGAAGCGCGGCGTGCCGCGCAGCAGCCAATGCACGTCGGGCGACGCGCCCACCGGACGCACTGCGACATCGCCCAACGGCACCATCGATTCGATCTGCGCGCGCAGGCCGGTCGCGTCCACCGCGGCGTCGAATCGTTCCCACATCGGTTGCCCGCCCCAGTCGCCCAGGCTCCACGCCGTGGCCGGCGCGCCGGCCGGCGGCTGCAGCCGCTGCAGCCGGTGATGGCGGTCGGTCTGCCATTGCCACACATCGAGCAGCTGGGTCAGCAGCTGGCCCTGAGCGCGAGCGTCGCGCAGCGCCTCGGCCTGGCGCGAGCGCTCGATGAGCCGACCCGCGGCGAAAGCGGCCACCGCCACCAGCCCCAGCGCCACGCAGGCAAAGAGCCACAAGGTCGGGCTCGGCACTTCGCTGGTCGAGGGCATGCGCACGATTGTAAGGAGCGCCGATCGCCGCAGCGCCCGGTTCCCGAGCGGGCGGTGCGGCTCAAGTTTCCCGCCCAGGGTCCGAAAGACCAGGGCTAAGGGGCGACGCGGGCTTTTGCGTGACTTTTGCGGTGCTTTGCGGCGCGCCGTCTCCTTATCATCGACTTTCTCCCGCGCGCGACATGCGACATGCCACCAACCCTGCATCCATCCCCCACCACGGCCGGCGCCGTGCTGGACGAGGTGTCGCTGCAGCGCTTGCATGAGCTCGACCCCGAGGGCGCCAATCATGTGGTCGAGCGCGTGCTGCGCGCTTTCGAAGCCTCGTTGCAGCGTCTGTTGCCGCAAGGTGTGCAGGCGCTTGAGCAAGGCGACCACGACGCGGTGCGGCACGTGGTGCACACCTTGAAGTCCTCATCGGCCAGCGTCGGTGCGCTGGAGTTGTCGCGCCGCTGCGGGGAGATCGAAAACCGCTTGCGCGCGCTGCAGACTGCCGACCTCGACACGCTGCTGGCGGGCCTGAACACCGAGGGCCAGCGCGTGCTCGCCGCGGTGCGGGCGCTGCTCGCGCGGTGATGCCAGCGCAGTCATGACACCCGCCCAATCCCTGGCCGGCGACGCGCTCACGCAGGCGCCTGCGGTGCTGCTCGTCGATGACGACGAGGTCAACCTGCTGCTCACCGCGATCGCCCTGCGCGAACGCGGTTTCGACATCACCGAATCCGGCGGCGGCGACCATGCGCTGAAGCTGTTGGCCGACTGGGCGCCGGACATCATCGTGCTCGACGCCATGATGCCGGGCCTGGATGGTTTTGCCACCTGCCGGCGGCTGCGTGCCATGGCCGGCTACGAGAACGTGCCGGTGCTGATGCTCACCGGGCTGGACGATGATGCGTCGATCACCCGCGCCTACCAGGCCGGTGCCACCGACTTCTTCGTCAAGTCCAACCAGTGGAGTCTGCTCGCCGGGCGGCTGCAGTACCTGCTGCGCGCGTCGCGTACCCGCATCGAGCTGGAGCGCAGCAAGGCCAAGTTGGCACGTGCACAGGATCTGGCGCGCATGGGCAGCTTCGACTGGCGGCGCCAGGGCCAGCCGGGCGGCGGTGGCACGCTGGCGCTGTCTCCCGAAGGCTTGCGCGTGTTGGGCTACGGCCCCGGCGACGCCATCAGCCTGCGCGCCATCCTGCGCCGCGTGCTGCTGGGCGAGCGGCGTTCGATGCTGCGTCTGCTTCAAGGCGTGGTGGTGCACAGTTCGGTGCTGGCGACCGACGTGCCAGTGACGCTGCGCGATGGACGCCAGCGCATCATCCACGTCGAGGCCGAGCCCGAGTTCAACGAGCACGGCCACAGCATCGGCTACACCGGCATCGTGCAGGACGTGACCGATCGGCGCGTGGCCGAAGACCGCATCCGCCACCTCGCCAATTTCGACTCGCTCACCGGTCTGCCGAACCGTCGCCAGCTGGTCTGGCGCATGGAGCGCGCGATCGAGCATGCGCGCCGGCTCGGCCATCAATGCGCGTTCCTGCTCATCGACCTGGACCGCTTCAAGATCATCAACGACACGCTCGGACATGCCGCCGGCGACGAACTGCTGATGGAAGTGGCGCTGCGCCTGCGCGCCTGCGTGCGCCACAGCGAGCAGGTGATGGAAGGCGCGCTCGAGGCGGCGGGTTCGCGAGCGCACCGTTCGCTGGAAGCGGTGGGTCGTCTGGGCGGCGACGAGTTCATTGCGCTGCTGCCTGAAATTGGCGAAGACGGGGACGCACAGCGCGTGGCGAATCGCATCCTGGAAGTCATGCGCGACCCGGTGCTGGTCGGTGGCCAGGAGTGTTTTGTCACTGCCAGCGTCGGCATTGCCATCTTCCCGCGCGACGGCGGTTCGGTGGCCGACCTGATGCGCAATTCCGACGTGGCCATGTACTCGGTCAAGTCGCAGGGCAAGGACGCGTCGGCCATCTACAGCCCGCAGCTGGCTGGGCGTGGGCGCGAGAAGCTCGAGCTGGAAAGCGCGTTGCACAAGGCCATCGAACGCGACGAACTGGTGCTGCACTACCAGCCGAAGATCGACGTGCGCTCGGCGCGCATGATCGGCGCCGAGGCGCTGATGCGCTGGCAACGCGGCGGCGTGCTCGTGCCGCCCGGCGACTTCATCCCGCTGGCCGAAGAGTCGGGCCTGATCGTGCCCCTGTCCGAATGGGCGCTGCGCGAGGCCGCGCGCCAGGCGCGCATCTGGCAGGACAGCTTCGGCTTCAACGATTCGATTGCCGTCAATCTACCCAGCCGCGTGTTTGAGCGCTCGGACCTGATCGAGCACATCCACCAGTACACCTCGCTGTACGGCATTCCGCACCGCGCCATCCAGCTCGAGATCACCGAAACCGGCCTGATGAAGGATCTGCAGACCGTGATCCCGTCGCTGCACCAGCTCAATGCCTGCGGTGTGGAGATTTCCATCGACGATTTCGGCACCGGCTATTCGTCGCTCGCCTACCTGACCACGCTGCCAATCTCGGAGCTGAAGATCGACCGCTCCTTCGTGCACGACCTGGGTGTCACGCCGCAGAGTTCGGCGGTCATCACCGCCATCATCGCGGTGGCTCGCTCGCTCGGCCTGCGTGTCATCGGCGAGGGCGTGGAGAACTTGCGCCAGATGGAGGTGCTGCACCGCCTGGGCTGCAGCCTGATGCAGGGTTTTCTGTTCAGCCGCGCCATTCCGCCGGACGATCTGGAGCGCTGGCTGCAGCAGACCGTGCTGCCACGCAAGGCGCCGTGGATCGGGCAGGCCGACGAACTCGAGCTCGGCGGCGGCGCCTCGCGGGTCGCGGTTGGGCGGCCGTTCTAGCCAGCGCAAGGATCCGACTTTATGGACATGTCTCAAGGAGCCTCTTCAGTCGCCGCCGCAGCGCAGTCGCCGGTGGTGTTGGCGCGCGCTGCGCTGCGCCGCCTGGCACTGGCCAAGGAAGAGCCGACGCCCGAGAACTATGCGCGCGCCTACGCCGCGGAAGGTGGTGCTGCCGTGTCGGCGCTACCCGAGCGCGCGCGCGCACTGTTGCAACGCCTGGCCGCGCCGCTGGGCGAGGAGGCCGCCGCCGGCCAGGCCGTGGTGCGCGCCATGATGGCCGGGCAATGGGACACGGCCGGCACGGCCATCGACCAGGCGACCGCCGCCGGCGCCACCCAGTCGACGGAATGGGCCCATCTGCTGCAGCGCCTGGTGGCCGGCCTCGAACGCGGCAGCCGCGCATGGACCACGGCGCGCAAGAAGGACAGCCTGGCGCGTGTGCTGGCCGGCAGCCGCAGCGATGCGCAGCGCCTGCGCGAGCGCATGCGCCACCTGCTCCACGCCTGGGAGTCCGAGACCGACGAGCCGGCCTTGCAATCGGCGTCGGCCGCGGGCCACGCGCCGGTGGCTGCCGCCACCGACGCCTTGGCGAGCGCAGAAGCTCCGTCCACGGCCAGCGATGCGGTCACCGGTGAGGTGGCGCCAGGCGCGGCGCCTGAGCTGCTGGCGGCGTCGGCGCAGGACTGGAACGCCCTCGTGCAAAGTCTGGAAGCCACGGTGCGCGTGGCGCTGCCCGATGGCGAGGCGCGCGCCACCGAGCTGGCGCAAGGCCTGATGCTGCTTTCCCAGCAGGTCGCCAGTGAAGGCGCCACGCCCGAGCTGCTGCAACAGGCCGACCTGTCTGTGCCAACGCGCGCGCCGCCTGCTGTCGCACCGCCATCATCTGCTGGGTGAACTCGGCAAGCTGTGCGTCGAGTTGACACATGGGCTGACAGAGCTGGCCGAAGACGACAGCTGGGCACGCGGCCAGTGCGAAATCCTGCAGGCGCGCCTGGCCGAAGGCCTGAACGTGCGCAGCGTGCGCGCCGCCAGCGACTTGCTCGCCAATGCGCGCAAGCGCCAGGCCGTGCTACGTGGTGAGCGCAACCAGGCGCGCGATGCGCTGAAGGAGTTGATCCAGGGCATGCTCACCGAGCTGGGTGAGTTCAGCGAGCACACCGGCCGCTTCCACGACAACATCGGCCGCCATGCCGAAGCCATATCGAAGGCAGACACCATCGGCAGCCTGGCCGGTGTGGTGCGCGAGATGCTGCAAGACAGCAAGGAAGTGCAGACCCTGGTCAACAAGACGCAGGAGCGGCTGCGCAACGAACAATCGCGCGCCGGCGACATGCAGCTGCGTGTGCGCGAGCTTGAAGGCGAGCTGCGCAGGCTGTCCGACGAAGTCTCCACCGACGCGCTGACGCAAGTCGCCAACCGGCGCGGCCTGGCGCAGGCCTTCGCGGCGGAGCGCACGCGTCTGCGCGACGGTGCTTCGCGCAAGGCCGACGGCGCGGCGTCGGCCGGCCAGGCGCCCTGCAGCCTGGCGGTGGGCCTGATCGACATCGACAATTTCAAGAAGCTGAACGACACGCTAGGCCATGCGGCGGGCGACGTGGCGCTGCAGAAGCTGGCCGCGCAGGTGCGCGATCAATTGCGCCCGCGCGATACGGTGGCGCGCTTCGGTGGCGAGGAGTTTGTCGTGCTCTTGCCCGACACCGACCCGTCCGAAGCGCAGACCGTGCTGTCGCGCCTGCAGCGCCAGCTCACGGCCAGCCTGTTCATGCACGACAACAAGGAAGTCTTCGTCACCTTCTCCGGCGGCGTGACCGCGCTGCGCGAGGGCGAGACGCTGGAGCTGGCGCTGGAGCGTGCCGACGAGGCGCTCTACGAAGCCAAGCGCACCGGCAAGAACCGCACCTGCATTGGCTAGAAGCGGTAAGACAAGGACACGCGGAAACTGCGCGGCTGGCCCGGGTGGAAGTGCACGTCGCTGACCCCCGCCGCAGGCTCGCCGGGCAGGCGCGATTCGTAGTAGTAAGTGATGTCGTTGTTCTGCGCGTTGAAGACGTTGAACACATCCAGGCGCAGGCGCAGGTCGCGCAGCAATTCATAGCCGACTTGCGCATCGACGGTGGTCTGCGCATCGGAGCGCACGCTGTCGTCCTCAAGCAGCGGGTACGAGCCGATGTAGCGCAGGAACACGGCGCCCGACCACGGGCCGTAGCGATCCACGGCCAGCCCGGCCGACACCACGGCGTCCGGCGCGCCGGGAATGTAGTTGCCTTCCGGCGCGTTGCCGGTGAAGCGCGCATGGTTCCAGGCCACGTCCAGGTCCACAAGCAGCCACGGCTGGGCACGCCAGCGCGTCGACCATTCCACGCCATAACGTTCGGACGGTCGGCCGGCTTCGGTGGCGCCCGCGTCACCGACGAAGACCAGTTCGCTGTCCAGCTTCAGGTACCACAGCGCCAATGAGGATTGCACGTTCTGGACCGCCTCGGTGCGCAGCCCGAGCTCGGCGCCCTTGCTGCGCACCAGCGGCGTGGCCGCGTCCGCCGCAGCGCCGCTGACCGGGTCGACCTTGATGGTCACGCCGCGCGCGTCGTTGCTGTGGAAGCCGTAGCCGGCGTTGACGAAATACTCGGTCTTGTCCCAGGGGCCGAAGATCAGCGACATCTTCGGTGAGGTGATGCCGGACGACACGTCGCCCGAGTTCTGCGGCGTGCTCAGTGCGTCGACGTCGAAGCGGTAGCGGTCGTAGCGCAGGCCGAGCACCGAGCGGAAACTGTCGCTCCACTGTGTGTCGTTCGAGACAAAGACGCCGGCGCTGCTTTCGACCACATCGTCTTCGCGCGTGGTCGAAAGGCGCTGCTGTTCGCGCGTGGCGTACAGGCCCACCGGCTTGATGCGGTCCTGGCGCAGCTCGTAGCCCAGGGTGTTGCGCGAGGGGTAGCCGAAGAGCTGGGCGGCCTTGCTCCACTGGCCCGTCCAGCCATAGACGTTGCGGTCGTCGGCCTGCTCGAACTGGTCGCCGTTGACCGGGTCGTTGAGGAAGTAGCTGAAGTTCGAGAACAGGTTCAGCCGGTACTTGAACCAGTAGGCGGTGCTCTTGAATTCACCCCCGGCCAGCGGCGCGGCAAAGTCGGCCGACAGGCTGTAGCGCTGCGATTCGCCGCCGTCGCTGGCGTCGATGGTGCCGAAGCGGCCGATCAAGCCGGAGTCCACCGCGCGCTGCGGAATCTGGTCGGTGGAGTTCCATTGGCCGTTGTAGCCCATGGCGGTGAGGCTCAGGCTGCCGTCGCCCAGCGGCATGGCATAACGCAGCAGGCCGTTCCACTTCTTGTAGTTCATCGGCACGTCCCAGGGGCCGTCGCTGTGTTCGTATTCGAGTCCGTAGGTGACGACGCCGGGCCCGAACTCCGGCGAGCCGGCGAGCAGCGCGCGCTGGTAGTTGAAGTCGCCCAGCGTGCCCAGTGCGATGCCCTGTTTCAAGCGGGTCGTGTAGAGCATCTGCGCGCCGCCGGCCGAGCCGAAATCGCCGATCTCGGCGTAGTACGGGCCCTTCCAGTAGTCCACCCGCGAGATCAGTTCGGGGATGACGAAGTTCAGGTCGGTGTAACCCTGGCCGTGGGCGTGCGTGCGCAGGTTCACCGGCATGCCGGCCACCCAGGTGGCGAAGTCGGTGCCGTGGTCGAGGTTGAAGCCGCGCAGGAAATACTGGTTGGCCTTGCCTGCGCCGCTGTGCTGCGTGACCACCATGCCCGGGATGTACTCCAGCAGGCTGCCCGGGCCGCAGCAACGGCCGGTCTTCGATCAGCTGCGGCGTGATCGTGCCGGCGCTGGCGGCGTCGCTGCTGCCCAAGCTGTTGATGTAGTGGCCGGTGACCTCCACCTGTTGCGCGGCGGCCGGGTCCGTGGCAGCCACCGTCTGCGCCTGCGCCGGGCCGAACAGCGCCGCCATGGCGGCCAGCACACAGGGGTGACGCTTGCGCAGGAGGAAGGGCTGCTTCATGTGGGTATCGCCTTGACTGCCATGGGATCGTGCGCTGCATCCGGAATCGGTACGTATGATGAATTCTGAGTTGATCTTAACGATGTACGCGGTTGCGGCTCGATTGGATGCAGGATCGCTCCGCAGAATCGGGCGCGGTGCATCTGCTAGCCTGACGGGTCCGGGTCGACAGGGTCGCTGCATGGAACGATTCACCATCTCGCTGGACGACAAGCTCGCGCAACAGTTCGATGCCTGGATCGCCGAGCGCCGCTACCCCAACCGCTCCGAGGCGGTGCGCGATCTGTTCCGCGCCGAGCTCGAACGCTCCAGCCGGCAGGCGCGCAGCGGCACCGAATGCGTGGCCAGCCTGTCCTATGTCTACAACCGCCACGAACTCGACGTGGCGCAGCGGCTGACCACGCTGCATCACGATCACCACGATCTGCTGATCGCCAGCATGCAGGTGCCGCTGGACCATGAATACCGGCTGGAGACGCTGGCGCTGCGCGGCGACACACGGGCCGTGCACGGCTTTGCCGACCTGCTGTGTGCGCAGCGCGGCGTGCGCCACGGCAAGCTCAATCTGATCAGCGTCGAACTGCACCAACCGCATCGCCACACCCACGCCGATGCCAAGCCTGAATCGAAGAAGCGCGGCAATGCGGCCAAAACGCATCTGCACGTGCGCCCGGCGCATTGAGCCGTTTGCTTCAAGCGCTGAGCGCTCGGCCCCAATCTGGGCCGAGCCTGCATTTCTGACAAGATGCAGTTCCCAGGAGCGTGAAGCATGAGTACCGACGCAGAAAAGACCCGGCTCGAACAATCGCGAACCCGCGCCGCGCACTGGAAGAAGTGGGGCCCGTACCTGAGCGAGCGCCAGTGGGGCACCGTGCGCGAGGACTACAGCGACAACGGCGACGCCTGGAACTACTTCAGCCACGACCAGGCGCGCTCGCGCGCCTACCGCTGGGGCGAGGACGGCCTGGCCGGCATCAGCGACGACCACCAGGTGCTGTGTTTTGCGCTGGCGCTATGGAACGGCCAGGACCCGATCCTGAAGGAGCGCGCCTTCGGCCTGGCCAACAGCGAGGGCAACCACGGCGAGGACGTGAAGGAGTATTACTTCTACCTCGACAGCACGCCCACGCACTCGTACATGAAGTACCTGTACAAGTATCCGCAGGCGGCCTATCCGTACGACGACATCGTGCGCACCAACCGCGGCCGCGGCAAGCACGAGGCCGAATACGAGTTGCTGGATACCGGCGTGTTCGATGACGACCGCTACTTCGACGTGTTCGTGGAGTACGCCAAGGCCGGGCCCGACGACGTGCTGGTGAAGATCAGCGCCAGCAACCGCGGCCCCGACGCGGCGCCGCTGCACCTGCTGCCCACGCTGTGGTTCCGCAACACCTGGTCGCAGCGCGGTGGCGGCTCGAAGCCCGAGTTGACCCAGCTCGATGTCGCCGGCCCGCCGGTGGTGATGGCGCATCACACCGACTCGCTGTTCCGGGAATCGCTGGCCGACTGCTACCTCTACGTCGAGGCCGAGGTGCCGCTGCTGTTCACCGAAAATCGAAAGCAACAACGTCAAGCTTGTTCGGCTCGCAGAACGCTTCGCCGTACGTGAAGGACGCGTTCCACCGCCTGCTGATCGATGGCGACACGGCGGCCGTGAACCCGGCAGGGCAGGGCACCAAGGTCGCGGCGCACCACATCCTCCAAGTCGGCGCCGGCAAGACGCAGGTCGTGCGTCTGCGCCTGAGCACACGCGCACCGGATCGTTCGAGCCCGCCCTTCGCCGATTTCGACGCGGTGTTCGCCGCGCGCCTGGCCGAGGCCGATGCCTTCTACGCGTCGATCACGCCGCCTTCGGTGGCCAAGGATGCCGACCGCGCCAACGTGCTGCGCCAGGCGCTGGCCGGCATGCTCTGGACCAAGCAGTATTTCTACTACGACCTCGATGTCTGGCTCGACGAACACGGTGCCGGCGGCGAGTTGCCCTTGCACGAACGCAAGCGTGTGCGCAACAGCGATTGGTCGCACATGTTCAACGACGACATCATCTCGATGCCGGACAAGTGGGAGTACCCCTGGTACGCCGCCTGGGACCTGGCCTTCCACATGATTCCGCTGGGCATGGTGGATCCGGATTTCGCGAAACATCAGCTCGACCTGATGCTGCGCAACGACTATCTGCACCCGAACGGACAGCTGCCGGCCTATGAGTGGAACTTCGGCGATGTCAATCCGCCGGTGCACGCCTGGGCCACGCTGCAGCTGTACCTGATGGACAAGGAGCGGCGCGCCGATGGCGGCGACATCGAGTTCCTGAAGTACGCCTTCTCCAAGCTGCTCGTCAACTTCACCTGGTGGGTGAACCGCAAGGACCGCACCGGCGCCAACGTCTTCGAAGGTGGCTTTCTCGGGCCTGGACAACATCGGCGTGTTCGACCGCTCTGCGCCGCTGCCCACCGGTGGCTACCTCGACCAGGCCGACGGCACCGCCTGGATGGTGTTCTTCAGCCAGCAGATGCTGCGCATCGCGGTGGAGCTGGCGCTGCACGAGCCGCTGTACGAGGAGTTCGTCGAGAAGTTCTTCCAGCACACGCTGTTCATCGCCGGTGCCATGGACCGCATGGGCGATCGGCACGACGAGATGTGGGACGAAGAGGACGGCTTCTTCTACGACGTGCTGCGCCTGCCCGACGGTTCGTCCACGCGCCTGAAGGTGCGCTCCATCGTCGGGCTGCTGCCGCTGGCCGGGGTGGCGGTGTTCGAGGAAGACATCCTGGACAAGCTGCCGAGGTTTCGCGAGCGAGCGCAGCTCTTCGGGCGACGCCATCCCGAACTGATCGCCGGCATGCACATGCCCAACCTGCCCGGTGTGGCCGGTCGCCGCATGCTGGCCATTGCCGACGAGAGCAAGCTGCGCCGCATCCTGGCGCGCATGCTCGACGAGGCCGAGTTCTTCAGCCCGCATGGCATCCGCGCGCTGTCGCGCTACCACCTCGAACACCCCTACGTTTTCAGGCACGACGGGCAGGAGCACCGCGTGGCCTACGTGCCGGGTGATTCCGACAGCGGCATGTTCGGTGGCAACTCCAACTGGCGCGGCCCCGTGTGGATGCCCATCAACTACCTGCTCTACACCTCGCTGCTGCGCCTGTATGCGTACTACGGTGAGGACTTCAAGGTCGAGTGCCCGACCGGCTCGGGTGTGATGATGACCTTGCTGGAGGTGGCCAAGGAACTGGGCGAACGCCTGGCCCGCATCTTCCTGCGCGACGCGTCGGGCGCGCGGCCGGCCTTCGGCGCGGCACACAAGTTCAGGGACGATCCGCACTGGCGCGACCTGCTGCAGTTCCACGAGTACTTCCACGGCGACACCGGCGCGGGCATCGGCGCGAGCCACCAGACCGGCTGGACCGGCTGCGTGGCGCGCATCATCCAGGGCAATGCTGTGCTCACCAAGGACCTGCTGCTGACGCCGGGCGCGGAGGCGGCGGCGTTTCGGGCGCTGCAGGCCGACGGTTCGACAGGGCACGCTGCCCGAGCTGACAGTCCGCGTAGATCGCGGCGTTGAAGCTGACGCAATTCACACAACGCGAGGACTTCCATGACGGACCCCTATCCGCACATCAATCAACCGCAGCCGGTGCTGCCGTCGTTGCAGAGCCTGCAGCCCGCTGAAGGGCCAGACGGCGCTGGTGACCGGTGCCAACTCCGGCATCGGCCGAGCCATTGCGCTGGCTTTGGGCCGATCGGGCGCCAATGTGGTCGTGAACTACGTGGCCCGGCCCGAGGACGCGGAAAGCGTGGCGGCGGAAGTCCGCGCCGCAGGCGCGGGCGCCATCACGGCGATGGCCGATGTCTCGGACGAAGCGCAGGTGCAAGCCATGTTCGCCGCGGCCACCCGTGAGTTCGGCGGCATCGACATCCTGGCCAGCAACGCCGGCCTTGAACTGAACGCACCCTTCCACGAGATGACCGTGGCGCAGTGGGACAAGGTCATCAACGTCAACCTGCGCGGCGCCTTCCTGTGCGCGCGCGAGGCGGTGCGCGGCTTTCTGAAGCGGGGCGTGCGGCCCGAGGTGTCGGCGGCGGCCGGCAAGATCATCTTCACCAGTTCGGTGCACGAGCTCATCCCCTGGGCGAACCATGCCAACTATGCGGCCTCCAAGGGCGGGCTGATGCTGCTGATGAAGAGCCTGGCGCAGGAGGTGGCGCCACAGCGCATCCGTGTCAATTCGATCGCGCCCGGCGCGATTCGCACACCCATCAACACCGCCGCCTGGGCCACCCCCGAAGCCTATGCCGAGCTGATGAAACTGGTGCCCTACAAGCGCATCGGCGAGGCAGACGAGATCGGCCGCGCCGCTGTCTGGCTGGCCTCGGACTTCAGCGACTACATCGTCGGCGCAACCCTGTTCGTCGATGGCGGCATGACGCTGTATCCTGGCTTTGAAGCGGGCGGTTGAAGCCATGGCCCTGACTGCCCCGCGCTACCCGGCGCTGTACCAGATCAACACCCGCGTGCGCCTGACCGAGCTGTCGCGCTCGATCGGCCGGCCCGCGACGCTGGACGACATCAGCAATGCCGAACTCGATCGCCTGGCGGCCATGGGATTCGACTGGATCTGGCTGCTCAGCGTGTGGCAGACCGGGCCGGCGGCGATGCACATCTCGCGCAACCACCCGGCGTGGCGGCGCGAGTTCGAGCACACCTTGCCAGACCTGCACGAACAGGACATCGCGGGTTCCGGCTTTGCCATCCGCGCCTACACCGTGCATGCCGACCTGGGTGGCGATGCCGCGCTGGCGCGGCTGCGCCAGCGGCTGCGCGCACGGGGCTTGAGCCTGATGCTCGACTTCGTGCCCAACCACATGGCGCCCGACCATCCGTGGGTCGACGAGCATCCGGACTTCTTCGTGCCGGGCACCGAGGAAGATCTGGCGCGTGCGCCGCAGAACTACATGCGCGTGCCGACGAAGAAGGGCCCGCTGCTGCTGGCCCACGGCCGCGACCCGTACTTCGACGGTTGGCCCGACACGCTGCAGCTCAACTACGGCAAGGCGCAGCTGCAGCAGGCGATGATCGGCGAGCTGCAACGCATCGCCGGCCAATGCGACGGCCTGCGTTGCGACATGGCCATGCTGGTCGTGCCCGAGGTCTTCGAGCGCACCTGGGGCATCGCCTGCCAGCCTTTCTGGCCCAAGGCCACGGCGGCAGTGCGCCAGCGGCACCCGGACTTCACCTTCATGGCCGAGGTCTACTGGGACATGGAGTGGACGCTGCAGCAGCAGGGCTTCGACTTCACCTACGACAAGCGGCTGTACGACCGGCTGCGTGAGATGCACGCCCGCCCGGTACGCGAGCACCTGTGCGCCGACCCGGACTATCAGGACCACATGGCGCGTTTCCTGGAGAACCACGACGAGCCGCGCGCCGCGGTGGGCTTCGCAGCCGAAGTGCATGCCGCTGCTGCGGTGCTGACCTACTGCACACCCGGACTGCGCTTCTTTCACCAGGGCCAGCTCGAAGGCTTTCGCGTGCGCATCTCGCCGCACCTGGTGCGCGGGCCGGACGAGCCTGTGGACGCGGCGCTGGCGCCTTTCTATGTGCGGCTTCTGGCCACGCTGCGTCAGCCGCTGTTGCGCGACGGCCGCTGGTCGCTGCTGCATTGCACGCCGGCCTGGCATGACAACCCGACGGCGGATCAATTCATCGCGTTCCTGTGGGAAGGGACCGACCAGCGCTGGTTGTGCGCGGCCGTGAACTACGCACCGACACAAGGCCAGTGTTTCGTGCGCCTGCTGTTGCCGGAACTGTCGGGGCGATCGCTGCGCCTGCGCGATCTGCTCGGCGACGCGGTGTACGACCGGCCGGGCGACGATTTGTTGGCGCGTGGGCTGTACCTGGATCTGGGCCCCTGGGGACACCATGTCTTCGAGCTCGCGCCGATCGCCGGGTGACGCAGCCCGGGCCGGCGCGCTGCCGGCAGAATATCGGCCATGAGTGAACACTTCGACCTGCGCGGCTTCAGCCGCCCGGCCCGCCTGCGCGACGGCACGCCGGTGCTGATCCGCGCCATTCGACCGGACGACCGCCAGCGCATCATCGACGCCTTTTCGAAGCTGGATCCCGAGACCGTCTACACGCGCTTCTTCTCGATGAAGAAGTCGCTCAGCGACGAAGACCTGGCGCGCATCGACGCCAGCGACTTCGTGCATGCGGCCGCGCTGGTGGCCACGATCGGCGAGGGTGCGGACGAGACCATCATCGGCGCGGGCGGCTACACCGTGCTCAAAAGCCCTGCGCCGGGCCTGAGCGCCGAGGTGTCCTTCACCATCGAGGAGGACTACCACGGCCAGGGCCTGGCTACGCAGTTCATGGCGCTGCTCATCGAGATCGGCCGCCAGCGTGGCATCCAACGCTTCGAGGCCGAGGTGCTGGCCGCGAACCCGGCGATGCTGAAGGTCTTCAAGCGCTGCGGATTGCCGATCGTGCAACGCAGCGAGGACGGCGTGGTGTTCGTCGAGATGCTTCTGGGCCCGCCCACCGACACCCAGCCCAAGTCATAGCGGCAGGACCCCCGCGCGCATAGACTGCACCATTTCCTCCACCGTCTGAAGGCACATCATGGTCAACGTCACCGCTTCCACGGCACTGCAACTGCGCTCGCTGGTGCGCAGCAACGGCGAACTCGAGGTCTCGCTGCAGAGCGTGCCGGTCCCCGAGCCTGCGGCCGACGAGGTGCTGGTGCGCATCCAGGCCACGCCGATCAACCCCTCCGACCTGGGGCTGCTGTTCGGCGCCGCGGACATGAGCACGATGAAGGTCGGTGGCACCGCCAGCCACCCGGTGCTTACCGCGCGCATTCCGGACAAGTTCATGAAGGCCATGGCCGGGCGTGTGGACCAGTCGATGCCGGTGGGCAACGAAGGCGCGGGCCTGGTCGTGAAGGCCGGCGATTCGCCCAAGGCGCAGGCGCTGCTGGGCAAGACGGTGGCGCTGATCGGCGGCGAAATGTATGCGCAGTACCGCTGCATCAAGGCTGCCGCGTGCCTGCCGCTGCCGGCCGATGCCACGGCGGCCGACGGCGCCTCGTGCTTCGTCAACCCGCTCACCGCGCTCGGCATGGTCGAGACGATGAAGCGCGAAGGCCACAGCGCGCTGGTGCACACCGCGGCGGCGTCGAACCTGGGCCAGATGCTGAACCGCATCTGCCTGAAGGACGGCATCGCGCTGGTCAACATCGTGCGCAAGGCGGAGCAGGAGAAGATGCTGCGCGACATCGGCGCGAAGCACGTCATCAATGCCACCTCGCCCGACTTCATGGCCGAGCTGACCGATGCGCTGGCCGAGACCGGCGCCACCATCGCCTTCGATGCCATCGGCGGTGGCAAGCTGGCCGGGCAGATCCTCAGCTGCATGGAAGCGGCGATCAACCGCAAGGCCGCCGAATACAGCCGCTACGGCTCGGCCACGCACAAGCAGGTCTACCTGTACGGCATGCTCGACACCTCACCGACCGAGATCGTGCGCAACTTCGGCATGGCCTGGGGCATTGGCGGCTGGCTGCTGTTCCCCTTCCTGCAGAAGATCGGCCCGGCGGCGGGGCAGGCGCTGCGCGAGCGTGTGGCCGCCGAGCTGAAGACCACCTTCGCCAGCCACTACACGCGCACCGTGTCGCTGGCCGAGGCGCTGTCGCCGGAGGCGGTGGCGGTGTATGGGCAGCGCTCCACCGGTGCCAAGGTGCTGATCGATCCGAGCAAAGGGATGGGCTGAGCGGCGACCAACGTGGTGCGCTGGCGGAAGCGGTGAGATTCGAACTCACGGACGGGTCGCCCCGTCGGCAGTTTTCAAGACTGCTGCCTTAAACCACTCGGCCACGCTTCCTGTTGAGCCGCAATTCTAGGCGGCGGCGTTCAGCCCGGCCGCTGCGCCGCGTCGCACTTCACCTGCAGCACCTCACGCCGCCCGCCGTCCACGCGCACGGCGGTCAGCGCGCCGCCCCACACACACCCGGTGTCCAGCGCCAGCAGGTCGGGGCGGTTGATCAAGCCCAGCGTCGACCAATGGCCAAACGCGATGGGCGTGCCGCGGGTGCGCCGCGCGGCCACATCGAACCAGGGCAGGGTGCCCGGCGGCGCTGCGGCGGCACCCTCCTTGGCCTTCAGTTCCAGCTGGCCGTCGGGGGTGCAGAAGCGGATGCGCGTCAGCGTATTGACGATGAAGCGCCAGCGCTCGGGCCCGCGCAGCGTGTCGCTCCACTGCGCCGGCTCGCTGCCGTACATGCCCTGCAGCAGACTCGGGCAGGTCGGGGCCGCGCAGCAGGGTCTCGATCTCACCGGCCAGCGCCAGCGTGGTGGCCGTGTCCCATTGCGGCACCACGCCGGCATGCACCAGCAGCCAGCCGTTGAACATGTGCGCCATGCGGCGCTGGCGCAGCCAGTCGAGCCACTCGTCGCGCTTTTTCGAGGCGAGCACGTCGGCGATGGTGTCGTCCTTGCGCTCCTTGCGCAGGCCGTGCGCCACGGCCAGCAGGTTCAGGTCGTGGTTGCCGAGCAGGCAGGTGGCGGCGTCGCCCAGGCCGCGCAGTCGCTTCAGCGTGCCCAGTGAATCCGGGCCGCGATTCACCAGGTCGCCCACCAGCGCCAGGTGGTCGCGCGACGGCGAGAAGTCGATCTCGGCGAGCAGCCGGTCGAAGGCATCGCAGCAGCCCTGCACGTCGCCTATCAGATAGTCCATGGGTCGATTCTGCTACGCTGCGGCTCCCCGGTTGATTGACCGCTTCGCCGCCACGCAGGCGGCCGTGCATGGACGTTGCGCTGCTGGTTTTCCTGATCCTGCTGAACGGTGCATTCGCCATGTCCGAGATGGCGCTGACCGCCAGTCGCAAGGCGCGGCTGCAGGTCATGGTCGAAAGCGAGGAACCGGGCGCGCGGGCGGCGATGGATCTGCACGATCACCCGACCAAGTGGTTGTCCACGGTGCAGATCGGCATCACCTCGATCGGCGTGCTCAACGGCATCGTCGGCGAAGCGGCTTTTGCCGAACCGCTGTCGCGCTGGCTGCTTCAGGTCATGCCGATCACGCCCAAGGCGGCGGGGCTTGCGGCGACCGGCCTGGTCGTGGCGACCATCACCTACCTGACCATCATCTTCGGCGAACTGGTGCCCAAGCGCGTGGGCCAGATGTTCCCGGAGACGGTGGCGCGGCTGGTGGCGCGGCCGATGAACTGGCTGTCCACCGCGGCCCGGCCCTTCGTGTGGCTGCTCGGCGCCAGCACCGACGCGGCGCTGCGCCTGCTGGGCATCCGCGGCGGGCCATCACGCAGCGTGACAGAGGAAGAAATCGCCGCCAGCCTGGAAGAGGGCCTGGACGCCGGCGTGATCGAGGCGCAGGAACATCAGATGGTGCGCAACGTGTTCCGGCTCGACGATCGGCAGATCGGCTCGATGATGATTCCGCGCGCCGAAATCGTCTGGCTCGACGCGGCCGCGCCGATCGAGCAGATGCTCGAGCGCATGATGCACAGCGGCCGCTCGCGCTACCCGGTGTGCCGTGGCAGCCTGGACGATGTCATCGGCGTGGTCGCGGCGCACACGCTGCTGCCGCCGCTGGCGCAGGGCCTCAAACCGGACCTGACCGAGCACTTGATCGCACCGGTGTTCGTGCCCGAAACGCTGTCCGGCATGGAACTGCTGGAGCACTTCCGCCAGTCCAGCGCCGACATGGTCTTCGTGGTGGACGAGTACGGCGCGGTGCAAGGCGTCATCACCGAGCGCGATCTGCTCGAAGCCATCACCGGTGAGTTCGGTGTGTCGGCCGGCGAGGAGGCCTGGGCCGTGAAGCGTGCCGATGGCAGCTGGCTGATGGATGGGCTGATTCCGATCCCCGAGTTGAAGGATCGGCTCGAGATGAAGGAGGTGCCCGAAGAAGACCGCGGGCGCTACAACACGCTGGCCGGCATGGTCATGCTGCTGCTGGGCCGGCTGCCGAACACTGCCGACGCCGTGGACTGGCAGGGCTGGCGTTTCGAGGTGGTGGATCTGGACGGCAAGCGCGTGGACAAGCTGCTCGTCACCCGCATCGACGAACCCGAGGGAGACGAGGAATGATCGACGCCGCACTGCACAGGCAGCCGGTGGCGCTGGACCGCCAGCTGCACCGCGATCTGAAGATCCCCGATCAGGGGGCCGCGGCTGGGACGCCGACCGCCACTGCGCCACCTCCGCGCCGAGCTGACGCGACAGCTCCATCGCACTGTGGCGCAACACGCGCGCCACGCTGCCGTCGAAACGCGCGTCGAAGATCGCGCTGGGGCCGATGGCCGTCAGGCTCATGACGAGGCTGTTGGCGACATCGAACACGGGCGCGGCCATCGCACTGATGCCTGGCACCGAGGCATCCACCGCCTGGCTCAGCGCCTGCGCACGCACCCGCTCGAGTTGCGCCTGGAACGCCGCGTCGAAGCGCGCGACGGGTTGGCCGGGCTGCCGCTCCGCTGCCAAGGCGGCCAGCACCACATCGCGCGGCAGGTAGGCACAGAACAGCAGGCCCGACGCCGTGCCGCGCAGGCTCATGACCGTGCCGTGGCGCATGTTCACGTGCACGGCGGACGGCGCCTCCTCGATGCGCACCATGGTCGGGCCGCGGTTGCCCCACACCGCCACGCCGACGGTGTGGCCGAGCGTGCGCGCCAGCTCGGCGATGAGCGGCGTGGCCAGGCGCACCGGGTCGTACTGCTGCAGGCTGATCAAGCCCCAGCTGCATGGCCAGCGGGCCCAGGCCATAGCGGCCCGACAAGGCGTCCTGCTCGATCAGCCCGAGCTTGCCGAAGCTCACCAGATAGGGGTGGGCCTTGGCCGCGCTCATGCCGGCCTCGCGCGCCAGATCCTTCAGCGCCATCGGCCGGCCCTGGTGCGCGAGTGCGCGCAGCAGCTGGCCGCCGACCTCGACACTCTGAATGCCCCGCTGCAGGCGCGGCGATGGCGTGGATGCCGCGCCAGCGGGCGGACGCACACCGGTCGGTGGCAGCGGTTTTCGAGCTCTGGAAGCAGGCATTCGTACTTTCACTTAAACGAATAGATTAGACATTAACGAATTATCGGCCTAGAATCAATCCGGTAGTTCCCCTCGGACGTATGCTGTCGTCCCCACCGAATCTGGAGTTCCGCATGAGCAAAGCCTTCGCCAGCCAGGCCGACCTGGAAGAAAAGACCGTCAGCTTCACCAAGCTGTCCGAGCACGCCTATGCGTACACGGCCGAGGGCGACCCGAACAGCGGCATCGTCATCGGCGACGACGCGGTCATGGTCATCGACACGCAGGCCACGCCGGCGATGGCGCAGGACGTGATCCGCCGCATCCGCGAGGTGACCGACAAGCCGATCAAGTACGTGGTGCTGAGCCATTACCACGCGGTGCGCGTGCTCGGCGCGGCGGCCTACGAGCCCGAGCACATCATCGCCAGCCAGGACACACGCGACCTGATCGTCGAGCGCGGCGAGCAGGACAAGGCCAGCGAGATCGGCCGCTTCCCGCGGCTGTTCCAGAACGTCGAATCGGTGCCGCCGGGCATGACCTGGCCGACCATGACCTTCACCGGCAAGATGACCTTGTGGCTGGGCAAGCTGGAAGTGCAGCTGATCCAGCTCGGCCGCGGCCACACCAAGGGCGACACCGTGGTCTGGCTGCCGCAGGACAAGGTGCTGTTCAGCGGCGACCTGGTCGAGTTCGACGCCACGCCCTATGCCGGCGATGCCTACTTCCAGGACTGGCCGAAGACGCTGGACAACATCGCCGCCCTGAAGCCGCAAGCCTTGGTGCCGGGCCGCGGCGCGGCGCTGCAGGGCGCGGCCGACGTGGCGCGCGGGCTGGAAGGCACACGTGCCTTCGTCAGCGAGCTGTATGCCAGCGTCAAGGCCGGCGCGGCGGCCGGCAAGGAGTTGCGCGCTGTGTACAAGGAGACCTTCGACAAGTTGCAGCCGAAGTACGGCCACTGGGTCATCTTCAACCACTGCATGCCCTTCGACGTGACCCGCGCCTACGACGAGGCCACGCAGTTCGCCGACCCGCGCATCTGGACGGCGGAGCGCGACATCGAGATGTGGAAGGCGCTGGAAGCCTAGGGCCGACGGTCTGCTTCAGCCGCAGCCATCGCCACGCACGAGCACCGAGCCACCGCAAGAGCCAGAGGCGAGCGCCGCATGCATTCGCAAGATCTGCCCACAGGCCTGCGCGAAGGGGCCAGCGGCCGCGACATCCAGGCGCTGGAGTTCAGCTACCAGCGTTGCAGCGATCAGGACAGCGCCACACCGGTGCGCCACCCCGTCGTGGTGGTGGGCGCCGGGCCGGTGGGCCTGAGCCTGGCCATCGACCTGGCGCAGCGCGGCCAGAAGGTGCTGCTGCTGGACAACGACCACCGCCTGTCCACGGGCTCGCGCGCCATCTGCTTCGCCAAGCGCACGCTGGAGATCTGGGACCGGCTGGGCGTGGGCCAGCGCATGGCCGGCAAGGGCGTGAGCTGGAACGTCGGCAAGGTGTTCCTGCGCGACCAGCTGGTCTATCAGTTCGACATGCTGCCCGAAGCTGGGCACGAGCGCCCGGCCTTCGTCAACCTGCAGCAGTATTACGCCGAGGCCTACCTGGTGGCGCGCGCGATGGAGCTGCCGAACATCGAACTGCGCTGGCACAACACGCTGGCCGCGATGGAACCGCTGGACGACGGCGTGCGGCTTGGCATCGACACGCCCGAAGGCCGCTACACGCTGCACGCGGACTACGTCGCCGCCTGCGATGGCTCGCGCTCCAAGGCGCGTGCGCTGCTCGGCCAGGAAAGCAGCGGGCGTGTGTTCCAGGACCGTTTCCTCATCGCCGACGTGCGCATGCAGGCCGACTTTCCGGCGGAGCGCTGGTTCTGGTTCGACCCGCCCTTTCATCCCGGCTACAGCGCGCTGCTGCACATGCAGCCCGACGGGGTGTGGCGCATCGATTTCCAGCTCGGCTGGGACGCGGACCCGGAAGAGGAGAAGAAGCCGCACAACATCATCCCGCGCGTCAAGGCGCTGCTCGCGTATTCGGCCCTGAAGGACGCGCAGTTCGAGCTGGAATGGGCCAGCGTCTACACCTTCGCCTGCCAGCGCATGCCGGCCTTTCGTGTCGGGCGTGTGTTCTTTGCCGGGGACTCGGCGCACGGCGTGTCGCCCTTCGGCGCGCGCGGTGCCAACTCCGGCGTGCAGGACGCCGAGAACCTGGCGTGGAAACTCGATCTGGTGCTGCGCGGGCAGGCCGGCGATGCGCTGCTGGACAGCTACGCCAGCGAGCGTGAATTTGCCGCCGACGAGAACATCCTCAACTCCACCCGCGCGACGGACTTCATCACGCCGAAAAGCGAAGTCAGCCGCTTGTTCCGCGACGCCGTGCTCGACCTGGCGCGCGAACACGGCTTCGCGCGCAAGCTGGTGAACAGCGGGCGGCTGTCCCTGCCGTGCACCGTGCACACCTCCGCGTTGAACAGCGACGACACCGACAGCTTCCAAGGGCCGATGTGTCCCGGCGCTGCGGCCGCCGACGCACCGCTGAGCATCGACGGCAAGCCGGGCTGGCTGCTGCGCCAGTTGGGCCCGGACTTCACGCTGCTGCTTTGGGGCGAGCGCCCGGCCTGGGCCGACGGCCTGCCGCTGCGTGTGCTGGCCCTCGATGCCGGCAACGATCCGCAGGGCTGCCTGGCGCGCCGCTACGACCTGCAGCCCGGCACGGCCTACCTGTTGCGCCCCGACCAGCATGTCTGCGCACGTTGGCGCGCACCGACGCCCGAGCGGGTGCGGGCCGCCATGGCGCGGGCCCGCGGCGCAGAATGAGATGGCGATGCTGAACACCGAACCCAACCTGCCGCAAGGCGACGATTTCTACGAAGCCTTGATCGAGGCGCATGCGGGCCTGAGCACGGCGCAGAGCCACGAACTGAATGCCAAGCTGGTGCTGCTGCTGGCCAACCACGTCGGCGAACTGACCGTGCTGCGCCAGGCACTGGACATCGCCCGTGCGACGACGCTCAAATCCACTGGAGACGCTGCATGAACCGAGATCCGGCCCCGACCCTGAACTACCAAAGCGGCTTCGGCAACCAGTTCGCCAGCGAGGCCGTGCCCGGTGCGTTGCCGGTCGGCCGCAACAGCCCGCAGAAGGTGACGCATGGCCTGTATGCCGAGTTGCTGTCGGGCAGCGCCTTCACGGCGCCCCGCGCGGAGAACCGGCGCACCTGGATGTACCGCCGCCGTCCCTCGGCCGTGGCCGGCGCCTACGAAGCGCTGGCGCATGCCGGCTGGAAAACCGGCGCCAAGGATGGTGTGGCGGCACCGCCGAACCCGATGCGTTGGCACGCGGTGCCGGTGCCGCAGGAGCCGCTGGACTTCATCGACGGCCTGCGCACGCTGGTCCTGAACGGCGATGCCGATGCACAGAGCGGCATGGCCGCGCACCTGGTGCATATGAACCGATCGATGGGCCGGCGTGCGCTGGTCAACGCCGACGGTGAAATGTTGATCGTGCCGCAACAAGGCCGGCTGCGCGTGACCACGGAACTCGGCCTGCTCGAAGGCGGCCCCGGCGACGTGCTGCTGCTGCCGCGCGGCCTGGCCTTCAAGGTGGACATCGACGGGCCCTCCATCGCCTATGTGTGCGAGAACTACGGCGCGCCCTTTCGCCTGCCCGAGCTGGGCCCCATCGGCTCCAACGGCCTGGCCAATGCGCGCGACTTCCAGGCGCCGGTGGCGGCCTTCGAAAGCGAGGCCGGCCCGTACCAGATGGTCAAGCGCTACGGCGGCGCGCTGTGGGCGGCGACGCAGTCACACACGCCCTTCGACGTGGTCGCCTGGCACGGCACGCTGGCGCCGCTGCGCTACGACACGCGCCACTTCATGACCATCGGCTCGATCAGCTTCGACCACCCCGATCCGTCGATCTTCACCGTGCTGACCTCGCCGAGCGACACGCCCGGCACCGCGAACTGCGATTTCGTCATCTTCCCGCCGCGCTGGCTGGTGGCCGAGGACACCTTCCGCCCGCCCTGGTTCCACCGCAACCTGATGAGCGAGTTCATGGGCCTGGTGCACGGCGAATACGACGCCAAGGCCGAAGGCTTCAAGCCCGGCGGTGCGAGCCTGCACAACTGCATGGTGCCGCACGGGCCGGATGCGGTGTCCTTCGAGCGCGCCTCCACGGCAGCACTGGCGCCGCACAAGCTGGACCACACCCTGGCCTTCATGTTCGAAAGCCGCTGGCGCTTTCACTTGACCGAATGGGCGCAGCGTGCCGGCGCGCGCGAGGCAAACTACGCCGACTGCTGGGCTGGCTTGCAGGATCACTTCAAGGCTTGAATCCACATGCTCGATCGTTTTCTCGACGCCACTCATGACCCCGGCCTGCGCAGCTGGGTCGAATCCGCCAACGCCGAGGACACCGATTTCCCGGTGCAGAACCTGCCCTTCGGTGCCTTCAAGCGCGTGGGTGTGGACGAACCACTGCGCATCGGCGTGGCCATCGGCGACCAGATCCTCGACCTCAAGCTCGCGCGCGAACAATGTCCCTGGGGCGCAGGGGTGGACGAGTTGCTGTCGCCGCTGGCGGCGGGCGACCTGAAAACCTTCATGGCGCTGGGCGGCAAGGCGCGGCGTACGCTGCGCGCCGCGCTGTCGCAGGCGCTGGTGGACGGCAGCGACCAGGGCCCGTTTCTCGAACTGTGTCTGGTGTCGCAATCTGCGGTGCAGATGGCGATGCCCTGCCGCATCGGCGACTACACCGACTTCTTCACCGGCATCCACCACGCCACGGCGGTGGGCAAGCTGTTCCGGCCCGACAACCCGCTGCTGCCCAACTACAAGTGGGTGCCCATCGGCTACCACGGCCGCGCGTCCAGCATCGGCATCAGCGGCCAGAGCTTCGTTCGGCCGACGGGGCAATCGCACACCGGCGGCGAGACGCCGCGTTTCGGGCCGAGCCAGCGCCTGGACTACGAGCTTGAGCTGGGCATCTTCGTGGGCACCGGCAACCCACAGGGCCAGCCCAAGACCATGACGCAGGCCGAGGATGACTGGTTCGGCATGGTGCTGCTCAACGACTGGTCGGCGCGCGATCTGCAGGCCTGGGAGTACCAGCCGCTCGGGCCCTTTCTGGCGAAGAGTTTCGCCACCACCATCTCGCCGTGGGTCGTCACGCGCGAGGCGCTGGAACCCTTTCGCGCACCCTTTGAGCGGCCGGTCGGCGACCCGCTGCCCTTGCCCTATCTGGACAGCGAAGACAACCGCGCGCGCGGCCAGATCGACATCGCGCTGCAGGTGCTGCTGCAAAGCGCGACGATGCGCGACAAGGGCCTGCCGCCGCACGAACTGAGCCAATCGAACTTCCGCGATTCCTACTGGAGCGTGGCGCAACTGCTGGCGCACCACAGCAGCAACGGCTGCAACATGGACACAGGCGACCTGCTCGGCACGGGCACGCAGTCGGGCCCGCTGCCGGGGCAGGGTGGTTCGCTGCTGGAGCTGTCGCAAGGCGGCAAGCAGGCGCTGACGCTGCCCGGTGGTGAGACGCGCACCTTCCTGCAGGACGGCGACAGCGTCATGCTGCGCGCACACTGCCAGCGAGCGGGCGCCAGGCGCATCGGCTTCGGCGAGTGCCGCGGCACGGTATTGCCGGCGCTGTCGGCCTGACCCGCAGCGCGCAAGGCGGACGGCACAGGGCGCGCACGCCCACCTTGCAGTGCGTCAAAACGCCCCCAGCTTCTGGGGCATGAACACATCGAACTCCACGGCATCGCCAGCGCGGCTGGCGGTGGCGGTGCTTTTGTCGCAGTTGCTGGAACGCCTGGATCGCAGCACCGTGCCGGTCGGCGCGGAGCAGTACCTGTCGGTCGTGCGGCACCTGAAGGAGGAATTCGACGAGCTGCACAGCGAACGCGAGTTGACGAAGCTGCTCGACGCCTTCCCGTCCGCAGCCGAGTTGTACGAGAACCTGAACTACCAGCACGCGGGCCTTTGCCGTTCGCCGCTGGACCTGTCGCTCGATGCGGAACTGCTCGCCCGCCAGGCGATCGAGCGTGCCCGCCGCAGTACCGGCGCACCATAGCCGACGTTCTCAGGGCGCCGGATCGCCGCGCCGCGAGGGCAGGTCGGCGACGCGCTCGGTCTTGTCGCCGGTGACCATGGCGGTGATCAGGTTCTCGTCTTGCCGATGGCTGGTGAACAGCACGCCGGCGATATGCACGATGACCAGCGCCAGCAGCCCCCAGGCCAGGGCAAGATGCGCCAGTTCCACGCTGGCGTCGCCCCAGAACATGTCGGTCGTGTACAGCCAACCCGTCATCCCCAGAGCGCCGACGCAGGCCAGCAGTGCGAGCACCATGCACGCACCCAAGGGGTTGTGGCCGATGTGGCGCGGCTCGCGCCGCTGCAGCACGGCCAGCAGGTAGGCCCAGGTGGCGCGCGGGCCGCGCACGAACTGGCGGAAGCGCGCGTAGGGGCTGCCGATGCCGCCCCACAGCAGGCGCAGCAGCACGATGGCCAGGGCGGCGTAACCCGCCGGCTGGTGCCAGCCGGCGAGGGCAAAGGTTCCGAGACACGACGCGATTACCGAAACCAAGTCCCCAGTGCAGTGCGCGCACCAGCGGATCCCACACACGATGCCTTGCCATCATGCTGACGGCCAGCCCTACTGCGGCGGAGCAGTCACCATCTGCAAGGTCTTCGGGTGAATGAAGACTTCCTTCTTGTCGTTCTTCGCGTCGCGCGCATAGACCTCGTAGCAGCCGTTGGTGATCTTCACGCGGGCGATCTTCCAGCCCTTGTTGACGAGCATCTTCTCCAGATCGGCCTGCGAGCGCCACTCTTCCTTGGGGATCGGCTCGCACTTCTCCTTGTGCTCTTGCGCCACGGCAGGGCAGGAGGCGATGGCCACGGCGCAGGCAAACATCAGCGTCTTCATTGGGTAGATCCTTTCGTGTGGGTTGCGCGCTGGGCGTGGCGCTCAGGTGTCGGCCCAGGCGCGCAGCAGGTTGTGATACAGCCCGGTCAGTCCGACGACCGCCGGCTCTTCTTCACCCACCGTGCTGCGCAGGCGCATCAGGTGGCGGTCCATCTCGTAGAGCAGGCGGCGCTGCTCGTCGCTGCGCACCATGCTCTCGACCCAGAAGAAGCTGGCCAGGCGGTGGCCGCGTGTCACCGGTTCGACGCGGTGCACGCTGGTGCCGGGGTACAGCACCATGTCGCCGGCCGGCAGCTTGACGGACTGCGAGCCGAAGGTGTCTTCGACGATCAGCTCGCCGCCGTCGTATTCGTCCGGTTCGGCCAGGAACAGCGTGCAGCTGATGTCGGTGCGCACGCGCTCGCCCAGCGTGCCGGGAATGAAGCGCACCGCGTTGTCGACATGGTTGCCGAAGGCATTGCTCGTGCCGCCGTAGCGGTTGAACAGCGGCGGGAAGACACGCTTGGGCAGCGCGGCCGAGAAGAAGTCCATGTGCCGGTTCAGGCCCTGCAGCACGATCGGCTGCAGGGCCTTCGAGGCTTCGCCCTGCTGGTCCAGTTGCTGGTTGTTCTTTGCCAGCGCCGACTGCACACCGGCGGTGACGCGGCCGTCGCCCCACGTCGCCCGCTCCAGGATGGCGCGGGCGGCGCGCAGCTCGCTGCGGTCGAGAACCTGCTTGACGTGAACCAGCATGTGCGCCTTCTCAGAACCGCAGGGTCAGCGTGCCCGACACCGCGCGCGGCGCACCCGCGATGTAGTGGCCGGAGTACAGGCTGTCGGCGTAGTAGCGGTTGGTGACGTTGGTGACGTTGAACATGAAGCCGACGCGGTCGCTGAAGTTGTACTCCGCCATCAGGTCGCCGGTGGTGAAGCTCGGTGCCACGATGCCCGGTGGATTGCGGTTCGGCGTTTGCGAGCTGCGGAAGGTGATTCCGCCACCTAGTCGCAGTTGCGGAAGCACCTGGTAGGTTGTCCAGACCGAGCCGCTGTTGCGCGGCGTCAGCGACGGCCGCTGGCCTTCCAGTTCGCCCGAGATGGTCGTGCCGTCGGCGTTGCCCACGTCGATCTCGGCGTTCGGAATCCAGGTATAGGACACGAAGATGTCCCACAGCGGCGTGATGCGTCCGGCGATGTCGATGTCCAGGCCGGTGGCGTGCCGCTCACCCGACAAGCAGGTAGTCCTCGAGCGGCGTGCCGGCGGGGGAGTCGCGGTTGCGCTCGTGGTACTTGGTGATGTTGAAGATCGAGAAGCGTGTGTTCAGCCTTCCGTCCAGCAGCACCATGGCCGCACCGAGCTCGATGTTGCGGCTGGATTCCGGCTCCGTGTTCGAACCCGGCAGGTCGTAGGCGTAGGTGTCGCCCGAGGTGTTGAACGAGGTGCCGTAGGAGAAGTAGAAGGTCGTCGTCGGCAGCGGCTGGTAGAGCACGCCGAAGCGCTCGCTCCACTCGCCGTCCGAGCGCTTGCGGTCGGCGGTGACGGTGCCCACCGGCACGTTGCCGTTCGACGCGGTCTGGAAGCTCTGGTAGTCGCCCTTGAAGTAGTCGTAGCGCAGGCCGAGCAGCAGCTTCCACTGCTCGGCGACCTGGATCAGGTCCTGCGCGAAGATGCCGGCGGCGCGCGCATCGAAGGCGGATTGCTGGCGCTCGATGCGCAGCGACTCGTCGACCCAGCCATAGCCGTTGTCCGGCGTGCCGATCGTGGTGCGCGGCGAGTTCTTGTTCAGTACCACGCCCGGCGGCAGCGTGCCGGTGTTGTAGCCGGCGAACTTCTCGTGCGCGAGGTCCAGACCGGTCAGCACCTCGTTGTTGACACCGAACCAGTTGAAGCGGTTGGTGTAGTTGAAGGTCAGGTAGGTGGTGTCCATGTCCTGCACCTTGTTCTGCGTGCCGCGCGTCAGCAGGGTCGCGTCGCTGATCGTGTCCAGGCCCTGCGGCGTGGGCGGGCAGTCCGGGTTGGTCACCACGCCGGTGTTGGCGTTGGTGGTGCGCTGGCAGAAGCGGATGGTGCTGGCGCGCTGGTCGCGGTAGTAGGTGCCGTAGCGCAGCGTGGACGTGAGCTCGCCGCCGTCGTCGAAGCGGTGCATCCAGCCCAAGGTGCCATAGGTCGCGCCGCCGGCGTTGTAGTCGCTGGGCGCGCCGTAGTAGACGTTGTTCGGGTTCAGGCCCGGAATCATCACCGACGGATTGGCATTGGTCTGCGTGGAACTGCGGCGCAGCCACGGCAGGCCGTAGTTGATGCCGTTGTCGTTGTTCAGGTAGAACAGCCCGGCCACGAACTCGTCGCGCGTGCCGATGCCCCAGCGGTAGTTCAGCGCCACGCCTTCCTTGTCGATGAAGTTGCCGTTGTTGTCGGCGGTGTTGCGCATCAGGTTGATGCGCAGCGCCGAGGTCTCGCCGGTCTGGATGTTGAAGTCGCCGACGAAGCGCAGGAAGCCGTCGTTGCCGACGGTGAAGTTGACGTTGCTGGCATCGTCGAGGAAGGCCCGCTTCGACACCTGGTTGACGACGCCGCCGGTGGAGCCGCGGCCGAACAGCATCGAGGCCGAGCCGCGCAGCAGCTCGACGCGCTCGAAGCCGAACATGTCGCGGTCGTAGAAGGCCGGGTCGTGCAGCGTGTCGACATAGATGTCGCCGGACATCGAGAAGCCGCGCAGGCGGATGTCCTGCTCGCCGCCTTCGGCCGCCAGGAAGCTGATGCCGCCCATCAGGTGCAGCGCCTCGTTGAGCGTGTCGACGCGGCGGTCATCCATCAGCCTTTCGGTGACGATGGTCACCGATTGCGGCACGTCCAGCAGGTCCTGCGTGCCCTTGGCGACGTTGGCCGAGGTGGCGCGCAGCGAGGTGGCGTCGGTTTCCGCCTTGGCCTTCACCGAGATGGCCTGCATCGTCGTCTCGGGGCGTGCTGCGGGGGCCGATGCAGCCGTGGCGGCCGCCGGCGCCGAAGCGGCTGTCGCAGCAGGCGTTGGCGTGTTCTGCGCCCACGCGCCGGCATTCAGCAGGCCGAAGCCTGCGGCCAGGGCGCCCAGCGGCAGCAGCCGTCGCGTGGCTTGTGGCGTAGGACTCAGGCCATTGCCTGGGCCGTGGGTCGATGGGCGTGGGTGGGCAGTCGTCGTTCTTCTTGCGTGGCGCGGCACAGTGCTCTCCTGCTGGGGTGGGGCACGGGCTGGCGACGGCGGGCTGGTGCATGGTGGGGATACGGGGGTCGAACTAGTTCTTGGCCATTGCCTTGGCACGCCATCGGAGGCGTCAAGCGGTGCAGGGCGGTGGTCATGGCGCGGCTTCGGGCTCGCTGATGAAGCCGACCTTCGGTCAGGCCGGCCCGGGACGCATCGGCCAGCGTCTGCGCCACGAAGCGGTAGGCCACGTTCTGGTCGGCGCGCAGATGCACTTCGGGCTGCGGCGCCTTGAGGCCTTCGGTGGCAAAACGTGCCTGCACGACGCTGCGCGACACCGGCTCGCCGTTCCAGAACAGCGCACCGGTGGCGTCGATGGCGAACTCGATCTTCTCCGGCCGCAGGTCGTTGGGCTGTGCCGTGGCCTTGGGCAATTCGAGCTTGACGGCCTGCGTGAGCAGCGGCGCGGTGATGATGAAGATCACCAGCAGCACCAGCATGACGTCGATCAGCGGCACCATGTTGATCTCCGACATCGGTGCGCCGGGGCTCTTGGAATCGAAACTGGCGAAGGCCATGTGTGTGCCCCTGCCTCAGGCCGTGGCCGCCGATCGGCGGCCGAGCGCGTCGGCAGCGCCCGCACGCTGCCCTGTGGCTGCGTGCCGCCGTGGCCGCAGCGCCTGGCCCATGCACACGAAGGTGTGCAGCTCGTAGGCGAAGGCATCGAGCCGCGCGGCCAGCACGCGGTTGGCGCGCGTGAACGCGTTGTAGCCCACGACCGCGGGCACGGCCACGGCCAGGCCCAGGGCGGTCATGATCAGCGCCTCGCCCACCGGGCCGGCGACCTTGTCCAGCGTGCCGGCGCCGCTCATGCCGATGGCCACCAGCGCGTGGTACACGCCCCACACCGTGCCGAACAGGCCCACGAAGGGCGCGGTGGCGCCGATCGTGGCCAGCACCGACAGGCCGTTCTCGAGCCGCGTGGTCTCCTCGTCGAGCACCTTCTTGATGGTGCGCGTGACGAAGTCGCTGGCGCTGCCGGCCTCTTCGAGCTTGGCCGCGCCATAACGCGCATGGTGGGCGTTGGCCTGCATGGCATGCGCCGTGAGGTGCGAGAAGGGGTCGTGCGCGCCGTGGGCGGTGATTTCGGCGGCCACCGCATCCAGCGAGGTGGCGTTCCAGAACAGCTGCAGGAACTTGGCCGACCCGGACTTGCGCGCATACAGCGACACGCTCTTGACGGCGATGATGGCCCACGACGCGATCGACATGGCGATCAGGATGACGAGCAAGGTCTTGCCGACCACGTCCGCCTGGGCGATGAAGTGGCCGAAGCCCAGCGTCGATGTGTCGATGTTCAAGTCATTTCTCCAGTTCGAATCGGATCGGGATCAAGGCCCAGCCTTCCACCGGCTGGCCTTTTTCGGCATAGGGTTTGAAGCGCGCCTTCTGCACCGCGGCCAACGCGGCCTGGTCCAGGCGCGCATGGGCGGACGATTTCTCGATCTGCACGCTGTGCGGCGCACCGCCACCGGCGCCGATATAGGCGCGAACGATCACCAGGCCGGTTTCCGCGTTGCGCATCGACAGGCGCGGGTACACCACCTCGGGCGCTTGCAGGTACTGCACGGCGGAATCGGGCAGCAGGCGCGGCGCGGGCGGTGGCGGCGGCGCGGCTTCGGCCACGGCGGCCGGCGCCGGCGTGGTCGCGATGGGCAATGTCGCGACCACCGGTGGCGGTGGCGTCTCGGGCACGACAAAGGGCTGTTCAGCCGGTGCGGGCGTGGGCGGTGCGGCGATCAGAGGTGCGGGCCGCGGCGCTGGCTGGACTTTCGGCTGCGGCTTCGGTGGTGGCGGCACTGGCAACGGCAAAGGCTTGGCGACGGGCGGCGGCGCGGTGGGCGCGATCAGACTGACGAAGACCGGTGCCGCCTGCATCAAGGCTTCGCGCACCACGTTCAGCTGCAGCAGGCCCCAGAAGGCCGCCAGGTGCAGCATCACGATGGCAGCCACCAAGCCGTGACGCTGGGCCGGGCTCAGGTCGCCCGAACTGATGCGATCCAGGCGCAGCGACGTGTGGGCGGCTGGGGGCGCTGCGGCTGCTTGCGAAGGCAAGGCATGGATGCTGAACACAACACTTCCGTCCCGAGAACTTGGACAGAAATGCTAACACGAATGCGACCGATTCTTATTTGTAGATCGCAACGGCATCGGACAAGCGATTGGCGCCGGGTGGCGCCCTCAGTCCACCACGGCCACGACCTCGATCTCGAGCATCAGGTCTTCGTGCACCAGCGCCGGTGTCGCCACCAGCGTGCTGGCCGGTTGATGCGCGCCGAAATGGCGCTGGCGAATGCCGCGCAGCGTCTTCACCTTGCTGCTCGTCAGGTCGCGCACGAACACGTTCATCTTCACGATGTGATGCCACTGCGCGCCGCCGGCGGCCAGCGCGATGGCCAGGTTCTTGAACACCTGCTCGGTCTGCTCGGCGAAGCTGCTGCCGACGATCTGCCCGGCCGCGTCCATGGCCACCTGCCCCGACACATACAGCGTGCGCGCGCTGCCGCTGACCACGGCGACATGCGAATAGGTGCCCTGCGTCAACTCGGACGGGTTGATGAACTCGACGGTCATGGGCTTCTCCGGTGGGTTTGTTGTGCGGCGATGCTACTCATCCGGCCGGAAGGCCGAATCGAGCACCACGCCACCGCCGCTGACGCGCGATACGCAGGCACAAAGACGCTGGTTGCTGCGCTTCTGCGGCGTGCTGAAGAAGACGTCGCGGTGATCGACCTCGCCTTGCACCGAGACGATGTCCATCGCGCACAGACCACATTCGCCGCGGCGGCAATCCGACAAGGTGGCCACGCCGTTTTCTTCCAGCATGTCGAGCAGCCCACGATCGGCGGGCACCTCGAAGCGCAGGCCGTGGCGCGGCAGTTCGACCCAGAAGGCTTCGGCCGCGCGTGCGCCGCTGTTGCCGAAGGTCTCGAAGCGCAGGTCGGCGACCGCGCGGCCGTCGCGCGCCCAGGCCTCGCGTGCCGCATCCAGCAGACCCAGCGGCCCGCACAGGGCCATCTGCGCGTGCGGCGGCAGGGCGTGGATCTGTGCGTCCAGGTCGATGCGTTCACCGCGGTCGCTGCAGAAGGTGTGCAGCGCGTCGCCGAGCTGCGCGCGCAGCGCGTCGGCGTAGATCAGTTCGCTGGCCGTGCGCGCCGCGTAGAGCATGCGCAGCCGCGCACCCTTGCGCGCCAGCAGCAAGGCCATGCCCAGGATCGGCGTGATGCCGATGCCGCCGGCCACCAGCAGCGTGTCGGCGGCGTGCAGGCCGATCTCGAAGTGGTTGTTCGGCTCGCCGATGAGCAACTCGTTGCCGGTTTCCAGGTTCCACAGGAAACGCGAGCCGCCGCGTCCGGGTTCGGCACGTCGCACGGCAATGCGATAGACCTCGTCCGCGCCCGGCGCGTCGGGCAGGCCGACCAGCGAGTAGTGGCGCGTCTCTTCGCGGCCGTCGATCTCGACACGCAGCTTCAGATGGCTGCCCACGCTCCACGGCCGGATGCCGTTGTCGGGGCGGATCTCGAACTCGCGCACATTTGCGCTCAGGTCGCGGTGCTGCGCGCACCGTCGCGCTGTGCCACTGGTTATGGTTTCGCATGATGGATGAGTGCGCGAGTGTGGGTCCTTGTTGCCCGGCGTGCGCCGCAGCAGCCGCGCACCTGGCATCTGCGCCCAGGTGCCGTGGTCGCGCAGCGCCTGGCGCAGGTTGTCGTGGGCGATGCGCGCGTGCTCGCACATCAGGCTCTGCGCGCGCGCGCCTTCGCGCTTGCGGATGGCGTCGAGCACGGCGTGGTGCTGGTGCTGCGCCACGACCAGCATGTCGCGCGCCAGCGCCCCGGTGGCGCGCGACAGCACGAAGCTGTTCGGCGACGCAAAGGGCAGCGTCTTGGCGCGCTCCAGCTGGCGCTGCATCGTGGCGCTGCCGGCCATCTGCGCGAGCAGCTCGTGGAAGCGGCCGTTGTGCTGCACGTAGCCGCCGAAGGATTCTTCGCTCAGGCTCGGCGCGGCCAGCAGCGCGTCGATGTGCTGCAGGCACTCGCGCGCATCGGCCAGCAACAGGCTGCCCACACCGCGCTCGGCCGCGAGCCGCGCGGCCAGGCCTTCGAGCGTGCCGCGCACCTCGATCGCGTCGTGGATGTCGGTTTCGGAAAAGTCCTTGGCCGCGAAGCCGCCGTTCGGCAACGCGTCGAGCAGGCCTTCTTCCTGCAGCCGCACCAAGGCCATGCGGATCGGCGTGCGCGACGCGCCCAGGCGCTCGACCAGCGCCAGTTCGGCGATGCGCACGCCGGGTTCGAGCTCGCCGCCGAGGATCAGCTCGCGCAGGCGCAGTTGCGTGCGCACGGTTTGCGAGACGGCGGTGCCGCTGTCCTCGGCGACATCGACCGTGGCGTCCCCAGCCATGGTGCGCATGCCGATCAAGCGGCGCGCAGTGGAATCACGCGGCTGCTTGCAGGTGACTCCGCGCGCACCATCTGCTCGATCAGCTTGCGCGCCCACATCGAGCCGGCGTCGATGTTCAGGTTGTAGAAGCTGTAGCCGGGGCGCTCGTCGATGGCTTGCTGCTGCGCTTCGAGGATGAGTTCGTCTTCGCGGAAGATCGACGCCACGCCTTCGCGCAGCTCGTGGGTCAGGCGCTGTTCGCCCAGGCAGTAGTTGCGCGAGAAGGCCCAGAAGTAGTGGCAGCTGCGTTCGGTTTCCGGCGTGATGGTGTTGAGCACGTAGCCGTTGACGCCTTTCGATCGGTCGCCAGGTCGGCCATCCTTCGGCACCGCGCCGCTGCCCGCAGGCGCCACGCCGACATCGATGGCGATGGTGCAGGGCGCTTCGAAGCGGATGATCTGCCAGCGGTCGACCCGGCCTTCGTAGCCGGTGGCGTGCTTGAGCTGCCCGGCCCAGAACGGCGGCGCGTCGATGTCTTCCATCCAGCGCGTGACGGTGGCCGTGCGCGTGCCGTGCGTGGCCACGAAGGGCGCTTCGGCGACGGCCAGTTGGCCGATGCTGGAGCCGTGCACATAGGTCTCGTGCGTCAGGTCCATCAGGTTGTCGAGCACCAGCCGGTAGTCGCAGGCCACGGTGATGAGCTTGCCGTCGGCGGCCCACAGCGGATCGTGGTTCCAGTGCAGATCGGGCACCTTGGCCGGATCGGCCAGCGCCGGGTCGCCCGGCCAGATCCAGATGAAGCGGTGTTTCTCGATCACCGGAAAGGCGCGCACGCAGGCCGCCGGGTTGAGTGTTTCCTGCGAGGGCATGTGCGTGCAGCGGCCGTCGCCGTCGAACACCAGGCCGTGGTAGCCGCAGGTGATCTGGTCGTCGTGCAGCCGGCCCTTGGACAGCGGCAGCAGGCGGTGCCAGCAGGCGTCTTCCAGCGCCGCGACGCTGGCATCGCTGCGCCGGAACATGACGATCTTCTGACCGCAGATGCTGCGGCTGAGCAGCGCCGCCTTGACCTCGACGTCGTAGGCCGCCGCGTACCAGGCGTTGAGCGGGAAGGTGTTCATCGCTTGTCCTCGCGTGGCCGGAATGTATACAGGAATCAGATTCTGGTTCTCAGTGAAGTTCGCGATTGAATAGGGTTAACGCTTATTTATCGAACATTGCTGTATTCAGAGAATGGCATATCGCATCCGGAGCCCCCATGACCACAGCCACCAAGCCCCCTTTCCGTGCCGACCACGTCGGCAGCTTCCTGCGCCCCAAGTTCCTGCTCGACGCGCGCGAGCAGCACGCCAAGGGGGAGATCACGTCGGAGCAGTTGCGCGCCGTGGAAGACCGCGCCATCACCGACATCGTCAAGTTCCAGGAAGACGTGGGCCTGCACAGCATCACCGACGGCGAGTTCCGCCGCACCTATTTCCACATCGACTTCCTGGCGCAGCTGGGCGGCGTGAAGACCGACATCCCGGTGCTGATCAAGAAGCCCGACGGCAGCGAGGAACTGGCACCGCCGGTGATGCGTGTCATCGACAAGGTGCGCCACGTCAAGGACATCCAGCGCGCCGACTTCGAGTACCTGAAGTCGCAGTTGTCCGCCGGCAGCACCGGCAAGGTCTCGATCCCGTCGCCGACGATGCTGCACTTTCGCGGCGGCCGCGCCGGCATCAGCAAGCAGCACTATCCGGAGCTCGACCCCGAGTTCTACGAAGACGTGGCCAAGGCCTACGGCGAAGAGCTGCAATCGCTGCACGCCGCCGGCTGCCGCTACGTGCAGATGGACGACACCAATCTCGCCTACCTGTGCGACGACAAGATGCGCGAAGCCGCGCGCGGCCGCGGCGACGACCCCGACGAACTGCCGCACCGTTATGCCGCATTCATCAACCGTGTCGTCGCCTACAAGCCGGCCGACATGGTGCTGGCGGTGCACCTGTGCCGCGGCAACTTCAAGAGCACCTGGGCGGCGCAGGGCAGCTACGAGCCGGTGGCGCAGGCGCTGCTCAGCGAGATGGATGTCGATGCCTACTTTCTCGAGTACGACGACGCGCGCTCCGGCGACTTCAAGCCCTTGCGGCACCTGCCCAAGGGCAAGACGGTGGTGCTCGGCCTGGTGACCACCAAGCTGGGCGAGATGGAGCACAAGGACGACCTGAAGCGGCGCATCGACGAAGCCGCCAAGTACGCGCCGCTGGAGCAACTGGCGTTGAGCCCGCAGTGCGGTTTTTCCAGCACCGTGCACGGCAACAACATCGCGGTGGAAGCCCAGCGCGCCAAGCTGCGGCTGGTGGTGGAGACGGCGGCCGAAGTCTGGCGCTAGACCGGCCGCGCTGCGGCGCCTTGTATGCTTCGACGCGACGGCCATCCACCGCCGATTGCGAAGGAGCTGGAAACCATGAGCCAGGACCTGGTGCTGAGCGCCACGACCGGTGCCGTGCGCACCCTGACGCTGAACCGCCCGAGCGCGCTGAACAGTTTCACCGGCGCGCTGCACGAACAACTGCTGGCGGCCTTGAATGCCGCTGCCGATGACGCGGCGGTGCGCGCCGTCATCGTCACCGGTGCGGGGCGGGGCTTTTGCGCCGGCCAGGATCTGACCGATCCCGACATGGCCGCGCCGGACGGTGCGGCGCCCGACGTCGGCGCGGTCATCGAACGGCGTTATGTGCCGCTGGCGCTGCGCATCCGCTCGATGCCGGTGCCGGTGATTGCCGCGGTCAACGGCGTGGCCGCGGGCGCGGGCGCGAACTTCGCACTGGGCTGCGACATGGTGATCGCGGCGCGCAGCGCGAGCTTCATCCAGGCCTTCTCGAAGATCGGCCTGATTCCCGATTGCGGCGGCACCTGGTTGCTGAGCCGGCTGGTCGGCCGCGCACGCGCCATCGGCCTGGCGATGACGGGCGACAAGCTGCCGGCCGAAGAAGCACAGCGCATCGGGTTGATCTGGCAGTGCGTGGACGACGCGGCGTTGATGGACAGCGCCATGGCGTTGGCGACCAGGCTCGCGGCGATGCCGAGCAGGGCGCTGGCCGACACGCGCCGCGCGCTGGACGCCGCGGCGATGCTGGACTACGAAGCTGCGTTGGCGCTGGAGGCGAGCATGCAGCGCGATCTGGGCAAGGCGCACGACTTCTCGGAAGGCGTGGCCGCGTTCCTGGCCAAGCGCGCACCGTCGTTCACCGACCGTTGAACCTCGCGACACACCCATGGCCATCGAGCACGCCGCCGACAAGCTGACGTCGCGCCAGGACAGCTCGGTCTACGAGACCGACCCGCCGGTGCTGTATGCGGTGGCCGATGGCATCGCCACCATCACGATGAACCGGCCGCAGGTTCGGCAACGCGCAGAACTCGCAGATGACCTATGCGCTGGACGCGGCGTTCAGGCAAGCGGTGGACGACGATGCCGTCAAGGTGATCGTGCTGCGCGGCGCGGGCAAGCACTTCAACGCCGGCCACGACATCGGCACGGCCGAGCGCGAGGCCGGCGAACCCTTCGATCGCGTGCAGTTGTGGTGGGGCCATGCCGACCGGCCCGGCGCCGAAGTGAACTACGCGCGCGAGCAGGAGATCTACATCGGCATGTGCCGCCGCTGGCACGACATCCCCAAGCCGACCATCGCCATGGTGCAGGGCGGCTGCATCGCCGGCGGGCTGATGCTGGCCTGGGTCTGCGACCTGATCGTCGCCGCCGACGATGCCTTCTTCCAGGACCCGGTGGTGCGCATGGGCGTGCCCGGCGTCGAGTACTTCGCGCATGCGCAGGAACTGAACCCGCGCATCGCCAAGGAGTTCCTGTTCCTGGGCGAGCGCATGCCGGCCGAACGCGCCTACACGATGGGCATGGTCAACCGCGTCGTGCCGCGCGACCAACTGGAAGCGCAGACCTACGCGATGGCCGCGCGCATCGCGCAGCAGCCGCGCATGGGCCTGACGCTGACCAAGCAGGTGCTCAACCGCATCGAGGACCTGCAGGGCCTGCGCGCCGGCATCGACATGGCCTTCGGCTACCACCACCTGGCGCACGCGCACAACCAGCTGCTTGGCGGCGACGCCATCGGCGGGCAGGACGTGCGCTCGATGGCCGCGGCCAACAAGGCGGGCGGCGGCGAGCCGCGCTGAGCCCTGGCGCCACCGCACAGACGCGCAAGCTTTGTCGTGGTCGCGCGCTGCGCGAACCGCGGCCACGGTCCGCCGCGGCGCGTTCAAGCGCTGCGCGATGCCGTGACCACCCAGGTCGAGCCGGACAGGCCGACCGTCCGGTCCGCCGCCGCCAGCGGTACCAGCGCCTGCTCGATCGCATCGACGATGCGCGCGTGAAACGCCGGCCCGACCTCGCGGGCCAGTCGCGACGCCGGCCCGAGGTTGAGGCTGTGCTCGGCCGCCGCACGCGGCGTCGCGCCGATGGCGACGGTGGCATCGCAGCGCTGGATGTCGATGTCGCTGAAACCGGCTTCGGCCAGCAGGCCGCGCAGCCGCACATCGTCGGCAAAGGCGAAGGGTCCTGGTGCCAGCGGGTCGGCCGGCGGCGGCGTGATGTCCAGCGCCTTGCGCGCGGCCATCAACGGCACCATCGCCCAGGGGTTGTCGCGCGGCGTGCGCCAGCACACGAAGGCGCAGCGCCCGCCCTCGCGCAAGGCGCCGCGCAGGTGGCGCAGCGCGGCGGCGGGTGCATCGAAGAACATCAGTCCGAAGCGTGAGAACAGCAGGTCCTGGCCGAGCGGCAGCGCCGCCGTGGCCGCGTCCGCCTCGATGAACGACAGGGCCGCGCGCGCGGACGCTGGCGACGCTGCAGCGGCATCCGCCGCCGCGGCACGCGCTATCGCCAGCATCGGTTGCGACACATCCACGCCCAGCACTTGGCCCGACGGGCCGACGGCGCGCGCCAGCGTCAGCGTGGTGCTGCCGCAGCCACAACCGATATCGATCACCTGCTCGCCCGGCTGCGCGGCGGCCGCCTGCAGTGCCGCGTCGCCGAAAGGCCCGATCATGGCGTCCAGCGTGCGCTGTTGTTGCGCCCAGCGCTGGCCTTGTTCGCCGTTCCATTCGGCAATCTGCGCGTCGTTGTGGGTCGGCATGACGGACTCCTTGGATGGTGCGGCGATGGGGCCCCGGGCGCTACACGCCGTGAAAGCGCGCGAACTGCGACAGCTCGGCGCGCGCGACGGGGAACTTGTTCACCGGATGATCGGCGTTCGCGTGGCCGATGGACATGCCGCAGAACAGCATGCGCTCGGCCGGCATGCCGATGAAATTGCCGATCGTGCGCGGATACACCGCCCAGCATTCCTGCGGGCAACTGTCCAGCCCTTCTTCGCGCAGCAGCAGCATCACCGACTGCAGATACATGCCCAGGTCAGACCATTGCGGCGGCCCCATGCGCCGGTCGATGCTGCAGAACAGCGCCATCGGCGCGCCGAAGAACTGGTAGTTGCGCGCAAACCATTGCAGCCGCTGCGCCTTGTGCTCGCGCGTGATGCCGAGCGACGCATACATCGCCTCGCCGAGCTGGAAGCGGTAGTCGCGGTAGGGCGCGACAAGTTCCTTCGGATAGATGTCGTACTCGGCCTGCTCGCTGGTGTCGCCGGCGGCCACCGCCTGCAGCCGCTGCCGCATGATGGCCTTCAGTTCATCCAGTCGCTCGCCGGCCACCACGTCGATGTGCCAGGGCTGCACGTTGCCGCCTGAAGGCGCGCGCGCCGCGGTGGTGAGCACGCGGCGGATGACGGCGCCGTCCACCGGGGTGGGCAGAAAGTCGCGCACCGAGCGTCGGCTGGTCAGGGCTTCGGAAACCTTCATGCGGTGGCCTTCGCGAGTGGGATTGGCGCTCGACGATAGCCGAATGCCGCGAGCCCAAGTCCGTGCTTCGGTCTCAAGGGCGTGCGGGGTCGCCGTCTTACCAGTTCGCGCTCAACTGCATATAGCGATGCTGCCGGCTGTCGGCATGGCTGCCGCTTATTCGGTCTGCTTTGCTGCTGGTTATGCGCGAAATGCTTTGTGGCAAAGCCGGCGTGGCGGCGGCCGACTGCGGTCAATAAGCAGCCATTCCCTCCGTCGGCCGCCGCCACACCGGCTTTGCTGCGCAGGCCCAGTGGACTTCGCTGGCTGCGAGAACTCAACCGGGTCGCGGGTGTGCCGCCATCTCGCTCGTGTGGTGCACCACGAACCCGGTCGGTTGTGGGGTGGCCAACGGAGGGAATGGCTGCTTATTGACCGCAGTTGGCCACCCCACAGCCGGCCAGCGTGCACGCAGGTCGAGCCGGGGGTCCGCAGTCAACAGGCCAACGTAAGCCCGCCATGTGCCGATAGAGGCCAAACACTCCAGGGCGCAGGGCCTGAATCAAGGAACGCAGGTCCGTGTTTACGCTGGTTTCGTCAACGCGCCGAAGCCCGAGAGCACGCGTTCGATCAGCGCCCAGTCGGCCGGGATCTGCCGGTCCAGCACCAGCAGCGCCAGGCCGTGCACCAGGGCCCAGGCGTGCAGCGCTGCCGTCTTGCGCTGCGCGGCGCTCCAGTCGGGTGGCATCACGCGGGCGATGTCCTCGCGCAGGCCGCGCATCGCCGCCGACACCGTGTCGGGCGACGCATCGAGCAGGTCGTCGGGCTGGGCGTGGCTGAACACGAGGCGGAACAACACCGGGTGCTCGGCCGCGAATTGCACGTAACTCAGGCCGCTGGCCAGGAAACCGGCCGCGCCGCCACCGGCCTGCGCACTGGCTTGCTGCTGGCGATGGGCCAGCCGTTCCAGGCCCGCGGCAGACAGTGCGGACTTCAGCGCATGTTTGTCCGGAAAGTGCCGGTAGATGGCGGTCGGGCTGACGCCCACCTCGCGCGCCACTTCACGCAACCCCAGATCCTCCTGCGCGCCATCTGGCCCGCGCGCCTCGAGCAGCCGCAGCCCGGCCTCGATCAGCGCGTTGCGCAGATCGCCGTGGTGGTAGGGGCGCGAGGCCTGTTCCTCAGGTTCGATGAATTCATGTTGACACTGTAATCATTCGTCGACACAATGTGTTCGCTGTCAACATTATTGCCTCATCCACCCATCGCCCCCGCAGCACGGGCGAGCGCAGGAGCCCACCGCCATGACCAGCCCGATCGAATCCGCCATCCGCAAGACGGTCACCCAAGGGGTGATGAAACTGGCGGACTTCAACCGCAAGCACCGGGCCGAGCCGGCCGTCCCCAACCCCTTCCTGAGCGGGCTGAACGCGCCGATGGAGCGCGAAGTCACGCTGGACCATCTGGTCGTCACCGGCACCATCCCGCGCGTCGCTGGACGGCCGCTACCTGCGCATCGGCCCCAACCCGATCGGCGACGACTCCCGCCGCCAGCCACCACTGGTTCACCGGCGACGGCATGGTGCACGGGCTGCGGCTGAAGGACGGCCAGGCGCTGTGGTATCGCAACCGCTGGATTCGCTCCACGGCCGTCAGCCAGGCGCTGGGCGAAGCGCCCGCGCCCGGACCGCGCCACGGCAACGACACCGTCAACACCAACGTCGTCGGCCATGGCGGCAAGACCTGGGCGCTGGTGGAAGCGGGCGGCTACCCGGTCGAACTGGGTGAAGAGCTGCAGACGGTGGCGCACAACCCCTTCGAAGGCACGCTGAAGGGCTCGTTCACGGCCCATGGCCACCTCGACACGGCGACCGGCGACCTTCACGCCATCTGCTACGAAGCGACCGACCCCAACACCCTCCGCCACGTGGTGGTCGGCGCCGACGGCCGGGTCCGGCGCGAGGAGCCGATTGCGGTGCAGCACGGCCCCAGCGTGCACGACTGCATGGTGACGCGCCAGTACGTCATCGTGCTCGACCTGCCGGTCACCTTCTCGATGGCCACGCTGGTCGCCGGCTACACCTTCCCCTACAAGTGGAACCCGGCGCACCGCGCGCGCGTGGGCCTGCTGAAGAAGGACGCACCGGGCAGCGACATCGTCTGGTGCGATGTGGACCCGTGTTATGTCTTCCACCCCTGCAACGGCTTCGAGACCGACGACGGCCAGGTCATCCTCGACGTGGTGGCGCATGCCACGATGTTCGACGACAGCCGCATCGGCCCCGATGGCAAGGGCTCGCGTTTCGAGCGCTGGACCATCGATCCGGTGGCCCGCCAGGTGACGCGCAAGCTCATCGACGATCATCCGCAGGAGTTCCCGCGGCTCGACGAACGGCGACTGGGCCAGCCCTACCGCCACGCCTACAGCGCGGGTCTGAAGCGAGACGGAGACGGCCCGTTCGTCGGCGACCAGGTGCTGATCCATCACGACCTGCACACCGGCCAACGCGAGTTGCACGATTTCGGCCCCGGCCGCCATGTCGGTGAGTTCGTCTTCGAGCCCCGCCATGCCGCGGCCGCGGAAGGCGAGGGCTGGCTGATGGGCTTCGTCGTCGACGCCGTGCGGCAGACCACCGACTTCGTCATCCTCGACGCGCAGGACTTCAGCGGCCCGCCGGTGGCCGCGGTGACCATCCCGCATCGCATCCCGGCGGGGTTCCACGGCAACTGGGTGCCGACCCGACATGAGCCCCGATAGCCGATAACCGGCTTTGCTGAGCATCGGGGCAGGGCGCCGCGCACATGGCGGCGGCCCATGCCTACGTCAGCGCTGCGTCTTGTCCTTCGCGTTCTGCGCTTCGATCTTTTCGCGCGCTACGCGCCAGTCGTCGTCGCTCCACTTGCGCAACCCGTAGAAGTTGCCGCCGGTGGCCAGCGCGCTGGCGCCGTCCATCATGATGCTTTCGCCGCTGAGCCAATCGCATTGGCCGGGCGCCATCAGGAAGGCGGCGAGGTTCTGCAGCTCGCTCATCAACCCGGGGCGTGCCATCGGGTTGTTGTCGATGCTGCGCTGTCCGGGTTTCTCGCCGGGATTCAGGCGCTTGCTCATGCCCTCGGTCGGGATCTCGCCCGGGCCCACCGCGTTCAGGCGGATGCCGTACTTGGCCCACTCCACCGCCAGCGACTTGGTCATGACGTCGATGCCGGCCTTGCTCATCGCCGACGGCACGACGTAGGGGCTGCCGTTGTGCACCCAGGTGGTGATGATGCTCATCACGCTGCGATAGGGCTGGCCCGGCTTCCACTCACCCGCCTTGGCCTGCGCCACCCAACGCTTGCCCACGGCCTGCGTGACATAGAAGCTGCCGTGGAAGACGATGCCGGCGATGGCGTCGAAGCCGCGCGACGACAGCGCCTCGGTGGGCGAGATGAAGTTGCCGGCGGCGTTGTTGATCAACCCGCTCAGCCCGCCGCTGGCGAAGAGTGCCTCGACCATCTCGTCCACCGACTGCGCGATGCGGATGTCCACGCCGAAGGTGTCGATGCGCGCCTTGGGGAACTTCGCGCGCCATGCTTCGGCGGTGGCATCGCACACCGCCTTGCGTCGGCCACAGATGGCGACATCGGCGCCGAGTTCGAGAAACTTCTCGGCCATGGACTGGCCCAGCCCGGTGCCGCCGCCGGTGACCAGAATGCGCTGGCCGCTCATCAACTGACTCTGGAACATGGGGCGGTCTCCTTGTGTGTGGGTCTGCGAATCGACTGTAGCCGATGCCCCGCAGATGTCAGCCCCCGCGGCTGGCCTCGTAGGCCTTGAGGTGCGCGTAGGCAATGTCCAGCGCAGACAGCCGCTGCGCGCCGTCGCTGCTGGCGGGCCGGCGTCGCAGCAGATCGCCGATGACATGATCGGCCTCGATGCGCGACTGGCGCTCGATGTCGCGCAGCATCGAGGCCTTGATCGGCGAACCTGGTGTGGTCATCATCGTGCGCGCCTGCGCGACGAAGGCCGGCGCCGGCGGGTGGCCCTGGCTGGCCGCGATGGCGATGCACTCGTCGAACATCTGCAGCAGCAGCGCCTGGCCCTGCGGTGCGGCCACGATCGTGCCGGCCGACGCGCGCATCAGGCAGGTCGATGCCGCCAGCGTCGCCAGGAAGACCCACTTCTCCCACATGTCCTGCACGATCTGCGCGCTGGCCACGGCCTCGAAACCGGCATCGGCGAGCTGCGCACGCACCGCCTCGACGCGCGGTGACAGGCCGCCATCGCGCTCGCCGAAAGTCATCGAATGCATTGGGTTCATGTGCAGGACGGTGCCCGCATCGTCGAGCGTGCTCGAGATCACGCACTTGCCGCCCAGCACGGCTTGCCGCGAAAAGCGTGCGTCGAGCGCATCCAGGTGTGCCATGCCGTTGAGTAGCGGCAGGATCAGGGTCGCCGGCCCGACCGCCGGCGCGATGGACTCGATGGCCTCGCCCAGGTCGTAAGCCTTGCAGCTGATCACGATCAGATCGAAGGGCTCGCGGATCTGCTGCGCCAGCAAGGTCGGCGGGCTCGGCAGCGTCAGATCGCCTTGCGGGCTCTTCACCACCAGCCCGGATGCCGCCAGTTGTGCGGCTCGCCGTTCGCGCACCAGGAAAGTCAGGTCACGGCCCGCGGCCAGCAGCCGTGCGCCGAAATAGCCGCCAATGGCGCCGGCACCGAGCATCAGGATTCGCATGGCAGTTCCTTTCGAGGGGTTCATCGACAACGTTCGGCGCCGCGCCGGCGGGCTGCCGATCCAGCGACACGATCAGTCCTGCGTCTGCGCCAGGCGCGCGCGCACGTCCTTCAAACGCGCCAGGTTGTTGACCACCGTCGGCACCTGGTTCAGGCCTTCGAGGTAATCGTACACATAGGACAGCACCGCGAAGATCGCGCCGGCGCTGAAGGCGGGCGACTGGGTGAAGTCGAGCAGGATGAACACCAGCGCCACGATCGTCGCCAGCTCGGTCACGCCCCAGGTCCACGACTCGTTGTCCGACAGCCGCACGCGCCAGCGGCGCAGCAGCAGAAAGTGGCGGCGGATGCGAAAGGGACTTGCCGAAACGATGTCTTCGACCTCGCGCTCGATCTGGTTGTGGATGCCGCGGTTCAGGCGCACCGCGCGCCGCCAGTACCAGGTGTTGACCAGCGTCATCGGCAGCAGCACGGCCATGGCGATGAAGCCGGCATCCAGGTCGTAGACGAAGAGCATCGTCAGCGAGCCGACGACGGCGAGCACGTTGTGGAACATGGCCGGCACCTCGCGCTCGAAGAAGCCGACGACGTCGCGCACCATCTCGACGCGCGCCGACACCTTGCTGATGCCCTGACCCTGCGCCTGCTGCTCGCCCACGATGTGCGATGCGATCTGCGCGAACAAGCCCATGAACACGCGCGTGTCCACACGCTGGCGCACGAAGGCGATGGCCAGATGCAGCAGCCACACCGCCACCAGCAGCACGAGCCCACGGTACTCGCGCTTGATCAAGCCGTCGACCGCCAGTCCGGTGAGCGCCGGATAGGCCAGTGCGCACAGGTTCTCGATCACGGTCAGCGTGTAGGTGCCGGCGACGGCGGCGCGCCTGGCGCGGATCAGGCTGGCAATGGTGGTGGTCATGGGCTCAGGGTTTCACCGCGTCCGTGAGGCGCGCGCAAGGTGAAATATACGGACTAGCATGTGCATGCTTCAGCCTGTGCACGGCAACTTCGGGAGACACGTTTGAGTGGAGACAAGGGCGATGACATCAGCGGCCTGCCGCTGCATGGCGTGCGCGTGCTCGATCTGTCCGCCGTGTTGTCCGGCCCGCTGGCCACCGCGCTGCTGGCCGACCAGGGCGCGGATGTCATCAAGGTCGAGCCGCCGAGTGGCGACCAGAGCCGGCGCATCGGCCCGGCCAAGGGCGACCTGTCGGCGATGTTCATCACCGCCAACCGCGGCAAGCGTTCGATCGTGCTCGACCTGAAGCGCAAGGATCACGTGGCCGTGGTGCTGGAGCTGGCGCGCCGCGCCGACGTGCTGGTGGAGAACTTCCGCCCCGGCGCGATGGCTCGGCTGGGCCTGGACGCGGCCACGCTGTGCGCCGCGAACCCGCGCCTGATCTACGCGTCGATCACCGGCTTTGGCCAGACGGGGCCCTATGCCGGTGGGCGCGTGTATGACGCGGTCATCCAGGCCGTCTCCGGCATGTCGGCATCGCACCCGAGCCAGGCGACCGGCGAGCCGACGCTGCTGGCCACCACCGTGTGCGACAAGCTCAGCGCGTTGACGGCCGCGCAGGCCATCTGCGCGGCGCTGTATGCGCGCGAGCGCAGCGGCCAGGGCACGCACCTGCAGCTGGCGATGCTCGATGCCGCGCTGGCCTTCCAGTGGCCTGACGCGATGAACAACCATCTGTTCGTCACCGACCCGCCGGCTCGCGTTTCCGGAGTTCGGCATCCGCCAGCGCCCGTACCGCACGCGCAACGGCCATGTGGCGGCGATGACACCGCAGCCCGACGAGTTCGTGGCGCTGTGCAAGGGCCTGGGCCACCCGGAGCTGGCGGCCGACCCGCGCTTCGCCACGGCCAACGCCCGGCGCCACCACGTGGCCGAGCTGCTGCCGCTGCTGGACGCGCTCACGGCCGAACACGACACCGCCGAGCTGGTGGCCACCCTGAGCGCAGCCGGCGTGCCGATCGGCCAGGTCAACCGGCACCAGGAAGTCATCGACGACCCGCAGGTACGGCACAACGGCGCGGTGGTGGAAATCGAACACGGCGACACCGGCATCGTGCGCCTGGCGCGCGCGGCGGCACGATTCGGCAGCGCGGCCGCGCCGACGCCGGGCCGTGCGCCGCACCTCGGTGAGCATGGGCGCGCGGTGCTGTCGGAGCTGGGGTTGGATGCCGCGCGCATCGACGCCTTGCTGGACGGCGCCTGACGCGCGACGGCACACTGGGGCATGGCCTTGCGACCAACGGGATGAATCGATGATCACGCTGCGTTCGATTGCATCCTCGCTTGCACTTACGGTTGCGCTGTCGCTGGTGTTCGCCTGGTCCGGCACGTCGGCGCTGGCGGCCGACGATGCGCCGCGGCTGCCGTGCGGCGCGGCGCCCCTGCCGCCCTTTGCCGAGCCGGGCCAGCCGCCGGCGGTGCAGGCGTGGAGCGGCAAGGCGGCGCGCGAGTGGCAGCCGCCGGCTTGCACCGGCTGGACCACGAACGGCTTCGACGTGCTCGTCGCCGTGGCCGGCAGCTTCAGGCACGAAGGCGAGATCGACGAGCTGCTGGTGCGCATCGGCGCGATCTCGGCGAAGAGCAACGTGCGCTACTGGTCCACGACCGAAAAGAGCTGGCGCCCGCTGGTCACCGAAGCCTTCGCACTGAGCGGCCCGGAGGTGGCACTGAAACGGGCCGACTTCAACGCGGCACAGTTCACCAAGGGCCAAAGCCTGTTTTTCGCGCAGAGCGACAACCGCTCGTCCGGCAAGACGATCTACCGTGATCGCGTGCTCGTGTCGGACCGCGACCACCTGGTCGTCGCTTCGGAGAACTTGACGCCAGTGAAGAAGATGATGCTCACGCTGTTCGACGCGGGCGACATGCAGGCGATCTATTTCCTGGAACGCCGCGCGCCAGGGGTGTGGACCTTCTACAGCCTGACGCGTACGCGCATGGCATCCAGCCTGCTGCCTACCGGAGGCGACGCGTCATACATCAATCGGGCGGTGGCCTTCTACCGCTGGGTTGCTGCCATTCCCACTGACCAGGAGCCGCCGGCCGCGCGCTGAGCCTATGTCGGCAGCTGTCCTGGCCGAACGGCAGGCGCCTTGAGATCGCTGTGTCGCAACGAGAAGCAGTCGCGCTCAGCCTGCAGCCGCAGGGACATCGGTGCCAGGGAAGGTGAGCCTGCACAATGCGCTCTGCACAAGACGCACAGGAGCTGCACATGAAAGGCGACGCCAAGGTACTGAAGCATCTGAATGCTCAGTTGAAGAACGAACTCACGGCCATCAACCAGTACTTCCTGCACTACCGCATGCTCAAGAGTTGGGGCTACGCGCGCCTGGCCAAGCACGAGTACGAGGAGTCGATGGGCGAGATGAAACACGCCGACAAGCTGATGGATCGCATCCTGATGATCGAAGGGCTGCCCAACCTGCAGGACCTGGGCAAGCTGCTGATCGGCGAGTCGGCGGTGGAGATCCTGCACTGCGACCTGAAGTCCGAGATGGGCTCAGTGACGACGCTCAAGGACGGCATCGCGCACTGCGAACCTGTGCGCGACTATGTCTCGCGCGAACTGCTGGAAAGCATCCTCGACGACACTGAAGAGCACATCGACTGGCTGGAGACGCAGATCGACCTGGTCGCGCAGGTCGGTGAGCAGAACTGGCTGCAGTCGCAGATGGGTGAGTCGGGCGCCAACTGAAGCCGGCGGATGGCATTTGCCGGTAGGGCTTATAAAAATCTTATTGAGAAGCATTCCTGTTTGGGTTAGCATGTGTGCAGGTTGATCGAAGCCCTGCCACATCAAATGATCGTCTGCCTGTGCCACAAGGTGAGTGACCGCGACATCGCCCAGGCGGTGAGTTCCGGAACGCGCTGCTTCGAGTTGCTGCAGGACGAACTGCGCGTCGCATCCTCCTGTGCCTGCTGCCACGACTGCGCGCGCGAGGTGTTCGAGCAGGCCTGCGACAGGTCGTGCCGCGGCGCCGAGGTGCAGGGGCTGCAGTTGCAGCCGATGCGTCTCCACTCTAGCCTGGCCTGAAGCTCCGACCTGCTGCGTTCAGGTTGCCGACCCGAGCGATGTGCATCCACGGGAGTGCCGGTCGGGGCTAGCGGCTATCAAAGGCCGTTCAGCCGGTACACGCGTGCGGCGGTGTCGTGGAACAGCGCGGCCTTGTCGTCGCCGCTGAAAGCCGACGTCAGCCGCTTGAAGCTGTTCCACAGCGCGATGTAGCTGCACGACACCTTGTCCACGGGAAAGTTGCTTTCGAACATGCAGCGCTGCGGCCCGAAACGATCGATCGTGTGCAGCACGTAACGGGCGCTGGCGTCGGCCAGTTGCACTGAGGTCGGCAGGCGCTCGCGCTTGTGCCAGTCGAAGCCGTTGACCGGCATGTGGATGCCGCCGAGCTTGGCCACCACGTTCGGGCAACGCGCCAACGCATCTATGTCGCGCGTCCAGTCGGCGTACACCGCGTCGGCCTGGCCCGCATAGGGCCCGATGCCCAGCGGCCCGCCGAAGTGGTCGAGCACGATGACGGTGTCGGGAAAGGCCCGCGCCAGATCGGTGAGTTCGGGCAACTGAGGATGGAACAACCAGGCGTCGAAGCTCAGACCGAGCGGCGCCAGCTGTGCAAAGCCCTCGCGGAAGCTCCGGTCGAGCAGCAGGTGCTCGATCGGATGGCTGTGGGAATTGCGGATCTGCTCGCTGGCATGCCAGCCGGCCGCATGGCGGATGCCGCGAAAACGGTCGCGCGCGGCGCCGATATGCGCTTCCAGCACGTCGCGCACGGCGGCGCCGAGGCACAGGTCGGCGAAGGAGACGATGCCCGCCGCCACGCGCGTGTCGCCATAGCCGCCGCTGGCGCTCATCGCGGCGACACCGTTGACGAACTCGGTTTCACCCACGGGCTTGAGCGACTGTGCCCCTTCGGCGCGGAACATCGATGCACATTCGACGAACACCGTGCCGCGCACGTTGTGGCGTTGGCCCTGGGCGTCGGTGGCGTCGGTGTCGGCCAGTAGTTCGTCGAGCAGGTAGCGGTTGCCGTGGCGATCCCACAGGTGGTGGTGCGGGTCGATGATGGGCAGCGCCGGATCGATGACGTCTTCGGCCTCGGCCTGTGGCATGCGGGGCAAGCCCGTGGCCGGCATGGGGGGCAGCCCTGCTCAGCGGCCCGGTTTCGGGCGTGCGCGCGCCAGGCGCAACAGCAGCGAGGCCGCGAGCACGCCGGTCGCGATGCCGATGGCGTCGGCCCCCAGGTCGCCCCATTCGGCCGTGCGATTGGGCACAAGGAGCTGCAGCAGCTCGATCAGGCCGCCAAAGGCCAACAATGCCGCCAGCAAGGTCACGCGCAACCAGCGCGGCGTGCGCCAGCCGAGCGTGGCACACAGCGCCAGGCCGGCAAATGCCAGCATGTGGTTCAGCTTGTCCCAGCCCAGGCTGAGGTGGGTCGGCGGCGCTGGCGTCAGCGCCAGTACGCTGATACCGCTTATCAGCAGCACCAGCAGCACGCGCCAGGGCAGGGTTTGTTGCGCGAGCGATGGCTGTGCGTGCATGGGCTGCATCAAGGGTCAGGCCGCCGTGCGTCGCGATCGGGCGGCGGTCTTCTTCGACGCCGGCGTCTTCGCGGCGGCCTTCGGGGCTGGCCTGGCCGCAGGTGACTTCTTCGCAGCGGCCTTCTTCGTGGCGGCTGCTGCGGGCTTTCCGGTCGCTGCCTTCGTGACGGTCGTCTTCTTCTTGGCGGCCGTCTTTGCCGCCTTCTTGGCCGGCGCTGCGGCCTTGCCTGAGCCGCCCTTCCAGGTCAGGCGCGCCTTCTTCGCCAAGGTCACCACCTTGGCAATGGCTTCGTCGCGTGAACACACCGCCGACGCCTGAGATGGCCGACAGCTTCATGCCGTGTTTCAGGCCCAGCTTGTAGATCTCCTTGACCTTTTCCCACTCGGTGTCGCGGCCGACGGTGAAGACCTCGAAGCGGCCTTCAAGCGCCAGCACGATGGTCTCGGCCAGGCAGGCATAGATGACATTCGGCGGCAGGCCGATGCTCTTCATGCCCTTGACCTTGGTGGGCAACTCGATCTCGCCGGATTCGATGACCAGCACGTCCGGACGCTTGGCCACCTCTTCGGGCGGCAGGTCGAGCGGGCGCGCCACGTCGGTGATGACGCAGCCGGGCTTGACCTTGGTGATGTCCAGGATCTTCTTGCCCGCGCCCGAGGTGGAGGTGACGATCATGTCCATGTCGCCGAGCAGCCCGTCGTAGTCGATCGAGCAGGTCACCTTGGCGTCGGGCGTGTCGAGCAGGATCGAGCGCTTCAGCTCCTCGAGCTTTTTCAAGTCGCGTGCGGCGATCACCACTTCCTCGAAGGCCATTGCCATCAGCCGCGCGCTGACGCTGCCGATCGAGCCCGACGCGCCGATGACCATGGTCTTGGCGGGGATGCGGCCGCCGCCCTTGGCCGGCTGCACCAGCCCCATGCGGCGCATTGCGTCGGCCGCGGCCCACAGCGCGCCGGAGGCCGAATAGCTGTTGCCGGTGGTGATGGGGATGCGCGAGCGTCGCGCCACGGTGACACCGGCATCGCCGACCACCTTGGTGAAGGCGCCCAGGCCCATGATCTGCGCGCCCAGCTTCTCGGCAATCTTGGCGGCATGCAGCAGGCGGCGGTAGGTGAACTCGGGGCTGCGCGCCAGCATCTCCTTCGGCGTGCCACCGACAAACAACAACCAGCCCTCGGCTTCGGCCCCGGTCGGCGAGATGATGTTCTCCATCTTGCAATAGACCATCGGCGGAATGTGCGCGGCGAGCGTCTCCACCTGGTCCATCACGAACTTGGGCGTGGACTTGGGAATCGGGAAGCCCTTCTTGATGAACTCCTGGCTCAACGGGTGCACGACGAAGGCAAAGCGGCGGATGTTGCGGAAGCTGCCGGTCGGATGCAGCAGGCGTGGCTTGACGTTCAGCTCGTCCAGGATCTCGGTGTACTCGTCGTCCGAGACCTCGTCGGCCTTCTTCTCCAGCTTGGCCAGGATCATGGCCTCGATGGTGTTGACGCCGACCACGTGGTCGAACAGCTTGGGCGACACGTCGATCACCAGGTTGACCTTGCACTTCGTGAAGAAGGCCAGCCGCTCGTCGTCCACCGCCGAGGTGATGAGCGTCTTGCCGGACAGGTTGGCCGCGTTGCCCACGGCCTTGAGTTCGGCGAAGGTGCCCACCACCACATGCGACTTGGCCACCGCCGACGACACCATCCGGCTCTTGAAGCCCGACATATACGACTCGAGCATCGCGCGCGGCCGGCTCGGCACCAGGCGGCTGCCTGTGGCGAACATCTCCAACTGCTCGATCGAGCCGAGCATGGCCGGCGCGCCGGTCTGGAACAGCGCGTCGGCAAAGCTCAGGTTGGGCGTGTAGTCCGACAGTGCCACCGCCATCTCGTAGTTGCGCATGCCCGACAGGAACAGCACCAGGTTGTTGTTGAAGTAGTTGCCCAGTTCCTTTTGCACCTGGCGCACCGCGCGCACCTGCAGCAGGCGGCGCAGCGTGGCACCGGTGGTCACCGGCACGCGTGTGACGACGTTGAGCAAGCGCTTGGTCTCGGTGTTGACCAGCGTGCTCAGGCCCACCTGGAAATGGTCGCCGATCTCGCCCAGGCCGATGGCATCGGCCGTGGCCTGGTTGCGTCGCAGCAGCTCCCAGGCCTTGCCGGTGTCGTCGTCGGCGCCCAGGCGCTGCACCTCGAAGTGCTGACCGAGGAAATCGGTCTTGAAAGCGAAGTCCTGCTTCGACGAACCGAGCGTCACTGTCACGACCTTCTTCATCTGCTTGTCTCCTGGCTGGTTTGTTGTCATTGCGTCTTGCGGGCTGCTGCGGGCTTGCGCGTGGCTTTGGCCGGCGGCTTTGCGGGCGGCCGGCCTGGCCGCAGCCGTGGACGCGGGTTTCGCAGCGCCTTGGCCGCCGACTTCGCGGGTACCTTGCGCGCCGACTTCGCGGCGCTGGCCTTGGGCGGCAGCACCTTGCGGATGATGTCTTCGCAGATCTCCTGCGTCATGTAGCGCGGCACCGGGTAACCGGTGTGGGCCTCATGACAGGCCGCCTTGGCGAGGGCAGGGATGTCGGCCTCGCGCAGCGCGTCCAGATAGGTGGGAATGCCCAGGTCGCGATTCAGCTGGCTCACGGCATCGAGGAACTTCTGCGCCAGATCGTCCTCGCGCTCGCCCTCGCGGCCGACACGCGCGCGCACCGCCAGCCGTGCCAGCTGCGGCACGATGTCGGGCCTGGAGAACTCCAGCACATGCGGCAGCATGATGGCGTTGGCCAGCCCGTGCGGCGTGTGGTACCTGCCGCCGAACTGGTGCGCGATGGCGTGCACGTAGCCGACGTTGGCGCGGGTGAAGGCCAGGCCGGCGTAGGTCGAGGCCAACGCCATCTTCTCGCGCGCGGCCAGGTCCTTGCCGTCGCTGTAGCAGGTGCGCAGGTTGCCGAAGATCAGGCCCACCGCGGCCAGCGCCATGCCGTCGCTATAGCCTGTGCTCCATTGACCGACATAGGCCTCGACCGCGTGTGTCAGCGCATCGATGCCGGTGGCCGCGGTGATGTGCGGCGGCAGCCCGGTCATCAGGACCGGGTCGAGCGCGGCCATCTTGGGCACCAGGCGCGGATCGATGATGACCACCTTGCTCTGCAGCTCGGGGTCGGCAATCACCGCCGCGACCGTCACTTCCGAACCGGTGCCGGCGGTGGTGGGCACGGCGTAGATCGGCACGGGTGTGTGCCGCCCCTTGAAGTAACCCGCCAGGCTGCGCAGCGGCTTGGGGTTGGCGATGGCCATGGCGATGGCCTTGGCCGAATCCATCGACGAGCCGCCGCCGACTGCGACGATGGCGTCGCAGTCGTGCTCGGTATAGAAGGCGATGCCGCGCTCGATCAGCGGTATCGGCGCATCGGGTGTGATCTCGTCGAAGACCACGTACTTGGCGCCGCCGGCCGTGAGCGCATCGCACAGGCCCTTCAGCAGGCCGAGCTTGGCGATGACGGCGTCGGTGACGATCAACAGCTTCGCGTGGCCGAAACCCGCCACCACCTCACCCAGCCGCGCGCTGGCGCCCGGGCCCACCAGCAGCGTGGGCTGCGGAATCGGGATGAAGCGTGTGAGCTTGCCCGCGCCCTTCATCAGGACACCCAGGCCGGTGGCGCGGGCGGATTCAGGAATCAGATCGAGGATCACGGCTTGTCTCCAGTCTGGCCTGGCGTCTGGCACGCGGCCTATGCGCTCATTCTGCAGCAATGCCACCGCCGTCTTGGCCAGGGTCTGAGTGCACGTCGAAGCCCCAAGAAAAAGGGCCTGACCGAAGTCAGGCCCTTGTTCCGCGTGAAGCCAACTTGGTGCCGGTAAGAAGAATCGAACTCCTGACCTTCGCATTACGAATGCGCTGCTCTACCAACTGAGCTACACCGGCGCCGGAAAGGGTGGCATTGTAGCGGCGCCGCGCGGGCACAATCAGCGCCGATGTCCACACACCAGGAGCCCACGCATGTCCGCAGCCAAGATCCTCGTCGCCCAGGGCGGCGGCCCCACCGCCGTCATCAACCAGTCGCTGGTCGGCGTGGTGCTGGAAGCGCGGCGCATGGGCACGGTGGGGCGCATCTATGGTGCGCGCCACGGCGTGCGCGGCATCGTCAATGAAGATTTCGTCGACCTGACGCAGGAAACGCAAGCCAACCTGGAAGGCGTGGCGGCCACGCCCGGCTCCGCACTCGGCTCGACGCGCGACAAGCCAGACCTGAAGTATTGCCAGCAGATCTTCGAAGTGCTGCGTGCCCATGAAATCGGCCACTTCTTCTACATCGGCGGCAACGACTCGTCGGACACCGTGCGCATCGTCAGCGAAGAGGCGGCCAAGACCGGCTACCCGCTGCGCTGCATCCATATCCCGAAGACCATCGACAACGATCTGGTGTGCAACGACCACACGCCGGGTTTTCCGTCGGCGGCGCGTTTCGTGGCCCAGGCTTTTGCCGGTGCCAACCTGGACAACGCGGCGCTGCCGGGCGTGTATGTGGCGGTGGTGATGGGCCGGCACGCCGGCTTCCTGACGGCGGCGTCGGCGCTGGGACGCAGGTTCCCGAGCGATGGCCCGCACCTGATCTACCTGCCCGAGCGCACCTTCTCGATCGACAGCTTCCTGGCCGATGTCAAGGCGGCGAATCAGAAGCACGGCCGCTGCATCGTGGCCGTGTCCGAAGGCATTCACGACGCGTCAGGCCAGCCGATGCTGGCGCAACTGGCCAAGCAGGTGGAGCATGACGCCCATGGCAACGTGCAGCTGTCGGGCAGCGGCGCATTGGCCGATCTGTTGTGCGAGGAGATCAAGGCCAAGCTGGGCTTGAAGCGTGTGCGCGGCGACACCTTCGGCTACCTGCAGCGCAGCTTCCTGGGTTGCGTCAGCGATGTCGATGCGCGCGAGGCGCGCGAGGTCGGCGAGAAGGCAGTGCAGTTTGCGATGTGGGGCGAGCGCAATGGCTCGGTGGCCATCCAGCGCAGCGGCGCCTACGCGGCCGACTACGTGCTGGTGCCGCTCGGCGACGTGGCCGGCAAGACACGCGTCATGGAGGACGCGTTCATTGCGGCCAGCGGCAACGATGTCACCGCGGCCTTTCGCGACTACCTGCGGCCCTTGCTCGGCTCGGACCTGCCGCAGGCGCACCGGCTGCGCGCGGCGCCGGTGGCCAAGGTGCTCAACACGTAGGCCGGTCCTTGCGCGCGCGCCCTGGGGGCCACGGCCTGAGCCGTAGTGCGCCTCACTTCACGTCGCGCAACTCGCGCCGCAGGATCTTGCCGACGGTGGATTTTGGCAAGGCCTCGACGAAGCTCACCTGGCGCGGCATCTTGTAGGCGGTGAGTTTGTCGCGGCAGTAGGCGATGAGTTCGTCGGCTGTCAGCGCCGCACCCGGCATCCTGACGACGAAAAGCTTGACCGCCTCGCCGGTCTTGTCGTCGGGCACGCCAATGCAGGCGCATTCGGCCACGCCGGGGCAGCCGGTGGCCACGTCCTCGATCTCGTTGGGATAGACGTTGAAGCCCGAGACGATGATCATGTCCTTCTTGCGGTCGACGATCTTCAGGTAACCGCGTTGGTCGAACACGCCGACATCGCCGGTGCGGAAGTAGCCGTCGGCGGTGAAGGCGGCGGCATTCGCCTCGGGCTTGTTCCAGTAGCCGCTCATCACCTGCGGGCCCTTGACGACGATTTCGCCGGGTTGGCCCAGGCCCACTTCCTTGCCGTCGTCGTCGAGCAGCTTGACGTCGGTCGATGGCATCGGCAGTCCCGTGGTGGCGGTGAACTCGGTGACCCACAACGGGTTGAAGCTGACCACCGGGCTGGTCTCCGACAGGCCGTAGCCCTCGTGGATGATGAGGCCGGTCATCGCCTTCCACTTGTCGGACACGGCGCGCAGCACCGCCGCGCCGCCGCCGCCGGCCAGCTTCAGCCGCGACCAGTCGATCTCCTTGCCGCGCGGGTGCGCCACCAGCCCGGCGTACAGGGTGTTCACGCCCATGAAGACGTTCGGCCGCGCCGCCTTCATGCGTGTCGATGAAGGCGTCGAAGTCGCGCGGGTTCGGCACCAGCCAGTTGTCGGCGCCGATCGAGAAGAAGGTGATGAAGTTCACCATCAGCGCGAACACGTGGTACAGCGGGATCGCGGTGACGATGACCTGGCCCGGGGCCGTCAACTCGCGCCGGCATGAAGGCCTTGAACTGCTCGACGTTGGCCACCAGGTTGCGGTGCGACAGCGCCGCGCCCTTCGACAGCCCCGTCGTGCCGCCGGTGTACTGCAGGAACAGCAGGTCGCCGCCGCCCGTCGCCACCGGCGTGAAGGGCAGCTTGGCGCCTTCGGCCAGCGCATCGGCCAGGCTCGACGCCACCGGCCAGGCGTGCATCGACCGGCGGGCTGGGCAGCAGCTTGCCGCTGCCGTCGCCGACGCCATTGGTGATGACGGTCTTCAGCTTGGTCTTGGTCAAGACCTCGGCCACCGTGGCCGACACGCCGCTGAAGACGATGATGATCTCGCACGCCCGCGTCGTTGAGCTGGTGCTCCAGCTCGCGCGGCGTGTACAGCGGGTTGACGTTCACCTGCGCCGCGCCGGCGCGGATGATGCCGAGAAAGGCGATCGGGAAGGCCAGCAGATTCGGCGTCATGACCGCGATGCGGTCGCCCTTCTTCACGCCCAGCTTGTTCTGCAGGTAGGCGGCGAAGTCGCGCGACAGGCGGTCCATGTCGGCATAGCTCAAGGTCTGGCCGGCACAGCGGAAGGCCGGCCGGTCGGCGAAGCGCTGCATCGCCTGGTCCATCAGTTGTGTCACCGAGGCGTGGGCATCGGGGTTGATTTCCGCCGGCACGTTGCCGTAGCTGGCTTGCCAGTGTCTTGTCGTCATAGCGGTCTCCTTGATGAAGGTCAGTTCACTTGCGCGGCACGCGCTGCACCATCCGCTTGCCACCCGGCTTCACGCTCTTGCACGTAAGCAGCGCTCATTCTGGATGAAGGGGCAGGGCGTCAGGGCGCTACCGACACCGGCTGCCTCGGCATGGCGCAGCTCATGTCTTCTCGAGCGCCCTGCCGACGATCTCGCGCACATCGTTGCTGAGTTCGGCGCGCGCGGCCACGCGCGCGATGGCTTCGCGCGCCGCGCTGCGATACGGCTCGGCCAGCTGGCTCCAGCGATCCATCACCCGTGCCAGGCGGCCGGCCAGGCTGGGGTTGATGGCATCCAGCTCGATCAGGCGCTCGGCCCAGAAGACGTAACCCGCCGCGTCGCTGCGGTGGAAGGCGGCCGGGTTGTCGCGGCACAGCGCCACGATCAGCGCGCGCACGCGGTTCGGGTTGCGCAGCGAAAAATCCTTGTGCTGCAGCAAGGCCCTGGCGCCGGCCAGCACACTGCCCGGGCCTTGCGGGTCTTCGCTGGCGCGCGCCTGCACGTCGAACCACTTGTCGATGACCAGCGCGTCGCCGTGCGCCAGCGAGTGAAAGCGCTCCAGCGCTGCATCGGCCAGCTGCGGCGCGGGCGTTGACCAGTGCGCTCAAGGCCGCGAGGCGATCGCTCATGTTGCCCGCGTCCTTGACCTGCTGGTAGGCGCGGCCGGGCCAGACGGCATCGCCGCTGCGCACCGCATGCCGGCACAGCATGTGCAAGGCACGGGCGGCGAGCGCGCGCTGCCCCGCCTGCGCATGCGACGGCGCATAGCCGCCGCGGACCTGATGTTGCTCGAAGGCCCAGGCCCAATCGGCATGCAGCTTTTCCGCCAACTGGTCGAGCATCTGCTCGCGCACGGCATGGATGCGCTGCGGATCCACCTGCGACATCTGCTCGGCCACATAAGCTTCGCCGGGCAGCGCCAGGACCAGTGACTTGAAGGCCGGGTCCAGCGAGGCATTGCGCAGCACGTCGCGCAAGGCCTGCACGTAGGCGTCGTCCAGCGTCGGCGCGCCGCCGCCTTGCACGGCCGCCAGCAGCCGCGCAAGGCTCAGCCGTTGTGCGGCCTCCCAGCGGTTGAAGGGGTCCGTGTCGTGTGCCAACAAGGTGATGAGCTGTGCGTCGCCCAAGTGGTCGTCCAGCACCACCGGCGCGCTGAAGCCGCGCAACAGCGATGGCACCGGCTCGCTCGCGACATTGACGAAGCTCCAGCTGCGCTGCGCCTGGTCCAGCACGAGCAAGGCTTCGCTGCCGCGCGCGCTGTCTTCATCGGACAGTTGCAGCTTCTGCGGCTGGCCATCGGCGCCGAACAGGGCCACGGCGACGGGGATCACCAGCGGCGCGGCCTGTGTCGCGCCGTCCAGTTGCTGACTCAACTGCAGCGTGTAGCGCTGCGCCTGCGCGTCATATACGCCGCGCGCCACCAGCCGCGGCGTGCCGGCGCGTGAGTACCAGCGCTTGAAAGCGTCCAGTTGCTGCGCCAGCACCGAATGCGGGTTGGCATCGGCAATCGCCTGGGCAAAGTCGTCGCAGGTCACCGCCTGGCCGTCGTGTCGCTGGAAGTACAGTGCCAGGCCCTTGGCGAAGCCTTCGCGGCCGACCAGCGTGTGCATCATGCGCACGACCTCCGCGCCTTTTTCGTAGATCGTCGGCGTGTAGAAATTGTTGATCGCCAGGTAGCTGTCCGGGCGCACCGGGTGCGCCATGCTGCCGGCATCCTCGGGAAACTGCACGGTGCGCAGCTTGAGCACGTCCTCGATGCGCTTGACGGCGCGGGCACTCGCATCGCCGGCCATGTCCATCGAGAATTCCTGGTCGCGAAAGACCGTCAGCCCCTCCTTCAGCGACAGCTGGAACCAGTCGCGGCAGGTGATGCGGTTGCCGGTCCAGTTGTGGAAGTACTCGTGCGCGACCACGCTTTCGACGGCGGAGAAATCGGCATCGGTCGCGGTGTCCGCGCTGGCCAGCACGAACCTGGTGTTGAAAAGGTTCAGGCCCTTGTTCTCCATCGCGCCAAAGTTGAAATCGTCGACCGCGACGATCATGAAGCGCTCCAGATCCAGGCCCAGGCCGAAACGCGCCTCGTCCCACACCAGCGCGGCGACGAGCGAATTCATCGCGTGTTCGGTCTTGCCCAGGTCGGCGCGTTTCACGTACACCTGCAGCAGATGCTCGCGCCCGGCGCGGGTGCGGATCTTCTGCTCGCGCGCCACCAGGTCGGCGGCGACCAGCGCAAACAGGTAGCTCGGCTTGGGAAAGGGGTCGTGCCACTTCGCGAAGTGCCGCCCCGCCGTCCAGGTCGCCTTGTTCGACCAGGTTGCCGTTGCTCAGCAGCACGGGGTACCTGGCCTTGTCGGCGCGCAGCAGCACGCTGTACACCGCCATCACGTCGGGGCGGTCGAGGAAGTAGGTGATGCGGCGGAAGCCTTCGGCCTCGCACTGCGTGTAGAAACCGCCGCTGCTGGTGTACAGGCCGCTGAGCTCGCTGTTCTTGTCGGGCGCGATGGTGTTGCGGATTTCCAGCGTGAAGGCATCACCCGGCGGCGGGTTGTCGATGACCAGCATGCCGGCTTCCTCGCGGAAGGACACACTTTCGCCGTTGGCCAGCACGCGCAGCAGGTTCAAACCTTCGCCATGCAGCTTCAGCGCTCGCACGGGCGCGTCCGGGTTGCGCTCGATGCGCATGCGGCTGCCGACGATGGTCTTCGCCGGGTCGAGATCGAAGCTCAGATCGACCTCGCGGATCCAGTAGGCAGGCGCGGCGTAGTCCTCGCGCTTCACGACGATGGCAGGGCCTTCACGCATGGGCAGTCTCTTGTCTTCGGGTTGGGATGGCCGCGCGACCCGGCGCCGCGCCGCGGGCGGATCAAAGGCCCTGTTTCAGGCTGGCCTCGATGAACATGTCGAGGTCGCCGTCGAGCACCTTCTGCGTGTTGTTGACCTCGACGTTGGTGCGCAGGTCCTTGATGCGGCTGTTGTCCAGCACGTAGCTGCGGATCTGGTGGCCCCAGCCGACATCGGTCTTGCTGTCCTCGAGCTTCTGCTGCTCGGCCTGCTGTTTGCGCATCTCGTGCTCGTACAGCCGGCTCTTCAGCATGGCCCAGGCTTCGTCGCGGTTGCGGTGCTGGCTGCGGTCGTTCTGGCACTGCACGACGATGTTCGTCGGGATGTGCGTCAGGCGCACGGCCGAATCGGTCTTGTTGATGTGCTGGCCGCCGGCGCCGCTGGCGCGGAAGGTGTCGACGCGCACGTCGGCCGGGTTGATGTCGATCTCGATCGAATCGTCGACTTCCGGGTAGACGAAGATGCTGGCAAAGCTGGTGTGGCGCCCGCCCGATGAATCGAAGGGGCTCTTGCGCACCAGCCGGTGCACGCCGGTTTCGGTGCGCAGGTGGCCGAAGGCATAGTCGCCCTCGATCTTCAAGGTGGCGCTCTTGATGCCGGCGACATCGCCTTCGCTTTCTTCCATCACCTCGACCTTGAAGCCCTTGCGCTCGCAGTACTTCAGGTACTGGCGCAGCAGCATCTGCGCCCAGTCGCAGGCCTCGGTGCCGCCGGCGCCGGCCTGGATGTCGAGGAAGCAGTTGCTCGGATCGGCCGGGTTGCTGAACATGCGGCGGAACTCGAGCTGCGCCACCGTCTCGCGCAGTCCATCGGCAAACTGCTCGATGTGCGCCAGCGCGTCGAAGTCGCCATCGGCCTTCGACATGTCGTACAGCTCGGTGTTGTCGGCGAGTTCGCCCGTCAGATGGTCGATGGTCTCGACCACGGTTTCCAGCGTCTTCTTCTCGCGCCCCAGTTCCTGCGCGCGCTTCGGCTCGTTCCAGACGGCCGGATTTTCCAGCGCGGCGTTGACCTCGTTCAGCCTCAGCGCCTTGCGCTCGTAGTCAAAGATACCCCCTTAGCGCGTCGGTGCGCGCTGTCAGGTCGGCAAGCAAGCCGCCGATTTGATTGATGCGTTCGATGTCCATGGCGAGAGCGTGAGGTCGTGTTGGCAAGAAGCCGGCAATTTTGACACGAGGGGCTCGCGGCTCTCGTGTCGAAACCCTCGGTTCGCACGTGGCTTCGATCGCAGACGACTGGACGGCGCGATCAGGCGCCGTCGAGGAAGCTCTCCAGCGAGCGCGCCAGCGCCTCGGGCTGGTCATGGTGCAGCATGTGCCCAGCCGGGTTGAGCTGCACGCGCTGCACGCTCGGCACCACCGCCAGCCGCTCTTCGAATTGCGCGCGTGTGTAGCGCTCGCCCCACCACTTGCCGAACTCGGTGCCGGCGCCTTCGACCCACAGCAAGGGCGCGGTGATCAGCTGCCAGGTGGCGATGGTGTCCTCGGCACGGGTCAGCACCGGGTTGACGCGCTTGTGCGCCGGATCGCCCAGGATGTGCCAGCGACCGTCGTCGCCCCGGCGTGACCAGTGCGGCGCCAGCCATGCGGCCTTGTCGGGCTTGAGCAGCGGGTTGGTCTTCATCAGCCGCGCGGCCACCTCGTCCACGCTGGCATAGCTGCGCAGCGATTGCGGCTGCTTCAGTTCGTCGAGCCACTGCACCATGCGCTTCGGCGCGTGATGCGGCTTCGTCTGCGGCATGCCGAAGCCTTCGAGGTTGATGAGCCGGCGCACGCGCGCAGGGCGCAGGCCGGCATAGCTCATGACGAGGTTGCCACCCATGCTGTGGCCGCACAGGTCCACCGGTTGGTCGGGCGACAGGTGGTCGATCAGCGCATCGAGGTCGCCCAGGTAGTCGGGGAACCAGTAGCCGTCGGCGCCGGTGGCGTCGCTGAGGCCGAAGCCGCGCCAGTCCGGCGCAATGACATAGCGCTCGCGCGCCAACGCGTCCACCGTGAACTGATAGGACGCGCCCACGTCCATCCAGCCGTGCATCAGCAGCAGCGGCGGACGCTGCGCGGTGGCTGTGGCCGCATCGCCCCAGACATTGAGGTGGTGGGTCAGGCCGCGCAGGCTGACGTACTGGCTGCGCCCTGGACGGCGCGGTGTGTAGGCAGTGGACATGCGCCGCACTATAGGCGGCAGGCGCCGATTGGCGCTTGGCGCTCGGCGCCCGATGTCGCCCGCCTCAGGCGAGCGCGAGCTTCATCAGTTTTTCCGGCGTCAGCCGCACCGACACCGAGTTTTCGCCAATCACCCCGGCGATGGCCCATTCGCGCCGGGACGTGTCGCGCGACAGCGGATCGGCCAGCGCAGCGCCGCTGGGCGTGGTCAGCGCCGCGACCAGCGGGGTGATCACGCTCGGCCCGCGCTTGACGACCACGGCGGTCTCACCCGACACGAGTTTGACGAAGCACCCCGGTGGGTAGACGCCGAATTCCTTGACCAGCGCTGCGGTCATCGAATTGCCCGGGTCGTACATGAACATCGCGCGGCCGGCACGGTCGGCAGCCATGGCGTCGCGGCTGCTGCGCGGGCTGAGCTTGGCGGTGTAGATGTCGGCACGGCGTACCAGTGCGGCCAGATCGTTGACATGGCGCTGCCCGGCCGGGTAGCCGGTGCCGTCGGGCGCCACGTGGTGGTGGGCCACGGCGTCGAGCCATTCGCTGTCGGTGATGCCCGACAACTGCAGCATCTCCACGCTGCGCTGCGGATGCGAATGAATCGCCTCGCGCTGCGCCGCGGTCGGCGGCTCGGTCTGCGCGGCCAGCTGACCCTGCAGCTCCAGCATCGACAGGTTCATCGTCAACGCCACCTTGAACACCTTCTGCACGCTGGCCTCGTCCCAGCCCAGGCGCTGTGCCACCAGGAAACTGGTGATGGCGGCGTGGATCGAATGGGTCACGCCGTACTGCGTGTGCACGTTGCCGTCCTGGCGCAGCACCTGGAAGATGGCCAGATCGCCGTCGCGTTCGATCAGCGCCTGCACCGGGCCGGTGACTTCGTCCAGCGCCTGCATGAAGCCGGCCTGGTGGCAGCTTTGCAGCGTCTGTCCGACGCGGTCCATGCATTGCCCCCACAGCTTGTGCAGCTGTTCCGGCGGTGCGTCCTTGACCACGTCCTTCGGCGCGCGCAACTCGGCGATGTCGACCAAGGCGCCACGCGTGAACAACGCTTCCATCTGGTCGTGCGAGTCCACCACGGCGCCGCGTGCGAGTAACAGCGTGTGATCGGCGTTACGAACGTTGAACGGCAGTGGATTGCCGACGCTGACACGATGCCTGACGGTGGCGAGTTGCGAGAATTGCATGGTGCTTGCGCCGGGCAAGGTGGCAGGTGCAGCCCGCGCGCCCGGTGATTGAGATGTCGATCACCGGTTTTCGGCCGGCATGCGGCCGACTTGAATGCCTGCAGCCCTCAGGGGATGTAGTACTTGAAGGTCAGGCCCAGCCCAAGCACATGGCTGATCGTCTCGGCGGGTCGATTCAGCTGCCAGGCAAGGTAGGGCTCGACGCGCCAGCGATCGCCGATCGGCGTTTCGAACCCTGACTTCAGCGTCGTGCGGCTCCATTGTTCGTAGCGCGTGTCGTAGAGGACTTCGACGTCGCCATAGGGCGCCACGCGGTGCTCGAAGGCCACGGTCTCCCATTCCGCCCCGACGCGCACGCGGTAGCGCTGCGAAGGCTCGCCGTTGATGTGGCGGAAGTCCACGCGCAGGCGACTGGTCAGCCAGGCGTCGCCGGCCGGATAGCGCGAGTTCAGTTCGACGATGCCGGTGTAGGACTTGAACGAGTTCTCGCTGCCGCTGGTCGAGCTGCCATAGGCGAAACCCATGCGCGCCCAGAGCAGCCGGTTCTTCGACCACTCCGCCGTGGGCACATCCCGGCGCAGCACCGGGGCCAGCGTGTAGTCGTAGTTGGCCGTGAACTGAAGGTCCTGGAAGCTGGCCTTGCTGTCCTCGACCGCGCCCTCCATCGCATGCGTGGCGGCGGCGGTGAAGAGCAGGCGGCTGCGCTCGTCGAGGTGCTTGTAGACATTGATCTCGGGCCAGAACTCGTAGGAGGTCGAATCGCCTGCGCCCGCCGCCGCGCCCGTCAGCAGCAGGCCGCGCCGCCGCGATGGCCCGCAGTTCCAGGCTCGGCAGTCGCAGGACCGCGCGCAATCGCAGCTCCTCGTCATGCCATGGGTGGGCAGCGAGTGTACGGGTGGCGTCTGGCCGGGGCGCCAGGGCTAACATTCAGGCGCAGGAGTCGGCCCTGCGTCAGGGTGCCGGAGGAGGCCGAGGAGCATGCAGACAATGAGAAGGGACACTCGGTTGTTTGGGGCCGCTCACACTGTTGCAGCGGCTGTCGCGGCTGCCATGCTGCTGGTGTGCCCACCGCTGCAGGCCCAGTGCCCTGGACGAGATGCTCGAGCGCGCCCTTGGGCCCGACAGCGAGGTGCTGCTGCACTTTCGCAGCTACTACTTCGACCGACAGAACCCTGGCGATGTCACCAACGCCGCCTGGGCTGCGGGCGGCTGGGTCGGCTATCACAGCGGCTGGATTGCCGATCGGGTGCGCTTCGGCGCCATCGGCTACACCTCGCAGCGGCTGTGGGGGCCGCTGGACAAGGAGGGCTCGGGGCTGCTGGCGCCGCCGCAGCAGAGCTATTCGGTGATCGGCGAGGCCTTTGTCTCCCTCAAGCTCTGGGACCAGGTGCTGACCGGCGGCCGCTTCCTGCTCAACCAGCCCGAGATCAACGCCACCGACAACCGCATGACGCCGATCACCTATTCCGGCGGCAACCTGGCCGGCAAGGTGGCCGGCGTGGACTACACGCTGGCCTTCCTCAACGCGACCAAGCCGAAGACCAGCGAACGCTTCGTCAACTTCGTCTCGGCCGCCGGTATCGACAGCAACGCCAGCGAGCCGCTGTGGCTGGCCGGTGCGGCCGGTGCACCGTCACCCGAGCTGAACTGGCGCCTGTCCAGCTACTACGTGCCCAACGTGCTCAGCTCCACCTATGCCGATGCCAGCTGGCTGACCCCGCTGTCGGGCGCCTACCAGCTGCGCCTGGGCGCGCAGGCCATGGTGCAACGCGGCGTCGGCGAGCAGTTGCTCACCGGATCGTCCTTCTCCACCTGGTCGGGCGGGCTGAAGGCCGATCTGACGAGCGGCGGCGCCACGGCGACGCTGGCCTACCAGCAGACCGGCAGCGGCTCGGCCTACCAGACGCCCTATTCGGGCTGGGCCGGCTACACCTACATGATCGTCAAGAGCTTCAATCTGGCCGGCATGAAGGCCTGGTTGCTCGGCGGCACCTACGACTTCGCTGCGCAGAACCTGCCGGGGCTGGCGCTCAACGCGGCCATCGTCCATGGCTGGGACGCGATCGATGCGTCTACCGGCGCGGCGTTGCCGAACTGGACCGAATACGACCTGACGCTGGACTACCGCTTCAGCTCGAAGCACTGGCCCGACTGGGCGCGGCCCTTCTGGATCCGCGGCCGCGCCGCCTATGTCGACATGCGCGACGACGGCCACATCCAGGACTACCGCATCATCGTCAACTACGAGTGGAAGTTCTAGCGCGCGTTGAGATTCTGCGCACGCGCGGGCAGGGCAGTCAGGTGGTGGCGCGCCGGCGCACGCAGTCGATATAGGCCACGCCGTCCGGCGGCAAACCGCTGCGCTGCGAAGTCCAGATCATCTCGCCCAGGCAGTCCATCACCTCGTGGTGCGCCCGGTGCAGCGACTGACGCTTCGCGGCCAGCAGCGCCACGGCCTGGCGGATACCGGTGGGCTGATCGATGTCGGTCTGCTCGCCGATCGACAGGTGCATCGACAGGTGCAGGAACGGGTTCTCGCGCCCGTCCTCGACGCTGTAGCTCGCCGCCAGCGCGGCCGGCTCGTCGGCCAGCACGGCGTGGTATTCAGGGTGCTCGTCGATCCAGCGCGCGGCCTGTGCTTCCATCGGCGACAGCAGTTCGGCGTCGCGCTGCTTGCGCCAGGTGCCGCAGAAGAAAAGACGCACGTCATGCTGCGAAGGCTGGAACATCCCACAATTGTCGCTTCCCCACGAAGTCGACAACGCCATGATGGTCAGCACCGAACAGCTCTTCACCGCCGCGCGCACGCAGAACGGCTACCTCGACAAGCCCGTCTCCGACGACACCTTGCGCCAGCTGTACGAGCTGATGAAGTGGGGCCCGACGGCGGCCAACAGCGCACCGGCGCGCCTGGTCTTCGTGCGCTCCGCCGCGGCCAAGGAAGCACTGCTCGGCTGCGTCAGCCCCGGCAACGTCAACAAGGTGCGCCAGGCGCCGGTGACGGTGATCGTCGGCATGGACCTGGCGTTTCACGAACAGCTGCCCAAGCTGTTTCCGCACGTCGATGCCCGCGCCTGGTTTGCCGGCCAGGAGGCGAAGATCCTCGATTCGGCGTTTCGCAACTCCAGCCTGCAAGGCGGCTATCTGATCCTGGCGGCACGCGCGCTCGGCCTGGACTGCGGGCCGATGAGCGGCTTCGATGCGGCCAAGATGGATGCCGCCTTCTGGGCCGGCACGCAGGTGAAAACCAACTTCATCTGCACGCTGGGCCAGGGCGATCCCTCGAAGGTGTTGGTGCGCAATCCGCGCTTGAGCTTCGACGAGGCCTGCCGTCTTGCCTGAGTGGCTGGCCGCCTGGCCCTTCATCACCGACCCGCTGTTCTACGCGCTGGCCGTGCCGGCCGTGCTGCTGATGGGCCTGGGCAAGAGCGGCTTTCTCAGCGGTTTCGGCGCCTTGGCCACACCGATGCTGTCCTTGGTGGTGCCGGTGCCGCAGGCGGCGGCGATCATGCTGCCGCTGCTCCTGGTCATGGACGCGACCGGGCTGCAGCAGCTATGGCATGACCGCGACCGTGTGCTGCTGCGCCAGCTGATGCCGGCCGGGCTGCTGGGCGTGGCCGTCGGCACGCTTGTTGTTCGGCGTGTTGTCCACCAAGACCGTGGCCGGTGTGGTGGGCGCGCTCACGCTGGCCTTCCTGGCGCAGCGGCTGCTTTTCCCGCCGACGCCGAGTTCGCCGCCGCTGCCGCGCTGGGCCGCCTTCGGCCTGGCCACCACCTCGGGCTTCACCAGTTTCGTCGTGCATGCCGGCAGCCCGCCTTTGAACGCCTACCTGCTGCCGCTGCGCCTGCGCCCCATCACCTTTGCGGCCACCAGCTCGGTCTTCTTTGCGGCAGTGAACCTGGCGAAGTGGTTGCCCTATGCCTGGCTCGGCCTGATCGACCGCGCCAACATGGCCACCTCGGTGCTGCTGCTGCCGCTGGCGCCGCTGGGCGTGTGGATCGGCGTGTGGCTGGCGCGGCGCATCGACCCGCGCTGGTTCTACGCGATCGCCTACACCGGCATGTTCTTCACCGGTGCGAAGTTGCTGTGGGACGGCCTTGGCTGAGGCGTTTCCTCGAACCGAAAATCCATCCCGTCGTCGCCATGAGCGTGCTCGCTGTCAATCGCCGGAACCGGCCTTGGCGCAGGCGGCTGCCGCCTCGTCGTTGAGGGCCTGGCCGGCGCGTGCGGGCTTGGTCAGCGGTGTGGGTTTGACGCGGTTGCTGTGCATCAGATCGACGCCGGCGCGCAGATGCCGCCGGTCAGCTGCAGTGCCAGGCGCTCGGCATCGCGGCGGCGCACGTCGGCGGCCACGGCTCGCCGCGGCCTGCGGGTGCGACGCCGATCGGCGCGCAGCGCCGCCTCGCCGAAGGCGCTGGCCGACTCGAAGGTCTCGCGCACCTGGTAGTCGACGCCGGCGCGCAATCAGCTTGAGCGCGTGGCCGCGGTCGAACGCGCGCACCAGCAGCTTGGCCTGCGGGAACTCGTGCCTTCACCAGCGTCGGCGATGCGCAGCGCCGCCGCCTTGTCGTCGACGCACACCGCGATGGCCTGCGCGGTTCGCGCGCCCGAGGCGTGCAGCACGTCGAGCCGCGTGCCGTCGCCGTAGTAGACCTTGAAGCCGAAGCTCTCGGCGCTCTGGATCATCTCGGTGTCGATGTCGATGATCGACACGTCGACGCCGCGCGCCAGCAGCGCCTGGCTGGCCACCTGGCCGAAGCGGCCGAAGCCGATCATCAGCACGCTGCCGGTCAGGCCGTCGGCCGCGTCGACGCCATCCATCGACGGTGCATCGCGTCGGCAGCAGCCAGCGCAGCGCGCCCACCGCCAGCGGCGTCAGCGCCATCGACAGGATGACGACCGTCGGTCAGCACCGCGTTGATGCGCGCCGTCGATCAGCCCGGCGCTGACGGCGGCGGTGTACAGCACGAAGGCGAACTCGCCGCCCTGGGCCATCAGCACCATGCGGTGCAGCGCGTCGGCATGGCGCGCGCGCAGCGCACGCGCGCCACGCGCGTAGATGCCGGCCGCCTTGACGAGCCATGAAGACCAGCACGCCGCCCACGATCAGCGGCCAGTCGCTGGCAAACACCGCCAGGTCGAGCGACATGCCCACGCTCAGGAAGAACAGGCCCAGCAGGATGCCGCGAAAGGGCTCGATGTCGGCCTCGAGCTGGTGGCGAAAGCTGGACTCCGACAGCATCACGCCGGCCAGGAAGGCGCCCATGGCCATCGACAGGCCGCCCGACTGCATCAGCAGCGCCGCACCCAGCACCACCAGCAGCGCGGCGGCCGTCATCACCTCGCGCGCCTTGCGCCGCGGCCAGCACGCCGGAACAGCGGGTTCAGCAGCCAGCGGCCCGCCACGATGACGCTGGCCACCGCGACCAGCGCCAGCAGCACGACGCTGCCCAGGGACTCGCCGGCTGTCCGACATGCACCGGCGCGATCAGCGCCACGATCAGCCAGCAGCGGCACGATGGCCAGGTCTTCGAGCAGCAGGATCGACACCACCGCTGGCCGCGCGGCGTCGCGGTCTCGCCGCGCTCGTCCAGCAGCAGCATCACGGTGGCGGTGGACGTCAGCACGAAGCCCGATGGCGGCGACGAAGGCCACCGGCAGGCTCAGGCCGAAGAGCATGCCCACGCCGGTGAGCAGCGCGCCGCACACCAGCACCTGGGCCAGGCCCAGGCCGAAGATCTCGCTTGCGCAGGCTCCACAGCCGCGTGGGCTGCATCTCCAGGCCGATGATGAACAGGAACATCACCACGCCCAGCTCGGCCACATGCAGGATCGAGGCCGGGTCGGTGAAGAAGCCCAGCGCCGAACGGCCCGATGGCCAGGCCCGCCGCCAGGTAGCCGAGCACCGAGCCCAGCCCGAGGCGCTTGAACAGCGGCACGGCCACCACGCCGGCGGCCAGCAGCACGACCACCCGCACCAGCTGTTCGTTGCCCTCTGTGACCATCATTCCCCCTTCGTCTGCGGCTCTTTCCTGGCGGCGTCGGATGGCGCGCTGCTGTCGGTTCTACCTCAATCGGGGCCTCGGCCGCTGCCTGCGGCTGAGCGAGGTGCTGCTGCCAAAGGGCAGCGCGCAGGCGCCGCCGCTCGGATGTCGCCTTACCATTGGCGCCCCGTCATCCCTGCTCGGGAGAGAGGATCCGCCCATGCCTGTGATCGTGGTCGCCAACCCCAAGGGGGGCGTCGGCAAAAGCACCTTGGCCACCCAGGTGGCCGGTGCGTTGGCGCAATCCGGCCGGGCGGTGATGCTGGGCGATGTCGACCGGCAGCAGTCGTCGCGCCAATGGCTGGCGCTGCGACCGGCCTCCTTGCCGGTCATCCAGGGCTGGGAGGTCAGCCACAACGACATCGTGCGTCCGCCCAAGGGCACCACCCATGTGGTGCTGGACACGCCCGCCGGGCTGCACGGCAAGCGCCTCGATGCGGTGCTGCGCATCGCCAACAAGATGCTGGTTCCGCTGCAGCCCAGTCTGTTCGACATCCAGGCCACGCATGCCTTCCTGGCCGCGCTGCGTGCGCACCCGCGTGCCGCACACATCGATGTGGCGCTGGTGGGCATGCGCGTGCGCGAGCACACCTTGTCCAACGAGCAGTTGCACCAGTACCTGGCCACGCTTGAACATGCCTGTCGTCGCCTGGTTGCGCGACACGCAGAACTACGTGCAGCTCGCCGCGCGCGGGCTGACACTGTGGGACGTCGCGCCCAGCCGCGTCGAACGAGACCTCGAACAATGGCTGCCCTTGAAGGAATGGATACTCAGATGAAGACCTTTGCCAAGCTGCAGGACCTGCAGGCCCAGGTGGGCCAGGAGATCGGCGTCAGTGAATGGATTGGCGTCGATCAGAAACGCATCGACCAGTTCGCGCAGGCGACGGGCGACCACCAATGGATCCACATCGACCCCGTCAAGGCGGCGGCCGGCCCCTTCGGCAAGACCATCGCGCACGGTTTCCTCACGCTCAGCCTGATGCCGGAGATGTTTGCCAGCGCCTTCGACATTGCCGATGTGCGCATGGGTGTGAACTACGGGCTGAACAAGGTGCGCTTCACGTCGCCGGTGCCGTCCGGCAGCCGCGTGCGCGGCCACTTCGTGCTGAAGGCCTACGAGCCCATCGACGGCGGCGCGCAGCTCACCGTGACGGTGACGATGGAACTCGAGGGTGCCTCCAAGCCGGCCTGCGTGGCCGAGTCGCTGTCGCGTCGTTTCACCTGAGCGGCCGCGCTGCGCGCCGTCCAGCGGTGCCAGCGGCTGCACTACCATCGCTGGCGTTCAGGCGTGCCGGGAGAGGACAAGATGAAGGTGCTGCTGGTCGATGACCACCCGCTGATCCTGTCGGCCTTGCAGACGGTGATCAAGGGGCTGGGCGACGATGTCTCGGTGCTCGGCGCGAGCAGCGCCGCCGAAGCGCGCGCCGCATTGAAGAAGGACGACGATTTCGATCTGGTGCTGCTCGACCTGTCGCTCGGCGACGCCGACGGCTTCGAGGTGCTGACCGAATTTCGCGCCGCCTACCCGGCCCTGCCGGTGGTGGTGGTGTCGGCCTCCGACCGCACCAGCGATGTCATCCGCGCCATCGACCTGGGCGCGATGGGCTTCGTGCCCAAGCGCTCGTCCAACGACATGCTCTTCGATGCCTTGCGCATGGTCATGTCCGGCGGCTTGTATGTGCCGCCGATGATGCTGGGGCTGGACGCGCCCCCCGCCGAGGGCGATACCGTGCCCGCCGTGATGCGCCCCTTGGCAGCGCCGGCGCGTGACTCCGGCTACCAGAAGGCACCCGAATCGCTGCAGGCCATCGGCCTGACGCCGCGCCAGGGCGACGTGCTCGGCCTGCTGCTGCAGGGCAAGCCGAACAAGCTGATCGCGCGCGAGCTGAACGTCTCGGTCGAGACCGTCAAGGACCACGTCGCCGCGGTGCTGCGCGCACTGGGCGTCAGCTCGCGCACGCAGGCCGTGCTGGCGGTGAGCCAGATGCAGCAGCAGGCGGCGCAGACGACGCGCCAGCAAACACCGCCGCCGACACAATGAGCGCGCCGGCGCACGCGCCTTCGGGTTCGGACGTGGGCGCGGGCAAGGCAGGGCGCGCGCATGTGGCCGCCTCGGCCGCGCCGATCTCGAGCCTGGGCGCCGACGCCGCCCCGCAAGAGGCGCTCGTATGCGCCGGTGCCCGGCAGCCGCCGCTTCGACCATGTGCGCGCGCTGTTCGTGCAGACGCCGGCGTCGCTGACCGGCTATGTCATCGGCTGGGCGCTGGTGGTGGTCATGTACTGGCCGCTGGCGCCGCGCGCGGTCATCGCGGGCTGGGCGTTGGTGTTGGCCACGTTGCTGGCGTTCCGACTGGCCCACTACCTGCGTTTCCGTCGCCACCCCGACGCCGACGAGGCCACGATGCTGCGCTGGCGCAGCAGCTGGAAGGTGCTGGTGCTGGCGCAGGCGTCGATGTGGGGCCTGGCGGTGTGGCTGTTCTGGGGGTTGGGCACGCCCTACCACCTGACGGCGCTGATGCTGGTGGTGTTCAGCCTGTGCCTGGCGTCGGTGCAGCTGCTGGCCACGCAGCAGCGCCTGTTCATCGCCTTCACCTGCCTGGTGCTGGTGCCGGCGATCGCGCGCATTGCCACCGACACCAGCCAGGCCTGGCACTGGCAGCTGGCCGGCATCCTGAGCCTGCAGTTCATCATCGTGCTGGTGATGGGCCGCGCGCAGCGCAGCGCGCTCGACCAGGTGATTCGCCTGAAATCGCACACCGACAGGCTGGCCGCACAGCTGCGCGTGGAAATGGGCGTGTCGGAGGATGCGCGCCGTGCGGCAGAAGCGGCGAGCCGTGCGAAGACGCAGTTCTTCGCTGCTGCCAGCCACGACCTGCGCCAGCCCTTGCACGCCATGGGCTTGTTCGCCGAAGCGCTGCGTCAGCGCAGCCACGACCCCGAGGTGGCCTCGCTGGTGAACAGCATCAACGAATCGGTGGATGCGCTGGAGGGCCTGTTCGGCGAGCTGCTGGACATCACGCGCATCGACACCGGCGGCGTCGACGTCAACCCCGCGCCGGTGCCGATGCGCGAGCTGTTTGCGCGGCTGCGCCTGCACTTCGAGCCCACCGCCTTCGAGAAGGGCCTGGCCTTGAGTTTCCATGGCGGTCAGCGTGTGGCCTTCGCCGACCCGGTGATCCTGGAGCGCATCCTGCGCAACCTGGTCAGCAACGCCATCCGCTACAGCGACGACGGCGGTGTGCTCGTCAGTTGCCGCCAGCGTGGCGACAAGCTGCTGATGCAGGTCTGGGACAGCGGCATCGGCATTTCCGAAGCCACGCTGCCGCGCATCTTCGACGAGTTCTACCAGGTGCAAAGCCAGCGCCCGCTGGAAGCGCACCAGCGCAAGGGCCTGGGCCTGGGCCTGGCCATCGTGGCGCGGCTGGCGGGCCTGCTCGGGGCGCCGATCTCGGTGCGTTCGCGCGTCGGCCATGGCACGGTGTTTTCGTTCGAGGTGCCGCCGGGCAAGGCGGTGCGTGCGCTGGAGTCGGCCACGGCCAAGCTGAAGGCGCCGCTGGGCCTCACGCTGCAGGGCCGGCTGATCCTGGTGGTGGAAGACGAAGCGGCGGTGCGCGAAGGCCTGGTGGTGCTGCTCAAGGCCTGGGGCGCCAGTGTGCGGGCCTTCGACACGGTGGCGGCGGTGCAGGCCTGGCTGGCCACGCAGCCGAGCGAGGCGCCGGACTTGCTGATCGTCGACTACCGGCTGCCGCAGGCCACCACCGGGCTGGATGCGCTGGCCGCATTCCGCAGCCATTGGCCGGCGCGCAAGTTGCCGGCGATCGTGGTCACCGGCAGCACCATCGGTGGCCACGAGACCGAGGCCGCCGAGCATGACTTCCACCTGCTCATCAAGCCGGTGCTGCCGAACAAGCTGCGCGCGATGATCGCCTTCAAGCTGGGCATGCGGTAGGCATCGGCCGCGCAAGCATCGGCTGCCCGCCAGACACTACCACTTGCCGGCCGGCGCGTTGGGTCGCGTTTCAGGCGGCGGCAGCTTGGACACCAGACACTGCGCCGAGGCTTGTGTGCGCGCATCGCCGAAGTAGTTGTTGATGTCGTTCAGATAGGTTTGCGGCGACGTCTTCTTGTAGTAAAGCCGCGACGTCGCATCGAGCCACTGGTCGTAAAGGTCGGTGGCGTAGTTCGGCGGGCTGTAGTTGGCGGTGATGACCTGTGACCCGGCATACAGCGGTGCACAGTCGATCGACGCCTGGTTGAGGAAGGCGTTGAAGCCGGTGGCCTTCATGTTGGAGTAGGCATCCGGTGCGCAGCCACCCACCAGCAGCAGTGTCCCTGCCATTGCCGCCGCCATTGCGGTCTTTTTCATTGTCGAGCTCCCTTCATGCCGCTCAGCGCGGCGCACGCACTTTACCCCGTGCGCCAGCGTTTCAAGAGCCGGCCGATCCTTGTGCCGCGACGCGCCCGGCCACCGGGTACTGCGGATCGGAATAGCCCGGCGTGGAGGCATGCCCGGGCGCCACCAGCGCACTGATGAAGGCTTCGTCCTCGGCGTCGAAGGGCTGATTCAGCGCGTCCAGATAGTCCTGCCACTGCGCCAGCGTGCGTGGCCCGCCGATGAGGCTGTGCACCAGCCGGTTGTTCCAGACCCAGCCCAGTGCCAGCCGCGTCGGTGTGCTGCCGCGCTGCTTTGCATAGGCGGCGAACTGCTGCGCCAGTTGCACGGACTCGGCGCGGAACTCGGTCTGCATGATGCGCCGGTCGTTGCGCGCCGCGCGCGAGTCTGCGGGCGGCGGTGTGTCGGGGCTGTACTTGCCGCTCAGCACGCCGCGCGCCAGCGGGCTGTAGGCGACCACGCCCACGCCATAGTGCGCGCAGGCCGGCAGCACCTCCACCTCGATCTGCCGCGACATGGCGTTGTAGGGCGGCTGGCAGGCAATGGGTTGCGGAAGCTTCATGGCGCGGCACAGCTCCACCAGACGCGCGATGCGCCAGGCGCGAAAGTTGGACACGCCGAAGTAGCGCACCTTTCCGCTGGCGATGAGCTGCGCCATCGTCGCCGCCGTCTCTTCCATCGGCGTGCTCTCGTCGTCGCGGTGCAGGTAGAGCAGGTCGATCCAGTCGCAGCCCAGGCGCGCCAGGCTGGCGTCCACCGCGGCCAGCATGTGGCGGCGCGAGTTGCCGCGCTCGTTGGGCCCCGGGCCGGTGGGGTTGGCCAGCTTGGTCGCCAGCACCCAGTGCGCACGCTCGGCCTGGATGAGCCGACCGGTGATGCGCTCGGACTCACCGCCCGCATACACATCGGCCGTGTCGATGGCGTTGACCCCGACCTCGCGCGAGGCGCCGACGATGCGCGCGGCCTCGGCCTCGTCGGTGCGGTCGCCGAACATCATCGTGCCCAACCACAGGCGCGAGACCTTCAGGCCACTGGCGCCGAGCGCGGGGTATTCGGGTGTCGGGGGACTCATCGCGCGCTTCTCCTGGGTGCCTGCCCATGATGCCACCGGCGGCTGGTGTAAAACCGCAGCACCGACCTTGCAGGAATTCCCACAATGACCCAAGAGACAAAAAAGACGGCTCCCAAGGCCAAGGCGCGCAAGAACGCGAGCGGCAAGACAAACGCCGTGACGCTGCGCTCCCGCGCCTGGTTCGACAACCCGGCCAACGCCGACATGACGGCGCTGTACCTCGAGCGCACCATGAACTTCGGCCTGTCGCTGGAAGAGCTGCAGTCCGGGCGGCCGATGATCGGCATCGCGCAAAGCGGCTCGGACATCGCGCCCTGCAACCGGCATCACCTGGTGCTGGCCGAGCGCATGCGCGAAGGCATTCGCGATGCCGGCGGCGTGGCCTTCGAGTTTCCGCTGCACCCGATCCAGGAAACCTGCAAGCGCCCGACCGCCGCGCTGGACCGCAACCTGCAGTACATGGCGCTGGTCGAGGTGCTGTACGGCTACCCGCTCGACGGCGTGATCCTCACCACCGGCTGCGACAAGACCACGCCGGCGCAGCTGATGGCCGCGGCCACGGTGGACATCCCGGCGATCGCGCTGAACTCCGGCCCGATGCTCAACGGCTGGTTCAACGGCGAGCGCACCGGTTCGGGCACCATCGTGTGGAAGGCGCGTGAGCTGATGGCCGCGGGCGAGATCGACTACCCGCAGTTCCTCAAGCTGGTGGCCTCGTCGGCGCCGTCCACCGGCCACTGCAACACCATGGGCACGGCCTCGACCATGAACTCGCTGACCGAGGCACTCGGCATGTGCCTGCCCGGCAGCGCGGCGATTCCCGCACCCTACCGCGACCGGCAGGAAGCCGCCTACCTGACGGGCCGGCGCATCGTCGAGATGGTGCGCGAGGACCTGAAGCCCAGCGACATCCTCACGCGCGAGGCTTTCGAGAACTGCATCGTCGTCAACTCCGCCATCGGCGGCTCGACCAATGCGCCCGTGCACATCAACGCCATCGCGCGCCACATCGGCGTCAAGCTGGACAACGACGATTGGGAAAAGATCGGCTACGCGCTGCCGCTGCTGGTGAACCTGCAGCCGGCCGGCGAATACCTGGGCGAGGACTACTACCGTGCCGGCGGCGTGCCGGCAGTGGTGGCCGAACTGGTGAAGAAGGGCAAGATCAAACCCGCACTCACCGTCAACGGCAAGACGCTGGCTCGAGAACTGCGAGGGCAAGTTCACCAGCGACCGCAAGGTCATCTGGCCCTACGACAAGCCGATGAAGAAGAGCGCCGGTTTCCTGAATCTGAAGGGCAACCTGTTCGATTCGGCCATCATGAAGACCAGCGTCATCACGCCGGAATTCCGCGAGCGCTATCTGCAGAACCCGGCCGACCCGATGGCCTTCGAAGGCGCGGCCGTGGTCTTCGACGGCCCCGAGGATTACCACGCGCGCATCGACGATCCGAAGACCAAGATCACTGCGCAGCAGCGTGCTCTTCATCCGCGGCGTCGGCCCGGTCGGTTACCCCGGCGCGGCCGAAGTGGTGAACATGCGCGCGCCGTCGTACCTGCTGAAGAAGGGCGTGACCGCGCTGCCGTGCATCGGCGACGGCCGGCAATCGGGCACCAGCGGTTCGCCGTCGATCCTGAACGCTTCACCCGAAGCGGCGACCGGCGGTGGCCTGGCGCTGCTGAAGAACGGCGACCGCGTGCGCATCGACTTGAAGAAGCGCAGCGCCAACATCCTCATCAGCGATGCCGAGTTGGAAGCACGCCGCGCCGCGCTGAAGGCGGCCGGCGGCTACCCGTATCCGCCGAGCCAGACGCCATGGCAGGAAATCCAGCGCGGCATCGTCGACGAACTCAGCAACGGCATGGTGCTGAAGCCGGCCGTGAAGTACCAGCGCATCCACGCCACCTTCGGCGTGCCACGCGACAACCATTGACTCGCCGATTGCGAAAGGGCAAACCATGAACGACAAGGTCACCATCTGTGCCGTGGGCACCGCGCCGCCATTGGTCGACAAGGGCCTGACCGACAACTTCACGGTCACGCGCGACGCCAGCGACGCGGTGCGCGGTGTGGCCGTGTGCGGCGGCCACACGCCCATCAACGCGGCTTTCGTCGAGCGCTTTCCCAAGCTGGAAATCGTCTCCAGTTTCGGTGTCGGCTACGACCACATCGACGCGGCCGCGCTGGCCAAGCGCGGCATCGTGGTGACGCACACGCCCGACGTGCTGACCGGCGAGGTGGCCGATCTGGCGCTGGGCCTGCTCATCGCCACGGTGCGCCAATTGCCGCAGGTGGACCGCTACCTGCGCGCCGGCAAATGGCTCGAACGCGCCTATCCATTGACCACCACGCTGCGCGGGCGCAAGGTCGGCATCCTGGGCCTGGGCCGAATCGGCAAGGCCATCGCGAGGCGGCTGGAAGCGTGCGAGCTGGAGATCGAATACCACGGCCGCAAGCCGCAGGCCGATGTGAAGTACCGCTACCACGCCACCTTGCTGGGCCTGGCAAAGAGCTGCGACGTGCTGATGGTCGTGGCCTCGGGCGGGGCCGAGACGAAGCACATCGTCAACAAGGAAGTGCTCGAAGCGCTGGGGCCGGACGGCATCCTCATCAACGTCGGCCGCGGCAGCGTGGTGGACGAGGCCGCGCTGGTGCAGGCCTTGAAGGACAAACGCATCCTCAGCGCCGGGCTCGATGTCTTCGAGGACGAACCGCGCGTGCCGGCCGAACTCATCGCGATGGACCATGTGGTGCTGCTGCCGCACGTGGGCTCGGCCTCGGTGCACACGCGCAACGCGATGGGCCAGCTGGTGGTGGACAACCTGGTGTCGTGGTTTGGCGGCAAGGGCGCGGTCACGCCGGTGCCGGAATGCCAGGCGCTGGCCGCCAGCAAAGCCAAGGGCTGACACCGTGAGCGCGGCGCGGCTGGTGGCGCTGGACTGGGGCACCACCTCGCTGCGCGGCTATCTGTTGGGACCCGGGGGCGCCGTGCTGGCGCAGCGCTCCAAGCCCTGGGGCATCCTGCATCTGCCCGAGGGTGGCTTCCATGCCGCGCTGCAAGGCATTGCCGGCGATTGGTTGAGCGCCACGCCCGGTGTGCCGCTCATCGCGTGTGGCATGGTCGGCAGCGCGCAGGGTTGGCGCGAGGCGACCTATGTGCCGTGCCCGGCCGGCGCCGACAGCCTGGGCCGCGAGCTGACTGTCTTCGATGTGGGCGATGGCCAGCGATTGCACATCGTTCCGGGCGTGCGCAACCCGCGGCCCGATGTGATGCGCGGCGAAGAGACGCAGGTCGTCGGCGCACTGGCGCTGTCGCCCGAGTTGTCCTCGCAGTCCACCCTGCTGATGCCGGGCACGCACAGCAAGTGGGTCGATCTGCGCGACGGTTGCATCGAAGATTTCCGCACCTTCATGACGGGCGAGCTGTTCGCCGTGCTGCGCGATCATTCGATCCTGGGCCGGCCGGCGCGTGCCGCCACTGCTCCGCAGGACACGTCGCCCGATGCCTTCGACCGCGGTGTGCGCGCGGTGCTGCAGGAAGGCGGTGGTGCGACGCCGCTGCTGTTCAGCACGCGCACGCTGGTGCTGACCGGGCAGCTGCCGGCCGAACAGAGCCTGGACTACCTGTCCGGCCTTTTGATCGGTGATGAGCTGCGCTGCGCGCTGCCTGCCGCGCGTGCTGACGCGCCGGCTGCGGGTGCCACGCCGCTGGTGCTGATAGGCGACGACGCGCTGTGCGCGCGCTACGCCCGCGCCTTGAATCTCTTCGGCGTCACCAGGGCGCAGCCGATGTCGAACACCGCCGTGGCCGGGCTGTGGTTTGTCGCCCAACGCGCCGGCTTGCTGCAGGCCGCGTGAGGCCGCGCCATGCGCGACGCCGCCCTGGTGATCTTCGACTGCGACGGTGTGCTGGTCGACAGCGAGCGCATCAGCCATGCCGTGCTTCAGGACATGCTGGCGGAGATGGGCATTCATCTGTCCATCGAAGAGACCGTGCAGCGCTTCATCGGCACATCGTTGCCGGTGTTGGTGGAGAGGATCACCCAGCTGCGAGGTTGCCCGCTGCCCGGCGATTTTCTGCAGCAGTTCGCCGGCCGGACGAAGGCCGCGTTCACGAGCGGTCTGACGATCGTGCCGGGCGTCGATGAAGTGCTGTCGTCACTGGCCGCGCCGTATTGCGTGGCGTCGAACGGCAACCACGCCAAGGTGAACTTCACGTTGGGGCATACCGGTCTGCTGCCGCTTTTTGCGGGGCGCATCTTCACCGCCGAAGACGTCGAACATCCGAAGCCGGCGCCCGACCTGTTTCTTCACGCCGCGCGAAGCCTGAACGCGCACCCAGCGCAGGTCGTGGTGGTGGAAGACACGCCGACGGGCATCGCTGCTGCCAAGGCCGCGGGCATGCGTGCCATCGGTTTCGCGGCGATGACACCCGCGTCGCGGCTGCAGGAAGCGGGCGCCGATGCCTTGGCGGCGGACATGCGCGAAGTGCGGGATATCCTCACCGCTCGGTGATTCACACGCCTGACGTGTCGCAACCGACAGCCTGCCGCATCATCGGAACCCACTCGGTATGCAAGACCATCTGAAATCTTTGCCGTTGATCGCGATCCTGCGCGGCATCGCACCCGAACAGGCCTTGCCCGTCGGCATGGCCTTGGCCGAAGCGGGTTTTCGCATCATCGAAGTGCCGCTGAATTCACCGCAGCCGCTGCAAAGCATCGGCGTGCTGGCGCACGAGTTGGGCGACGAATGCCTGATCGGTGCGGGCACGGTAATGAGCGCCGCGCAAGTCAATGAGGTGGCCGACGCAGGCGGCAAGCTGATCGTCATGCCGCACAGCGATGCGGCGGTCATCCGCGCAGCCAAAGCGCGGGGCCTGCAATGTGCGCCTGGCATTGCCACGCCGACCGAAGGTTTTGCGGCGCTGGCGGCCGGCGCCGACGCGTTGAAGCTCTTTCCGGCCGAACTGCTCAGCCCTGCCGTGCTGAAAGCCCTGCGCGCGGTATTCGCCAAGGACGTGTTGTTCGTGCCGGTGGGCGGCATCACGCCGCAGCAACATGGCCGACTACGCGGCAGCGGGCGCCAGCGGCTTCGGCCTGGGTTCGGCGCTCTACAAGCCGGGCATGTCGGCGGCTCAGGTGAAGGTCAATGCGCTGGCCTTCGTGAAGGCCTGGCGCGATATCGCCGCGCCAGCCTGAGCGGCATCTACTGCCCGACCACCACTTCGCTGATCTGCATCACCGGTGCGATGTCGGTGTAGTTGGGAATGTCGCCCATGATCTCCTTCATGTGCGGCCCCATGCCGGCCTGGAAGGCTTCGACCGAATCGCAGTAGATGTGGCACATGCCGACGTAGGTAGCCGGTGCGCCGGGCGCGCCGCCGGCCAGGCCCTTGTCCACGGTGTAGAACTTGCACGCGTCGCCCATCTTGGCCTTCACCATCGGCATGTGCTTGTCGCGGTAGTAGGTGTGGTCGAATCTCGCGCCTTCCTTGTTCGGGTACATCACGCTGACCTTGATCATCTTCGTCTCCGTGGGTTGGGGTTATGCAGCCAGAAGCTGCCTCAACACATACGGCAGGATGCCGCCGTGAACATAGTAGTCGACCTCGATCGGCGTATCGATGCGCAGCGTCACGATGACCTCGCGCTCGCCTGCCGTCGCGCGCCGTGATGACCAGCAGCGCATCGCTCTGCGGCACGATCTGCGTGCCCAGCACCACGTCGACGCGTTCGCTGCCGTCCAGGCCCAGCGACTGCCATGAATCCTTGCCCTTGAACTGCAGCGGCAGCACGCCCATGCCGATCAGGTTGCTGCGGTGGATGCGCTCGAAGCTGCGCACGATCACGGCCTTGATGCCGAGCAGCGGCGGTGCCCTTGGCGGCCCAGTCGCGGCTGGAGCCGCTGCCGTATTCCTCGCCGCCGAAGATCACCGTCGGCGTGCCGGCGGCCATGTACTTCATGGCCGCGTCGTAGATGAACATCTTCTCGCCGCCGGGCTGGAACAGCGTCACGCCGCCTTCCTCGCGCGAGCCGTCGGCGGCGGCCGGGATCATCAGGTTCTTGATGCGCACGTTGGCGAAGGTGCCGCGCATCATCACTTCATGGTTGCCGCGGCGCGAGCCGTAGCTGTTGAAGTCGGCCTTCAGCACGCCCAGTTCGCGCAGGTAGCGCGCCGGCAGGTGAGGCTAGGGCGATGGAGCCTGCCGGGGAGATGTGGTCGGTGGTGATCGAGTCGCCGAACAGCGCCATGATGCGCGCGCCCTGCACGCCGGACACCAGCGCCTTGGGCACCATCGTGAAGCCGTCGAAGAAGGGCGGCCGCGCGATGTAGCTGCTCTTCGGCCAGTCGTAGACCTGGCCGGTGGCGCCTTTGATATCGGTCCACAGCTTGCCCGGGCGCTTGGCCACGTTGTCGTAGTTCTCGCGGAAGGCCTTGGGGTCCATCGCAAACTTCAGCAGCTTGTAGATCTCGTCGCTGCTCGGCCAGATGTCGCCCAGGTACACCGCCTTGCCCTTGTGGCCCAGGCCCACCGGCTGCGTCATCAGGTCCACCGTCATGTTGCCGGCGATGGCGTAGGCCACCACCAGCGGCGGGCTGGCCAGGAAGTTGGCCTTCAGGTTGGGGTGGATGCGCGCTTCGAAATTGCGGTTGCCCGACAGCACCGCCGCGCACACCAGGTCGTTGCCGGTGATGGCCTCGTTGATCGGCGCCGTCAGGTCGCCGGCATTGCCGATGCAGGTGGTGCAGCCGTAGCCGGCGACGTTGAAGCCGAGCTTTTCCAGGTAGGGCAGCAGGCCGGTCTTTTCCAGGTACTCGGTGACGATGCGCGAACCCGGCGCGAGCGAGGTCTTGATGTGCGGCTTGACGTTCAGCCCGGCTTCGACCGCCTTCTTCGCCAGCAGACCTGCGGCCAGCAGCACGCTCGGGTTGCTGGTGTTGGTGCAACTGGTGATGGCGGCGATCAGCACGTCGCCGTTGTGCAGCGGCAGGCCTTCGCGCGTGGTGAAGGCCTGCGTCAGTTTGGCTGCGGGCTGGTTGAAGCCGTTGTCGGCCACCGGCGCGCTGAACAGCGTGCCGAACTTCGCGGCCACGTCGGTCAGCGTGATGCGGTCCTGCGGGCGCTTCGGGCCCGGCCAGCGAAGGCACCACGCTGCCCAGATCGAGCTCGACCACCTGGCTGTAGTCGATCTCGCCGGGCAACGGGATGCCGAACAGTTGCTGCGCCTTGAAGTAGGCCTCGAAGGCCTCGATCTCGTCCTGCGTGCGGCCTGTGCCCTTGAAGTATTCGATGGTGCGTTCGTCCACCGGGAAGAAGCCCATCGTCGCGCCGTACTCGGGCGCCATGTTGCCGATGGTGGCGCGGTCGGGCAGCGCCAGCGTGCGCGTGCCTTCGCCGAAGAACTCGACGAACTTGCCCACCACCTTGTGGCTGCGCAGCAGCTCGGTCACGGTGAGCACCAGGTCGGTGGCGGTGCAGCCCTCGCGCATGCGGCCGGTGAGCTTCAGGCCCACCACGTCGGGCGTCAGGAAGTACACCGGCTGGCCGAGCATGCCGGCTTCGGCCTCGATGCCGCCCACGCCCCAGCCGACGACGCCGATGCCGTTGATCATCGTCGTGTGGCTGTCGGTGCCGACCAGCGTGTCGGGGTAGTACACGCCATCCCGGCCCTTGTGCACGCCGCGCGCCAGGTACTCCAGGTTCACCTGGTGCACGATGCCGAAGCCCGGCGGCACCACGCCAAAGGTGTCGAAGGCCTGCATGCCCCACTTCATGAACTGGTAGCGCTCGTGGTTGCGCTGGAACTCCAGCTTCATGTTCAGGTCGAGCGCCTGCTTGGTGCCGTAGTGATCGACCATCACCGAATGGTCGACCACCAGGTCCACCGGCACCAGCGGCTCGATGGCCTTGGCGTCCTTGCCCATGGCCGCGGCCACGTTGCGCATGGCGGCCAGGTCCACCAGCAGCGGCACGCCGGTGAAGTCCTGCAGCACCACGCGCGCCACGACGAAGGGAATCTCGTCGCTGCGTGTCGCATTGGGCTGCCAGTTGGCGAGCTGTGCCACATGCTCGGGCAGGACCTTCCTGCCGTCGCAATTGCGCAGCACCGACTCGAGCACGATGCGGATCGACACCGGCAGCCGCTTGATGTTCGGGTAGGCCTTGGCCAGCTCGGGCAGCGAATAGAACTGGCCCTCGCGGCCGGAGGCGGTCTTGAAACGCTTGCGTGTCGCCGCGAACGCGTGGGCTGTGGGGGTGGGGATCTGCGACTGGGCCATCTTCTACGCTCCTTCGAATGCCGAATTCCATTGTGCGCTTGCGCCACCGCGGCTGCTTGTCTGCTGGCACGGAGCGATCGACACCCGGGTGCGCCCTTCGCAAGCCTGGATGAACGCCTGCTTTGACCCTACCATCCGCGGTGGCCACCGCGCGACGGCACACCGTCGCGCTCAGTGAACGCCCCATGCCACACGACAGGAGATTGACCCGATGGACCCGATCATCCAACGCATGCAGGACGTGTTCGAGCGCCAGCGCCTGGCGTTCCAGCAACACCCCTATCCCACGCTGGCCGAGCGCAAGGCCAAGCTGCGCTCGCTGCGCTCGCTGCTGCAGCGCTACCAGGACCAGATCGTCGTGGCGGCGAACGCGGATTTCGGCGGTCGTGCGCCGGCCGAAACCAAGCTCGCCGAGGTGCTGGGCCCGGTGTTCGAGATCAACCACGCACTGCATGCGCTGCGCGGCTGGATGAAGCCACGCAAGCGGGCGACCGAGCTGCTGTTCCTGGGCAACAGCGTGCGTGTCAACTACCAGCCCAAGGGCGTGGTCGGTGTCATCGGCGCGTGGAACTTTCCGCTGTACCTGTCGGTGGGTCCGCTGATCGCCGCGCTGGCGGCAGGCAACCGAGTGATGGTCAAGATGTCGGAGCTGTCGCCGCGCTCGACCGAACTGCTGGCCAAGATGCTGGCCGAAGGTTTTGCCGAGGACGAGGTCGCGGTCTTCGGCGGCGAGGTGGCGCAGGCGCAGGCGTTTTCGCACCTGCCCTTCAACCACATCGTCTTCACCGGCTCGCCGGCGGTCGGCCACCACATCATGCGCGCGGCCTCTCAGAACCTGACGCCGGTGACGCTGGAACTCGGCGGCAAGTCGCCGGCATTGGTGTCGGGCGCGGGATCGCTGGCCGCCGCCGCGCAACGCATCGCCCACGGCAAGGCCTTCAACAGCGGGCAGATCTGCGTCGCGCCCGACTACGCGCTGGTGCCGCGCGGCCAGGTCGAGGCCTTCGCCACCGCTGTGCAGGACTCGTTCCGCAAGTTCTACCCCACGGTGCAGGGCAATCCCGATTACACGAGCATGACCTGCGAGCCGCATGCGCAGCGCATCCGCGACCTGCTGGCCGAGGCCACGGCCAAGGGCGCCAAGGTCACCGCCTGCGGCGACAGCGGCCCGGGCCGGCGCATTCCGCTGCATGTCGTCACGGGCGTGACCGAGGACATGCGCATCGCCAAGGAAGAGCTGTTCGGGCCGATCCTGCCGGTGATCCCCTACGACAACATCGACCAGGCCATCGCCTACATCACGGCACGGCCGCGCCCGCTGGCGATGTACCCCTTCGGTTTCAGTGACACCGAGTTGGACAAGCTGTTGACGCAGACACATTCCGGCGGTGTGTCGGTCGACGACTGGGGCTGGCATGTCTTCAACCACGACCTGCCCTTCGGCGGTGTCGGCAACTCGGGCATGGGCAGCTACCACGGCGAAGAAGGCTTTCGCGAGCTGTCGCATGCCAAGGGCACCTTCAAGCGCTTCCGCTGGTTCCCGATGGGACTGTTCTACCCGCCCTACGGCAACCTGGTGCAGCGGCTGGTGTTCAAGTTCTACCTGGGCCAGAGTGACCCGGCGCTGGTGGCTGGCGGCGCCACAGCGCAGCCAGCCCGCGCGACGCCGCACTGACCGGCAGTGCCGGCTCGGATTCGCGTGACGCTCGCAGCATCGAGCGTCTCGGCCTCGTCTACTTCGGCGCGGCGGCGGAGCGCTTGGCCGCGCGTTCGGACGCGGTGCCGACACGAAACTTCACGGTCATGTCGAAGCTCGTCTTCGTGAAGGCCAACACCTCGGCGAAATCGGCGTCGCTGAGTCGACGCGCATCGTCGTTGGCGCGGTACAGGTTGGCCAGTTCGCGCTCGCGTCCGGCCAGCGCGACCAGCGCGCCGATGCCCAGGGCATCCAGTGCCTTCCACAGCTGCGGGTTGTAGGTGCGCGCGAGCTTCATCGCAAAGGGCACCGGATCGCGCCGCCCCAGCACCGAGGCCAGGCGCAGGATGACTTCCATCGGCAGCGCGGCTTGGCCGACCTCCGCGCGTTCCAGCGCCTTCGGGTCGGCGATCTCGATGGCCTGGCCCAGCTCACGCAGGGTCATGCCGGCGGCCTCGCGTGCCTGACGCAAGATCGAGCCGGCCTTTTCGAGCTTCTCCTGCGCAGGCTGCGTCGCGCGCAGCTTGGCCAGGTTGAGCGACAACTCGCCGGCGTTGCCCGCCACACCCAGCACGTTGTCCGCCCAGCGGCGCAACTGTTTCGCCACTTCGAACATCGGCGCGGCGGCCGCCAGGCCGAAGAGTGCGGGCTGGGGGCTTGGCGTGGATGCCTTGCGGGTGGGCGTGCTGCTGCGGGGGCGTGAACCCTTTCTTGCCGTTGCCATGCTGCGTCTCCTCGTGGATTCTTGTGCGACGATGCCGCTGCGTTTATAGCCCAGCGTCGGCCTGCGCGCCCGTTTCGGTGAGCATCCCATGTACGACCTCCATCCCGTGTTCTGGATCATGTGTGCCGCCGTGCTGGCGCCCTTGCTGGCCGAGGTGCGCATCGGCTTCGCCGTGCCGGTGGTGGTGTTCGAGGTGCTGCTGGGCATCGTCCTCGGCCCGCACGTGCTGGGGCTGGTGAAGTTCGAGGGTTTCACGGCCTCGATGTACGCCTTTGGCATGGCAGCGACACTGTTCATGGCCGGCATGGAGCTGGATTTCAAGCACATCCGCGGCGCGCCCTTGATACTGGCGCTGCGCGGTTGGGGCGCATCGCTTTTGCTGGGTATGGCGGCGGCGGCGATCTTCTACGCCACGCCGCTGGCGCATGCACCGCTGATGCTCACCCTGGCGCTGTGCACCACGGCGCTGGGCACACTGCTGCCGCTGCTGCGCGATGCCGGCCAACTGGAAAGCAACTTCGGGCGGCTGTTCCTGGCCGCCGGCACGGTGGGCGAGGTCGGGCCGATCGTGGCCATGTCGCTGCTGCTGTCGCAGCAGTACACCTCATGGCAGGAGTTCGGTTTTCTGCTGCTGTTTCTCGGCCTCGTCGCGGCGTCGGCCGCCGCCGGCATGGGCCTGCGGCCGACCCCGGTGTTGCGACTGCTGAGCCGCACCTTGCACGCCAGCACGCAGTTGCCGGTGCGCCTGGCGTTGCTCATCCTGGCGGGCTTCTTCGTGCTGTCCGAAGAGATGGGTTTCGAGAACATCCTCGGCGCCTTTGCTGCGGGCATGGTGGTGGGCATGGCCACGCGCGCCCCCGCAGCACAGCCCCTGCGCCACAAGATCGATGCAGTGTGCTTCGGCTGGTTCATCCCGTTCTTCTTCGTCGGCACGGGCGTGAAGTTCCACTTGAGCGCCATCACGCAAAGCCTGACGACCGCGCTGCTGGTGCCGGCCTTCCTGCTGGTACTGCTTCTGGTACGCGGCTTGCCGGTGTGGCTGTACGGCAGACACCTGGCGCGTCACGAGCGCGCGCCGTTTGCGCTGTATTCGGCGGTGGGTTCGTTGTCGCTGGTGGTGGTCATCACCGAGATCGGTGTGCACACGCACGCCATCTCCTCGCATCTGGCGGCCGCACTGGTGGGCGCCGCGCTGTTGTCGGTGCTGGTCTTCCCCACGCTCGCCGGCGCGCTGCTAGCGCGCAGCAAGGTGTCCGCTCGCATCGGCGCGGATTGATTGATATGCCGCAAGGCGGCGCACACGGGCCACAGTAGAATCGCGGCCGACCCAAAGCGGGAATCGTCGCCATTCAAAACTTGGTTGCGGTGGTCCTGCGGTAAGCAGGTCAACTTCGCGCCAAACCGTGCGTCACCCACATCTTCCAGGAGTAGCTTCATGAAGTTTCAACAAATTCTCGGCATCGGCGCGCTGTCGCTGTCGCTCATCGCCGGCAATGCTTTTGCAGCAACCAAGGCCGAAAAGCAGGCCGAAGCGCTGAAGGCTACTGCGGCCGCGCTGGAAAGGTTCAAGGCCAAGCAGCCGGATCTCAAGGAGACCCTTACGAAGGTGCCGGGCTACGCGGTGTTCACCACCTACGGGGTCAGCTTCATCATCGGCGGCAGCGGTGGCACGGGCGTGGTGCATGACAACAATACGAAGAAGAACACCTTCATGAAGCTCGGCGGCGCGAGCGCCGGCTTCCAACTTGGCGCGGTGGAGAACGACGTGCTTGTGATCTTCAAGACTACGAAGGCGATGCAGGAATTCGTGAGCAACGGCTGGGGCGCCAGTGGCGGGGTCACCGCGGGTGCGGCGGCCGGTGGCGCGGGCGGCGGCGGTGGCCAGGGCGCATCGGCGGGGGGCGACGTGCAGACCCTCACGCTGACCAAGAACGGCATCGAAGCCGGCCTGTCGATCGGCGGTGTCAAGGCCTGGAAGGATACCGACCTGAACTGAGTCTGCTGCGTTTCGGCCCAGCGTCGATCGAGCGGGGCACCCTGTGACGGGTGCCCCGTATGTCTTTTGCGCCGGCGCTCTTCGGGTCACCCTGTGTTCGCGACCCTCGCGGACACCGGCGTGGGCAGTGAAACAACGCGGCGCGAACATCAAACAAGCGGGCACTTGCAGATCGGTGCATCGCCACTCAGGCGGCGATGGACTCCTTCATCAAGAACGGCTGGACGGCGTCCAATGGCGTGACGGCCGGCGCCGGCGCAGCCGGCAGCACGGTGGGTGGTGGCCAAGGTGCCAGCGCCGTTAACAACGCCGAGACCGCTACGCTCACGCGCAATGGTCTGGAAGCCGGGTTGGCCATCGCCGGATCGAGGTTCTGGCGCGATGTCGCGCTGATTTGATCGCGTGCATGCGCTAGCGCGGTGCGCGCGGGCATGGCCTGATCAGGTTTGACAATGAGGGCTTTCCGGTCGGGAAGGCCCTTCGCTTCTTTGCGGGTCCTGGCGCGCCATTTTCTGTCCCATGGCTCGCGCATCGCGGGCATCGCGTGCGCCAGCGCGGCTACTTCGGCGTCACGCCGCGCAGCCGTTGGATCATCTGCGCGACCTGGGGATCGCCGGGCCGCAGCGTTTGCAAAGTCTGTGCCGCACTGAGGGCCTGTTCGCGCCGGCCTTGCTGTGCGTACAGCACCGCCAGCGCGTAGACGATGGACGGATCGGCCGAGTCGATGCGCTGCGCCTGCAGCAACGCGGCCTCGGCCGCTTTGGTCTGGCCTTGCTGCTGCAGCGCCAGACCCAGGTTGTAGTGGGCCCGCGCACGCTGCGGCAGCAGCTTGGCGGCCTTGGCCAGCGCCTGCGTCGCCTCGGGCAGGCGCTGCTCCTCCGCAAGCAGCAGGCCCAGCGAATACTGCAGCTCACCCAGCTCGGGCTGGCGCTTCAAGCCATCCTTCAGCACCCGCTCGGCATCGGCGTTGCGCGCACTCTGGCTGTAGAACTGCGCCAGGTTGGCGCGTGCGGGCGTGAAGTCGGGGTCGATCTTCAGTGCCGCCAGGTAATGCGCTTCGGCCAGGTCCGGACGCCCGGTCTGCGCGTAGACCACGGCCAGGTTGAGGTTCGAGCCCGGCATGTCCAGCGTCGCGTTCTGCGCGGTGATGTATTCGGCCAGTGCAGCGTCGAAGGCGGTGCGTGTGGCCGCATCGAACTGCTCTGCCGGCAGGGAGGACAGGCTGCGCGCGGCGGCGATGCGCACGGCACGCAAGGGGTCGCGCAACAGCGGCGCCAGCGTCGGCACGCGCTGCGAGGCGGGCAGCCCCTCCAGGCTGGCAGCAGCGGCAGCGCGCACCTCGGCATCGGCGTCGCGGGTGGCGTCGATGCGCGCATCCATGCCGGCGTTGCCGCGGCCGCGCAGCAGGTCCAGCGCGGTGGCGCGCACGATCGGCGGCTGCTGCGCATCGGCGGCCAGCGCGGACAGCGCGCCTTCCGCACCCGGCGTGCCCTTGCGCGCCGCAGCGAAGGCCTCGCCGTAGTGGGCGGGGCGCTTGGGTGAGCCGTACCAGCTTGTCACGGCATTGGCCGCCCACTGCGCTGACTTGTCGTCGTGGCACTGGTTGCAGGCGTTGGGCGTGCCGAGCGACACCGACAGATCGGGCCGCGGCACGCGCATGCTGTGGTCCGGGCGCGCCTGCACGACCATGTAGTTCTTGGCGGGCATGTGGCAGGACACACACTGCGCGCCCGGCGTGCCGGCGGGGTGATGGTGGTGCGCAGGCGTGTCGTAGCTGCCGGCCGCGGCGGGGAAGGCCGGATTCGCCTGCGCCTGGTGGCACTGCGTGCACAGCGCGTTGCCTTGCAGCTTTGTCTTGGCGGTGTGCGCGTCGTGGCAGTTCGTGCAGGTCACGCCGGCGCGGTACATCTTGCTTTGGCGGAAGGAGCCATCGACGAAGACTTCGTCGAGCTGCTGGCCGTCGGCGTGGTACAGGCCCTCGCGCAGCAGGCTGGGCAGGTAGTGGTCCAGGCGCGGTTGACCGGGCACCGGCATGGTCGTGAGCTCGGCACGGCGCGAGTGGCAGGCGGCGCAGACCTCGACCTGCGATCTGGCGCCTCGGGTATCGGCCACCAGGCCGTAGCGCGGCGCGGTTGCGGCTGCCGTTGCCGTTGCCGCTGTAGCGGCAGGCTGCGCCGCGCTCGCTTGCGCATCCGGTGGCTTGCTTCCACCCGCGCTCTCGCCCTTGCCCGCGCCTTGACGCTTGGCCCATTCGGCATGCAACGAACCCGGGCCGTGGCACGACTGGCAGGACACATTCACTTCCGACCAGCGCGAGTCGAAGCTGTCGGCCTTGACGTCGTAACGCTTCTCGAAGCCTGTGGTGTGGCAGGCGATGCACATCGTGTTGCCGGTCTGGTAGCGCCCGCTCCAGTGCAGCACGTCGCCGGGTGGCGCGCGCTCGTTCGGCAGCAGGTGGAACCACTTCTTGTCGCGCGTGTTCCAGGCGATCTGCAGCGGCTGCAGGCGGCCGCCCGTGGTTTCGATCAGGTACTGCTGCAGCGGCTCGACGCCGAAGGTGTAGGCCACTTCGAAGTCGGCTTGTCTGCCGTCGGGGCCGTCGGTGTTGACGAAGAACTTGCCGTCGCGCTTGAAGAAGCGGGTGGTGACGCCCTGATGCTTGAAGCTGGTGTTGTCGAAATTGCCGCGCACGGTCTGCGGGGTCGGCAAGGCCATCGCCATGGCGTGGTGCGACCCTTTCCAGGCGTCGGCCGCGGCAGCGTGGCAGCCCAGGCATGTCTTGTTGTCCACGTAGGTCGCCGCGACGGGCGCTGGAGCCCGGTGCGGTGGGCGCGGCGCCCGATCATCGCGGGCGTCGGTGCAGGCGCATCGCTGCGAACCCCGCCGCGCGCCAGCCAGATAGCCCACACCGATGGCCAGGACCAGCAGCAGTGCGGCGCCTGCCCATAGGCCGCGACGCCCGCCGCTGGGTGCTCAGTGTCGCGGAAGCTGTAGCGGCGGGCCCGGTGTGCGTCTGCAGACGGCCCCGAAGCCGGCGGTGTCTGCGGCTGCGGGGCTTGCCGATGGCGTTGTTGGCGCCGCACCACCACCGGCGCCTGTCTTCGCGCGACGCTTCCTGGCCATGCCCTCGCGGCTCAGGCGTGATGCGGCAGGTAACGCACCGACAGCACGCCGCCGATCGCGCGGATGCTTTCCAGCACCGCTTCACCGACGGCGCTTTCCACGTCCACCAGCGTGTAGGCCATCTCGCCACGCGACTTGTTGACCATGTTGTGGATGTTCAAGCCGGCGTTTGCCATGGCGGTGGAAATCTGCCCCAGCATGTTGGGCACGTTGGCATTGGCGATGGCCACGCGGAAGGCCGATTCGCGCGCCATGCTCACCGCGGGGAAGTTCACCGCATTGACCACGTTGCCGTGTTCGAGGTAGTCGCGCAGTTGGTCCACGACCATCACGGCACAGTTCTCCTCGGCCTCGCGCGTGCTGGCGCCCAGGTGCGGCAGCGCAATCACGCGCTCATGGCCGTGCAGGGAAGGGCCGGGAAAGTCGCAGACGTAGTAGGCCAGTCGCCGCGCCGTCAGCGCACCCAGGATCGCGGCTTCATCGACCACACCTTCGCGCGAGAAGTTCAGCAGCACCGCGCCTTCGCGCATCTGGCCGATGTTGGCGGCGCCCACCAGGCCGCGCGTGGCCGCGACCAGCGGCACATGCAGCGTGACGAAGTCGCTGTGGCGGAGCACCTCGCTCACACTGGTGGCCTTCTTGACTTGCGCGGGCAGACTCCAGGCCGCATCGACGGTGATCTCGGGGTCGTAGCCGAGCACGTCCATGCCCAGCTTGATGGCGGCGTCGGCGACCAGGCAGCCGATCTTGCCCAGACCGACGATGCCCAGCGTGTGGCCCGCCAGCTCGTAGCCGGCGAAATTCTTCTTGCCGTCTTCGACCGCCTTGTCCATCTCCGCCATCTTCGGATCGAGCGTGGCGACGAAGCGCAGCGCCGCGGGCAGGTTGCGCGCGGCCAGCAGCATGCCGGCCAGCACCAGTTCCTTGACCGCGTTGGCATTCGCGCCGGGCGCGTTGAAGACCGGCACGCCGCGCGCGCTCATCGCCGGCACCGGGATGTTGTTGGTGCCGGCGCCGGCGCGGCCGATGGCCTGCACGCTGGTCGGGATGTCCATGCCGTGCATGTCGGCGGAACGCAGCAGCACCGCGTCCGGCGCGGCCAGGTCCTTGCCCACCGTGTAGCTGTCAGGCGGCAGGCGCTTGAGCCCGTTCGGCGAGATCTGGTTCAGCACCAGGATCTTCAGTCGATTGGCTTCAGCCATGTTGTGCCTCGAATTCACCCATGTAGGCCACGAGCGCCTTCACACCTTCGACCGGCATGGCGTTGTAGATCGACGCGCGCATGCCGCCGACCGAGCGGTGGCCCTTCAACTGAAGCATGTGCCGCGCCTGCGCACCCTTGAGAAAGCTCTCGTCGAGCTTGTCGTCGCGCAGCTTGAAGGGCACGTTCATCAGCGAGCGATCGGCCTTGGCGACCGGGCTGCTGAAGAACTTGCTCTGGTCGAGATAGTCGTAGATCAACGCCGCCTTGGCGCGGTTGTGCGCTTCCATGGCCTTCAGGCCGCCCTGCGCCTTGATCCAGTGGAACACCAGCCCGGCGATGTAGATCGCATAGGTCGGCGGGGTGTTGAGCATCGAGTCGTTCTCGGCCTGCTGCTTGTAGTCGAAGGCCGATGGCGTGATCGGCAACGCCTGGCCGATCAGATCGTCGCGCACGATCACGATCGTGAGGCCTGCCGGGCCGATGTTCTTCTGCGCGCCGCCGTAGATCAGGCCGAACTTCGACACGTCCACCGGGCGCGACAGGATGTTGCTGGACATGTCGGCGACCAGCGGCACAGCGCCGACATCCGGAGTCCAGTGGTATTCGACACCGCCGATGGTTTCGTTGCTGCAGATGTGCACGTAGGCGGCGTTCGCGTCCAGCTTCCAGCTGTCGCGCGGCGGGATGCGGGTGTAGCCCTCCGCCTTGGCGCTGGCCGCGACATTCACCGTGCAGTACTTGCCGGCTTCCTTGATCGACTTCTTCGACCATTCGCCGGTGTCGATGTAGTCGGCCGATGCCTTGCCGCGCAGCATGTTCATCGGCACGATGGCGTTCTCGCCGATGGCACCGCCCTGCATGAACAGCACCTTGTAGTTCGCCGGAATCGCCAGCAGCTCGCGCAGCAGGCTTTCTGCCTCGGCATGGATGGCGATGAACTCCTTGCCGCGGTGGCTCATCTCCATCACCGACATGCCCGAGCCGTGCCAGTCGAGCATTTCCTCGGCGGCCTGGCGCAGCACCGGTTCGGGCAGCGCGGCCGGGCCGGCGCTGAAATTGAAGACACGGGTCATCGAAAATTCTCCATCGACAAAAAAACAGGGTGCGGCGACGGCCGCATGCGGCTGCACCGCGTTGCACGTTGCGGCTCACGTTGTGCTGCCGCGAGGTCGCTGTTGGCGGCTCGCCAGGGGCGCTATTCTCGCCTGATGAGCGACACCCTATTCGGCCTGAGCCCGCGCAGCGACTACTTCAGCCCCGGCCACGAGGATTTCCGCCGTACGCTGCGCGCCTTCGTCGACCGCGAGATCGCCCCGTTTGTCGGCGATTGGGACGAAGCCGGCAGCTTCCCTCGCGAGCTGTACCGCAAGGCCGCGGCCATCGGCCTGATCGGCCTCGGCTATCCCGAGGAACTGGGCGGCACGCCGGCCGACCTGTTCTACGGCATCGTGTCGGCCGAGGAACTTGCGCGCGCCGGCTCGGGCGGGGTGCAGGCCAGCCTCGGCTCGCACGGCATTGCCCTGCCGCCCGTGGTGGCACATGGCAGCGATGCCTTGAAGCGGCGTGTCGTGCCGCAGGTATTGAGCGGCGCGAAGATCGCCGCGCTGGCCATCACCGAGCCGGGCGGCGGCTCGGATGTCGCTGCACTGCGCACCACCGCGGTTCGCGACGGCGACCACTATGTCGTGAATGGCGAGAAGACCTTCATCACCTCGGGCATGCGCGCGGATTTCCTCAGCGTCGCGGTGCGCACCGACCCTGCGAACAAGGGACCGGGCGGCGTGTCGCTGCTGCTCATCGACGGCGACACGCCGGGCCTGACGCGCAGCGAGTTGAAGAAGATGGGCTGGTGGGCCAGCGACACCGCACACCTGCGCTTCGACCACTGCCGCGTGCCGGTGGCCAACCTGATCGGTGCCGAGGGCGCGGGCTTCAAGGCCATCATGCACAACTTCAACCACGAACGCCTGATGATGGCCACGCTGGCCTGCGCCTACGCACAAGTCTGCACAGACGAAGCGCTGGGCTGGGCACGCGAGCGCAAGACCTTCGGCTCCGCCCTGTCCGAACGTCAGGTCATCCGCCACAAGCTGGTGGACATGGCGGCTCGTGTGGAAGCGGCGCGCGCAATGGTCTACGACCTGACTTTCAGGCTGCAGCAGGGCCTGGGGCCGGCGGATGCGATGGTGGCGCGCACCAGCATGGCCAAGATCGTGGCCACGCAGGCAATGCAGTTCTGCGCCGACCAGGCGGTGCAGATTCTCGGCGGCATGGGCTACATGCGCGGCACGAAGAGCGAGCGCATCTACCGCGAGGTCAAGGTCATGGTCATCGGCGGCGGCTCGGAGGAGATCATGAAGGACCTGGCCGCGCGGCAGATGGGCATCTGATCCGTCGCGCGGCCCGCCCGCAAGCCGCTACTTGCCGGACAGGATGGCCTGCTCGTCGTCCTCGCGGAACGAGCGGCCGGCGCAATCGACGCTCCATTTCTCGCGGTCGGTCTCGTAGGCTTGCGCGCTCTGTGTGTACAGCGCATTGCGCGCGTTCCAATCGGCGGCCGATTTGTCGCGTGCGGCGCTGCGGGTGTTGTAGGAGGCCAAAGCCTGCTCGGCTCTTCGGCTTGAGTGCGCGAGCGCTCGGCCTCCAGCGCCTGCGTACTGGTTTCGAGGGCTTGTCTTTCGCGTTCCAATTCATTGCGCTGGCGCTCGGCCGTGGGCCCCGATCGGCCCGAATCCTGGAACCTGGCCACGCGGTCGTTGAAGTCGTTGACCTGTGCCGACTGGTCCTGGAAGCGCTTGTTCAGACGGGTGGCCTCTTCGCCCAGACGGTCCACCGCGTCGCGCTCGGTCTTCAGCGCTGCGTCCGACTGCTGCAATGCCTGGCGCTCGGCCTGCAGCTTTTCGCCTTGCACCTCGATCGACGGTTTGCGTGTGGCCAGTTCGGACTGCTGCGCTCAGACAGGCGCGCAGTTCCTCGCGCGACAGCAGCTTGCCACCCGGCTTGGCCGAGCCCAGGCTGGAGATCTTGTCGCCGCCGTCGCCCGCCTTCGGTCTGCGCAGGCGACGCCGTCTGTGCCTGGCCCGCCGTGACAAGACAGCACGTCGCCAAAGCCAGAAGCAGGGCGGTGGATGACGGCGCGCATGCGGGTCCCTTGACCGATGCCGGCCGCAGCCGACGAGGGCCGGATCATGCCATCGGCGTGGCGGCCGGCTGGGCGCCTGCGGCATATCGGTTATCTTGCAGCTCATGAGTGAACTGAGTTTCTTCTGGCACGACTACGAAACCTTCGGCGTCGTGCCGCGGCGCGACCGACCGTCGCAATTTGCCGGTGTGCGCACCGATGCGCAACTGCAGGAGATCGACGCACCGGTGATGCACTACTGCCGCCCGGCGCCCGACTTCCTGCCCGAGCCCGAGGCTTGCCTGCTCACCGGCATCCTGCCGCAGACCTGCCTGGAAAAGGGACTGGCCGAACACGCGTTTGCCGACGTCATCGAGTCGCAACTGGCACGGCCCGGCACCGTGGGCGTGGGCTACAACTCGATCCGCTTCGACGACGAGGTGACGCGCTTCCTCTTCTGGCGCAATCTCATCGACCCCTACGCGCGCGAGTGGCAGAACCAGTGCGGTCGCTGGGACCTGCTCGATGTGCTGCGCTGCGCCTATGCATTACGGCCCGAAGGCATCGAATGGCCGCGCCACGAGGATGGCCGGCCGTCCTTCAAGCTGGAGCACTTCACGCGCGCCAACGGCCTGGCGCACGAGGGCGCGCACGATGCGCTGGCCGACGTGCGCGCGACGCTGGCGCTGGCCAGGCTGCTGAAGGCCAAGCAGCCCAAGCTGTGGGACTTCTGCCTGCGCCTGCGCAAGAAGGACGCGGTGCTGGACGAGATCGCTTCAGCCCAGTCGCAGGGCCGGCCGTTCCTGCACGTGTCGGGCAGTACGGCCCGGAGCGCGGCTGCATCGCCGCGGTCTGGCCGCTGGCACCGCACCCGACGAACAAGAACGAAATCATCGTCTGGGACTTGGGCCAGGATCCGGCCGAACTGCCAAGCCTGGACATCGCCAGCCTGCGCCAACGCATGTTCAGTCGCACCGAACGACTTGCCCGAGGGCAGTGGCGCGCCTGCCGATCAAGACGATCCACATCAACAAGTCGCCGGTGGTCATCGCCAACCTGAAGACGCTGCGCTCGGACATGGCGCAGCGTTGGGGGCTGGACATGGACCAGGCGTTGCGCCACGCCGACATGGCCGCGCGCCATGCAGGCAAGCTGGCCGGCATGTGGCCGCAGGTGTTCGAGCGCCCTGTGGCCGAGCGAGCGAACGACGTGGACGAGGACCTGTACGGTGGCTTTCTGGGCAACGAAGACCGGCGCACGCTGCAACGCCTGCGCGGCTTGAGTGCAGACAAGCTGGCCGACAAACGCCCTGCATTTGCCGATCGCCGCCTGGAAGAGATGCTCTTTCGCTACCGTGCGCGCAACTTTCCCGAGACGCTGAATACGGCCGAGACAGTGCAGTGGCAAGAGCATGTCTCGGCCCGCCTGTGCCAAGGCGCCGGCGGCGCGCTGGACCGTGCAGCCTTCGACGCGCGCATTGCCGCGCTGCTGCCGGCGGCCGACGAGCGCGGCCGGCACATGCTCCGAGCGCTGCAGGATTACGCTGAGCGCATCGTGCCGCCTTGCGGCTGAGTCGACGCGTCTACCTCTTTGCCGTCGCGCCGGAGGTGTCTACCTGCCCCGACAGGTTCATGCCCAGCGCGTTGCTGTTGGTGTCGGCGCGTGCTTCCCTGATTTGCTCTTCGTGCACGCAGGCGTCGACGATGCGTCGGCCGCGCGCCGTGTCCATCAGCATCGACTTGGTCGGGATCTGCACCATCAGCATCGGGCCGCCGCCAACCTCTTCAAGCCGCACTGCGCCGGTCGAGGAGCGCACCGGCTTCATGTTGTATGCCTTGGAGCTGAAGGTCACGACCACATAACCATCGACCTGGTGCTTGGTGATGCTCAGCGCCTGCTTGAACTCGCAGTCGTAAGCGCCCATGTAGGTCTGCGATGCCGCCAGCAATTGCTCGGAGTCCGCCGTCGCCAGCTTCGGCGACATGGATGTGGGGACGGGGACGGGAGCAGTTGCCTTGGCGGCTGCCACCTTGACAGCGGGCTTGTCCTGGGCGACGGCCAGCGTCGACCACACGAGCGAGGCGCCCAGCAGCGCCAGCGAATGAAGTGCTTTCATGGGTACCCTGCGTGAGTGGGAAGGAACCAATTGTGCCGTGCCCGACGGGACTTACCAAATGTCGAACTGCGCATGTGGAGCCTGCTTGTTCACACTTTCATCCAGACTCGCAGTTCGACCGGCCGCGGCGCAGGGACTGGCATTGGCAGCCGCATCGCCGACTGTCAGGCGCCGACACGTTCGGCCACGTCGCTGTAGTCGGAAATCTTGTCGAAGTTGAGATACTTGTAAACACTGGTACTGGCCGCGCCGAGCACACCCATGTCGCGCATGTATTCCTCGCGCGTGGGAATGCGCCCGAGCTTGGAGCAGATGGCCGCCAGCTCGGCCGAGCCGAGGTAGACGTTGGAGTTCTTGCCCAGGCGATTCGGGAAATTGCGCGTGCTGGTGGAGAACACCGTGGCGCCTTCCTTGACCTGCGCCTGGTTGCCCATGCACAGGCTGCAGCCCGGCATTTCCATGCGCGCACCGGCACTGCCGAGCACGCCGTAGTGGCCTTCCTCGCTGAGCTGGCGCGCGTCCATCTTCGTCGGTGGCGCGACCCACAGCTTGACGGGAATGTCGCGCTTGCCTTCGAGCAGCTTGCTGGCGGCGCGGAAGTGGCCGATGTTGGTCATGCAGCTGCCGATGAAGACTTCGTCGATGACCGCGCCGGACACGTCGGACAGCGTCTTCACGTCGTCCGGATCGTTGGGGCAGGCGACGATGGGTTCGACGATATCGGCCAGGTCGATGTCGATGATGGCGGCGTATTCGGCGTCGGCGTCGCGCTTCAACAGCTTCGGATCGGCCAGCCAGGCCTCCTGGGCGGCGATGCGCCGCTGCAGCGAACGTGCGTCCTGGTAGCCCTCGGCAATCATCCACTTCATCAGCGTGATGTTGCTGGTGATGTATTCCTTGATCGGCTCGGCGTTCAGGTGCACGGTGCAGCCGCCGGCCGAGCGTTCGGCCGACGCGTCGCTCAACTCGAAGGCCTGTTCCACCTTCAGGTCGGGCAGGCCTTCGATCTCGAGGATGCGGCCGGAGAAGATGTTCTTCTTGCCCTGCTTGGCGACCGTCAGCAGCCCGGCCTTGATGGCGTACAGCGGGATCGCGTTCACCAGGTCGCGCAGCGTCACGCCCGGTTGCAGACTGCCCTTGAAACGCACCAGTACGCTCTCCGGCATGTCCAGTGGCATCACGCCAGTGGCCGCGGCAAAGGCCACCAGGCCCGAACCGGCCGGGAAGCTGATGCCGATAGGAAAGCGCGTATGGCTGTCGCCGCCGGTGCCTACCGTGTCGGGCAACAGCAGGCGGTTCAGCCAGCTGTGGATCACGCCGTCACCGGGGCGCAGGCTGATGCCGCCGCGTGTGCTGATGAAAGCCGGCAGTTCGTGGTGCGTCTTCACGTCTACCGGCTTCGGGTAGGCGGCGGTGTGGCAGAAGCTCTGCATCACCAGGTCGGCACTGAAGCCCAGGCAGGCCAGGTCCTTCAACTCGTCGCGCGTCATCGGGCCGGTGGTGTCCTGGCTGCCGACGCTGGTCATGCGCGGTTCGCAATACGTGCCCGGGCGCACGCCCTGGCCTTCAGGCAGGCCACAGGCGCGGCCCACCATCTTCTGCGCCAGCGTGAAGCCCTTGCTGCTGCTGGCAGGACTGGTCGGCAGGCGGAACATCGTGCTCGGCGGCAGGCCCAGCGCCTCGCGCGCCTTGGCGGTGAGGCCGCGGCCGATGATGAGCGGAATGCGCCCACCGGCACGCACTTCGTCGAAGAGCACCTCGCTCTTGATCTTGAACTCGGCGATGACCTTGCCGTCCTTCAGCGCCTTGCCTTCATAGGGGCGCAGCTCGACGGTGTCGCCCATGTGCATCTGGCTCACGTCCAGCTCGATCGGCAGCGCGCCGGAGTCCTCCATCGTGTTGTAGAAGATCGGCGCGATCTTGCTGCCCAGGCACACGCCGCCGAAGCGCTTGTTCGGCACGTAGGGAATGTCCTCGCCGGTGAACCACAGCACCGAGTTGGTGGCCGACTTGCGGCTCGAACCGGTGCCGACGACGTCGCCGACATAGGCCACCAGATGACCGCGTGCGCGCAGGTCCTCGATGAACTTGATCGGGCCGCGCTTGCCTTCTTCTTCGGGCACGACGCCAGGGCGCGGGTTCTTGTGCATGGCCAGCGCGTGCAGCGGAATGTCGGGCCGGCTCCAGGCGTCGGGCGCGGGCGACAGGTCGTCGGTGTTGATCTCGCCGGCCACCTTGAAGATGCTGACGGTGATGCTCTTGGGCACTTCGGGACGTGAGCTGAACCATTCGGCGTCGGCCCAGCTTTGCAGCACCGCCTTGGCCTGCGCGTTGCCGGCGTCGGCCTTTTCCTTGACGTCGTGGAACTGGTCGAACATCAGCAGCGTCTTCTTCAGCGCGGCGGCCGCCACCGCGGCCACGGCCGGCTTGTCCAGCAGCTCGATCAACGGTGCGATGTTGTAGCCGCCGAGCATCGTGCCCAGCAGTTCGGTGGCGCGCGCCGGGCTGATGAGTGCGCAGGTCTCGCTGCCATGGGCCAGCGCCGCGAGGTAGCTCGCCTTGACCTTGGCGGCGTCGTCCACGCCGGCCGGTACTCGCCAGGTGATGAGTTCGACCAGCGCCTGCTCCTCGCCTTTGGGTGGCGCCTTCAGCAACTCGATCAGTTCGGCGGTTTGTGTGGCCGACAGCGGCAGCGGCGGAATGCCGAGCGCGGCGCGTTCGGCGGCATGTTGGCGATAGGCTTGCAGCATGGTGGAATCTCCTGGCTTTTGGGGTGTAGGGTGTAGCGAAGGGTGGCTCAGGCCGCTTTCGGCTCGATGACCTTGAGCCCCTTGAAGTAGTCACGGAAGAATCCGCCGTCGCGGGTAATCAGGGCACTGCATTGAAGCAAGGCGTGTGCCCCGATCAGAAAGTCGGGGACAGAACGTTGCGGCGCCGCACCGGGCCCGTCGCGGCGCACACGCTCCTTGTAGCGGCGCTGCATCTCGCCGGCACGCACGGCGCTGCGCATTTCGAGCGCAGAGTAGCCGATGCCGGCTTCCTCGAGTGCGTCCATCAACTGCGAACCGTGGCCCAGCCCGGCGACGACTTCGGAGACGACGATCTCGCAGGCCACCACCGGGCCGTGCGACAGCGCGTCGCGCAGCGCCTGCTCGGCTGCCATGGCGCGGGGGTCGTCGCCCAGAAGATCGACGAGCACCGAGGTGTCGATGCCGATCATGCCGTGTCGTCGTCCGGCGCCGGATACGGATCGCCCGGCGCGCGGCCGCGCAAGTCGCGCATGACGTCGTCGGTGCTCATGCCGGCCGGCAGCTTGAAGCGGCCGCGCAAGCGCGAGATCGCGTCGTCCACGTCCTTGCGCAGCACGATGCGACCACCTTCAAGTTCAACCTTGAGCTTGCTGCCCTTGGTCAGTCCCAGCGCATCGCGCACCGCCTTGGGCAAGGTGATCTGTCCGCGCTCGGCGACGGTGGCTTCCATGTCCGACTCCCGCTTCAAGTATGCATAGATTGTACATACTTAATCATGCGTACGTGCGCCGAAGCCAAGGCCTGTGCTGCGCGCATCGCGAAGCCACGCGCCCAGGTCGTTGGGCTGCGTGGCGCTCCGCGCCGCATCACAGCAGATGCTTGACGCCGTCCTGCTCGCTTTGCAGCTCGGCCAGCGTCTTGTTGATGCACTCGCGGCTGAAGGCGTCGATGTCCAGGCCTTCCACGATCTTGTACTCGCCGCCGGCGCAGGTGACCGGAAAGCCGAACATCACGTCCTTCGGGATGCCGTAGTCGCCGTTGCTCGGGATGCCCATGGTGACCCACGCACCCTGCGTGCCCAGCGCCCAATCGCGCATGTGGTCGATGGCCGCGTTGGCGGCCGATGCCGCCGACGACAGGCCGCGCGCGGCGATGATGGCCGCGCCGCGCTTGCCCACGGTGGGCAGGAAGGTGTCGGCGTTCCACACCGCGTCGTCGATCATGTCCTTGACCGACGCGCCATCGACGGTGGCGAAGCGGTAGTCGGCGTACATCGTCGGCGAGTGGTTGCCCCACACGGCCATCTTCTTGATCGCGCTCACAGGCTTGCCGGTCTTGGCGGCAAGCTGGCTCAACGCGCGGTTGTGGTCCAGACGCAGCATGGCGGTGAAGTTCTTCGCCGGCAGATCCGGTGCGCTCTTCATCGCGATGTAGGCGTTGGTGTTGGCCGGGTTGCCGACCACCAGCACCTTCACGTTGCGGCTGGCCACGGCGTTCAGCGCCTTGCCCTGGCCGATGAAGATCTGGCCGTTGATGGACAGCAACTCGGCACGCTCCATGCCCGGTCCACGCGGACGCGAGCCGACCAGCAGCGCGTAGTCGGCATCCTTGAACGCACCCATCGGGTCGCTGTGCGCCTGCATGCCGGCGAGCAGCGGGAAGGCGCAGTCTTCCAGTTCCATCATCACGCCCTTGAGCGCGTTCTGCGCCTTCTCGTCGGCGATCTCCAGCAACTGCAGGATGACCGGCTGGTCCTTGCCCAACATTTCACCCGAGGCGATACGGAACAGCAGGGCATAACCGATCTGGCCGGCGGCGCCGGTGACCGCGACGCGGACGGGTTTCTTGCTCATGGGGACTCCGAAAGTAGAAGGTGGACGGGGTGCGGCAGGCCGCAAGCGGCGGAGCGCCGCCCAGTGTAGGGCAGAGGAGGCGAATGTCTAAGGGTTGACCCGAGGCCGCCGCGCAGCATATCGCAAGTCTTCTGTCTTATAGAAGATATCCGCCCCGCTTTCGATGGACGGGTGGCGGTGCGTGTGCTGCAATCGATTCATGCCCGCTCGCAGCAACACCACCGGCCTCGGTGCCGGCACAGGCCCCGGCGAGTCCCGCAGTGGCGGCGCCGCCGGGGCCACGCCCGCATTCAGCCCGCTGTACCGGCAGATCACCGAGCTGCTGACGCACAGCTTGACGCTGGCGGAATGGAAGGCCGGCGAGGCCCTGCCGAGCGAGCCCGAGCTGGCGCAACGGTTCAAGGTCAGCCAGGGCACGGTGCGCAAGGCGCTCGACGCACTGGCGGCCGACGGCCTGCTGGTGCGCCGACAGGGCAAGGGGACCTTTGTCGCCACGCATGCCGAACAGCAGGTGCAATACCGATTCCTGCGCCTGATGCCCGAACAGGGGCCGCGCAGCGCGATGCAGCGGCGCTTTCTGGACTTCCAGCGCCTGCGCGCACCGGCCGAGATCGCGCGTGCGCTGGGCTTGGGCGGCGGCGACAGCGTGCTGCACTTGCGCAGACTGTTGCTGGCCGAGGACATGCCGGTCGTGCTGGACGACATCTGGCTGCCCGCGCGCTTGTTCAAGGGCCTCAGCGCGGAGCGCCTGACCACCTATCAGGGGCCGATGTACAGCCTGTTCGAGGCCGAATTCGGCGTGCAGATGATTCGCGCAGAGGAAAAGATCCGGGCCGTCGCTGCCGGCGAAGCCGAGGCCGAGCTGCTGGGCGTGGCCGCGCACACGCCGCTGCTGCTCGTGGAACGGCGTTCATTCACCTATGCCGATCGCCCCGTGGAACTGCGCCGCGGCCTGTACCGCACCGACGCACACTACTATCGCAACGAGCTGAATTGACCGGGTGCCGAACGCGCACATGGCTCGCGCATCATTTGAGGGCGCCGGCTTGAAATAAACTCATTGAGTTTGCAGCGCATCCCAACCAGCATCCCAGACCCGGGCGACGAGCACAAGGACATCAGATGGCCAATACGCTGAAGGACCGCCCGGTCTATCGCAACATCCATGTTTCGCAGATCGTCGGCTATCGGCTCCCGCCCGCGGGCATCGTGTCGATCCTGCACCGTGCCAGCGGCGCCATGATGTTCCTGCTGCTGCCCTTCGTGATCTGGCTCTTCGACACCAGCCTGGGCAGCGAAATCTCATTCGACCGCTTTGCCAGCGTCTTCATTGCCGGCGCGGGTTTCCTGCCGGGCTGGTTCATCAAGCTGATATGCCTGGGTCTGATCTGGGCCTACCTGCACCACTTCATCGCCGGCGTGCGCCATCTTTGGATGGACATGACGCACAGCGTCAGCCTGGCGCAGGGCCATGGCAGCGCGGTCATCACGCTGGGCCTGAGCCTGTTGCTCACCGTGGCGCTGGGCGCCAAGCTGTTCGGCATCTTCTAAGGGCGCACATGAGCGGCAATTTCGGATCGAAGCGCCTGGTCGTCGGCGCCCACTATGGCTCGCGCGACTGGCTCAGCCAGCGTGTCACCGCGCTGTTGATGGCGCTGTTCACGCTGGTGCTGGTGGTGCAACTGCTGATGCCCGGCGAGATGGGCTACTACAAATGGGCCGGCATCTTTTCCTCGCAATGGATGAAGGTGCTGACCTTCGTCGTCATCGTCGCCATGGCGCTGCATGCCTGGGTCGGCATGCGTGACATCTGGATGGACTACGTCAAGCCCTTGGGCCTGCGCCTGGGCCTGCAGGTGTTTTCCATCGTCTGGTTGTTGGGCTGTGCCGGTTGGGCCGTGCAAGTCCTCTGGAGGTTGTAGATGGCCCGGGTTTCGATTTCCAAGCGCAAGTTCGACGTCGTCATCGTCGGCGCCGGTGGTTCCGGCATGCAGGCCTCGCTTGCGCCTGGCGCGCGCCGGGCTGAACGTGGCCGTGCTGTCCAAGGTGTTCCCGACGCGCTCGCACACGGTGGCGGCGCAGGGCGGCATCGGCGCCAGTCTGGGCAACATGAGCGAAGACAACTGGCACTACCACTTCTACGACACCATCAAGGGCAGCGACTGGCTGGGTGACCAGGACGCGATCGAGTTCATGTGCCGCGAGGCCGGCAACGTGGTGTACGAGCTCGAACACATGGGCATGCCCTTCGACCGCAATCCCGACGGCACGATCTACCAGCGGCCCTTCGGCGGGCACACCGCCAACTATGGCGAAAAGCCGGTGCAGCGCGCCTGCGCGGCGGCGGACCGCACCGGCCACGCGATGCTGCACACGCTGTACCAGCAGAACGTCAAGTCGCGCACCAACTTCTTCGTCGAATGGATGGCGCTCGACTTGATCCGCGACGCCGATGGCGACGTGCTCGGCGTGACGGCGCTGGAGATGGAAACCGGCGAGCTGCACATCTTCGAGGCCAAGACCACGCTCTTCGCCACAGGCGGGGCGGGGCGCATCTACGCCGCCAGCACCAACGCCTTCATCAACACCGGCGACGGCCTGGGCATGGCCGCGCGCGCCGGCATCCCGCTGGAGGACATGGAGTTCTGGCAGTTTCACCCCACCGGCGTGCACAACGCCGGCGTGCTGCTCACCGAAGGCTGCCGCGGCGAAGGCGCGATTCTGCGCAACAGCGACGGTGAGCGTTTCATGGAACGTTATGCGCCGACGCTGAAGGACCTGGCGCCGCGCGACTTCGTCTCGCGCTGCATGGACCAGGAGATCAAGGAAGGCCGCGGCTGCGGCCCGAACAAGGACTACATCCAGCTCGACATGACGCACCTGGGCGCCGAGACGATCATGAAGCGCCTGCCCAGCGTGTTCGAGATCGGCCACAACTTCGCCAACGTCGACATCACCAAGGAGCCGATCCCGGTGGTGCCGACCATCCACTACCAGATGGGTGGCATCCCCACCAACATCCATGGCCAGGTGGTGGCGCCCAAGAATGGCAATCCGAACAACGTCGTCAACGGCTTCTACGCTGTGGGCGAATGTTCCTGCGTCAGCGTGCACGGGGCCAACCGCCTGGGCACCAACTCGCTGCTCGATCTGCTGGTGTTCGGCCGCGCCGCGGGCTTGCACATCGTCGACCAGGTGGGCAAGACCAAGGCGCACAAACCGCTGCCCGACGACGCGGCCGACGCCTCGCTGGCGCGCCTGGCGCGGCTGGACGCCAGCACGTCGGGCGAATACGCACAGGACGTGGCCAACGACATTCGCAGCACCATGCAGTTTCATGCCGGTGTGTTCCGCACGCAGGCCAGCATGGACGAAGGCGTGAGCAAGATCGCGGCACTGGCTGAGCGAGTCCAGGCCATCACGCTGAAGGACAAGAGCCAGGTCTTCAACACCGCACGCATCGAGGCACTCGAAGTCGAGAACCTGATCGAGGCCGCGCGCGCCACCATCGTCTCGGCCGCAGCACGGCATGAAAGCCGCGGCGCGCACACCGTCAACGACTATGCCGACAGCCCCGAGTTCCCGCTCGGGCGCAACGACGCGACCTGGATGAAGCACACGCTGTGGTACTCGCAGGGCGACCGGCTGGACTACAAGCCGGTGCAGCTGAAACCGCTGACCGTTGACAGCGTGCCGCCCAAGGTGCGCACGTTCTAGCTCCGCGCCGCCACGACGCCACTGAAAGTCCCAAAGAGCCCAGCATGACCCAACGCAGTTTCCAGATCTACCGCTACGACCCGGACGCGGACGCCAAGCCCTACATGCAGACGATCCAGGTCGAGCTCGACGGCTCGGAGCGCATGTTGCTGGACGCGCTGATGAAGCTGAAAGCGGTCGATCCGTCCTTGAGTTTCCGGCGCTCCTGCCGCGAAGGCGTGTGCGGCTCCGATGCGATGAACATCAACGGCAAGAACGGCCTGGCCTGCCTGACCAACATGCGCACGCTGCCGGGCACGATCGTGCTCAAGCCGCTGCCCGGGCTGCCGGTGGTGCGCGACCTGATCGTCGACATGACGCAGTTCTTCACCCAGTACAACTCGATCAAGCCCTACCTGGTGAACGACACGCCGCCGCCCGAGAAGGAGCGGCTGCAGTCGCCGCAGGAGCGCGACGAGCTGAACGGCCTGTACGAATGCATCCTGTGTGCAAGCTGCTCGACCAGCTGCCCCAGCTTCTGGTGGAACCCGGACAAGTTCGTCGGCCCGGCCGGGTTGCTGCAGGCCTACCGTTTCATCGTCGACAGCCGCGACCAGGACACCGCTGCACGGCTGGACAACCTGGAAGACCCGTATCGACTGTTCCGCTGCCACACCATCATGAACTGCGTCGATGTCTGCCCCAAGGGCTTGAATCCGACCCGCGCCATCGGCAAGATCAAAGAGATGATTGTGCGGCGCACAATCTGAGCGATTTCGGGTCAGAATGCAGCAAGGCGGGGCGTGGACAGCTTGATCGACGAGCGGGCCATGAGCCGGCTGAAGTGGGCTTGCCGCCGTGGCTTGCTGGAGAACGACCTGTTCATCCAGGATTTTTTCCGGCGGCACGAAGAATGCTTGACCTGGCGCCAGGCCGAAGGGCTGAAGTGGTTGATGGAGCTTGCTGACAATGATCTGCTGGATCTGCTGCTGCGGCGCACCGAACTGCCGAACACGTTGGACCACCCCGAGGTGAGCGAAGTGTTGACCATGTTGCGCCGCCCCGCGGCGGCGCTTTCTACAGAAGGAAGAACACCATGATGTCCCTGTCCGATGTGAAAGCCACCTTGTCGTTCTCCGACGGCAGCCCGACGATGGACTTGCCGGTCTACAAGGGCAGCATCGGGCCGGATGTGATCGACATCCGCAAGCTCTACGCGCAGACCGGCAAGTTCACCTACGACCCGGGCTTCCTGTCCACGGCCTCGTGCAACTCGACCATCACCTACATCGATGGCGACAAGGGCGAGCTTCTGTACCGCGGCTACCCGATCGAGCAGCTCGCCACGCAGTGCGACTTCCTCGACACCTGCTACCTGCTGCTGTACGGCGAACTGCCGAACGAGAAGCAGCAGAAGGACTTCCACAAGCTCGTCAACAACCACACCATGGTCAACGAGCAGATGCAGTTCTTCCTGCGCGGCTTCCGCCGCGACGCGCATCCGATGGCGGTGATGACGGGGCTGGTGGGCGGCTTGTCGGCCTTCTATCACGACAGCACCGACATCAACAACCCGGTGCACCGCGATGTCTCCGCCATCCGCCTGATCGCGAAGATGCCCACGCTGGTGGCCATGGCCTACAAGTACTCGGCCGGCCAGCCCTACATGTACCCGCAGAACAACCTGGGCTACGCGGCCAACTTCATGCGCATGATGTTCGCCACGCCATGCGAGCCCTACGAACCGAACGACGTGCTCGTGCGCGCGATGGACCGCATCTTCATCCTGCACGCCGACCATGAACAGAACGCCTCCACCAGCACGGTGCGGCTGTGCGGCAGTTCGGGCACCAACCCGTTCGCGGCCATCGCTGCCGGCGTGGCCTGCCTGTGGGGCCCCGCGCACGGCGGCGCCAACGAAGCGGCGCTGAACATGCTGGAGGACATCCAGAAGAACGGCGGTGTCGAGAAGATCGGCGAGTTCATCAAGCAGGTCAAGGACAAGAACTCCAGCGTCAAGCTGATGGGCTTCGGCCACCGCGTCTACAAGAACTACGACCCGCGCGCCAAGCTGATGCGCGAAACCTGCCACGAGGTGCTCGAGGCGCTGGGCCTGCACGACGACCCGCTGTTCAAGCTGGCCATGGCGCTGGAGAAGATCGCGCTCGAGGACGACTACTTCGTGTCGCGCAAGCTCTACCCCAACGTCGACTTCTATTCCGGCATCGTGCAACGCGCCATCGGCATTCCGGTGAGCCTGTTCACGGCCATCTTCGCGCTGGCGCGCACGGTCGGCTGGATCGCCCAGCTGAACGAGATGATTGCCGACCCGGAGTACAAGATCGGCCGGCCGCGCCAGCTGTATGCCGGCGCGGTGTCGCGCAACGTCGTGCCCTTGGCCCAGCGTTGATCCGGCGGTCGCGGCGGTTGCCGCGCCTCCTGCGCTGGGCCATCGGTGGCGTGCTCGCGCTGCTGGCGCTGGCCCTGGCTATTGCCTTCGGCTTCACTCTCTTCGCGGTGAGTGCGCTGCCGCCGCTGCAGCCATGGCATACCGAGCTGTTGCACAAGGAGTTTTCGGCGGCCCGGCATGCGGGCATCGATTTCGAGGCTTACCGAAAACTCGAGTCCGAGCTCTTCGATGAGCTGAACGCCAAGACCCAGACTTGGGCGCGTGACGGCACGCATGCGTCGTGCGCCAGCGGCGCCCTGGCGGCGGTGACCACCACCGACTGCGCCGATGCGGCCGACACGCTGGCCAACAGCCGCTTCAACAAGACGGGCTGGCTGCATCGGCTGGCCGATGGCGCGCCCTACAACCGCACGTTCCGCCTGAGCCCGCCGCAGCCGATGGGCCATGCATTGCTGATGCATGGCCTGACCGATTCGCCCTATTCGATGCGCGCCATGGCCTATGCGCTGCATGCCAAGGGCTTCGAGGTGACGGTGTTGCGGCTGCCCGGCCACGGCACCTTGCCCTCGATGATGACCGAGATGGACGCGCGCGACTGGACGGCGGCCGTGCGCATCGCCGCGGCGGATGTGGCGGCGCGTGCGCCGAAGAACCAGCCTTTCTATGTCGGCGGCTATTCGTCGGGCGCGACGCTGGCCATGCAGTACGCGCTGGATGCGCTGGCTGACCCCGCGCTGCGCCGGCCCGACCGCGTGCTGCTGGTCTCTCCGGCGATCGAGCTGACGCCGGTGGCGGCCTTGGCCGAACTCATCGACGTGTTCCATGTGCTGCCGCTGCCGGTGCTCGAAAAGGTGCGCTGGCAGGCGGTGGCGCCGGAGTTCGACCCGTACAAGTACAACTCCTTTTCGGTGAACGCGTCGCGGCAGATCAACCGTGCCACGCGCGCACTGGAACGCTCATTGGCAGATGCCGAGCGCGCCGGGCGGCTGGCGCAACTGCCGCCGGTGGTGACCTGGCAATCGGTGGTCGATTCCACTGTCGGCTCCGATGGCGTGGCCGACAGGTTGTACGCTCGGCTGCGGGATCCCAAGCATCGACTGGTCATGTTCGATATCAATCGCCTGCCGGATCTGCGCGGCGTGGCGCGGCCCGCGGCGCGCGCGCTCATCGATCGGCTGCAAGCGGGACCGCGCGGCTATACCCTCGACATCGTCAGCAATGCCGAGACCTCGAGCCCCCGCGTCGGCGTGCTGCGACTGGCCCCGGACGGTGGCCGCGAGATGCGCGCCACCACGCTGGACTGGCCCGCGAGCCTGGTGTCGCTGGGCCATGTCGCACTGCCGTTTCCGGGCGACGATCCGGTCTACGGCTTTGTCCGGGGCAGTGGACGCGACGGCATCCCGAGCATCGGCTCGTGGTTGCTGCGCGGCGAAAACGGCGCCATCACGATAGCGCTGGGTTCGCTGACGCGACTGCGCAGCAACCCCTTCTGGGCCTTGATCGAAGAGGACGTGGCCGGCTTGGTGGCCCAGGATTCGAAGCCGACGCCGCGCTGAACGCCGGCCTGGCCGCTGGTCTTGCTTGCGTGCCTGCGGCCGACGTCGGCCGCGGCCGCGCCGCCCAAGCTCAGCCTGCGGCCGCCTCGAGGCCGCTTTCGAAATGCGCCTGCATCAGCCGGCGCGCTCGCTCCGCGTCTTTCGCATCGATGGCCTGCATCAGCACCTGATGCTCGGCGAGCGAATCGGCCAATCGTCCGTGCTTGAAGAGCGAATGATGGCGGTTCAGCTTCATCACCTTGCGCAGGTCGCTGACGATCTGCGTGGCCCAGCGATTGCCGGCGATGTCGAGCAAGGCCATGTGGAACATTTCGTTGGCGGCAAAGAAGGCCTCGCGCTGGCGCACCTGCTTCTCCAGTTTGGCATGCAGCACGCGCAGCTGCCCACGCTGCGCTTCGTCGGCGTGCCCGGCCACCCACGCCGCCGCGTCGCTTTCCAGCAGCGCCAGCAGGTGATAGACCTGGGCCACGTCGTCGCGCGACACGTCGGTCACGTAGGCGCCGCGGCGCAGCTTCATCGTCACCAGGCCTTCGACGGCCAGCACCTTCAGCGCCTCACGCAGAGGCGTGCGACTGATACCGAACTCGGCGCTCAGCTTCATCTCGTCGATCCAGTGACCCGGTTCGAGCGTGCGATCGAAGATCTGCTGGCGCAGGCGGTCCGCCACTTCCTGGTACAGCGCGCGCGGCGACAGCGCCTGGGCCGCATGGCGGCCGGCGCTGTCGCGCGGTGCGGTGCGTGGCGGTGCACCCATCTCAGCGGTTGCCGTTTTCTGAATTCATAATTATGGATAATACAGGGGCGTCGACGATCGCGGTTGCGCGCCTTGCCCCCGGGGCCGATTCGGCCGACCGGTGGCAAAGCGGAGCCAGGTTTTGCGCGACACTTGAAAACGCCTGTCACGGTGGCCGTGACGGCACACCCCGGCGCCACGGCGCCGCGACAGGAGAGCCGAATGTCCGACCCCGTGAAGCATGACAAAGCGGCCGCACTCGACGCCTGGGCCAAGGCGGCCGCGAAGTCCGCGCCGGGCGGGCAGCTCGATGCGTTGAACTGGGTCACGCCCGAAGGCATCACCGTCAAGCCGCTGTACACCGCTGCCGACCTGCAAGGGCTGCCGCATGCCGACACGCTGCCCGGTTTCGAACCCTTCGTGCGCGGCCCGCAGGCGACGATGTACGCCGTGCGGCCCTGGACCATCCGCCAGTACGCCGGGTTCTCCACCGCAGAGGAGTCGAACGCCTTCTATCGCCAGGCGCTGGCCGGCGGCGCACAAGGCGTGTCGGTGGCCTTCGACCTGGCCACACACCGCGGCTACGACTCGGACCATGCGCGCGTCACCGGCGACGTGGGCAAGGCCGGTGTCGCCATCGATTCGGTCGAGGACATGAAGATCCTGTTCGACCGGCATCCCGCTCGACAAGGTGAGCGTGAGCATGACGATGAACGGCGCGGTGCTGCCGATCCTGGCCGGTTACGTGGTCGCGGCCGAGGAGCAGGGCGTGGCGCAAGACGCCTTGAGCGGCACCATCCAGAACGACATCCTCAAGGAGTTCATGGTCCGCAACACCTACATCTATCCGCCAGAGGCATCGATCCGCATCGTCGGCGACATCATCGAATACACCGCGCAGAAGATGCCGAAGTTCAACTCGATCAGCATTTCGGGTTACCACATGCAGGAGGCTGGCGCGACCCAGGCGCTGGAGCTGGCGTTCACGCTGGCCGACGGCCAGGAGTACGTGAAGACGGCGTTGGCCAAGGGCCTGGACGTCGACGAGTTCGCGCCGCGCCTGAGCTTCTTCTGGGCCATCGGCATGAACTTCTATCTGGAGATCGCCAAGATGCGCGCGGCGCGCCTGCTCTGGTGCCGCATCATGAAAGGCTTCGGCGCCAAGAGCCAGAAGAGCCTGATGTTGCGCACCCATTGCCAGACCAGCGGCTGGAGCCTGACCGCGCAAGACCCGTACAACAACATCGTGCGCACCACGGTCGAGGCCATGGCGGCGGTTTTCGGTGGCACACAAAGTCTGCACACCAACAGCTTCGACGAGGCCATCGCCCTGCCCACCGAAACAGCCGCGCGCATCGCCCGCAACACGCAGTTGATCCTGCAGGAAGAAACGCACATCACCAGCGTCGTCGACCCGTGGGCCGGCAGCTACATGATGGAAAAGCTGACGCAGGACATGGCCGACGCGGCCTGGACGCTGATCGAAGAGGTCGAGGCGCTCGGTGGCATGACCAAGGCGGTGGATTCGGGCTGGGCCAAGCTGAAGATCGAGGCCAGTGCGGCGCAGAAGCAGGCGCGCATCGACGCCGGCCGCGACGTCATCGTCGGCGTCAACAAGTACCGGCTGAAGGAAGAAGACCCGATCGAAGCGCGCGACATCGACAACGTGCAGGTGCGCCTGGCGCAGATCGAGCGGCTGAAGGCGGTGAAGGCCTCGCGCGACGACGCCAGGCTGCGTGCTGCATTGGCCGCGCTGACACACGCGGCCGAGTCGAACAGCGGCAACCTGCTGGCCCTGAGCATCGACGCCGTGCGTGCGCGTGCCACGGTGGGCGAAATCAGTGATGCGCTGGAGCAGGTCTTCGGCCGGCACCGCGCCAACATCCAGCAGGTCAGCGGTGTGTATGCCGCAGCCTACGACTCGGCCGAAGGCTGGGACAAGCTCAAGCGCGAGATCGAAGTCTTTGCCGAGGCGCAGGGCCGCCGCCCGCGCGTGATGATCGCCAAGCTCGGCCAGGACGGCCACGACCGCGGTGCCAAGGTGGTGGCCACCGCCTTCGCCGACCTGGGCTTCGACGTGGACATGGGCCCGCTGTTCCAGACGCCCGAGGAATGTGCGCGCCAGGCGATCGAGAACGATGTGCATGCGGTGGGCGTGAGCACGCTCGCTGCCGGCCACAAGACGCTGGTGCCGGCGATCGTCGATGCCTTGCGCGTGCAGGGCGCCGACGACATCGTGGTCTTCGTCGGCGGCGTGGTGCCGCGACAGGACTACGACTTCCTCTATGCCGCGGGGGTGAAGGGCATCTACGGTCCGGGCACGCCGATTCCGGCGAGTGCGAAGGACGTGCTCGAACAGATCCGCGAAGCCCAAGTCAAGGCCTGAAGGTCGGCGGCGCAGCGATGACTTTCGTGGACGATCAGGCGTTGGCGCAGGCGCTGCTGGGTGCGCCCGGCGCGGCGCAGCGCCGCGCCATCGCCAAGGCCATCACGCTGCTGGAATCGACGCGCGCGGACCACCGGCAGCGCGCCGACGCACTGCTCGATGCGCTGTTGCCGCATGCCGGCGGCGCCTTCCGGCTGGGCATCAGCGGCGTGCCTGGCGTGGGCAAGAGCACCTTCATCGAAGCGCTGGGCCTGTGGCTGATCGCGCGCGGCCACCGTGTCGCCGTGCTGGCGGTGGACCCGTCGAGCAGCGTCTCCGGCGGCTCGATCCTGGGCGACAAGACGCGCATGGAGCGGCTGTCGGTGCACGACATGGCTTTCATCCGGCCGAGTCCGGCCTCCGGCACGCTCGGTGGCGTGGCCGAGACCACGCGCGAGGCGATGCGCGTATGCGAGGCGGCGGGCTACGACATCGTCATCGTCGAAACCGTCGGTGTGGGCCAGAGCGAGATTGCGGTGGCCGGTATGACCGACATGTTCGTTCTGATGCAGTTGCCGAACGCCGGCGACGATCTGCAGGCCATCAAGAAGGGCGTGATGGAGCTGGCCGACCTGGTGCTCATCAACAAGGCCGATCTGGATGCCGATGCCGCCACGCGGGCGCGCGCCCAGATCGCCTCGGCGCTGCGCCTGTTCGGCCAGCACGGGCATCCCGAGCACGCCCAGCACGACACGGCGGTGTGGCACGCGCAGGTGTTGCAACTCAGCGCGCTGAAGGCCCAGGGTCTGGATGAGTTCTGGGCGCTGGTGTCGCGATTTCGTGAACTGCAGACGGCCAATGGTCGATGGGCCGCGCGGCGGCTGCAGCAGAACAAGGCGTGGATGTGGGAGCGCATCGATGCCGGCCTGCGCACGGCCTTCAGGCAGCACGCGCAGGTGCGCGCCGCGCTGCCGACGATGCTGCAGCAGGTCGAAGCCGGACAGTTGCTGCCCTCGGTCGCCGCGCGCCGACTGTTGGACCAGATGGGTCTGCCGGCCGCAGTCGCGCCGCCGCTGGCGCAGAGGAACTGCGGCGGTGTGGCATGACGACGCCGGACCGATCCCAAGGTGAGTTCGGCAGCGCGTCGCAGGGGACATTCATGCTGACTGCGGAGAAGCTGGACCGATTGCGCGCCAGCGCACGCTGGCGATCGCAGCGCACCGAGGTGTTCCACGCGACCAGCCAAGGCAGCGTGGTGGTCAAGGGCCAGCGTGCGCCGCGCGGAACCTGGCGCTATCGGCTGTTCGATGGTTTCGCGCAGCTGGCCCGCGTACCCGTGCTGCGTGCGGTGCCGGCCCACGGCGGCGCGCATGCACAACGGACCGAGGTGGCGCGGCTTCGCAAGCTGGCCCAAGCCGCCGTGCCTGTGCCGCAGTTGTTGCATGTGGAGGATGACTTCTTCGTGCAGCGCTACCTGGGTGCATCGCGGCTGGACGCGCTGCTGCGCTGCGACGAGGCGCTGCTTTGGTGGCAGCGCGGCCTGCAGTGCCTGGTGGAGTTGCACGCACGCGGCCAGTACCTCAGTCAGGCCTTCGCGCGCAATTTCATCGCCCAGGGCGAAACGCTGGCGATGATCGATTTCGAGGACGACCCGCTGGAAGTGATGTCGTTGGAGCAGGCCCAGGCACGCGACTGGCTGGCCTATCTGCATTCCAGCGCCAGACTGATTCGCGTGCACCTGCAGGCGCAGCAGGCCGTCGTGATCGACAGGCTGAGCACCGAACTGGCGCGCGAACGCTCGCCGGTGCGCGAGCTCGTCGTCCATGCGACGCGGCGCTTGCGCTGGCTGCAGCGGCTGCCGGCCCGGGATGGCCGCGGCTGGCGGCGGCATGTGGCGATTGCCCAGTCCGCCGTGACGCTGCTGCTGGCGGCGGATACGGCCAAAGCCCGTACAACACATGACCACAAGGTGATCCATGCACGACATCATTGAACAGCTCGAACGCAAGCGCGAGGCGGCACGCGCCGGTGGCGGGGCCAAGCGCATCGACGCGCAGCATGCCAAGGGCAAGCTGACGGCGCGCGAACGCCTGGAGCTGCTGCTCGACGCCGGCAGCTTCGAGGAATGGGACATGTTCGTCGAGCACCGCTGTGCCGACTTCGGCATGCAGGACAACCGGCCGCCGGGCGACGGCGTGGTCACCGGCTACGGCATGATCAGCGGCCGATTGGTCTTCGTCTTCAGCCAGGACTTCACCGTCTTCGGCGGCGCGCTGAGCGAAGCGCATGCCGAGAAGATCTGCAAGGTCATGGACCAGGCGATGAAGGTCGGTGCGCCGGTCATCGGCCTCAACGACAGCGGCGGCGCGCGCATCCAGGAAGGCGTGGCCTCGCTCGGCGGTTATGCCGACGTGTTCCAGCGCAACGTCATGGCCAGCGGCGTGATCCCGCAGATCAGCATGATCATGGGGCCGTGTGCCGGCGGCGCGGTGTACTCACCGGCGATGACCGACTTCATCTTCATGGTGAAGGACAGCAGCTACATGTTCGTCACCGGCCCCGAAGTGGTGAAGACCGTGACGCACGAGGAGGTGACGGCCGAGGAGCTGGGCGGCGCGGGCACGCACACCGGCAAGAGCGGCGTCGCCGACCTGGCCTTCGAGAACGATGTCGAGGCCATCGCGCTGTTGCGCCGCTTCTTCAACTACCTGCCGCTGAACAACCGCGAGAAGCCGCCGGTGCGTCCCAGCGGCGACCCGGCCGAGCGGCTGGACATGAGCCTGGACACGCTGGTGCCCGACCACCCGAACAAGCCCTACGAGATCAAGGAGCTGATCTACAAGGTGGTGGACGACGGCGACTTCTTCGAGCTGCAGCGCGACCACGCCAAGAACATCGTCATCGGCTTCGCGCGGCTGGACGGGCAGAGCGTGGGCATCGTCGCCAACAACCCGATGGTGCTGGCCGGCTGCCTGGACATCAAGAGCAGCATCAAGGCGGCGCGCTTCGTGCGCTTCTGCGACGCCTTCAACATCCCGGTCGTGACCTTCGTCGACGTGCCCGGCTTCATGCCCGGCACCGCGCAGGAGTACGGCGGCATCATCAAGCACGGCGCCAAGCTGCTGTACGCCTATGCCGAATGCACGGTGCCCAAGGTGACGGTGATCACGCGCAAGGCCTACGGCGGCGCCTACGACGTGATGAGCAGCAAGCACCTGCGCGGCGACGTCAACTTCGCCTGGCCGAATGCCGAGATCGCGGTGATGGGCGCCAAGGGCGCGGTGGAGATCATCTTCCGCGAGGACAAGGGCGACCCGGCCAAGCTGGCCGCGCGCGAGGCCGAATACAAGGCGCGCTTCGCCAACCCCTTCGTCGCCGGCGCGCGCGGCTTCATCGACGACGTGATCCAGCCGCACGAGACGCGCAAGCGCATCTGCCGCAGCCTGGCGATGCTGAAGGACAAGAAGCTCGACAACCCGTGGCGCAAGCACGGGAACATTCCGCTGTGAGTGCGAGTAGCCTCGACACGCTTGGCATTTCCTTACAATAAGGTAAGGCAAACCGGAGACGATCATGACGACCGCCACGCTGACCAGCAAGGGCCAGATCACCATTCCCGCGGACGTTCGGCGGTCGCTGAACGTGCAAACGGGCGACCGCGTCGAGTTCGTGCAGATCGAGCCGGGCCGTTTCGAGATCCTGGCGGCCACGCGTTCGGTGCGCGAGCTGAAGGGGATGTTTGGCAAGGCTGCGCGCACCGTGTCCATCGAGGAGATGAATCGCACCATCGCCAAGCGCGGCGCGGCGGCCGGCCTGCGCTCCAGGGGCCGCGCGGCGATCCGCTCGGCGCGCACGAAGTGACGGGCCTGGACACCAACGTGCTGGTGCGCTACGTCATGCAGGACGATCCGCGCCAGTCTGCGCGAGCGACCCGGCTGATCGAGTCATTCACTGGCGAGGAGCCGGGCTTCGTTCCGGTGGTGGCGGTGCTGGAACTGGTGTGGGTGCTGTCGGGCAGCTACGGACTCGGCCGCGCGCAAGTGGCTGCGGCGCTGGAAAGTCTGTTGCGCAGCAAGGAGTTGGTCGTGGACCGTGCCGACCTCGTGGCCCAAGCGCTGGGCCGCTTTCGAGACGCTGGAGCCGACTTCGCCGACGCATTGATCGAGCGCATCGCCGCTGCCGCCGGCTGCCCGGTCACGATGACCTTCGATGTCGGCGCCGCCAAGGCTGCCGGGATGACCCCGGTGCCTTGAATCGATCGTGTGGAAAGAATTCAGAAGTTGCTGCTTGGGAATCAGGCATCGCAACCCGAAGCCCTCTTCGATGGAGTTCACTGATGTTCAAGAAGATCCTCATCGCCAACCGCGGAGAGATCGCCTGCCGCGTCATCAAGACGGCGAAGAAGATGGGCATCGCCACCGTGGCGGTGTATTCCGAGGCCGACCGCGACGCGCGCCATGTCGAACTGGCCGACGAAGCGGTGTTCATCGGCCCGGCGCCCAGCCGCGAAAGTTATCTGGTGGCCGACAAGATCATCGAGGCCTGCAAGGCCACCGGGTGCCGCAAGCCGTGCACCCCGGCTACGGCTTCCTGTCGGAGAACGAGGACTTTTCGCGCCGCGTCGAGGAACAAGGCATTGTCTTCATCGGTCCGAAGCACTATTCGATCGCCGCCATGGGCGACAAGATCGCGTCGAAGAAGCTCGCGCTCGAAGCCAAGGTCAACACCATCCCCGGCTGGAACGAGGCGATCGAATCGCCCGAACAGGCGGTGGTCATCGCCAAGGACATCGGCTACCCGGTGATGATCAAGGCCAGCGCCGGAGGCGGCGGCAAGGGCCTGCGCGTGGCCTTCAACGACAAGGAGGCTTTCGAGGGCTTCAGCTCCTGCCGCAACGAGGCCAGGAGCAGCTTCGGCGACGACCGCGTGTTCATCGAGAAGTTCGTCGAGAGCCCGCGCCACATCGAGATCCAGGTGCTGGGCGACGCGCACGGCAACATCGTCTATCTGCACGAGCGTGAATGCAGCATCCAGCGCCGCCACCAGAAGGTGATCGAGGAGGCGCCGTCGCCCTTCATCAGCGAAGCCACGCGCAAGGCCATGGGCGAGCAGGCGGTGGCGCTGGCGCGGGCGGTCAAGTACCAGAGCGCGGGCACGGTGGAGTTCGTGGTCGGCAAGGACCAGAGCTTCTACTTCCTGGAGATGAACACGCGGCTGCAGGTCGAGCATCCGGTCACCGAAAGCATCACCGGCATCGACCTGGTGGAGCAGATGATCCGCGTCGCGGCGGGCGAGAAGCTGCCCTTCACGCAGGCGCAGATTCCCGCGGCGCGGCTGGGCGATGGAATGCCGCATCAATGCCGAAGACCCGTTCCGAGGCTTCCTGCCGTCCACCGGCCGGCTCGTGCGCTATCTGCCGCCGACGCAGACCATGGAAGCCGCGATGCCGGTGCCGGAAGGTGGCGGCGTGCGTGTCGATACCGGCGTCTACGAGGGCGGCGAGATCCCGATGTACTACGACTCGATGATCGCCAAGCTCATCGTGCACGGCCTGGACCGCGATGACGCCATCGCCAGGATGCGCGAGGCGCTCAATGGCTTCGTCATCCGCGGCGTGTCCAGCAACATCCCCTTCCAGGCGGCGCTGCTGGCGCACCCGAAGTTCGTCGCCGGCGACTTCAACACCGGTTTCATCGCCGAGCACTACGCGCACGGATTCCGCGCCGAAGACGTGCCGCACGAGGACCCTGACTTCCTGGTGGCGCTGGCCGCAGCGGCCTACCGCCGCTACCTCGAACGCGCCTCGGGCATCAGCGGTCAGCTTGCCGGGCACCGCGCGGTCATCGGCAACGAGTTCGTGGTCGTCGTCAAGGGTCAGGAGGGTGAACACGAGCATGTGCCGGTGAGCATCAGCGTGGAGGGGTCGCGCCTGACCACCCTGGTCACCCTGGCGGGGCGTGCCTACGCGATCGAGAACCACTGGCAGTTCGGAGGCATCCGCGCCAGCGGCAGTTGCAATGGTCGCCCGTTCACTGCGCAGGTCGAACGCCACGGGCTGTGGCTGCGCGTCGACCACAACGGCCTGCGCATCGAAGCGCAGGTGATGAGCGCGCGCGCCGCCGAGCTGTTGCGCCGCATGCCCTTCAAGGCGCCGCCCGACATGAGCCGCTTCCTGCTCTCGCCGATGCCGGGGCTGCTGGCCGACATCGTCGTCAAGCCGGGGCAGACGGTGCAGGCCGGCGAGCGGCTGGCGGTGATCGAGGCGATGAAGATGGAGAACATCCTCACCGCCTTGCAGGACGGCACCGTCGCCGAGGTGATGGTCGAGCGCGGCGAAAGCCTGGCGGTGGACCAGCCGATCCTGCGCTTTGCCTGAAGGAGCGCGGCCATGAACGACAAACCCTTTCGCATCCTGGGCGTGCAGCAGATCGCCATCGGCGGGCCCGACAAGCAGAAGTTGCGCTCGCTGTGGGTCGACATCTTCGGCCTGAGCGTGAAGAGCACGTTCGTCAGCGAGCGCGAGAACGTCGACGAGGACATCTGTGCGCTGGGCGAAGGCGCGCACGCGGTCGAGGTCGACCTGATGCAGCCGCTCGACCCGGACAAGAAGCCGGCGGTGCACAGCACGCCGCTGAACCACGTCGGTCTGTGGGTGGACGACCTGCCCAAGGCGGTGGATTGGATGACGGCCAACGGCGTGCGCTTCGCGCCGGGTGGCATCCGCAAGGGCGCGGCCGGCCACGACATCTGCTTCATCCACCCCAAGGGCAACGAACAGTTTCCGGTGGGCGGTGAAGGTGTGTTGATCGAGTTGGTGCAGGCGCCCGATGAGGTGATTGCAGCGCTCGGTTGATGCGGCGTTTCGCCGCCGGGACGATCGCTGGATTGGCCACGTTGTCGGCCCGACATTGGCTGCGATGTGTGCCATGGCGGCTGCCTTCGCGTCAAACTGCGGCATCGCCTTTCGGGAGCAGTCGTGATGAATCGAGGTCTGGTGGTGTTCGCCATCGCTGCCGCCGCGCTGACGGCCGTGGTCATGGCCCCGCTGCAATCCAGTGCTGCAGGCATTACCAGCACCGAGTCGTCAGCGCCTCAGACGGGCCACGCATTGGAAGGGCCAAAGCTGGTGTCGGCGCTGCGCGGCGGCGGCTATGTCATCTACTTTCGCCACACCGCCACCGATTTCTCGAAGAACGACAGCCGGATGCAGGGTTACAACGACTGCGCCAACCAAAGGCCGCTGAACGACAAGGGTCGCATCGACGCGCAGGTCATGGGCGAGCGCATTCGCGATCTTCGTCTGGCGACGGGCGAGGTGCTGGCCAGCCCGATGTGCCGCACGATGGAGCATGCCCGGCTGGTCTTTGCGCGCGCAACGCCGACGCCGCAGATGCGTGAAGTGGAGGGCGGGGACTACCCGGGACTCAAGCCGCTGTTGGCGCGGCCGGTGGATCCCGGTCGCAACCGCTGGCTGTTCGGCCACGGCACGCCCTTTCGCTCGGTGGCCGGGCCGCCGCACCTGGCCGAGGGTGAGGCCGCGGTGCTGCTGCCCAAGGGGTCGTCCTGGATCGTCGTGGCACGGATACCGGTGGAAGCCTGGGCGACGCTGGCCGCGCCGCCCTGAGTCCGCGTCTGCATGACAGGCGACAATAGGCGGCTGGAAGGTGAAGCCATGACCGCGAGAACGCTCTACGACAAACTGTGGGACGAACATGTCGTCCATACCGAGGAAGACGGCACCTCGGTGCTCTACATCGACCGCCACCTGGTGCACGAAGTCACCAGCCCGCAGGCCTTCGAGGGGCTGCGACTGGCCGATCGGCCGGTGTGGCGCATCAGCTCCATCGTGGCCACGGCCGACCACAACACGCCGACCACCGGCTGGTCGGATGGCTACGACGGCATCCGCGACCCGATCAGCAAGCTGCAGGTGACCACGCTCGACGACAACATCAAGGCTTTCGGCGCGGCGGCGTACTTTCCCTTCCTGGACAAGCGTCAGGGCATCGTGCATGTCATCGGGCCGGAGCAGGGCGCCACGCTGCCGGGCATGACCGTGGTGTGCGGCGATTCGCACACCAGCACGCATGGCGCCTTCGGTGCGCTGGCGCATGGCATCGGCACCAGCGAGGTCGAGCATGTGCTGGCCACGCAGACCTTGCTGGCCAAGAAGGCCAAGAACCTGCTCATCAAGGTCGACGGCCAGGTGCAGCGCGGCGTCACGGCCAAGGACATCGTGCTGGCCATCATCGGGCGCATCGGTACCGCCGGCGGCACCGGCAGCACGATCGAATTCGCCGGCTGCTGCCATCCGTGCCTTGAGCATGGAAGGGCGCATGACGGTGTGCAACATGGCCATCGAGGCCGGCGCGCGCGCCGGGCTGGTGGCGGTGGACGACAAGACCATTGCCTACGTCAAGGGCCGGCCCTTTGCGCCGGGCACCGACCGCATCACCGGGCGCTTTGTCGGCGGCCTCGAATGGGAGCAGGCGGTGGCCTACTGGCGCACGCTGCATTCGGACCCTGGTGCGCACTTCGATGCGGTGGTCGAGCTCGACGCCGCGACCATCCGCCCGCAGGTCACCTGGGGCACCAGCCCAGAAATGGTGCTGTCCATCGAAGACCGCGTGCCCGATCCCGACAAGGAGAAGGATGCGGTCAAGCGCGGCGCCATCGAGCGCGCGCTGGCCTACATGGGCCTGGAGCCGAACAAGCCGCTGGCCGACGTGTTTGTCGACAAGGTGTTCATCGGCTCGTGCACCAACAGCCGCATCGAAGACTTGCGCGAGGCCGCCGCCGTGGTCAAACGTGTCGGCGGCAAGGTGGCGTCGAACGTGAAGCTGGCGATGGTCGTGCCCGGTTCCGGCCTGGTGAAGGCGATGGCCGAGGCCGAGGGCCTGGACAAGGTGTTCAAGGGTGCAGGCTTCGAATGGCGCGAGCCGGGCTGCAGCATGTGCCTGGCGATGAACGCCGACCGGCTGGAGCCGGGCGAGCGCTGCGCCTCCACCAGCAACCGGAATTTCGAAGGCCGACAGGGCGCGGGCGGGCGCACGCACCTGGTCAGCCCGGCCATGGCAGCCGCCGCAGCGCTGCAGGGCCACTTTGTCGATGTGCGCCGTCTTGTTTGACCCTGACCGTTGATCAAGGAGTGACTTCATGAAGAGACTTTTCGCCTGGCTGGCCATGCTCGCGATGCTGGCCGGCTGCAACACCATTGCCGGCGTCGGCAAGGACATCTCCAACGCCGGTGACAGCATCGAAAACGCGGCCAAGAAGAAGTAGCAGGTTCTCCGCCATGCAAGCCTTCACCGTGCACAAGGGCCTGGTCGCGCCGATGGACCGTGAGAACGTCGACACCGACGCGATCATCCCCAAGCAGTTCCTGAAATCGATCAAGCGCTCGGGCTTCGGCCCGAACCTGTTCGACGAATGGCGCTACCTGGACAAGGGCGAGCCCGGCCAGGAACACGTGCAGCGCAAGCCGAACCCGGACTTCGTGCTCAACCAGCCGCGTTATGCCGGCGCTTCGGTGCTGCTGGCGCGCAAGAACTTCGGCTGCGGTTCCAGCCGCGAGCACGCGCCCTGGGCGCTGGAGCAGTTCGGCTTTCGTGCGCTGATCGCACCCAGCTATGCCGACATCTTCTTCAACAACTGCTTCAAGAACGGCCTGCTGCCGGTGGTGCTGCCCGAGGACCAGGTGGCGCGGCTGTTCGACGAGGTGAAGGGCTTTGTCGGCTACGCGCTGACGATCGACTTGCCGCGGCAGGTGATCGTCAAGCCCGATGGCAGCGAACTGCCCTTCGAGGTGGAGCCGTTTCGCAAGTACTGCCTGCTCAACGGCTTCGACGACATCGGCCTGACCTTGCGCCACGCCGACAAGATCCGCAGCTTCGAGGCCGAACGGCTGGCGAAGATGCCCTGGCTGGCGCATCGAAGCCTGGCCTGACATTGAAAGCAAGACAAGAATGAAGATCGCCCTGCTGCCCGGTGACGGCATCGGCCCCGAGATCATGGCCGAGGCCGTGAAGGTGCTGAACGCGCTGGACCTGAAGTTCGAGACCGAGACCGCGCCCGTGGGCGGCGCCGCCTACGAAGCCCATGGCCACCCGTTGCCCGAATCCACCCTGAAGCTGGCGAAGGCGGCCGACGCCATCCTCTTCGGCGCGGTCGGCGACTGGAAGTACGACAAGTTGGAGCGTGCGCTGCGCCCCGAGCAGGCGATCCTGGGGCTGCGCAAGCACCTCGGGCTGTTCGCCAACTTCCGCCCGGCCATCTGCTACCCGCAGCTGACGGGAGCGTCGAGCCTGAAGCCCGAACTGGTGGCCGGGCTGGACATCCTGATCATCCGCGAGCTCACCGGCGACATCTACTTCGGCCAGCCACGCGGCCGCCGCACCGCGGTGGACGGGCATTTCCCCGGCGCCGAGGAAGCCTTCGACACCATGCGCTACAGCCGCCCGGAGATCGAGCGCATCGCGCACGTCGCCTTCCAGGCCGCGCGCCAGCGCAGCAAGCGCGTGACCAGCGTCGACAAGGCCAACGTGCTGGAGACCTTCCAGTTCTGGAAGGACGTGGTCACCGAGGTGCATGCCCAGTACCCGGACGTGGAACTCGACCACATGTACGTGGACAACGCCGCGATGCAACTGGTCAAGGCGCCGAAGAAGTTCGACGTGGTCGTCACCGGCAACATGTTCGGCGACATCCTGTCCGATGCCGCGGCCATGCTGACCGGCTCGATCGGCATGTTGCCCTCGGCATCGTTGGACGCACGCAACAAGGGCCTGTACGAACCCAGCCACGGCAGCGCGCCGGACATCGCGGGCAAGGGCGTGGCCAACCCGTTGGCTACAATCTTGTCCGCTGCCATGATGCTTCGCTATTCGCTCCAACAAGCCCAGGCTGCCGACCGCGTCGAGTCGGCCGTCCAGCAGGTGTTGGCCAGTGGATTGCGCACGCCGGACATCTGGTCCGAGGGCACGCGCGAGGTGGGCACGCGTGAGATGGGCGACGCCGTCGTGGCCGCGCTCACCACCAAGACGATCATCAAGGGCTAGATCAGCTCCGTCTCGTTTCGCCCCTTCTGAACCCGGCGAACCGAGCCGGGGAAAACAGAAATCTTCATCACAACGGGGCGTTCGTCATGACAAAGCAGGTACTCACAGGTCTGGTCGGCTGGCGCGGCATGGTCGGCTCGGTATTGCTCGAGCGCATGCGCGCGGAAGGCGACTTCGCGCTGATCGAGCCGGTGTTCTTCTCCACCAGCAATGCCGGCGGCGCTGCGCCGGCCGAGGCGAAGAACGAAGCCAAGCTCTACGATGCCTACGACATCACCGCGCTGAAGCGCTGCGAGATCGTCATCACCGCGCAGGGCGGCGAATACACCAAGCAGGTCTATCCGCAACTGCGCGCCGCCGGCTGGAAGGGCTACTGGATCGACGCTGCGAAGACGCTGCGCATGCAGGACGACGCCGTCATCATCCTCGACCCGGTCAACCTCAACGTCATCAAGGACGCGCTGAAGCGCGGGGTGCGCGACTACATCGGTGGCAACTGCACGGTGAGCTGCATGCTGATGGGCGTGGGTGCGCTGTTCAAGGCCGATCTGGTGGAATGGATGAGCTGCACCACCTACCAGGCAGCCTCGGGCGGCGGCGCGCAGCACATGCGTGAACTGCTGACGCAGTACGGCACGCTCAACGCGGCAGTGCGCCCGCTTCTGGACGACCCGGCCTCGGCGATCCTGGAAATCGACCGCCGCGTGGTCGAGGCCCAGCGTGGCCTGTCGGGCGAGGCGGTCGCCAATTTCGGCGTGCCGCTGGGTGGCAGCCTGATCCCGTGGATCGACGCCGACCGAGGCGACGGTACCAGCCTGGAGGAATGGAAGGGCGGCGCCGAGACCAACAAGATCCTCGGTCGCGGCCCGGGCTTCGGCACAGCCGCCACGCCGATCGATTCGATCTGCGTGCGTGTCGGCGCGATGCGCTGCCACAGCCAGGCTCTGACCATCAAGCTCAAGCGCGACGTGCCGCTGGCCGACATCGAAGGCCTGATCGCCAACGACAACGCCTGGGTCAAGCTGGTGCCGAACACGCGCGAGGCCAGCGTGCAACGACTCACGCCGGTGGCAGTCACCGGAACCATGGATATTCCGGTCGGGCGGCTGCGCAAGATGGCACTCGGGCCGGAGTATCTGGGCGCATTCACCATCGGCGACCAGCTGTTGTGGGGTGCGGCCGAGCCGCTGCGGCGTATGCTGCGCATCCTGTTGGAGGCCTGAGGTGCAGGGGGCAGTTCGTTGCCACCGGGCAACAAGGTGCGACAAAGGCCCGAAACACGATGGTTTGGCCCCGAACATCAGCATTTGCATGAGCTTGCCAGCCTATATGCTTGTCGGCAATGTGATTTAGCTCGCGCCGTTGCCGCCTTCCGACCCTCTTTGGCCGGTGCAGTTGGTCGATGTTGGTGGATGGCACAGAACTGTTCCGCCCGGCACCTTGGAGAGACGCTTTGAAACACCGCAGATTGAATGCAGGGCGATTCACGCTGAGCGGCCTGGCCATCGCCACCGCCTGCCTATGGGGCCTGAATGCACACGCCCTGGGCCTCGGCCGGCTGACGGTGCAGTCGGCGCTGGGTGAGCCCCTGCGTGCAGAGATCGATGTCAGCAGCCTGTCCAGCGAAGAAGCCAGCACGCTGAAGCTGCGCGTGGCCTCGCCCGACGCCTATCGTGCGGCGGGTGTGGATTACAACCCGGTGCTGCCGGGCACGCAGGTGCAGTTGATGAAACGCGCCGACGGGCGCTCCTACCTGCGCGTGACCAGCGACCGCGCGGTGCTCGAACCCTTTGTCGATGTCATCCTGGAGATGGACTGGGCCAGCGGCCGTCTGGTGCGTGAGTACACCATGCTGCTCGACCCACCGGGCACGCCGCGCAACCTGGCCGCAGCACCGCCCGCGGCCGCGGTGGCACCGGTCATCTCTGCAGCACCCAGCGCGGCGCCCGCTCAGGCCGCGGCGCCGGCACCTGCCGCGCAGCCCATGACCGGTTCACCGCCAGCGGTCAGCGGCGCGCCCAGGACAGCGAGCACCGAGCGCCGCGCTGCGCCCAAGGCGGACATGCCTGCGCCGGCACGCGCGCCCGCGCCAGTCGCTGCGCCGACACCCGCCCCGGCGGCGGTGGCGGCGGCGCCCGCCGCGGCGGGCAGCAATGAATACCGCGTGCGCGCGGGCGATTCGCTCAGCCGCATCGCCAAGAACGTGCAGCGCCCGAACGTCTCGCTCGATCAAATGTTGGTGGCGCTGTTCCGCGGCAATCCGGACGCGTTCATCGGCAACAACATGAACCTCCTCAAGGCCGGCGAAGTGCTGACCGTGCCTTCTGCCGACGCGGCGCAGCAGATCACGGCGCCGGATGCGCGTGAAGTCATCCGCGCGCAGAGCGCCGATTTCGCCGCCTATCGTCAGGCGCTGGCCTCCGGCGTGACGACCATGAAGACCGAGGAGCCGGCACGCCAGGCCAAGGGCAGCGTGCAGGCCTCGGTGCAGGACAGCAAACAAGCGGCCGCACCGACGCCCGACAAGCTCACGTTGAGCCAGGGTGCGCTGAAGGCTTCGGCGCCCGAAGCCAGTGTGTCCAGAGAGGCGGAAAAGAAGGACGCCGCCACGCGCGTGGCGGAGTTGTCGCGCAATGTCGAGGAACTGAAGAAGCTCAAGGGCGAGACCACCGCGTCCCAGGCTTCTGCGCCTGCGGGCACGCCTGCGGTGGCAACGGCCCCGGCGTCTGCGCCGGTGATTGCGACGCTGCCGGGGGTACCCTCTACGACAGCCGCGGCCGCGTCCGCAGCGGCGCCGATCGTGGTGGCGGCCGCGCCGGCTGCCGACGTGACGCCCGCAGCGCCGGCGGCTCCCGCACCCGCTGCAGCACCCGCAGCCGTACCCAAGGCGCCAGCGCCGGCCGCTGCCGAGGAACCTGGTTTCTTCGACTCGCTGCTCGAGAACCCGCTGCTGCTGCCCGGCGCCGGCGTGTTGGTGGCGCTGCTCGCAGGCTTTGGTGCCTATCGCCTGCGTGGTCGTCTGCGCAAGGGCGATCGCGAGACCTCCTTCCTCGAAAGCCGCCTGCAGCCGGATTCATTCTTCGGCGCCAGCGGCGGCCAGCGCATCGACACGCACGACGCGCCGAGTGCGGCGTCCTCTTCGTCGTCGATGAGCTATTCGCTCAGCCAACTGGATGCCATCGGCGATGTCGATCCGGTGGCCGAAGCCGATGTCTACCTGGCCTATGGCCGCGACCTGCAGGCCGAGGAGATCCTGAAGGAGGCCATGCGCGCCAATCCGGAACGCATGGCGGTACGTACGAAGTTGCTGGAGGTGTATGCCAAGCGGCGCGACACCAAGGGCTTCGAGCTGCTCGCCGGGCAGCTGTTTGCCTTGGCGGGTGCCGACAGCGAAGACTGGCACAAGGCGCAGGAACTGGGCCGGCAGATCGACCCGGAAAATCCGCTGTACGCGGCGGGTGGCCAGCCCGACCTGATCCTGCGCGAAGGTGGCCGTCTGGTCGAGCCGCTGGATGCCACGACGATGCCGCAGTCGGTGATGCCGAAATCACCGCCCCCCGGGCTGATTCCTGCCGCGGGTTCGCTCGACCTGGCGCCGAACCTCGACCTCGATCTGGATCTGGACCTCGATGGCAAGACCAGCAGCGAGACGGCGCCCGGCGCGCTGGAGGTGACACGCCCGTTCACCACGGGCGCGGCGATGGCGGACGATTCGCCGTTCTCGATCGACCTGCCGGGTGCCGGCAAGGGCGCGCCGACGGCATCGAAGGGCGCCGATGCGGGGCCCCTGGATTTCGACCTGGGCGAGTTGGCGCTGGACGAAGACCCTGCCACCCGTACCGCAGTGCCACCGCGCTCCGCGCCCTTGGGTGCGGATGACAATTTTTCTGCTTCGCTGCCATCCTTCGAACTCACCGACGACGATGCCGACCCGCTGGCACGTAAGCTCGAACTGGCCGACGAGTTCCGTCAGATCGGCGATCTGGAAGGCGCGCGCGACCTGCTCGAAGAAGTGCTGGCCAGTGCCGAAGGCAGCTTGAAGACCAAGGCGCAGGGCATGCTCGACAGCCTCGCCTGAGGCGCGTCGACGCAAACGAAGAGCCCCGCGAGGGGCTCTTCGTTTTTTGCGATGCCACACAATTGGCGCATGCCCGATCCGCATTTGCAGCGCCTGGCGCTCGGCCTGAGCTATCGCGGCACCGCCTACCACGGGTGGCAGTCGCAACCCGGTGGCCGCACGGTGCAGGATCGTGTCGAACAGGCGCTCTCGCAGTTTGCCGATACAAAGGTGTCCACGTTGTGCGCGGGGCGTACCGATACGGGTGTGCATGCGTTGAACCAGGTGGTGCATGTCGATGCGCCGGTGCAGCGCGAGCCGTCGTCCTGGATCCGCGGCACGAACCGCTATCTGGACAAGGACATCGCGGTGCAGTGGTGCATGCCGGTGGCCGCCGACTTCCATGCGCGGCGCTCGGCGCTGGGGCGTCGCTACCGCTACGTGCTGCTGCAGTCGCCGGTGCGTCCGGCGTTGGAACAGGGCTTGTGCGGCTGGAGCTTCAGGGCGTTGGACGCTCAGGCCATGCACACGGCTGCGCAACAGCTGATCGGCGAGCACGACTTCAGCTCATTTCGTGCTGCCGAGTGCCAGGCGTTGTCTGCGGTGAAGACGATGCGCCGCATTCGCATCGACAGGCGTGGCGCGTATTGGCACTTCGACTTCGATGCCAGTGCCTTCCTGCATCACATGGTGCGCAACATCGTCGGTTGCCTGCTGGCGGTGGGCGAAGGGCGCCGCGCGCCGCCGTGGATGGGTGAGGTGCTGCGCGCGCGCAGCCGCGACGCGGCGGCGCCGACCTTCGCCCCCGACGGGCTGTACTTCATCGGTCCGTACTACGATGCGCGTCATGCAATTCCCGAGCACACGCCGAGCATGCACTGGCTGGCCTGAACCGCAGTGCACGGCGTCGGCAGGCAGGCCATGACGGCCCGCACGCGCATCAAGATCTGCGGCCTGACGCGCGAGGCCGACGTCGACGCCGCGGTGCAGGCCGGCGCCGATGCCATCGGCTTCGTGCTCTACGACAAGAGCGCGCGTTTCGTCGAACCGGCGCGTGCCGCCGAACTGGCGCGCGTGCTGCCGCCTTTCGTCACCCCCGTGCTGCTGCTGGTGAACGCGAGCCCGACATTGCTGCAAGCGGCGCTCACCGCGGTGCCGCAGGCCCTGCTGCAGTTCCACGGCGACGAGAGCCCGGCGCAGTGCGAAGCACCGGCCCGGCCCTACCTGCGCGCCGCGCGCATGGCGAGCGGCTTCGATTTGTTAGACTTTGCGTCGCGCTTCGCCAGCGCACAGGCCCTGCTGCTCGACACCCATGTCGAAGGTTATGGCGGGGGTGGAAAGGTTTTTGATTGGTCACTCATTCCTCCAAGCGTGCCCCTTCCGGTCGTTTTGTCTGGTGGGTTGAATGCTGCCAACGTCATCGAAGGGGTGCTTCGCGTCCGGCCGTCGGCCGTTGACGTGAGCTCCGGCGTGGAAAGCGCCAAGGGCATCAAGGATGCCCAGGCGATGCGCCGGTTCTGCGATGCGGTGCGCGAGGCCGATGCCCTCTGCGCAGTTCGTGCCGCCACACCCTGAGGAATCACACCATCATGCTGAACTATCAACAGCCCGACGCAAGCGGGCATTTCGGGCCTTATGGCGGCAGCTTCGTCGCCGAGACACTGGTGCACGCGCTGGACGAGCTGAAGGCCGCCTATGCGCACTACCGCAACGACCCTGATTTCCAGGCCGAATTCCGCCATGAGCTGAAGCACTTCGTCGGCAGGCCGAGCCCGATCTACCATGCCGCGCGCACCAGCCGCGAACTCGGCGGCGCGCAGATCTACCTGAAGCGCGAGGACCTCAACCACACCGGCGCGCACAAGATCAACAACACCATCGGCCAGGCGCTGCTGGCCCGGCGCATGGGCAAGCCGCGCATCATTGCCGAGACGGGCGCCGGCCAGCACGGCGTGGCCACCGCCACCATCTGCGCGCGCTATGGGCTCGAATGCGTGGTCTACATGGGCACCGAGGACATCAAGCGCCAGAGCCCGAATGTCTATCGCATGCACCTGCTGGGCGCCAAGGTGGTGCCGGTGGAATCGGGCAGCAAGACGCTGAAGGACGCGCTCAACGAGGCGCTGCGCGACTGGGTGACGAACGTCGAGGACACCTTCTACATCATCGGCACCGTCGCCGGACCGGCGCCGTACCCGGAGATGGTGCGCGACTTCCAGCGTGTCATCGGCGACGAATGCATCGAGCAGATGCCGGAGATGGCCGGCCGGCAGCCCGACGCGGTGATCGCCTGCGTGGGCGGCGGCAGCAACGCCATGGGCATCTTCTACCCTTACATCCGGCACGAGGGCGTGCGCCTGATCGGCGTCGAGGCCGCGGGCCTGGGCCTGGCCACCGGCAAGCATGCGGCGTCGATCTCCGCCGGCTCGCCCGGCGTGCTGCACGGCAACCGCACCTACCTGCTGCAGGACGACAACGGCCAGATCATCGAGACGCATTCGATCTCGGCCGGCCTGGACTACCCCGGCGTGGGCCCGGAGCATGCGTACCTGCACGACATCGGCCGCGCCGAATACGTCGGCATCACCGACGACGAGGCGCTGGCGGCCTTCCACCATCTGTGCCGCGCCGAAGGCATCATCCCGGCGCTGGAATCGAGCCACGCGATGGCCTATGCAATGAAGCTGGCGCCGACGATGCGGCCCGACCAGCACCTGCTGGTCAACCTGTCCGGCCGCGGCGACAAGGACATCAACACCGTCGCCGCGCTGCAAGGAGACGCGCTGTGAGCCGCATTGCGGGCACGCTGGATGCACTGCTGTCGCGCGGCCGCAAGGCGCTGATCCCCTATGTGCCGGTCGGCGACCCCTATGCCGATGCCACGCCGGACATCATGCACGGACTGGTGCGCGGTGGTGCCGACATCATCGAGCTGGGGGTTCCCTTCTCCGACCCGATGGCCGATGGCCCGGTGATCCAGAAGGCCTCGGAACGTGCGCTGGCGCGCGGCATCGGCATGGTGCAGGTGCTGGACGCGGTGCGCACTTTCAGGCGCAAGGACAGCAAGACGCCGGTGGTGCTGATGGGTTATGCCAACCCGGTGGAACGCTACGACCAGCGCCATGGCGCCGGCGCCTTCATCGACGCCGCGGCGGAGGTGGGCGTCGACGGGGTGCTGGTGGTGGACTATCCGCCCGAGGAATGCGAGGCTTTTGCCGCCGGCCTGCGTGCCAAGGGGCTGGACCTGATCTTCCTGCTGGCACCCACGTCGACCGACGCGCGCATGCGCGAAGTCGGCCGCCTGGCCAGCGGCTACGTGTACTACGTGTCGCTGAAGGGCGTGACCGGGGCGGGCCATCTCGACACCGCCGGCGTGGCGGCGATGCTGCCGCGCATTCGTGCGTTGGTTCCCGTGCCGGTCGGCGTGGGGTTTGGCATCCGCGACGCGGCCACTGCCTGCGCAGTGGCGCGGGTGGCCGACGCGGTCGTCATCGGCACGCGGCTGGTGCAGATCCTCGAAGCCGAGCCGCGCGAGAATGTTGCCGAGGCGGGGCGGGCGTTCATCGCCGAGATCCGCGCCGCGCTGGACCACATGAACGAAGGAGCACGACCATGAGTTGGTTCGAAAAGCTGCTGCCGCCGAAGATGCAGCAAACCGATCCGAGCGAACGGCGCACCATGCCCGAAGGCTTGTGGATCAAGTGCCCGTCGTGCGAGACCGTGCTCTACAAGACCGATCTCGAACAGAACGTCTATGTCTGCCCGAAGTGCGACCACCACCACCGCATCGGTGCGCGCGCGCGTCTCGACGCCTTCCTGGACCCGGAAGGGCGCTACGAAATCGGCCAGGAGGTGCTGCCGGTCGATGCGCTGAAGTTCAAGGACAGCAAGAAGTACCCCGAGCGGCTGAAGGCCGCGCTCGAAGCCACCGGCGAGACCGATGCGCTGGTGGTCTTCGGCGGCGCGGTGATGAGCGTGCCGCTGGTGGCGGCCTGCTTCGAGTTCGAGTTCATGGGCGGCTCGATGGGCTCGGTGGTGGGCGAGCGTTTTGCGCGCGGCGTCGAGACCGCCATCGAGCAGAAGCTGCCCTTCGTGTCCTTCACCGCCACCGGTGGCGCGCGCATGCAGGAAGGGCTGTTGAGCCTGCTGCAGATGGCGAAGACGAATGCCGCGCTGACGCACCTGGCCAAGGCAAGGCTGCCCTACATCAGCGTGCTCGCCGATCCGACCATGGGCGGCGTGTCGGCCAGCTTCGCCTTCATGGGCGACCTGGTGATTGCCGAGCCGAAGGCGCTGATCGGTTTTGCCGGGCCGCGCGTGATCGAGAACACGGTGCGCGAAACCTTGCCCGAGGGTTTCCAGCGCTCGGAGTTCCTGATGCAAAAGGGCGCGCTCGACATGATCGTCGACCGGCGCCAGTTGCGTCCGACCATCGCACGCGCGCTGGCCATGCTGCAAAGGCAGAGCGCCGACGCCGTGGCCTGAAGTCGGCCTTGAAGTCGGCCGTGAACTTGGCGGCGAGCGCGGCCACGCGAGCGACATCGCCTTAGCATCGCGGCCCATGTCCAGCCCACAGACCCTCGACGAGTGGCTCGCGCACTGCGAGCGCCTGCACCCGAAGGCCATCGACATGACGCTGCAGCGCGTCAGCTCGGTGCGCGAGCGCCTGGGCTTGCGCTTCACGGCGCCGGTGATCACCGTGGCCGGCACCAACGGCAAGGGTTCGAGCTGCGCGATGCTGGAATCGATTGCGCGCTGCGCCGGCTATCGCGTCGGCCTGTACATCAAGCCGCACCTGGTGCACTTCGAGGAGCGTTGCCGCATCGACGGTCAGAGTGTCAGTGCCGACAAGCTGCTGCCGCACTTCGCTGCGGTCGAGGCCGCGCGCGGCGACATCGGATTGACCTATTTCGAGTTCACCACGCTGGCCATCATGCGCGCGCTGTCGCTGGCCGAACTGGACCTGGTGATCCTGGAGGTGGGGCTGGGCGGGCGGCTGGATGCCGTGAACAGCGTCGACGGCGATTGCGCACTCATCACCAGCATCGACCTGGACCACATGGACTACCTGGGCCCGGACCGCGAATCCATCGGCTTCGAGAAAGCCGGCATCCTGCGCGCCGGCAAGCCGGCAGTCATCGGCGATCCGATGCCGCCGGCCAGCGTGCTGCGCCACGGCCAGGACATCGGCGCGGACCTGTGGCTGGTCGGGCGCGACTTCAGCCATTCCGGTGACCGGCAGCAGTGGTCCTGGGCCGGCCGCGGACGACGCCACAACGCGCTGGCCTATCCGGCGTTGCGCGGTGCCAACCAGCTGCTCAACGCCAGCGGCGTGCTGGCCGTGTTCGAGGCGCTGCGCGAACGTCTGCCGGTGAGTGCGCAGGCCGTGCGCAGCGGCCTGGCGTCGGTGGAACTGGCCGGGCGTTTCCAGATCGTGCCTGGCCAGCCGGCGCTGGTGCTCGACGTGGCGCACAACCCGCACGCCGTCTCGGCGCTCGCCTTCAACCTCGATCAGATGGGCTTCTTTCCGCGCACACATGCCGTCTTTGGCGCGATGCACGACAAGGATATCGCCGGCATGCTGGCCCGCATCGCACCGCTGATCGATTGCTGGTACCTGAGCGATCTGCCCCTGCCGCGGGCGGCCACGGCGGCACAACTTGAGCTGGCGCTGCAGTCGCTTGATGCTCGCTCCAAGGCCACGGTCAGCTGCCATGAATCGCCTGCGTCGGCCCTGCGCAGCGCGATGTCCGCGGCCGACCCGGCTGATAGAATCGTGGTCTTCGGGTCCTTCCTTTGCGTGGGTGGAGTTCTGAAGGAAGGCGTCACGCGGCAGCGCATCGCACCCGGCGCTTGACGCAAGGCGTGGTGGGGGCCTCGCGGCCTCCGTTTCAGCCGGATCGATGCCCGTTTCCTGCGGTTTGCCCCGCCACCCGACGGGTTGAGCCCACCCCAGCCCGTCACCCTGCGAAACGCTAGCCAGTGCTTTCATTCCTCAAGCGCAAATTCAGCCCGGCTGCCGCAAGTGCAGTCGATGAAGCGGAGTCCGTGCAAGCGGCGCGTACACGGGCTCGAAGGCGGCTGGTCGGTGCTGCCGTGCTGCTGGTTGCGGCCATTGTGGGTTTTCCGTGGCTCTTCGAGACGCAGCCGCGGCCTATCGCGGTGGACATTCCCATCGAGGTGGCCAAGCGTGAGGAGACTTCTGCCGTAGGTGGCGCCCGCGCCGAAGAGTGGCACGCCAGCGGCGATGCCTGCGTCGGCCCCGAATGTCGCCGAGCGCGGCCGTGAGCGCGCTGCCGAAGCCCCTGTCGAACCCGCGCCCCCTGTTGCCGTTGCCCCCGCCGCGGCATCGGCCGTGGCGCGCGCGCCTGCCGCATCGGCGCCGCAGCGCGCCGAACGTGTGGCTGCGTCCGTGCCTGCGATGGCTGCCAGTCGGGCTGCGCCTGTCGTGACCGATGCGAAGCGCGATGCGCAGCGCGCCCAAGCGCTTCTGGACGGCAAGCCGGTGGCAAGCGCGACCACGGCCACAGTCTCGACCGCGTCGGCCGATGGAGCTGCCGCGTCCGAACCCACGGCTGCACGTTTTGTGGTGCAGGCGGGCGCCTACACCGACGCCACCGCGCTGCGAGATGCGCGGCAGAAGGTGGAAAGACTCGGCATGAAGACCTACACCCAGGTGGTCGACACCGAATCCGGGCCGCGCACGCGCGTGCGTGTCGGGCCCTTCGCCACGCGTGACGAAGCCGACAAGGCGGCCGCGCGCATCAAGGGCAGCGGCCTGGCCGCCAACGTGCTGAGCCTGTGATGGACACGCTCAGCTGGGTCGACCTTTCCTTGCTGGGCGTGCTGCTGCTCTCGCTGCTGATCGGCCTATGGCGCGGTTTCGTGCTGGAGGTGCTGGCGCTGGCCGGCTGGGTGGCGGCCTACTTCGCCGCGCAGTGGCTGGCGCCGACCTGGGCGTCGCGCGTGCCGCTGGGCGAGCCGGGTTCGAGCCTCAACTACGCGGCAACCTTCGCCATCGCTTTCATTGCCGTGCTGGTGGCCTGGGGCCTGGCGTCGCGTGTGCTGCGCATGCTGGTCAATGCCACGCCGCTGCGTGGCGCCGATCGGGTGCTGGGCGCGGCCTTCGGCCTGCTGCGCGGGGTGCTGCTGCTGCTGGTGCTGGCCACGGTGGTGGCGCTGACGCCGGCCGCCAAGTCGCCCGAGTGGCATCGCTCTCAAGGCGTGCAATGGCTGGCCGTGGCGCTGCAGGAGTTGAAGCCGCTGCTGCCACCGGACATCGCGAACTTTCTTCCGGCCTGACAACGCTGTGCACTGAAGGACAACCGAGCATGTGTGGAATCGTCGGCGCCATCTCGAAATCGCCCGTCAACCAGTTGCTGTACGACGCGCTGCTGCTGCTGCAGCACCGCGGCCAGGACGCCGCCGGCATCGTCACGATGCAGGGCACCAAGTGTTTCATGCACAAGGCGCGCGGCATGGTGCGCGATGTCTTTCGCACGCGCAACATGCGTGCGCTGCCGGGCAACGTGGGCCTGGGCCAGGTGCGCTACCCGACGGCGGGCAACGCCTGGAGCGAAGAGGAAGCGCAGCCCTTCTACGTGAATGCACCCTTCGGCATCGTGCTGGTGCACAACGGCAACCTGACGAACACCGAGTCGCTGAAGAGCGAGCTGTTCCGCATCGACCGTCGCCACATCAACACCGACAGCGACACCGAGGTGCTGATCAACATCCTGGCGCACGAGATCGAGGTGGCGGTGCGCGACCTGCCGTTGACGCCGGATGCCGTGTTCGCCGCCGTGGCGGCGGTGCACAAGCGCCTGAAGGGCTCGTATGCGGTGATTGCGCTGATCGCCGGCTACGGCCTGCTTGGCCTTTCGCGACCCCTTTGGCATCCGTCCGCTGGCCTATGGCGAACTGCGCGCCGAGGAGGGCAGCGAGTACATGGTGGCCAGCGAGTCGGTGGCCATCGAAGGCACGGGCCGGCATGTGATGCGCGACCTGGCGCCGGGTGAGGCGATCTTCATCGATGTCGAGGGCCGCCTGCACACGCGCCAGTGTGCCGAGCATCCGGCGCGTTACCCGTGCATGTTCGAGTTCGTGTACCTGGCGCGACCCGATTCGGTGCTCGACGGCATCTCGGTCTACCAGGCACGCCTGAACCTGGGCGAGACGCTGGCGCAGCGTGTCATCTCCACCATGCCGCCGAGCGAGATCGACGTCGTCATCCCGATCCCGGAATCGAGCCGGCCTTCGGCCATGCAACTGGCGCAGAAGCTGGGCAAGCCGTATCGCGAAGGCTTCGTGAAGAACCGCTATGTCGGCCGCACCTTCATCATGCCGGGGCAGGCGGTGCGCAAGAAGTCGGTGCGGCAGAAGCTCAACGCCATCGGCGTGGAGTTCAAGGGCCGCAACGTGCTGCTGGTGGACGATTCCATCGTGCGCGGCACCACCAGCAAGGAGATCGTGCAGATGGCGCGCGAGGCCGGCGCGAACAAGGTGTTCATGGCCTCGGCCGCGCCGCCGGTGCGCTTCCCCAACGTCTACGGCATCGACATGCCGACGCGCGAGGAACTGGTCGCCGCCGGCCGCAGCATCGAGCAGATCCGCGCCTACATCGGCGCCGATGCGCTGATCTACCAGGATGTGGATGCGATGAAGCGCGTGGTCGGCGCGCTGAATCCGAAGCTCGATGGCTTCGAAGCCTCGTGCTTCGACGGCCACTATGTCACCGGCGACATCTCGGCCGAGGAGTTCGCAACGATGCAGTCGCAGCGCCGGCAGCAGGCCGAGGAAGAGGAAGGCCCGGAGCATTCGCGCCTGGCCTTGCAAAGCGCACAGGAGCATGCCTGATGGTGGATGCGAAGAAGCTGCCGCGAGTGGACTTGCCGGCCGACGTGCGCCTGGACACGCTGGCCGTGCGCGAGGGGCTGCCCGCGTCGCAATGGGGCGAAAACTCCGAAGCGTTGTTCCTGACCAGCAGCTTCGTGCATCCCGACGCGGCCACCGCCGCGGCGCGTTTTGCCAACGAGGAAGAGGCCTTCGTCTACAGCCGCTTCTCCAATCCCACGGTGACGATGATGGAGCGGCGCCTGGCGGCGCTGGAAGGCACCAGCGGCTGCATCGCCACGTCCAGCGGCATGTCGGCGATCCTGATCATCGTGATGGCGCTGCTGAAAAGCGGTGACCATGTGGTGTGCTCGCAGAGCGTGTTCGGCTCGACGATCAAGCTGTTCCAGGACTTTGCCAAGTTCGGCATCGAGACCAGCTTCGTCTCGCAGACCGAGCCGTCGGCCTGGCGCGACGCGATGCGGCCGAACACCCGGCTGCTGTTCGCCGAGACACCCAGCAACCCGCTGACCACGGTCAGCGATATCGCCGCGCTGGCCGAGATTGCCCATGCCGGTGGCGCCAGGCTGGTGGTGGACAACTGCTTCTGTTCGCCGGCGCTGCAGCAGCCGATGAAGTTCGGCGCCGACCTGGTGATGCATTCCGGCACCAAGTATCTCGACGGCCAGGGGCGCGTCATCGCGGGCGCGGTGTGCGGCCCGGAAGACCTGATCAACGAGAAGTTCGTGCCGGTGATGCGCAGCGCCGGCATGAGCCTGTCGCCCTTCAACGCCTGGGTGGTGCTGAAGGGCATGGAAACGCTGTCGATCCGCATGCGCGCGCAAAGCGAACGCGCGCTGCAGCTTGCGCAATGGCTCGAAGAGCAGCCGCAAGTTCAGCGCGTCTACCACCCGAGCCTGCCCTCGCACCCGCAGCACGCGCTGGCCATGGCGCAGCAGAACGGCCAGGGCGGCGCGGTGGTGTCCTTCGTGCTGAAGGCGCCCGACGCCGAGCGTGCGCGAGCCAATGCCTTCGCGGTGATCGACGCCACGCGCATCTGCTCGATCACCGCCAACCTGGGCGACACCAAGACCACGGTCACGCATCCGTCCAGCACCAGTCACGGGCGGCTGACCGAGGCGCAACGGCAGGCCGCAGGCATCTCGCAGGGCATGATCCGCGTCGCCATGGGTCTGGACGATGTGCGCGACATCATGGCCGACCTGCAGCGCGGTATGGAAGGGTTATGAGCGCGCCGGGCCGTTCCAAGCGCTCATGCCGCAGCGCGCAGCGCGGAGGATCGTCCGGTGACCGCACTGCGCCGTGTCGCACCCGCATCGCGCCTTCACCCACGGGCTTCCTGCACCTGGGCACTGCGCGCACCGCGCTGTTCTCCTGGGCCTTTGCGCGCCACCATGGCGGCGACTTCATCCTGCGCATCGAAGACACCGACGTGGCGCGATCGTCGCAGGAGGCGGTCGACCAGATCATCGCGGCGATGCGCTGGCTGCAGCTCGACGTGGACGAGGGGCCGTTCTTCCAGATGCAGCGCATCGAGCGCTACCGCGAGGTGATTGCGCAGATGCTGGCCGCCGGCACGGCGTACCGCTGCTACTGCTCGACCGAAGAGCTCGACGCGATGCGCGAGGCGCAACGTGCGCGCGGCGAGAAGCCACGCTACGACGGTCGCTGGCGCCCCGAGCCCGGCAAGGTGCTGCCCGATGCGCCGCACGGTGTTCCCGCGGTGGTGCGCTTTCGCAACCCGCAGGGCGGGGTGGTCAGTTGGCACGACCTGGTCAAGGGCCCGATCACGATCAGCAACCGCGAGCTCGACGATCTGGTCATCGCCCGTGCGGATGCCCACACGCCCGACGGCATCGGCACGCCGACCTACAACTTCTGTGTGGTCGTCGACGATTGGGACATGCAGATCAGCCACGTCATCCGCGGTGACGACCATGTCAACAACACGCCGCGACAGATCAACATCCTGCGCGCGCTGCTCGGCGACAGCGGTGCGGCGTTGCCCGAATACGGTCATGTGCCGATGATCCTGGGCCCCGATGGCGACAAGCTGTCAAAGCGCCACGGCGCGGTCAGCGTGACGCAGTACGAGGACGACGGCTACCTGCCCGAAGCCATGATGAACTACCTGGCGCGCCTGGGCTGGAGCCACGGCGACGCCGAACTCTTCAGCCGCGAGCAGTTGGTGGGCTGGTTCGATGGCCAGCATCTGGCGAAGAGCCCTGCGCAGTGGGACCCGGCCAAGCTGAACTGGGTCAACGCACACTATCTGAAGCTCACGGCCGACGAGACACTGGCCGCGCTGGTGTCGAAACAACTCGCACGCCGCGCGATCGATGCTCCTGTCGATGCCAGGCTGTCGCAGCTGTGCGCCTTGTTCAAGGATCGCTGTGCCACCACGGTCGAGCTCGCCGACTGGATCGGCATGTACTTCGTGCAGGTGTCGGCCTCGCCGGCCGAGGTCTGGCGGCGCATGTCACCGACGTCGTCAGGCCGGCATTGGGCACGCTGCGCGGCAAGCTGGTCGAGGCGGAATGGAGCAAGGAGTCGATCGCCGCGTCGATCAAGGCCACGCTCGCCGAACATGGTTTGAAGATGCCGCAACTGGCGCATGCCGTGCGCGTCCTGGTGTGCGGGCGCAGCCAGACGCCGTCGCTGGATGCGGTGCTGGCGCTGTTCACGCGCGAGCAGGTGCTGACGCGCCTGGGTGGCGCCTAGAACTCCGGATATAATCTTGGACTGTTTGGACGGCGCCGAGTGAACGATCTCGGGGGTATAGCTCAGCTGGGAGAGCGCTTGCATGGCATGCAAGAGGTCAGCGGTTCGATCCCGCTTACCTCCACCAAGGTTCTTGCTCGCAAGGCGTGGTTCGAACAAGCAGTACAGGTTTTCAGTCCCCTTCGTCTAGAGGCCTAGGACACCACCCTTTCACGGTGATTACAGGGGTTCGAATCCCCTAGGGGACGCCAAGTTTGGCAGTACTTGTGCGAAGGGCGAAGGCCTTCTCGCAGCACATTGCCACCACGTGGAGTGGTAGTTCAGTTGGTTAGAATACCGGCCTGTCACGCCGGGGGTCGCGGGTTCGAGTCCCGTCCACTCCGCCACGAAGTCAGAAGGACACGGGCCTGAACGCATCGTTCAGGCCCGTGTTTCATGGTGCATTCGGTCTTGCTTGCCCGTCGTCAAGGGCGGCGCAGCGAAGGTGCTTGCCAATGCATCGTGTCGCTAGCGGTGCTGCGCAGCACGTGCCGCATGCGAAGCGCCGATTCACGCCGTTGGTAGTAGCCGTTGACCAGGCCGCTGTCGACGAAGCCCAGGCTGCCGTAGAACGCCCGCGCGGCCGCATTGCCGACGCGCAACTCCAGGCTCAACTCGGCGATGCCGGCGACGCGTGCCGACTCGAACAGCCAATGCATCAAGCGTCGCGCCACACCTTGGCGCTGGCTTCGCGGGCGCACCGCCAGCAACGTCAGATGCGCGTGCTCGTCGCCGAACTGCGCGATGGCAAAGCCGATCAGGCCGAGTCGATCGCATGCCACGACGCTGAGTACGTCGCGCTCGGCCATGAGGGCTGCCACCTTGCGGGCGTCGTACTTCCAGCCCAGGCCGGCTTCGATCAGGTCGCGCGACATGGCGGCGATGGAGCGCGCGTCCTGTGCGCGTCCCAGTCGGATGTCGATGGCATTGGCGGGCATGCAGGACATTCTGCCTGCGATGCTCCATCGCAGCAGCGGCTACATTCGCGCATTCGCCACCGTCTGAAAGCCGAGTCCCGATATGAATGGCGCCGAAAGCCTGGTCCGCACGCTCGTCGACAGCGGCATCGATCTTTGCATCACCAATCCCGGCACCTCGGAGATGCACTTCGTGGCCGCGCTCGACCAGGTGGCGGGCATGCGCTGCGTGCTCGGCTTGTTCGAAGGGGTGGTCACCGGAGCGGCAGACGGCTTCTATCGCATGGCCGATCGTCCGGCGGCCACCTTGCTGCACCTCGGCCCGGGCCTGGCGAACGGGCTGGCCAACCTGCACAACGCAAAGAAGGCGCGCTCGGGCATCGTCAACATCGTCGGCGAGCACGCCACGCATCACCTGGCGCACGACGCGCCCTTGACGGCCGATGTCGAAGGCATTGCGCGGCCGATGTCGGACTGGGTCAAGACCTGCGCCAGCGCCAGCGACGTCGCCGCCGATGGCGCCCTGGCGGTGCAGGCCGCGCGCACCGCGCCCGGGCAGATTGCCACGCTGATCCTGCCGGCCGACACCGCCTGGAATGCAGGTGATGCGCCGCGGTGCGCGCCTGCCGCCGACGCGCGCGCCGCGGTCGACCCGTTGGCGATACATGCCGCGGCGACGGCGCTGCGCAGCCCTGGGCCGCGTGCGCTGCTGCTGGGCGGCGCTGCCGTGCGCGAGGACGCGCTGCTGTGGGCCGGGCGCATTGCCGCGAAGACCGGCTGCACCGTGCTCAGCGAATACAACACCCCGCGCCTGCAGCGGGGCGCGGGCCGTGTCATCACACAGCGTGTGCCCTATGTCGTGGACAAGGCTCTGGCCCTGTTGAAGGACCTGCGCCAGATCGTGCTGGTCGGCGCCAAAGCGCCTGTCGGCTTTTTTGCCTATCCCGGCAAGCCCAGCCTGCTGTCGCCGCCCGAATGCCGCTTCACCACCCTGGCGGCGGTGGAAGAAGACATCGTCGCCGCGTTGGAGGCTCTGGCCGATGAGCTCGGTGCACGGGGGTCGGCACCGCAGCGGGTGGCCGAGCTCGCGGCGCCGGCACTACCGGTCGGTGCGGTCACCCTGGAGGGCGTGGCGGCGGTCCTGGCGGCGCTGTTGCCGCGCGATGCCATCGTCGTCGATGAGGCGGTGTCGTCCGGCCGCGGCCTGGACGGCCCGATGCGCAATGCCCAGGCCCACGACTGGCTCACCAGCATGGGCGGCTCGATCGGCTATGGATTGCCGGTGGCCGTGGGCGCGGCGCTGGCCTGCCCGTCGCGCAAGGTCATTGCGCTGGAGGGCGACGGCAGCGCCATGTACACGTTGCAGGCGCTGTGGACGATGGCGCGCGAATCGCTGGACGTCACCATCGTGGTCTTCGCCAACCGCGCCTATCAGATCCTGCGTGGCGAGTTTGCCAATGTCGGCGCCGGCGCGCCGGGACAGCGTGCCACCGACATGCTCACGCTCGACCGGCCCGCGCTCGACTGGTGTGCGCTGGCGCGAGGTCATGGCGTCGAATCGGGCCAGGCTGCCGATCTGGGCGCGTTCGCCCTGCAGTTGCGGCGCGGACTGGCGAGCTCGGGGCCGTATCTGATCGAACTGGTGATGTAGCCAGCGCTCAGCGTCCGCCGGCGCCTGATGCCGACGGGCGAAAGGTCCAGTGCGCAAGGTACACGCCGCCCGCCAGCATCTGCTGCAGCTTCGGCTCGCCCAGGTGCTGTGCCAGTTTTCCCCAGGGCTTGTGCAGCCCGTCGAGCGAGGTCACCGAGCGCCATGCGGCAGGCCCGACGAACAGGTTGACGGGCACGGCCCACGGGGGCGCCCACTTCAGGCCGCTGGCCACAATGCCGGCCCCGGGACGCAGATGTTGCAGCACATTGGCCAGCGCGTCCTCGCGCTGCATGATGTCGTGCGTGAAATGCAGCAGTGCGGCATCGGCCGCAATCGTGGTGCGCGCGCTCTCCACCGGCGAGCACAACAGCGTGACGTTGCGCCAGCCGTGCCGCGCCACGCGTTCGCGCGCCAGCTCGATCATCTCCGGGCTCTGTTCGATGCCCACGATCTGGCCACTCGCGCCGATGCAGGCCTGCAGCAACTCGAAACTCAGGCCTGTGCCACAGCCCACATCGAGCACGGTGTCGCCCGCGCGCGGCGCCAGCCAGTTCACGGCGCGCCGCCGTACCGGCTCGAACAGCGCCAGCTCCAGATCGTAGACCGCCGCGCGGCGTCGGTATTGCGCCAATGCCGCCTGGCGGTCGGGGCCGATACTGCGCTTGCGTGAGCTTGGCATGCGCCCTCCTATGCCTGCTGGGTGAGGTCAATTGTCGCTGGCAACGCAACCAGAAGCGGTAGGTCGGAATGCGATTGGCCTCCGCTGGGGATCAAGTTTCCTCCCCACGGTGTCTGTCGCATATTGGAAACGCTTTGCAGGCTCTTCTGCGACTGCTGCCGTCCTTGTCAACCCATATGTCGTGACCGCGTTATGATGCTGCGCCGTGACAACCTCAGCGCGTTTGGGGTGTGAAGACTCAGCGTCCATGCTGTTGAAGCTCGCTCCAGGCATCCGTTCACTCGCAAGCTGATCAAACCGTAGGAGAACCCTGACCATGAAAAAGACCCTTAGCTCCCTCACCCTGGCCGCCCTGGCCCTGTTTGGCGCCCAGACCGTGATGGCCCAGACCACTGCCGCGCCGACCCGCGCCGATGTGAAGAAGGAAACCGCCGAAGCCAACAAGGCCGGCGCGATTCCTGGCACCGGCACTGGCCCGAATGCCAATGCCTCCCCTCCGATTTCGTCCAAGTCCGACGTGCCGCGCGCCGACGTGAAGAAGGAAACCGCTGCCGCCAACAAGGCTGGCGACATTCCGGGTACGGGCACGAGCAACGTGCCTGCCGCTGCGGCTGGTCAGACCACGCCGAAGGCCGCGGCAGCCACGTCGGACACGACGCGCGACGCCAGGAAGAAGACCACTGCCGAAGCCAACAAGGCGGGCACGATTCCGGCGACCGAAGCGCAAATGCAATCGCCGAAGAAGTAATCGCGGTGATCGATGCCGGCCTTGCTGCCGGCCCGAAGTCAAACGGCGATGGCCCTTGCGGGTCGTCGCCGTTGTCGTTTTCAGCTTCCGTTTATGCGCATCCCGCGCGCGTCTAAGGCCGCCACCTGCATTGGCAGCGGCGTCGTCTTTGCCCGAATCTCCCCCGCTGCATCTCTGCACTGCAAGCCAAGTCAGGCTCAAGTCGCAGCCTCATGCCCGAATCGACTATGCGGGCACTCCTTCAAGGCGCAGCAGCGCCTGTTTGCGCGCCAGACCTCCGGCATATCCAGTCAGTGAACCGTTGCGCCCGAGTACGCGGTGGCAGGGCACGATGATAGATAAGGGATTGCGCCCGATGGCCGCGCCGGCGGCGCGCACCGCGCGTGGCGATCCGACGCTGGCCGCCACGGCCCCATAGGTGCAGGTGCGGCCCCTGGGAATTTCGAGCAAGGCACGCCATACAGCCTTCTGGAAAGGCGTACCCTGGGCGTCCAGGCGCACCGTGAAGACACGGCCTTCGCCGCCTTGCCAATAGGCTTCGAGCTGCTCGCGCGCCTGCGCAATGAAGAGCTGTTGCGCATCCAGTGGGGCCTCCAGCACGCCCGGGTGGTGTGCCTGGGCGTCGAACCAAAGCCCCGCCAGGCCCTGCGCGGTGGCGGCCACGGTGACCGGGCCCAGCGGCGAGTCGAAACGAGCTTGCGCGCTCAGATTCTGCAGTTTCATGTCTTGCTCTCCAATGTTTGCCAAAGTCTCACCACCGCGTAGGCGCGCCAGGGCCGCCAGGCCTCTGCCTGCGCCTTTACGCGCGCGATGTCGCGCGTGCCCAGTGCGTTGAGTACGCCGATGTCGGAGGACGCAAAGGCGTCCGGCCAGGCGAGCACGCGCATGGCGATGAGCTGCACCGTCCATTCGCCGATGCCGGGCAACGCGCGCAGCGCATCCAGCGTGGCTTGCAACGGCGCCGCGGGCTGCAGCTCGATGCGACCCGCCGTCACTTCGCGCGCCAGTGCCTGCAATGCGCCCACGCGCTGACGTACGATGCCCAGGCGGCCGATGCGCTCGGCGGGCGCCGCGGCGATGCGTGCGGCGTCGGGAAACAGATGCGTCAGCTCGCCGAAGGGCGTGTCGATGCGCTCGCCAAACTCGGCCACCAGGCGTCGGGCCAAGGTGCGCGCGGCGGCGACCGTGACCTGCTGGCCCAGGATGATGCGCGCGGCTGTCTCGAAGCCATCCATTGCACCCGGCAAGCGCAGCCCGGAGCGCGGCGCCACCGGCAGCGATGCCAGACCCGGATCGATCGACGCCGGGTCGGCATCCAGGTCGAGTGCATGGCGCAGGCGCTGCATCAGCGCACCCGCAGCCGGCAGCAACGTGGGCGCGAGGCTCAGATGCACCTCGCAGCGCAGCGGCATGAAGCGCGCGCGCAGCCAGCCGCGCAGCACCTGTCCCTGATGTGGCCAGTGCAGCGTGCGCCGCCACTCCAGGCCCTCGACACATTCGACACCGGGCATGCAGCGCTGCGCGATGAAGTCGAGCATGCCGTCGAGGTCGTAAGGCGGCCGGTAGGCCAGGCGCAGGGTCGGCCACAGGTCCCGCTCGGTGCGTGCCTTGCGCGGGGCAGCGAGTGCGCGGCGCGGTTCACCCGCTGGGTGGATCGGCAGGGGCGGCTTGTTTGCGCAGCGCACTCGGGTTCATGCGATAGCGCTGCACGAACACCGCATTGAAGCGGCGCAGGCTCGCATGGCCGCTGGCCAGCGCCACCTGGGTCACCGGCATGTCGGTGTCGGTCAGCAGTTGCTTGGCCAGAAGCAGGCGCTGCGTGCTCAGGTAGTCGATCGGTGTCACGCCATGTGCCTGGCGAAAGATGCGTCGCAGATGCCGGTCGGTCACACCCAGGCGCTCGGCGATGCGTGGCAGGTACGGGTCGTCCCCGCGCCGCGCCGCCTGTTCGATCAACTGCGCGGCATGCTGTGCCAGGACCTGCGACGAATCCACCAGCGACAGCCCCGGCGCGAGCTCCGGGCGGCAGCGCAGGCAGGGCCGAAAGCCGTCGCGCTCGGCACTGGCGGCATTGGCAAAGAACAGGCAGTTGCGGCGCAGGGGCGTGCGCACGCGGCATACCGGCCGGCAGTAGATGCCGGTGGAGGTGACACCCACGAACAGGCGCCCGTCGAAACGGGCATCGTGGGTCTTCAGGGCCATGTAGGCGGCGTCGTCATGCAGTGTCATGCTGTCGATCATAGGCAAGCTGGTTGCCGGTACTCGCCGTTTTCGGACCTGTGCATCAAGCCGTGGGTGGCTCGGGCATGCTGCCTACAATCCGCGCACTTCAGTCCAAGGCAGCGACAACGATGCAGGTCGACCCGTCCGTGTTCAAGGCCTACGACATCCGCGGCGTCGTCGGCCGCGGCATCGACGAAGCCTTTGCCGAGCACCTCGGCCGTGCCTTCGGCTCCGAAGCAGTGGCGGCAGGTGAGCGCGCGGTCGCGGTGGGCCGCGACGGACGCCTGTCGGGGCCGATGCTGACGGCGGCTCTGGTGCGCGGCCTGGCCTCGACCGGCCTGGATGTGGTGGACCTGGGTGCGGTGACCACGCCGATGCTGTATTACGTGGCCGCGACGCGCCAGGCGCACGGTTGCCGCAGCGGCATCCAGGTGACGGGCAGCCACAACCCGAAGGACTACAACGGCTTCAAGATGGTGCTCGCGGGCCGTGCCATCTACGGCGCCGACATCCAGGGCCTGCGCCGTCGCATCGAGGCCGAGGCCTATACACAAGGGGCAGGGCGCAGCGCTTCGATGGACATCACGGCCGAGTACAGCGCGCGCGTCGTCGGCGGGGTGCATCAAGCGCGGCGCATGAAGATCGTCGTCGACTGCGGCAACGGCATTCCCGGCGCGTCTGCGCCGGGCATCCTGCGTGCGCTGGGCAATGACGTGACCGAGCTGTACAGCGAGGTCGATGGCGACTTTCCCAATCACCATCCTGACCCGAGCAAGCCGGAGAACCTGGCGGATCTGATCCGCACCGTCAAGCGCAGCGGTGCCGAGATCGGCCTGGCCTTCGACGGCGACGGTGACCGGCTCGGCGTGGTCACTCGCGACGGCCAGATCATCTATCCCGACCGGCAACTGATGCTGTTTGCCGGTGACGTGCTCACGCGGCACCGCGGCGCGCAGATCCTGTTCGATGTGAAATGCTCGATGCACCTGGGCCCGATGATTCGCCGCGCCGGCGGTGTGCCGCTGATGTGGATGACCGGGCATTCGCTGATGAAGGCCAAGCTCAAGGAAACCGGTGCGCCACTGGCCGGCGAGATGAGCGGCCACATCTTCTTCGCCGAGCGCTGGTACGGCTTCGACGACGCCACCTACACGGCGGCGCGCTTGCTGGAGATCCTGTCGCGCAGCAAGGACCCGAGTGCGGTGCTGAACGCGCTGCCCACCAGCTTCAGCACGCCCGAGCTGAACGTGCCCTGCGCCGAGGGTGAGCACCACCGGGTGGTGAGCAAGATGCGCGAACTGGCTCATTTCGACGGCGCCATCGAGCTCATCACCATCGACGGCCTGCGCGCCGAGTTCGCGGACGGCTTCGGCCTCGTCCGCGCCTCGAACACCACGCCGGTGCTGGTGCTGCGCTTCGAGGGCGACTCACCCGAAGCGCTGGCGCGCATCCAGGACCAGTTCATGGTCGCGTTGCGCGCTGTGAAGCCCGACGCGCAGATCGCAACGGCGGCGCACTGAGCACACTGCAGCGCCTGCGGGCTGCATGTCGACCCGTATGTCGCCGCGTATTTCGCCCTGGACACCGGCCCGGTGTTTCGCTTCGTCTGTCCGCCAGAATGCGGACCGGCTTGCCTGACCCCGACCGATGAAGGCTTGGCTCGCGCGCTTCGCCTATTCCACGCTGTTGCGCGTGTTGACGCCGGCCTACCTGTTGCGCCTGTGGTGGCGCGGCCGGCGCGAACCGCTGTACCGGCACGCCTTGGCCGAGCGCCTGGGCTACGGCCACGCGCGTGCGGCGCGCGGTGCGCTGTGGCTGCATGCCGTGTCCTTGGGCGAAACCCGCGCCGCGGCGCCGCTGATCGACGCACTGCGCGCGCAGCGGCCCGGGCTGCGGCTGTTGCTCACGCACGGCACGGCCACCGGGCGAGCGGCGGGCGAGCAGCTGCTTCGCGACGGTGACATGCAGTGTTGGCTGCCCTGGGACACGCCGGGCGCGGTGCGCCGCTTCCTGCGCCGGCATCGGCCCGCGACTGGCGTGCTGATGGAAACCGAGATCTGGCCGAACCTGCTGCACCAGGCGCGTGTCGAAGGTGTGCCGATGGTGCTGGCCAACGCCCGCCTGAGCGAGAAGAGCCTGGCCAAGAGCGCGCGCATCGACGCGCTCATCCGCCCTGTGGCCGGCACATTTGCGCGAGTGCTGGCGCAAAGCGAGGCCGATGCGGGACGACTGCTTCAGGCAGGTGCCGTGCACTTGACGGTCTGCGGCAATCTCAAGTTCGATGTCAGCCCGAACCCGAAGCTGCTTGCGCGCGGTGTGCAGTGGCGCCAGCTCCTGGCCCGCCCGGTGGTGCTGGCCGCCGTCACGCGAGAGGGCGAAGAGCTCCCCCTGCTGCAGTGCTGGGCCGCGCTGGACGCGCCGCGACCGCTGCTGCTGCTGGTGCCGCGCCATCCGCAGCGTTTCGACATGGTCGCCGGCCTGGTGGCGGATCTCGGCCTCGTGCTGCAGCGACGCAGCAGCTGGGCTGCGTTGCCCCCGGCCACGGCCGCATCGGCCGATGTCTGGCTGGGCGATTCAATGGGCGAGATGCCGCTGTACTACGCAGCGTCCGATGTCGCCCTGCTCGGCGGCAGCTTCGGTCGCTTTGGCGGGCAGAACCTGATCGAGGCGGCTGCCTGCGGCTGCCCTCTGGTGATGGGGCCGCACACCTTCAATTTCAGCGAAGCAGCGCAGCTGTCGCTGGCCGCCGGCGCGGCACTTCGCGTGGCCGACATGCCCGAGGGCGTGGCGCGCGCGGTGGCGCTGGCGCACAGCGAGCAGCGCAACGAGTGGGTGCAGCGTGCCTTCAGTTTTGCCGCCACACATCGCGGAGCCGCCGCGCGCATGGCGAATGAAGTCCTGGCGGTATTCGCGGCGCGCCACGCCTGACGCTGCGGGATCGGCGCTCGATCGGACACCGACCCGCAAAGCGGCCTACTTGATGAGCAGGCTGTTCACCGCGCTCAGATCGTTGGGGGTCAGTTGCCCCGAGGCCTGGCGCAGCCGCAGGCTGCCTACCAGCACGTCGTAGCGTGACTTGAACAGGTCGCGCTGTGTCTGGAACAGTTGCGTCTGTGCGTTCAGCACATCGATGTTGACGCGCACGCCTACCTTGTAGCCCAGCTGTGTGGCCTCCAGCGACAGGCGGCTCGACGACTCCGCAGCCTCCAGTGCCTTGACCAGCGCCTCGCCGGACTGCACGCCGAAGAACGCCACGCGCGTGTTCTGCGCCACCGTGCGGCGCGCGCTCTCGAGCTCCTCGCGCGAGCGCTGCTCCAGGGACACCGTTTCCTTGATGCGGTTCTGCACAAAACCGCCGGTGTACAGCGGCCAGTTCAGCTCCACGCCGATCCTGCCGGTGCGCGTCGTGCCGGGGATGATCTGGTTGGAGCCGCTGTTGGCATAGTTGGCGGAGAGCGATGCCACCGCGTCGACCGTGGGCAACTCGCCCGCCTTGGCCTTGGTGATTTCGAGTTGCGCCACCTCGTAGGCAATGCGCGCACGCGTGACCTGTGGGTGCCAGGCGTCGGCCACCGTGACCCATTCCTCGACGTTGTTCGGCAGGATCGTCGGCAACACCACCGGCGTGATCAGCGGCAGCGGTTCAATGTTGCGGCGCCCGACCAGATAGGCCAGCGCGATGCGTCTGTTGATCAGATCGTTCTCGGCGGCGATTTCCTGCGCCGTGGCCAGGTCGGCGCGCGACTGCGCCTCGCGCGTGTCGGTGATGGTGGCCGTGCCGACCTCGAAGTTGCGCTTGGCCGAGGCCAGCTGCTCCAGGATGGCGGTCTTGCTGGTCTTCGTCAGCGCCACCGTGTCCTTGGCGGCCAGCACGTCGAAATAAGCCTGCGTGAGACGAATGACCAGATCCTGCTCCGCGGATTCCAGCTCCGCCTTGGAGGCGATCAACAGGCGCTCGGCCTGATCCATCGTCGCCTGGTTCGCCCGGTTGAACAGCGGATAGCGCCCGTCCAGGTTGCTTTGCAGCGCAGTGTTGTCGCCCGACGCGCCGCTGGGCAGATCGATCTTGCTGGTCACGCCGTTGGCTCTGGCGGTCAGCGTGGGCAGGCCCAGGGACTTGGCCTGTGCCGCCTTGTACTCTGCGGCGTCGGCCTGCGCACGTGCTGCCAGGTAGGTGGCGTCATAGGCCCGGGAGGCCTCGTACAGCTCGCTCAGGCCCTGCGCGCAAGCGTTGCCCGCCCAGCCGGCGCAAAGGCTCACCAGCCACGGCATCAGCAGCAGTCGTGGACCGGGCACCTGGGTGCGCTTGACGTTCATCGTGTTCGACCTCGTGCGATGGAATGGGGAAGGGCGTCTTGGGTCTGCACAAGCCGCCGAGCCAAGGTGCAGTTTCTTATAGAACCGCGCCCGGCCGTCTGCCACGGCCTCATAGGCCCTGTCGCGCCGTGAAAGAAGGGTGACGCGAGCGTGTCGCGTTGCATGGACATCAGAAGACGAAGCGCTCGCTTTCCGCGAAACCTTGCAGGCGCAGGGCCACGGTGTCGAACAGGTCCGCCTGAGACCACGATGCGGTGTCCACGCGCGTGTAGAGGCGCGCGCGCATCACCGGCTCGTCACCCACGATGGCCACGAGCCGACCGCCGGGCTTGAGCTGATCCAGCAACAGCTGCGGCACCGCGGCCACCGAGCCGGAAAGCACGATCGCGTCGAACGGCCCTTCGCTGCGCAGTCCTGTCGCGCCGTCGGCATGGCGTACCGAAGCGTTCATGACCGCGGCGCCGCGCAGGTTGGCCTGCGCCATGCGCGCCAGCACCGCGGATATTTCCAGGCTGATGACCTGGCGTGCACGGTGCGCCAGCAGCGCAGCCATGAATCCCGAGCCCGCGCCCACCTCGAGCACGGTCTCGTGGCGCTGCAACTGCAGTTCCTGCAGCAGCCGCGCCTCGACGCGCGGCATCAGCATGACCTGGCCTTCGGGCAGCGGAATCTCGGTGTCCATGAAGGCCATCGAGCGGTACGCAGCGGGCACGAAGTCCTCGCGCTTGACCACCGCCAACAGCGACAGCACCGCAGGGTCGAGCACGTCCCAGGTGCGGATCTGCTGTTCGATCATGTTGAAGCGGGCTTGTTCGATGTTCATGGTGGCCTTCTCGTGTGTCGGTGGCGTGCCAGTTCGAAATTCTATGGGTTGCCCGGAAGCAGGGCGGGTCGGCCGCGCAGGCGTCGGCGGGCCCAGAGCGACAGATCGTCCAGATAGCAGTAGATCACCGGCACCACCACCAGCGTCAGCAACGACGAGGTGATGACCCCACCGATGACGGCCTGGCCCATCGGTGCGCGCTGCTCGGAGCCTTCGGTCAGCGCCAGCGCCAGCGGCAGCATGCCGAAGATCATGGCCAGCGTGGTCATCAAGATCGGCCGCAGCCGCACATGCGCGGCATGCAGCAGCGCCTGCGTGCGCTCCATGCCCTCCTGCTGCGAGCGGATGGCGAAGTCGATCAGCAGGATCGCGTTTTTCGTCACCAGCCCCATCAGCATGACGATGCCGATGATCGAGAACATGTTCAGCGTCGAGCCGAAGGCCAGCAATGCCAGCACCACGCCAATCAGGGTCAAGGGCAGCGAGCTCATCAGCGCCAGCGGTTGCAGGAAGCTGCGGAACTGGCTGGCCAGGATCATGTAGATGAACACCACCGCCAGCGCCAGCGCCGATACGGCGTAGGCAAAACTCTCCTGCATGTCCTTGGTCGAGCCGCCGAAGCGGTAGCCATAGCCCGGTGGAAACGCCATCTCGTCGAGGATCTTGCGGATGTCGGCCGCCACCTCGCCGGCCGCGCGGCCAGACACGTTGGCAGTGATCTCGACCTCGCGATTCATGTCGCGCCGGTTGATCTGGTTGGCGCCGCTGGAGGCCACTACCTCGGCCACCTGCGACAGGCGCACGATGCGCGGCGAGCCGTCGGCGTTGCTGCCCACCGTCAGGCCCAGGCGCTCGATGTCGGCGGCGGCGTGGCGGGCCTCGGGCGTCAGGCGCACCTTGACGTCGTAGTTCTGGTCGTCCTCGGCACGCCAGTTGCCCAGCGTCTGGCCGGCCACCAGCGCGCGCAGCGCCGTGGTGATGCTGCCCACGCTCAGGCCCATGTCGGAAGCCGCGTCGCGCTTGACGATAATCGAGACCTCGGGCTTGTTCGGCTTGGCGCTGGTGTCCAGATCGACGAGGCCGCGCACGCCCTGCAGCCGCGGCAGCAACTGTGCCGTCAGCCGCTCCAGCTCGCGCAGATCGGTGCCTTGCAGCGACACCTGGATCGGCTTGGTCGCACCCACCGAGTCGAGCAGCCCGACCTGCGTCACCGTGATGCCCGGAATCGCCGCCAGGCGCTCGCGCAGCGGCAGCGACATCTGATCCACGTTCAGCCGCCGCTGATTGCGGTCGACCAGACGCACGAAGATCTGCACCGAGTTCTTGCCCAGCACCTGCCCGGTGTTGATGGTGGCCAGCGTGTACTGCACCTCCGGTTGCTCGCGGATGATCTTCTCGACCTGACGCGTCTTTGCTTCGGTGACCTCCAGCGACGAACCGACCGGGGTGTAGAAGTTGACGAAAGTCTCCGAGTAGTCGGCCTTGGGCACGAACTCGGTGCCGATCAGCGGCAGCAGCGCAAAGCTGGCGACAAAGGTCGACAGCGCCAGGCCCAGCGTGGCCAGCTTGTGCTTGAGCGACCAGGCGAGGATCGTTTGGTACACCCTGCCCAGCCACTGGGCGAAGCGATCCACCGCGGCGGTGAGCCGACCGATGCTGCGGTCGTAGAAGCTCCTGCGCGCGTTCGGCGTGCCTTCGGGGTGGATGGCCGGGTCGTGCCAGATGCTCGACAGCATCGGGTCGAGCGTGAAGCTGACGAACATGCTGATCAGCACCGCCGCCACGATGGTGATGCCGAACTCGTGGAAGAACTTGCCGACGATGCCGCCCATGAAGCCGATCGGCAGGAACACGGCCACGATCGACAGCGTGGTGGCCAGCACCGCCAGGCCGATCTCCTGCGTGCCCTGCAGCGCGGCGTCGTGCGCGCTCTTGCCCATCTGCACATGGCGCACGATGTTCTCGCGCACGACGATGGCATCGTCGATGAGCAGGCCGACGCACAGGCTCAGCGCCATCAAGGTCACCATGTTGATGGAAAAGCCGAAGATGTACATGAACAGGAAGGTGCCGATCAGCGCAATCGGCAGTGCCAGCCCGGTGATGACGGTGGAGCGCCAGGAGTTGAGGAACAGGAAGACGATGCCGATGGTCAGCAGCGCGCCTTCGATGAGCGTGCGCCGCACGTTGTTCACCGACACGCGGATCGGCCGCGAGGCGTCGCGCACCACCTCCAGCGCAATGCCCGGCGGCAGTTGCGCCTCGAGCGTGGCGAGCACCGCCTGCATGCCGTCGACGACATCGATGGTGTTCTCGCCCTGCGACTTGCGCACGTCCAGCACCAGCGTGCGCTCGCCGTTGAACAGTGCCAGGTTCTCCAGTTCCTCGGGGCCGTCCACCACGTCAGCCAGCTGGCCCAGGCGCACCGGCGCGCCGCCCTTGCGCGCGACGATGATCTGGCGAAAGTCCTCCGGCCGCTTGACGCGGGCGTCGATCTTCAGCACCTTCTCGGTGTCGGTGGTGCGCAGCAGGCCGGCGGGCAGCTCCTGGTTCTCCGCTCGAACGGCGGCCAGCACCTGTTCCACGCTGATGCCCATCGCGTCCATCGCGGCCGGGCGCAGGTAGATGTTGATCTCGCGCTTGCGCCCGCCCACGAGCGTGACCGAGCCGACGCCGCGCACGTTCTCCAGGCGCTTGCGCACCACCTGGTCGGCAAAGGTGGTCAGCTCCTGCTGGCTGCGCGAGGCGTCCGGCGAGCGCAGCGCCAGCGTGAAGATCGGCCGGCTGGCCGGGTCGAAGCGCGACACGCGCGCGTCCTTGACCTCGTCGCGCAGCAGCGGGCGCACGGCGGCGACCTTCTCGCGCACATCGTCGGCGGCCTTGCGCCCGTCCATGTCCAGGTTGAACTGGGCGATGACCACCGAGCTGCCTTCGTAGGAGCGCGAGGACAGCTGGTTCAACCCGGCGATGGTATTGATGGCCTCTTCGACCTTGCGCGTGACTTCGTTCTCGACGATCTGCGGTGAGGCGCCGGGGTAGTCGATCTGAACCACCACCGTGGGGAAGTCGATGTCCGGAAACTGATCCACCTTCAGACGCTGGTACGAGAACAGGCCCAGCACGATGAAGGCCAGCATGACCATCACCGCCATCACCGGGTTGCCGATCGCGACGCGGGTGAACCACATGGCGTGAAGGTGGCTCAGCGCGAAGCGCTGGCCGCTGTCTCCCGCGATGCTCGGGCCGCGGCACCGTTCGGCACCATGCCTGCATCCGGCGGCGCGGTCGCAGGCTGCGTTGCGCCTGCCGCCTTGACGCTTTCCTCGGGCAGGCGCACGGCGGTGCCGTCGCGCACCGACCCGACGCTGCCGGCCAGCACCTTGTCGCCGTCGCTCAAGCCCTGCAGCACTTCAACCGCCTCCACGCTGCCGGCCTGGCCACGCATGCCGATGCGCAGCACACGTTGCACCACGCGCGTGCCGTCGAGCTTCAGGACATAGGGCTCGGCCTGGTCGCTGCGCACCGCGCTTTGCGGCAGCAGCAGCGCTCGGCGTCGTTCGAGCTCGATCCTGCCGCGCGCGAACAGGCCCTGGCGCAAGGCCGGATTGGGCTGCAGCTCCAGGTAGGCGATGACGCTGCGCGAGCCGGGTTGGGCGCTGGGGTTGATGCGCATCACGCGCGCCAGCACCTCGCCCTCGATGCCGTCCACCTTGAGCCGCGCCGTCGCGCCTACGCGCAACATGCCGGCATCCTCGGGCGCGACGCTGGCCTGCAACTCCAGCCGCGACAGGTCGACGATCTCCAGCAGCTTGGCATCCACCGGCACACGCTCGCCCGGCTGCACCAGGCGCTGTGCGATCAGCCCGCTGATCGGGGCGCTCACGGTGGCGTCGGTGCGCGCCTTGCGCGCCAGCTCCACGCCGGCCAGCGCAGCCTGCAGCGTGGCCTGCGCACCGGCTTCGGTGGACACCGCGTTGTCGAGCACCGTGGCCGATATGAAGCCCTGCGAGACCAGCGCCCGGTTGTTCTGCAAGGCACGTTGCGCGATGTCCAGTTGCGAGCGCGCCGCCTGCGCCTGTTGCTCGGCCTGGCGCAGCCGCCAGTCGAACTCCGTCGTGTCCAGTTGCATCAGCACCTGCCCGGCACGCACGCTGTCGCCTTCACGCACCGCCACCGATTTCACCTCGGCTGCGACGCGTGCCTTGACGAAGGCGCTGTTCACTGCCACCAGGCTGCCCGAGACCTCGAGCGTGCGTGTCAGCTCGGCCAGGCGCACGCTCACCAGGTCGTCTGGCACCAGTGCCAGCGCCGCCGCCTTGGGTTCTGCGGCGGGCAAGGCGTGTTGCGCATTGCGCGCCATGATCACGCGCGTGCCGCCCGCTGCCAGCAGCGCCACCGCGGTCAGCGACAAGCTCCACTTGATCCAGCGCTTCATGCCACTGCTCGCCGTGTCGCGCGCATCTTCGGCCGTGCGCTCGGGGCGCGGGCCTCCAGGCCATGCAGCATCAGGTCGATCTGGGTGTCCAGCAGCGTGGTCGGGTTCATGTCCGGGGTCATCACCGGGCACGCGCCGATGGAGTGTTTGTGCAGCGCCATGAAGAGCATCGGCGCGATGAGTGTATGCGTGGCCTCGTTCAGCGGCACCGCGCGGAACTCACCACGCTGCATGCCGCGCTGCAGCGTGCCGGCAATCAGCCGCTGCGCCGGAACGATGACCTCGTCGCTGTAGAACTGCGCCAGTTCGGGAAAGTTGCGCACTTCGGCAATGATGATCTTGAAGATGCCGCCGGCCTGGCTGTTGCCCACACGCTGCCACCAGCTGTGCATCAGCAGGCGCAGCAATTGCGCGCTCGGCCCTTCGAAGCGGTCGGCAATCTGCTGGCCCTCGGCGATGAGGGCCGACACACGCGTGCGCACCACCGCCTTGAACAACTCTTCCTTGCTCTGGAAGTACAGGTACAGCGTGCCCTTGGACACGCCGGCGCGCGTCGCGACTTCCTCGCTGCGCGTGGCGCTGAAGCCCTTTTCGACGAAGAGTTCGAGCGCGGCGTTGAGCAACTCCTGGGGTCGGGCTTCCTTGCGGCGTTGCCGGCTCGGCGTCGATGGGGCTCTTTGCATTTTTTACTGACTATCGGGTCAGTAATGTAACCGTGCGCCACGGCAGCGTCAAACCGCCGATGTCCGGCAGGCCGCGGCTGCAGGTTTGGCGCTCGAGCGGGCCGATCGGTCCGCGGGCCGGCCCAGGCGTGTCGACCTGCAACGGCGAAGGCGGTAAAGAATCGCAAAGCGCATTGGCCTTACACGGGGGCTGCAGCGTGGCGTCCCTAGAATTGGCAGCATGACAAGCACACGTTGGGTGGGCGCCGCCGCCATCGTCGCGGCATTGGCTGGGGCCGCCTGGTGGGCCTTCGTGCGTGTGCCGACACCCGAGCAGACTTTCCGCACCGCGAAGATCGAGCGCGGCTCTTTGCAGGCGGCGGTGTCGGCCACCGGCACCGTCACGCCCGTCACGCAGGTGCAGATCAGCTCGCAGGTGTCGGGCCAGATCAAGGAGCTGTTCGTCGATTTCAACAGCGAGGTCAAGAAAGGCCAGCTGATCGCGCGGCTCGATCCGGAGACCTTCGACTACCGCGTGCGCCAGTCGACCGCCGATGTCGAAGCGGCGCGTGCCTCGGTGTTGACCGCACAGGCCAACGTGCAAAGCGCGCTGGCGCAAGTGGCGCGCGCCAACGGCGATGTCGCCGAAGCCCAGCGCGACGAGAAGCGCAAGCGCGACCTGCTGGCGCAGAACTTCATCTCGCCGGCAGAGCTCGACACGGCCATGGCGCGCACGGCGTCGCTGCTCGAATCGGCCAAGGTGGCTGTCGCGCAGGTGGCCGTGGCACGCGCCCAGGAGCAGAACGCGGTGGCCATCGTCAGGCAGCGCGATGCCCAACTGCAGCAAGCGCGCGTGGACATGGAGCGCACACAGATCCGCTCGCCGGTGGACGGCATCGTCATCAAGCGCAGTGTCGAGGTCGGCCAGACGGTGGCCGCCAGCCTGCAGGCGCCGGAGTTGTTCGTGATCGCGCGCAACCTGTCGGACATGCAGGTCGAAGCCGCCATCGACGAGGCCGACATCTCGCGCGTGCGCGACGGCCAGAAGGTCAGCTTCAGTATCGACGCGTTCCCCGGCCGCAGCTTCGACGGCGCGGTGCGCCAGGTGCGCAAGGCGGCGGTGTCGGCGCAGAACGTGGTGTCCTACACCGTGGTGGTGGGCTTCGCCAATCCTGGCTCGTTGATGTTGCCCGGCATGACGGCCAACGTGCGCATCATCACCGACACGCGCGAGGGCGTGCTCAAGCTGCCGAACGCGGCGCTGCGTGTGCGCATCGCGGGCGTCGAGCCGGCAGTGACTGCGGTGCCTGGCGCCGCGTCGGGCGGGGCTGCCGACGCTGCGCCTGGACGGCCCACCTCGCCCGCTGCAGCCTCCGGCGTGCGCACCGGTGCGGCCGATGCCTGGAGTCTTTGGCCGCAGGCGCTGGCGCAAGGCGCGCCGGGTCCCTCGGCGGCAGCGGCTGCCGGCGGCACTTCCGCGGTGGGCGCGGCACCGGCACGCGCCCCCGCGGCAGCGGCACCCACTCAGGCGCAGCCGCCCGACGTGCCGGCCAGCGGGCCGCTGGTGGAGTTTCGCCGCCGTCTCATCGACGAGCTCGCGCTGACGCCGGCGCAGACCGCGCAGGTGGATGCCGTGATTGCCGCGCAGCGGCCGCGCTTTGCGCAGTTGCGCAGCGTGGCGGAAAACCAGCGTGGCAAGGCGCGCGACCGCATCCTGGCCGACATGCGCGCGCTCATCGGCGAGCAACTCTCACCCGAACAGCGGGACCGCTATCAGAAGCTGCTGGTCGAGATGGCCGGACGCCAGACCACGCGCGGGCGCATCTATCTGCTGGCCGAAGGCGGCAAGCCGATGGCCTACAACGTGCGCCTGGGCATCAGCGATGGTGTCATGACCGAGCTCATCGTCGGCCCGAATTCGCCCGACGCCGGCGTGCTGGTGGAGGGCGCGACGGTCATCACCGCGGTCGTCACGGCCGCGAACAGTTCGCCCGCCGGTCCACGCCCGGGCGCACCCGCCGCGCCGGGCCCGCGCCTGTTCTAGAGGCGGCTGCCGCATGGCGCTGATCGAAGCCCGCTCGCTCGTCAAGACCTACCGCATGGGCGACCAGGTGGTGCAGGCGCTGAACGACGTGTCGCTGGACATCGCCGAGGGCGAGTTCGTGGCCATCATGGGGGCGTCGGGCTCCGGCAAGAGCACGCTGATGAACATCATCGGCTGTCTCGACCGGCCGACCAGCGGCACCTTGCACCTGGCCGGTGAGGAGGTGGCGGGCCTGGATGGCGATGCGCTGGCGTCGATCCGCAACCGGCGCATCGGCTTCGTCTTCCAGCAGTTCAACCTGCTGCCGCGCACCAGCGCGCTGGACAACGTGGCGCTGCCGATGGTCTATGCCGGCGTCAAACCCGCCGAGCGGCGCACGCGCGCCCTGGCTGCGCTGCAGCGCGTGGGCCTGGGTGAGCGTGCCGCGCACACCCCCGCCGAGCTCTCGGGCGGCCAGCAGCAGCGCGTGGCGATCGCGCGCGCGCTGGTGAATGCGCCTTCGCTGATCCTGGCCGACGAGCCCACCGGTGCGCTGGACACCAATACCTCCGAAGACATCATGCGGCTGCTCACCGAGCTCAACGCGCAGGGCATGACCATCGTCATGGTCACCCACGAAAGCGACATCGCCGCCTGGGCGAAGCGGCGCATCGTGTTTCGCGATGGGCGCATCGTCGAAGACCAGCCGCAGGCGCCGCGTACCGCCACCTTGCTGGAGGCGGCATGAGCCTGCTGACCGCCTTCTTGTCGGCATTGCGCGCGCTGGGCACCAACTGGCTGCGCAGCATGCTGACGATGCTGGGCATCATCATCGGCGTGGCCGCGGTGATCACCATGATCGCCATCGGTGGCGGTGCGCAGCAGCGCGTCGAGGAGCAGATGAAGAGCCTGGGCACGAACATCATGCTGGTGCTGCCCGGGGCACAGACCACCGGCGGCGTGCGCCTGGGCGCGCAGACTGGGCAGACGCTGACCGAGGAGGACGCGCGCGCCATCAGCGCCGAAGTGCCCGAAGTGCAGGCCACCGCGGCCAGCCTGCGCACCGGTGCGCAGGTGATTGCGGCCAACGCCAACTGGAGCACCTCGGTGCTGGGCACCACGCCCGAATACCTGGAAGTGCGCGATTGGCCGCTGGCGGCCGGCCGCAATTTCGAGGCCGCTGAAGTGGCCGGCTCGGGCAAGGTCGCCGTCATCGGCCAGACGGTGGCGATGCAGTTGTTCGGCGACGCCGACCCGATCGACCAGACCATTCGTGTGCGCAAGCTGCCGCTGCAGGTGATCGGCGTACTCGAACGCAAGGGCCAGAACTCGATGGGCCAGGACCAGGACGACGTCATCGTCGTGCCGCTGTCCACCTATCGCAACCGCGTGCAGGGCATGAACGCCGGGCGCATCAAGCGTGTCGGCTCGATCATGGTCAAGGTGCGCGACGGCCAGAGCATGGCCGAGGCCAGCGAGAAGATCCGCGAACTGCTGCGCCAGCGCCACCGCCTGCAAAGCGGTGCGGACGACGACTTCAGCATCCGCAACCTGACCGAGATGCTGCAGGCGCAAGAGGAATCCAGCCGCGTCATGTCGCTGCTGCTGGCCGCGGTGGCCGGCGTCAGCCTGGTAGTCGGTGGCATCGGCATCATGAACATCATGCTCGTCAGCGTGACCGAGCGCACGCGCGAGATCGGGCTGCGTATGGCGGTGGGTGCGCGCTCGCGCGACATCCTCGGCCAGTTCCTGATCGAGGCGGTGACGCTGAGCCTGGTGGGCGGGGCCATCGGCATCGTCATCGGCGCCGTCGCCACCTGGGCCATCGGCACCTTTGCCGGCTGGCAAGTGCTGCTGTCCGCGCAGTCCATCTTGCTGGCGGTGGGATTTTCGGCGGCGGTCGGCGTGTTTTTCGGTTTCTATCCGGCGCGGCGCGCGGCGTCGCTGCTGCCGATCCAGGCCTTGCGTTATGAATAGACGCGCACGCCATGCCTTGTGGTTCATGGCCCTGTGCGGCCTGTTGCTGTCGGCCTGTGCCAGCTTGAGCATGCCGGGCAGCATCACCTTCAGCGAAGAGGAGCTGCAGACGCAACTGGCGCGCCGATTCCCCATCCAGCGCAGCCTGCTCGACAACTTCGATCTGCGCCTCGCCGAGCCGCGGTTGCGCCTGGACGTGCAGGCCAAGCGCCTGTCCACCGCGTTGACGGCGCAGGCCAGCGACCGGCGCGCCGCACGCAGCGTGCAGGGCAGGCTCACGCTGGGTTATGCGCTGCGCTTCGAACCCACCGACGGCAGCATCCGCCTGGTGCAGCCGCGTGTCGAAAGTGTGGAATTCGACGCCGGGCCGGGCGCGCTGTCGCCGCGCGACGAATCGACGCAGCGCATCGTCGTGGCCCTGGCCGAGCGGCTGCTGGACGACCTGGTGCTCTACCGCGTGCCGGCCGAGCGGCTCAACATGCTGCGCGCCATGGGATACCGACCCGGCACGCTGCAGGTCACGCCGGCCGGTGTGGAAATCACGATCGAGCCGGTGCCTTAGACGCTGCATCCAGCGTGGGCGGTAGAAGGCGTCATACAGCCTGCGTATGATCCCCCGCTTCGAGTGGGCAGCCTTCGCTGCCGAAGGGCGTTGTGCATTGGACATACTGCTGCTGGTCAAGGCCGCGATCATGGGTGTGGTCGAGGGGCTGACCGAGTTCCTGCCCATATCGTCCACCGGACACCTGATCCTCGCCGCGTCCTTGCTCAACTTCACGGGCGAAAAGGTCAAGGTCTTCGACATTGCCATCCAGACCGGCGCCATCTTCGCCGTCATCCTGGTGTATTGGCAACGCCTGCGCGACACCGCAGCCGGCCTGGGCAGCGACCCACGCGCGCGCCGCTTCACGCTGAACGTGCTGATCGCCTTCGTGCCGGCCGTGGTGCTGGGGCTTGTCTTCGGCAAGGCCATCAAGGAGCATCTGTTCAACCCCACCGTGGTGGCCAGCGCCTTCATCGTCGGTGGTTTCATCATCCTGTGGGCCGAGCGGCGGCCGGCAAGCGCAGTGCGCATTGCGCAGGTGGACGACATGACGCCATGGGATGCGCTGAAAGTGGGCCTGGTGCAGTGCCTGGCCATGGTGCCGGGTACCAGCCGCTCGGGCGCCACCATCATCGGCGGCATGTTGCTCGGTCTGTCGCGCAAGGCGGCCACCGATTTCAGCTTCTTCCTGGCCATCCCCACGCTGATCGGCGCCGGCGCCTACAGCCTGGTGAAAGAGCGCGCGTTGCTCAGCGTCGCCGATCTGCCGCTGTTTGGCGTGGGGCTGTTCTTCTCCTTCGTGAGCGCCTGGTTCTGCGTGCGCTGGTTGCTGCGCTACATCGCCACGCACGACTTCGTGCCCTTCGCCTGGTACCGCATCGTCTTCGGCGCCGTGGTGCTGATCACCGCCTGGACGGGCTGGGTGGACTGGCGCGCTTAAGGTCCCGCTTCGTTCTTCAGGAACAGCAGATCCCACACACCGTGGCCGAGCTTCATGCCGCGCGCCTCGAACTTGGTGAGCGGGCGCCAGTCGGGCTTTGCGGCATAGCCGTCGGCGCTGTTTGACAGCAGCGGCTCGGCTGACAGCACCTCGAGCATCTGCTGCGCGTAAGGCTGCCAATCGGTGGCGCAATGCAGGTAGCCGCCGCGGCGCCAGGCGTGTCGCGAGCCGCGCCACCCAGGTCGGGCTGGATGAGCCGGCGCTTGTGGTGGCGCTTCTTGTGCCACGGGTCGGGGAAGTAGATGTGCACGCCGGCCAGGGATTGCGGCGCGATCATCTGCTCCAGCACCTCGACCGCGTCGTGCTGGATCAGCCGCAGGTTGGTCAGCTCCAGTTCACCGATGCGCTTGAGCAAGGCGCCGACGCCGGGCGCATGCACCTCGATGCCGATGAAGTTGGTGTGCGGCAGCGCCGCGGCGATCTGCGCCGTCGCATCGCCCATGCCGAAGCCGATTTCCAGCACCGTGGGCGCGTCGCGTCCGAAGGTGGCGCCAAAGTCCAGCGGCTGAGACGGCGAAGGGCAGCACGAAACGCGGCCCCAGTGCCTCCAGCGCACGCTGCTGTCCCGGCCCCATGCGCCCCGCACGCAGCACGAAGCTGCGAATCGGCGCGCGGGGCGCCGGTGCGTCGGCGTCCATGTCCACTGGGCGCTACTGCGGACGGGGCGCCGGCGCCGGCGGAGTGCCCAGGCCGGCGGGCAGGTCGAACTCGCCTCTGGATTCAAAGCGCGTGCCGCCAAAACCCGAACCCGCCAGCTTGCCGCGCGCGACGAAGTCGAGCTTGCTGCGCTCGCCCGTGGCGAAGGAATAGGCCTGCCTCAGCAAGGCCGTGGCCGAGACGGTCATCGGCACGACAAGAAGGGTTTCGCCGAAGCGTGGCACGCTGCCCTTGGCATCGCTGACGCCGCTGGCGAAATCATTGCCGCGCAACTCGAGATTCAGTGCCACACCATCGAACTCCACCGGTGTGTCGTTCGGGTTCTGCACGCGCAGCTTGACCGCCATGCGCACCTCCATGCCTTGGCTGGGCAAGGCTTCGATGCCTGCGAGCGTGACATTCAGGCCATCCTGGCCCGGCATGCCGGCGCAACCGGCCAGCGCGAGCAGCAGCACTGCGATCGTGGCCAGCGGTTTGAGCATGGTCTTGCCTGTGGGCGTGGTTGGACGTCACGGCAGTTTAGCCCGCAGCCATCCGCTAGACTTCAAGCCTTGCGGGTGTAGTTCAATGGCAGAACGGCAGCTTCCCAAGCTTTAGACAGGGGTTCGATTCCCCTCACCCGCTCCAGTCAAGCCAATTTCCGCGACGCTCAGGCCGCGCTCTTGCTCTGGTTCTCCGGGTCGATGCCCTTGATCGGGTCGTCGCTCAGATCGGGACCGATCTCGACGACCTTGTCGTCGTTTTCATCTTCCTTGTAGTTCTTCGGCCGGTCTTTCGCTGCGCGCCGTTCCGATTGCTCGAGCGCCTCACGTTGCGCCTTGTCCGTGGTGATGGGTGTGTCGGTGATGATGCTCATGCAAGCTCCTTGCTGATGTCACTGGCCCGGGAAAAGGCGGTGGGGCGCAAGCTTGCGCCCCACCGGTGATTACATCTCGACGCCGTAGTACCCGTTCACACGACGGCCGTAGTCGCTGGTGTACTCCGGCACGTCGTCTTCGCCATAGCGCGGCGCATCTTCAAGGCGACGCTTGTCGAGCGGCACGACGTAGCCTTCCTTCTCGGTGTCGTACTTCAGCATGCTCCAGGGCAGCGGGTAGCGATCGGTACCCATGCCCAGGAAGCCGCCGAACTCCATCACGGCGTAACGCACGTGGCCCGAGCGCTTGTCGATGATCAGGTCATCGACCGAGCCCAGCTTGTCGCCCTCGTTGTTGTAGACGTTGGTGCCGACGACCTTGTCCGAAGAAATCTGGTCGCTGATCATTGCGGTGGTGTTCATGAGTGCTCCTTGGAACGTGTGTGATACGGAAACTTCCCTGGGGAAGCGTGCGGTCGACAGCGTTTTTCCGTCGATGCGTATTTGTCGCCGAAATGGCGTGCCACGCCGATAGGAGCGCAGCGCGGCAGCATGTAGGAAATGGCCGATGCGGCGCCCCGGCAGGCGAGAATGCGGGTGTGCCCAAGCCGCCTGTGCCATGAATCCACCCTTGACGCTTCTGTGCGTGACCCCGGTCGTTCCCGACCTCGGTGCGGGCAGCTACGGCCCCTTCGAGGTGCAGCATTGCGCGTCGCTGGACGCTGCCGCTGCCCGGCTGCGTGAGCGCGCGCACGACGCGGTGCTGTTGCAGCTTCATACGGCCGCCGAGTTGCAGGCGCTGCCGGACTGGCCTGCGCTGTCGCATGCGGTGCTCGATGCGGCCGTCGTCGTGGTCGGTCCGCTGCCGCCCGCGGCGCTGTCACTGAAGCTGATGCGCCTGGGCGTGCAGGAACTGTTGCCCGCGCCGCAGGACGGCGCGCCCCTGGCGCGTGCGCTGCGACTGTCGATCGAGCGCAAGCGCATCGAGCTGGCGGCGCGCAAGGCTTACGCGATCGACCTGGCCACCGGCTTGCCCAACCATGCACAGCTGCTGGAACACATGAGCCACCTGCTGGCCTTGCGCGAACGCGAGCCCGCGCCGATGGCGCTGCTGGTGTTGCGCATCGAAGGGCTGTCGACGACCGAGAGTGCGCTGGGCAGCGAAGCCGCGAACGTGCTGCGTCGCAAGGTGGCGGTGCGCTTGCGCGCCGGCCTGCGCGCCAGCGACGTGGTGGCCTCGATCGGTGCCGATGCCTTTGCGGTGCTGCTGGCCTGGATCGACGCGCCCGCCGACGGCATGCGCGTGGCGGCAAAGCTGGCGTCGGCCCTGCAGCAGACCTTCAGTGTCGCCGGGCAGGACAGGTCGGTGGCGGTGAGCGTGGGCGTGAGCCAGTACCCCGAGCACGGCAAGCAGGCCGACGCACTGCTGCGCCGTGCCATCGGGCAGGCCACCGGCACGGCGGCGGTAGGCCGCGCGGGTTATGCCAACCGGGTGGAGCGGGGCGCGGCGCCGGCTGCGAACGATGAAGGCCCGGCGACGCGCTGATCGGGCATCACTTCAAGATGTCACCCAGGCACAGGTACTTGATCTCGACATAGTCCTCGATGCCGTGGCGCGAGCCCTCGCGCCCGAGCCCCGACTGCTTGACCCCGCCGAAGGGCACTTCGGCGGTGGAGATGATGCCGGTGTTGATGCCCACCATGCCCGACTCCAGCCCCTCGGCGACGCGGAAGATGCGGCCGATGTCGCGGCTGTAGAAATACGCCGCCAGGCCGAACTCGGTGTTGTTGGCCAGCGTTATCGCCTCGTCCTCGGTCTTGAAGCGGAACACCGGTGCGACCGGGCCGAAGGTTTCCTCACGCGCGCACAGCATGTCGCCGGTGGCGTCGATCAGCACGGTCGGCTCGAAAAAGCGATCGCCGATCCTCTTGCCGCCCGTCAGCAGCTTGGCGCCCTTGCCGACGGCGTCGGCGACGTGCTGTTCGATCTTGGCGATGGCGTCGTCGTCGATCATCGGGCCCTGGTTGACGCCGGCCTCGAAGCCGTTGCCGACCTTGATGCCCTTGACCTTGACGGCCAGCTTCTCGACGAAGCGGTCGTAGATGCCGTCCTGCACATAAAGCCGATTTGCGCACACGCAGGTCTGCCCGGCGTTGCGGTACTTGCTGGCCAGTGCGCCATCGACGGCGCTGTCGATGTCGCAATCATCGAAGGCGATGAACGGCGCATTGCCACCCAGCTCGAGCGACAGCTTCTTGATCGTCGGCGCGCATTGCGCCGCCAGCACACGGCCGACTTCGGTCGAGCCGGTGAAGGACAGGTGGCGCACGGTGTCGCTTTCGCACAGCAGCTTGCCGATGGCCGCGGACTTGGACGCGGTGACCACGTTCAGCACGCCCGTCGGCAGGCCGGCGCGTTGGCCGAGTTCGGCCAGCGCCAGCGCGCACAGCGGCGTCAGCTTCGCCGGCTTGACGACCACGGTGCAGCCGGCCGCCAGTGCCGGGCCGACCTTGCGCGTGATCATCGCGATCGGGAAGTTCCAGGGCGTGATCGCCGCACACACGCCCATCGGCTGCTTGATCACCAGATAGCGCTTGTTGGTGTCGGTGGTCGGCACCGTTTCACCGTAGACGCGCTTGCCTTCCTCGGCAAACCATTCGATGAAGCTGGCGCCGTAGATCACCTCGCCCTTGGCTTCGGCCAGCGGCTTGCCCTGCTCGGCCGTCATGATGCGGGCCAGATCGTCGGCATGCTGGTGCATCAGCGCGAACCACTTCATCAGCACGGCGGCGCGGTCCTTGGCGGTGCGCGCGCGCCATGCCGGCCAGGCCTTGTCGGCGGCGTCGATGGCGGCCTGGGTTTCAGCGGTGCCCAGGTCGGCCACCTGCACCAGCACCAGGCCGGTCGCCGGGTCCTTGACGTCGAAGCGCGTCTTGCTCTTGACCCATTCACCGCCGATCAGCGCGTCGGTGCGCAACAGGCTGGGGTCTTTCAGGGTGGCGAGGGGTGAGTTCTTCGTGTCCATCTGAAACTCCTACAGGTATGGTTGCGCCGCATTGTGCACAGCCCCGGTGCTGCGGGACTACCCCGTCGACAAGCACAACGCGGTGACCGATGATGCGCTGGCGCGTCGATGCGCCAAACCACGAAGGACACACGTCGATGAATCTGCTGCAACGATCAGGTTGGGCCGGCGCCGCCGCAACGGTGGCCCTGCTCGCAGGTTGTGCTTCGGCCGACAAGGCCATCCACGCCAGCCCCAACATCTACCCTGCCATCGGCCCGTACTCTCAGATGGTGCAGTCGGGCAACACCTTCTACTTGTCAGGCGTGATCGCGCTGAACAAGGAGGGAACGGCGCTCGTCGGCACCACCATTGAGGAGCAGACGCGGCTGGTGCTCCAGTACATCGGAGAGGTGTTGAAGACGCAGGGCATGACACACGCCAACGTCGTCATGTCGACCGTGTTCCTGAAGGACCTGAACGATTTCGCGAAGATGAACGCGGTCTACGCCGAGTTCTTCAAGACCTCGCCGCCGGCACGCGCCACGGTCGAAGTGGCGCGGCTGCCGCGCGACGCAAAGATCGAGATCGCGGTGATCGCGGTCAGGTAGCCGCGTTAGCTGAAGGCCTGGATGCCGGTGATGGCCCGACCCAGGATCAGCGCATGGATGTCGTGCGTGCCTTCGTAGGTGTTGACGACTTCCAGATTGACCAGGTGGCGCGCCACGCCGAACTCGTCGCTGATGCCGTTGCCGCCCATCATGTCGCGCGCCATGCGGGCGATGTCCAGGCTCTTGCCGCAGGAGTTGCGCTTGATGATCGAGGTCGCTTCGACCGACGCCGTGCCTTCGTCCTTCATGCGGCCCAGGCGCAGGCAGGCCTGCAGGCCGAGTGCGATCTCGGTCTGCATGTCGGCCAGCTTCTTCTGGATCAACTGGTTGGCGGCCAGCGGCCGGCCGAACTGCTTGCGGTCCAGCACATACTGGCGCGAGCGGTGGAAGCAGTCCTCGGCGGCGCCGAGTGCGCCCCAGGCGATGCCATAACGCGCGCTGTTCAGGCAGGTGAAGGGCCCCTTCAGGCCGCGCACGTCGGGGAAGGCGTTTTCCTCGGCGCAGAACACCTCGTCCATGACGATCTCGCCGGTGATGCGCGCGCGCAGGCCCACCTTGCTGTGGATCGCCGGTGCGCTCAGGCCCTTCGCACCCTTGTCGAGGATGAAGCCGCGGATCTGCCCGCCATCGTCCTTGGCCCAGACGACGAAGACATCGGCGATCGGTGAATTGCTGATCCACATCTTGCTGCCGCTCAGGGAGTAGCCGCCGGGGACCTTCTTCGCGCGCGTGACCATGCTGCCGGGGTCGGAGCCGTGGTTCGGCTCGGTCAGGCCGAAGCAGCCGATCCACTCGCCGCGTGCCAGCTTGGGCAGGTACTTCTGCTTCTGCGCCTCGGTGCCGAACTCGTTGATCGGCACCATCACCAGCGAACTCTGCACGCTCATCATCGAGCGGTAGCCGGAATCGACGCGTTCCACCTCGCGCGCCACCAGGCCGTAGCACACGTAGTTGAGCGCCGCGCCGCCATAGGCTTCGGGGATGGTGGAGCCCAGCAGGCCCAGTTCGCCCATCTCGCGGAAGATCGCCGGGTCGGTCTTCTCGTGGCGGAAGGCTTCGACGACGCGCGGCGCCAGCCGCTCCTGGCAATAGCTGTGCGCGGCGTCGCGCACGGCGCGTTCGTCGTCGGTCAGTTGCTGGTCGAGCAGCAGCGGGTCGTCCCATTCGAAGCGGGCAGCGGTCTTGGCCATGGTGCGGTGTCTTTCGTTGCAGGAGGGAAGGGTGCGGCTTCAGCTCAGCGCGCGCAAGGTGTCTGCCAGCAGCGTCATGCCTTCGTCGAGCAAGGCGTCGCTGGCGGTCAGCGGCACGAGGATACGGATGACGTTGCCGTACACGCCGCAGGACAGCAGGATCAGGCCGCGCTTTGCGGCTTCGGCGACGATGGCCTTGGCCAGATCGGCGTCGGGCTGGTGCACGTCGCCATTCTTGAACAGTTCGATCGCCACCATCGCGCCCAGGCCGCGCACGTCGCCGATCTGCTTGTGTTTCGCGGCCAGCGCCTTGAGCCCGGCCGTGAGAATGCCACCCACGGCGCGGCTGCGCTCGAGCAGCTTGTCCTTCTCGAACACGTCGAGCACCGCCAGCGCGGCCGCGCAACCCAGCGGCGAGCCGGCGTAGGTGCCGCCCAGACCGCCTGGCCCCGGCGCGTCCATCACCTCGGCGCGGCCGACGACGGCCGAGATCGGGAAGCCGCCGGCCAGGCTCTTGGCCAGGGTCACGATGTCGGCGGCCACGCCCATCTGCTCCATCGCGAAGAAGGTGCCCGTGCGCCCGGCGCCGGTCTGCACCTCGTCGGCGACGAGCAGGATGCCGTGCTGATCACAAAGCTTGCGCAGCCTTTGCATGAAGGCGGCGGGAGCGACGTAGAAGCCGCCTTCGCCCTGCACCGGTTCGATGATGATCGCTGCCACCTGCGTGGCCTCGATGTCGTTCTTGAAGATGCTTTCGATGGAGGCGATGGCGGCGTCGACGCTGACGCCGTACAGCGCGTTCGGGAACTGCGCGTGGAACACGCTGCCGGGGAAGGGCCCGAAACCCAGCTTGTAGGGTGCGACCTTGCCGGTCAGGCCGAGGGTGAACATCGTGCGGCCGTGGTAGCCGCCGGTGAAGGCGATGATGCCGGGGCGCTGGGTGTAGGCGCGGGCGATCTTCACCGCGTTTTCCAGTGCCTCGGCGCCGCTGCTCAGCAGCAGGGTCTTCTTCGCAAAGTCGCCCGGCGCCAGCGCGTTCAGCCGCTCGGCCAGCTCGACATAGGGCTCGTAGGCCAGCACCTGGAAGCAGGTGTGGGTGTACAGCTCGAGCTGTGCCTTCACCGCGGCGATCACCTGCGGATGGCGGTGCCCGGTGTTCAGCACCGCGATGCCGCCGGCGAAATCGATGTAGCGCTTGCCCTCGACGTCCCAGACCTCGGCGTTGTCGGCGCGCGCGGCGAAGATGGCGTGCGTGTGGCCGACACCGCGCGCCACGGCGGCGGTGCGCCGGGCCATCAATCCGGCATTGGTCTTGTGGCTCAGGTCGGGGTGGGCGTCGCGTTGCATGGCTCGGTCCTCTGGTCTGGCGTGTCAGACGCCCATCGTGCCACACACCGGCCGCTGCGTGCGCGGCGGTGGCGGCGCTGGATCTGGTCTCCGGCCTGTGATCCCAGGCTGAACTGCCACAACGGATAATGCGAGCCCGCGTCGCGTCATCCGCTGTGTGCCACATTGCCGACTACCGCTGCTCCCGCGAACCATGAAAGCCTCCGACATCCGCTCCACCTTCCTGAGCTTCTTCGAATCGAAGGGCCACACCGTCGTGCCGTCGAGCCCGGTGGTGCCGCACGACGACCCGACGCTGCTGTTCACCAACGCGGGCATGAACCAGTTCAAGGACGTGTTCCTCGGCACCGACAAGCGGCCGTACAAGCGCGCCGCGAACTCGCAGAAGTGCATCCGCGCCGGCGGCAAGCACAACGACCTGGAGGACGTGGGCTACACCGCCCACCACACCTTCTTCGAGATGCTCGGCAACTTCAGCTTCGGCGACTACTTCAAGAACGACGCCATCCACTGGGCGTGGGAACTGCTGACCGAGGTCTACAAGCTGCCGAAGGACAAGCTGTGGGCGACGGTGTACGCCGAGGACGACGAGGCCTACGACATCTGGCACAAGGGCATCGGGCTTGCCGGCGGAGCGCATCGTGCGCATCGGCGACAACAAGGGCGCGCGTTATGCATCCGACAACTTCTGGGTGATGGGCGACACCGGGCCGTGCGGGCCGTGCAGCGAGATCTTCTACGACCACGGGCCGGAGGTGGCCGGTGGCCCGCCGGGCAGCGCCAACGAAGACGGCGACCGCTACATCGAGATCTGGAACAACGTCTTCATGCAGTTCAACCGCACCGAAGACGGTGTCATGCACAAGCTGCCCAAGCCGAGCGTGGACACCGGCATGGGCCTGGAGCGGCTGGCGGCGGTGCTGCAGCATGTGCATTCCAACTACGAGATCGATCTGTTCGTCACGCTGCTGGCGGCGGCGAAGCGCGCGGTGGATACGCGCACGGGGCCGTTGACTGCGACAAGGACTCGCCTTCGCTGAAGGTCATCGCCGACCACATCCGCGCCTGCGCCTTCACCGTGGCCGACGGCGTGATCCCCGGCAACGAAGGCCGCGGTTATGTCCTGCGCCGCATTGCGCGCCGCGCCATCCGCCACGGCTACAAACTGGGTGCGCGCAAGCCGTTCTTCCACGGCCTGGTGTCAGCCGCTGGCCGACGAGATGGGCGAGGCCTATCCGGAGCTGAAGCGCGATCGACTGCGCATCACCGAAGTGCTGAAGCAGGAAGAGGAGCGCTTCTTCCAGACCATTGCCAACGGCATGGAAATCCTGGAAGCCGCGTTGGCCGGCAACGCGAAGTCCATCGACGGCGAAACCGCCTTCAAGCTGCACGACACCTTCGGCTTCCCGCTCGACCTGACGGCCGATGTCTGCCGCGAGCGCGGCGTCACGGTGGACAGCGCCGGCTTCAACGCCGCCATGGAACGCCAGCGCGAGCAGGCGCGCAGCAAGGCCAAGTTCAAGATGGCGCAGGGGCTGGACTACGACGGCGCGGCCACGGCCTTCCACGGCTACGAACACCTGGTGTGCGAGCACAGCAAGGTCACGGCGATCTACATCGATGGCTCGCCGGTGCCACGCGCGCATGCCGGCGACGACGTGGTCATCGTGCTCGACCACACGCCGTTCTATGCCGAAAGCGGAGGCCAGGTCGGTGACATCGGCGAGCTGCGCAATGCGCGCTCGCGCGTCATCGTCGAGGACACGCTCAAGGTGCAGGCCAGCGTCTTTGGCCACCACGGCCGCATCGTCGAAGGCGAGGTCGAGGTCGGCGACGAATTCGTCGCGCGGGTCGATGCGGAGAAGCGCGCGAAGACCGTACGCAACCACAGCGTCACGCACCTCATGCACAAGGCGCTGCGCGAGGTGCTGGGTGCGCATGTGCAGCAGAAGGGCTCGCTGGTGAACGCCGAGCGCACGCGTTTCGACTTCGCCCACAACGCGCCGATGAGCGACGAGCAGGTGGCGCGCGTCGAAGCCATCGTCAACGCCGAGGTGCTGGCCAACGCCGCCACCCAGGCGCGCGTGATGGCCATCGACGACGCGCAGAAATCCGGTGCGTTGATGCTCTTCGGCGAGAAGTATGGCGACGAGGTGCGCGTGCTCGACATCGGCAGCAGCCGCGAGCTGTGCGGTGGCACGCATGTGCAGCGCACGGGGGACATCGGGCTGTTCAAGATCGTCGCCGAGAGCGGTGTGGCGGCTGGCATCCGGCGTGTCGAGGCGGTCACCGGCGACAACGCGCTGGCTTACCTGCAGCAACTGGAAGGCACGCTCGGCGGTGTGGCCGGCGCGCTCGAAGGTCACGCCGGCCGAAACCCCGGCGCGCGTGCAGGCCATGCTCGATCAGGTGCGCGCGCTGGAGAAGGAGATCGTCGCGCTGAAGGGCAAGCTGGCCTCGTCGCAAGGCGACGAGTTGCTGTTGCAGGCGGTGGACGTGAAGGGGTTGAAGGTGCTGGCCGCGGTGCTGAACGGTGCGGACGCGAAGACGCTGCGCGAAACCCTGGACAAGCTGAAGGACAAGCTGAAGAGCGCCGCCATCGTGCTGGCCACGGTGGACGGCGGCAAGGTGCAGCTGGCCGCCGGTGTCACGGCCGATCGCATGGCCAAGATCAAGGCCGGCGAGCTGGTCAACTTCGTGGCCCAGCAGGTGGGCGGCAAGGGTGGCGGCAAGCCGGACCTGGCGATGGCCGGCGGCACCGATCCGTCGCGGCTGGCGGCGGCGCTGGATTCGGTGCGCGGCTGGGTCGCCGAGCGCGCCTGATTCGAAGGCGAGACACCGAGCAGCACGTTGTCCGAGGGCTTGCGAACCAGCGCGGGCCTGCGAGAGGCCGCGCAGGTAGCAAGCCTGACGCATCAGCGTGTTGCGGCGGATGCGGCGGCCTTGGGCGCGGCCAGCGACTTGCGCAGGTTCTCGCAGTGGTCTGCCTGCGGCGTGAAGAGGGCGGCGCGTCGCTCGTCGGCGCGCAAGGCCGGGCTGCCCTCACCGAACATCACCACGCGCATCTGGGCCGCATCGATGCCGTGTTCGGCCTGCAGATGCAGCGGCACGCCGCGGTCGCGCGACGCATGCTGCGCGCCGGCAAGCAACAACACCGTCGAGCCGGCCGGCGCCGCTTGCAGCGCCGCCGCCGCCACCTGGGCCATCGATCGGTCGCGCGCGATCTGGATGCGCACCATGCCCGGTTCCTGCGCCGCCGGCAGCAGGTTGCAGTGGCCGCTGCGCACCGCATCGGCAAGCTGTGCCCGCGCGGTGGCGTCGATGCGGCCATCCAGGGAAACGTCCGCCATGGCCTCGCGCATCGCCGCGCGTGGCAGGTTGCCGCCCCACACGGGAACGCCCGCGCGTACGGCATTCATCACCACCGCCGCATAACTTTCCCAAGGCCAGCCCTTCCATTGCAGTGCCTCGCGCGCCTGGGCCTCGCCGGCATCGCGCGGCAGCGTGGTGGTGCTGTGCGGCGCCTCGGCCATCTCCAGCACCACGGCGGCCAGTCGGCCCTGGGCGGCAAGCGCCTGCACCGTGTCGGCCACCTGGCGCTGCTGGTCGGGCTGGTCGTGTTGCTCGCCGAAGATCAGCAGGCGTTCGCTCCCCTGGGCATGGGCCGGCGCTGTTGCGCCCGCCGCAAGCATCCATGCAGCCGTTGCGAAGCATCGCAAGCGGTTCTTCGTCAGGAGCTGAGTTCGTTGCATGCCGCAGTGTGCGCGAAACGCCTTGACCCGATGCGGCGATGGGCCGTGACATGATCGCTGCAGCATCCTTCCTGAAGGCCCAACCATGAAAGCGCGCGACAACAGCGACGCCGAGATCGACGCGTTTGAAGCGCTGTGTGAGCGCCTGGCTGGATTCGACGATGGCATTTCGCCCGAGTGGCTGGATGGCTGCATGGCCGCGTTGTTGGCCGGTCCGCGCAGCGTGCTGCCGAGCGAGTGGCTGCCCAGGCTGTTGGGCGACACCTGGGAGCGCACCTTCGCGGACCCTCAGGATGTGCAGCAGGCCACCGACACGCTGATGCGCCGCTGGAACGTGCTCGCGTCGCAGCTCGACGCCGAGGCACTGTTCGATGCACCGGACGAGTTGCGGCTGTCGCCCTTGTTGGGCGACTTCAGCGCCGAAGCCCGCGACGCGCTGCGCGCCGAGGACAAGCTGAGCGACGAAGACCTGGCGCAATGGCCCTTGACTGGCGAAATCTGGGCCACTGGTGTGCTCTCGACCATCGAGGCCTTCGCTGCCGACTGGGTCGATCCGCAGGAGGGCAGCGACGATGCCGCCTGGTTCGAGGGCTGCATGCGCGCGCTGCTGGCGCTGACGATCCGCGACGAGACCGAGTTGCAGGCCGACCTGCAGTTGCGCTACCCGGGCCAGACCTTGAGTCGCGAGGACCTGGTCGACGAGGCCTGCCTGGCGCTGCAGGACCTGCGCTGTTACTGGGTCGAGCACGCGCCGCGCCATGCGCCACGCAAGGTGCAGCCGGTGCCAGGACGCAACGACCCTTGCCCCTGCGGCAGCGGCAAGAAGTTCAAGAAGTGTCACGGCGCGGCCAGCGCGCCGGCATGACTGCACATCCAGCAGTGCCACGCCTTGAGATAGAGTGCGCGCCATCATGAGCGAAGCCCCGGACCTGCAAGGTCGCCACATCGTGCTGGGATTGAGCGGCGGCATCGCCTGCTACAAGTCCGCCGAGTTGGTGCGTGAGCTGCAACGCCACGGCGCCAGCGTGCAGGTGGTGATGACCGAGGCGGCCACGCAGTTCATCACCGCGGTGACGATGCAGGCGCTGTCCAACCGCAGCGTCTACACCCACCAGTGGGATGCGCGCGAGCCCAACGCCATGGCGCACATCAACCTCACGCGCGAAGCCGATGCCGTGCTGGTGGCACCGGCCAGCGCCGACTTCATGGCCAAGCTGGCGCAGGGCCGCGCCGACGAACTGCTCAGCCTGCTGTGCCTGGCCCGCCCGATCGAGCGCTGCCCGCTGCTGCTGGCGCCGGCCATGAACCGCGAGATGTGGGCGCACCCGGCGACGCAGCGCAACCTGGCCATTGCTCAAGGCCGATGGCACGAGCATCCTCGGCCCCGCGGCGGGCGACCAGGCCTGTGGCGAAATCGGCGACGGCCGCATGCTCGAAGCCACGGAGATCTGCGACGAGATGGTCGCGTTCTTCCAGCCCAAGCTGCTGGCCGGCAAGATGGTGCTGATCACGGCGGGGCCGACCTTCGAGGCCATCGATCCGGTGCGTGGCATCACCAACCTGTCCAGCGGCAAGATGGGCTTTGCCATCGCGCGTGCGGCGCAGGAGGCCGGCGCGGTGGTGACGTTGGTGGCCGGCCCCGTGCACCTGGACACGCCGCGCCATGTGCGGCGCGTCGACGTGCGCAGTGCGTTGCAGATGCACGACACGGTGCTGCCGCTGGCGGCGCATCACGATGTCTTCGTCGCCACCGCGGCGGTGGCGGACTGGCGTCCTGCTGCGTGCGGCGAGCACAAGATCAAGAAGGACGGCAGCGGGCGCGTGCCCGGTATTGCCATGGTCGAGAACCCGGACATCCTGGCGGCGGTCGCGCGGCTGCCCGATCGGCCCTATTGCGTCGGTTTCGCCGCCGAGAGCCATGACCTGGCGAAACACGCGCGCGAGAAGCGGCTGCGCAAGGGCATCCCCTTGATCGTCGGCAACATCGGCCCGGCGACCTTCGGGCGTGACCACAACACACTGCTGCTGGTGGACGAACAGGGCGAGCGGGAATTGCCCAGCGCCGGAAAGCTCACGCTCGCCCGCGCGCTGGTGCGCGAGATTGCCGCGCGGCTGTCGTCCGGAGCCTCATGAGCACCATCGAGCTGAAAGTGCTCGACGAGCGCATGGCGCAGCACCTGCCCGCCTATGCCACGCCAGGCAGCGCCGGCCTGGACCTGCGTGCCTGCCTGGACGCCGCGATGGTCGTCGAGCCGGGCCAGGCGACATTGATCCCGACCGGGCTGGCGATGCACATCGGCGACCCTGGCCTGGCGGCGATGCTGCTGCCACGCTCGGGCCTGGGCCACAAACACGGCATCGTGCTCGGCAATCTGGTCGGCCTCATCGACAGCGACTACCAGGGCCCGCTGATGGTGAGCTGCTGGAACCGCGGCAAGGAAGCCTTCACGGTGCAGCCGATGGAGCGCATTGCGCAGATGGTCATCGTGCCGGTGGTGCAGGCGCAGTTTCGACGCGTCGACGAGTTCGCCACCTCCTCGCGGGGTGAGGGCGGCTTCGGCTCGACCGGCAAGCAGTAGCCGCCGGCGCGGCGCCTTACGCCGTGTTCAGTGCGCCGCCGTGCCCGGCGGCACGCTGTTCAGCACCGTGAAGCCGGCCACGCCCAGAGATCGCGCCTGGATCTCGGCCTCGCTCGCCTCGCGCACATCGCGCACCTTCAGGTGCAGGCGCAATGCCAGGCCGGCCAGCGGATGGTTGCCGTCCAGCACCACGTGCGAAGGGTAGATCTCGGTCACGGCATACAGCACATCGGCCGGCATGTCGGGCGTGACGCTGCCTGGCGGCAGGCCCTCGAAATGCATGCCTTCTTCCAGCTTGTCCGGAAAGAGCGCGCGCGCCTCGAAGCACACCAACTCGCTGCGGTACTCGCCGAAGGCATGTTCGGGCTCGAGGTGCAGCTTCGCCTCGAAACCCGCCTCCTGTCCGGCCAGGGCTTCTTCCACCTTGGGCAGCAGATCGTCACCGCCGTAGAAGAACTCCACCGCTTCGTCCAGCGTGTCGATGACATGGCCCTGGGCGTCGGAAAGTGTCCAGCTCAGGCTGACCACACAAGGCTCGGAAATCTTCATCGTTGAATCATCGCATGCCGCTCGAAGCCGGGCCTCGATCTTCGCCGGGATCACCGACACAATGCCGGCATGGATGCAGACCAAGCCACGCCGCTGCTGGCGGGCCTATCGCCGGCGCAGTTCATGCGCCGCCACTGGCAGAAAAAGCCCTTGCTCGTGCGCCAGGCGCTGCCCGGCATCGCTGCGCCGTTGACGCGCTCGCAGTTGTTCGATCTGGCCGCTGCGCAGGGTGTCGAGTCGCGCCTGGTCGTGCGCACCGCCAAGGGCTGGACGCTGCGCAGCGGCCCGCTGGCGCGACGCGCCTTGCCGCCGCTGCGACAACCCGGCTGGAGCCTGCTGGTGCAGGGGCTGGACTTGCATGTGCAGGCTGCGCACGAGCTGCTTGCACGCTTTCGCTTCGTGCCCGATGCGCGGCTGGACGATCTGATGTTGTCCTATGCCAGCGACCAGGGTGGTGTCGGACCGCATCTGGACTCCTACGATGTCTTCCTGATTCAGGTGCAGGGCCAGCGACGCTGGCGCATCGGCCGCGCGCGCGACCGAAGCCTGGTCGAAGGCGTGCCGCTGAAGATCCTGCGCCACTTCGAGCCGGAGCACGAATGGCTGCTCGACCCCGGCGACATGCTCTATCTGCCGCCGCTGTGGGCCCACGACGGCGTGGCGGTGGGCGAGTGCATGACCGCGTCGGTCGGCTTTCGTGCGCCAGGCGCAGCCGAACTGGTGCGCGAGTTGCTGCCGCGCCTGGCCGAGGCCATCGAGCCGGCCGACAGCCCCGACCTGTATGCGGACGCCCGGCAGCTCGCGACCGCGGCGCCAGGTCTCATTCCGCCGGCATTGCAGGCATTTGCCGCGCACGCGCTGCAGCGCGCCTTGCGCGACCCGGGTGGCCTGGACCGCGCCTTGGGCGAGCATCTGACCGAGCCCAAGGCCAGTGTCTGGTTCGACACCCCGTCGCGACGCGTCGACTGTCCAAAGGACTGCGGCTCGACCGGCGTTCGCGCATGATGTACGACACGCAGCATGTCTACCTCAACGGCGAGGCGTTCCGTGCCGCCGGGCGCGACGCGAAGTTGATGCATCTGCTGGCCGATCGGCGCAGTCTCAGTGCTGTCGAAGTCGCGCGCCTGGGCCGGCAGGCGCGCGCGCTGGTCGCCCTTTGGGCGCAGGCCGGTTGGCTGCATGGAGGGACCGATGGAACCGAATGACACACCGGCGGCCGCGTCGCAAAGGGCGATCGATTCGCGCGCCGAATTCGACACTGCCGTGCGCGAGGCGCTGCACCAGGCGCTGGCGCGACGTTCGCGACGCATGGTCTGGGTGGACGTGGACTTTGCGCGAATGGCCGCTCGACGATGCGCTGCTGCTGCAGCGCCTGACCGAATGGATGCAACTGCCACAGCGGCAACTGGTGCTGCTGGCCACGCGCTACGACGGCATGGGTCGATGCCATGCGCGCTTTGTGGCCTGGTACCGCATGTGGGCCCATGCGGCCAGCGCGTTCAGTCCGAGCGAAGACGATGTGGCTGAGCTGCCCTGCGTGTTGCTGGCCGAGAGCGCCGCCTTGGTGCATCTGATGGATCCGCTGCGCTGGCGCGGCTGGACCACGGCGGACGCGCTGCAGCAGCGCCTTTGGCGAGACCGGATTGACGCGGTTCTGCAACGGTCGACGCCGGCATTTCCTGCCACCACCCTGGGACTTTAGGGAAATCCACTAGTCGGTTTACAATCTTCGGCTGGCTTCGGATAGATCAATCTGTCCGTGCCTTCATTGCTGGGCCCCGCCTGTGCGCGACGGGCTTGCAAAAACTCCGGTCCCAGACTCATCCAAACATTCGAGGAAATCTCTCATGAACAAGTCATTCGTCCTGGCCGCCCTGGTTGCCGCCGCCGCCCTCAGCGCTTGCGGCAAGAAGGAAGAAATGGCCTCTCCGGCTGCCCCGCCGCCGCCGCCGCGTCGGCCGTGGCAGGTGCCGCTGCACAGCGCCGCTTCTGCAGTCGTCGGTGCGGCTTCCGCCACGGCGGCCGCAGCTGCCGATGCCAAGGACGCTGCCGGCAAGGCTGTCGACGCCGCTGCTTCTGCCGCCAAGCCCTGATCGTTCCTTCGGGGCGTCGCCCACTGAAGCCGCCTGCGGGCGGCTTCTTGCATTGCTGCGCGGCTTACTTGAGCTCGTCGGCCAGCACGGCGACGATGCGCTTGCTGTTCTCGCCGGAATCGGGCGCACCCTGTGAGTTGAGCACCGACACCAACGTCTTGCTGCCGTCGCTCTTCAGCGAGACCTGGTACTTCACTGCCGCGCTGCTCGTGTCGGTGGAACTGCCGAACAGCTTGGCGAAGAAGCCGGGGTTGGCATCCAGGCCCGCACTCTTCGGGTCCACATAGCGCACGAAGTACAGGCCGGCCGCGCGGTCGCGGTCTTCCACCGTGAAGCCCGAGCGGTCGAGCGCGATGCCGACCCGGCGCCACGCGCGGTCCAGGCCGTCGTCGACTTCCAGCGTGGAGCCTGGCGTGCCGGTGAGGATGCGCGCGCGTTCTGCAGCAGGTGTGGCGGCGACCGGGTTGGCGACTGCGCTGCGCGCCACATTCTCCGCAGCGCCCAGCTTGACCAGCAGACGCGACAGCATCTCCGATTCCATCTGCGGATCGGGCGCGCGCGGCTGCCAGCGGGTGGAGTCCTTCTGCGGCGAGAGGTAGACCTCTTCCATGCCCTTGTGGGTGATGAAGATCTCGCTGCCGGTGGCGGTGCGCTCCACGCGCGTGCGGTACTGATCCAACTCACCGGTGGAGTACACCGAGTCCAACACCGTGCCGATGGTCTTGCGCACGATGTCCTGCGGCAGCTTGGCGCGGTTCTCCGCCCAATTGGTTTCCATGACGCCTGCGGAGGAATCGTTCTTCACCAGTGTGAAGCCCAGGTCCTGCCAGAAGCTGATGAGCTGCGGCCACACCTGCTCGGGCGCCTTGGGTACGCTCAACCAACGCCGGTTTTCGTCGCGTTCGACCTTGAAGTCACCCAGGGCCACGGGTGCCACGGCCGCACCCGATGCTGTGCTTGTGCGCGTGACGCCCGCCGGCGGCAAGGTGCTGGCGCTGACCACGCCGCGCTGCTGCTGATATCGCCCGTCGTTGTTGAGCTGCGCCAGATCGGGTGGAATCTCCAGCGGGTTGGTCTTTGTCGCGTTGCTGCGATAGTCCACCTTGTCGCCTGAGAAAGTGGTGAAAGTGCAGCCGCCCACGGCGAGAGACAGGGCCAGAGCGCACAAGGCGGGTGGCTTGCCACCAGGAAAACGATTCACGTTTGGGTCTCCAGCGCGCCCACGCAGGGCGCGCGATTCAGGCTTCGGTTAGGGGCAGGTCCGCTGCGCAAGTTCCCGCGACGCAGGCTGGCTCAGCGCAGGCCGCTGGCGCTCAGCGCTTTGCCCACGGCCGCCTGGCCTGCAGCCGAAAGCGGCACGATCGGCAAGCGCAGGCCCGGGCCGCACAGGCCGAGTTGCGCCATGGCCCATTTGGTGGCTGCCGGACTGGGTTCGCAGAACAGTTCGCGGTGCAGCGGCAGCAGGCGCATGTGAATCTCGCTGGCACGGCGCGCCTGGCCTTCGATGGCGGCCATGCACAACTCGTGCATCGCGCGTGGCGCCACGTTGGCGGTGACGCTGACGTTGCCTTGCCCGCCCAGGAGCATCAGCGCGACGGCAGTGCCGTCGTCGCCGGAATAGACGGAAAAGGACTTCGGCGCCTGCTTGATCAACCACGCGGCGCGCTCGATGTTGCCGGTGGCATCCTTCAGCCCGACGATGCCGTCGACCTGCGCCAGGCGCATCGTGGTGTCGTGCTGCATGTCGGCCACCGTGCGGCCGGGCACGTTGTACAGCACCATCGGAATGTCCACGGCCTCGGCAATGGCGCGAAAGTGCTGGTAGATGCCTTCCTGCGAGGGCCGGTTGTAGTAGGGCACGACTTGAAGCGTGCAGTTGGCGCCGACCTGCTTGGCAAAGCGCGACAACTCGATCGCCTCGGCCGTGGCATTGCCACCGGCGCCGGCCATGACCGGCACACGCCCGGCGGCATGCTCGACCGCGACGCGGATGATCTCGCAATGCTCTTCGACGGTGACGGTGGGCGATTCGCCCGTGGTGCCGACCACGCAGATGCAGTCGGTGCCTTCGGCGATGTGCCAATCGACGAGGCGGCGCAGCGCGGGGTAATCCACGCTGCCGTCTTCATGCATCGGGGTGACCAGGGCGACGATGCTGCCAACAATCGGGTTCATAGGCTCTCTCGGACAATTCGATGATTTTACGCGCCCGCCACCGGCCCCGGTGAAAGCGGGTAGCGCGCCGGTGCATCGCCCATGGCTGGCAGCACTGACGGCGGCGATGCGCTGCAGAAAACGCGGCGGCGCATCGACAAAGCCGTCTTCGTAGGCCACGATGCGCAGGCCGCGGGCCACGTCGAGCAACTCGCCGTGGCGCAGCAGGAAATCTGCGCGCGAGGGCTTGCCTACGGTTTCATTGCCTTCGGCGAAGGTCTCGTAGATCAGTACGCCGCCTTCGGCCAGCGAGTCCAGCAGCGCCGGCCACAACGCGCGCCACAGGTAGTGCGTCACGACCACGGCATCGAAGCGCTCGCCGGGCAGCGGCCAGGGCGCGCCTTCGAGGTCGGCCACGCACACACGCGCCACATCGTGCAGCGCCTGCAGCGCGGCGGCGTCGCGGTCGAGCGCGGTCAGCTCGAAGCCCTGTTGCGCGAGCCAGCGCACGTGGCGCCCGCTGCCGCAAGCCACGTCGAGCACGCGTCCACCGGGGCGGATCAGTGCGGCCCAGCGGCAGACCCAGGGCGAGGGCGCCGCCAGGCCCGCGTGGCGCGGGTTAGAAACAGGCCCAGACACGATTGGCCAGGTCCGCCGCCAGATGCGGGTTCAGGTAGCTGAGGAAGACCGCGCCGAGCACACCCAGGCCCGCCGCCGCAGCGACCCAACGCGGCCATTGGCGATGGGGCTTCATGCGGCAGCCAGCGCGGGGCGCGCGATCGGTGCGTCGCGCACCGGCAGGTTGATGAGCGCGGCAAACACACCCAAGCCCACCGTCAGCCACCACACGAAGTTGTAGTTGCCGCTCATCTCGTACAGCCGCCCGCCCAGCCACGCGCCGAGAAAGGAGCCGAGCTGGTGGCTCAGGAAGACGAAGCCGCTCAACATCGACATGTGGCGCACGCCGAAGATCTGCGCCACCACCGCGTTGGTCGGTGGCACGGTGCTCAACCACAGCAGGCCCATCGATGCGGCAAACACATACACGCTCCAGGGCGTGACCGGCACGAGCAGGAACACCACGATCGACAGCGAGCGCAGCAGGTAGATCGCCGACAGAAGGCGCGGCCTGGAAAAGCGCGCGCCCAGGCTGCCGGCCGCGTAGGTGCCGAAGATGTTGAACAGCCCGATCAAGGCCAGTGCGGTGGCCGCGACGCCCGGCTCCAGGCCCTTGTCCTTCAGGTAGCTGGGCATGTGCACGCCGATGAACACCAACTGGAAACCGCAGACGAAGTAGCCGGCCGTCAGCAGCCTGAAGCTGTTGTAGCCGAAGGCCTCGCGCAGCGCCTGCCCGATGCTCTGCGGCGCATGCGTCGGCTCGATCGGCTGCGGGCGCTCGCGCAGGCCGAAGGCCAGCGGCAGGATCGACAACGCCAGCAGCCCGAGCACGAACAGCGCGTTCTGCCAGCCCCAGCCGCCGATCAGCCAGTTCTGCACCGGCACCATCAGGAACTGGCCAAAGGAGCCGGCCGCCGCCGCCACGCCCATGGCCCAGGAGCGCTTGGCCGGGTCCACGTTGCGCGCGATCACGCCAAAGATCACCGCATAGGTGGTGCCCGCCTGCGCCATGCCCAGCAGCACGCCGGCGCTGCCGGTGAAGGCCAGGCCCGAGGTGGACAGCGCCATCAGCACCAGCCCGCCGGCATACAGCAGGCCACCGACCAGCAGCACGCGGAAGGCGCCGTAGCGGTCGCTGACCATGCCGGCCAGTGGCCCGGCCAGGCCCCAGGCCAGGTTCTGGATGGCGATGGCGAAGGCGAAGGTCTCGCGCGACCAGCCCCGGTCCATCGTGATCGGCTGCAGGAACAGCCCGAAGCCGTGGCGGATGCCCATCGACAACGTGACGACGGCCGCGCCGCACAGCAGCACCTGCGTCATCGACAGGCGCGTGTCTGCGCGGGGGGCCGGTGTGTCCATGCAGCGAATCTAGCGGAAAACGGCGAGGCCCATGGCCGGCTACAGTCGGCGCCAGACGAGGAGAACCAAAGTGAAAGTGCTTGTGCTCGGCAGCGGCGTCATCGGCACGTCGGTGGCGTACTACCTGGCGCGCGACGGGCATCAGGTCGAGGTGCTGGACCGCCAGGCCGGCCCTGCACTGGAAACCAGCTTCGGCAATGCCGGCGAGGTGTCGCCCGGCTATTCGGCGCCCTGGGCCGGCCCGGGCGTGCCCCTCAAGGCCATCAAGTGGATGCTGATGCGCCACAGCCCGCTGGTCATCTGGCCGCTGCTCGACCCCGCGATGTGGCGCTGGGGCTTGTCGATGCTGGCCAACTGCACCGAAAGCGCCTATGCCTTGAACAAGAGCCGCATGGTGCCGATCGCCGAGTACAGCCGCGATTGCATGAAGGCGCTGCGCGCCGACACCGGCATCCGCTACGACGACCGTGCGCTGGGCACCTTGCAGTTGTTTCGCACCCAGGCGCAACTCGACGGCACGGCCAAGGACATCGAAATCCTCGAGCAGTACAAGGTGCCCTATCGAGTTGCTCGACCGTGAAGGCTTCGTCAAGGTCGAGCCGGCGCTGGCCTTGACGAAGGAGAAGTTCGTCGGCGCGCTGCGCCTGCCCGGCGACGAAACCGGAGACTGCTTCAAGTTCACGAATCGCCTGGCCGAAATGGCCACGGCGCTGGGCGCGGTCTTTCGCCAGGGCACGACGATCCACGGCTTCGACATGCAGGGCGGCCAGATCGCCGGTGTGCGCACCGATGCCGGCGTGCAACGCGCCGACCGCTACGTGGCGGCGCTGGGCAGCTACACGCCGTTGCTGCTCAAGCCCATCGGCATGCGCATCCCGGTGTATCCGGTCAAGGGCTATTCGATCACCGTGCCGATCACCGACGCGAAGTTCGCACCTGAATCGACCATCATGGACGAGACGCACAAGGTGGCGGTGACGCGCCTGGGGGACCGCATCCGCGTCGGCGGCACGGCCGAGCTGGCAGGCTACAGCCTGGCCTTGCGCGAGGCTCGACGCGCGACGCTGAACCATGTCGTCACCGACCTGTTTCCGAAGGGCGGCGACGTCGGCAAGGCCAGCTTCTGGTGCGGTCTGCGCCCGATGACGCCTGACGGCACACCCATTGTCGGCCCCTCGCCCTATGCCAACCTGCTGCTGGCCACGGGCCACGGCACGCTCGGCTGGACCATGGCCGCAGGCACCGGGCGGGTGATTGCCGACCTGATTTCGGCACGCAAGCCGGACATCGATATCGAAGGCTTGACGCTGGCGCGATATGGCGCTCGCATGGTGCCGCAAGCTAGGGACTGACAGCGCATACGGCGGGCGTTACAACCTGCGGCCATCGACTTTCGGAGCCTGGGCATGGCCAAGATGTTGAGCGAGAACTTCAGCCTCGACGAGTTCATCTTCAGCCAGACTGCCACGCGTCTGGGCATCGACAACACACCGCCGGCCGAGGTGCTGGCCAACCTGCGGCGCCTGGCGCAAACCCTGGAGCAGGTGCGCAGCGCGCTCAAGGGTGCGCCGATCCACATCAGCAGCGGCTACCGCTCCCCCGCGCTGAACCGGGTGGTGAAGGGGGCACGCAACAGTGCGCATGTGTTCGGCCTGGCGGTGGATTTCACCGCGCCGCGCTTCGGCACGGTGCTGCAAACCGCCAAGGCCGCCGCGTCCAGCGGCGCGGCCTTCGACCAGATCATCCATGAGTTCGGGCGCTGGGTGCATCTGGCGATCCCCGCGCCGCAGCGAGAGGCTCGGGCGGAGACGCTGTCGATCATGGTCGCCGGCGTGTACACGCCGGGTTTGCGCGGTCGCGGTCGAACGCGCACGATGGCCTGAAGCCTGCGCTGCGGCGGGCCGCGCGAAAGCCGATCCCTACAATCCTCCGCCATGGCAAGCAAGCATGGCAGTTATGTAGAAGCCTCGATCCGCGTGCTCAAGGGGCTGGAGCCCGTGAAGCAGCGGCCGGGCATGTACACGCGTACCGACAACCCGCTGCACGTCATCCAGGAGGTCATCGACAACGCGGCTGACGAGGCCTTGGCCGGCTTCGGCAAGCGCATCGCGCTGAGCCTGCATGCCGATGGCAGCATCAGTGTCGACGACGACGGCCGCGGCATCCCCTTCGGCCTTCATCCCGAGGAGCAGGTGCCAGTGGTCGAGATCGTGTTCACACGATTGCATGCCGGCGGCAAATTCGACAAGGGCGCAGGTGGTGCGTACAGCTTTTCCGGCGGGCTGCATGGCGTCGGCGTCAGTGTCACCAACGCACTGGCCAAGCGCCTGCAGGTGACGGTGTGGCGCGACGGACAGGTGGCGACGCTGGCCTTCGGCGGCGGCGACGTCATCGAGAAGCTGGCCGATGCGCAAGGCCACGGCCGGCGAGCGCAAGCAGGGCACCTGCGTGCGTGTCTGGCCCGACGCCAAGTACTTCGACAGCGCCGAGCTGCCCAAGCACGAGCTGATGCACCTGCTGCGCAGCAAGGCCGTGCTGATGCCCGGCGTGACGGTGACGCTGACACACGAAAAATCGAATGAGACACAGACCTGGCTCTACAAGGGCGGCCTGCGCGACTACCTGAACCAGAGCCTGACGGCCGAGCCGCTGATCCCGCTGTTCGAAGGCGAGCAGTACGCCACCGGCAACGAGACCGAGAACTTCGCCGAAGGCGAGGGCGCGGCCTGGTGCGTGGGTTTCACCGAGGACGGCGCCACGCTGCGCGAGAGCTACGTCAACCTGATCCCCACGCTCGTCGGTGGCACGCACGAGGCCGGGCTTGAAGGACGGCCTGTTCGGCGCGATCAAGGGTTTCATCGAACTGCATGCGCTGGCACCGAAAGGCGTGAAGCTGATGCCCGAGGACGTGTTCTCACGCGCCAGCTTCGTGCTCAGTGCCAAGGTGCTGGACCCGCAGTTCCAGGGCCAGATCAAGGAGCGGCTCAACTCGCGCGACGCGCTGCGCCTGGTGTCGGCCTACGTCAAGCCGGCGCTGGAGCTGTGGCTCAACCAGCATGTCGATCTGGGCAGGAAGCTCGCCGAGCTGGTGATCCGCCAGGCGCAGACGCGCCAGCGAGCGTCTCAGAAGGTCGAGAAGCGCAAGGGCTCCGGCGTGGCCGTTCTGCCGGGCAAGCTGACGGATTGCGAAAGCCGCGACCTCAACCTGAACGAGGTCTTCCTGGTCGAGGGCGACTCGGCCGGCGGCAGCGCCAAGATGGGCCGCGACAAGGAGACGCAGGCCATCCTGCCGCTGCGCGGCAAGGTGCTCAACTCATGGGAGGTGGAACGCGACCGCCTCTTTGCCAACAACGAGATTCACGACATCGCGGTGGCGGTGGGCGTGGATCCGCACGGCCCGAACGACGAGCCCGACTTCAGCGGCCTGCGCTACGGCAAGGTGTGCATCCTGAGCGATGCCGATGTCGACGGCTCGCACATCCAGGTGCTGCTGCTGACGCTGTTCCTGCGCCACTTCCCCAAGCTGATCGAGCGCGGCCATGTGTACATCGCCAAGCCGCCGCTGTTCCGTGTCGATGCGCCGGCGCGCGGCAAGAAGCCGGCGGCCAAGATCTACGCGCTGGACGAAGGCGAACTGGAGGCCACGCTGGACAAGCTGCGCAAGGAAGGCGCGCGCGAAGGCAGCTGGTAGCATCAGCCGCTTCAAGGGCCTGGGCGAAATGAATGCCGAGCAGTTGTGGGACACCACACTCAACCCCGACACGCGCCGCCTGCTGCCCGTGGCCTATGGCGCGCCGGGCTTCGACGCCACGGTGCTGTCGTTGACCAAGCTGATGGGCAAGGGCGAAGCCGCGGCTCGACGTGAGCTGATGGAACTGCGCGGCGACGCCATCGAAGTGGACGTGTAGGCCACAGGGCCATGGCCCGCCGCGATCGTGCGCTGCGATGGCTGCCGATTCCTGCCGGGGCGGTTCAATCGCGTCGCGCTGCCGACGAGGGGCGGCGAAGGTTCAGCAGATTCCCCGTCAGGATCAACACCGTGCCCAGCACCGTGAACAGGTCGACGCGCTCGGCATAGATCAGCCAGCCGACCAGCGCCATCAACGGCACACGCAAGAAGTCCATCGGCACGACCACGCTGGCATCGGCATGGGCCATCGCACGCGCCATGCAGTAGTGCGAGAAGGTGCCGCAGAAGGCCACCACCAGCACCCAGCCCCACACCGCAGCCGACGGCCAACGCCACACGGCCAGCGCAGGCAGCAGGCCGAGCAGCGATTGCGCCACCAGCATCCAGAAGATGATGACCAGGGCACTGTCGCTGCGCGTCAGCGACTTGACCAGGATCACCGAAATGGCAAAGCCCACGGCGGCCGCCATGGCGATGGCCTGCCCGGCACTCAGCCCCGAGCCGTCCGGGCGCACGATGATGGCCACACCGGCCAGCCCGAGCACCAGCGCGAGCGATTTCCACGCGGTGATGCGTTCGCCCAGGAACGCAGCCGCCAGCAACGCCGTCCACAGCGGCATGGTGAACTCGATGGCCACCAACTGTGTCAGCGGGATCAGCGTGAGCGCCACGAACCAGCCGTACTGGGCCGCGTAGTGCACCACATTGCGAGCCGCATGCTCGCGCCATCGGCTCGTCTTCAAGACGGCCCAGCCGCCGCTGGCGCGAATCAGCGGGTAGAGCATGAGAAGGCCGAGCAGCGAACGCATCTCCATGATCTGGAAGACCGCCAGTTCGCGCGTGGCCTCGCGGCCCGCGACGGCGATGATCAACATCAACGACAGCCACCCAGCCATCCACGCCGCAGCCTTCGACGTGGAGGGCAACGACGCCGCAGCCAAACGCTCAGGCGCGGCTTGCGACATGCGGGCGAAATCGAATGCCGCTCATTTGAAGGGTTCCGGTCGATGGCCAAAGCGGCTGGTCAAAACTATAGCGGCTGGGCCGCGCGTGGGCCGTCACGCGCTAAAGTGGCACAGCCTGAAGCTCACCCGGAGAACCCGCATGTCCGCCATCCTTTCCGACACCGTCGACGCCCAAGCCATCCGCGAGGCCGTGTCCGGCTTGCGCACGCCGGCGGTGGACATGCTGTGCAAGCTGGTGGCCGAGCCCTCGCTGCTGGGCGACGAGGCCTCGGCGCAGCGGTTGATGGCGCAGCACTTCCAGCGGCTCGGCCTGCGCGTCGACGAATTCGAGATCGACGAGGACAAGATCCGCGATCACCCCGGCTATTCGCCGTCGATCGTGCCGTACGCGGGCCGACGCAATGTTGTCGGCGTGCACCAGCCGAAGGGCCCGGTGCGCGGCAAGTCGCTGATCCTCAACGGCCACATCGATGTGGTGCCCGTGGGCGCCGCCAGGCTGTGGAGCCGCTCTCCGTTCGAGCCCTTTGTCGATGGCGACAAGCTCTACGGCCGCGGCTCCGGTGACATGAAGGCCGGCATCGTCGCCTACTGCATGGCCTTCGAGGCACTGAAGCGCCTGGGCCTGGAACCGGCCGCGCCGGTGTATCTGCAATCGGTAATCGAGGAGGAATGCACCGGCAACGGCGCGCTCGCCTGCCTGGTGCAGGGCTATCGCGCCGACGCGGCGTTGATACCCGAGCCCATCCCCGGCATCATGACCAGCCAGATGGGCGTGATGTGGGTCGCCATCGAGGTGCTGGGCACACCGGTGCATGCGGCGGTGGCACAGACCGGCGTGGCGGCGATCGAGTTCGTGCAATACCTTTGCGCCAAGCTGAAGGAGTTGGAGGCGCAGTGGAACGAACCCGCCAATCGCCACCCGCATTACGCGGGCCACGACCACCCCATCAACTTCAACATCGGCAAGCTGTCCGGCGGCGAATGGGCGTCGTCGGTGGCCACGCAATGCCGCGCCGACGTGCGCATCGGCTTCTACCCGGGCATGAAGCCGGCGCAGGTGCGCGCGCTGATCGAGGCGGTGATCAAGGCGGCCTACGAGGCACACCCGAAGAAGGCCAGCGTGCGCTACGAACTGATCTACGAAGGCTTCCAGGCCGAGGGCATGCTGGTCGACATGAACCAGCCGATGATCGATACGCTGAAGGCCTGTCACCACGAAGTTGCTGGCGGCCAGATGGAGCTGATCGCAAGCACCGCGACCACCGACGCGCGCTTCTTCCAGCTCTACGGCGGCATCCCCGCCACCTGCTATGGCCCGCAGTCCGGCAACACGCACGGCATCGACGAATGGGTGTCGATCGACAGCATGATGGAAGTGACGCAGGTGCTGGCGCTGTTCATGACGCGCTGGTGCGGGCTCAACGAGCGCTGAGTCGAACTCTCGGTCGGCTAGCTTTGGGCCGTTGGCTGCGAGCGGCGCATAGCCGAAGTTCAAGGACCGCTGTACGCGAAGTTGTGGTGCAGCGAAGCCGGGCCCAGGCAGGCCGCGTCGCTTCGGTTCGACGGTCGGCTGCGCCGACTGCCCTGCGGTGCTCAGGCCCATGGCCTCGTCGCCAACTCACTTCGCGCCCTGCGGGCGCTGCGTTCAGACAGTCGCGACGAAGTCAGTTCACGAGGCGCGCTGCGCGCGCTGGCCTGGGCCTTGCGCTCCTCGGCGTCTCACAGGCGCGCCGCGGCCTGCCTGGGCCCGGCTTTGCGCCAACGCGGGTGGCGTGCGACGCGAACAAACCCTGCTACGACCTCGCGGCAGGCGGCATCCGACAGGGGCGATTTGTGCGGCGCCGAGAAGCGCAGCGTCGGGGTCGGCGCGCGCAGCGCGCTTCGTGAACTGACTCGCCGATACTGTTTGAGCGTAGCGCCCGCAGGGCGCGCAGCGAGTTGATCGGCGAGACCCCGGCGCGAGCATCGCAGTGCAGTCGGCGCGAAGCGGCGACCGCCGCACCATGAGCCGCTGGCGGGTGCCGCCTGCCGCGACGCTCAGGCGTCGGACGTGCTTTCTTCGAACGGCCGCTGCGCGCCGCAAGGCGCCTAAGACTGAGCGAAAAAATGGGTGGATACCAGCCGGTTCCGCGCCCGGTTGCAAGGGCTACATCCCTGCATAGTTCGGCCCGCCGCCGCCCTCGGGCGTGACCCAGACGATGTTCTGCGTCGGGTCCTTGATGTCGCAGGTCTTGCAGTGCACGCAGTTCTGCGCGTTGATCTGCAGCCGCTCGGTGTTGTCCTCGTTCTTCACGAACTCGTACACGCCGGCCGGGCAGTAGCGCGCTTCCGGCCCGGCGTACAGGGCCAGGTTGATCTGCACCGGCACGCTGTTGTCCTTCAAGGTCAGGTGCGCCGGCTGCTGTTCTTCGTGGTTGGTGTTGCTGATGAACACGCTGCTCAGCCGGTCGAAGGTCAGCTTGCCGTCGGGCTTGGGATAGACGATCGGCGTGCACTCGGCCGCCGGCTTCAGGTACAGGTGGTCGGCCTTTGTGCGGTGGATGGTCCAGGGTGGCGCCTTGAAGCCCAGCTTGGGCAGCAGCCACTGTTCGATGCCGGTCATCAGCGCGCCGACGAGGTTGCCCTTCGAGAACCATTGTTTGAAGTTGCGCGACTTGTCGAGCTCGTCGAACAGCCAGCTCGCCTTGAAGGCCTGCGGGTAGTCGCTCAACTCGTCGTGCTGGCGGCCGGCCTGCAGTGCCGCAAACGCGGCTTCGGCGCACAGCATGCCGGTCTTGATGGCGGCATGGCTGCCCTTGATGCGCGCGGCGTTCAGGTAACCGGCCTCGCAGCCGATCAGCGCACCGCCGGGGAACACCGTCTTCGGCAGGCTCAGGATGCCGCCGGCCGTGATGGCGCGCGCGCCGTAGCCGATGCGCTTGCCGCCCTCGATGTGCTTGCGGATGCTGGCGTGGGTTTTCCAGCGCTGCATTTCCTCGAAGGGGCTCAGGTACGGGTTGCTGTAGTTCAGCCCGACGACGAAGCCCAAGGTCACCTTGTTGCCGGCCAGGTGGTAGAGGAAACCGCCGCCGTAGGTGTCGTTGTCCATCGGCCAGCCGGCGGTGTGCACCACCAGCCCGGGCTGCGCCTTGGCCGGGTCCACTTCCCACAGCTCCTTGATGCCGATGGCATAACTCTGCGGGTCGCGGCCTTCGTCGAGCCTGTACTTCGCGATCAGCTGCTTGCCCAGATGGCCGCGCGAGCCTTCGGCGAACAGCGTGTACTTGCCCAGCAGTTCCATGCCGAGCTGGAAGCCGTCGTGCGGCTCGCCGTCCTTGCCCACGCCCATGTTGCCGGTGGCCACGCCGCGCACCGCGCCGCTGTCGGTGTACAGCACTTCAGCGGCGGCGAAGCCGGGGAAGATCTCGACGCCCAGACCTTCGGCTTGTTGCGCCAGCCACTTGGTCACGTCTTCCAGGCTGATGACGTAGTTGCCGTGGTTGTGCAGGCAGTCGGGCACCAGGAAGTCGGGCGTGCGCGCGGCGCTGTCTTCACGCAGGAACAGCACTTCGTCGCCGCTCACCGGCTGGCTCAGCGGCGCGCCGAGTTCCTTCCAGTTGGGCAACAGCTCGGTCAGCGCACGCGGGTCCATCACCGCGCCGCTGAGGATGTGCGCGCCGGGCTCCGAGCCCTTCTCCAGCACCACCACCGACACTTCCTTGCCGGCGGCCGCCGCCAGCTGCTTGAGCCGGATGGCGGCGGACAGGCCCGCAGGCCCGGCGCCGACCACCACCACGTCGTACTCCATCGATTCGCGCGGACCGTGGGTTTCGAGGATCTGCTGCGGTGACATGGTGTCGCTCCTGGGTTGTTATCGCGGTCGATTCTAGCTGCGGCAGCATGAAAATAGAACGATCGTGCTATTGTGAACTCACCATCGATTTCGATGCGATGGGATGGGTGTTCGGCACGCCAGCGGCGGGGGGTCCGCAAGGGCTGCGTGCTATCGTCATTGCGACTCTGGAGGGGGACAAAGCATGAGCTACAACATCGACCTGTCGGGCCGCGTGGCGCTGGTCACCGGCGCGTCCAGCGGGCTGGGCGCGCAGTTCGCGCGCACGCTGTCCAAGGCGGGTGCGGGCGTGGTGCTGGCGGCGCGGCGCATCGAGCGGCTGAAGACGCTGCGCGCCGAGCTCGAGGCCGAAGGCGGCGACGCGCATGTGGTCACGCTGGACGTGACCGATCCCGACAGCATCAAGGCCGCGGTGGCGCACGCCGAGACCGAGATGGGCACGATCGACATCCTGGTCAACAACTCCGGCGTGAGCACGACGCAGAAGCTGGTCGATGTCAGCCCCGAGGACTACGACTACGTGATGGGCACCAACACGCGCGGCGCCTTCTTCGTCGCGCAGGAGGTGGGCAAACGCATGATCGCGCGCTCGCGCGGCGCGGCGCCGGGCACCTTCATCGGCGGGCGCATCGTCAACGTGGCGTCGATGGCCGGGCTGCGCGTGCTGAGCCAGATCGGCGTGTACGCGATGAGCAAGGCGGCCGTGATCCACATGACCCGCGCCATGGCGCTGGAGTGGGGCCGCTTCGGCATCAACGTGAACGCGCTGTGCCCGGGCTACATCGACACCGAGCTCAACCACCACCACTGGCAGACCGAGGCCGGGCAGAAGCTGGTGCAGACGCATGCCGCGCCGGCGCGTCGGCCAGCCGCAGGATCTGGATGTGGTGCTGATGATGCTGTGTGCCAACCAGAGCCACTTCGTCAACGGCGCGGTGATCTCCGCCGATGACGGTTACGGCGTCTGATCCCGATCTGCCGAGATGCGCGCCCTGACACCGCTGGAAGCGCGCGTGCTCGGCGTGCTGGTGGAAAAGCAGCACACCGTGCCCGACACCTACCCGCTGTCGTTGAACGCGCTGGTCGCGGGCTGCAACCAGAAGACCGCGCGCGACCCGGTGATCGCTGCGTCCGACGCCGAGATCATGACCGCGGTCGATGGCCTGAAGGCGCCTGAGCCTGGTGTTCGAGGGCAGCAGCAGCCGCGTCGTGAAGTTCGAGCACAACCTGCCGCGCGTGCTGAACCTGCCGGCGCCGCGCCGGCCGCGCTGCTGACCGTGCTGATGCTGCGCGGGCCGCAGACCTCGGCCGAGTTGCGCATGAACGCCGACCGGCTGCACCGCTTCGAGGACATCGCCGCGGTGGAGGCGTTGCCTGCAGGGCATGGCCGACAAGGAGCCGGCGCGGGTGCTCAAGCTGGCGCGTGCGGCCGGTGAACGCGAGGCGCGCTGGGCGCATCTGTTGTGCGGCGAGGTGTCGTTGCCGGCACCGCGTGCTGCCAGCGCAGGCGAGAGCGGCGAGGCGGCCGGGCAGGGCGTCAGTGCAGGCGAGATCGCCGCGCTGAAGGCGGAGCAGAAGCGGCTGGCCGAGGAGCTTGCCGAGTTGCGCGCGCTGGTGCAGCGCATCGTCGCGGACCTGGGCATCGCGCCACCCTGATCGCTTGAAAGGCTTGCGCGTGCGCTTCGAGATCCCCGAGCAGAAGAAGTTCGTGTACGAGATGTCCATGCCGATCCGCTGGGGCGACATGGACGCGATGGGTCACGTCAACAACACGCTGTACTTCCGCTACATGGAGATCATCCGCATCGAATGGATGCACCGGGCCGGCGGCGCACCCAACCCGCAAGGCGATGGGCTGGTCATCGTCAACGCCTTCTGCAATTTCATCAAGCAGCTCGAGTATCCGGGCGAGGTGCTGGCCAAGCTGTACGTCTGCAACCCGGGGCGCAGCAGCTTCGATTCCTACACCACGCTGGAACGCAGCGATGCGCCCGGCATCGTCTACGCCTCGGGCGGCGCGACCATCGTGTGGATGAACTTCCCGATGCAGAAATCGGTGCCGCTGCCGCCGCAGCTGCGTGCGCTGCTCGACTGAGGTGGCTTGACATGGCCGCCAACGCCACCGTCGCCCGCCGCGCCTGGGTGCGCGAAGCCATCCGTCGCATCGAGGCCGACTATCAGCGCTCCAGCGACACCCATCTGATCCCGTTGCCGTTGCCGGGCTTTCCGGACATCGACCTGTATCTGAAGGATGAATCCAGCCACCCGACCGGCAGCCTGAAACACCGCCTGGCGCGCAGCCTGTTCCTGCATGCGCTGTGCAACGGCTGGCTGCAGCAAGGCTCGACCGTGGTCGAGGCGTCCAGTGGGTCCACGGCCATCAGCGAAGCCTATTTCGCGCGCCTGCTGGGCCTGCCCTTCGTGGCGGTGATGCCGGCCAGCGTGTCGCCGCAGAAGATCGCGGCGATCGAGTTCCATGGCGGGCGTTGCCACCTGGTCGAGGACCCGACGACGATCTACGCCGTGAGCGAAGGCCTGGCGCGTGAACTGCGCGGCCACTACATGGACCAGTTCACCTACGCCGAACGTGCCACCGACTGGCGCGCCAACAACAACATCGCGGAAAGCATCTACGCGCAGATGACGCGCGAGAACCACCCGTGCCCGGCCTGGATCGTGGCCAGCGCCGGCACCGGCGGCACGCTGGCCACGATCGGCCGCTACGTGCACTACTGTCGCCACGACACGCGGGTGTGCGGCGTCGATGCCGAACATTCGGTGTTCTTCGATCACTATGTCAGCGGCGATCGCACGCTGGCGTTGAACCGCGGCTCGCGCATCGAAGGCATCGGCCGGCCGCGTGTGGAAGCCTCCTTCGTGCCCGGCGTGCTGGACGCGATGGTCAAGGTGCCGGATGTCTGGTCGCTGGCGGCGATGCATTCGCTTGAGCGTGCGCCTCGGCCGGCGTGTCGGCGGCTCCACCGGCACCAACCTGATCGCCGCGCTGGCCTGCGCACAGAGCCTGAAGGCGAAGGGGCAGGGCGGCTCCGTCGTGACGCTGCTGTGCGACGACGGGCTGCGCTACCGGTTGAGTTATTTCGACGACGACTGGCTGCGCGACAACGATCTGGAATGTGGTGCGCAAAGCGATGCGCTGGATGAATTGATGGCCACGGGTGTGTGGCCGGCCGAATTGCGCCGGGCGTGGCGACTGGCCGGCGACTTGAGCCTGTAGTCCTGCAAACCGGGCGCGCCTGCCGGGCCCTCAACCCGACAGCAGCTTGTTCACCAGTTCGCCGGTGTTGGCGGCGCCCGTCTTGCGCATCAGCCGCGCGCGATAGACATCCACGGTGCGCGGGCTGATGCCCAGGCGACGGCCGATCAGCTTGCTGGTCAGGCCATCGATCAGACAGCGCCGCGATCTCGCGTTCGCGCGCCGTGAAATCCACCTTCAGCGCGCGCCGGGACGACAGGTCCTCGAAGGACCAGATGCCGGCCGCGTGGGGCAGCGGCGGGTCCAGCGCGCGGCCGGACACATGGCACCAGAACAGCTCGCCGCCGGGCCCGCCCGCGCCTGCGCTGCCCAGGCGCTTCATGATGCGCTCGTCGGCATACCAGCCCTGCGCGTCCAGGCTGGCGACGATGCGCTGGCCGGTGCGCTCGAACTCGGCGTGTGTCGGGTACAGCAAGGCCAGCGACTGGCCCACCAGCTGCTCGCGCCGGGCGTCGAACATCGCCAGCGCCTGCCGGTTGATGTCGGTCACCAGCCGTTGGCGCGACAGCACCAGGCCGATCGGCGCCAGATCGAAGGCGGTGCGGTAGTCCAGTGCGGCGCGGTCCGCCATGGCGGGCGATGGCGGTTCTAAAGCAGCGCGTAGGTCGTGGTGGTGTGCGCCGCCAGCACGCCGTCGTCGCCGTGGATGTGGACTTCGCCGAACACCAGCTTCCTGCCCATGCGCAGCACCCGCGCGACCACATGCGCATGGCCCATCCGGCCCGGAATCGGCCGCAGGAAACTGGTTTGCAACTGCACGGTGGTCATCGGCTTGAATTCGCCCAGGTGGGTGCTGATCGCCAGGATCATGGCCGTGTCGGCTGCGGCCATCAGCGCCTGGCCGCACATCACGCCGCCGCCGTGCACCAGCGCTGCGCTTACCGGCAAGGTCATGACCACTTCGCCAACGCGCGCTTCCACCAGTTGCAGATTCAGCTGCAAGACCCAGGCGGCGGCCACCTTGGGCAGCGTGTCGCGCAAGGCGGCCAGGTCGATGGGTGCGGGCGACGGGATGGCGCTTTGCATGCTCGGTCTCTCATCGGTGAATAATCAATTCTACGTACTGACTACGTAATGCATTACGTAGTACGCTGCGCCCTGTCAAAAGCCCAGCGTGTTCCAGCCATTCGTCTAGGAGAGGCACCTGCATGAAGAAGATTTTCCCCAGCGCCGCCACGGCACTCAAAGGCATCGTCCAGGACGGGCAGTTGATGGCGGTGGGCGGCTTCGGCCTGTGTGGCATTCCCGAGGCGCTGATCGCCGCGTTGCGCGACAGTGGCGTGAAGGACCTGACGGTGATCTCCAACAACGCCGGGGTCGATGGTTTCGGCCTGGGGCAGTTGCTGGAAACGCGCCAGATCAAGCGCATGATTTCCAGCTACGTCGGCGAGAACAAGGAGTTCGAGCGCCAGTACCTGGCCGGTGAGCTGGAGCTGGAGTTCACGCCGCAGGGCACGCTGGCGGAAAAGCTGCGCGCCGGCGGCGCCGGCATCCCGGCGTTCTTCACGCGCACCGGCGTGGGCACGCTGGTGGCCGAGGGCAAGGAGCTGCGCGAGTTCGACGGCCACACCTACGTGATGGAACGTTCTCTGCGTGCCCGACGTGTCCTTGTCCAAGGCCTGGAAGGCGGATGAGTCCGGCAACCTGATCTACCGCCGCACGGCGCGCAACTTCAACCCTGCGGTGGCAATGGCCGGCAAGATCAGCGTGGTCGAGGTCGAGGAGATCGTGCCCACCGGCAGCCTGGACCCGGACGCGATCCATCTGCCGGGCATTTATGTGCACCGCCTGGTGCTCAACGCCACGCCCGAGAAGCGCATCGAAAAGCGCACCACCAAACAGAACCCGAAGGGAGCCTGACCATGGCCTGGACCCACGATCAGATGGCGGCGCGCGCGGCCAAGGAACTGCAGGACGGCTGGTACGTCAACCTGGGCATCGGCTTGCCGACGCTGGTGGCCAACTTCGTCAGTCCGGACATCGAGGTCTGGCTGCAGAGCGAGAACGGCATGCTCGGCATCGGCCCGTTCCCGGACGAGGCCGAGGTCGACCCCGACCTCATCAACGCCGGCAAGCAGACCGTGACCACGCTGCCCGGCACCAGCATTTTCGGCAGCCACGACAGCTTCGGCATGATCCGCGGGGGCAAGATCAACATGGCGATCCTCGGGGCGATGCAGGTCACCGACAAGGGCGACCTGGCCAACTGGATGATCCCGGGCAAGATGGTCAAGGGCATGGGCGGCGCCATGGACCTGGTGGCCGGCGTGAAGAGCGTGGTCGTGCTGATGGAGCACGTGGCACGCAAGAAGGACGGCGGCTTCGACCTGAAGATCCTGCCCAAGTGCACGCTGCCGCTGACTGCCGTGGGCGTGATCGACCGCATCATCACCGACCTGGCGGTGCTCGACGTCACGCCACATGGCCTGAAGGTGGTGGAGATGGCGCCGGGCGTGACGCGCGAGGAGCTGCAGGCCAAGACGGGCGCGCCCTTGCACTGAGCCGGCGCTCCAGCCGCTCGTCACGTCGCACGCCTGTCACGGGCCTGCGGCAGAATGTGTGCATCAAGCACGTGAGGTCGGTCACGGCAGCCCCCGTGACCCGTGCTTGTGGGATTGCCGGCCTGCAAGCGCTGTGGGAGCCTGTCGAACTGGCTGAACAGCTGCCCAAAGGCTGGCCAGAACCAAGGCACACATACCCATGGCAGAACTCGGTGACAGCCTCGAGCGCATGACATTCATGCAGCTGCTGCTGCTGTTTGCGTTCCTGACGAGCTATGTATTGACCCTCGGCGGCATGCTGAGCGTGCGTTCGCGCCAGCGCACGGCGCTGCTGGCCTTGGTGCTGGCGGTGGCTTTTTCCGCGCTCACCGATCCGTGGGTTCACGGTGCCTTGCTGATGGTGTTCGTGATTGCCGGCCTGGGTCTTTTTGTCATGCTCACCTGGCTGCTGGCCAGGCTGCTGGCGCCAACGGTGGCACCTGCCGCGGATGTGCTGGGCGATGCGGCCGAGCCTGTGCTGTCGCCGCCTTCGCAGCCCTCGCCGCCGGACTCGCAAGCTGCGCCGCCGCGGCCCGGCCCCAGCCTGGGTCAGGTCGCGAAGCTGGCGCGGCGCGTGCGCATCTTTCGCTGAGCGCAAGCCGCGTGCGGCCTGGCCCGGCACCGTCAGCCGGTTTCGTCCTCGAATCCCACCTTGAAGTCGTTGCGGCCGGTACGGTCGCTTCCGCGCAGCAGCCACAGCGGCCGCGTGGCAAAGGCCACCGGCACGCCCGAGCGGCCATCGACCGGGTTGAGGTTGCGCTCGAACACCGACGTTCCGGGCATGTAGCGCAGCGCCACACCCGCACGGCGCTTGGTCGAACGGTTGGCGTTGGCGCCGTGGATCATGAACACGTCGTGCATCGACATTTCACCGGGCTGCAAGTGCAGATCGACGGCGTCGCTTTCCCGGAAACTGCCTTCGCTCAGACGCTGCTGAAGTGCCACGTCGGGCCGGTCCTCCAGCAGGTGCGGGTGCGTCACACCTCGCGGCATGCGAGCGCGGGATGACACGAAGGCAGCCGTTGTCCACGCTCGATTCGTCCAGCGCCACCCACACCGTGCAATTCGCCAGTGGGCGCATCGGCCAGTAGTGGCCGTCCTGGTGCCATGGCGTCTCATGGCCGTCACCGGCGGGCTTGCAGAACACATGGCAGCCCCACAGGATGATGTCCGGGCCGATGAGCTGTTCGACCGCGTCGAGGATCTGCTCGTTCTTGGCCAGCGCGAGAAAGTCGGCCTGGCCGCGCACCCCTTCGTCGTTGGCGCGGCCACCGCTGCGGGACAGGTGCGCGCTGACGAGTTTTTCCGGACGCACGCCGGGGTTGTCATGGATCAGCCGGTCGAGCGCATCGCGCAGCCCATCCACCAGCGGCTCGGGCAACCGCAGCGACGGCACCAGGTAACCCAGCTCGCGGTACTGGCGGACTTCGGCCTCGCTGAGCACAGCCATCGCGCTCAGTCGCGAACGAACATCGTGACCAGCGGCGACTCGCCGACCTGGCGGCTCCAGTGGCCATGCACGGCGGGATCGAAGCTCGCGCCTTCGGGCAAGGTGTCGGTGGAGTAGAAATGCTCGCCCGGCTTGAACAGTCGCGAGCTGCCATCCTGCAGGCTGATTTCCATCTGTCCCGACAGGATGATCACCCACTGCGGCGTGACGCTGCAATGGAAACTGCTGCGAAACCCGACCGGGCTGTGGCGCAACTGGTAACCGCCTGAAGCGGCCAACGGCGAGAGCATCGCCTGCGCTGTGCCTTCGGAAAAGGCCACGCTCTCTTCGCGAAAGCGCGCGCGCCCGGACGCATCGGTGTAAAGAACGGTCTTGCGGAATTCAGGCATTTGAACTGGCCTCGGTTTGAATGATGGAATCGACGATCTGCTGCGCAGAGGCCGCCACGTCGAAGCTCAGCGCCTGTTCGTCGGCCTGCGGTGCTTCCAGCGTGGCGAGCTGGCTGTCCAGCAGCGAGGCCGGCATGTAGTGGTCGCTGCGCGCGGCGATGCGCGCGGCCAGCAGTTCGCGACTGCCGAACAGGTACACCAGCACCAGCTGTGGCGCGCCGCGCCGCAGCACGTCGCGATAGGCGCGCTTCAGCGCCGAGCATGACAGCACCACGCCCTTGCCCTCGCGTCGCGCCAGTGCCAGGCGCTCGCTCAAGGCCTGCAGCCAACCCTGGCGGTCGGCGTCGGTCAATGCATGTCCGGCGGCCATGCGCGCCACGTTCTGTGGTGAATGGAAATCGTCGCCATCGAGGTACTCGACGTCCAGCCTTTGCGCCAGCAGCCGGCCCACCGTGCTCTTGCCACTGGCGCTGACGCCCATCACCACATGGATGCGCGCCGCCGCCACGCCGTCATCCGATGCGCGCGCCACTGCCTTCATCGAACAGGTGCGCCTTGCTGCCGTCGATGCGCAGACCGACCAGTTCGTCCGGTTGCGCCGCGGTGCGGCCATGCAGCACGACGATGATCTGCTCGCCGCCAACTTCCAGCAGCAGTTCGGTTTCGGCCCCGGTGGGCTCGACCACGATGACCTTGGCGGCGATGCCCTGGTCCGGACGGCGTGATGCCGATGTCGCCGGGGCGGATGCCGTAGTGCACCGCCTGGCCGTCGCGCCCGTCGGTCAATGCTCCCACGGGCCAGGCGCTGCCCTGCGCTTCGACGAAATTGCGGCCTTCACTGCGCCGCAACGTGCCCTTGAAGACGTTCATCGACGGCGAGCCGATGAACTGCGCCACGAACAGGTTGCCCGGATGGTCGAACAGCTCCAGCGGTGTGCCGATCTGCTCGACGATGCCATCGTGCATGACGACGATGCGGTCGGCCATGGTCATGGCCTCGATCTGGTCGTGCGTGACGTAGACCGTGGTCGTCTTCAGCCGCTGGTGCAGCGCCTTGATCTCGGCGCGCATGGCCACGCGCAGCTTGGCGTCCAGGTTGCGACAGCGGCTCGTCGAAGAGGAAGACCTTCGGATCACGCACGATGGCGCGGCCCATGGCCACGCGCTGGCGCTGGCCGCCGGACAGCTCGCGCGGGAATCGTTCGAGCAGCGGGTCCAGGTTGAGGATGCGTGCGGCATTGGCGACGCGCTCGTTCGTGGTCTTGCTGTCGGCCTTGCGCAGCTTCAGGCTGAAGGCCATGTTGTCGCGCACCGTCATGTGCGGGTACAGCGCATAACTCTGGAACACCATCGCGATGTCGCGGTCCTTCGACTCCAGGTCGTTGACCACCTTGTCGTCGATCATGATCTCGCCGCCGGTGATCTCCTCCAGCCCGGCCAGCATGCGCAGCAGCGTGCTCTTGCCGCAACCGGAAGGGCCGACCAGCACGACGAATTCGCCGTCGGCGATGTCGAAGCCGATGCCGTGGATGACCTTGACCTTGCCGTAGGCCTTTTCGATGTTGCGGAAAGTGACCGATGCCATGGCGCGAATCCGGTGTCAGCTCTTCACAGCGCCGGCCGTCAGGCCCGACACCATGTAGCGCTTGAAGGCGTAGTAGATGGCCGCCGGCGGCAGCGCATAGATGAAGCCGGTGGCCATCAGCAGCTCCCACGGCGAATCGTCGGCAGAGAGGAAGTTGCCCAACGCCACCGCCAGCGTCAGGTGCTTCTCGTTGGACAGCAGCAGGAAGCCATACAGGTACTCGTTCCAGGCCAGCAACAGCGAATAGGTGCCCACCGCCACCAGCGAGGGCACCATCAGCGGCAGATAGACCAGCCGGAACAATTGCAGCGGTGTGGCGCCGTCGATGCGCGCCGCCTCGTCCAGTTCCCAGGGTAACTTGTCGCTGGCCTGCTTGAGCACCCAGATGCAATAGGGCGAGGCGATCGTCACCATCGCCAGCACCAGCGACCAGCGGTTGTTGAGCAGGCCGTAGGTGGCCATGGTCTTGTACATCGGCACGGCCAGGAAGGCGGCCGGGATGAAGTAGGTGAACAGCGCCAGGTTCATCACCGTGCGCCCGCCGGGCACCTTCAGCCGGCTGATGGCGAAGGCCGCGGTGGTGGCGATGAACAGCGTGATCACGCCTGTCGCCACCGCGATCCACAGCGAATTGCCGAGCTGCAGCCAGAAGTGGTTGAGGTAGAAGTGCTTCTGCTGGAACACGGTCTCGAAGTTCTGCAAGCGTCGGGTTCTGCGGCCACAGCCGGCCCGACGTCGCCTGGTCGCGCTCGGAGATCGCGAACACGAACATGTGATAGACGGGAATGATCGTCCACAGCAGCACCGGAATGCCGACCAGCAGCAGCTTGGCTTCGGTGGTGACGTCGCGCCACTTCAGTTTCATTTGGACAGCCGCTTCATCATGAAGTAGACGATGGGCAGCACCAGCGGCAGGCTCACGACGATCGAGGCCATGGCCAGTTCGATCTGGTCCAGTCGCAGGTAGCGGATGCCCAGCGTGGCCAGCACATGTGTCAGGTCGGCGGGGCCGCCGCCGGTGAGCAGGTAGACGCTGTTGAAGTCGCCCAGCGTCCAGATCGTCGACAGCAGCGTCGACGTGAGGTACAGCCCCTTCATCGACGGCCAGGTGATGAAGCGGAACTTCTGCCAGTTGGACGCGCCATCGACGCTGGCCGCCTCGTACTGCTCACCCGGTATGGCCATGCGACCGGCCAGCAGGATCAGCGTCCAGAAGGGCAGCGACTTCCAGATGTGCATCAGCATCGACAGGCTCAGCGCCAGCGTCGGGTCGTTCAGCCAGTTCGGACCGTCCAGGCCGGTGAGGCGGAAGTATGTGCTGTTGATCACGCCCCATTCGGGGTTGAGCATGAAACGCACCGACAGGATCGTCGGGATCGACGGCACCGCCCAGGGCAGGATGAAGAGCACCGCCAGGATCTTGATCCACCAGCGCGTGTGCAGGAAGAAGCCCGACAGGTACAGCGCAAGCAGCATCTTGATGTTGATCGCCACCACCAGGAACACGATGGTGTTGATGGCCGTGCGGAAGAAGATCGGGTCTTCGAAGAGCTTGGCGTAGCTCGCCGGGCTGCGCGCCAACCACAGGCCGTAGCCCACCGGGAACAGCACGAACACCACGAACACGATGACGTAGGGCACGAGAAACGCGCGGCCCCACAAACCCCAGATGCCGAGGGGTTTGCGGGGCCGCGGTGTGGCCAGCGTGGCGGTGTTCAATGGGAACCCTCGGCCTGCCGCAAGCGGCAGGCCTTAGCGCGAGATCAGTTGGCGACGACCTTGATGCGCGCGATCATCTCGTCGACGGCCTTGTCCACCGGCACCTTCTCGCTGAGGATGCGGTTCATGGCCTTGGCCCAGACGTTCTCGTTGTTCAGCGTGGTGAACTTGTAGTTCTTCGTGAACTCGAAGGACGTCGTGCCGGCCATGAACTGGTTGTACACGGCCAGGCGGTGCGGGTCGTTCTTCCAGAACGGGCTTTGCTGACCGGCCTTGGTCACCGGGAACCAGCGGCCGAGCGAACCCTCGACATAAGGCCCGAGGATCGGCTCGTCGAGGATGAAGGCGACGAAGGCCTTGGCGCCAGCCTTGTTCTTCGCGTCCTTGAAGATCACGCCGGTCTTCACCGCCGAGCGGTAGGTCATCTTCGTGCCGTCGGGCTTGTTCGGGAAGCCGGCGGTGGCGATGAGTTCGGTGTAGTTCTTCTTGGCGGTGGCACGCTGCGCTTCGGTCAGCGACGCGTTGTTCATGTCGTCGAGCCACTTCGCGGCGATCGAGATCGTCGCGTTGTGCGTCAGGATGATCGTCTTGTTGTGGAAGGCGACGTTGTTGTCCGGATCCTTCCAGGCGGTGGACGATGGCGGCGTGCAGCCCTTGCCGTACACGTAGGTGTAGTCGGTCACCGCCTTGATCAGGCCCTCACGCACCGCCGGGTCGTCGACCAGCAGCTTGCCGGAATCGCTGACCAGCTTGACGTTGTAGGCGTCCATGAAGGTCAGGAACGAGAAGAACGAATCGCTCGAATCCACGCCCATCGGGAAGCCGGTGGAAAAACCTCGCTGGCCGGTCTTCTGGCGGTAGGCAGGTTGCACCTTCTCGCACCAGAACTCCCAGTAGCCCTTCCAGTCCTTCGGGATGTCGCTTTCCTTGAAGCCTGCCTCGGCCAGCATGTCCTTCCAGTACTGGATGTGCATGGTCTGCTGCTTGATCGGGTAGGCGTAATAGGCCCGCGTCTTGGACACATCGTTGTAGAGGAAGGTGGTCGACAACGCCTGCGGCTCGAACTTGCCGCGGATCGGCTCGATGATGGCCGACACGTCCTCGAGCTTGCCTTCGTTGGCCCACTTGGCAGTGACCTGGAAGTCGTACACGTCGCCATAGGCCACGTCGGGCGGGTTGCCGGCGTCCAGCGCAGCCACCGTCTTGGGGATGATTTCCTGCGGCGCGTACAGCGACAGCTCGACCTTGTACTTTGGGTACTTGGCCTCGAACTTCTTGATCGCGACGTACAGCGCGTCGTCTTCGGCCTTGTAGAAGCCCTTGCCCCACCAGACGATGAGTTTTTCCTGGGCCTGGGCGAAGGCGGGGCTGGTGGCGAGCATGGCGCCGCCGCACAGGGCAGCGGCGGCAAGGTGCTTCAGCTTCATTGGTGGGTCTCCGTGACGTTGATGGTTTCAATTGATCGTTGATGTCGCTTCGCACCACGCGGACGGCCCAAAGTCAGGGACGTGCCGGCGGATGCTGCGCCGCGCCGATCATAGGGGCCGCCGGCATCCGACAACACCGGAAGTACCCTTGCGCCGCAGCATTGCCGCGCGGAAATGCTGCAGCCCGTCAGCGGCCGCGCCAGGATGGTGCGCGCTTTTCCAGGAAGGCGGCGATGCCCTCGCGGCTGTCGTCCGACGCTCGCACCGCGGCAGCCGCCTCGCTGCTGAGTTGCCAGGCGAGTTCATCGGACGCATCGATGGACTGATTGATCACACGCAGGCTCTCGCGTACCGCCACCGGGCTGTTGGCGCAGATGGTCTCGGCCAGTGCAAGCGCGGTGTCGACGGCGGCGCCGTCCGCGCACAGCCGATTCACCAACCCGAGCGCGTGCGCTCGCTCGGCGCCGATGGGTTCGCCGGTGAGCACCATCTCGCGCGCCAGGTTCAACGGCAGGGCGCGCGCGCCGCGAAACACACCGCCATACAACGCCAGCAGGCCGCGCTTGACTTCGGGCAGCGCAAAGCGTGCGCGCTGCGAGGCCACGACCAGGTCACAGGCCAGCACCATCTCGAAACCGCCACCGAAGGCCAGTCCGTCCACCGCGGCGATGAGTGGCTTGCGCCGCTCGCGCCGGATCAGGCCGTAGGGGCCGCCGCGCTCGGTGTGGTTGCGGTCCGGGTCGGCCAGGTCGCTGCCGGCGCTGAAGGCGCGGCCGTTGCCGGCGAGCACGCCGACCCAGTGCGCGTCGTCGTCCTCGAGCTGGTTCATGGCCGCATCGAGCCCCAGCGTCATCACATGGTCCATGGCGTTGAGCTTGGCGTCGCGGTCCAGGCGGATCAGCAGCACGCGACCACGGCTTTCGGTCAGCACCGGCATGTGGATTCTCCGTGGCGCGTGTGGGACGCGCTTGCCTCAGTATCCCGGCGGCGGCACGAAGCCGCCGATCAGCTTGGCCAGTTCGCCGGCCAGCCAGATGGTGCTGAGGTCGGCGAACTCCGGTCCGACGATCTGCACGCCCACCGGCAGGCCTTCGGCCGTCAGCCCACCCGGCGCGATCGTGGCCGGCAGGAACGACGCGGTCGCGAGACCGGCCCAGAACAGTTGCCCGAAATACGGCCGGTCGGCGCCGTTGATCCGCATCGTGCGCGCCGGCATCGGCTCGCTGTGGTCGTGTTTGATGGCGGCGGTGGCGGTGATCGGCATCAACAGCAGGTCTTGCTTGCCGAAGAAGTCGTGCCAGGCCCAGCGCAGCGCCTCGCGCTGGTGGTTGGCGTCAAACACCTCCTTGAAGCTGGCAGTGGATGCGCGCAGGTTGAGCGCGTGCTCGCTGCGGTCGTCGTCGCGCAACCTGGCGCGTGCCTCGAGCAGTTGGGCATAGTCGCCGCGGCGCGCGGCCAGGTTGGCATGCAGCAGTGCGCCGTAGACGCGAAGCGCATGTTCGGCATCGAAGGCCGGCCGCGCCTTGAAGTCCACCTTGGCGCCGGCCTTGGCCAGCGCACGCGCCGCCGCCTCGACGCGCTCCTGCACGCTGTGATCCACCGGCGCGATCGATTGATCCAGCCAGACCGCGACGCGCAAGCCCTTCAGCGACTTGGGCGGCATAGGCAGCCGGTAGACCAGCCCGCGTGAACTCGGCTCGTCCGGACCGACCGTGAGCTTCAACGCCAGCGCCAGATCGCCCGCGCTGCGCGCCAGCGGGCCGATCACCGACAGGTCGGGTTCGGCCACGGGCAGGTCGGATAGGCTGTGACCACGCTTCGGCACGATGCACCAGGTGGGCTTGTGGCCGTACACCCCGCAATAGGCTGCCGGGTTGCGGATGCTGCCGCCGATGTCGCTGCCGTACTCGAGCGCGGTCAGCCCAGCCGCCACCGCGGCGGCGCTGCCGCCCGATGAGCCGCCCGGTCCACGCGACAGGTCCCACGGGTTGTTTGTCGCCCCATACACCGCGTTGTAGGACTGGAAGTCGGCCAGGTTCAACGGCACGTTGGTCTTGCCGAAGATCACCGCGCCGGCGGCCTTCAGCCGCGTCACCGCCAGCGCGTCGGTCGCAGCGGCATGGGCCTTGCGCGGCAGGTGGCCGAAAGTGGTGGGCTGGCCCTGCAGGTCGAAGGATTCCTTCACCGTCATCGGCAGTCCGTGCAGCGGGCCCCACAGCTCGCCCTTGGCCAGGGCCTTGTCGGCGGCGCGGGCACGCTTCATGGCGACCTTGCGGTCATCGACCACGATCGCATTCAATGCCGGGTTGAGGCGGTCCACACGCTGCAGATAGGCCTTGAGCAACTCGACGCTGGAGACCTTGCCTGTGCGCAGCGCGGAGGCCAGCGCGGTGGCGGAGCCGAAAGGGAATGCATTGATGGTCATGGGATCGTCTGCTGGTGTTCAAGCCTGGCTTCGATGAGCGGCGCGAATGGTGCCACTGACATGGCTGCGTTCTGCGGCCTACAGCATGCCGATGATCATCATCGCCAGGCCCACGATGCCAGCCAGCCAGACCAGCGTGCGCAGATAGACGATGCCGGCGTAGTACACCGGGATGAACAGCACGCGCGACCAGAAGAACAGCATGGCGCCGCTGGCGACCGTCGGGCTGGTGGCACCGGCCGCGTGTGCGACCAGTGCGATGGCGGCGAAGAGCACGAAGTTCTCCAGCGTGTTCTGCGCCGTGCGTGCCGCCCGCCCCGCGAACGGCGTGGCATCGGGCAGCTTCTCGCGGTTGCCAAAGGCGAGCATGGTTCCCTGAAGCGACCAGCCCCTGACGCGTATCAGGCTGGCGGCCAGAATCGTCAGCCACGTGAGGATGGCCATGTAGATCACGAGCTTGAGTGTCGGCGTCATGTCGGTCTCCTGCTGATTGTTCTTTTGCCGCTGCGCCCTCCGGCAGGCGCTCAATCCCTGGCGGCGGCAGGATCGAGCGGGTAGATCGGCCGGCGCAGCTTCCTGAACTGATGCTGCGCATAGTCGGAGGTGCACACACCGACGCCCGCGCATTCGACCACGGCCTTCGCCAGGTGCGACATGCCGGCACGCCAGTGGATGCGGCTCTTCAGCATGACGTAGCGCTTTTGCATCGGGTCGATGCCCGAGTGCCAGCAGCGTGTTCACGTCGAAGGGTTCGACATGGCGCGAGAACAGCACGATCTCGACACGCCCGGTGTCGATCACCGCCGCGTGGCCCATGTCCTGCTGCGTGCCGGCGGCCATCGGGCCCTTGGCGCGGTACTTGCCATCGAACAGGGTCTTGACCTTGCCGGTGACGGTGATCGGCTCGCTCGGTTCCGGGCACATCGGCATCTTCAGCTTGCCGCCGATCGACAGGGTGACGGTCGCGCCGATCCCCGCGTCGATGGCCTGCTGCACGGCAATCGGGTCGAAGATGCCGAAGGCGGCGACATTGTCCAGGCGCTGGCGCAGGATCTCCGCCAGCACGCGTGTCGTGTCCATCGGGCCGCCCGAGGCGGCGTTGTCGTAGTGGTCGAGCAGGAACACCGGGCCGTCACCCGGCGAATGCGTCATGGCCTTGGCGCGCGCCACCGAATCTTCGAGCGCTTCCAGCTTGTAGACGAAGGCTTCGCGAGCCTCCCAGGCCGACTTCAACAACTCGTCGCGATAACGTTCGGCCAGCGCCATGTCGTTGTCGGTGGTCACGACCACGCTCAAGCCGGCATTGGCGATGTCGGCATGCGGGAAGCCGACGAACAGGCTGGCGCACAGCGCGCCTTCGGCTTCCATCGCCTTGGCGCGCGCCTGCAGCGAGCGGTTGGGTTCGTCGGCTGTGCCCTGGCGCATCACGTGCGGCAGCATCGGTACATTGCCCCAGGCGGTGGTGGGCCGCACCTCGCCCTTGATCATGCGCATCAGCGCATTGCCGGCGCGCCGGCCGGTTTCATGCATGTCGATGTGCGGATAGGTCTGGTAGCCGGCCACGACGTTGGCGTGTTTCACCATCTCCGCGTAGACGTTGGCGTGCATGTCGTAGGACACGGCCAGCGGTGTCTTGGCATCGATGGCGCGGATGCGCGACAGCAGCGTGCCTTCGCCGTCGTCATGGCTGCGCGTGACCATCGCCCCATGCAGGTCGAGCAGGATGCCGTCGTAGCCGCCGCGGCGCACCGCAGACAGGATCGCCTCGCTCATGCTTTCGTAGGCCGTCGTCTTCGACCGGGCCGCTGGGCCAGGCATCGGCGGCGATGGCCAGATCGAAGCTGGCGCCCTCGCGCTCGGCGATGTCGATGTACGCGCCGGTGACGGTGCCGGTGCCCCGGTAGGCGGCAATCGCCGCGTCACCGCTGTCCGGCGCGCCGCCGCCCGAACGCGAGAAACGCGGCAGGTCGGTGATCACCGGCGAGAAGGTGTTCGTCTCGTGTTTCATCATCGCCAGCAGCAAACGCATCGTGGTCTCCAGGATTCAGGCAAAACTGGCCGCAGCCTTGGCAAAGTCGAAGTGCCGGCCGGGCGCGGCCTCGAACAGCGAGCGGGTGTAGGCGTGCTGCGGCGCGCCGAACACCTGCTGGGTCGGCCCGTATTCGACGATCTTGCCCTTGGACATCACCGCCACGTCGTCGCAGACCTGCGCCGCCACGCGCAGGTCGTGGGTGATGAAGAGCATCGCCAGGTTCAGCTTGTCGCGGATGTCGCCCAGCAGTTGCAGCACCTGCGCCTGCACCGACACGTCCAGCGCCGACACCGCTTCGTCGGCGATCAGCAGTTGCGGCTCCATCGCCAGCGCACGGGCGATGCAGATGCGCTGGCGCTGTCCGCCGGAGAACTGGTGTGGAAAGCGATCGAGCGATTCCGGATCGAGCCGCACCAGTTCCATCAGCTTGCGCGCGCGCTGCAAGCGCGTCGTCGGGCGTGGCGCCATAGTTCACCGGGCCCTCGACGATGGACTGGCCGACCGTGCGCCGCGGGTTGAGCGAGCGGTACGGGTCCTGGAAGATGATCTGGATCTTGCGCCGCAAGCCGCGCAGCTGGCCTGCCGGCATGGTGGCGATGTCGGTGCCGGCCAGCATGATGTGGCCTTCGCTCGGGTCGATCAGCCGCGCGATGCAGCGTGCCACGGTGGACTTGCCCGAGCCCGATTCGCCGACGATGCCGAGTGTCTCGCCGCGGCGGATTTCGAAGGCCACGTCCTGCACCGCCTTGACCTGGCGGCCGCGCCCGAAAAGGCCGCTGTTGCCGTAGGTCTTGACCAGCTTGTCGGCGCTCAGCACCACGGGCTCGTTCGTGGCCGCAGGCCGCGTGCGCGGCGGCGGCTCGTGGCTGGGCACCGACGCGATGAGCATGCGCGTGTAGGGGTGCTGCGGGCGCTTCAGGATCTCGTCGGTCGGCCCCATCTCGACCAGCTCGCCATGCTTCAGCACGGCCACGCGGTCGGCGATCTCGGCGACCACGCCGAAGTCGTGGGTGATGAAGAGCACGCCGGTGCCACGCTCGGTCTGCAGCTCCTTGATGAGCTTCAAGGTCTGCGCCTGCGTCGTCACGTCCAGCGCGGTGGTCGGCTCGTCGGCGATGAGCAGCGACGGCCCGAGGATCAGCGCCATCGCGATCATGATGCGCTGGCGCTGCCCGCCCGACAGCTGGTGCGGAAACGAGTCATACATGCGCACCGGGTCGGGCAGGTGCACCTGCTCGATCATGGCGATGATGCGTGCCTTGCGTTCGGCCGGCGCCAGCTGCGTGTGTTCGGACAGCACCTCGTCGAGCTGCGCGCCGCAGCGCATGACCGGGTTCAGCGCCGTCATCGGCTCCTGGAAGATCATGCCCATGCGCGTGCAGCGCAGCTCGCGCAGCCGCGCTTCGGACACGTTCACCAGGTCCTCGCCCTGCAGCGCGATGCGGCTGCCGGCGCGCACCGGCAGGCTCTTCGGCAGCAGGCCCATGGTGGAGAAGGCGATGACCGATTTGCCCGATCCCGATTCGCCGACCAGGCAGACGATTTCGCCGGGTGCCACCGACAGCGACACGCCGGTGACGGCGTTGTCGCGGTCACTGCCCTTGGGCAGGCCGATGCTCAGGTTCTTGAGTTCGAGGACGGGCGCTTTCGAGTCGGCGCGCCATGGTCAGACTCGCTTGGCCATGCGCGGGTCGAGCGTGTCGCGCAAGCCGTCGCCGAGCATGTTGATGGCCAGCACGGTGACGGTCAGGAAAGCGGCCGGGTACAGGATGTTGTGCGGCAGGATCTGGAACACGCTGCGCCCTTCGGCCATGATGTTGCCCCAGGTGGGAATCTCCGGCGGGATGCCCACGCCCAGGAAGGACAGCGCGGCTTCCAGCAGGATGGCCGAGCCGGCGATGAAGGTGGCCTGCACGATCAGCGGTGCGATGGTGTTGGGCAGCACATGGCGCCACAGGATCAGCAGCGTCGGCGTGCCCACCGAGACGGCAGCTTCGACGTACGGTTCCTCGCGGATCGACAGCACGATGGCGCGCACCAGCCGCACCACGCGCGGTATCTCGGGAATGGTGATGGCCACGATGACCGTCATCAGGCTGGCGCCGGACAGCGACACCAGTGCGATCGCCACCAGGATGGCCGGCACCGCCATCAGCCCGTCCATGACGCGCATCACCACACCGTCGAGCGCGCGGAAGTAACCCGCGACCAGGCCGATGCTCAGGCCGATGGCCACCGACAGCACGGCCACCGCGACGCCCACCGTCAGCGACACCCGCGCACCGTAGACCACGCGCGTGTAGATGTCGCGCCCCAGGCTGTCGGTGCCCATGTGGGCGACGTGCTTGACCTTGTTGCCGTCGTCGTCGCGCACGGTGGTTTCGAAGCCGGGCAGCTTGTTGCGGTTGCTCGGGTTGATGTCCGCCGGGTTCTGGCTGGTCAGCAACGGCGCACACAGGCCCATCAGCGCAATCAGCAGCAGCAGCGCACCGCCGATCAGCACGCTGGTGTTGCCCAGCAGCTTCTTCAGGACGCCGGGCTTGGCGACCTTGATGTCGGGCGCTTCGATGACGGGGGACAGGACGGTGGACATGTGTGCGGCCATCAATAGCGGATGCGCGGGTCGAGCACGGTGTAGAGCATGTCGATGACCAGGTTGATCAGCACATAGGCCAGCGAGAACAACAGGATCACGGCCTGCACGGTGGGGTAGTCGCGCGCCAGCACCGCGTCCACCGTCAACCGGCCCAGGCCGGGAATGTTGAAGACACTTTCGGTGACGACCACACCGCCGAGCAGCGTGGCGATGCTGATGCCGATGACGGTGACGATGGGCACGGCCGCATTGCGCAGCGCATGGAAGACCAGCACCTTCAGGTTGGGCAGGCCCTTGGCGCGCGCAGTGCGCACGTAGTCCTCGTTCAGCACCTCGAGCACGCTCGTGCGTGTCATGCGCGCCAGCAGCGCGATGAAGACGATGGCCAGCGTCATCGCAGGCAATATCAAGCGATGCAGAAACCCCCAGAAGCCGTCGGCCATGCGCTGGTAACCCTGCACCGGAAACCAGCCCAGCTTGAGCGAGAAGATGTAGATCAGGATGTAGCCGATGACGAACACCGGCACCGAAAAACCGGCCACCGAAAGGCCCATCACGCCACGGTCGATCCACGAGCCCTGCTTGTAAGCCGCGATGGTGCCCAGCGGCACCGCCACCAGCGTGGCCAGGATGATGGTCAGGACGGACAGCGCGAGCGTCGGCTCCAGCCGATCGGCGATCAGCGAGGCCACGCTCTTCTTGTAGAAGAAAGACTCGCCGAAGTCACCCTGGAAGGCATGGCCGATCCAGATGAAGAACTGCGAAAAGATCGATCCGCTCAAGCCCAGCTTGGCACGGATTTCGGCGATGTCGGCGCTGGTGGCGGCGTCGCCGGCAATCACCGCGGCCGGATCGCCCGGTGTCAGCCGCAACATCATGAAGATGAGCACGGCCACGATCAGCACCACCGGCACGGTGGACAGGATGCGTCGGCCTAGGTAGCCCCACATGGGCGATTCCTTCTCAGCGCAGCAGGGGCGAAGCGCAGGCCGTGGCGATAGGCGCCGCGGCCTGCGTGCAAGGTCACTTCTTCTCGATGTTCCAGAAGATCACCACCGGCGCGATGATCATGCCGTCGATGTTCTTGCGCATGGCCACCGGCTTGTACCACTGGCCCAGGTGCACGTGGGTCGGCACTTCGATGTAGCGCAACTGCACCTGCTCGGCAATCGCCTTCTGCTTGGCTGGGTCGGATTCGCGCGCAAAGGCGTCACGCAACTGCTCCATCTTCTCGTCGCAGGGCCAGCCGAACAGCGCCTTTTCGCAGCTGGAGTTCAGGAACGCGGTGCCCACCGGGTTGAGCACGTCGGCCGCCACCCAGGAGGTGATGAACGCGTTCCAGCCGCCGGCGCTCGGTGCATCGCGCTTCGAGCGGCGCGCCACCACACTTTGCCAATCCATCGACTGCATGTCGACCTTGAAGCCGCCGCGCTCCATCAGCGACTTGGCCACGGGCGCCAGGTTGGTCAGCACCTCCAGGTCGGTGGAGTGCATCAACAGCACCGGCGTGCCGTCGTACTTGGCCTCGGCCAGCAGTTCACGCGACTTCTTGAAGTTGGACTCGAGCAGGCCATCCATGCCCTTGTCGGTGGCCAGCGGTGTGCCGCAGATGAACAGCGCCTTGCACAGCTTGTAGTACTTGGCGTCGCCGTGCACCGCCTTCAGGAAGTCCTCCTGGTTCAGCGCATAGAACATCGCCTGGCGGATCTTCGGATTGTCGAAGGGCTTGTGGATGGTGTTGAAGCGCAGCACGTACTGGTTGCCCAGCGGGTTCTGGTCGAACATCTTGATGTTCGCGTCCTTGCCCACCACCGGCAGCAGGTCGCTCTTCAGCGTCCTCGACCATGTCGACTTCACCGGCGATCAGCGCGTTGGCGGCAGTCTGCGGGTCGGGAATGGTGCGCCATTCGACACGGTCGACCTTGGCGATCTTGCCGCCGGCCATGCCCGACGGCGGCTCGGCGCGCGGCTTGTACTTGGCGAACTTGGTAGTACACCGCCTTGTCGCCCGGCTTCCATTCGTCGGTCTTGAAGACGAACGGGCCCGAGCCGATGTATTCCTTGATCTGCTCGTTCGGGCTGCGTCTCGGCGATGCGCTTGGGCATGATGAAAGGCACGTTCGACGACGGCTTGCCCAGCGCCAGCAGCATCAGCCCGGTCGGCGAGCTCAGGGTGGCGGTGAAGGTCTTGGCGTCGACCACCTTCCATTCCTTGACGAAACTGTTCATCTTCTGGCCGAGCGAATCCTTCTGCGCCCAGCGCTTGATCGAGGCCACGGCGTCGTCGGCAGTCACCGGCTTGTCGTCATGGAACATGAGACCGTCGCGCAGCGTGAAGGTCCACAGCAGCCCATCGGCGCTGACGCTGTACTTGTCGATCATCTGCGGCTTGATGTCGCCCTTGGCGTCCATCGCGAACAGCGTGTCGTAGATCATGTAGCCGTGGTTGCGCGTGATGTACGCCGTGGTCCAGATCGGATCGACGATCTTCAGGTCGGAGTGCGGCACGACCTTGAGCGTGTTCTGCTGCGCTTGCGCCGGCAAGGCCATCAGCGCCGTGCTCAGCACGGCCGCGGCCAGCCCACTGTGTTTGGCGAAGGACAGTACAGACATGTTGGATACCTCGAGTGTCGGAACAAGTTGAACGATGTAGCACGAAGGGTGCCAAGCAGACGGTCTGCGAAATGCCCATGGCAATCGAGACGAACAGCGAGCATGCACCAGTTTGAACGTCGGCATGCCGTGACCCCCATGAGTGATTTCCCCAATCCAGGGCTCAGCGGGTCGCGCTGCACGGTGCTGGTTATAGTGACTGCGTGGGCTCACTGTGACGGCGAGCCGTCTTCAGATCGCCAACAGGAGGCTCTGCCATGGATGTTGCGGCGCATGTGGTGCTGGTCGGTGGGGGCCATGCGGCGGCGGCCTTTGTCAACAGCGTGCGCCGCGCAGGGTTCGAGGGCCGGCTGACCTTGCTCAGCGACGAGCCCGTGCCGCCCTATCACCGACCGCCGCTGTCGAAGAAGTACCTGTCCGACGCGCTGCCGGTGCAGCAGATCTTCATCCGCGCGACCAGCTGGTATGAAGAGCAGAAGGTGGAGTTGCGCCTGGGCGCACGTGTGGAGCGCATCGAGCGCGAGGCCCGCTGTGTCGTGCTCCACGGTGGCGAGCGCGTCGCCTATGACAACTTGGTGCTGCTCACCGGCGCGAGGCCGCGGCGCATGCCGGCCGACATCGGCGGCGAGCTGCAAGGCGTGCTGACGATGCGCAGCCTGGCCGACGCCGACGCGCTGGCGCCGCACCTGGTGCCGGGCAAACGGGTGTTGGTGGTGGGTGGCGGCTACATCGGGCTGGAAGCGGCGGCCGTCGCGGCGGGCAAGGGCTTGAAGGTCACGCTGCTCGAATCCGCGCCGCGCATCCTGCAGCGTGTGGCCGCGCCGGCCACCTCGGACTACTTCCGCGCCTTGCATGCGGCGCACGGTGTAGAGCTGCTCGAAGGTGTGTCGCTGCGCCGTCTGCTCGCCGACGGCGCGCGTGCGTGCGGCGCCGAACTCGGCAATGGCCGCAGCATCGACGCCGATGTGGTGCTGGTGGGCATCGGCGTGCTGCCGAATGTCGAACTGGCGCAGGACTGCGGCCTCGTCATCGACAATGGCATCGCCGTGGACGCGATGTGCCGCACGTCGGACCCTTCCATCCTCGCGGCCGGCGACTGCTGCAGCTTCGACTTTCGCGGCCGGCGCATCCGCCTCGAATCGGTGCAGAACGCCAACGATCAGGCCGCCGCCGCCGCACACACGGTGGCCGGCAAGGCCGCGCCCTATGTCGCGCTGCCGTGGTTCTGGTCGGACCAGTACGACACCAAGCTGCAGATCGCCGGTTTGAATCTGGGTTACGACGATGCACTGCTGCGTCCCGGCAAGACCGAGCGCAGCCCGTCGGTTTGGTACTACCAGGGCGAGCACTTGCTGGCGGTGGACGCGATCAACGACGCTGCGGCCTTCGTCACGGCGAAGAAGCTGCTCGAACGTGGCGCCAGCGTGCCCAAAGCTGCCGTGCTCGACCCGGATGCGCAGTTCAAGGATTGGCTGGCCGCCGCGTGAAGCGCCTGTGCCTGCGCCACGCCCAGGCATGACCGTGGACCATGACGGTGGACGATAGCGCCGCCTTGCAGCGTGGCCTGGACGCGCTGGCGCCCAGCCTGATCGAAGGCGCGCGCAGCGTGACGGGTCTGCAACGACTGAGCGGCGGCGCCAGCCAGGAGACCTGGTCCTTCGAGCTGCAGTTCGGCAGTCGGCCCGCGCTGCCGCTGGTATTGCGCCGCGCCAGCCAGGGCTCCGCGCAGCGGGCTGCGGGCAATGCGTCGCTCGCGGCCGAGGCGCAGATCATTGCGTTGGCGGCCGCGGCCGGTGTGCCGGTGCCGCGGGTGCACGCGGTGCTCAGCCCGGCGATGGGACTGGGCGAGGGTTATGTGATGCAGCATGTGGAGGGCCAGACGCTGGGCCGCAAGATCGTGGCCGACCCGCGCCTGGCGCAAGCACGCGCCGTGCTGGCGCGTCAATGCGGGCACGCGCTGGCGCGCATCCACGCCGTCGACACGGCGGCATTGCCGCCGCTGCGCCGCGCGCCGGTGCGCGATCAGCTCGCCTACTACGAAGCCCAGCACCGCAGCCACGGCACGCTCAAGCCGGTGTTCGAGCTGGCGCTGCAATGGCTCAAGTTGCATGCTCCTGACGACGCGCCGCGATTGAGCCTGGTGCATGGCGATTTTCGCAACGGCAACATCGTCGTCGACGCATCCGGCCTGCGCGCCGTGCTCGACTGGGAGATGGCGCATCTGGGCGACCCGATGGAAGACCTGGGCTGGCTGTGCGTCAACTCCTGGCGCTTCGGCCAGGTCGATCTTCCGGTGGGCGGTTTCGGCACGCGCGAAGAACTGTTCGCCGGCTATCGCGAAGCCGGCGGCAGCGTGCACGCCGAGCACGTGCACTACTGGGAAGTCTTCGGCACGCTGAAGTGGGGCGTGATCTGCGAATCGATGGCGCAGTCCTACCTCAGCGGCGCCGAACGCAATGTCGAGCGTGCGGCCATCGGTCGGCGCGCGTCGGAGGCCGAGATCGATCTGCTGTGCCTGCTTGCACCGCGGCAGCGGCAAGCAGCGTGACGCGGACGGCCGATGCACGACACCCCTGCGCCCGACGATCTGCTCGATGCCGTGGCCCGCTTTCTGCGCGAGCAGGCTGCGCCGCAGCTGCAGGGCCAGGCCGCGTTTCACGCGCGGGTGGCGGCCAACGCGCTGGACATCGTGCGCCGGCAGTTGGCGCTGGCGCCGCCGGCCGAGTCGGATGAACAGGCGCGGCTGTGCCAGTTGCTCGGCGTGCAAGGCAGTCTGCCGGAGCTGAATGCGCTGCTGTGCCAGCGCATCGCGGCGGGCACGATCACCTTCGACACACCGGGCTTGATGGCCCACCTGTGGCAGGTGACACTGCAAAAGCTGGCGGTGGACCAACCCGGCTACGAAACCTACCGCCGCATGTTGGCCGCGGCCGAGCCAGCGCATCCCGAGGACCCTTGAACATGGACTTCGACCTGCCCGCCGACCTGGTGGCCTACCTGCGCGAACTCGACGCCTTCATCGAACGCGAGATCGTGCCGCTGCAAGCGCGCGACGACCACCAGCGCTTCTTCGACCACCGCCGCGAATGGGCGCGCACCGATTTCGACAACGACGGCCTGCCGCGGCCCGAATGGGAGGCGCTGCTGAAGCAGGTGCGGCGCCTGGCCGACAAGGCCGGCCACCTGCGCTTTGCCTTGCCCAAAGAGTACGGCGGCCAGGACGGCAGCAACCTGTGGATGGCCGTGATCCGCGAGCACCTGGCGGCCAAGGGCCTGGGCCTGCACAACGACCTGCAGACCGAACATTCGATCGTCGCCAACAACCCCTTCGTGCTGATGCTGCGCGACTTCGGCACGCCCGAACAGCAGGCCGAGTTCACCGACGGCATGCTCAATGAACGCTACCGCGTCACCTTCGGTCTGACCGAAGCCGCGCATGGCTCCGACGCCACGCACATGGAGACCATAGCGGTGCGCCGAAACGCGCGACGGCGTCATCGGCTGGCGCATCGACGGCGAGAAGATGTGGACCACCGGCATGCACACCGCCAGCCACTGCCTGCTGTTCGCGCGCAGCAGCGGCGAGGCCGGCGACGCGCGCGGCATCAGCGCCTTCCTGGTGCCGGCACAGGCGCCGGGCGTGAAGATCGAGGAGTACCTGTGGACCTTCAACATGCCCACCGACCACCCGCGCGTCAGCTTCACGCAACGTGTGGGTGCCGGATTCAGCGCGGCTCGGCCCGCTGGGCGGCGGGCTGGCGGTGGCGCAGCACTTCGTGCACGAGAACCGCATCCGCCAGGCGGCGTCCAGCCTGGGTGCGGCCGACTACTGCGTGCGCGAGAGCGTGAAGTACGCGCGCGAGCGCAAGCCCTTCGGCGAGGACCTGGCGCGCAACCAGGGCATCCAGTTCCCGCTGGTCGAACTGGCCACGCAGGTGGAAATGCTGCGCCTGCTGATCCGCAAGACCGCCTGGCAGATGGACCAGATGCCCAAGCCGGAAGTCGAGAAGCGCCTGTCCGACAAGGTCTCGATGTGCAACTACTGGGCCAACCGCCTGTGCTGCGAGGCGGCCGACCGGGCGATGCAGGTGCATGGCGGCCTGGGCTATTCGCGCCACAAGCCCTTCGAGCACATCTACCGCCACCACCGGCGCTACCGCATCACCGAAGGCGCGGAGGAGATCCAGATGCGCAAGGTGGCCGGGCATCTGTTCGGCTACATGGGCGCGAACAAGTTCTGATGCAAGGAGCAGCAACGATGAGAACCGGTGTCTTCAACTTCCTCGCCCAGGACCGCGTGCATTTCGGCGTCAGCGCGGCCGACGGCATCGCGGCCGAGGTGGCGACAGCGCGGCGCGGTGCGGCTGTTCGTCGTCACCAGCCGCTCGCTCAACCGCAACACCACGGTGGTGACCGAGGCGCTGGCGCCGGTGCAGGAGCAAGGTCGTCGGCCTGTTCGATGAATGCATCGAGCACACCCCCCGCGACACCGTCATCGCACTGACGCGGCGGCTGCGCGAGTCACAGGCCGACCTGATCGTCAGCATCGGCGGCGGCACGGTCATCGACACGGTCAAGGTGGCGCTGGTGTGCCTGGCCGAAGGCGTGGACGATGTCGATGCGATGAGCCAGTGGCACATGCGCGTCAACGCCGACGGCACCCGCCACACGCCGCAGCCGCGTCTGCCGCCGTGCCGGCAGATTGCGGTGCCGACGACGCTGTCCGGCGCGGAGTTCAGCGACATGGCCGGCTGCACCGACACGCGCCACGGCACCAAGCAGGGTTACACCGGCAGCCACATCGGCGCGGCCGCGGTGATCCTGGACCCGCGCATCACCTTGCACACGCCGCAGCGGCTGTGGCTGTCCACCGGCATCCGTGCGCGTCGACCATGCGGTGGAATCGTTGTGCTCGATCAACGCGCAGCCGCTGATCGACGCCACCAGCGTGCGCGCGCTCGCGCTGCTGGGCCGCGCGCTGACGCGTTACGCCAGCGAGCCGGGCGACCTGGACGCACGGCTGGATGCACAACTCGGCGCCTGGCTGGCTGCGATGGGCATTCGCCGCACCGACTACGGCGCCAGCCATGGCCTGGGCCATGCGCTGGGCGCCGACTCGGGCGTGCCGCACGGCATCACCTCGTGTGTGCTGCTGCCCAGCGTGATGCGCTGGAACGCGGACGTCTGCGCGCCGCAACTGGCCGAGGTGGCGGCGGCGCTGGGTGACGCAAAGCGTCCGGCCGCCGACCAGATCGAGGAACTGATCGCGCGCCTGGGCCTGCCCACACGCATCGGCCAGCTCGGCATCGAGCGCAGCCGCCTGGCGACCATCGCACAAAAGGGCATGGCCATACCGTGGGTGCGCACCAACCCGCGCAAGATCGACCACGTGGCGCAGGTGGTCGAGATACTCGAAGCGGCCTGGTAGCGGGCGCGACAATCGGCGCATGAACGAAGCTCTAGGCATCGAAGACATCCGCGCCGCGGCCGAAAGGCTGCGCGGCCAGGTCGCCGACACGCCCTGCCTGCATTCGCGCACGCTGTCGCAGATGTGCGGCTGCGAGGTCTACCTGAAGTTCGAGAACCACCAGTTCACCGCCTCGTTCAAGGAGCGCGGCGCGCTCAACAAGATGGCGCAGCTGAGCGCTGTCGAGCGCGCCCGCGGCGTGCTGGCGGTCTCTGCCGGCAACCATGCGCAGGGCGTGGCCTATCACGCACAGCGCATGGGCCTGCCAGCGACCATCGTCATGCCGCGTTTTGCGCCGGCGGTGAAGGTGGAGAACACACGCCGTTTCGGCGCCACGGTGGTGCTGCAAGGCGACACCTTCGACGACGCGCGGCTGCACGGCCTGGCGCTGGCGCAAGCGCAGGGCCTGACCGTCGTGCATCCCTACGACGACCTGGCCGTGGTGGCCGGGCAGGGCACCATTGCGCTGGAGATGCTGGCGGCACAACCGGCCATCGACACGCTGCTGGTGGCGGTGGGCGGCGGCGGTCTGATCAGCGGCATGGCCACGGCCGCGCACGCACTGCGCGCCGACATGCAGGTCTTCGGCGTGCAGACCGAGCGCTTCCCGGCGGTGTGGAACGCCCTGCACGGCGAGCAGCGCGAATGCGCCCAGGCCACCATCGCCGACGGCATTGCCGTCAAGTCGCCCGGTGCGCTGACCTTGCCGCTGATCCGCCAGCACGTGAAGGACATGCTGCTGGTGAGCGAGGACGACATCGAACTGGCCATCCTGCTGCTGCTGGAAATCGAGAAGACGGTCGTCGAAGGCGCGGGCGCCGTCGGCCTGGCCGCACTGCTGCGTTACCGCGAGCGCTTTGCCGGCCGGCATGTCGGCCTGGTGCTGTGTGGCGGCAACATCGAGCCGCTGGTGCTGGCCGAGATCATCCAGCGCGGCATGGTCAAGTCAGGCCGCCTGGTGCGCCTGCGCTGCGACGTGCGCGACGTGCCCGGCGCGCTGGCCGACGTGGCCGCGGCGCTGGGCCGCCTGGGCGCCAACATCGACGAGGTGCAGCACCAGCGCGCGTTCAGCACGCTGTCGGTGGAACGCGCGCTGATCGAGGTGGTGGTGCAGACGCGCGGGGCTGAGCATGTCGAGGAGATTCTCGCGTCGATGCGTGCCGCAGGGCTATCGCGTCGAGCGTGTCGGCTGACACGTGAGGGTCAAACCTCCGCCGTATCCAGCACCACCCGCCCGATCACCTTGCCCGCTTCCAGATCGCGCAGCGCATCTTCAGCCTGCGCCAGCGGCCGCACCTGCACTTCGGGCAACTTCAGCTTGCCGCTTCGCACCATCTGCACCAGCTCACGAATCTGCTCGGTGTTGCCCACGGCCGAGCCGCGGATCGACACTTCGCGCATCGCCAGCGCCGGCAACGGCAGCGGCAGCGCACCGCCGAAGAGGCCGACGACGACCAGTTGCCCGCCCTTGAGCAACGAGGGCAGCGCGAGTTGCGAGGTGGCCGGCGCGCCGACGAAGTCGACCATGTGGGCCAGGCCGCCACCGGAGATCTTCAGCAGTTCGCCAGGTCCGGGCGTGGTCTTCAGGTTCACCGTCGCTGCCGCGCCCATGCTTGTCGCGGCCTGCAGCTTGCCGTCGTCGATGTCGCAGGCGATGACGCGCGGGTGGCCCATGGCGGCGAGGATCGACACCGCCATCAGCCCGACGCCGCCGCAGCCGAGCACGGCGACCCAGTCCTGCGCATCGAGCTTGCCGAACTTCTGCACGGCGGAATAGGCCGTCACACCGGAACACGCCAGCACCGCACTGCGCGCCGGGTCCAGGCCTTCGGCGTCGACCAGGTAACGCGCATGCGGCACCAGCAGATGCGTGGAAAAGCCACCCTGGGTGGCCACACCCATCGAGCGCATGGTGTTGCACAGGTTGTCGCGGCCGGACTTGCAGAAGCGGCACTGGCCGCAGCCGATCCACGGGTTGACCAGATAGACCTTGCCGACCTGCACGCCGCTGACCGCGGAGCCGACGGCCAGCACCGTGCCGATGGGTTCGTGGCCCATGGTCAGCGGCAGCTTGGTGCCACGATCGCTGAGCATGAGCTTGTTGCCACCGCCCATGTCGAAGTAACCCTCGCGGATGTGCACGTCGGAATGACACACGCCGCAATGGCTGAGCTTGATCAGCACTTCATCCGGCCCGGGTTGCGGTGTTTCACGCAACTGCATCTGCAGGGGCTTGCCCCATTCGGCAACGTCATAGCTTTGCATGGCTGGCCTTTCGTGTGCGGCGCGCCGAGAGCTGCCGCAATTCGGTGGGGTGGAAGTGCAGGGCCCATCGGCACGCGTTGACGTGCGCCCAGGGGCTGTCTAGGATGCTAGACAAATCCGAATCAGAGTTCAAGTTCATAGCGATGCCAACCGCCATTCCCGCGATCCCCAAGCCTGCCGGCAACGGCGTGCACGCCGCCAAGCAGACCCGCAGTCAGCTGAAGCATCTGGCCCTGCTGCAGGCCGGGCGGCGGCACCTGGCCACACACGACCTGGCCACGCTGTCGGTGGCGCGCCTGACACGCGACGCCGGCATGGCGGTGGGTTCGTTCTATTCGCGCTTTGCCGACAAGGATGCCTGGTTCGCCGAGCTGCTGCGCGTGACTGGCGATGCGGTGCTCGATGACACCCTGGCCTTGCTGGGCAGCGCCCGCTGGGCGCGCGCTTCGGACGAGCGCAAGGTGGCGTTGATCGTGCGCCATATCGTCGACGTCCACCGCAGCCACCGCGGCATCTTCCGCGCCGCCTTGGGCGACCAGGCCGCATGCGGCGCAGTTCGGTGCGCCGGTACATGCCTATGGCCAGCGCATCGCCGATGCCGTGCACGAGGCGCTGGCGGACAGGATGCGCCAGGTGCCCGCCGCCCAACGCCGGCTGCGTGTGGGCATTGCGCTGCAGCTGGTCTATGGCACCTTGATGAACGCGGTGCTGCGCGATCCGGGGCCGATCCGGCTGGACGACGCACGCATGGAGCGCGAGTTGACGCGCGTCTTCCTGGGGACCGTGCAGCTCGGCTAGGATATCGACCGGCAAGGGGCAGGAACGCGCCGCCGCTCAGCCGGGGATGCGCACCGGCAGCGCGGTGATGCCGCGCACGAAGTTCGACAACATGCGCGTCGGCGGCCCGGTGACCTCGATCACCGGGAAGCGCTTCAGGATCTCTTCCCAGAGGATCTTCAACTGCATCTCGGCCAGGCGGTTGCCCACGCAGCGGTGGATGCCGAAGCCGAAGGACAGGTGCTGGCGCGGCCGCGCGCGGTCGATGATGAAGGCCTCGGGGTTGTCGATGGCTTCTTCGTCGCGGTTGCCCGAGAAGTACCACATGATGACCTTGTCGCCCTTCAGGATCTTCTTGCCGCCAGTTCGACATCCTGCAGCGCGGTGCGGCGCATCATCGGCAGCGGCGTCTGCCAGCGGATGATCTCCGGCACCATGCTGTCCACCAGCGCGGGGTTGGCGCGCAGCTTGGCCCATTCGCCGGGGTAGTGGCTCATCGCCAACAGGCCGCCGGTCATCGAGTTGCGCGTGGTGTCGTTGCCGCCGACGATGAGCAGCACCAGGTTGCCCATGTACTCCATCGGCGACATGTTGCGCGTGGCCGGGTTGTGCGCCAGCATCGACACCAGGTCGTTGCCCGGCGTGGGGCTGTTGACACGCTCGTTCCACAGCCTCGTGAAGTAGGCGTGCATCTTGCCCAGCTCGGCCATGCGCGCTTCCTGCGATTCGACGATGTGGTCGACCTCGGGCACCGAGGTGGAGACATCGGACCACTAGGTCAGCAGGTGGCGGTCCTCGAAGGGGAAGTCGAAGAGCGTGGCCAGCATCTGCGTGGTCAGCTCGATCGACACGCGCTCCACCCAGTTGAACGTCCTCGTTGCGCGGCAGTTCGTCCAGCACCTTGGCCGTGCGCGTGCGGATGATGCTTTCCATCGACGCCAGGTTGTGCGGCGCGACGATCGGGCTGACGGCCTTGCGCTGCTCGTCGTGCTTGGGCGGGTCCATGGCGATGAACATCTGCAGCCGCTGTTCCATGTTGGGCGCATTCCACAGCGCGATGCCGCCCTGCGTCCAGTCGGACGAGTACACGCCGTGGTTGGTGTCCACGGCCATGATGTCCTGGTACTTGGTCACCGACCAGAAGCGGCCGTAGAACTGGTTCTCGGTGAAGTGCACCGGGTCGTCGCGGCGCAGGCGCGCGAAGTAGTGGCCGACGGTGTCTTCCTGGAACAGCCGCGGCTTGCTCACGTCGATCTCATCGATCGGCAACGAGAAGGCCTCGTCGTGGGCGAGTGCTTGCAGTTCGGCGTTGCTCATGGTGCGGACTCTTTCAGTGCTGGCCTTCGGGCATGTGCACGACGATGCCGTCGAGCGCGTCGCTCATCTCGATCTGGCAGGCCAGGCGCGAGTTGTCCTGCGTCACGGCGGCGAAGCTGAGCATGCTTTCTTCCATCTCGCTGCGCGTGCCCGTTCGTGCCAGCCACTCGGGCACGACGTAGACGTGGCAGGTGGCACAGGCACAGGCACCGCCGCAATCGGCATCGATGCCGGGCACGCTGTGATCGACGGCGGCGCGCATCAGTGACACGCCGTTGGTGGCGTCGACCTCGTGCACGGTGCCGTTGTGTTCGATGAAGGTGACTCTTGGCATGGTGCGTCCAGGTTGGAAGGGGCGGTAGACGTGCGGCCGGCTCGGCGCGCCAGGATTGCCTGCGGCGGATGATAGAAAAAAATGAATCGACATTCAAGTTTTATCCGGCACGGGAAAGCCCTGCCCGAGACAGCTGCGCACAAGGGCTCACAAGGGCCTGCCCCGCGCCCGGTTCTACACTTCCAGCCCAACAAGACCGGAGACCGCGATGCACCCGTCGATCCATGCCGCCCACACGCCTGACAAGCCGGCCGTCGTCATGGCCGGCAGCGGCCGGTCGCTGAGCTACCGGCAACTCGACGAAGGATCCAATCGCCTGGCGCATCTGCTGCGCAAGCTGGGCGTGGGCCATGGCGATCGCATTGCGCTGATGCTGGAGAACCACCCGCGCTACTTCGAGATCTGCTGGGCAGCGCAGCGCGCCGGCATCATCTACACGGCGATCAGCAGCCGCCTGACCGCGGGCGAGGCGGCCTACATCATCGGCGACTGCGGCGCGAGCGTGTTCATCACCTCCATCGCACTGGCCGGCCAGGCGGCCGAACTGCAGCAGCGCACACCAGGCGTGCAGACGCGGTTGATGCTCGACGGCACGATCGACGGCTATACCGCCTATGAGGAAGCCGTCGCGGCGTGCCCGGTGACGCCCATCCTCGATGAGGCGGCCGGCGGCGACATGCTCTATTCCTCAGGCACCACCGGCCGGCCCAAAGGCGTGTTCGTGCCGCCGGAGTCGACCGACATCGCCTTCGTCAGCGCGCTGCTCAAGGTCTGCATGGGGCCCTTCAGCATGGGTCCGGGCACGGTGTACCTGTCGCCGGGGCCGCTGTACCACGCCGCGCCGCTGCGTTTTGCGATGTCGGTGATGCGCCTGGGCGGCACGGTGGTGGTGATGGAACATTTCGACGCGGCCGAATTCCTGCGCCTGGTGCCGCAATACCGCATCACGCACACGCAGTTGGTGCCGACGATGTTCGTGCGCATGCTCAAGCTGCCCGAGGCACAACGCCTGGCGCACGACCTGTCCACCTTGCGCATCGCCATCCATGCCGCCGCGCCTTGCCCGGTGCCGGTGAAGCAGCAGATGATCGAATGGTGGGGTCCGATCATCTGGGAGTACTACGCCGGCACCGAGGGCATGGGCATGACGCTGGTGAACTCGGCCGAATGGCTGGCGCACAAGGGCACGGTCGGGCGTGCGGTGGTCGGCGTGCTGCGCATCTGCGACGACGACGGCGAGGAACTGCCGGTGGGTCAGACCGGCGGCGTGTACTTCTCCGACGGCAAGGACTTCGAGTACCACAACGACCCGGAGAAGACCGCCCAGGGCCGCAACGCCAAGGGCTGGTCCACGCTCGGCGACATCGGCCATGTGGACGCGGAAGGCTACCTGTACCTGACCGATCGCAAGGCGCACATGATCATCTCCGGCGGCGTGAACATCTATCCGCAGGAGGCCGAGAACCTGCTGGTCACGCACCCCAAGGTGTTGGACGTGGCCGTGATCGGCGTGCCGAACGAGGAGTTCGGCGAAGAGGTCAAGGCCGTGGTGCAGCCGCGCGACATGGCCGACGCGGGCAAGGCGCTGGAGCAGGAGTTGATCGCCTTCTGCCGCGAGCAGCTGTCGGCGATCAAGTGCCCGCGTTCCGTCGACTTTGCCGCCGAGCTGCCGCGCCATCCGACCGGCAAGCTGTACAAGCGGCTGCTGCGCGACAAGTACTGGGCCGGCCATGCCAGCAAGATCGTGTGACGTGATCCCCCCCGCAGCGCCTGCGGCGCTCCCCCCAGGGGGCGCCACCAGCGGCCCGGCAAAGCCGGTTCCGCGGTGGCTGCTCGATGACTTCCGGCGCGTGCGCGTTGCATGCCGTTGCCACGACGGGGATCGGACGTGAGCGACGTCGCGCACGATCCGCCGGCCATCCGCAAGACCGCGGTGATGGGCGCCGGCGCCGTGGGCAGCTTCTATGGCGCCATGCTGGCGCGTGCCGGACACGCGGTCACGCTGATCGGCCGGCCGGCGCATGTGCAGGCCATCGAAGCCAACGGCCTACTCTTGGAGATGGGCGATGCGGTGCACGCGGTGCCGGTGCAGGCGAGCAGCGATGTGTCGGCCGTACAGGGCGCCGATCTGGTGCTGTGCTGCGTCAAGTCCGGCGACACCGAAGCCGTTGCGCGGCAGATGGCGCCGTACCTGGGCCCGGGCACCGTGCTGATGAGCCTGCAGAACGGCGTGGACAACGCCGAGGTGCTGGCGCGGCACGTGGCGTGCCGCGTGGTGCCGGCCGTGGTGTACGTGGCCGTGGCGCTGGCCGGGCCGGGGCACGTGCAGCATTTCGGTCGCGGCGACCTGGCCATCGGCGCCATGCCCGGCGGCACGATGTCGTCGGTGCCCGAGTGGCCGACCTTGCAGGCCCTGGTCGACTTCTTCGCCAGCGCGCAGGTGCCGGTGCGCATCGTGCCCGACGTGGCGGTGGAGCTGTGGGCCAAGCTGCTGGTGAACTGCGCCTACAACGCCATTTCCGGCCTGGCGCAGCTGCCTTACGCGCGGCTGGCGGCGATGCCGGGCATCCGCGAGATGCAGCACGACATCGTGCGCGAGGTCATCGCCGTGGCGGCCGCATCCGGCGTGACCTTGTCCGAGGCGGAGTCGATGCAAGCGCTGGCCAGGATTGCCGCCGGCATGCCGCAACAGCTGTCTTCCACCGCGCAGGACATGGCGCGGCGCAAACCCAGCGAGATCGACCATCTCAACGGCTATATCGCGCATCGTGGCCGCGAACTCGGCGTGCCCACCCCGGTGAACCGCGCGCTGCACGCGCTGGTGAAGCTGGTGGAATCCGGCTACGGCACCGATTGAGGGACGGGGACAGCTGCGCTCGTGCGCGCCGGATTGCCAAACACCATCGCCCCATCTTCCAACTTTCCGTATCGCAGCGTCAGCAGGTCGTGCACGTAGTTCTGCCTGAGCTTCCACGGCGCGACCGTGCCGCGTTTGGGGAACAGGTGGGCCGCGCGCTGGATGTAGCCTGAGGAAAAATCGCTCCACGGCTCCACCGGCATCGACGTATCGGTGAGCGTCGGCGTGCACTGGCGCAGGCCGCGCTTGTGCATGTGGTTCAGCAGCCGGCACACGTATTCGCAGGTCAGGTCGCATTTCAGCGTCCACGAGGCGTTGGTGTAACCCATCGATACCGCCAGGTTGGGCACGCCGCTGTACATCATGGCCTTGTAGCTCACGGTCTGCGGCAGATCGACCGCCTGGCCGTCGACGCTCAGCTGCACGCCGCCCAGCACCTTCAGCTCCAGGCCGGTGGCCGTGATGATCAGGTCGGCATCGAGTTGCCCGCCCGATTGCAGCCGGATGCCGGTCTCGGTGAAAGACTCGATCTGGTCGGTGACCACGCTTGCCTTGTTCTTGCGGATGGCCAGGAAGAAGTCGCCGTCGGGCACCAGGCACAGCCGCTGGTTCCAGGGCTTGTAGCGCGGCGTGAAGTGTCGATCCACGTCGTAGTCGGGCCCCAGGTACGCGCGCACACCGCCGAGCAGAAGCTTGCTCACGCGCTGCGGATCGCGCTGGCACAGGTTGTAGAAGTACATGCCCAGCAGCACCCGCTTCCAACGGGTCAGGCCATACGCCAACCTGGCCGGCAGCCAGCGGCGAAAGCGCAGCGCCAGCGCGTCTTCGGACGGGCGCGCCACGATCCAGGTGGGCGAGCGCTGCAGCAGCGTCACATGCGCCGCCTTCTTGGCCAGCTCGGGCAGCAGCGTCACCGCGGTGGCACCGCTGCCGATGATGACGATGCGCTTGCCGGCGTAATCGATATCGTCGGGCCATTTCTGCGGGTGCACGATGCGCCCGGCAAAACGTTCGCTGCCTTCGAAATGCGGCGTGTAGCCGGCGTCGTAGCGGTAGTAGCCGCTGCAGATGAAAAGGAAGTTGCAGCGCAGATGAAGCATCTCGCCATTGGCCGGCGCGCTCGGCTTGCACTGTCCAGCAGGCATCGGCCGTGGACCAGGCGGCGCTGCGCACCGTCAAGCCATGGCGGATGTGGCGTTCCAGGCCGTGCTCGCGCGCGGTCTCCTGCACGTATTGCAGGATCGAGGGCCCGTCGGCAATGGCCTTGGCCTGCTCCCACGGCTTGAAGGAGTATCCGAGCGTGTACATGTCCGAATCGGAGCGGATGCCCGGGTAGCGAAACAGATCCCAGGTACCACCCAGCCGATCGCGCGCTTCCAGGATGGCAAAGCTGCGGTCGGGGCAATGCTTCTGCAGGTGCACCGCCGCGCCGATGCCCGACAGCCCGGCGCCCACGATCAATACGTCCACCTGTTCAATGCCTGTCATGGGCTGTCCGATGCTGGAGCCTGAAGTCACGTTGTGGAATTCGAGCGCAGGTTCGTGCCGCAGCGCACGCGGGCGTGGCGGCGGCAATGGGATCAGTCTAAGCCCGGCCCGTGCCGAAGCCTGCGGCAGATAAACTGTGCCAGGTATCGGCCCCGCGCCGACGGAAGCCGAAATCCGCCTCGAACTTTGCCGCCATCGATGAACCTCGAAACCAGCACGGCCGATCCGATTTGGCTGCGTGCACCCAGCGCGGCACTGAGACTTTGGCGTGAAGGCGATGTGACGCGCTGGCGCTTGAACCCGGCTGCCGTGGAATGGTCGCTGGGTGCGGGCGTGCTCGATGCGCACTGGCAGGCGCTGGCAGCCGGCCTGGCGGACGCCGACCCGTGGCCGCAGGACGGCCAGTTGCGGGCCGGCGCGTTTGCCTTGGACTATCGCGCCGTGGCGCTGGAGCCGGGCTGGTTGTTGTGGCTGACACCGCAGCCCCAGCAACTGCCGGGGCACGCCAGCGGCTGGCGCGACGCCGCCGAGAAGCTGGCGCTGATGCAGGGTTTCGGGCGCATGGGTTTCTTCGAGCGCGACACGCGTGATGGTCGCGACTGGTGGGACGCGCACATGTTTCGTCTGGCGGGTTTGGAGCCGGCGCTGCACCCACCCAGCTTTCAGCAGGCGCTGGAGCTCATCCATCCCGACGATCGTGAGCGTCCTGCGCGAACACCATCGCAAGTCGATGCAGCGCGCGGGGCGTTATGAGCTGCGCTACCGGCTGCAGCGGCCCGATGGCCAGTTGCGCGATGTGCAGGCGCTGACCGAGGTGCGCAATGGCAGCGATGGCAATCCGGTGACCATGCTCGGTGTGCTCATCGACGACACCGAGGGCACGCACCGGGTACGTGCGCAAGAGGCCGTCAGTGCCCAGCTCGCCGAGGCGCTGGAACTGGCCATGATCTCGGTGTGGCGCATCGACCTGCAAACCCGGCGCATCCACTTCAACCGCATCGGCTATCAGCTCACCGGTGTCGAGTCCAGTCCCGATGGCATCGACCTGGACGAGATGCGCGCCTACGCCCACCCCGACGACCTGCCGGCCACGGTGCGCGCGGCCGAGCAGGCGATGGCCAGCACGGGCGTGGTCGACGTGGACACGCGCTACCGCAACGCGGACGGCAGCTACCGTCACCTGTTCACGCGGCGCGTGGCCGAGCGCGACGAACACGGCCGAGTCGTGGGCCTGACCGGCGTGTCGCTGGACCAGACGGCACGCATTGCCGAACGCGAGCGTGCGCAGGCGCTGGCGCGCCGCATCCAGCTCGTTGCCGACGCAGCCGGCGTGGGCGTGTGGACGATCGAGAGCGCGCATGACAGCGAGCCCGAGCGGGTGGAATGGAACGCGCAGATGTTCCGCATCTATGGCTTGCCCGAGGACCAGCCCGCGCCGCCGACCAAGGAATGGATGGGGCAGCGTGTGCATGCGCCCGACCGCAAACGCGTGGCCGACGAGCGCAGGCGCGCGCGCAAGGCCGGCAAGAGCGGCTTCGAGACCGAGTTTCGCATCGTGCGTCCGGACGGGTCGCTGCGCTGGGTGGTGTGTCGCAGTCGCCGTGAAGAGCGCGATGGCCGCGACCTGCTCTATGGCATCCACCTCGACCTGACGCAGCAGCGCGCGCAGGACCTGGAGCTGCGCCTGCAGGCGCAGCGCCTGAAGCTGGCCACGGAAGTCGCCGGCGTCGGCGTATGGGAACGCGACGTGGACACCGAGCAGGTCATCTGGGAAGAACAGATGTACCGCTTGCGCGGCTTGCACAGGAACGATCCACGCACGCCGCGCGAGATCGACGAAAGCATCATGACGGCCCCGGCCATCGTGGAACGCCGGCGGCGCATCCAGCGTCACCTGGTCGATCACGAGCCCTATTCCTACGAGTTCGAAGTGCGCTGGCCCGATGGCTCGGTGCACTGGCTGGCGAGCACTGGCCACGCCGTGCGCGACGAAAACGGCAAGGCTGCGCGCATGGTCGGCCTGAACTGGGACGTCACGCAGCGCAAACGCGCGGAAAGCGCGTTACGCGACGCGGAGACGGCAGAGCGCGCCAGCCGCGCCAAATCCGAGTTCCTGGCACGCATGAGCCACGAGCTGCGCACGCCGCTGAACGCCATGCTCGGCTTCGCGCAGCTGCTGCAGCACGACGGCGCCGAGCGGCTCGACGCGGTGCAGAACGAGCGCGTCGCCCACATCCATTCGGCCGGCACGCACCTGCTGTCGCTGATCGACGATGTGCTCGACCTGAGCGCCGTCGAAGCCGGTTCGCTGCCAGTGACGCTGCAAGCGGTCGACGTGGACGCCACGGTCGAGGAGGTGAGGCAGTGGGTTGCTGCCCCTGGTCGCCGAGCGCGAGTTGCAGCTGCAGGTGCAGACCAGCGGCGCGCGGGTGCGTGCCGACCGGCGCCGCCTGCGTCAGATCGTCGCCAACCTGATGACGAATGCCGTCAAGTACAACCACCGGGGTGGCCGCATCTGGGTCGGCGCAAACGCGCAGGTTGTCGATGGCGTGGAAGGCTGGTGCCTGAGCGTGCGCGACAACGGCCGTGGCCTGAGCCGGGCGCAGCAGGCGCATCTGTTCGAGCCCTTCAACCGCCTGGGCGCGGAGCGCGAGGGCATCGAGGGCCGCGGCATCGGCCTCATGACGGTGCACCACCTGGTGCAGCTGATGGGCGGGCAGCTGCAGGTACAGAGCAAGCGTGGCCAGGGCAGCGATTTCCGCGTCTGGTTGCCGGCGGCGCCAACAGGCGTCGACGCTGCCGGCGTGGCCGGTGATGCCGAAGCCGGCGTCCAGGCCGCAGCGCCCGCGTTGGCCAGCAGCGGCAAGGTGGCGTCAGCGTCTGCAGCGCCGCTGTCGGTGCTGTACATCGAGGACAACGCCGTCAACGTGCTGGTGGTGAAGGAACTGCTGGCGCTGCGTCCGAACGTGCGCCTGCAGGTGGCCACGGACGGCGCCAGCGGCGTGGCCGCCGCGCTGCGCGATCGGCCCGATCTGGTGCTGGTGGACATGCAGCTGCCCGACATCGACGGCTATGAGGTGCTGCGCCGGCTGCGTGAGCATGCGCTGAAGGCCCGGCTGGTGGCGTTGTCGGCGAACGCCATGCCCGACGAGCTGGCCCGCGCCAGGGCCTTCGGCTTCGACGACTACTGGACCAAGCCCGTCAACTTCAACCAGGTCCTGAACGGGCTGGACGCAATGGCCGAGGCCTGCCGGGACCGCGACATATCGATACTTGAACACAGCAGCTCCAAGGAGTGATTCCATGCAAGACCGTATCCGCGTGAGTCTCGACCAGGGTGTCGCCGACGTGCGCCTGGTGCGTGGCGACAAGATGAATGCGCTCGACGATGCCATGTTCGAAGCGCTGCGCCAGACCGGTGAAAGGCTCAAGACCACAGCGGGTGTGCGCGTGGTGGTGCTGTCGGGCGAGGGCCGCGCCTTCTGCGCAGGCCTGGACACTGCCAATTTCGGCAAGATGGCGTCGGGCGAGCGCGGCGGCGCGCGCCTGCTGCAGGGCGAGCGCACACCCGGCGGCGCCAACCCGTCGCAGCAGGCCGTGATGGTCTGGCGCGAGTTGCCGGTGCCGGTGATCGCCGCGGTGCACGGCGCGGCCTATGGTGGCGGCTTCCAGCTGATGCTGGCGGCGGACATGCGCTTCATGGCCGCCGACACCAAGCTGTCGATCATGGAGATCAACTGGGGCCTGGTCCCCGACATGGGCGGCATGGCGCTGTTGCGCGGCCTGCTGCGCGACGACCTGGCGCGCGAACTCACCTACACCGGCCGCGTCTTCAGCGGCACCGAGGCGCAGCAACTCGGCCTGGCCACGCGGCTGTGCGCCGACCCTTACGCCGAGGCACTGGTGCTGGCCCGCGAAATCGCGGCGCGCCCGCCCAAGGCGATGCGCGCTGCCAAACGTCTGTTCGAGCTGAGCGCCGACGCCGATGCCAAGGGCATCCTGCTCGCCGAGAGCCGCGAGCAGGCTGCACTGATCGGTGCGCCGGAGCAAGTCGAGGCCGTGAAGGCGCGGCTTGAAAAGCGCACGCCGCAGTTCAGCGATTGACACGGCTCGCTGCCTGGCACGCACGGAGTGCATAGGTTGGGGCGCGGCGGCGCGCTTCTGCGGCACACTGCGTTCTGTTCAACCGCAGTCCATTTCACATGCAAAGTACCTTGCTTGGCCGCAGCGATCTGCGTGTCAGCCGCATCTGCCTCGGCACCATGACCTTTGGCGAGTCGCAGGTCGACTCTGCCACGTCCCACCGATTGCTCGACCACGCGCTGCAACGCGGAATCGACTTCATCGACACGGCCGAGATGTACCCGGTGCCGCCCAGCGCAGCGTGCTACGGCGTCACCGAAAGCATCATCGGCGAGTGGCTGCGCAAACGCCCGGAAGCGCGCTCGCGCATCGTGCTGGCGACCAAGGCCGCGGGTCCCGTGCGTGGCTACGAGTGGCTGCGCAACGGCAGCGCCGACGTCACGTCGGATGACATCGTCGCGTCGTGCGAGGCCAGCCTGAAGCGCCTGCACACCGAGGTCATCGACCTGTACCAGCTGCACTGGCCGACACGCGCGTTGCCGGTGTTCGGCAGCCTGTACTTCGACCCGAAGAACGATCGCCCGATCACGCCCATCGACGAGCAACTGCGCGGTCTGCAGCGGCTGGTGCAGGCCGGCAAGGTGCGCCATATCGGCGTGAGCAACGAAACGCCATGGGGTGTTGCCGAGTTCGTGCGCCTGGCTGAATCGGCCGGCCTGCCACGCATCGCGACGGTGCAGAACGCCTACAGCCTGCTCAACCGATCGGTCGACAACGGGCTGGACGAAATGATGCACCGCTGCGATGTGTCTCTGCTGGCCTATTCGCCGCTGGCCTTCGGCCAACTCAGCGGCAAGTACGACAGCGCCGGCTTCGAGGACCCTGCGCTGCCTGGGCGCATGGCGATCTTCGCCGGCATGCGCAAGCAGCGCCACGGCCGGGCCGAAGCCCTGGCTGCCGCGCGGCGCTACAACGCCCTGGCACGCGAACACGGCCTGGCGCCCACGCAGATGGCGCTGGCCTTCTGCTATCGCAATTGGCGTGTGGCCAGCACCATCATCGGTGTCACCACGCTGGCGCAGCTCGACGAGAACATCGACGCCTGGGACACCGAGCTCAGCGCCGAGCTGCTGGCGGCCATCGACCGCATCCGCTGGGAAATGCGCGACCCTGCGCAGTAGGGCCGTGGCGAAGAAGGCCCGCCACGTCAGCGAGACGCCGGCCACGGCGTGGCTGCGCCAGCACGGCGTGGCCTTCAGCGAACACCCCTACGACTATGTCGAACATGGCGGCACGGCGGAGTCGGCGCGGCAACTTGGCGTGGACGAGCACGCCGTCGTGAAGACGCTGGTCATGCAGGACGATCGCGCGCGCCCGCTGCTGGTGCTGATGCACGGCGACCGGCAGGTCAGCACCAAGAACCTGGCGCGCGCATTGGGCGTGAAGAGCGTCGAGCCCTGCGGCGTCGAGGCGGCGCAGCGCCACAGTGGCTATCTGGTCGGCGGCACCTCGCCTTTCGGCACGAAGAAGAGCCTGCCGGTGTGCGTGCAGGACAGCGTGCTGGTCTTGCCGCGCGTCTGGATCAACGGCGGGCGACGTGGCTTTCTGGTCGGTATCGAGCCGGCGGTGCTGAGCCGGCTGCTGGGCGCACAGGCCGTGGACTGCGCGCTGTAGCGGCCATGGCGCGGAAGGCGCAACCCGCGCGCGACGCGTCGTAAACTTCAAGCCCGCACATTTCGAGCTGTTGCCGTTCACGCATGCAATTCCTGCCCAGTGTGCTGGCCGTGCTGGCCGCCTACCTGATTGGCTCGCTTTCCTTTGCCGTCATCGTCAGCAAAGGCATGGGCCTGGACGATCCGCGCCACTACGGCTCAGGCAACCCTGGGGCCACCAATGTGCTGCGTTCGGGGCACCGTGGTGCGGCACTGCTGACGCTGGCCTTCGACACACTCAAGGGTTACGTGCCGGTGCTGCTGGCGTTGGTCTACGGGCCGCAGTTCGGCCTCGGCGAAACCACCGCGGCCTTCGTCGGGCTGGCGGCCTTTGTCGGCCACCTTTGGCCGGTGTTCTTCGGCTTCAAGGGCGGGAAGGGCGTGGCCACCGCGGCGGGCGTGCTGCTGGCGCTGAACCCCTGGCTCGGTGCGGCGACCCTGCTGACCTGGGTCATCATCGCCGCGTTCTTTCGCTATTCGTCACTCGCCTCGATCGTGGCGGCCGTGTTTGCGCCGTTCTACCAGTTGCTGATCTGGGGCGTGGCACCGTCGCTGCTGGCCATCGTGGCGATGAGTCTGCTGCTGCTGTGGCGCCACCAGCCGAACATGCGCAAGCTGTTCGCGGGCACCGAATCGCGACTCGGCGCCAAACCGGCAGTTGCCAGCGGCCCGACGCCCAAACATCCGGTGAACCGGCACCCGGGCGCCGCACATCATCCATCACACGGCCACGGTCAGAAGAAGGGACACAAATGAGCGTTCAACGATTCGATGTCGGCACGCGCCTGTCGGAGATGGCGGTGCACCACGGCATGTGCTACCTGGCCGGGCAGGTCGCGGCGGATGCCACACAGGACATCCGCGGGCAGACGCGCCAGGTGCTGGCAGCCATCGATGCGCTGCTGGCGCGTGCCGGCAGCGACAAGTCGCGCCTGCTGATGTGCCAGATCTTCCTCACCGATCTCGCCGACTTCGGCGGCATGAACGAGGTCTGGGAGGCCTGGCTGCCGGCCGGGCAGGCACCACCACGCGCCACCGTGCTGGCCCAATTGGCCAAGCCGCAGTGGAAGGTGGAGATGGTGGTCACGGCGGCGATCTGAGGCGGGTTGCGGCCATGGCCGGCAAGCGTGGCTCGATCCTCGGCCTGGTATTGCTGGTGCTCGCCATCAGTGCGGTCAGCCAATGGTGGGCGGCCCGCAGCCAGGCGCAGTTGGGTGAACAGGTGGCGGCACTCGCGCGGCCCGGCGACATCCGCATGCTGTCGTCCACGACCTGCGCCTTCTGCACTGCCGCACGACTGTGGATGCAGCAGCACGACGTGAGCTTCAGCGAGTGTTTCATCGAGACCGACACCGCCTGTGCGGCCCAGTTCGAGGCGGCACGCGCACCGGGCACGCCCGTGCTGCTGGTGCGTGGGCAGGCCCAGGTTGGATTCGATGCACAGCGCGTGCGCGACACGCTGCAGCGCCGCACGCCGGCGTCCTGATCAGCTGGCGTTCAAACCCAGCTGGGCGAGGTCGCCGCGGCCGGCGCGCAGCACCACTGGCGTGTCGCCGCTCAGATCGATGACGGTGGTGGGTTGCATCGGACAGGCCCCCGCGTCGATCACCGCCTGCAACGCCTTCTGGAAATGCTCGCGAATCTGCTGCGCGTCGTTCATAGGTTCGCTGGCACCGGGCAGGATCAATGTGGTGCCCAGCAACGGTTGACCGAGCACCTGCAACAGTTCCTGCGCCACCTTGTGGTCCGGCACGCGCAGCCCGATGGTGCGGCGCGACGGGTGGCTCAAGCGGCGAGGCACTTCCTTGGTGGCCTCGAGGATGAAGGTAAAGGGTCCCGGCGTGCCCAGCTTCAGCAGCCGATATTGACGGTTGTCGACGCGGGCATAGCTGGCCAGTTCGCTCAGGTCGCGGCACAGCAGGCTCAGGTGGTGCTTGTCGTCCACCTGACGCAGGCGGCGCAAGGTTTGCGCCGCGGCCTTGTCGTCAAGGCGGCAGACCAGCGCATAGCTCGAATCGGTGGGCACGGCAGCGATGCCACCAGCCAGCAGGATCTGCGCGGCCTGCTTCAGCAAGCGCGGCTGCGGATTCTCCGGGTGAACTTCGAAGTACTGCGACATGCACGAATTGTCGGTTGATCCTCGAGCACAGACCCCTTGAGCACAAACGGGTGCCAAGTTGCACCTGCCAGATCGAGCAGGCATAAACGACAACAGGGCCCGAAGGCCCTGTCGTTTACCCAAGTGCGTCCGGATCAGTCGCGGTCGCCGCCGAAGATGCCCAGCAGCGCCAGCAGGCTCTGGAACACGTTGTACAGGCTCAGGTACACGCCCAGCGTGGCGGTGATGTAGTTCGTCTCCTGGCCGGTCTTCACGCGCTGCAGGTCATACAGGATGAAGGCCGAGAAGATGCCGATGGCCAAGACCATCAGTGTGATCATCAGCGCGCTCGACTGGATGAAGAAGTTGGCCAGCATCGCCACGAGCAGCATGATCGCGCCGATGAACAGCCACTTGCCCATCGACGTCAGGTCGCGCTTGATGATGCTCGACACCGAAGCCATGCCCAGGAAGATCGCGCCGGTGCCGGCGAAGGCCACCATGATCAGGCTGGCACCGTTGGACAGGCCCAGTACCGATCCGATCAGGCGCGACAGCATCAAGCCCATGAAGAACGTGAATCCCAGCAGCACAGGCACTCCGGCGGCGGAATTCTTGGTCTTCTCGATGGCAAACATCAGACCGAAGGCACCAACCAGGAACACCACCAAGCTGATGCCTGGAGACATGGCCGCAGCCAGACCCGTGGACACGCCGATCCAGGCACCCAGCACCGTGGGCACCATCGACAGCGCGAGCAGCCAATAGGTGTTGCGCAGGACGCGATCACGTTGCTCGGTCAGTGCGCCGGAGCCAACGTAACCGGGGGCGGTTTGCAGGCTTTGGTTCATGCGATCAATCTCCATAAAGGTGGTTGAGGACAGCGGAGTAGACCCGCGCCACGCATTCTAGTTCCCTAGCGATTCGCTCAAGATTATTCTCCGGCCTTTGGACCGGGGTTAGGCAGGGCTCTCAGCCGATGCCAAGCCGGCAGGGCCGGCGCTGCGATGGCGGATGAGCGCCAGCGGATACAATTTGCCTGCAACTATGCCGACAAATTCGGCCTGGCGAAGCAACCCCCTGAATGTCAAAAAGCGCGCCGCCCCCGTGGGCAGCCTGGGAGTCCTGCTGAGCCTGCCACACCCGGAGCCCGTTCCTTGGCCTTGCTCAGCGTCCTTCCCCCCGCCTTGTTGGCACTCGCCGACGGCACGAGCTTTGTCGGCCATTCCGTGGGCGCGGCGGGGCACACCGTGGGCGAGGTGGTCTTCAACACCGCGCTCACCGGTTACCAGGAAATACTGACCGATCCGAGCTACTGCCGGCAGATCGTCACCCTGACCTATCCGCACATCGGCAGTTATGGCGTGAATGACGAGGATGTCGAGTCCGCGAAGATTCAGGCCGCAGGGCTGGTGATCAAGGATGTGCCGAATCGCGCTTCGAACTTCCGCGCCACCCGCAACCTGTCCGACTACCTGCGTGCCGAGGGCCTCGTGGCGATCGCCGGTATCGATACCCGTCGTCTGACGCGTGTGCTGCGCAGCAAGGGCGCACAAAACGGGTGCATCGTCGCCTTCGAGCCGGGCACGCCGGTGGGCGAGCGCGAGGTGGCCGAGGCGGTGGCCCGGGCTGTCGCCGCCCCCAGCATGAGCGGCCTTGATCTGGCAAAGGTCGTGTCGGTGGACCAGTCCTACCCCTGGACGCAGACCGAGTGGACCCTGGGCGGCGGCTACGGCACGCAGACCGAATCGCGCTCGCACGTGGTGGCCTACGACTTCGGTATCAAGCGCAACATCCTCCGCATGCTGTCCAGCCGCGGCTGCCGTGTGACGGTGGTGTCGGCGCAAACCTCCGCCAAGGAGGCACTGGCGCTCAAGCCCGACGGCATCTTCCTGTCCAACGGCCCCGGTGACCCGGAGCCTTGCGACTACGCCATCCGGGCGACGCGTCAGCTCATCGACACCGGCATTCCGACATTCGGCATCTGCCTGGGCCACCAGATCCTGGCCTTGGCCTCTGGCGCACGCACCTTCAAGATGAAGTTCGGCCACCACGGCGCCAATCACCCGGTGAAAGACCTGGACTCGGGCCGCGTGTCGATTACCAGCCAGAACCACGGTTTTGCGGTGGACGAATCGACGCTACCGGCCAACCTGCGGCCTACGCATGTGTCGCTGTTCGACGGCACGCTGCAGGGGCTGGCGCGCACCGACCGTCCGGCGTTCTGCTTCCAGGGCCATCCGGAAGCCTCACCCGGGCCGCACGACATCGGCTACCTGTTCGACCGCTTCACGGCGCTCATGGAGAAGGCAAGTGCCTAAGCGCGCCGACCTGAAATCCGTCCTCATCATCGGCGCCGGCCCCATCGTCATCGGCCAGGCCTGCGAGTTCGACTACTCCGGCGCGCAGGCCTGCAAGGCGCTGCGCGAGGAGGGCTACCGCGTCGTGCTCGTCAACAGCAACCCGGCGACGATCATGACCGACCCGGGCATGGCCGATGCCACCTACATCGAGCCGATCACCTGGCAGGTGCTGGAAAAGATCATCGCCAAGGAAAAGCCCGACGCGCTTGCTGCCGACGATGGGCGGCCAGACGGCGCTGAACTGCGCGCTCGACCTGCACAAGCACGGCGTGCTGGCTAAGCATGGCGTGGAGATGATCGGCGCCAACGAACACGCCATCGAAAAGGCCGAGGACCGGCTGAAATTCAAGGACGCGATGACCAGCATCGGCCTGGGCTCGGCGCGCAGCGGCATCGCCCATTCGCTGGACGAGGCGCTGGCCGTGCAAAAGCGCATCATGGGCGAGGTGGGCGGTGAGTCGGCAGCGACGGGCTTCCCGATGGTCATCCGCCCCAGCTTCACGCTCGGCGGCACCGGCGGCGGCATCGCCTACAACCCCGACGAGTTCGAGGAAATCTGCAAGCGCGGGCTGGACCTGTCGCCGACCAAGGAACTGCTGATCGAAGAGTCGCTGATCGGCTGGAAAGAGTTCGAGATGGAGGTCGTGCGCGACAGCAAGGACAACTGCATCATCGTCTGCGCCATCGAGAACCTCGACCCGATGGGCATCCACACCGGCGACTCGATCACCGTGGCGCCGGCGCAGACGCTGTCCGACAAGGAATACCAGCTGATGCGCAATGCGTCGATCGCGATCCTGCGCGAGATCGGCGTGGATACTGGTGGCTCGAACGTGCAGTTCGCCATCAACCCGCTCGACGGGCGCATGGTGGTGATCGAGATGAACCCGCGCGTCAGCCGTTCGTCGGCGCTGGCGAGCAAGGCCACGGGCTTTCCGATCGCCAAGGTCGCGGCCAAGCTGGCCATCGGCTACACCCTGGACGAGTTGCGCAACGACATCACGGGCGGCGCCACGCCGGTGTCCTTCGAGCCGAGCATCGACTACGTGGTGACGAAGATTCCGCGCTTTGCCTTCGAGAAGTTCCGCGAGGCCGACCCGCACCTGGGCACGCAGATGAAGTCGGTGGGCGAGGTCATGGCCATCGGCCGCAGCTTCCAGGAAAGCTTCCAGAAGGCGCTGCGCGGGCTGGAGACCGGCATCGACGGCCTGAGTGAACGCACGTCCTGCACGGAAAGCGACCGCGACGAGATCATCGAGGAAATGGGCGAGGCCGGTCCCGAGCGCATCCTGTTCGTGGCCGACGCCTTCCGCATCGGCATGGGTCTGGACGAAATCTTCGAGGAAACGGCCATCGACCCCTGGTTCCTGGCGCAGATCGAGGAGATCGTGTCGACCGAGAAGCAGCTTGCCGGCCGCACGCTCGATTCGCTGTCGGAAGCTGAGATGCGTTTTCTCAAGCAGAAGGGCTTTTCGGATAAACGCCTGGCAAAACTGCTCGGCACCAACCAGCACGACCTGCGCCGCCGTCGACATGCGCTGGGTGTTCGTCCGGTCTACAAGCGTGTGGACACCTGCGCAGCCGAGTTCGCCACGCCCACGGCCTACATGTACTCCACCTACGACGAGGAGAACGAGGCCGAGCCCACCGATCGCAAGAAGATCATGGTGCTGGGCGGCGGGCCGAACCGCATCGGCCAGGGCATCGAATTCGACTACTGCTGCGTGCACGCGGCGCTGGCCCTGCGCGAGGATGGTTACGAGACCATCATGGTCAACTGCAACCCCGAGACCGTGTCCACCGACTACGACACCTCGGATCGCCTGTACTTCGAGCCGGTCACCTTGGAAGACGTGCTCGAGATCGTCGCCGTGGAAAAGCCGCTGGGCGTGATCGTCCAGTACGGCGGCCAGACGCCGTTGAAGCTGGCGCTGGAGCTGGAGTCCAACGGCGTGCCGATCATCGGCACCAGCCCCGACAGCATCGACATGGCCGAGGACCGCGAGCGCTTCCAGCAGCTCTTGCATCAGCTCGGCCTGAAACAGCCGCCGAACCGCACCGCGCGCACCGAAGAGGCCGCGCTGGAGCTGGCCCAGCAGATCGGCTACCCGTTGGTGGTGCGGCCGAGTTATGTGCTGGGCGGCCGTGCGATGGAGATCGTGCACGGCGACAAGGATCTCGAGCGCTACATGCGCGAAGCCGTGCGCGTGTCGGACAAGTCGCCGGTGCTGCTGGATCGTTTTCTCGACGACGCCATCGAAGTCGATGTCGACTGCATCAGCGACGGCCAGAACGTGATGATCGGCGGCATCATGGAGCACATCGAACAGGCGGGGGTGCACTCCGGCGATTCGGCCTGTTCACTGCCGCCTTACACGCTGAGCGCGCCGTTGCAGGACGAACTGCGCCGCCAGACCGTGCTGATGGCCAAGGCCCTGAAGGTCATCGGCTTGATGAACGTGCAGTTCGCGATCCAGGGCGAGGGCGATGCCGCCACCGTGTACGTGCTGGAAGTCAACCCGCGTGCCTCGCGCACCGTGCCCTTCGTCAGCAAGGCCACCGGGCAGCCGCTGGCCAAGATCGCCGCGCGCTGCATGGCCGGGCAAAGCCTGCGCGACCAGAAGGCGCTGCACGGGCGCGAGCCGCGCGAGATCGTGCCGCCGTACTTCAGCGTCAAGGAAGCAGTGTTCCCCTTCAACAAGTTTCCCGGCGTGGACCCGATCCTCGGCCCGGAGATGCGCTCCACGGGCGAGGTCATGGGCGTGGGCCGCAGCTTCGGCGAAGCGATGCTGAAGAGCCAGCTCGGTGCCGGCTCGCGCCTGCCCGACAAGGGCACGGCCGTGATCACCGTGAAGAACGCCGACAAGCCACGCGCCGTGCAGGTGGCCGCGGATCTGGTGAAGCTGGGTTTCCATGTGGTGGCCACCAAGGGCACGGCCGCGGCCATTGCCGCCGCCGGCATCGCGGTGAAGACGGTGAACAAGGTCAAGGACGGGCGGCCGCACATCGTCGACATGGTCAAGGCCGGAGAGATCCAGCTGGTCTTCAGCACGGTGGATGAAACGCGCACGGCGATCGCCGATTCGCGCCACATCCGCACCGCGGCCTTGGCGCAGCGCGTGACCTACTACACCACCATGGCCGGCTGCGAGGCGGCCACCGAGGCGCTGAAGCACCAGGCCGACCTGAGTGTGGCGTCGCTGCAGGAACTGCACACGCAGTTGCGCGCGGAACTGAACTAAAATCGTGCCGCAGTTTCGCGATTCCGCACCGCCGCCGCCCAGCGCCTGCTCCAACAGGTGTTCTCGAGGCGGCGCTTTACTTTTTAGCCACTGAGCAGACCCATGAGCACCATTCCCCTGACACGACGCGGCAGTGACCTGCTGAAGAAGGAACTGCACCAGTTGAAGTCGGTCGAGCGCCATGCCGTCATCCAGGCCATCTCCGAAGCGCGGGCTCAGGGCGACCTGTCGGAGAATGCCGAATACGAGGCGGCCAAGGACAAGCAGGGCTTCATCGAAGGCCGCATTCTGGAGATCGAGGGCAAGCTCGCTGCGGCGCAGATCATCGATCCGGCAACACTCGATGCCGAAGGGCGTGTCGTTTTTGGTGCCACGGTCGACCTGGAAGATGAATCCAACGGCGCGCGCGTCACCTATCAGATCGTCGGTGACGACGAGGCCGATCTCAAGCTCGGGCTGATCTCCATCAGCAGCCCGATCGCGCGAGCGCTCATCGGGCGGGTCGCGGGCGACGTGGCCGAGGTGCGCGCCCCTGGCGGCGTCAAGAGCTACGAGGTCATCGAGGTGCGCTACCTCTGATGCGGCAACGCCTGCGCCGCGTGCTGCCCGGTGTGTGGGCGGGGCTGTTGTTGGGCATCGCACTCGTCGCCGCTCCGGCGGCCTTCAGCGTCCTTCCCGGCGCGGACGCAGGCCGCATCGTGTCGCGGCTGTTCATTCGGGAAGCATGGCTCAGTTTGGCCGTGGCCGCGGCGTTGCTGATGCTGGAGCGCGGCCGCGCTGATCACTCCACGCCGCGAGAGGGCGCCGCTCGATTTGGCAACGTTCGCTTGCTGTGGGCCACCATGGTCTGCACCCTGCTGGGTTACTTTGGCGTGCAAGCCCTGTTGCCGGCTGCGCGCGCGGGGCAGGGAATGTTCAGCTTCGCTCAGCTGCACGGTTTCAGCGTCGTGTGTTACGCCTTGAAGACGCTGCTGGTTCTGCTGCTCGCCTGGCGCGCCACGCGAGAATCGGGTGACGTCAGTCGACCGCTCGCTTCTTGACGCTGGTGACCCGCACCTTGGCGCGCTTGATTTCGCCGCCGGCCGTCACGCGCTGGTTGCCGAAGAGCTTGACCTTCTTGATCTGCGGACGATGGTTGCCGCTTTTCGAGAACTTCAGGATCTTCACCACGCGGGGCCCGGGCATGGTCGATGCGGCGGCAGTCTTCTGCTCGGGAGCGGGCGGGCGCCACAGCACGAGCAGCTTGCCGATGTGCTGCACCGGCGCGGCGCCCAGAGTGTCGGACATCTGCTGCAACGCGGCCATGCGCTCGTCGCGCGAATCCGAGAACATGCGCACCTTGATCAGCCCGTGAGCCTTCAACGCGGCGTCGGCTTCCTTCAGCACCGCGGCGCTCAGCCCTTCGGCGCCAATCACCACAACCGGATCGAGGTGATGCGCCAGACCGCGTTTCTCCTTGCGTTCGGCGGGCGTGAGTGTGATCTTGGGCATGCGCCTATTATGTCCGCGGCCCGTGGTCGCCAACGACCCCATCGAACGCCATGAAGATCAACACCAAGAGCAAGAAGGTCAACAAGGCCTGGCTCAACGACCACATCAACGATCCGTATGTGAAGCTGGCCCATCGCGACGGCTACCGTGCGCGCGCGGCCTACAAGCTCAAGGAAATCGACGAATCGCTTGGCTTGTTCCGGCCCGGCCAGTTGGTGGTCGACCTGGGCTGCGCGCCGGGCGCGTGGAGCCAATACCTGCGCCGGCGCTTCGCGCCGAAATCGGCCGGCGCCGGGGGTGCCGCCAGCGGCGAACTGGATGGCGACATCATCGCGCTGGATGTGTTGCCCTTCGATCCGATCGACGGGGTGTCCTTCATCCAGGGTGACTTCCGGGACGAGGTCGTGCTGGCGCAACTGGTCGGCAAGATGGGCGGCCGACGCGCCGACGTGGTGGTGTCGGACATGGCGCCGAACCTGTCTGGCATCGAATCGGCCGATGCGGCGCGCATGGCGCATCTGGTGGAACTGGCGGTCGAATTTGCGCTTCTGCATCTCAAGCCGGAGGGTGCGCTGGTGTGCAAGGTGTTCCACGGCAGCGGTTACAGCCAGCTGGCCAAACTGTTCAAGGACACCTTTCGCACCGTCAAACCCATCAAGCCGAAGGCGTCGCGCGACAAGTCTTCTGAAACCTTTCTGGTCGGCATAGGTCTCAAGCGAAGCTGAACTGGACGGTGGCAAGCAGGCAGGTTCGCGCTGAAATGCACGTTGTCGCCCCAGGGTCTGCCCCGTGCGTGGCTTCGGATCAATGCCTTGTCTGCACTAGAATCGTCCTCATATGCCGTGGAATCCGGCGCAGGCGTGCAGTGCTTGTCCGGCGCATGCCAAAGTGGAACAGGAGCCCCGGTGAACAATCAATGGTTCTCGAAAGTCGCAGTCTGGCTGGTGATCGCCTTGGTGCTGTTCACCGTTTTCAAGCAATTCGACCGCGGTGCGACGCAGGGCAACCAGATCGGCTACTCCGATTTCCTCGAGGAAGTGCGCAACAAGCGCATCAAGTCCGTCACGCTGCAAGAAGGCAACGGCGGCACCGAGATCCTCGCGCTGACGAATGACGACAAACGCCTGCGCAGTACCGCCACCTATCTGGACCGCGGCCTCGTCGGAGACCTGATCGCCAGCGGCGTCAAGTTCGACGTCAAGCCGCGCGAAGAACCGTCGTTGTTGATGAGCATCCTCGTCAGCTGGGGCCCGATGCTGCTGCTGATTGGCGTGTGGATCTACTTCATGCGGCAGATGCAAGGCGGCGGCAAGGGCGGGGCGTTCAGCTTCGGCAAGTCCAAGGCGCGCATGCTCGACGAAGCCAACAACACCACCACCTTTGCCGACGTGGCCGGCTGCGAGGAAGCCAAGGAAGAGGTCAAGGAACTGGTCGACTTCCTGAAGGACCCGCAGAAGTTCCAGAAGCTGGGCGGGCGCATCCCGCGCGGCGTGCTGCTGGTCGGGCCTCCGGGCACCGGCAAGACGCTTGCTGGCCAAGGCGATTGCCGGCGAGGCGAAAGTGCCTTTCTTCACCATCTCGGGCTCCGACTTCGTCGAGATGTTTGTCGGCGTGGGTGCGGCGCGGGTGCGCGACATGTTCGAGCAAGCCAAGAAGAGCGCGCCCTGCATCATCTTCATCGACGAAATCGATGCGGTGGGCCGCCATCGCGGCGCCGGCCTGGGCGGCGGCAACGACGAGCGCGAGCAGACGCTGAACCAGATGCTGGTCGAGATGGACGGCTTCGAGACAAACGTCGGAGTCATCGTCATGGCCGCCACCAACCGGCCGGACATCCTCGACCCCGCGCTCTTGCGCCCCGGCCGCTTTGACCGCCAGGTCTTCGTTTCGCTACCCGACGTGCGCGGCCGCGAGGCCATCCTCAACGTGCACATGCGCAAGGTGCCTGTCGGGCAGGACATCCGCGCCGACATCCTGGCGCGCGGCACACCGGGCTTCTCCGGTGCCGACCTGGCCAACCTGGTGAACGAGGCGGCGCTCTTTGCGGCGCGGCGCAGCGGCCGTGTCGTCGAGATGGGCGACTTCGAAAAGGCCAAGGACAAGATCATGATGGGGCCGGAGCGCAAGTCGATGACGATGCCCGCCGAGGAGCTGAAGAACACCGCCTACCACGAGTCCGGCCACGCACTGGTAGCGCGCATGCTGCCCAAGACCGACCCGGTGCACAAGGTGACGATCATCCCGCGCGGCCGTGCGCTGGGTGTGACCATGCAACTGCCGGAGGGCGACCGCTACAGCCTGGACAAGGAGCGCATGCTCAGCACGATCTCGCGTGCTGTTCGGTGGACGCATCGCCGAAGAGGTGTTCATGAACCAGATGACCACCGGCGCCAGCAACGACTTCGAACGCGCCACGCAGATCGCGCGCGACATGGTCACGCGCTACGGCATGACCGACGAACTCGGGCCGATGGTCTATGCCGAGAATGAAGGCGAGGTCTTCCTCGGCCGCTCGGTCACCAAGCAGGTCAACGTGTCCGAGCAGACGATGCAGAAGGTCGACTTCGTCATTCGCCGCATCATCGACGAGCAGTACGCGATCGCGCGCAAGCTGATCGAGGACAACCAGGACAAGATGCACGCGATGGCCAAGGCCTTGCTCGAATGGGAAACCATCGATGCCGAGCAGATCGACGACATCATGAACGGCAAGCCGCCCCGGCCGCCTAAAGACTGGACACCGACTTCGCCGCCCGCGCCGGGTGTGCCGCCGCCGGTCAATCCAGACGGAGCCCATGCCACGGCTTGAAGCCGTTGCGACAGGGCAAGGTTTGCGCGGGGCTTTGGCCCCGCGTTCGATTTGGGGCTGCCTTGCCTGATATCACCACCGCAGCGTGGCTGCGAATCGCGAGTGTGGAGGGGTTGATGCCCACTTGGCTCACGACACGTTTTTGCATCGACCTGTCCCGCCCGCGGGTGATGGGTGTGGTCAACGTCACGCCCGATTCCTTTTCCGATGGCGGCCAGCATGCACGCACGGAAGCCGCCATTGCGCACTGTGAGCGCTTGTGCGGTGAAGGCGCCGACATCCTGGACATCGGCGGTGAATCGACACGACCCGGCGCACGCGCGCCCAGCCTGGAGGAAGAGCGCGCCCGCGTGATGCCGGTGTTGCGCCATGCCCTGCGCCTGGGCATTCCGGTGTCGGTGGACACCAGGCGCACGGCGCTGATGCGTGATGCGCTGGAGGTCGGCGCCGACATCATCAATGACGTCAACGCTCTGCGCGCCGAAGGGGCCGAGCAGGTGCTTGCAGGGTTCGAGCGCGCCGGCATCTGCCTGATGCACATGCTCGGCGAACCATCGTCCATGCAGGACAAGCCCAGCTATGTCGATGTCGAGATCGAGGTGGCCCACTTCCTGGCCGAGCGCGCGCGTCGCCTGCTGGCCTTGGGCGTGCAGCGCGAACGCATCGCGCTGGATCCGGGCATTGGCTTCGGCAAGACGCTTGCGCACAACGTTCAATTGCACCGACAGCTGCCGAAGTTGTGCGAAATGGGCTTCCCGCTCGTCGTCGGCTGGTCGCGCAAGTCGGCGCTGGGCACAATCACGGGCCGTGCCGTGCACGAACGTCAGGCCGCCAGCCTGGCAGCGGCACTGGCAGCGGCGCAGCGCGGAGCGCGCGTGCTGCGCGTGCATGATGTGGCCGCCACGGTCGACGCACTCGGGACCTGGCAAGCCCTCGAGCTGGACCCGGTGACAACGGGCAGGCCTGAACCATCACCATGAGAACCCCATGAGCAGACGCTACTTTGGCACCGACGGAATACGCGGCACCGTCGGCATGTCGCCGATCACACCGGACTTCATGCTGCGCCTGGGCCACGCGGTCGGCAGTGTGCTGCGTCGCACCGCGACGCGGCCGACGGTGATCATTGGCAAGGACACGCGCATCTCGGGCTACATGATCGAATCGGCGCTCGAAGCCGGCTTTGCGTCCGCTGGGGTGGATGTGCTGCTCAGCGGCCCGTTGCCGACGCCGGGTGTGGCGTACCTGACGCGCGCGCTGCGCCTGGACCTGGGCGTGGTCATCAGCGCCTCGCACAACCCCTTTGCCGACAACGGCATCAAGTTCTTTTCGGCGCGCGGTGAAAAGCTGCCCGACGACTGGGAAGCGGCCGTCGAAGCCGCGCTGGACGAACCGCCGCGCTGGGTGGACGCCGCCGGCCTGGGCAAGGCGCGCCGCCTGGACGACGCGCGTGGCCGCTACATCGAGTTCTGCAAGAGCACCGTCGGCAGCGAGCTGTCGCTGAAGGGCCTGAAGCTGGTGATCGATGCCGCCCACGGCGCGGCCTACCACGTGGCGCCGGACGTGTTCCACGAGCTCGGCGCCGATGTCGTGGCCATGGGCTGCAGCCCGGACGGCATCAACATCAACCAGGATGTCGGCGCCACCGCGCCGGCGGCGCTCGTGCAGCGCGTGCGCGACGAAGGCGCCGACTACGGCATCGCGCTGGACGGCGACGCCGACCGGTTGTTGATGGTCGATGCCCAGGGACGCCTGTACAACGGCGACGAACTGCTCTACGTGATGGTCGCCGACCGGCTGGCGCAGGGCCAGGCCGTGCCGGGCGTGGTCGGCACGCTGATGACCAACATGGCGGTCGAGCTGGCATTGCGCCAGCGCGACATTCCGCTGGTGCGCGCCAAGGTCGGCGACCGCTATGTGCTGGAGGAACTGGCCGAGCGCGGCTGGCAGCTGGGCGGCGAAGGCTCCGGGCACCTGCTGGTGCTGGACTGCCACACCACCGGCGACGGCATCGTCAGCGCGCTGCAGGTGATGCAGGCCCTGCACCACAGCCGCTGCAGCCTGGCGGAACTGCTGCGCGAGGTGGTGTTGTTCCCGCAGACGCTGCTCAACGTGCGCCTGGCCGAGGGCGTGGACTGGCGGCGCAACACCCGCATGGCGGCCGTGCAGGACGAAGTCGCGCGCGAGCTGGGTGACCAGGGCCGGGTGCTGATCCGCGCCTCGGGCACCGAACCGGTGCTTCGCATCATGGTCGAGTCGGCGCAGGCCGAGCGCTCCAAGGCCCTGGCGGAGCGCATCGCCGCGACCTTGCGCGCCTGACGGCCCCATTTCACTGTCACACAGCCGCCGCGCTGTTGTCACGAAGCTGTCATCGACGCTTTCTACAGTACAGGGATCGATCACTTCCCTGCAGGTGGAAACATGTTGAAGAAATTCCTTCGTGACTCGGTGGCCGGCTCGGCTGTCCTGATGATGGCCGGAGCAGTACTTGCGCAGGACGTCACAGGCGCCGGCGCTACCTTCCCCGCGCCGCTGTATGCCAAGTGGGCCGACGCCTACAACAAGGCAACCGGCGCGCGCATCAACTATCAGTCTGTGGGCTCGGGCGCGGGCATCAAGCAGATCAAGTCCAAGACCGTGGATTTCGGCGCCTCGGACATGCCACTGTCCGATGAAGACCTCGCCAAGGACGGATTGCTCCAGTTCCCCACTGTCGTCGGTGGCGTGGTGCCCGTGGTCAACATCGCGGGCATCAAGCCGGGGCAGATCAAGCTGACCGGGCAGGTGCTCGGCGACATCTACCTGGGCAAGATCACCAAATGGAACGATCCGGCACTGACGGCATTGAACCCGGGTGTTCCGTTGCCGGATGCGGCCATCGCACCGGTGCGTCGCGCCGACGGGTCCGGAACCACCTTCATCTTCACCAACTACCTGTCCAAGGTGAACCCGGAATGGAAGTCCAAGGTCGGTGAGGGCACGGCCGTGAACTGGCCGACCGGTGCCGGCGGCAAGGGCAACGAAGGCGTGGCGGCGTTCGTGCAGCGCCTGCCGAACTCGATCGGCTATGTCGAGTACGCCTATGTCAAGCAGAACAAGATGACCTACACGCAGATGAAGAACCGTGATGGCGTCTTCGTCGATCCCAGCGATACGGCATTCAAGGCCGCCGCCGCCGGCGCGGACTGGGCCAAGACCTTCAACCAGGTCACCACGGACCAGCCTGGCAAGGATGCCTGGCCGCTGACCAACCCGACCTACATCCTGATGTACAAGGCGCAGGACAAGGCGGCCAGCGCGAGCAACTCGCTGAAGTTCTTCGACTGGGCCTACAACAACGGCGACAAGATGGCCGACGAACTTGACTACGTTCCCTTGCCGGATGCCGTGAAGGCTCTCGTGCGCAAACAGTGGACAGACCAGATCAAGGACACGGGTGGCAAGGCGATCGCTTTCAAGTGAGCTGACGCTGGCGGGCGGCCCAAGCTGCCGCTGGCTTTGACCCGACATCAGTCCTGCCATCAGGAGGCCTCGTGGCCGCTACACTGCCCGCATCTCCCTACGACCGCGAAGGTTCCATGGAGCGAACGACTCCGCATGGGCGTCCTCCACAGCGCCGACGTGTGGCCCCGTGGGCCGATCAAGTGTTCTCGCTGCTCGCCCACGGTGCGGCCTGGGTGACGTTGCTGATGCTGGTGGGCATCATCGTCTCGCTGCTGTTCGGTGCCTGGCCGGCGATCAAGGAGTTCGGCCTGGGCTTCCTCTGGTCCACCGAGTGGGACCCGGTGCAGGAGAAGTTCGGCGGCCTGGTGATGATCTACGGCACGTTGATGACCTCGTTCATCGCGTTGCTGATCGCCGTGCCGGTAAGTTTCGGCATCGCATTGTTCCTGACCGAGCTGTCACCCGCATGGCTGAAGCGCCCGCTGGGTACTGCTATCGAGTTGCTGGCGGCTGTACCTTCCATCGTGTATGGGATGTGGGGTCTGCTGGTGTTCGGGCCGATCCTGGCCACCTATGTGCAGGCACCGCTGCAGGCCATGTTCGGTGACGTGCCGCTGCTCGGCACCTTGTTCTCCGGGCCGCCGGTGGGCATCGGCATCCTGTCGGCTGGCATCATCCTGGCGATCATGATCATTCCCTTCATCGCCTCGGTGATGCGCGACGTGTTCGACGTGACGCCGCCGATGCTGAAGGAGTCGGCCTACGCGCTGGGCTCGACCACCTGGGAGGTGGTGTCCAAGGTGGTGCTGCCCTACACCAAGACCGGCGTCGTCGGCGGAATCATGCTCGGCCTTGGCCGGGCGCTGGGCGAAACCATGGCCGTGACCTTCGTCATCGGCAATTTCAACCAGCTGGATTCGTTGTCGCTGTTCCAGGCGGCAAACAGCATCACGTCGGCGCTGGCCAACGAATTTGCCGAAGCCGGCGAGGGGCTACACCAGGCATCGCTCATCTACCTCGGCCTGGTGCTCTTCTTCATCACTTTCGTGGTGCTGTCGTTGTCGAAACTGCTGCTCATGCAACTGAAGAAGAACGAGGGGACACGCACATGAGCGCGCCGTAGCCGTTCCCAAGCGCTCATCCCGGAGCACGCAGTGGGGAGGGTCGTCCAATGAGCGCTGTCGCACCTGTTTCCAGCGCCGCGCACGCGACGCTGTCCGCCAGCAAGATGGCCAGGCACCGTGCACGCAAGCGCATGAACGTGGTCGCCCTGGTCTTGTCAATGGCCGCCATGAGCTTCGGGCTGTTCTGGCTGGCGTGGATCCTGTTCGAGACCATCTGGCTCGGTATCGGGGGCATCGGTCTGTCCGTCTTCACCGAGATGACGCCGCCGCCGCAAGCCGAAACCGGTGGCCTGGCGAACGCCATCTTCGGCTCGGCGGTGATGGTCACACTGGCCACGTTGCTGGGCACGCCGATCGGCATCATGGCCGGCATCTACCTGGGCGAATACGGCCAGAAGACCTGGCTGGGCAGCGCGGTGCGTTTCATCAACGACATTCTGCTGTCGGCCCCCTCGATCGTCATCGGCTTGTTCATCTACGCAGTGGTGGTCGCGCCCCTGCGTGGCTTCTCGGCCTTTGCCGGGGTGTTGGCGTTGGCGTTGATCGTCATTCCGGTCGTGATCCGAACCACCGAGAACATGTTGACCTTGATACCCAACGCGTTGCGCGAGGCCGCCTATGCGCTGGGCACGCCCAAGTGGAAGGTCATCTCCTCGGTGACGCTGAAGGCGGCCCGCGCCGGCGTGCTCACCGGCATCCTGCTGGCGCTGGCACGCATTGCCGGCGAGACGGCGCCGCTGTTGTTCACCGCCTTGTCCAACCAGTTCTGGACCAGCGATCTGACGCAGCCGATGGCCAGCCTGCCGGTGACCATCTTCAAGTTTGCGATGAGCCCGTACGAGAACTGGCAGAAGTTGGCCTGGGCGGGTGTCTTCCTCATCACCCTGGGCGTGCTGCTGTTGAACATCCTGGCGCGCATACTCTTCAAGAACAAGTATTAACAGAAAAAGGGGTCCACGACATGGACATGAAAGTCGACCTGCCGACCACCGAAAAGGTCAAGGTGTCGGTGCGCAACCTGAACTTCTACTACGGCAGTTTCCTGGCGTTGAAGAACATCAATCTGGACATCCCCGAGCGCAAGGTCACTGCCTTCATCGGCCCTTCGGGTTGCGGCAAGAGCACGTTGCTGCGCACCTTCAACCGCATGTTCGAGTTGTATCCCGAGCAGCGCGCCGAGGGCGAGATCAACCTCGACGGCCAGAACATCCTGACCAGCAAGGACGACGTCACGCTCATCCGCGCCAAGGTCGGCATGGTGTTCCAGAAGCCGACGCCGTTCCCGATGTCGATCTACGACAACATTGCTTTCGGGGTTCGTCTGTTCGAGACGCTGTCGCGAGACGAGATGGACGAACGCGTCGAATGGGCGCTGAAGAAGTCCGCGCTGTGGAACGAGACCAAGGACAAACTCGGTCAGAGCGGCTCGGGGCTGTCGGGCGGCCAGCAACAGCGGCTATGCATCGCACGCGGCATTGCGATCAAGCCCGAAGTGCTGCTGCTGGACGAACCTTGTTCGGCGTTGGACCCGATCTCCACCGGCAAGATCGAGGAACTGATCCACGAACTGAAAACCGACTACACCGTGGCCATCGTCACGCACAACATGCAGCAGGCCGCGCGCTGCTCCGACTACACCGCCTACATGTACCTCGGTGACCTGGTTGAGTTCGGACCGACGAACGAGCTCTTCATGAGCCCGAAGAAGAAGGACACCGAGGATTACATCACCGGGAGGTTCGGATGAACCGAGCGGATATGCAACGGCGAAGGCTAACTTCGAGCCGGCTGAAGGGTTACCCATGAGCGACAAACATCTTTCATCGCAATTCGACGCCGAGCTGAACGGCATTTCTACACGCGTGCTCGAAATGGGCGGCCTGGTTGAATCCCAGGTGAGCCAGGCGGTGTATGCACTGTCCAACCTGAGCCACGAAACGGCGGCGCAGGTGCTGGTGGCCGAGGAGCGCGTGAATGCGATGGAGGTCGAGATCGACAGCGACCTGTGGACCATCATCGCGCGACGCCAGCCCACAGCACGTGACCTGCGCCTGCTGGTGGCGATCTCCAAGGCGATTGCCAACCTTGAGCGCGTGGGCGACGAAGCGGCGCGGATCGCGCGAACAGTGCAGCGCTTGATCAACGCCGGCGTGTCCAGCCGGCTTCGCCTGCCGCTGGCCGATCTGGGATACGAGTCCAACCTGGCGGTGGCGCAACTGCGCAAGGCGCTCGATGCCTTTGCGCGGCTGGACACTGCCAAGGCCCTGGAGGTGTTGAAATCCGACGATCAGATCGACCAGGAGTTCGAAGGCCTGATCCGCAAGCTCGTCACCTACATGATCGAGGACCCGCGCACCATCTCGGCCAGCATCGACCTGGTGTTCGTGGCCAAGGCCATCGAGCGTGTCGGCGACCATGCCAAGAACCTGGCCGAGGCGGTGATCTACGTGGTCAAGGGCACCGATGTGCGTCATAACACCATCGATTCCGTCGAATCGATCGTTCGCTGAGGCTTACCGCATGGGGCGCATCCTGGTGGTGGAGGACGAAGCGGCGATCGCCGAGCTCATCGGCATCAACCTGCGCCATGCCGGCCATGAGGTGACGATGGCCGCCGATGCGGCGCAGGCGCAGCTCGAAGTGGATGCGGTGCTGCCCGACTTGGTGGTGTTGGACTGGATGCTGCCCGGCCAATCCGGCCTGGCGCTGGCGCGCCAGTGGCGTGCTGCAGCGCGCACGCGCGCACTGCCGATCATCATGCTCACCGCGCGCGCCGAAGAAGCGGACAAGGTGCTGGGCCTGGATGCCGGCGCCGACGATTACCTGGCCAAGCCTTTTTCTACCAACGAGCTGATGGCACGCATCCGTGCAGTGCTTCGCCGCAAGGCGCCGCAGTCGCTGGACACGGCCATCGAGGTGGGCGACTTGCGCCTCGACCCGGCCACGCGCCGCGTCACCCGACGCATCGATGGTGGCGTGCAGGAGGTGCGTATCGGGCCCACCGAGTTTCGCCTGCTGCACTTCCTGATGACCCACCCCGAGCGTGTGCACAGCCGCACCCAGCTGCTCGACCGGGTCTGGGGTGACCATGTCTTCATCGAAGAACGCACGGTCGATGTGCACGTCAAGCGCCTGCGCGACGCGCTCGCGACCGTGCACTGCGCGCACTTGATCGAGACGGTGCGCGGGGCCGGCTATCGCTTGACGGAGCAGGCGGCCACCTCCGTCTGAAGCGTCATGTGCATATGAAGGGCTGGGCGTCGCGCATTGCCTGGGTCACGGCCACACTGCTGGTCTGCGCGGCCGCTGGTTGGGGTCTGGGTCTACTGGTGCAGGCGCCGATTGCCGGGCTGCTGTTCAGCGTGGTGCTGGTGCTGGCCGTGCTGATATTCGTCGATTCGCTGCGCGGCACCCGGCTGATGGCCTGGTTGCGTGCCGATGCGGAAGGCGTACCGCCGCGCGAGGTCGGTGTGTGGGGCGAAATCGCGCGCCAGATCGAACGTGCGTTGCGACGCCGCGAACGCCAGACGCAGCTCGAAGAGCAGCGGCTGTCGCAGTTCCTGGCGGCGGTGGAGGCCTCGCCCATCGGCGTGCTGCTGCTCGATGCCAATGACCAGATCGCCTGGTGCAGCCGCGTCGCGGCGGATCACCTGGGCCTGGACCCGAAGCGCGATCTGGCCCAGCACATCACGAACCTGGTGCGCACGCCCGCCTTCGTCGAGCACATGGCGACGCCGATGGCAGCGCCGGCGGTGAGTTTTGCAGCGGCTGGCGGGCAAAGGTTGTCGGTGATGGTGCAGCCTTACGGCGATGGCCTGAAGCTGCTGCTCACCCAGGACATCACCGAGCGCGAGCGTACCGAGCTCATGCGGCGCAACTTCGTGGCCAACGTCTCGCACGAAATCCGCACCCCGTTGACGGTGCTGGCGGGTTTTGTCGAAACCATGAGCCAGCTTTCGCTGAGCGAGGCTGAGCGCAAACGGGTGTTGTCCTTGATGGCGACACAGGCGCAGCGCATGCAGGCGTTGGTGGCGGATCTGTTGACGCTGGCCAAGCTGGAGGGCAGCCCGCGCCCGCCCGCCGACCAATGGTTGGACGTGCAGACACTGATGCAACATGTCCGCGCCGATGCCCTCGTGCTGTCGGCAGGCAGACATCAGATCGACGTCAATTCCGGCGATGCCGCGCAGATCGCCGGCAGCGAGCCTGAGCTGCACAGCGCCCTGAACAACCTCGTGGTGAACGCCATCCGCTACACCGCGCCGGGCGGACATATCGGCGTGCACTGGGCCTGCCTCGACGACGGCTGGGGCACGCTGGAAGTGCGCGACAACGGCGTCGGCATCGAGCGCGAGCACCTGCCTCGCTTGACCGAGCGCTTCTATCGCGTCGACGGCAGCCGCTCGCGCGACACCGGGGGCACCGGGCTGGGCCTGTCGATCGTCAAGCATGTAGTGCAGCGCCACGGCGGCGAAATCGACATCCAGAGCGAACCCGGCAAGGGCTCCACCTTCAGGATGCTGCTGCCGCCCTCGCGCGTGCGACAAGGGCAACCCAGCGCCGTCGCGGCGGCAGGAGTGGAGGCCACGCCCTGAAGCGGTATTGGCTACGCTGCATAGGCCGCCGCGGGCGAACCCGGCAGCACCCTTCATCGAAGCGTGTCTCGGCGGTAAACCGCGGTCAGGTTGTTGCGGTCCGTCGGCCGGCGCTCGCGCGCGATGCGTGTCCAGCCTTCGGGAGCCGGGCCAGGTTTCTCGGCCAGTTCAAGCCTGACCAGGTAGTTGCAGCGTGTCTTGACCATGCCGTCGCGCGCGTCGACGCGGTAGGGGCCGAAGAACTCGAGCGCGGCGATCAGCGAAAGCGGTTGCCCCGGTGCGGCGATGCACTCGTGTGCCGGCACATGCCTCGACAGGCGCTCGACCAACGGGCGGTTGCTGCGCGCGTAGTCCAGGATCGGCAAGCCCAGCGTCATCAGCAGCAGCCAACACAGGGCCACGCCGCCGGCGGGCAGCACCAGGCTCTTCCACAAGGCCTCGCGATGGCGGCCGGTGCGCCAGCGCAGCAGCCAGATCCAGCAGGCGCTTGCGGCCAGCGCGGGCAACAGCGCCCACCACGAAAATTCGGGTGTGAAACCCGGCGCCAGGCGCGCGATGTTGGCCGCCGGTTTGGCCGGCATGCCGGTCTGCACCGACAGGTAGATGACCCACAAGGCGCCGGCGCACAACGTGAACAGGATCATCGAGAACCAGTCGATGGCGGCGGTGGTGCTGCGGTTCAGGGTGGGCAGCGCAAAAGCTGCCAGCACCGCCAGCCCGGGCAGGGCCAGCAGCAACGCGCGGTCGGACGCGCCCATGGCGATGCTGGCCACCAGCGCCACAATCACCGTCGACAGCGGCACGCTGACATGGCGGTGCTGCAGATGGCGGCGCCAGCGCCATACCGTCCAAAGTGCCAGCAGCCAGGCGGGCCACATGAACCACAGCCACAGCCGGCCGATCTGGAAGAACTGCCGCGCATCGAAGCGGAAATCGATTCGCCAATCCCAGGTTCCCAGCCACCAGGCCAGCAGCGCCGCGACCACGACGGCACCGCCAAGCCAGGGGGCCAGCGCACGCACCTGTGGATAGCTGGAGCGGGTGCAGACGAGCACACCCGCGGCACCCATGGCCAGGGCGATGAACGGCGCGCCGCTGCCCGCGACCAGCATCAGCGCGGCGAATCCTGCGGCACGCACACGCCAGACTCGGTAGGGCGCCGCGGCCAGGCACCAAAGGAGCAGGCTCACGCCGAACAGTTGCGCGAGTTCCGGCGTGGTCTCGTGACCCAACTGCAGAAGGCCCAGGCAGGCAATCAAGGCCAGCACTGCAGCATCGGCAATGGCGCGGGCGTAGTCCACGGTCTGCGCCTCGCCGCCGAATGCGAAGGCCACCGGTTGCGCCGCTTCGGTGCGGGCGAGCTGGAAGGTGGTGTACCAGGTCAATGCCAGTACCAGGGCCAGCAGCATGGCGAAGGGCACCCGTGCGGCCAGGGCTGGATCGACCCAGGGCGACAGGGCCCACACGAACGCTGCACCCAGCCAATGCGGCAGCAGCGCTGCTTCGGCCGCGATACCGCCCAGTGACGGGGCCAGCCAGGCGCTGCGGCCTTGCGCCAGGCTGAGCATGTAGCCGAAGGCGGTGATGTCGGCATTGCGCCAGGGGTCGCGCGCAAACACGCCGGGCAACACATAGGCGGCGCACAGCAGCAGCAGCGCCAGCCGCGGCAGGCGACGTGCCGCGCGTTCGGTAACCAGTGCAGGGGTCGGCGTGTTCACCGCGGCATCATGCCCGAGCATCAGTCCGTGCCAATGCAGCGGACGATAGGCAACAAAAAAGGCAGCCGCAGCTGCCTTTCATGGCGATCGTGCCAATCACTTGTTCATGCCGGCTTGTTCATGCCGACGCGGGCGAACTTGTTGCGGAACTTCTCGACGCGGCCGCCCAGGCTGTCGATGCTCTTCTGCGTACCGGTGTAGAACGGATGTGTTTCGCTGGTGGTTTCCAGCTTGACCAGCGGCAGTTCGCGGCCGTCGTCCATCTTCACTTTTTCCTTGCTCGTCAGGCTGGAGCGCGTGACGAACTTGAAGCCGTTGGACAGGTCCACGAAGCAGACTTCGCGGTACTCGGGGTGGATGCCTTCTTTCATGGGGAACCTTTGCACTGTGGTTGCGGTAGCCACGCCGAACACTTCGGCGCACTTGCCATGCGGGATCAAATTTTAACCTAGCCGCCGCGACGCATCATGTCGAAGAAGTCGTGGTTGGTCTTGGTGGCCTTCATCTTCTCGAGGATGAACTCCATCGCCTCGATCTCGTCCATCGGATAGAGCAGCTTGCGCAGGATCCAGGTCTTTTGCAGGATCTCCGGCTTGAGCAGCAGTTCCTCGCGCCGCGTGCCGCTCTTGTTGAGCAGGATCGACGGATAGACGCGCTTTTCGGACATGCGGCGGTCGAGATAGATCTCGCAGTTGCCGGTGCCCTTGAACTCTTCGTAGATGACCTCGTCCATGCGGCTGCCGGTGTCGATCAGCGCGGTGCCGATGATCGTCAGGAGCCGCCTTCTTCGATGTTGCGCGCCGCGCCGAAGAAGCGCTTCGGCCGCTGCAGCGCGTTGGCATCGACACCGCCGGTCAGCACCTTGCCGGACGAGGGCAGCACGTTGTTGTAGGCCCGGGCCAGGCGCGTGATCGAATCCAGCAGGATGACCACGTCCTTCTTCATCTCGACCAGGCGCTTGGCGCGCTCGATCACCATCTCGGCCACCTGCACGTGGCGTGCGGCGGGTTCGTCGAAGGTGGAGCTGATGACCTCGCCGCGCACCGTGCGCTGCATCTCGGTGACTTCTTCGGGCCGCTCGTCCACCAGCAGCACCATCAGATGCACTTCGGGGTAGTTGGCGACGATGGCATGCGCGAAGTGCTGCATCATCACCGTCTTGCCGCTCTTCGGCTGCGACACCAGCAGCGCACGCTGGCCTTTGCCGAGCGGCGCCACCAGGTCGATGATGCGGCTGGTGATGTTCTCTTCGCTCTTGATGTCGCGTTCGAGCTTGAACTGCTCCTTCGGGAACAGCGGCGTCAAGTTCTCGAACATGATCTTGTGCTTGCTCTCCTCCGGCGTGACGTCGTTGACGCGGTCCACCTTGACCAGAGCGAAATAGCGCTCGCCGTCCTTGGGCACGCGCACCTCGCCCTCGACCATGTCACCGGTGTGCAGGTTGAAGCGGCGGATCTGGCTGGGCGACAGGTAGATGTCGTCGGTGGAAGCCATGTAGCTGGCCTCGATCGAGCGCAGGAAGCCGAAGCCGTCCGGCAGCACCTCGAGCACGCCGTCGCCGAAGACCTGCTCGCCGGCCTTGGCGCGCTTCTTCATGATCGCGAACATCAGTTCCTGCTTGCGCAGGCGACTGACGTTCTCGATCTCCAGCGCCTCACCCATGGTGATGAGCTGCGAGACGTGCTGGGCCTTCAGTTCTGAAAGGTGCATGCGTGGGATTCCCGGCTACACAAGGCGCGCCCCGCCAAGGGTCGCGCCGATCATTCGGCAACCTGCGCTGCGGCGCTGCATCCGACAAGACACCGCCTGGGGAACAGGCGGCAGATGCGGTGCTGAACGCTGAAGAGTTAGGCCGAATCCACGAGCCACCCGACTTGCGGTCCGCCTTGGGGCGGTCGGTCGGGGCGTGGTGGCGAATCGATCGAGCGGGGGCGCTGGCTACTCGCCTTCAACACCCCAACCAATAAACGCGATTATAGATGACCATCCAGGAAGGCCGTCAACTGCGCCTTCGACAGCGCGCCGACCTTGGTTGCGGCAAGTTCGCCCCCCTTGAACAACATCAAGGTCGGAATGCCACGAATGCCGAACTTGGCCGGTACATCGCGATTCTCATCGACGTTCAGCTTGGCGATCTGCAGGCGGCCGTCGTAGTCCTTGGAGGCCTCGTCGAGGATCGGCGCGATGCCCTTGCAAGGCCCGCACCACTCGGCCCAGAAGTCGACCAACACCGGCTTGTCCGCCTGAATGACATCGCTGTCGAAGGAGGCGTCGGACACGTGCTTGATCAGGTCGCTGCTCATGGGTGCATTCTCCGAAACGTGCGGCGGCACGCTCTCAATAGGCTCGATTTTGACACAAAGGGCGAGATCGGGTCGTTGCCTGCGACGTGTCATGGATGGGACTTCGAGGGCGTGCCCGCGCCGAACAGGCGGCCGTTTGTGGCGCAGTTTCAACCACCGCATGCCGGGCTGTGGCCTTCCAATCCAGGGGCAACCACGGTCCGTCGTGAATCTCCCCGAAGCCTCCTTTTTCGCCGCGTCCGTCAGCACCGACATCTCGGTGGGGCGCAGCTTCGGGCGCTTCAAGCTCTTGCAGCTTGTCGGCAAGAGCCGGCGCAGCATGGCCTGGCGCGTGCATGACGCGCAGGACACGACAACGCCGCGCGAATACTTCATGCTCATGCCGCGGGCGCAGCCCGCGGACGCCGCCACCGCCAAGAAGTGGGAAGAGGGCGTGCGCCGCGCCGCGCGCTTGCAGCATCCGAACCTCGCAGGCGTCGTCGAGACCGGCGTGCACGAGCGTTGGCCATATGTGCTGTACGACGCAGCAGGAGGCACGACGCTGGACGAGCGCCTGCAGGGCCAGTCGATGGCTGCGAACGAGGCCTGTGCCATCCTGGTCGCCGTGCTGCAGGGCCTGGCCTTCGCCCACGAGGGCGGGGTGTCGCACCGCGACCTGCAAACGCACATGGTGCTGCTTGGCGAACTCGGTACGGTGCGGCTGATCGGGCTGGAGGTCGCTGCACACGCCCCAGCCGCAGCGCAGGGCGCGCAGTTGGCGGGCGACAACGCGCACAGCAGCATCGAATCGCTCGCGCTGTTTGCGCAGCGCGATGCTGCACGGGCCGACGTGCTGTGCGCCGGATTGCTGTTGCACCTGGTCTTGAGCGGCGAACCTGCCCTCGGCGAAGCCGACCTGGGTGTTCTGGCCGAACGCCTGCCACCCAGCGGCCGCGACATGGTGCGTCTGCCCTGGCACATGGCCTTGCCGGTGCCGGAGGCGCTGCGCGCCATCGTCAATCGCAGCACGGACCGCCAGGAGCGGCAGCGCTATCGAAGTGCGCGCGGTCTGCTGCGCGCGCTCGAAGGCTGGGCGCTTGCCGAAGGTGCGTCGGGCGGTGGGCCATTGGCCCTGCTGATCGATCGTTTGCACAGCGTCGGCACGCTGCCGGCATCGGCGGGCATTGCACAGCGCGCTGCGCGCCTGGCTTTGATGGACCGGGAGCGCACCAACGAGTTGGCCGAGGTGGTGCTGCAGGACATCGCCTTGGCCTTCGAGTTGCTGCGTGGGGTGAACAGCGCGCAGGTGCGCGGAGTCCAGGTGGCCGGCAGTGGGCCGGTGTTGACCGTGCGGCGCGCCATCGCCATGCTCGGCCTGGACGGCGTACGCCGTGCCGCGCTCGGCCTGCGCGAGTGGCCGGGCCCGCTGGCGCCGGACGCTGCCGCTGCGCTGCGCACATTGTTCGACGCCGCGCATCACGCTGCCCGCGTGGCGCAGGCACTGCGCCCGCCCGGCTACGACGCCGAGGTCGTGCAACTCGTGACCTTGCTGCAGAGCCTGGGTTGCCTGGTCTGCGCCTACCACTTCCCCGACGAACTGCAGCAGATTCGCCGCCTGATGCAGCCGGCGCCATCCGCCACCGTGGGCGGGCCGGACGAACCCGGCATGAGCGAGCAGGCCGCCGCATTCGCCGTGATCGGCGCCGACATCGAAGCCCTCGGCGCTGCCGTGGCACGCCAATGGGGCTTGGACGATTCGGTGCTGCACCTGATCCGGCGCCTGCCGCTCAGCCACGGCACCCCGCACGGTCGCCAACGACGACGACATGCTGCGGGCCGTCGCCAGTTGCGCCAATGAAGCCGTGGACGCGTTGGCGCTGCCTGCGGCGCGAAGACAGATAGCGCTGCAGCGGGTGGTGCAGCGCTACGGCCGCATCCTGCACATCGGCTTGCGCGATCTGCAAAAGGAACTGAAGCTGACGCCGAGCGCGCGCGACGCCGCCTTGCCGCCGGAAGTACCGGACGAGGCCCCGGAAGTCGAGAGCGTCGGGAAGGACCTCAGCGCGTAAGTGCCGCCGAGCCGGCGCTGTGCGCGCAGGGCATGTCGCCCGAAGTCGCGCGTGGCGAAGCGCCCGGCCCGGGCATGGATATCCGTGGTGCGCAGGGAGATGCGATGAGCCATCCCGAGCGGTACTGCGAACGCAAGTCGTCGGCGCCTTGATGCGCCATTGCCAGTTGGAAGAACGAGCGCGGGGATGTACTCCGGGGTCGGATCTAGGCATTTCGTCAGTGGTCATCACGCGTTGCTCAGGTGACACACTGAAAATACACACCGACCGCCTGCAACCCCTTGTCAGCACTCAAGTTGATGATGCGAAAGGGAATTCTGCGTAGAGGGTGACGAGCCTTACCCCCGGCACTGGTCACAACGGTTGGGGCTGCTTCGTTCCCGACCTGACCCGGTTGGCCGCGCTTCCATGCGGGGAGGCCCGTCGAGCGGGATTGTAGGCGACACATAGCGGCAACGCGGCGGCGCGCAGGCTCAGCGCAACTGCAGATCCTTGCCCGCGAAGCGCAATCCCAGCGGCTCGATCAGCAGTTCCTTGTCGCCCGCCTCGACGGCGCCGGCGAGCGTGGCCTTCACCCCAGCCGAGCGCGCCACCTCGAGCGTGCGCTGCGCCTGGTCGGCACGCACGAACAGCGCGAAGCCGGCACCCATGTTGAGCGTGCCATAGGCCTCTTGATCGTCCAGATGCGCCTGTTGCTGGATGAAGCGCAGCACGGGTGGAACATCGGGCAACGTGTGCACGCGATAGCGCAATGGCTTGGGATGGCGCAGCAGTTTGCGCCAGCCGTGGCCGGTGATGTTGGATGCATAGTGCGGCGTGATGCCGGCACGAAACAGGGCTTCGGTGACGGGTGAATACAAAAGCGTCGGTGCGAGCAACGCCTCGCCATAACCGAGCCCGGCTTGCACCTCGCTCAGGTAACCCTGCGGCAACCGTTCAACCAGCTTGCGAGCCAGGCTCAGGCCATTGGCATGGATGCCGCTGGAGCCCAGCAGCACGATGGCATCGCCGGGGCTGAGTTTCTCGCCCAGCGACAGCCGCTCCTTCGGGTTGACGAGCCCCGTGCACGCGGCGGCCAGGTCGATGCGCCCGGCCTCGACGATGCCGGCCAGCGCCGGCGTCTCGCCTCCGCCCCAAGCCACGCCGCAGACATCGCAGGCGTGCTTCCAGCCGTCCACCAGCGCTTGCGCGCGTGCGGCGTCATTGAACCACTGCGAGCCACCCGCCGCCCAGTAGGCCTGCACCACCAACGGCGTGGCGCCGACGGTGATCAGGTCGTTGATGGCCATGGCGATGGTGTCCTGCGCAATCGCGCCGTAATAGCTGCGGCCCGTGAGCTTGGCCATCTCGTCGGCCACCATTGCCTTGGAGCCCAGACACTCGACGATGCTGGCCAGATAGAAGGGGCCGATATCCACCACGTAAGCGGACTCGCCGCGCGACTCGCGAACTTCGCTGAAGCCATGCGAGTGCAGATGCCCAGCAGTCGCGGCCGCGGCACGTTGCGCAGCCACCTTCAACGGGTCGATCAGCGCATAGTCCACACCGGCCTGGCGGTAGCTCAGCGTGGCATCGGCGGCATCGTTTGTGGTGGGGTTCGTGGGGCCGAGGGGAGCGTTCATGCGTGGCCATTATCCGGCAGCGCAGGCGGCGCGAGCGCAAGCGCCGACGCAAGCGCGGCCCGTAGAATGAAGTCCATGTCCTACGTCGTGCTCGCGCGCAAATATCGGCCCCGCACCTTCGCACAGATGGTGGGTCAGGAGCACGTGGTGCGCGCCCTGGGCAACGCCCTGCAGCAGCAGCGGCTGCACCATGCCTACCTGTTCACCGGCACACGCGGCATCGGCAAGACGACGGTGTCGCGCATCCTCGCCAAGAGCCTGAACTGCACAGGGGTGGACGGGCAGGGTGGCATCACGGCCACGCCCTGCGGCGTGTGCCAGGCCTGCACCGAGATCGATGCCGATCGTTACCTCGACTACATCGAGATGGATGCGGCCAGCAACGGCGGCAAGGACGAGATTCGCGACCTGATCGAACGCGCCGCCTACAAGCCCGGCATCGGTCGCTTCAAGGTCTTCATGATCGACGAGGCGCACCAGTTGTCGAAGGACGCCTTCAATGCCTTGCTGAAGACGCTGGAAGAGCCGCCCGAATATCTCAAGTTCGTTCTCGCCACCACCGATCCGGAAAAGATCCTGCCCACGGTGCTCAGCCGCTGCCTTCAGTTCAACCTGCGGCCGATGGCCAGCGAGGTGGTGCTCGAACATCTGCAGCAGGTGCTCGCTGCCGAAGGCGTGGCCAGCGACGCGGGTGCGTTGCGACTGCTTTCGCGCGCGGCTCGCGGCTCGATGCGCGACGCGCTGTCACTCACCGACCAGGCCATTGCCTATGGCGGTGGTGGCATTGACGAGGCGGGTGTGCGTGCCATGCTCGGCGCGGTCGATTCAAGCCACGCCGCGGTGCTGGTCGAGGCCCTGGCGCGGCGCGATGCGGTGGCGCTGCTGGCGCGCTTGGACCTGCTGCGCACGCACGGTCTGTCGGCCGACGGCAGCCTGGAGTCCATGGCGGTGCTGCTTCAGCAAATGGCCGTCGAGCAGGCCGTGCCCGGTACGCTGCGCGCGGACGACCCGTCGCAGGAGGACACGCGGCGCCTGGCACGCATGATGCCGGCCGATGAGACCCAGCTTCTCTACAGCATCGTGCTGCAGGGGCGCGGTGAGCTGCAGGCCATGGCCGACGACTACAGCGCGCTGACGATGGTGCTGCTGCGCATGCTGGCCTTCGCGCCGGCGCCTCGGACGCCTCAAGCCGATGGCATGGATGCCGCTGCGCCCTTGTCGGTGCCTGACGGTGGCACCCCGGCCTTGGCTGCCGCGGCGCCGGCGAAGGCCGTGCCGAGTTCCACTGTGGCGCCTGCGCGGGCGAATGCGGACGCGCGGCCGGCTTCCTATCCGGGTGCGGATGGGTTGCGAATGTGGTGCGCGCAGATGTGCGACCTGGCGCGCCACCGATGATGCGGCCGCCCGTGGCCCAGTCACCTGAGCCACCGCCGTGGCTCGACGAAGTGCCGCCACCCGAAGTAGACACGAGCCCGGCCAGCGGCAGTGCCGCGCTGCGTGCGACGGCGCCACCAGCCATTGCCGTGGCCACGATGGCCCCATCAGCCGGTGCGAGCTTGGTGCCCACGCCGCTGGGCGCTCGCTGGGCCGGTCTGGTCGCGCGCCTGGTGCAGCAAGGCAAGGTCACGGCACTGGCGCGCGAACTGGCCTGGCAGGCTGGCCTGGTGCAGATCGATCCGGCCACACAACCGCCGACCTGGCGATTGAGCGTGGAGCGCGACTCGTTGCGTGCCGATGCGCTGCGCGACAAGCTGTGCCAGGCCGTGGCCGCTGAACTGGGCGAGCCGGTGCAGATCGTGCTCGACAACGCCGTGCCGACGGATTCGCCCGCGCGGCGCGACGCTGCGGAGCGCGAACTCAGGCAGCGCCAGGCGGAAAGCTCGATTCACAGCGACCCGTTGGTCATCGACCTGATGTCGCAGTTCAAGGGTGCGCGTATCGTGCCCGGATCGATCAAGCCGATTTAGATTGCCCAACTCTACCGAGGACATCCACGATGATGAAGAACCAGCTGGCCGGCCTGATGAAGCAGGCGCAGGCGATGCAAGAGAACATGAAGCGCGCGCAGGAGCAGTTGGCGAGCATCGAGGTCGAGGGCCAGTCCGGCGCGGGGTTGGTGAAGGTGGTGATGACCTGCAAGCACGACGTCAAGCGCGTGGTCATCGATCCGAGCCTGTTGGCCGACGACAAGGACATGCTCGAAGACCTGGTCGCCGCCGCCTTCAACGACGCAGTGCGCCGCGCCGAAGAGGTCAGCCAGGAGAAGATGGGCGCGCTCACCGCCGGCATGCCCTTGCCGCCGGGCATGAAGCTGCCTTTCTGAGGCGCTGCGCGTGGCCGAAGCCAGCCTCGACGGGCTGATCGATGCCTTGCGCCGGTTGCCCGGGGTGGGCCAGAAATCGGCGCAGCGCATGGCCTTTCACCTGCTGCAGCACGATCGCGATGCCGCCGGCAAGCTGGCCCTGGCGCTGCAGCAGGCCTTGTCGCGCATGGGCCACTGCGAGCGTTGCCACACCTTCAGCGAGCACCGTGTCTGCGCCACCTGCGAGGACGCCACGCGCGATGCGCATCAGCTGTGCGTGGTGGAGACACCCGCCGACCAGGCCGCGCTGGAACGCACGGCCAGCTATCGCGGCCTGTACTTCGTGTTGATGGGGCGCATCAGCCCGCTCGATGGCGTGGGCGTGAACGACATCGGTGCCGCGCATCTGATGCAGCGTGCCTGCGACGGCGTGGTCGACGAGGTCATCTTCGCCACGGGTTTCAGTGCCGAAGGTGAAGCCACGGCCCACGCGCTGGGTGAGGCGCTGCGCGCGCGCGGACTCAAGGTCACGCGGCTGGCACGGGGCGTGCCCGCGGGCAGCGAACTGGAATACGTGGACCTGAGCACCATCGCCCACGCGCTGGTGGATCGGCGCTGACCGGCCTCGCACGCACCCTGCGGGCTGAGGGCGGCGCTTCGAAAGGACTGGTTCGTTGTCAGCGCTGGCGCAGCGCTCTACAGCTTGTCGGCTGACTTCGACACCGCCAGTTTCGGGGCCGTCTTGGTGTTTGCCTTGGCTGTTGCGTTGCGTGGCGCGGTGGCCGATCTGGCGGCCTTGGCGCTGCTGTGCGACGGCGCCGTCGCCGCGCGCGTGCCCTTGGCCGGTTTGGCGGCCGGTCTGGCCTGCATGACGACGATCGTCTGCCCGGGCTTGAAGCTCGCGTTGGCAGACACGCCGTTCCATTGGGCCACCTGGTCGGGACTGACCTTGTAGCGCTTCGCCACGGCCGTCACCGAATCACCGCGCTTGCCGGCCTTGAAACTGACTCGACGCCCGGGCAGGCGCTCCGGCGCGAGCAGCATCATGGCGTTGTCGGCCACGTGCTCGGACACGTCCGCCTGCTTGCTGCCGTTGCGCGGCACCAGCAACGTGGACCCGGCCTTGACCAGCATGCGCGGCGGGATTCGATTGACCGCGCGCAACTCGGCCTCGCTCATGCCGACCTGGCGCGCGACATCGGCGGGCTTGAGCGTGGCCGGTGCCACCCAGGCCGTCCAGGTGGCCAAGGGCGCGCGGTGCGCGCGCAGGTTGCGCACGAAGACGGTGGCGTTGTCGTAAGGCAGAAGCACTTGCGGCGTGCCTGCGGCCAGGATCACCGGCTTGTTCATCTGCGGATTGAGTTGCTGGAACTCGTCCAGCGAGATGTCGGCCAGCTGCGCTGCGACATCGACGTCGATGTCCTTGGTGATCGGCACGCTCAGGAAATAAGGGTGGTTCTCGAGCACCGGCAGGGTGATGGCGAAGGCCTGCGGATTCAGCACGATGTTCTTCACCGCCTGCAGCTTGGGCACATAGTTGCGCGTTTCGTCGGGCATGCGCAGGCTTTCGTAGGTGGCGGCAAGCCCGGCCTTCAGATTCCTGTCGATGGCGCGCTGCACGCTGCCCTGGCCCCAGTTGTAGGCCGCCAAGGCGAGTTGCCAATCACCGAACTGGCGCTGCAGCATCTCCAGGTAGTCGAGTGCCGCGCGCGTGGAGGCCAGCACGTCGCGACGGTCGTCTCGGAAAAGGTTCTGCTTCAAGTCGAAATCCTTGCCCGTGGCCGGCATGAACTGCCACATGCCGGAGGCGCGGGCCACCGACATGGCTTGCGGATTGAAGGCACTTTCGATGAAGGGCAGCAGCGCCAACTCCGTGGGCATGCCGCGCTTCTCGATTTCCTCGACCACATAGAACAGGTAGCGGCCACCGCGCTCGGTCATGCGTTGAACATAGTCCGGTCGTGAGGCGTAGTACTGCTGCCACTTGAGCACGAGGTTGTTGTCCAGGTCGGGCATCGCAAAGCCCGTGCGCACACGCACCCAAAGATCGGTGCGCGCCGTGGAATCGTCGATGTCGACGATCACCGACGGGCGCTGCGGGTCCAGCGCAAACAGGTAGGGCTGGCCGTCCGGTTGCAGCGTGTCGGGTGCGGCGGTCGGTGCGGCGATGGCGACGACTGCCGGCTCGGCCACGGCAATCGCCGGTGCGCTGGCCGGGCTCGGCGCGGCCACGACCGCCGGCTCGCTTGGCGCCATGTTGGCACATCCTGTCATCCAGGACGCCGTCACCAGCACCCAGACGACGCACTGGCCGCGCAGCACGCGCGCGCCAGCCAGGCTCATCGACGCGACCGCCGAAATCGCGCCTCGGCGGTTTCGACAAATGGCAACACATCTTGCCAAAACACCGCGCGCCGTGGCGTTGCGCATGAGACGAATCGAGCGCCCTCTAGAATGACCGGCAACGCCGCATCGCTGGCCGCAAACGAGTGCTCGTTGGCACTGTTGGCCCGACGGCGCCGCGCTCCCTTTTGATCGAAGCTGTCGGCGCGGATCCCCGCCAGTGGCATGCGCATGGGCCGAAGTGTCGAGGTATTCAGGGCTGTCGACGTCATGATTCGTGAAGCTTCGATTATAGAGTTGGGCGAATGGCTGCTGAGCGCGCCGGGCCAGTGCCTGCTTCAGTGGGAGCAGGCCCGTCTGGATCAAGCGGTGGTCGATGTCTTCGGCTACCACGCGCTGCAGCTCGGCCTGCCCCAATTGCAGGGCCTTCGCAGCAACCGCATGCCGCACCGCTGGCTGGCGCGCGACGCGATGGCTACCAGCGAAGTATCGGCAGATTCCGCGGTGGATGAAGCCAAGAACAGCGGCCTAAGTGCAGAACCGGCGGCGGACCTGTACTGCGACTTCGATGCCTTGCCTTTCCCGAACCACAGCCTGGACCTGGTGGTGCTGCCACATGCGCTGGAACTTTCGCGCGACCCTCATCTGACCTTGCGCGAGGTCGAGCGCGTGCTCGTGCCCGAGGGCCGGGTCATGATCATGGGCTTCAATCCCGTCAGCATGTGGGGCCTGCGCCAGCGCCTGGGCCACGCGCGCCGCGCCGTCGGCCTGGCCGGCAGCAGCAAGTTGTTCTTGCCCCGCGCAGGAGATTTCCTGGGCTACTGGCGTCTACGCGATTGGTTGCGGCTGCTCAGTTTCGAGGTCGAAGGCGGCCGCTTCGGTTGTTATCGCCCGCCCTATACCTCGGCGCGTTGGCTCGAGCGCTCGGCCTGGATGGAAGGCGTGGGCGAGCGCTGGTGGCCCGTTTTCGGTGCGGTGTACTTTCTGGTGGCGGTGAAACGCGTGCGTGGCATGCGGCTTGTCGGGCTGGCACGGCCCGAGGTGCGCAAGGCTCGCGCCGCGGGCGCCGTGGTGGCCAACCGGCAACGTCAGCAGGCCGAGGAGTTGTGTGAATGAAGGAAGTCGTGATCTACACCGACGGTGCCTGCAAGGGCAACCCGGGGCCCGGCGGCTGGGGCGCCTGGCTGAAGTCGGCGGAGCATACGAAGGAGCTCTGCGGCGGCGAACTGCTGACCACCAACAACCGCATGGAGCTGACCGCGCCGATCGAGGCGCTGGCCTCGCTGACGCAGCCCTGTGCCGTGACGCTGTTCACGGACAGCCAGTATCTGCGCAACGGCATCACGACCTGGATCCACGCCTGGAAGGCGCGGGGCTGGAAGACGGCGGATCACAAGCCGGTGAAGAACATCGACCTGTGGCAACGGCTGGATGCGCTCGTCCAAAAGCATCAGGTGAGCTGGCGCTGGGTCAAGGCGCATGCCGGCGACCCGGGCAATGAACGCGCAGACGCGTTGGCCAATCGCGGCGTGCCCGTCGCGGACCATTCGAATCGGGTCTGACGCGTTGTCCGGGCAAACGCTAAAGTGCGTGATGGCGGAAACAACATGACCTTCAAGAAGCTGCATACCTGGGTGGCGGTGCTGGGCATCGTGGCCTTGGGTGTGGCTGCGTGGTGGTGGCAGAACCGTCCCAAGGCGGTCGCAACCGCCGACGCCGCTGCGATGACCGCCGCGTCGCCAGCCGGGGCGCGCGCCGCATCCGGCGCTGCGGGTGGGCCGGGCGCTGGTCCCGCAGGGCCGGCGGGTGTCGAGGTCGGCAAGGTCGTGGTCATGACGCTCGAAGACGACGCGCAGGCGGTCGGCTCGCTGCGGCCACGGCAGGGTGTGATGCTGCGACCCGAGGTGAGTGGGCGCATCGCCAAGCTCGGTTTCAACGATGGTCAGCGCGTGAAGCGCGGTCAGTTGCTGGTGCAACTCGACGACACCTTGCAGCAGGCACAACTCAAGCAGGCGCAAGCGCAGGCCAGCATCGCGCGCACCAACATGCAACGCAACCGGGAACTGGTGGCCGAGAACTTCGTCAGTCAAAGTGCGGTGGATCAGAGCGCTGCCGCACTGGAAGTGGCCGAGGCGCAGGTGGCGCTGGCCGATGCGCAGTTGGCGCGCATGCGCATCCTCGCGCCTTTCGATGGCATGGCCGGCATCCGCAACGTCGATCTCGGTGACTACGTCAAGGATGGCGCCGACCTGGTGAGCATCGAGGACCTGTCGCAGGTCTGGGTCGACTTTCGCCTGCCCGAACGTTTCATCGCTCTCGTGAAGAGCGGTCAGGTCGTGGAAGTGAGCCTGGATGCCATGCCTGGCCAGCGCTTTTCGGGTCGGATCGAGGCCCTCGATTCGCTGATCGACGCCAACGGGCGCTCGCTGCTGGTGCGAGCCCGGCTCGACAACCCCGGTGGCGTGCTCAAGTCGGGGCTGTTCGCGCGCACGCGCATCGTCTTCACGCGGCGCGAGAACGCGATGGTGGTGCCCGAGGAGGCGCTGGTGCCGATGGGCGGCAAGCAGTATCTGTACAAGGTAGTCGATACCCCCGAAGGCAAAGTCTCCAAGCGCATCGAAGCACGCATCGGGCTGCGTCTGCCAGGCAAGGTCGAGGTGCTCGAAGGCCTGTCGGCCGGCGATCTGGTGGTCACGGCCGGACAGACGCGGCTGTTGCGCGGCGATTCGCTTCCCTTGAAGGTGGTCGATATTTCGCGCCCGAGCTCAGGGCCACGCCCGGCGGATGGTGCGGCGCGTCCGGCCAGCGGGCCCGCCGCAGCGGGTGCGACGGTGGCCAATGGCACGACGGCGCCGCGTGCGCCGTCACCGTGACGATGGCCTGACCGCCATGCGCATCTCCGAAATCTCGATCCGCCGCCCGGTCTTCGCGACGGTGATGTCGCTGATGATCGTGCTCATCGGCCTGGTGTCCTTCGATCGCCTGTCGGTGCGCGAGTACCCGCGCATCGACGAACCTGTGGTCACCGTCACCACCAAGCTTATCGGCGCGTCCTCCGAGGTCATCGAATCCCAGGTCACGAAGCCACTGGAGGATTCCATCGCCGGCATCGACGGTGTCGACATCATCACTTCGATCTCGCGCTCCGAGCAAAGCCAGATCACGGTGCGCTTCAAGCTGGAGAAGAGCCCCGACGATGCCGCCGCCGACGTGCGCGACCGTGTCTCGCGTGTGCGCGGTCGGCTGCCCGACGCGGTGGATGAACCGATCATCGCCAAGGTCGAGGCCGATGCCACGCCGACCATCTGGCTGGCCTTCACCAGCGATGCGCTCAGCCCGCTGGAAGTCACCGACCTGATCAACCGCATCGTCAAGCCGCGGCTGCAGACCGTGCCTGGCGTGTCCAACGTGCAGGTCAATGGCGATCGCCTGTTCGCCATGCGCATCTGGCTGGACCCGGACAAGCTCGCCGCCTACAAGCTGACGGTGCAGGACGTGGAGGACGCGATCCGCAAGCAGAACCTCGAGGTGCCGGCCGGGCGCATCGAAAGTCAGCAACGCGAGTTCAGCGTCACTGCCCGCACTGACCTGAACACTGTGGCGCAGTTTGCCGAGATCGCGCTCAAGTCGGTCAACGGCTACACCGTGCGCTTGCGCGACGTGGCACGCATCGAGCAGGCCGCCGCCAGCGAGCGCAGCAGCGTGCGCCTTAATGGGCAGCCGTCCATCTCCGCCGGCATCATCCGCAACGCCACCGCCAACCCGCTGGAGATTTCCGCTGCGGTGCGCAAGATCCTGCCGCAGTTGCAGGCCGAGCTGCCTGCGTCCGTCAGGGTGCAGGTGGCGAACGACAACTCGGTGTTCATCGACCGTTCGGTCAAATCGGTGTATCGCACGATCGCCGAATCGGTGCTGCTGGTGGCGTTGGTGGTGTTCGTCTTCCTGCGCACGCTGCGCGCATCGATCATCCCGATGGTGACCATTCCGGTCAGCCTGATCGGCGCCTTCGGCATCATGGCGGCGGCCGGTTTCACCATCAACACGCTCACCTTGCTGGCGCTGGTGCTGGCCATCGGCCTGGTGGTGGACGATGCCATCGTGGTGCTGGAGAACATCTTCCGCCACATCGAGGAAGGGCTCGAGCCCTTTCAGGCGGCGCTGAAGGGTGCCAAGGAGATCAGCTTCGCCGTGGTGGCGATGACGCTGACCCTGGCGTCGGTGTACGCGCCGCTGGCCTTCACGCCGGGACGCACTGGTCGGCTGTTTGCCGAATTTGCGCTCACGCTGGCAGGTGCGGTCATCGTCTCCGGCTTCGTCGCGCTCACGTTGACGCCGATGATGTGCAGCAAGCTGCTGCGCCACAACCCCAAGCCGAACCGCTTCGACCGTGGCATGGAGAGGGTGCTGGTCGGCCTGGGGCAATGCCTACGGCGGTGCGCTGCGCTGGGTGTTGACGCAGCGCTGGATCGTGCTGCTGGTCATGGCGGCCGCGGGCGGCGGCAGCTGGTGGTTGTTCAGCAACGCCAAGAGCGAGCTGTCGCCGCTCGAAGACCGCGGCGTGATCCTGACCACGGTGAACGCACCCGACGGCGCGACCCTGGACTACACCGCGCGCTACCTGCGTGCCATCGAAGACATCGGCCGCACCTACCCGGAGTTCGACCGGGTCTTCGTCGTCGCCGGTAACCCGACCGTGTCGCAAGGCGTGTCTTTCATGCGGACGGTGGATTGGGACGAGCGCAAGCGCAGCACGATCGAGCTGGCACGTGCGCTGCAGCCACAGTTTCAGGGACTGCCGGGAGTGACGGCGTTTCCGATCACACCACCCAGCCTGGGGCAGGGCTTTCGCGAACGCTCGATCAACTACGTCATCCTCACCAGCGACAGCTACGAGAACCTGTCGCGCGTGTCCCAACAGTTCATGGCCGAGATTGCCAAGAACCCGGGTTTCGTGCAGCCCGACACCGACCTGCGGCTGAACAAGCCGGAGATCTTCGTCGAGGTGGATCGCTCGCGCGCCGCCGACATGGGCGTCAACGTCGACGCCGTGGCGCGCACGGTGGAAACCATGCTCGGTGGGCGCGCCGTGACCCGTTACAAGCGCGACGCCGATCAATACGACGTGCTGGTGCAGACCGAAGGCCGCGGCCGCACGACGCCCGAAGACATCGAAAAACTCTTCGTGCGCGGCCGCAACGACACGATGGTGCCGCTGAGCGCTCTGATCAAGGTGCGCGAGGCGGTGAGTCCACGCGAGCTGAATCACTTCAACCAGCGCCGCTCGGTGTCGATCACCGCCAACCTGGCGCCGGGTTATGCGCTGGGCGAGGCCTTGCAGTTCATGGACCAGACGGCCGCCAAGCTGCTGCCCGGCGGCTACGCCACCGAACTCAACGGCGTGAGCCGTGAATTCCGCTCGTCCTCGGGTGCGCTCGGGCTGGTGTTCGTGCTGGCGCTGATGTTCATCTTCCTGGTGCTGGCGGCCCAGTTCGAGAGCTTCGTCGACCCCTTCATCATCCTGTTGGCGGTGCCGCTGTCGATGGTCGGCGCGCTGCTGGCGATGCACTGGACCGGCGGCACGCTCAACGTCTATTCGCAGATCGGTCTGATCACGCTGGTCGGGCTGATCAGCAAGCACGGCATCCTGATCGTCGAGTTCAGCAACCAGTTGCGCCAGCAGGGTCGCAGCGTGAAGGAGGCGGTGGTCGAGGCCGCCAGCTTGCGCCTGCGCCCGATCCTGATGACCACCGGTGCGATGGTGCTGGGCGCCTTGCCGCTGGCCTTGGCCATCGGGTGCCGGCGCTGAAAGCCGTCAGCAGATCGGCTGGGTCATCGTCGGTGGCATGTCGCTGGGCACGCTGCTGACGCTCTTCGTGGTGCCGACGATGTACACGCTGCTGGCGCGCAAGAAGGTGCCGGGCGAGATATCGACGCTGGCGTCGGATGTCGTGCATCCGCACGACCCGGTGCCGCAGACGCCCGCCTGAGCGGGGGGCCGCGACCGACCCAGTCCGTCGAGCCTCCAGGAGCTGGTGGCCAAGACCACGGGGTCGCTGCCTGCCCCGTGCCTTACATCAAGGCGTCGAAGGGCATCACGTCGACCCATTCACCGGCCGCGACGTTGCCCTGATCGTGGTGCAGCAGCACCATGCCGTTGGCCTGGCTCATGCTGCGCAGGATGCCGCTGCCTTGCGCCCCGGTGATGGCCACCTGCCAGTGGCCGTCGGCCGCGCGGCTGACAAAACCGCGCTGGTACTCGGTGCGCCCTGGCTTCTTGCGGATTGGCGCGGTGCTGGCGGCATGCAGCATGGGCAGCGGCTCGGGCGTGGCCCCGGCCATGCGCAACAGCGCATCGCGCACGAAGGCGTAGAAGGTGACCATCACCGCCACCGGGTTGCCCGGCAGGCCGAACAGGATGGCGGGTGCGTCCTGTGCGTTCACTGACCCTGGCGCTGCACCGATGCGCCCGATCGCCATCGGCCGACCCGGCCGCATGGCGATGCGCCAGAACATCACCTCGCCCAGTTCGGCCATGATGCGCTTGGTGTGGTCCGCCTCGCCCACGCTGACCCCGCCCGACGTGATGACCGCATCGGCGCAGCCCGCGGCCTGCGTGAAGGCTTCACGCAGCGCCGCGGGATCGTCGCGCACGAGTCCCAGGTCGATGGCCTGCACGCCCAGTCGCTGCAGCATGCCCCACACCGTGTAGCGGTTGCTGTCGTAGACACAGCCGGCATCGAGCGGCTCGCCGATGGAGCGCAGCTCGTCGCCGGTGGAAAAGAAGGCCACGCGCAGACGCCTGCGAACCGGCACCGAATCGAGCCCGAGCGAGGCCAGCAGCCCCAGGTCGGCCGGCCGCAGCACGCGGCCCGCCACGAGCGCGGCTTCGCCGCGCGCCAGGTCCTCGCCAGCCAAGCGCCGGTTGTCGCCGCTACGCAGCAGCCCCGCCGGCACGATCAGCCGCCCCGCGGCATCGATCTGCGTGAACTCCTGCGGCACGACGGTGTCCAGCCCGTTCGGCATGACGGCGCCTGTGGTGATGCGCACACAGCCCAGCGCCGGCACTTCGCCCGAAAAACCCTGCCCGGCCAGGCCGCTGCCCACGACCTCAAAGTGCGTTGGCGCATGCGCCGACAGTTCGGCCCCGCGAAGGGCGAATCCGTCCATCGCCGAGTTGTCGTGCGGCGGCACGTCCATCGCCGAGACGATGTCGTGTGCCAACGCCCGGCCCAGCGCATCGCGGATCGACACTTGCTCCACCGTCTGCACCTGCGGCAACATTTGTGCAATGAAGGCCTGCGCCCGATCTACCGGCAGGGCGTCCGGGTCGTAGCCTTCGAGTCCGGCTGCAATCTGCTGCAGCGACTGACTGCCGCCCGCTCGCACAGCCTCAATCATCGTGGCGCGGCATGCCTTGATTGGCCGGAAAGGCATCGCCGTCGCGGCGCGGGCCGCGCATCACCGCACCGATCCAGCAGCCGATGGCCACGGTCAGCACCATCGTCAACGCAAACAGCATCGTGCCGGCCACGATGAAGTCGATCAACATCTGGCTGCGCTGTGCGTCGTCGACCAGACCGGGCTGGTGAAAGCTCTTGGCCCACTCGCCCAGCAGCCAGGGCAGTGCCAAACTGCCGAGCGTGGCCGCCAGCAGACGCCAGCGCGTGGGCGAGGTCCTCCAGTTCGGCCACATGTGCGCGGACTTCGGGGGTTCAGCCGCCGATGTAGTGCATCTCGACCCGACGCGTGGCCGCGGCGGTCGCGCCGGTGGGCTTGTCGGACAGTGCGCCGCGCAGCTCGGAGTAACGGTCTTCGCGCGTCGACCAGATGCTGGATATGGCCGCTTCGATCTGCGCATCGCTGGCACCGCCGCGCAGCAATGCACGCAGGTCATGCCCGGCCGAGGCAAACAGGCACAGGAACAACTTGCCCTCGGTGGATAGCCGGGCGCGGTTGCAGTCGCGACAAAAGGCGCGGGTCACGCTGGAGATCACGCCGATCTCACCAGCGCCGTCGGCATAGCGCCAGCGTTGCGCAGTCTCGCCGCTGTCATTCGCCTGCAGCGGCTCCAGCGCATGGGCTTCATGCAGCATGGCGATGACCTCGGCCGAGGGCAGCACCTCGTCCATGCGCCAGCCGTTGGTGGCGCCGACATCCATGTACTCGATGAAGCGCAGCACGATGCCCGAGTGGCGAAAGTGCCGCGCCATGGGCACGATCTGCTGCTCGTTGACGCCGCGCTTGACCACCATGTTCACCTTGATCGGCGCCAGCCCCACGGCCTGTGCCACCTCGATGCCGCGCAGCACGTCGCCGACCGGGAAATCGACGTCGTTCATGCGGCGGAAGATGGTGTCGTCCAGCGCGTCCAGGCTGACCGTGATGCGCTGCAGCCCGGCATCCTTCAGCGCAGCGGCCTTGCGCGCGAGCAGCGACGCGTTGGTCGTCAACGTGATGTCCAGCGCGTCGCCATCCGGCGTGCGCAGCGCAGCCAACATGGCCACCAGCGTTTCCAGGTTCTTGCGCAGCAGCGGCTCGCCGCCCGTCAGGCGCAGCTTGCGCACCCCCTGCGCCACGAACAGCCGCGCCATGCGCGTGATCTCCTCGAAGCTCAACAACGCGGTCTGCGGCAGGAAGACGTGGCTCCTGTCGAAGACTTCCTTCGGCATGCAGTAGCTGCAGCGGAAGTTGCAGCGGTCGGTGACCGAAATGCGCAGGTCACGCAGCGGCCGGCCCAGGCGGTCGGCGAGCGCGCCGTTGACCATGGCGGCGTGGGGCGACGGTGTCGGCAGCGGCAGGCTGCGACGCAGATCGGTCAATGGAATGTAGCTTTCACCCATCGCGCCATTGTGCCTTCAGGCCCTTTGCGGACCGCATGCACATCAAGAGGCCTTCACATGGCTGCAGATTTCGGGCGGCCTCGGTGTCTCCTGGCGCTCGCGCGCGCCGGCCACCTTGCAGATGTACTTGTCGCGGTTGATGACACGCTGCGCCGCAGCATTGCCGCTGCGCGCAGCGAGCATCGCGTGGGCAACGGCATTCGCCCTTTCGGGCGAGAAGGTGAAGCGCACCCGCCCCGAAGGCAGCACGACACCGGCCGTCACACCATAGGAGAGCTTGTCACCCGTGAGCGTCAGAGCGGCCGCTTGCCGAGCCGTCGGGGCGCACCGCGGCGCCAAAGATCACGATGTAGTCCGCCAATGCATGCCCCGACTCAGTGGACCGGACCCGGCAGGCGAACTCCGGCGTGGATCGGACCACGGCGAACGCACCAGCCACCTTGTTTCCACCCCGATGGACGGGAATGATACGAGCGAGCCGCCGCGCAAGGCCGCCCGCGCGCGGGGCCAGGGCAGAACCGTGCACGGGAAAATACCAGCCGGGATGACGCACCGCAAAGTCGCGAAGCGGCCCAGGCCGCATGATCGGCCTTGCGCCGGGCCCGCGCCCGCATCTGGCATTCACCAACGCAGGAGACACCCATGACCTACGCGGACTTCCACCGCCGCTCCATCGAAGAGCCCGACGCCTTCTGGGCCGAACAGGCCCGGCTGATCGACTGGCACAAGCCTTTCGACAAGGTCTGCGACTACAGCCGCCCGCCCTTCGTCAACTGGTTTGCCGGCGGCCAGACCAATCTGTGCCACAACGCGGTGGACCGCCACCTGGCGCAGCGCGCCGACCAGGCGGCGCTGATCTGGGTGTCCACCGAGGTCGATCGCAGAAGTCAGCTACAGCTTCCGCGAACTGCACGCCGAAGTTCAACGCATGGCCGCCTGCCTGATCGCGCTGGGCGTGAAGAAGGGCGACCGCGTGCTCATCTACATGCCGATGATCGCCGAGGCGGCCTTCGCGATGCTGGCCTGCGCGCGCATCGGCGCGATCCATTCGGTCGTCTTCGGTGGCTTTGCCAGCGTCAGCCTGGCCAGCCGCATCGACAACGCGACGCCCGTGCTCATCGTCAGCGCCGACGCCGGCAGCCGCAGCGGCAAGGTCATGCCCTACAAGGGCCTGCTCGACGAGGCCATCGAACTTGCCGCACACAAGCCTGCCAAGGTGTTGATGGTCGACCGCGGCCTGAGCGACTTCACACGCGTCGCCGGACGCGACGCGGACTATGCCGTGCTGCGTGAGCAGCACCTGGACACCGTGGTGCCCTGCGCATGGCTCGACGCCACGCATCCGAGCTACACGCTCTACACCAGCGGCACGACGGGCACGCCCAAGGGCGTGCAGCGCGACACCGGCGGTTATGCCGTCGCTCTGGCGGCGAGCATGAAGCACATCTTCTGCGGCCAGGCGGGCGAGACGTACTTCTCCACCAGCGACATCGGCTGGGTCGTCGGGCACAGCTACATCGTCTATGGCCCGCTCATCGCCGGCATGGCGACGATCCTGTACGAGGGCCTGCCGACGCGGCCCGACGGCGGCATCTGGTGGCGCTTGGTCGAGAAATACAAGGTGACGGCGATGTTCAGCGCACCCACCGCGGTGCGTGTGCTGAAGAAACAGGATCCGGCGTACCTGAGCCGATACGACCTGTCGTCCTTGCGCGCGCTGTACCTGGCCGGCGAGCCGCTGGACGAGCCCACCGCGAAGTGGATCGCCGAGGCCCTGGGCAAGCCGATCATCGACAACTACTGGCAGACCGAGAGCGGCTGGCCGATCCTGACCATCGCCAACGGCGTGGAAAAGGCCCCCAGCAAGTTCGGTTCGCCGGGTGTGCCGATGTACGGCTACAAGGTCAAGCTGCTCGACGAGGCCACTGGCGAGGAAGTGCGCGGTGCGGGCGAAAAGGGCGTGCTCATGATCGAAGGCCCGCTGCCGCCCGGTTGCATGCAGACGGTGTGGCAGGACGACGCGCGCTTCGTCAAGACCTACTGGAGTCAGATCGGCGGCAAGCAGCTCTACAACACCTTCGACTGGGGCGTGCGCGACGCCGACGGCTACTACTTCATCCTCGGCCGCACCGACGATGTCATCAACGTGGCCGGCCACCGCCTGGGCACGCGCGAGATCGAAGAAAGCATCTCCAGCCACGCCAACGTGGCGGAGGTGGCGGTGGTCGGTGTCGCGGACGCGCTCAAGGGCCAGGTGGCGATGGCCTTCGTCATCGCCAGGGACGCGAGCGCGCTGACCGACCCGAACGCGCGCCTGAAGCTCGAAGGCGAGATCATGAAGGTCGTCGACAGCCAGCTCGGCGCGGTGGCGCGCCCGGCGCGTGTGCACTTCGTCGGCGCGCTGCCGAAGACGCGCTCGGGCAAGCTCCTGCGCCGTGCGCTGCAGGCCGTGGCCGAGCATCGCGATCCGGGTGACCTGACCACCATCGAAGACCCGTCGGCCTTGCAGCAGGTCAAGGACCTGATGACGCCGAAGTAGCGCCTCTCCCCCATCAGGGGGTGCGGCGCTCCGCCGCAGGAGGGATGGGCGCGGACGAGCGATTGTCGAACACTGCGCATGCCGAAGCCCGGTCCGCCAATCAGGCGGCCGGGCCGGTGCTCAACCTTCGCGGAGTTCGCCATGCTGTCCACGCCATTCACCCGCCGCAGCTTCATCGCATCGATGGCGCTGCTGCCGCCGTGCCTGCCCAGCTTCGCCCGGCCAACCACGGCGATCGGCGCGCCGCCGTTGCCGCTGGCGCATGAGGCCGCACCGGACATCGATCCCGCCGGCTTCCTGGTCAGCGAAAAGTACGACGGCGTGCGTGCCGTCTGGGATGGACGACGGCTGCGCTTTCGCAGTGGCCTGGCCGTGAGCGCACCGGCCTGGTTTGTTGCAGGACTGCCGGCGTCGCCGCTGGACGGTGAGCTGTGGCTGGGACGCGGTCGCTTCGAAGCGCTGATGGGCACGGTGCGGCGCCAGGTGGCGGACGATGCGGCATGGCGCGGGGTGCGCTACATGGTGTTCGAACTGCCCGAAGGCGAGGGTGATTTCGAGGCTCGCTGCGAGCGCATTCGCAGCGTCGTGCAGCAGGCCGCTTGCCCCTGGCTCGTTGCCGTGCCGCAGGCGACTGTGGCCAGCCGTCAGGCGCTGGCGCAACGCCTGGACGAGGTCATCCGCGGCGGCGGCGAGGGCCTGATGCTGCATCGTGCCGATGCAAGCTACGCAGTCGGGCGCAGCCGCACACTGCTGAAGCTCAAGCCGCTGCACGATGCCGAGGCGCAGGTCATCGCGCATGTGGCCGGCCGTGGCAAACACGCTGGACGCCTGGGCGCGCTGCGCGTGCGCACGCAGGCAGGCGTCGAGTTCCTCATCGGCACCGGTTTCAGCGATGCACAACGCGAATCGCCGCCGCCGCTGGGCGCGATCGTGAGCTTCACGCACCGCGGATTCACCGATGACGGCGTGCCGCGCTTTGCGAGCTTCCTGCGCATGCACGTGGCGTAGACGCGCTGCGGGCGCAAGCGCCCGCACGGGTCACAGCACCTCGGAGGCGAAATCCGCCAGGCGCGAGCGTTCGCCACGTGCCAGCATGATGTGCCCGCCATGCGGCCAGCCCTTGAAGCGGTCCACCGCGTAGGTCAGGCCCGACGAGCCTTCGGTGAGGTAGGGCGTGTCGATCTGCGCCAGGTTGCCCAGGCAGACGATCTTCGTGCCCGGGCCGGCGCGGGTGATCAGCGTCTTCATCTGCTTGGGCGACAGGTTCTGCGCCTCGTCGATGATGACGAACTTGTTCAGGAAGGTGCGCCCGCGCATGAAGTTCAGGCTCTTGATCTTGATCTTGCTGCGCACCAGGTCGTTGGTGGCGGCACGGCCCCATTCGCCGGCGCTGGTGTCGGTGCGTGCCAGCACTTCCAGGTTGTCGTCGAGCGCGCCCATCCACGGGCCCATCTTCTCTTCCTCGTTGCCGGGCAGGAAACCGATGTCCTCGCCCACCGGCACGGTGACGCGCGTGACGATGATCTCGGTGTAGCGCCGGTCGTCCAGCACCTGGCTCAAGCCGGCGGCCAAGGTCATCAGCGTCTTGCCCGAACCGGCCGTGCCGGTGAGCGTGATGAAGTCGCACTCCGGGTCCATCAGCAGGTTGAGCGCGAAGTTCTGCTCGCGGTTGCGCGAGGTCACGCCCCAGACGGCGTTCTTCGCGTGGCTGTAGTCGCGTGCGGTCTTCAGCACGGCGGTCTTGCCCGTGATCTCGGTGACGCGCGCATACAGCGGCGCCGCGCCCGGGGTCTCCAGATAGACGAACTGGTTGATCAGCAGCGCCGGCACCAGCGGGCCGCTGATGCGGTAGAAGGTGTGGCCACCTTGCTGCCAGCTTTCCATGGTCTTGCCATGGCGCTCCCAGAAGTCGGCCGGCAGCGCCAGCACGCCGGTGTAGAGCAGGTCGCCGTCGTCGAGCGTCTTGTCGTTGAAGTAGTCCTCGGCCGGCAGGCCCAGCGCGCGCGCCTTGACGCGCATGTTGATGTCCTTCGACACCAACACCACATCGCGCCCCGGTTGCTGCTCGCGCAAGGAGCGCACCACCCCCAGGATCTGGTTGTCGGCCTTGCCCTGCGGCAGTCCGTCGGGCAGCTTGATGTCGAACAGCGTGGTCTGGAAGTACAGCTTGCCGGCGGCGTCCTTGTGGCCGGTCTTGGACAGAGGAATGCCGGCCGAGGCATCGACCACCCCCTTGGCGTCGGTGAACGACGCCAGCGAGTCCAGGTTGCGGCTCACCTGGCGCGCATTGCGCGCCACTTCGCTCAGGCCCTTCTTGTTGTTGTCCAGTTCTTCCAGCGTGATCATCGGCAGGAAGATGTCGTGCTCGTCGAAGCGGAACAGCGACATCGGGTCGTGCATCAGCACGTTGGTGTCGAGCACGAAGAGCTTGGCCGGACCGGGGACGCGTGCGGGGCGGGCACGGGCGCGGGGCGCGGCCGACGCCTCACGCTGACCTTGTGCCAGTGCCGCGTCGGCATGTGCCGGCGCGACCGTCTGCATGTGGCCGCGACGCGGTGTCCGGCATGACCGTCGGCGCCAGTCGACTGTCGAACAGGTCCAGCGAGCCGCCACTGGCGGCTTCGGCCGTGGCGTGGGGCTTCAAGCCGCGCTTGTCGTGTCGGGGGGCGGATTGGGCCTCGAAATCGGTATGGGCGAGCAGCGAGGCTTTCTGGACGGGTGGCTTGGGCAGGGGCATGTGGATGTGATGAGGGCAAGGATTCAGCAAAAACGCCGGCACAAGGCCGGCGTCGGACGCATCGATCGGACAGGGAACAGGTTCAAGCGGCTTTTTTCAGCAGTTTGACGGCCTTCAACACCTCGTCCACATGGCCGGCGACCTTGATGCCGCGCCATTCCGCGCGCAGCACACCTTGCGGGTCGATGAGGAAGGTGCTGCGCTCGATGCCCTTGACCTTCTTGCCGTACATGATCTTGTTCTTGACCACACCGAACATGTGGCACAGCTTTTCCTCGGTGTCGGCGATCAGCTCGAAGGGCAATTCGAGGTTGCTCTTGAACTTCTCGTGCGAGCTCATGTTGTCGCGCGACACACCGAACACCACGGCGCCGGCCTTGACGAAATCCTTGTGCCGGTCACGGAACTGCATGGCTTCGGTGGTGCAACCCGGTGTTGCGTCCTTCGGGTAGAAATAGAGTACAACCGTACGGCCCAGAAAAGCTTGCGGGGTGAACTTCACGCCGCTGGTGGCGACAGCTTCGAATTCCGGGAGGGATTTATTGACGGCTGGGGTCATATGGTGCGGCTCTCGAAGTCGGGGCCTGTGACGGCATAACCACTAATTATAAAGTGAAGCTGCCGCTGTCTCGATGACAGCAGGCTGCCCTGCAGCGCATCAAGGGCCGGCGGCGCCGGGCGGGTCCAGCAGCAGCGCCGCCAGCACCTGACGGCCTTCGCTGGCGAGTACGTTGTAGGTGCGACATGCCGCGGCGGTGTCCATCGTCTCCACACCCACGCGTCGTTCGATCAGGCAGCGAAGAAGGGCTGGTGACACGAAGCGCAGTCGCGGGCCGCTGCCGAAGATCACCAGTTCGGGTTGCAGCGACAGCGCCTGCTCGAAATGCTCGGCCAGCAGTTGCTCCACGCGCTGGGGCGCCCAGCGCCGCACCTCGCCGGTGGAGGGCAGCAGCAGGCTGTGGCTGAAGCGGGTGGCGCCGACCCAGATGCCGTGCGCATCGTGGCGCGTGACGGTATTGACACCTTCGTTGCGGTCGGGCTGGAACTTCAAGATGCTGGCCCGCCCGAGGCAGGTACGCTTGTGTGCCTATGGTTAAATTATAGGTTTTTGCGGTGCAGCACACTGCACCGATCACCCGTCAGGCAACCACGCAGGAGCGCATGCCTTGAAGCCCATCTTGAAGTCCAGCAAGCTTGCCGACGTGTGCTACGACATCCGCGGCCCGGTGCTGGACAAGGCCCGCCAGATGGAGGAAGAGGGCCACAAGATCATCAAGCTGAACATCGGCAACCTGGCGGTGTTCGGCCTGGAGCCGCCGGACGAGATCGTGCAGGACATGATCCGCAACCTGCCGCACAGCGCCGGCTACACCGACAGCAAGGGCCTGTTTGCGCCGCGCAAGTCGGTGGTGCACTACGCGCAGGAAAAGCACATTGCCGGCGTCGGCGTGGACGATGTCTACCTGGGCAACGGCGCGTCCGAGTTGATCGTGATGAGCCTGAACGCGCTGCTCGACTCGGGCGACGAGGTGCTGGTGCCCGCGCCCGACTACCCGCTGTGGACGGCGGCGGTGTCGCTGTCCGGGGGCAAGCCGGTGCATTACCGTTGCGACGAGCAGGCCGACTGGTTCCCCGACATCGACGACATGCGTCGCAAGATCACGCCGCAAACACGGGGCATCGTCGTCATCAACCCGAACAACCCGACCGGGGCGCTGTACCCGCCCGAGCTGCTGCTGCAGATCGTCGAGCTGGCGCGTCAGCATCAGTTGATCGTCTTTGCCGACGAGATCTACGACAAGACGCTGTACGACGAGCACACGCACACCAGCATCGCCTCGCTGGCCGACGATGTGCTCTTCGTCAGCTTCAACGGCCTGAGCAAGAACTACCGCTCCTGCGGCTACCGCGCCGGCTGGATGATCGTCTCAGGCGACAAGCGCCACGCCGGCGACTACATCGAGGGGCTGAACATGCTGGCGTCGATGCGTTTGTGTGCCAACACACCGGGGCAGCTGGCGATACAGACCGCGCTCGGTGGCTACCAGAGCATCAAGGATCTCGTGGCCCCGGCAGGCAGGCTGTGCCGCCAGCGCGATCTGGCCTATCAGCTGCTGACGCAGATTCCGGGTGTCAGCGTGGTCAAGCCGAAGGCGGCGCTGTACATGTTCCCGAAGCTCGATGCGAAGATGTACCCGATCACCGACGACCAGCAGTTCGCCTACGAGTTGCTGGCCGAGGAGAAGGTGCTGATCGTGCAAGGCACTGGATTCAACTGGCCGACGCCGGACCACTTCCGGCTGGTCTTCCTGCCCAACTCCGACGACCTGGGCGATGCCATCGGCCGCATCGCGCGCTTCCTCGGCCACTATCGAAAGCGCCACTCGCAGTGAACGACATCAAACCCATCCAGGTCGGCCTGCTCGGCATCGGTACCGTCGGCACCGGCACCTTCAAGGTGCTGCAGCGCAACCAGGCGGAGATTCGCCGCCGCGCCGGACGCGGCATCGAGATAGCGATGGTCGCCGATCTGGACACGGCGCGAGCGCGCGCCGTCGTCGGGCCACAGATCAAGGTGGTCGACGATGCGCGCCTGGTCATCGAAAACCCCGACATCGACATCGTCGTCGAGCTCATCGGCGGGTATGGCATCGCGCGCTCGCTGGTGCTCGAAGCCATCGCCGCTGGCAAGCATGTGGTCACCGCCAACAAGGCGCTGCTGGCGGTGCACGGCACGGAGATCTTTGCCGCGGCCAGCGCGAAGGGTGTGGTGGTGGCATTCGAGGCGGCGGTGGCCGGTGGCATCCCGATCATCAAGGCCTTGCGCGAAGGCCTGAGTGCAAACCGCATCGAATGGATCGCCGGCATCATCAACGGCACCACCAACTTCATCCTCTCGGAGATGCGCTCCAAGGGCCTGGACTTCGACGCCGCGTTGAAGGACGCGCAGCGCCTGGGTTATGCCGAGGCCGACCCGACCTTCGACATCGAAGGCATCGACGCGGCGCACAAGGCCACGATCATGAGCGCACTGGCCTTCGGCATCCCGGTGCAGTTCGACAAGGCCTACGTCGAGGGCATCAGCTCGCTGCAAGCCGCCGACATCCGCTATGCAGAACAACTGGGCTACCGCATCAAGCTGCTGGGCATCACCAAGCGGCGCGATGACCTGGCCGATGCGGCCGGGGGCGTGGGCATCGAGCTGCGCGTGCACCCGACCCTGGTGCCCACGGCGCGGCTGATCGCGAATGTCGAAGGCGCCATGAACGCCGTGGTGGTGCAGGGCGACGCCGTCGGCACCACGCTGTACTACGGCAAGGGGGCGGGTGCCGAGCCCACGGCCTCTGCGGTGGTGGCCGACCTGGTGGACATCACCCGGCTGCATACCGCCGACCCCGACCACCGCGTGCCGCACCTGGCCTTCCAGCGCGGCTCGATGCACGACACGCCCATCCTGCACATCGACGAGGTCGTGACCGCGTTCTACCTGCGCCTGCAGGTGGCGGATGAAGCTGGTGTGCTGGCCAACATCACGCGCATCCTGGCCGACAATGACATCTCCATCGACGCGGTGCTGCAGCGCGAGAGCGCCGAGGGTGAACGCCAGACCGATCTGATCATCCTGACGCACAACACGCGCGAGGGCCGCATGCAGGCCGCGCTGGCGCAGATGCAGAGCCTGCCCACGGTGCTGGCGCCGATCGTGCGCATTCGCAAGGAAGAGCTGAATTGAAGTACCTCAGCACGCGCGCCGAAGGCGAGCGCACCGACGCGCTGCGGCCGTTCTGCGAGGTCTTGCTCGAAGGCCTGGCACCGGACGGCGGGCTGTACCTGCCGCAGACCTACCCCCAGGTCGATGACGCCACGCTGACACGCTGGCGCTTGTTGTCCTACGCCGATCTGGCGTTCGAGATCCTGTGCGATGTACATCGACGACATCCCGTCCGGCCGACCTGCGCGCACTGGTGCAGCGCACCTACACTGCCGAGGTCTTCGGCAGCGCGCAGATCACGCCGTTGAAGCCGTTGGAGCACGGCGTGTTCCTGCAGGCGCTGTCGAACGGCCCGACGCTGGCCTTCAAGGACATGGCCATGCAGCTGCTTGGGCAGCTCTTCGAATTCCAACTGGCGCGCAGCGGGTCAGCAGCTCAACATCCTGGGTGCCACCTCGGGCGATACCGGCAGCGCTGCGGAATACGCGATGCGCGGCAAACATGGTGTGCGCGTCTTCATGCTCTCGCCGCACGGCCGCATGAGCCCGTTCCAGCAGGCGCAGATGTACAGCCTGCAGGACGCGAACATCCACAACATCGCCATCGAAGGTGTGTTCGACGATTGCCAGGACATCGTCAAGGCGGTGTCCGGTGATCTCGAATTCAAGCAACGCTGGCAGATCGGCACGGTCAACTCGATCAACTGGGCGCGGCTGCTGGCGCAGGTGGTGTACTACTTCGCGGGCTACTTCCAGGCGACAAGGCACAACACCGAGACGGTCGACTTCACCGTGCCCTCCGGCAACTTCGGCAACATCTGCGCCGGCCATGTGGCGCGCATGATGGGCTTGCCGATCGGCCGGCTGGTCGCGGCCACGAACGAAAACGACGTGCTCGACGAGTTCTTCCGCACGGGCAGCTACCGCGTGCGCAGCAGTGTGGAAACCTTCGAGACCTCGAGCCCGTCGATGGACATCGGCAAGGCCTCGAACTTCGAGCGCTTTGTCTTCGACCTGACGGGTCGCGATGCACAGCGCACTGCCGCGCTGTTTGGCGCTGGCATCGCGCGCGACGGCGGCTTTCAGGTCACGCCTGCGGAGTTCGCACGGCTGCCGGAGTTCGGTTTTGCCTCGGGCCGCAGCACCCACGCCGACCGCCTGGCCACCATTCGCGATACCTGGCAGCGCTTCGACACGATGATCGACACGCACACCGCGGACGGTTTGAAGGTGGCGCGAGAACATCGGCGTGTGGGCGTGCCGATGCTGGTGCTGGAAACGGCCTTGCCGGCCAAGTTTGCCGAGACCATCCGCGAGGCGCTGGGCGTCGATCCGCCGTTGCCCGCGTCGATGTCGGGCATCGAGGCGCTGCCCCGGCGCGTCCAGGTGTTGCCGGTCGACGTGGCGGCGGTCAAGCGCTACATCGCCGAACATTGCAGCCCATGAATGTCGTCGGCTTTTGCGGTGCCTCGGGCGCGGGCAAGACCAAGCTCATGGAAGGTGTCAGCGCCGCGCTCAAGTTGCGGCAGCAGCGTGTCGAAGACCGCTTCGTCGTGTCCATTGCCACCGATTCACCTGCCGCCTTGCCGGTGCCCACGCAACGCGCGGTGTTTGGCCTGAACGATGCGCCGGCCGTGGTCGACGATCTGCTCAGCCAGGGTGAGCGTTTTGCCTATCGCACCGAGCAATATGCCTGAGCGTGCGCCAATGCTCAGCCTTGACGAGGCGCTGGAGCGGCTGCTGCGGCGTGCTGGTGAACAACGCATTGCCGAGATCGACACCGTCTCGACTTTCGATTCGCTGGGCCGGGTGCTGGCCACTGAAGTGCGTGCGGGCCTGGATGTGCCGCCGGCCGACAACAGCTCGATGGATGGCTATGCACTGCGCGCGGCCGACGCTCTGCAGCCCGGTGCATTGCTGCGCGTGACGCAGCGCATCCCGGCGGGTGTGGTCGGCGCGCATCTGGGCGAAGGCTGCGCGGCGCGCATCTTCACTGGCGCGCAGATTCCGGCCGGCGCCGATACGGTGGTCATGCAGGAGCATTGCGAAGCCGTGCCTGGCGACGGCTTCGGCTCGGTGCGCATTCTTGCTGTGCCGACGCAGGGCGACTGGATCCGCAAGCGCGGTGAGGATGTGCGCCAGGGCGCGGTGCTGCTGGCACCTGGTACGCGTCTGACACCGCAGGCGCTGGGCCTGGCCGCCAGTGTTGGCGCGGCCACGCTGCAGGTGGTGCGCCGGCCGCGCGTGGCGCTGTTCGCCACCGGCGACGAACTCGTCATGCCCGGCGATCCGTTGCCGCCGGGCGCGATCTACAACTCCAACCGCTTCACCCTGCGCGCCTTGCTGCAAGCCTGCGGCTGTGAAGTCACCGATCTGGGCATCGTGCCAGACCGTCTGCAGGCCACGCGCGACGCCCTGCGCCAGGCTGGGGCAGGCCATGATCTGATCCTCACGTCCGGCGGTGTGTCGGTGGGCGAAGAAGACCATCTGAAGCCCGCAGTGCAGGCCGAAGGCCGGCTGGAGCTTTGGCAGATCGCCATCAAGCCCGGCAAGCCGCTGGCCTTCGGCGAGGTGCTTCGACCAGGCCAGAAGCCGGCGCTGTTCATCGGGCTGCCGGGCAACCCGGTGTCGAGCTTCGTCACCTTCCTGCTTGCCGTGGCGCCGGTGCTGAAGGCGCTGCAGGGCGCCGACGCCGCGCTGCCGGCCGCCTTGCCCTTGCGCGCACATTTCGACTGGCCCAAAGCCGACAAGCGGCGCGAGTTCCTGCGCGTGCGGCTCAACCGCGACGGCGGCCTCGACCTGTACCCGAACCAAAGCTCGGGTGTGCTCACCTCCACCGTCTGGGCCGACGGCCTGGTGGACAACGCGCCGGGGCAGGTCATCCGCCGCGGCGATACGGTAGGCTACCTGCCGCTGTCCGAACTGATCATGCGATGAAAATCCAGGTTCGCTATTTCGCCTCGCTGCGCGAAGCGTTGGGCGCCACCGAAACAGTCGAGGTGCCCACCGGCACCTCCATCGCCACCTTGCGCGATGACCTGGCCGCACGCAGTGGGCGCCACGGCGAGCTGCTGGCACGCGGGCGTTCGGTGCGCTGTGCGCTGGACCAGCGAATGTGCGTCGAGGACGTCGTGCTCACCGAAGGCGCCGAAGTGGCCTTCTTTCCACCTGTCACCGGGGGCTGAAGGTGTCGGCGCGGGTTCGTGTGCAGCGCGAGGACTTCGATATGTCGGCCGAAGTCGCCGCGCTGCGTGCGGGCGATGCGGGCGTCGGTGCCGTCGCCAGTTTCGTAGGCACGGTGCGTGAGGGTGCACCTGGACAGCGCCTGCAGCACATGGAGCTGGAGCACTATCCGGGCATGACCGAGACGGCGATCGAGGCCATGATCGATGCGGCGCAGGCGCGCTTCGACATTCGCGGCGCACTGGTCGTGCACCGCGTCGGCGTGCTCCATCCGATGGAGCAGATCGTGCTCGTCGCGGTCAGTTCGGCGCACCGCGGTCAGGCGTTCCAGGCCTGCGAGTTCCTCATGGACTACCTGAAGACGCAAGCGCCGTTCTGGAAGAAGGAAACCACCGCCTCGGGCGCGTGCTGGGTCGATGCCCGCGCCAGTGACGACACCGCGCTCCGGCGCTGGGGCATGCGCAGCGAAAACAGTGCATGAACGCTGCACTGCCTTGGGCGACGATGCTGGCTGTGGCACTGGGCGCGGCCATCGGTGCGGTCATGCGCTGGGCTGCGGGGGTGTGGATGAATGCACTGTGGCACGGTTTTCCGTTGGGCACCTTGGTCGTCAACTGCGCGGGCGGCTTCATGATCGGCCTGGCCTTGATCGGTTTCGAGCGCTGGCCGTCGGAATTGCCGCGCGCCTTTCTCGTCACCGGCTTTCTTGGCGGCCTGACCACCTTTTCGGCCTTTTCGGGGGAGTCCATGCAACTGCTGCAACGCGGCCACATGCTCATGGCGGTGCTGCACGCCGCGGCGCATGTCTTCGGTGCGCTGGCTTGCGTGGCGGCGGGTTTTGGTCTGGCCCGGCTGCTGCTGCGAGGTTGAACTGGACATGAACCAGCGTTTTGTCGATAGCGCCCTGTCATCGCTGGTGCTGCGCGCCGCCTTCGGCCGCTTTGCCACGGGCGTGACGATCGTCAGTTGCCGCGCCCCAGACGGCAGTCCGGTCGGCTTGACGGCAAACTCGTTCAATTCCCTGTCACTGCAGCCGCCGCTGGTGCTGTGGTCGTTGCGCAATGTCAGCGCGAGCCTGGATGTCTTTCGCGCCGCTTCGCACTTTGCCGTCAACGTGTTGGCCGAAAGTCAGGTGGAACTGTCGCGCCGCTTTGCCTCGCCACTGCCCGACAAGTTTGCCGACGGCCAGTGGTCCGAGGGGTTGGGCGGTGTGCCCGTGCTGGCAGGTTGCGCAGCGGTGTTCGAATGCGAGCAGGTGTCCTCGCAGGTCGCGGGGGATCATGTGCTGTTCATCGGGCAGGTGCTGTGCCTGAGCGAGGCGCCGGTCACGCCGCTGGTCTTCCAGTCAGGCCACTACCGCATGCTGGGCGAGATTCTCTGATGGCCCGCCACCCCGATCGTCGCCGCCTTGTGCAAGGAGCATGACATGCCCACGCTTGCCGACCCGAACGCCGCCACGCGATATCTGCCGCCGCATATTGCGGGCAATGCCGAATTGCTGAGTCAGGCGCAGCGCGAGCTGATTGCACAAGCCGCCGAACTGGGGCGCGAACGCTTCGCGCAGCGCGCCGAACGCCACGATCGCGAGGCCAGCTTCCCCTTCGACAACTTCGACGATCTGCGCCAGGCGGGCTTGCTGGCGCTGTGCGTGCCCACGGCCTTCGGTGGCCACGGCGCCGACTTCGCCACCTACGCATTGGTGGTGGCCGAGATGGGTCGGCATTGCGCCGCCACGGCGCTGTCCTTCAACATGCACGCCTCGGCCTGCCTGGGGGCGGGCCTGATCGCCGACCAGCTCGACATGAGCCCGTTGCAGCGCAGCGAACATGGACGCCACCGTGCGGTGCACTTTGCACAGATCGTGGACGGCGGCAAGCTGTACGCACAGCCCTTTTCCGAAGGTGGCGCCGCTGCTGCCGGCAAGGCAGCCTGGGCCACGCGAGCACGCAAGGTGGAAGGTGGCTACCGCATCGACGGCCGCAAGATCTTTGCCTCGCTGTCCGGTGCAGCGGATTTCTATGGACTGTTGTGCACGCTGGACAAAGCCGGCGCCACGCAACGCGATGCGCTGTACCTGGCCGTCCCGGCGGCCAGCCCCGGTGTCAGCGTCTGCGGCGATTGGGACCCACTGGGCATGCGTGGCACGGTCAGCCGCAACCTGCTGCTGCAGGACGTATTCGTGCCCGACAGCGCGCGCCTGCTGCCCGAAGGGCTGTACCACCAGGCGACGCAGCGGTTTCCGCACATGTTCACCACGTTGTCGCCCACCTACATGGGCATCGCCCAGGCGGCCTACGACTTCACGGTGCAGTACCTGCGCGCCGAGCTGCCCGGCATGTCACCGGTGAAGCGGCGCATGTACCCGACCAAGCAGAACGCGGTGGCCGAAATGCGCATCAAGCTGGAACAGACCCGCGCGCTGTTCCTGCAGAGCATTCGCGAAGCGCGCATCGACCCCGACGACGACACGCGCCAGCGCCTGTACGCGGCGCACTTCAGCGTCATGGAAAACGCGAATGCCGTGTGCGCGCTGGCGCTGCGCACCTGCGGCGGCCAGGCGATGCTGAAATCGCTGCCGCTGGAGCGGCTGTATCGCGATTCACGCTGCGGTTCGCTGATGTTGCCTTGGACGGCGGAGCTTTGCCTGGACCGGCTGGGTCGTGAGTGCCTCTACGCCGGCATCGAAGGCGACGAGATCATCGAGTAGTGCATCGGGCCACGTTCCCTTGCCACGCCGATGACCGGTGCGCATCTCCCAATTGGGGGGTGGCAATCCCCACAGTGAGCACTATCATATTTGCGCAGGCCAGACTGCATCCAATTGTCAACGGAGAAGCGTTCAATGACTACGCAGTGTTCGACAGCTCAAACCGCGGCAATCACTGCACGGCGTACCGGCCTGGTGGCAGCCCTGTTGCTGTGCCTGGGCAGCGTCAGCGCACAAGAGGTCGGCGGGGGTAGCAAGGGTGCGGTCACCGGCGCGGCCGGCGGCGCCACGGCTGACGGCGCCAACAGCAGCCTGGAGCGTTGTGACGACACCTTGGGCACCATCGGCGTCGTGGAAGATCAGAACGCCGGCTGGTATCGCACGCTGCAGAGCTACAAGCTGGGTTCCACTGTGCCGGTGCTGCGCATGATGATCCAGCAGTCCAACTGCTTCGTCGTCGTCGAGCGCGGCGCTGCCATGCACAACATGAACATGGAGCGGCAGTTGCAGAAGTCCGGCGAGATGCGCGAGGGCAGCAACATGGGCCCCGGGCAGATGGTGGCGGCCGACTACACCATGAATCCGAGCATCCAGTTCAGCCAGAACACGGGTGGACTGGGTGGCGCCTTGGGTGGCTTGACGAAGAGCCTGGGTGTGCTCGGCGCGCTGGCCGGCGGCATCAAGACCAACGAAGCCTCGACCACCCTGATCATGATCGACAACCGTTCCGGCGTACAGCTGGCCGCCGCAGAAGGCACGGCCAAGAACACCGATTTCGCGATGTTCGGCGCGGCCTACGGCTGGGCGGGCGCCGGTGCGGCCGGCGGCTACAGCAACACGCCCGAGGGCAAGATCATCATTGCCGCATTTGCCGACAGCTACAACCAGCTGGTCAAGGTGGTGCGCAACTACAAGGCACAGACGGTCAAGGGCGGCCTGGGCACGGGCGGTGCGCTCGGGGTGCAGGGCGGGAAGACCGCCGCCTCACCCAAATAGCCGGCTTGACGCCGCGCAAGCCTGCCGCAGCGGCCTGGCTTGAAAAGTGCCTTGGGCGCCCAAAATAACGGGCAATCCCAAGGAGCTTTTTGATGCGTCAAGACAAACTGACCACTGCCTTCCAGCAGGCCCTGGCCGAAGCCCAGAGCCTGGCCGTCGCGCGCGACAACCCGTACGTCGAGCCGGCGCACCTTCTGGCCGCGATGCTGGCCCAGCCCGACGGCCCCAAGGCCCTGCTCGACCGTGCCGGCGCCAACACCGCGGCCCTGAAAACCGCCATGGACAGCCTGATCGGCGGTTTGCCCAGCGTGCAGGGTGGTGGCCAGGTGCAGGCCGGGCGCGATCTGGTGCAACTCATCCAGGCGGCGGAGAAGGAGGCCGGCAAGCGCGGCGACCAGTTCATCGCCAGCGAGATGTTCCTGCTGGCGCTGGCCGATGCCAAGAGCGACATCGGCGGCATCGTGCGTGGCCACGGCCTGACGCGCAAGGCGCTGACCGCGGCCGTGGAAGCCGTTCGTGGCGGCCAGAAGGTGGACTCGGCCGAGTCCGAAGGCCAGCGCGAGGCGCTGAAGAAGTACACGCTGGACCTGACCGAACGTGCCCGCTCCGGCAAGCTCGACCCGGTGATCGGCCGCGACGACGAGATCCGCCGCGCCATCCAGGTGCTGCAGCGGCGCACCAAGAACAACCCGGTGCTGATCGGCGAACCGGGCGTGGGCAAGACCGCCATCGTCGAAGGCCTGGCGCAGCGCATCGTCAACGGCGAGGTGCCGGAGTCGCTGAAGGACAAGAAGGTGCTGTCGCTGGACATGGCCGGCCTGCTGGCCGGGGCCAAGTACCGGGGCGAGTTCGAGGAGCGGCTGAAGGCTGTGCTGAAGGAAGTCTCGGCCGACGACGGCCGCATCATCCTGTTCATCGACGAGTTGCACACCATGGTCGGCGCCGGCAAGGCCGAAGGCGCCATCGACGCCGGCAACATGCTCAAGCCAGCGCTGGCGCGCGGCGAGTTGCACTGCATCGGCGCGACCACGCTGAACGAGTACCGCAAGTACGTCGAGAAGGACGCCGCGCTGGAGCGGCGTTTCCAGAAGGTGCTGGTCGACGAGCCCAGCGTCGAGGCCACGGTGGCCATCCTGCGCGGTCTGCAGGACAAGTACGAGGTGCACCACGGCGTGCAGATCACCGACCCGGCCATCGTGGCTGCGGCCGAGCTGAGCCACCGCTACATCACCGACCGCTTCCTGCCCGACAAGGCCATCGACCTGATCGACGAGGCCGCGGCCAAGATCAAGATCGAGATGGATTCCAAGCCGGAGGTGATGGACAAGCTCGACCGCCGCACCATCCAGCTGAAGATCGAACGCGAGGCGCTGAAGAAGGAGAAGGACGAAGGCTCGAAGAAGCGCCTCGGCCTGATCGAGGACGAGTTGCTGAAGCTGCAGCGCGAGTACACCGACCTGGACGAAATCTGGAAGTCCGAGAAGGCGGCGGCGCAGGGCTCGAAGCAGGTGATGGAAGACATCGAGCAGATCAAGTTCCAGATCGAGGAACTCAAGCGCAAGGGTGACTTCAACAAGGTCGCCGAGTTGCAATACGGCAAGCTGCCTGCGCTGGAAAAGACACTGCACGAGGCGCAAGCCAAGGAATCCGGCAAGGCCAAGGGCGCGAAGTCTGGCAAGGGCGGCCCGCAGCTGCTGCGCACCGTGGTCGGCGCCGAGGAGATCGCCGAGGTGGTGTCACGCGCCACCGGCATCCCCGTGTCCAAGCTGATGCAGGGCGAGCGCGACAAGCTGCTGCAGATGGAAAGCAAGCTGCACGAGCGTGTGGTCGGCCAGGACGAGGCCATCGTGGCGGTGGCCGATGCCATCCGCCGCAGCCGCGCCGGCCTGTCCGACCCGAACCGGCCGACCGGCTCCTTCCTGTTCCTGGGCCCGACCGGCGTGGGCAAGACCGAGCTGTGCAAGGCGCTGGCCGGCTTCCTGTTCGACAGCGAGGAACACATGATCCGCGTCGACATGAGCGAGTTCATGGAAAAGCACTCGGTGAGCCGCCTGATCGGCGCGCCGCCGGGCTACGTCGGCTACGAGGAGGGCGGGGCGCTGACCGAAGCCGTGCGGCGCAAGCCCTACTGCGTGCTGCTGCTCGACGAGGTGGAAAAGGCGCACCCGGACGTGTTCAACGTGCTGCTGCAGGTGCTGGACGACGGCCGCCTGACCGACGGCCAGGGCCGCACCGTGGACTTCAAGAACACCATCATCGTCATGACCAGCAACCTCGGCTCGCACATGATCATGCAGATGGCGGGGCAGGACAGCGAACTGATCCGCGAGGCGGTGATGGCCGAGGTCAAGGGCCACTTCCGACCCGAGTTCCTGAACCGCATCGACGAGACGGTGGTCTTCCACGCGCTCGACCGCGACAACATCGCGGCCATCGCCAAGATCCAGCTCAAGGTGCTGGAAGGCCGGCTGGAGAAGCTGGAGATGAAGCTCGACGTGTCGCCCGCCGCGCTGGCCGAACTGGCCAAGGTCGGCTTCGACCCGGTGTTCGGTGCACGGCCGCTGAAGCGGGCCATTCAGCACCGCATCGAGAACCCGGTGTCCAAGCTGATCCTGCAGGGCAGGTTCGGTCCGAAGGACGTGATTCCGGTGGACGTCGAAGGCAGCGAGTTCTCCTTCGAACGCGTCGTGCACTGACGCCGTGCCGTGATAGGCTGAAGCGCTTCGAACCGCTGTTGCCGGCCCCGCCTTGTGCGGGGCCGGTGCTTGTTTGCCGTGTCGTTTCTTTCTGTTGTCGTCACTGTGCGCCTGCTGCTGGCGGCGGGGCTGCTGGTTCTGCTGGCTGGCTGCGCCAGCCTGCCGGCGCCGACGCCGCAGCCGCCGAGCGTCGCGCTGACCGAGGTGTCGCACACGGCGCTGGGCCGCGTCGCAGCCGCCAGCCTGCCGGACGGCGAAACCACGCTGTCCGGCTTCAGGTTGCTGCCCGAAGGCCCGACGGCCTTCCAGGCGCGCATCGCGCTGGCGCGCCAGGCGCAGAAGTCGCTGGACGTGCAGTACTACCTGATCGGCAACGACAAGGTCGGCCTGCAGTTCCTGCGCGAGCTGCGTGATGCGGCCGGCCGCGGCGTGCGCGTGCGGCTGCTGGTCGACGACCTGTACATGGCGGGAAAGGACCCGCTGCTGACCGGACTGGCGGCTTTCCCGAACATCGAAGTGCGGCTGTTCAACCCGCTGCCGTCGCGATCGGACTCCTTCAACTGGCGCGTGCTCAGCTCGCTGAACGACTTCGGCCGCATCAACCACCGCATGCACAACAAGCTGTTCATCGCCGACAACCGCATGGCCATCTCCGGTGGCCGCAACATGGCGGACGAGTACTTCACGCAGAGCCGGCACGACAACTTCATCGACATGGACGTGCTGTCGGTGGGCCCGGTGGTGCCGCAGATGTCGGCCGTCTTCGACCGCTACTGGAACAGCCGCTACGTCTGGCCGATCGCTGCCGTGGCGCAGAGCCTTCCACCGGCGCAGGCGCGGGCCACCTTCGACGAGCGGGTCGCTGTCCATGCCGGCGCCGCGATCGAGGAGCGTGCGCACGACGTGCTGGGTCACATGCCGCTGGCGCAGCAGCTGCAGGCTGGACGGCTGCAACTGGTGCTGGCGCCGGCGCAGGTCTTCGCCGACAGCCCGCACAAGGTCGACGACGCTGAGGCTGCGGCCGAAGGCCCGACGGTGACGCAGCGTACGCTGGCGCTGTTTGCCACCGCGCAGGAGAGCGTGCACATCATGTCGCCGTACTTCATCCCCGGCGAACGGGGCATGGCGATGATCCGTGCCGCGGGTGCTACCGAGGCCAACGGGCGCATCGTGCTGGTGACCAACTCGATGGCCTCCACCGACGAACCGCTGGTCTATGCCGAGTATGCGAAGCACCGCGTCGATTTGCTGAAAGCCGGCGTGCGGGTCTACGAGGTCGGTGCCAAGCTCGGCCGCGGCACGGGCCTGGGTGGCTTTCTGGGGCACAGCGTCGACCGCCTGCATGCCAAGGTTGCCTCCATCGACAGCCGCGTGGTGTTCATCGGCTCGATGAACCTGGACCCGCGCTCGGCCATCATCAACACCGAGATGGGCCTGGCCATCGACAGCCCGCAGATCGCCCAGACCCTGTCGACGTTGTTCCGGCAGGACCTGTCGCACAACGTCTACAAGCTGCAGCTGTCGGCCGACGGCGAGCGCATCGAGTGGGTCGAGACCACCGCTGACGGTGGCCAGCGCATTCACCATCTGGAGCCTGGCGACAACTGGCGCACGCGGCTGCAGATCTGGCTGCTGGCGCCCTTCGTCGCCGCCGATCTGCTGTAGCCTTTGGTGATGCGCCGTCGCTTGCTTGCCCTCGCCGCGCTTTCCTTGCTTGCCGCCACGCAAGGCGCCGTCGCGCAGCACGGCGACGACGCTCGCCAACCCGGCGTCCGTGCATTGCCGCGAACAGGGCGGCATCACGCGCATCGAACGCACACCTCGCGGCGATCAATACGGCGTGTGCCTGTTCCAGGACAACCGGCAATGCGAGGAATGGGCGCTGCTGCGTGGACAGTGCCCGGTCGGCGGCTTGCGCGTCACCGGCTACGTGACGCCTGCCGCGCGCTACTGCGCGATCACCGGCGGCAGCTACAGCGTGACTGCAGCCAGCAACACCGCCGCCGAGCAGGGCAGCTGCCGGCTGCCGGACGGGCGCGTCTGCAGCGCCGCCTCGCACTTCGATGGCAGCTGCCCGCGTGGCGATGCGGCGGCACCGATTCGAGCGAAGTTTGTCTGTGCCAACGGCCAGAGCGTCGAGGCCACCTTCTTCAATGCCACGCCCAGTCACGTGGAGCTGACGCTTTCCGACGGCCGTCGGCTCACGCTGCCACAGGCGATGTCCGGCTCGGGCGCGCGTTATGCCAGCGCCGACGAGCGCATCGTCTTCTGGAACAAGGGCGACACGGCCTTCGTCGACGAGCAAGGCCGGCAGACCTACGCCGACTGCCGCGCGCAGCGCTGAGACGCGAGCCAGTCGCGGCGGCAGAAGGGCTGACGTTGGCCCTCAGGCCGCGATGCTGCCGAACAAGGCCTGGTCGATCTGATGCAACTGCGCGCGTGCCAGGCCGATGTTGCCGTGGTCGCGGTCGAGCACCAGGTGCAAGGCGATGCGCGGCTTGCCGGGCATCGGGCGAATCAGGAGGAAGTGCTGTGCCAGCGTGATGGCGGCGTCCGGCTCGGCCTGGCCGAGCCCGAGCGCGTTGGCGGTATCGACCATCACCGCATGCAGCATCGCGCCCTTTGCCGCCAGGCGATCCGCCATGCGCTGCGTGCCGGAATGTGCCAGCGAGCGCTGCTGGTCGATGTCGAACACGCAGCATTGCGCCACGCCCTTGATGACGGCGCAGCGCTGCACGTACTCGCCCCACAGCGCACTGCCGCGCTCAGCTTGCGTCGGTGGCGTGGCCTGGTTGCTGCCGGGCATCAGGTTCAACCCGCCCCACGCAGGCGCCGTTGTTCCACCAGCCACCGGCCGCGCGACCGGACGGCCCGCGTCCGGGCCCAGCGCCATGGGCAGGGTCGGCGCATAGGCCGGCGCCGTGGGCGGTGGTGCGAAAGCCTCCAGTTCGGCCCGCGCGGCGTTGGCCGCAGCCGCTGGCGTCGGGGCCATTGGCGGGCCTTTTGGCGCGTGCGCGTCGGCGGCGTTGCTGTTCAAGCGGTTCCAGGCGCCGCTGATGAAGGCCCATGCATCCGCCGGCTTGCCCACTTGCGGCGTGGTGCTCGCCATCACGCCGCTGTGGCCCACCATGGCGGCCGCATGGGACGGCAATGTGGCGGCTGCTGCCAGCGGCACCAACAGCATCTGCCGATTCGGCCAGGGGCCGGTGGCGATGGCATCGCGCAGCGGCTGCAGGCTGCTGCCCAGCGCGTGCGGCGGCAACTCGCCCACCAGCACCACGCCCAGGCGGCTGTGCGCCAGCAGCACTTGCCCCAACTGGTGTCGCGTCTGTGTGTCGGCGTCGATCTGCGTGGTGTAGACGCGAAGCATGCGCCCCGGCGTCAGCGGCAGCTCGACAAACTGCAGCGTGGCCAGCGCCACGCCGTAGCCCTGGCGGCGGATGACCAGCTTCTGCAGCTTGCGCGACGAAGCCGTCGCCACGGCCGCGAGCAGCCGCGGCGACGAGGTGGTGCCGATGTCATGGATGGTGATGAAGTCCGGCGCCAGCTGCGAGAACTGCTGCAGCATGGCTTCGGCCGGGTGGCACACCACGAACAGTTCGAGCTGGTCGTCGGCGATGCGCCGGCCGATGTCGCTGGGCGCGTTGCCGAGGTAGAGGTCCTTGTCGCCGACGATCTGCGTCGCGGGCGACATCAACTCGGTGTCGGGCACGGCTGTTCGCCGCTCGACAAAGCTGCCGGGCGGGCCGGCATAGCGGCGGTCTTGCGAGGTGTCGGACATGGCGGGCCTTTGGGGGCGTTGCAGCCGGTGGGCCGCGGGGCAGGGCGCAGGCGGTGACGCACGCGGAGTGTAAGGTTTGGCCTTCGACCGAGGTTGTGCGATCGGGCACATTCAGGGCCTGGGAAGCGTGCATCTCTTGGCAGCATCGCCGCTCCTTAGAATCTGCCCAGTCCTCAGGCCCCTTACCGGCGCATCCATGATCGAAACGTCCTCTTCCGCTTCGTCAAACCCGGCGCCGGTCGTCATCGTCGGTGCCGGCCTGGCCGGGCTGGCCGTGGCGCTTCGCATTGCGCAGGAGCGCCCGGTGGTGGTGCTGGCCAAGCGGCAGCTGGACGAAGGCGCCACCTCCTGGGCGCAGGGCGGCATCGTCGGTGTGCTCGGCGACGACGACAGTGTCGATTCGCATGTGCGCGACACGCAGGATGCCGGCGCCGGGTTGGTGGACGAGCACGCGGCGCGCTTCATTGCCGAGCGCAGCGCAATGGCGGTGGCTTGGCTGGTGGAGCAGGGCGTGCCGTTCTCGGCCGACGCGGCGGGTCCGCTCGGGCTGCACCTTACGCGTGAAGGCGGCCATGCGGTGCGGCGTATCGCGCATGCCGCCGATGCCACCGGCAAGGCCATCCACGACGCGCTGCTGGCCAAGGCCCGCGCACACCCGAACATCACGCTGCGCGAGCGCTGGATGGCGCTCGACGTGATCACCTCGCGCCACCTGAAGCGCGAAGAGTCGCCACGCTGCTACGGCGTCTATGCACTCGACATCGACCGCCAGCGCGTCGAAACCCTGCCGGCCGCCGCCGTGGTGCTGGCGACCGGCGGCGTGGGCAAGGTCTACCGCTACACCAGCAACCCCGACACCGCCACCGGCGATGGCATCGCGATGGCCTGGCGTGCTGGCTGCCGCGTGGGCAACATGGAATTCATCCAGTTCCATCCGACCTGCCTTTATCACCCGCAGGAGCGCAGCTTCCTCATCACCGAAGCGATGCGCGGCGAGGGGGGCCGGCTCACCCTGCCCGGTGTCGAAGGCGAGGGCGCACGCTTCATGGCGGCGCACGACGCGCGGCTTGAACTGGCGCCGCGCGACATCGTCGCCCGGGCGATCGACTTCGAGATGAAGAAGCACGGCCTCGACCACGTGTGGCTCGACGTCACGCACCTTGGCGCAAGCTTCCTGAAGGAGCATTTCCCGACCATCCATGCGCGCTGCCTGAAGCTCGGCATCGACATCACGAAACAGCCCATTCCGGTGGTGCCGGCGGCGCACTACACCTGCGGCGGCGTGGTGACCGATCTGGACGGCCGCACCGACCTGTCAGGCCTGTACGCCGTTGGCGAAACCACCTACACCGGCTTGCACGGCGCGAATCGACTGGCCAGCAACTCGCTGCTCGAATGTGTGGTGCTCGGCCACACATGTGCCGGCCACGTCCTCGGCCACGCGCCGGGGGAACAGCCGGCGCTGCCGGCGTGGGATGAAAGCCAGGTCGAGAACGCCGACGAGCAGGTCGTGATCGCACACAACTGGGACGAACTGCGCCTGCTGATGTGGAACTACGTCGGCATCGTGCGTACCACCAAGCGGCTGGAGCGCGCGCTGCACCGCATCAAGCTGCTGCGCAGCGAGATCGACGACTACTACGCGAACTTCCGCGTCAACCGCGACCTGCTGGAGCTGCGCAACCTGGTGGATTGCGCCGAGCTGATCGTGCGCTCGGCGCTGATGCGGCGCGAAAGCCGCGGGCTGCACTACAGCCGCGATTTCCCGCACACGCTGCCGGTGAGTTTCCCGACCGTGCTCGTCCGCGCAGCGCGCAGCGGCAGCAATGGCAAGAAGATCAGGACGCTCGGCTTGAGTGGCTGATGCGCTGACCGGCCGCCTTGGCCTGCCTGCTGTCGGAAGGGCCCGGAGCCGACGCGCTTCAGCGCGTGTCGATGCGCTCCACCACACGCATCGAGAAATCGATCGCGCGGACGTCCTTGGTCAGGCGGCCGATCGAGATGCGATCGACGCCGGTGGCGGCGATGTCGCGTACCTGATCCAGCGCGACCCCGCCTGAAGTCTCCAGCAGTGCCCGTCCATTCGTGACGGCGACCGCTTCGCGCATCTGCGCGAGCGTGAAGTTGTCGAGCAGCACACTCACCGCGCCAGCGTCCAGCGCCTCGCGCAGTTGCTCGAGCGTCTCCACCTCGATCTGGATGTCGACACCGGCCTTCAGCGCCAACGCCTGGCGCATCACCGGCGCGACACCGCCGGCCGCGGCGATGTGGTTTTCCTTGATCAGGACGCCATGCCACAGCGCCAGGCGCTGGTTGGCGCCGCCACCGACGCGCACCGCGTATTTCTGCGCGAGGCGCAGGCCGGGAATCGTCTTGCGCGTGTCCAGGATGGCGCAGCCCTTGGGGTTGGGCGAGGCACCGGCGATGGCCTGCACGTACCGGCGCGTCGCCGTAGCCGTGGCGCTGAACAACTGCAGGAAATTCAACGCCGGCCGCTCCGCGCTCAGCAGTGCGCGGCCGTCGGCGTGGATGCGGCAGACGATGCTGTCGGCCGGCAGGTCGGCGCCTTCGGCAAAGTGCCATTCGATGCGGGCGTGCGCATCCAGCGCATGCATCGTGCCGTCGAACCAGTCACGTCCGCACAGCACCGCGTCCTCGCGCACACGCACCTGGGCCGTCACCGCCTTCGCCTCGGGCACGAGCAGGCCGGTCCAATCGCCCGTGCCCAGGTCTTCGCGCAGCGCGTCGTGAATGTTGCGCGCGCGCGCCTGTTCCAGTGTCTCGTTGTCGGCGAACTTCATCGCCGCTCTCAGGCCGCACCGACGTTCGGCACGAATCCGGCCTGTGGCTGCGCCACGCTGGCCGGGTTGCGCTTGACGAAATCGAGCATGCGCTCGATGCAGCCCAGCGCCCGCCGGCGCACCGGCTCGTCCACCTGAATCTCACCCACACCGCCTTCGAGGCACGCAACCACACCCTGCAGCGCGTTCATCGCCATCCACGGACAGTGCGCGCAGCTCTTGCAGGTGGCGCTGTTGCCGGCGGTGGGCGCTTCGAGCAGCGTCTTGCCCGGCGCCAGTTGGCGCATGCGGTGCATCAGGCCGTTGTCGGTGGCGACGATGTATTCCTGTGCCGCGCCGTCGACCACCGCCTTCAGCATCTGCGAGGTCGAACCGACCAGGTGCGCCTGCTTGACCACGCCTTGCGGTGATTCGGGGTGCACCAGCACCATGGCCTGCGGATGCTGTTTGCGCAGCAGCTCCAGTTCCAGCGCCTTGAACTCGTCGTGCACGATGCACTCGCCGTTCCACAGCAGCATGTCGGCGCCGGTTTGCTCCTGGATCCAGCGGCCGAGGTGGCGGTCCGGGGCCCAGAGGATCTTCTCGCCCTGGTCCTTGAGGTGTTGCACGATGGCCAGCGCACAGGAGCTGGTGACCATCCAGTCGGCGCGCGCCTTCACTGCGGCGCTGGTGTTGGCATACACCACCACCTTGCGGTCCGGGTGCGCGTCGCAGAAGGCGGCGAACTCGTCCGCCGGACAACCCAGGTCGAGCGAGCAGGTGGCGTCCAGGTCGGGCATCAGCACACGTTTGTGCGGCGAGAGGATCTTCGCGCTCTCGCCCATGAAGCGCACGCCCGCCACGACCAGCGTCTGCGCCGCGTGGTCGCGGCCGAAGCGCGCCATTTCCAGCGAGTCGGCGACACAACCGCCGGTCTCCAGCGCCAGGTCCTGCAGGTCGCCATCGACGTAGTAGTGCGCCACCAGCACGGCGTCGTGCGCCTTCAGCAATGCGGCGGCGCGCGCCTTGGTGGCGACACGCTGCGGCGGGCTCAAGGGCACCGGCACCTTGGCCCAGGCGTGGGCGGTGCAGGAGGCGCCGCTCGCATCCTGGCGGGTGAAGTCGTACAGCACGGTGCTCATGGTCGATGCCCTTCTAGCAGCGGATCGTAGCGCCAAGGGCCGCTCAGGGCGCGATGGCGAAGAAGCGGCTCGGCGGCTGGCCCACCGCACGCCGCACCATCGCGCTGAAGGCGCTGGCACTGGCATAACCCAGGTCGTTGGCGATCAGCCCCATCGGCTTGCCTTGCGCCGCCAGGGTCAATGCGCGAGCCAGAAGCACTTGCTGGCGCCAGGGCCCGAAGGAGGTGCCGAGCTGCTGGCGGAACAGCCGTGCCACGGTGCGCGTGCTGGCGGCGGATTCCACCGCCCAGCCGTCGAGTGTGGCGTGGCGCGAAGGGTCGGCCAGCACGGCTTCGCACAGCGCGCGCAGGCGCTTGTCCTGCGGCAACTCGATGCCCAGCCGTACCGGGGCAGCGCGGCGCAACTCGTCCAGCACCAGTTCACCCAGGCGCCGCTCGCGTGCCAGCAGGGTCTCGGCCGGCAGGTCGCCGCCGTCCATGCCGATGTCCAGCTGCAGCACCAGCTCGCGCAGCAGTGCCGAAACTTCCAGCACCCGGCAACTGCGCCAGGTGGCCTGCTCGGCCAGCCGCACGCCAGGACCGGCTTGACCCGGCGGCTGATGGATGTACAGCGTGCGCAACTCGGCCGCTTCGACGACCGTGACCACATGTTCGACGGTCGGAGGGATCCACACCGCGCGCCAAGCGGGCACCAGGTAGGTGGCGTGCCCGGCGGTGATCCGAGCCACGCCTGAGATCGAAATCGCCACCTGTGCCCAGGCATGGCTGTGCGGCAGGATCTCGGTGTCGGGCTCAAGACGGCGCAACTTGGCGCGCACCGGCCGCTGCGCGGTGGGTACGTGGCGACCCGGGTCGAGCGGCGCCAGGATCGCGGGCCGACGCGCGGGCGCATCTGCGGCTGTGCGCCTTGGCGGCAGGGGCATGGCTGGCATGATTTCGATAGAACTTGACGGAGTATCGTAACCCGGCCCGATGGCCCGGGCCTAGCATAGAGGCATGTCCACACTGGCATTGCCCGCTTCGAACCTGCGCAAGGACGCCACCGTCATCGGCCTGATCGGCCTGGCGCACAGCATCAGCCATTTCAGCCAGTTGCTGTTGCCGCCGCTGTTTCCCTGGCTGCGCGATGCCTTCGCGGTCAGCTACACCCAGCTGGGCTTCCTGCTGACGATCTTCTTCGTGGTGTCGTGTGCGGTGCAGACGCTGTCGGGCTTCTGGGTCGACCGCTACGGCCCGCGTCCGATCCTGTTTGCCGGGCTCGGCCTGCTCGGCGTGGCCGCGCTTGGATTTGCGTCGAGTCAGAGCTACTGGATGCTGGCGTTCTTCGCCGTGGTCGCAGGCACCGGCAACGGCGTCTTCCACCCCGTGGACTACACGGTGCTGAACCGCAAGATCGGCAAGGCCCGCCTGGGCCATGCCTACAGCGTGCATGGCATCACCGGCAGCCTGGGCTGGGCCTTGGCGCCGGCGATGCTGGTTCCGATCACGCTGGCGTTCTCCTGGCGCGTGGCGCTGCTGTGCGCCGCGGCGCTGGTCTTCACGGTGATCGCGGTGCTGTGGTGGAAGCGCGATGAACTGGCACTGGCGCCGCTGCCGGCGCCGGCCAAGGGCACGACACAGGCCGAAGGCTCGCTCGACTTCCTGAAGATTCCCGCGGTGTGGATGTGCTTCGGCTTTTTCTTCTTCTACGCCGGCGCGCTGTCGATCGTGCAGACCTTTGCGCCCGAAGCGGCGCGCCATCTGCACGACGTGCCCACCGCCTGGGTGGCGTTGTGCCTGACGATCTACATGGTGTGTGCCGCCGCGGGCATGGTGCTGGGCGGGTTCCTGGCCTCGGATCCCGAGCGTTGCGAGCGCATCGTCGGCACCGCTTTCGGCCTGGCCGCGGTGGTGGCGCTGTGGCTGGGTTTCGGCACGCTGCCGGCATGGGCCGTGCCGGTGCTCTTCGGCGCAATGGGCTTCGTCTCGGGCATGGCCGGGCCGTCGCGGGATCTGCTGGTCAAGGCCTCCGCGCCGGAGAACGCTACCGGCCGTGTCTATGGCGTGGTGTACGGCGGGCTGGACATCGGCCAGGCGCTCGTGCCGCTGCTCATCGGCACGCTGATGGACCATGGGTCCTTCCGCGGCGTGTGGCTGGCGCTGGCGCTGCTGCAGGGCGTACTCATCCTCAGCGCATTCAATGTGCGGCGCGTGCGCCGCACGGGCCTTGTCGGCGCGACTGCCTGATCCTCAGACGCAGCGGCGATGCCGCTCGATGCAGGTGTCGAGCACCTCGCCGCCGTCGCGCTGCCACCAATTGGCCGCGGAGAAGATCTCGACCTCGCTGTAGCCATTGAAGCCCTGGGCCTCGACCCAGCCCCGGATGCGGGCAATGTCGATCACGCCGTCACCCATCATGCCGCGGTCGTTCAACAGGTCGGTCGTCGGGGTCAGCCAGTCGCAGACATGGAAAGCCAGCAGCCGGTCGGCGCCGACGCGCTCGATCTGCGCGCGCAGCTTCGGGTCCCACCACAGGTGATAGACGTCGATGGCCACGCCCAGCGCCGCGCTGCCGGCACGACGATCCGCACCTGTCGGCGTGAGGGGGTCGAGCAGGTCGCAGACATCCAGTGCCTGTTCCAGCGTGTTGATGCAGGCCCGGTCGGCCGCAAACATCGGATGCAGCGGCTCGATCGCCAGCGGCATGCGCCGCTCGCGTGCGTCTTGCAGCAGCGCGGCGATGCCTTCGGTGACCTGCTCGCGCGCGCCGGCGATGTCGCGATGCGCCGCCTTGCCGGTGAGCGCCCCCGGCAACCCGCCGACCACCAGCACCAGGCACGGCGCGCCCAAGGGTGCAGGCTTCGTCGAGCGCGCGCCGGTTGTCGTCGCGCACCGCCTGCCGGCTGGCGGTGTCGGTATAGGTGAACATGCCGCCGCGGCAATAACCCGACAGTTCCAGGCCATGCGCCTTCAGTCGATTCGCCGTGGCCTGCAGCCCGGCCGCCGCCACCTGATCGCGCCATGGAGACACCGCGCGGATACCGCGTGCGGCGCAGGCGTCGAGGATGTCGAGCAAGGGCCAGTCCACGCCGCGCTGCTTGCGCACGGTGGCGGTATTGATCGACAGCCAGCGATGATCCTGTGAGAAGTCGCGCATCGGATCGGCACCCGCTATTCAGCGCAGGCGGCGGCGCTTCGCGGGAGGCTCCGTTCAGCCATCGACGCCATGCAAGGCGAGCAGGGTACTGCATGCGGCGCACCGCCAGCTCCGGCTGTTCGATCAGGCCGGCCGCGTCGGCCAGCCTGAAAAGTTCGGCCAGGTGCGGCAAGGAACGCGTGCTCTGCTGCCCACCGACCATCACGAAATGGTCCTGGTGGCCGTTGATCCAGGCCATGAACACCACACCCGTCTTGTAGAAGCGCGTCGGTGCCTTGAAGATGTGGCGCGACAGCGGCACGGTCGGCGCCAGGATGGCATGGAAGCGCGCCTCGTCGCCGGCCGCCAGCGCAGCCAGCGCGGCGCTGGCCGCCGGCGCGATGGCGTCGAAGATGCCCAGCAGCGCATCGCTGTGCTGGTGCGTCGCCGCCGCGCCGACGCCGTCGCCGGCGATCAGCTCGGCATAGTTGAAGTCGTCGCCGGTGTACATGCGCACGCCGGCGGGAAGACGGCGGCGCATCTCGATTTCCTTGTCCTTGTCGAGCAGCGAGATCTTGATGCCGTCGACCTTGGACGCATGCGCTTCGATGATGCCCAGCGCCGTGTTCATCGCGGCACCCACGTCGGCGCTGCCCCAGTAGCCGGCCAGCGCAGGATCGAACATGTCGCCCAGCCAGTGCAGCACCACCGGCTGCTTCGCCTGGCTCAGCACGCGGTCGTAGACGCGTTCGTAGTCGGCCGGGCTCTTCGCCACGCGCGCCAGTGCGCGGCTGGCCATGACGATGAGCTTGCCGCCGAGCTTCTCGATCGCCGCCATCTGCATTTCGTAGGCGCGGATCACGTCGTCGACCGACTTGGCGTCTTCCGGCGCCAGGTGGTCGGTGCCGCAGCCGCTGGCCAGGAAGGCGCCGGGCACGTCCTTGGCGGCGTCGATGCGGCGGCCGATCAGCTCCAGCGACGTCGGCCAATCGAGCCCCATGCCGCGCTGCGCCGTGTCCATCGCCTCGGCCACGCCCAGGCCCATGCGCCACAGCCGCTGGCGGTAGGCGATGGTGGCGTCCCAGTCGATCGCACATTGCAGCCACGGGTCGATGGCGGCACGCGCATCGGCCACCACGTGGGCGGCGGAATAGGCGATGCGGTTGAGCTTCGTGCCCGGCGCGGCGGGCGCGAAGCCGGCCGGGCCGCGCAAGGTGTAGGGCTGCAGCGAGCCGTCGGCGGCGGGCAGGGTGATCTTCATGGTCATGCGACCCTCCGCATGTGCTCCGGGATTCGCACTTGGGAACGGCCCGGCGTGCTCATAGCCAGCGCCGGCACGTCGATCCAGCGCCGCTCCTTCGAGCTTTGCAGCGCGGCCTCGACCAGCTGCACGCCCTTGGCGCCTTCGGGCAGCGTCCACTTGTAGGGCGCGTCCTCGGCCACGTGGCGGATGAAGGCTTCCCACTGGATCTTGAAGCCGTTGTCGTAGACCTGCGCGTCGGGCACTTCCTGCCACTGGTCGAAGAAGTTCATCGTCTGCTTGACGTCGGGGTTCCACACCGGCCGCGGCGTGGTCACGCGGCTCTGCGCGCGGCATTCCTGCAGCCCGGCCACGGCCGAGCCGTGCGTGCCGTCGACATGGAAGGTCACCAGGTCGTCGCGGCGCACGCGCGTGGCCCAGCTCATCGTCAGCTGCGCCACCACCGGCTCGCCGTTGTGGCCCTTGAGCTGCGCGGTGGCATAGGCCGCGTCGTCGGCGGTGGCGGCATAGGGCTGGCCGGCTTCGTCCCAGCGCTGCGGGATGTGCGTCGCGCCCAGGCAGGTGATGGACTGCACCTCGCCGAACAGGTTGTCCAGCACATAGCGCCAGTGGCACATCATGTCCAGGATCATGCCGCCGCCGTCTTCGGCGCGGTAGTTCCAGCTGGGGCGCTGGATCGGCTGCAGGTCGCCTTCGAAGACCCAGTAGCCGAAGTCGATGCGCACGTTGAGCATGCGGCCGAAGAATCCTGCGCGGCGCAGCATGTCCAGCTTGCGCAGCCCGGGCAGGAACAGCTTGTCCTGCACCGCGCCGTGCTTCAGGCCCGAGGCCTGCGCCAGGCGGCAGACCTCGACCGCTTCGTTCAGGTTGGTGGCGATGGGCTTCTCGCAGTAGACATGCTTGCCGGCGCGCAGCGCCTGGGCCAGCAGCGTGGGGCGCATCTGCGTGGTGCCGGCGTCGAAGAACACCGTGTCCTCGCGGTTGTCCAGCGCGGCGTCCAGGTTGGTGCCGAAGCGCGCGATGCCGTGGGCCTTGGCCAGCGCCTCGATCTTTTCGGCGTTGCGGCCGATCAGCACCGGGTCGGGCATGACCTTGTCGCCATTGGCCAGCGCCACGCCGCCCTGGTCGCGGATGGCGACGATGGAGCGGATCAGGTGCTGGTTCATGCCCATGCGGCCGGTCACGCCGTTCATCACGATGCCGAGGCGTCTTGTGCTCATGTGTGTTGCTTTCTTGGCGGGTTCAGCTGATGCGCATGCATCAGCGAGTCGTCGTAGGGCAGGGCAGGCTGCACGAAGCGCGTGCCCGCATTGACGTAGTGCAGCGCGCAGGCCCGGCGCCAGCGCGTCGACAGATTGGCGGCCGACTGGTGGAAGGTGTTGCCGTGGTGGAAGGACACGCCGCCGCGCGGCACGGGGGCCGGCATCATCGGCTGGCGCTGCAGGATGGCGTCGGGCAGCTGCAGGTTGTAGGGCTCGTCGGCCGGTGCCTCGTGCGCGTACACCGGGCCGAGGTTGCGTGCCTTCGCCGAAGTACAGGCAGCCGTTTTCCAGCGTGGCATCGTCCAGCGCCACCCAGGCGGTGACCAGCCCGTCCAGGTCGTTGGGGCCGAAGTAGAAGTTGTCCTGGTGCGCCGGCTTCGGCCCGCCGCCTTCGGGCGGCTTGAAGAAGATCTGGCTGAAGTACACCGACACGCCCGGGCCGATGATCGATTCGACCATCTGCACCAGCGCCGGGTGCCGGGCCAGCCGCTGCACCGACGCGCGGTGGTGGTGCGGGTTGTCCAGCTTGCGCAGCACCGAGCGCGCCTTGACGCCGCCGTCCACGTACCAGGCGCGTTGCGCCGGCGGCAGCTCGGCCAGGAACTCCTCGCCCCAGGCCTGGATGTCGGCGACCACCGCATCGGTTTCTTCGGCCGTGAACACCTTCGGCACCGTGAGGTGGCCCACGTGGCGATAGCGTGCCAGGTCGGTGTCGCTGAGCTTCATGCGAACGTTTGTATCCAGTTGGTGAATTAATGTACGGTGAGCGGTGAGGCGCGTCAAGGCTGCACTGGTAGAGATTCTCTCGGGTTGACGCCTTCTGGGGGCGCGGATAGCATGGTTCATCACCATTTGGTTAACACACGTTGGAGCCCTGCATGCCCAGAATCAAGACCACCGTCGTCGGCTCGTACCCTGTGCCCGACTGGCTGGTGGCCAACCCTTCCGAACAGGCGCTGATGGACGCGACACGCGTGGTCATCGACACGCAGGAGCAATGTGGCGTGGACGTGGTCTGCGACGGCGAGCTGTATCGCTTCGACATCAACCATCCGCAGACCAACGGCATGATCGAGTACTTCGTGCGGCCGATGGACGGCATCACGCAGCGTTTCTCCTTCGACGACCTGATCGCCTACCGCTCCAGCAGCGGCATGAAGTTCCGCACCCGCCCTCCCGGCACGGTGATCGGCCCGATCGGCCACGGCAGCCTCGACCTGCCGCTCGCGTGTGCGCGTGCCAAGGCCTTGGCCACGCGCACCTTCAAGTTCACTGTCACCGGCCCGCACATGCTGGCCAAGACGCTGATCGACAAACACTATGGCGATACCGCGCAGGTGGCGCACGCGATCGCCGACGCGCTGGCCGAGCAGGTGAAGCACCTTGACGCCGACATCGTGCAGATCGACGAAGCCAACCTGCCGGGCCATCCGGACGAATGGCAATGGGCCGCCTCGGCCATCAACCGCATGCTCGACGCGGTGCCGGGCACGCCGGCGGTGCACCTTTGTTTCGGCAACTATGGCGGCCAGACGGTACAGAAGGGCACCTGGGACAAATTGATGAACTACCTCAACGCGCTGCATGCCGACCACATCGTCATGGAGTGCGCGCACCGTCCGCCGGAGGAACTGGCAGCTTTCAAGGACCTGAAGCCGGAGATCGGCTTCGGCCTGGGCGTGGTCGACATCAAGGCCACCGACGTGGAAAGCGCCGACCAGGTGGCGCGGGCCATCGAGCGTGCCGAGAAGGTGCTGGGGGCAGGGCGCGTGCGCTACATCCACCCGGACTGCGGCTTCTGGATGCTGCAACGCTCGATTGCCGATGCAAAGATGCGAGCGCTGGCGCTGGGTCGGGACCGTTTCGAAGGCATCGCTGCGGCCGCCTGAGCACGGGGCGCACATGTCCACGCTTCCGCAGTCGTTCAAGGACGTCGAGGCCCTCGAGGCCTTCATGAGCGAGCCCACGCCGGGGCTGATCGCCGACCTGGCGGCCGTCGATGGCGACATCATCGTGCTCGGTGTCGGCGGCAAGATGGGGCCGACGCTGGCGCGCATGGCCAAGCGCGCGGCGCCGCACAAACGTGTCATCGGCGTGGCGCGCTTTTCGGACCCGGGCCTGAAGGCATCGCTCGAAAGCCACGGCGTCGAATGCATCGCCTGCGACCTGCTCGACCGGAAGGCGCTGCAGCGCTTGCCCAACGTGGCGCAGGGCGTGCGCAACTGCGTCTTCATGGCCGGCCACAAGTTCGGCGCCGCCGACAACGCCGCGCTCACCTGGATGATGAACGTCGGCGTGCCGATGATGGTGGCCGAAGCCTTCCGCGACATGCGCATCGTCTCCTTCTCCACCGCCTGCGTGTACCCCTTCGTGCCGGTGGACGGGCCCGGCGCGAGCGAGCACACGCCGGCCACGCCGCCGGCTGGCGACTATGCCAACTCCTGCGTCGGCCGCGAACGCATGTTCGAGTACGGCTCACGCAAGCACGGCACGCCCGGGCGCATGGTGCGGCTGTCCTATGCCATCGACATGCGCTACGGCGTGTTGCACGACGTCGCACGTGCCGTCTTCGAAGGTCGCGAGATCGATCTGACGATGGGCCACGCCGATGTCATCTGGCAGGGCGACGCCAACGAACAATCGCTGCGCCTGCTGGCCCATTGCACGGCGCCGGCCACGCCGATCAACATCACCGGGCCGCGTCACACCAGCATTCGCTGGCTGGCTGCCGAATTCGGCCGGCGCTTCGGCAAGCTACCCGTGCTCGTCGGGCAGGAGGCCCGCACCGCCTGGCTGGAAGACACCACGCAGTCGCAGGCGCTGTTCGGTGAGCCGCGCGTCAGCCTCGACACGATGATCGACTGGGCCGCCGACTGGGTGCAGCGCGGCGGTGCCAGCCTGGGCAAGCCGACGCACTTCTCGACGCGGGATGGAAAGTACTGAGTCGGACGAGGAGCCCCGCCTGCGCGGGGACGCTCGCCTGCGCAGGCCCGAGCCCTCTGCGGCTCGGGCTGAACCCGGCACGATCCGGCCGTTGACGCTGGCCGACCTGCCTGCGGCGCTGCGGCTTTCGGCCTCGGCCTCATGGAATCAGAATCACAGCGACTGGCGCACGATGCTGCAGTTGGGGCAGGGTTGGGGCATCGAGGCCGTCGACGCCGAAGGGCACACACAACTGGCCGCGTCGATCATCGTGCTGCCCTACGGCGAGCATTTCGCCTGGACGAGCATGGTGCTGGTGCTGCCCGCGTATCAGCGCCGCGGATACGCACAACAACTGCTGCGCTTCGTGTTGCCGCTATCTGGCGTCGCAGGGCCGTGCGGCCGTGCTCGATGCCACACCCGCCGGGCATGCGGTGTACGTGCAGCAGGGCTTTCAGGACACCTGGGGCTTCGCGCGCTACCGGCGCGAAGCCGACGCGCCGCCGCCCGGCCTGCACGACGGACCGCCCACACGCGCGCTGCAGGACAGCGACTGGCCCGCCATCGAGGCCATGGATGCACCCGCCTTCGGTGCCAGCCGCATGCCCTTGTTGCGCGCGCTGGCGCAACGGCTGCCGCAGGCTGCGCGTGTCGTCGAGCAAGGGGGCCGCGTGCGCGGCTTCGTGCTCGGGCGTGACGGCCGTGAGGCCTGTCAGCTCGGCCCGCTGCTGGCCGAGGACGACGCCACGCCATGAGTCTGCTGCACGATGCGCTGCAGCCGCTGGATGTTGCCGTCTACGTCGATCTGCTCGACCGACAGCGCGCAGTTGTTGCCGTGGCTGGAGCGGCTGGGGTTTGCCATCCAGCGCCCGTTCACGCGCATGGTGCACGGCACCGCGCGGCGCCCGGAAACCCGTCCACCATCGTGCTGGCTGCCGGTCCGGAGCTGGGCTGAAATGCGCGCGTGCCGCCGCAAGGCGGCACACGGTCGCCGCGGGGCTGGACGCGTTGCGGCCGGCCAGGCTGAGCGCGTCGCTGCCTACTTCGTCATCTTGACCGAGCGATCGAGGAACTCGTTGGTGTAGGTCGATCTTCACGTCGAAGGGCTTGTCCACGCCGATGTACTCGACCACCAGTGCGTAGTCGGCGGCCATGCGTGCATCGTCGTGGATGCCCAGCGCCACCTCGCGCGAGTACTTGTCGCTCATCAGCTTCTCGACCAGCTGCCAGTTGACCAGCTCGTTGTCGAACTTGAGCGCGCCGTTGGCGTCGATCAGCGCCTGCACGCAGGGGTTCGGGTCCTTCACGCAGGCGGCAAAGGCGCGCTGCGTGACCTTGACGAACTTGTCGACCAGCGCCTTGTTCTCGGCCAGGAACTTGGCGTTGACGATGATCGAGTTGCCGTAGGGGTTGAGCCCGGCGTCGCGCCAGGCCAGGAAGCCCATGTCGTCGCCCAGTTCGCGCTGGAAGATGTGGTGGATGTTGTAGAACGACGTGGTCACGTCGATCGACTTGGCCTTCAGCGACGCCAGCTTGGCGTTGGCGTCGATGTTGACCCAGGTCACCGACTTCGGGTCGATGCCGTTGGCCTTGGCCAGCGCCGGCCACATCACGCGCGCGCCGTCGGCCGCGGGGTTGCCGATCTTCTTGCCCGGGAAGTCCTTCACGCCGGTGATGCCCGAGCTCTTCAGCCAGTACATGCCCTGCGGCGAATTGGCGTAGACGTTGAACACCGCCACCGTGTCGGCGCCCTTGCCCTTGGCGACCAGCACGCCGCCCATGTCGGCCAGGCCGATGGGCGTGGCGCCGGCGCCGACGCGCTGCGTGGCCAGTGCCGAACCCTTGCCGGGTTCGATGTTCAGGTCGATGCCGGCCTGGCTGTACCAGCCCATCTTCTTGGCGTAGTAGTAGGGCGCGTGGTCGCCGCCCGGCACCCAGTTGAGCACGAAGTCGACCTTCTGCTGGGCATGCGCCGACAGCGACGCGAGGGTGGCGGCTGCGACTGCGGCGCCGATGACGATGTGCTTGAGCATGGGTCTCTCCTGTTGCCAGCCACGCTGGCGTTGAAGTAAATTCACCAACTAGTGATTTCGTTCGTAAAGTATAGAGAACGGCAACCCTTTTCACCCGGTGCATGGCGCGGGTGCAGCTACTGAGTTTCCCCTATGCCCAAGCACTGGTCTGAGTTGCCACAGCAGGTGCTCGCGTCGTTGCGACGCGGCACCGTCATCCCCGCCCATCCGTTGGCGCTGGACGCATCGCGTCGGCTCGACCCGGTGCGCCAGCGCGCGCTGACGCGCTACTACCTCGATGCCGGCGCCGGCGGGCTGGCGGTGGGCGTGCATTCGACGCAGTTCGCGATCCGCGAGGTCGGCCTGTACGAGCCGGTGCTCGAGATGGCCGCGCGCACCGCGGCCGAGTGGAGCGACGCGCCCACGGTGATGATCGCCGGCCTGTGCGGCCCCACCGCGCAGGCGGTGGCCGAAGCCGACATCGCGTGTGGCTTGGGCTACCACGCCGGCATGCTGTCGCTGGCGGCGATGAAGGGCGCGTCGGTCGACGAGCTGGTGGCGCACTGCGCGGCAGTGGCCGCGCGCATCCCGCTGGTGGGCTTCTACCTGCAGACCGCGGTCGGCGGCATCGCGTTGCCGGCGGAGTTCTGGCGGCGCTTTGCCGCCATCGACAACGTCATCGCCATCAAGATGGCGCCCTTCGACCGCTACCGCACGCTCGACGTGATCCGCGGCGTGGCCCTGGCCCGTGCCGAAGACCGCGTCACGCTGTACACCGGCAACGACGACCACATCGTGCTCGATCTGCTGCAGCCCTTTGTCGTGCGGCGCGGCGACGAGACCGTGACGCTGCGCATCCGCGGCGGCCTGCTCGGCCACTGGAGCGTGTGGACGAAGCGCGCGGTCGAGCAGATGGCGCGCATCCACCAGGCAGTCGACTCGGGCCGCATCGATGCCGACCTGCTGGCGCTGGACTCGCGCGTCACCGACTGCAACAGCGCCTTCTTCGACGTGGCCAACGGCTTTGCCGGTTGCATCCCCGGCTGCCACGAGGTGCTGCGCCGGCAGGGGCTGCTGCAGGGCATCTGGTGCCTGGACCCGAACGAGACGCTGTCGCCGGGCCAGGCGGCCGAGATCGACCGCGTCTACCGCGAACACGCCGACCTGTGCGACGACGCCTTCGTCGCGCAGAACCTCGCGCGCTGGCTGGACTGAAGGCGCGATGAACGATTCCGAAAGCAAACTGAAGCAGTACTCGCTGGGCGTGCTGGCGCACCTGTTGCTGCTGCTGGCCTGGTACCTGTTCGTGCGCCTGGGCGACGTGCCCAAGTTCGTCATGCCGTCGCCGGGCGACACGTTGCGCGCGCTGTTCGTGCCCGACTACGGCTGGTGGGCCAACACCGCCGTCACCGCCACCGAGATCTTCGGCGGCTATGCGCTGGCGCTGGCCGTGGGCGTGCTGCTGGCGCTGCTGTTCACCTGGTCGAAGACGCTCGAATCGTTGATGCTGCCGCTGCTGGTCACGCTCAACATGATCCCCAAGGTGGCGCTGGGGCCGCTGATCATCGTCTGGTTCAAGTACGGCGTGTTCCCCAACGCGATGATGGCGTTTTCGATCGCGGTGTTCCCGATCCTGCTGACCACCGCGCGCGGCCTGCGCGAGGTGGAGCCCGACCTGCTGGACCTGGTGCGCTCGCTGCGCGGCTCGCGCTGGCAGCTGTTCACCAAGATCCAGCTGCCCGGCGCGCTGCCCTATGTCTTCGCCGGCATGAAGGTGGCGGCCATCCTGGCGGTGGCCGGCGCCATCGTCGGCGAGTTCCTGGGCTCCGACCGCGGCCTGGGCTACCTGATGCTGCAGGTGCAGGTGACGCTGGACACGCCGGCCATGTTCATGGCGGTGATCCTGATCACGCTGCTGGGCATGCTGCTGTACGGGCTGGTGCTGCTGCTCGAAAAACTGTTCGTGGCCAAGGATGCGCGGGTGTCGTGACGACGCCTGTGCGCCATGGTCTCCATGGGAAAACCCCCAAACCACAGGCTCGGTCGCCCGGATACATTCAACTAAGTCATTACTTAGATTGACCGGACACCGCAGCCTGATCAACGATGCACGCGTGAAATGACGGCCGAAGCATTCATCCATCTGTCCGGGGTCACCAAGACCTACAAGGCCGGGCGCAAGCAGCACCTGGCGATTTCCGACGCCAGCTTCGACGTCATGCCCGGCGAGCTGGTGGCGCTGGTCGGGCCTTCGGGCTGCGGCAAGAGCACGCTGCTCAAGGTGCTGGCCGGGCTGCACACGCACGACGGCGGCACGGTGCGCATCGGCTCGGCCAAGCACCCCTTCGACCCGGCGCGCGACATCGGCATGGTGTTCCAGGCGCCGCTGCTGCTGAAGTGGCGGCGCATCCTCGACAACATCCTGCTGCCGGCCGAGATCCTGGGCCTGCCGATGGCGGCGGCGCGCGAGCGTGCGCGCGGCCTGATGGCCATGGTCGGGCTGCAGGGCTACGAAGAGAAGTACCCGTACGAGCTGTCCGGCGGCATGCAGCAGCGCGCGGCCATCGCACGCTCTCTGGTGCACGACCCGAAGCTGGTGCTGATGGACGAGCCCTTCGGCGCGCTGGACGCGCTGACGCGCGAGAAGATGAACCTGGAGCTGCTGCGCATCTGGAAGGAATCGGGCAAGACCATCGTCTTCGTCACGCACGGCATTTCCGAGGCCGTGTTCCTGGGCACGCGCGTGGTGGTGATGACGGCCGGCCCGGCGCGCATGGCCGACAACTTCCAGATCGAGCTGCCGCACCCGCGCACGCTGGACATGAAGACGCAGGAAGCCTTCGGCGTCTACACGCGGCGCATCTACAAGCTGCTGGGCATGGAATGAACGACGCCACCTTGTTCACCGTCGAATCGATCGAGCTGCTCGAGCGCGACGTCAAGCTGCGCATGCCCTTCCGCTTCGGCGTGGTCACGCTCACCGCGGCGCCGCAGGCCTTCGTGCGCGCGCGCATCCGCCTGGACGACGGCACGCAGGCCGAGGGCATGGCGGCCGAGCTGATGGCGCCGAAGTGGTTCGACAAGAACCCCGCGCTCAGCAACGAGGACAACTTCGAGCAGCTGCGCAACGCCTTGCGCATCGCCCGCGGGCTTTACATGGACGGTGGGGTCGACACCGCTTTCGGCCACTTTGCGCGTCACTACCGCGCGCAGATCGAACGCGGCGCGCAGCAGGGCCTGAACAGCCTGGTGGCCAACTACGGCCCGGCGCTGATCGACCGCGCACTGCTCGATGCGCTGTGCCGCGCGCTGGGCCAGCCCTTCCACGAAGTGATCCGCAGCAACCGCGCCGGCATCCAGGTCACGCCATTGACGCCCGACCTGGTGGGCTTCGACCTCGACGCCTTCCTGGCCGGGCTGCGGCCGGCGGAACACATCGCCGCGCGCCACACCGTGGGCCTGGTCGACCCGATCACCGCCGCCGACCAGAGCGAGCGCGTCGGCGACGGCCTGCCCGAGACGCTGGAAGAAGTGGTGTCCACCTACGGCCACCGCTGGTTCAAGCTCAAGGTGGCCGGCAACGTCGACGCCGACGTGGCGCGGCTGCTGCGCATCGCCGTCGGTGCTCGACCGCATCGACGGCGCCTACCGCAGCACGCTGGACGGCAACGAGCAGTACGACAGCGTCGACGGCGTGCTGCAGCTGTGGCAGCGCATGCGGCCGAACCCGGGCTGCAGCGCCTGTGCGACAGCGTGATCTTCATCGAACAGCCGATCAAGCGCGCGGCCGCGCTGGCGCAGGACGTGGGCGCGCTGTCGTCGCAGAAGCCGGTGATCCTGGACGAGTCCGACGACTCGCTCGACGCCTTCGTGCGCGGCAGGAGCGTGGCTACCTGGGCGTGTCGTCCAAGACCTGCAAGGGCCTGTACAAGTCGATCCTGAACCGCGCGCGCTGCGCCAAGTGGAACGCCGAGGCCGGCGCCGAGCGCTACATCATGAGCGCCGAAGACCTGACCATCCAGGCCGGGCTGACGCTGCAGCAGGACCTGGCGCTGGTGTCGCTGCTGGGCATCACGCATGTCGAGCGCAACGGCCACCACTACGTCAACGGCATGGCGGCGCTGGGGCAGGGCGAACAGCAGGCCTTTCTGGACGCGCACCCCGACCTGTACGAGCGCAGCCACGGCGCGGTGCGGGTGCGCATCGCCGGCGGCGAGCTGGCCATCGGCTCGCTGCACCGCGGCGCCGGCTTCGCCAGCGGCGCGGCACCCGACTGGCAGGCACTGCGGGAGATGGGCAACTCATGAACACAGCCGGATCCCTACGCGAGGAAGAGGCAGGCCCGGGCTTCGCCGACCGCGCGGGCGCCACCTTCGCCTACTACCTGCCCAGCCTGCTGGTGATCCTGGCGCTGCTGGTGCTGTGGCAGGTGCTGGTGATGGCGCTGGGCGTCAAGGAATACATCCTGCCCACGCCGCTGGCCGCGCTGAAGCGCGCTGGGCAACAGCAACTACCAATGGGGCGCCAACTTCCTGGCCACGCTGTACGCGGTGCTCGGCGCCTTCGTGCTGTCGGCCGTGCTGGGCGTGCTGCTGGCCATCGTCATCGTCTGGAACGACCTGCTGCTGCGCACCGTGATGCCGGTGCTGATCCTGTTCAACACGCTGCCGAAGATCGCGCTGGCGCCGCTGTTCGTCATCTGGCTGGGCTACGGCATCTGGCCCAACATCATCATCGGCACGACCATCGCGTTCTTTCCGATGGTGGTGAACACCGCCGTCGGCCTGGCCGGCGCCGAGCCGGAAATGCTGGACCTGGTGCGCACGCTCAAGGCCAGCCGCTGGCAGGTGCTGAAGAAGATCCGCTTCCCCAACGCCGTGCCCTACATCTTCGTCGGCCTGAAGCTCAACGCGACGATGAGCGTCATCGGCGCGCTGGTCGGCGAGTTCGTCGCTTCCGAAAAAGGCCTGGGCTCGCTGATCATCACCAGCGGCGTGACCATGGAGACGGCACCGATCTTCGCGTCGCTGCTGCTGATCTCGGCGCTGGGTTTGGCGCTCTACGGCGTGGTCGTCGCCGTGGAGCATGTGGTGGCGCCCTGGGCGCACCGTGAGGACACGACCGACTGATCACCCACCACCAGGAGACGAGCGTGAAACCACAAACCTTGATGACCCGCCTGCGCCGGCCGCTGCAAGTGCTTGCAGCCGGCCTCGCCATCGCCCTGAGCCTGCCCGCCGCGGCGCAGGACAAGATGCAGCTGCAGCTGAACTGGTTCCACCTGGCCGACCATTCGCCCATCTACCTGGCGATGAAGAAGGGCTACTACAAGGAAGAGAACATCGACCTGACGGTGCTGCGCGGCAGCGGCTCGGCCGACAGCGCCAAGAAGATCGACCTGGGCCAGGCCGACGTGGGCATCAGCGATGCGCCCACGGTGCTGACGGCCATCAGCAAGGGCGCCAACCTGAAGATGGTGGCGGTGGTGTACGACAAGGCCGGCAACAACGTCTTCTTCCGCAAGAGCGCCAACATCAAGACGCCGAAGGACCTGGTGGGCAAGAAGATCGCCGTGCCGCCGGCCGATTCGCACCGCGTGCTGTGGCCGGCCTTTGCCGCCATCAACGGCATCGACCCGGCGTCGGTGACGCTGGTGAACATCAAGCCCGAAGGCAAGCAGGCCATCGTGGCCGCGGACGAGGTGGACGGCTCCTTCGACCTGTACACCAGCTACGCCATCTGGGACAAGGTGCTGGGCAAGGGCGAGGTGGGCCACCTGCTGTGGGCCGACTTCGGCCTGCCGATCTACGGCCACACCTACTTTGTCAACAACGACCTGCTGCAGAAGAACCCCAAGCTGGTGGAGCGCTTCCTGCGCGCCACGCACAAGGGCTGGCGTGATGCCAAGGCCAACCCCAAGGCGTCGATCGACGCGATGGTGGAGATGGTGCCGGGCCTGGACGGCCCCACGCTGCTGGCGACGATGCCGCAGATCCTGGACCTGTGCGTCACCGAGCGCTCGGCCAAGTACGGGCTGGGCTGGATCGAGCCCGAGCTGATGCAGAAGACGATGGACATCACCTTTGCCAACAACAAGCCCGAGAAGGCGCTGGCGGTGAACGACGTGTTCACCAACCAGTACAACAGCAAGATCAAGCCGTAGGCACAGGCAACAAGGGCCGGGGCGCTGCCAGAATGCGGCGCTTTTGCAGCGACCGTCGAGCCCCATGTTGAAAAGCAGCCCCGCGCCCGAAACGAAGACCAAGAAGCCGCGCAGCGCGCGCCCGCGCGACGCCGCGGCCACCAAGGCCACCATCCTGGACTGCGCGGTGCGCGAGTTTGCCGAGCGCGGCTACGACGGCGCGCGCATGGAGCGCATCGTCGACGCCGCCGGCGTGAACGTGAGCCTGGCGTACCAGTACTTCGGCAGCAAGGAGCAGATGTTCATCGCCGTGATGGAGCACATCTACGGCGTGATGCGCACCCACCACGGCGACATCGAGGTGCGCGGCCTGGACCCGGTGGCGGCGATGGAGCGGCTGGTGCGCAACACCTTCCGCGTCTTCGTCAAGCACCCCGAGATCATCGGCCTGCTGAACAGCGAGAACGTGCACCGCGGCAAGCACATCGCCAAGTCGCCGTACATCCAGAAGCTGTACAACCCGCTGCTCGACACCATCGCCGAGGTGCTGCGCAGCGGCATCGACAAGGGCGTGTTCCGCAGCGACTGCGAGGCGCAGGACCTGTTCATCTCGCTCAACGGCATGGGCTACTTCCTGCTGTCGAACCAGTACACGCTGTCGGTCATCCTGGGCCGCAACCTGTCGACGCCGAAGGCGCTGAAGCGGCACGAGGACCACATCGTGGCGGTGGTGCTGGGGTATTTGCGGCGGGGGGGTGGGTGATCAGGCTGCTTTGCAGCGGCGCCCGTTGATAGCCTGCCGGCCTGCGCACGCTCACCGCCAGCAACCAGTCGCTCGGTGCGGTTGGCGGGCGGGCATGGCCGTGACCAGCTCGTCCACCGAGCGGGTGGACACGCCGTGCACGTAGGCCTCCTCGATCACCGCGACCAGCGCCTCCTCGGCCATGCGCCGCGGCTCCAGGAAGGCCGGGTAGTAGCTGCCCTGGCGCAGCTTGGATCGCAACATGGAATATCAACAATGTGGCGAGGCGACTCGAACTGCTCCTCGACTGGCTGGGACGTACGAGCGCTGATGTCGTCGGTCTGCAGGAACTGAAGACGCACACCGAAAGTTTCCCCACGGACGCTCTGCAGCAGCCGGGCTACCGGTCGTTGGTGGTCGGCCAGAAGACATGGAGTGGTGTCGCGCTACTGTCCAAGAACGAATTGGTAACCGAGTGGCAATGGACTGCGTAGATCAAGGGCACACTCAGCCGATACGTTTCACCGCTTCCCCAATCCAACGCCCAAATCCATGAACCGTCAACCAGACAAACAGCCCGCCGGTCTCGAGACGCGGGCCTTCGTGCTGCTGCTGGTGATCGTCACCCTGGCCTTCGGAGTGATCCTGCTCCCCTTCTGGGGTGCGGTGTTCTGGGGTGTGATCATCGCCATCCTGTCTGCACCGCTGCAGCGCTTGCTGGTGGCCCGGATGGGCCGCAGCAGAACGTGGGCAGCGTTGACCACCTTGACGATCCTCCTTCTGATCGTGATGCCGCCGCTCGTGCTGATCATTGCCACGCTGGTGCAGGAAGCCTCGGGCGTCTACGCACGCATGAATTCAGGTGAACTGGACTTCGGCCGCTATTTCCAGCAGATCGTTGCTGCGCTGCCGCCATGGTTCACGCAGCTGCTGGATCGGTTCGGGATCGGCAACCTCGGCGACATCGAGCGACGCCTGACCTCTGCGGCGGCACAGGCCAGTCAATTGATCGCCACCCAGGTGCTTGGCGCCGGGCAGAACACGCTGCAGTTCATCATCGGCTTCTTCATCGCGCTGTACCTGGCTTTCTTCCTGCTGCGCGACGGGCCGGCATTGGCATCGCGCGTGAAGACGGCGATCCCGCTGGACGAGATGCACAAAGTGGCGCTGGCGCAGAAGTTTGCAACCGTGATTCGTGCCACCGTCAAGGGCAACATCGTCATCGCGGTCATCCAGGGGACGCTGGGAGGTCTGGCGTTGTGGGTCCTCGATGTGCACGGCGCACTGCTGTGGGCTGTGCTGATGGCCTTCCTGTCGCTGCTGCCGGCGGTAGGGGCGGGCCTGATCTGGGTACCGGTGGCGGTATATCTGTTGGTTACCGGTTCGGTGATCCAGGGCGCGGGGCTCATCGCCTTCGGCGTGCTCGTCATCGGCATGGTGGACAACGTGCTGCGCCCGATCCTGGTGGGCAAGGACACACGCATGCCCGACTACGTGGTGCTGATCTCGACGCTCGGTGGACTGGCGGTGTTCGGCATCAACGGTTTCATCATCGGCCCGGTGATCGCCGCCATGTTCATTGCGGTGTGGGACATCTACGTCAGCGAGCGCAGCGTGTCGGCAAACTGAGAGGTAGCCACCACGCATTGGATTCGGCCGTGAAGATCAGGTCGGTTTCGTTCTCCTCGATCAGGCGGCGTTGCGGATGCTCGTCGGCAGGCTCGCGTACAGTGCGCTGAGAGTCAAATCTGGGTCCGCGCGACGGCTGTTCTGATCTTCCCCAAAACCAAAAAGGCCAAGCTCGACACGACTGCAATCGGCGCAGAAATGGCGGCTCGCAAGGATGAACTGCTGGCCGAGATCGCTGCCGAGGCTTGAGGGTCCGCTTGCCGAGGCGCCTTGCGGCGCTTCGGCTACATTCAGATCGCTCCGACGCTGCCACGTCGAGCAGTCCGAACCTGGCCACGGTGCGACCGATGCCGGAATCGCCGCCGGTGATCAGCGCGACCAAATCCTGCATCTTGCCGCTGCCGCGGTAGTCGGGTGCAGCTAACCGCGGCGCAAGTGCCAGTGCCGACTCCGCGCCTGCCATGCCCGCGGTCGCCCTGGTTGTCGGGCGTCATCGAGCCTCGGCACACCGCTTGCCGCAGTGACTCCATTCACACTTGCACGAGGTCACACCATGGAAAGCAGATACCGCCTGTTCGGACATTCCATCCACATGATGATCGTGCCCTTCGCGGTCGGTCTGCTCGGCAGCGCGGCCGTCTTCGATGCCATCGCCCTGGCCGCCGGTCTGCCGAAAATGGCCGAACTGGCCTACTGGCTGATCAGCGGCGGCCTGGTGGTCGGATTGATCGCCACGCCCTTCGGGTTTCTCGATTGGATGGAGACTCCGGACGGCAGCCGCGCCGAGAGTCTCGGCCGATTGCATGGCACCGGCAACGTCGTGGTGCTGTTGTTATTTGCCGGCAGCTGGCTGATGCGCAGCGCCGATCCGGCCGCGCCGGCGGTCATGGCCACGGTGCTTTCGTTCTCGGCCGTCGCACTGACGTTGATCACTGCCTGGATGGGCGGCGAATTGGTGACCCGGCTGGGAATGGGCGTGTCGGCAGGGGCCGGGCCCAACGCGAGCAGTTCACTGCTCGAATCGTCGAAGTCAGCTGTGAACGTTCAGGACTCCGTCGTCTCGCGCGCTTCGATCGACATCGACGATGCACATCGCCAACTCGTGGAGCCCCACGCCAGGGTTCCGACTGCCCATCGTCCCACGGTTCAAGGCACCCGTGATGTGGTTGCGTGCACAAGGTGGCGAGCGGACAGCGGGCATTCAGGCTGGCCTACGTCTTGCGAGCGCCGCGGATGTTCATGGCCGCAAGACCGATCTGCAGCGCAATCAGGGCGAAGGCCCCGTCGAACCAGCCCCATGCAATCCACAGCACATTGCTCAACAGAAACAGCCAGAAGCCGACGTTGCGCCGTGCCGGAAGTTTCGAGGCCACGAACCACGATGCAAGCAGCGTCACCGCCATCGCAGGCCATTGCACCAAGCTGAGAAGTTCCATGGACACGATGATGCAGCTCGCAACCCACGGCGGCTGTGCGCTGGAGCACACAGGCAGCGGCGGCCTCGCCCGCGCCACCGACCTGATGGCCATGCTGCGCCAGCGCGGCGCCGCTGACGTCGCCACCGTGGCACGCTGGATCGTCAACCAGCAGGTGGTTCGTACCGAGTGGGAAGGCGAAACCTGGCTGCCGGTATTCCAGTTCAGCGCGCAGATGCATCCGCATGTCGGGCTGCACCGGTCGATCGTGGAACTCGCTCCGGTGATGGACTCGTGGGAGCTGGCGCAGTGGTTTGCCCAGGCCAACGTCGAACTGGCGGGACGGCGTCCCGCCGATGTGCTGGCGTCGGACGATCGGGCGCTGTGGCAGGCGGCGCGCGCCGATCGCTACCTTCGCGACGCCTGACCGTCACGGGGGTGGCTCGGGGCCCGGCGCACCCGCCTTCGGCATCAAGGCGAGGCGTGCGTGGCCCCGTCCAGTGCTGCCCTGCCGCCGGCCGCCGACACGGCGCTGACCAGCGTGCCCCAGCCGATGTCGATCAACGACAGGTGCAGCGGCCAGTCATGCAGCGTGGCCAGGTTGCTAGAGGTCGTAGATGGCGTAGGCGCGTCGGAGCGCACCCGCTTCGGCCGGTGCTGTCCTACACCAACTCGGGTACTTGGCGCACCGCGGCAGCGCAGGGCGGACCGCAAGATTCATCCTCAATCTTCTGTCTGGATACCCATGCATCCCAACCTCCCGCAGCGCCCGTCGCTGGCACTCTTCGGCATCGAACCCTGGCGTGCCGCGTTCGAGTTCGCATCGCACCACCTGGCACCGGCAGAAAAAAGGCCGGTGGCCGGTGATGGCCACCCCGTCGTCATCTTTCCCGGCATGGGCACGGACGGCACGGCCGTCGCGCCGCTGCGCCGCTATTGCAAGGCCCTTGGTTATGAAGCGCTCGACTGGGGACGGGGCTTCAACCGCGGGCCGCAGGGCGACATCGACGCCTGGCTTGCCGAGCTGAAGGCGCACACGACCCAGCTGCTCAGCGGCTTCAAGCAAAGCGCCACCTTCATCGGCTGGAGCCTGGGCGGCATCTATGCGCGCGAACTGTCGAAGACGATGGGCCGGCGGGTGCGCCAGGTGATCACCATCGGCACCCCGTTCAATGCCAATGCCGACCACACCAACGTCGGCTGGATCTTCCGCCTGCTCAGCGGCAGCGCCCCGCCCTTCGATGCCGCGCTGAGTGCGCGCCTGCGCAGCGCGCCTGCCGTGCCCACGACATCGATCTACAGCCGCTCCGATGGCGTGGTGGCCTGGCAGACCTGCCAGCACGGCGCCGAGTCTCAGCACGTGCAGGACCTCGAAGTCAGCGGCAGCCATGTCGGCCTGGGCTGGAACCGCTCGGTGCTGCGCATCGTCGGCGACCGGCTGGGGCAGGCGCCCGGGCGCTGGCAGCGCTACGAGCCCGGCACGGCCCCAGCATCCCCCAAGGGAGCAGAACCCCTTCGGGCCACGTCTTGAACCGTCCCATCCATCAAGGAACCCTCATGAAGAAACCCGCCAAGCCTGCGTCCGATGCCGTCGCCTCCAAAGCTGCTGCACGCAGCACCAGCGGCCGGCCCGCTGCGCCGCCACGCGACACCGCCCGCGACGCGCTGGCCGAACAGGCCCAGGCCACACAGGCGCTGGTCGAAGCGATGCCGTGGAATGCCAACAAGGCGCTGGAGATCGGCCGCGACAACGCCGTCCATCCGCCCGCGGGGCTGCAGGCCGAGCCGGCCTCTGCGGCCGTCACGGCCAGCACGCTCAGCGAATCGAACCCTTCCGACAAGACCGGCAGCGGCGACGCCGCCGATCGGCGTCAACGCCACCATCGGCTCGCTCGACCGCGTTCGTGCCGACGGCGGCGGCCAGGTGCTGACCACCAACCAGGGCGTGCCGATCGCCGACAACCAGAACTCGCTGAAGGCCGGGCTGCGCGGGCCGGCGCTGCTGGAAGACTTCATCCTGCGCGAGAAGATCACGCACTTCGACCACGAGCGCATTCCCGAGCGCATCGTGCACGCGCGCGGCTCGGCCGCGCATGGCTACTTCGAGGCCTATGCGCTCGCTGGCCGAGCTACACGCGCGCCGCGCCCTTTGCCGAAGCCGGCAAGCGCACGCCGGTGTTCGTGCGCTTCTCCACCGTGGCCGGCGAGCGCGGCTCGGCCGACACCGCGCGCGACGTGCGCGGCTTCGCCGTCAAGTTCTACACCGACGAAGGCAACTGGGACCTGGTCGGCAACAACATCCCGGTGTTCTTCATCCAGGACGCGATGAAGTTCCCCGACCTGGTCCATGCCGTCAAGCCCGAGCCGCACCACGACATGCCGCAGGCCGCCTCGGCGCACGACACCTTCTGGGACTTCGTCTCGCTGATGCCCGAATCGACCCACATGCTGATGTGGGTGATGTCCGACCGCGCGCATCCCGCGCAGCTACCGCATGATGCAGGGCTTCGGCGTGCACACCTTCCGGCTGGTCAACGCCGAGGGCGAGTCGAGCTTCGTCAAGTTCCACTGGAAGCCGCTGCTCGGCACGCATTCGCTGGTGTGGGACGAGGCCGTCAAGATCGCCGGCGCCGATCCCGACTTCCACCGCCGCGACCTGTGGGAAGCGATCGAGGCCGGCGACTACCCCGAGTGGGAACTGGGCCTGCAGATCTTCAGCGAAGAGCAGGCCGACGGCTTCAGCTTCGACGTGCTCGACGCGACCAAGCTCATCCCCGAGGAGCTGGTGCCGGTCACGCCGGTCGGCCGCATGGTGCTGAACCGCAACCCGGACAACTTCTTCGCCGAGACCGAGCAGGTGGCCTTCTGCACCGCGCACGTCGTTCCCGGCATCGACTTCAGCAACGACCCGCTGCTGGCCGGGCGCATCCACTCCTACGTCGACACCCAGCTCACCCGGCTGGGCGGGCCGAACTTCCACGAGATCCCGATCAACGCGCCGCTGGCCCCCGTGCACAACAACCAGCGCGACGGCTTGCACCGCCAGGCGATCCACCGCGGTCGCGTGGCCTACGAGCCCAACTCGCTGGCCGGCGGCTGTCCGTTCCAGGCCGGTGCCGCCGGCTTCGTGTCGTTTCCGGCGCCGGTGCAGGAAGACAAGGTGCGCGGCAAGCCGGAGAAGTTCGCCGAGCACTATGCGCAGGCCACGCTGTTCTACAAGAGCCAGACCCCGGTGGAGCAGGCGCACATCGCCGCCGCCTTCCGCTTCGAGCTGAGCAAGCTGACGGTGCCGGCCATCCGCGAACGCATGCTGTCGTCGCTGGTGAACGTCTCCGAAGAGCTGGCGGCCGCCGTGGCCGCAGGGCTGGGCATGGAGGTGCCGGCGGCGATGCCGCGGGCGGTGCCGTCGCCTGCCAACCCGGAGGTGACCCGCTCGGCCGCACTGTCGCTCAGGCATCTGCCCGGCGACGGCGACGTGCGCACGCGCAAGGTCGCGATCCTGGTGGCCGACGGCGTGGTCGGTGCCTCGGTGGCCGCCGTGCAGGCTGCGCTGCTGGACGCCGGCGCGGTGCCGAAGGTCGTTGCGCCACGGCTCGGCGCCGTCTCCACCAGCGATGGCGTGTCGCTGCAGGCCGACGGCAGTTTCGAGAACTCTCCGGCCGTTCTGTTCGATGCAATGGTGCTGGCCGACGGCGAGGCCGCCGCGGCCAGGCTGGCCGCGTTGGGCCAGGCGGCGGAATTCGTGGTCAACCAGTACCGCCACTGCAAGACCATCCTCGCGCTGGGCGCGTCGGCGTCGTTGCTGCCGATGTTCGGCGTGGCCGCGAGCCTGCCTTCGGGCGAGGCCGATCCCGGCGTGATCAGCGAACACGACGACCACGAGGACGCGATCTCGCGCTTCATCGATGCCGTGGGCCAGCATCGCCACCCGGCGCGCGAGACCGACCCGCCTGCGGTCTAGCGCGTCGCTGGCACCGGCGGAACGGCACGGCAGTCCCGTCGAACGACGAACCCTCCTTCAAAGGATCGACCATGAACCCTCCATCACCGCACCCGGCCACGAGCGGCCAGGGGCCTACATCCCACCCCACCACACCATGAACACTCTGCACCTTCTTATCGCCGCTCTCGTCATGCTCCCTGCGGTGGGCATCGTGCTGTGGGCATGGTGGACGACGCGGCGTCCAGGAAACAACCTGCGCAGCGATGCCGGATTCCAGGCTACGGACTTCGACATCGGCAGCCGGCCGACAGCGAAGAAGGGGAGAGTCGCTTGAACAATCCTTGGCTGAAAAAGAATCCGTTCATGAGCCTGTGGCTGAGCGCAGCCAACAAGGTGGCTGGAACCGCACGCGCCCATGTTGCCGCCGAGACGAAGCGTCAGATCAAGCAGACGCTGGTGCGGCCGAAGGCAACGGTCAAGTCGCGCAAGCGCTGAGACGCCGCTCGCCTGGGCAGCGCCGGATCGGTTCTTGCCCATCCGAGGTCCGACCCGGACTTGGCACGCCCTGGGCAGGATCGGCAAGCGTTGTGCCCGGGCGCACCGGCACAGCCGTCGGCCTGATGGGACGCGCCTGCGCGGAGCGCGAGACCAAAAGATCCAGCACGCTTGGCAGATTCAGCCGCCGGGTCAGCACAGCGGCCATTCGCGGCATGCACAACCCCGCAATGCATTCGAATCCTGACCAGCCATAGCCGTCCATCTCGGGCAGCCGTCGCGCGGGTGTTTCGCACTGCAGCCGGGTCGGGTCGAAGCGCGGCATCAGCGCGCCAAAGAGATGCAGGTCCTTCTTGGGCCGGTAGTCGATGCGGCCCAGATCGAGCAGTTCGGCTGCGCGCAGCGCCAGGCCGGTTTCTTCGCGAGTTTCGCGCAAGGCCGCCTGCAGCGGGCTCTCGCCGTCCTCCATGCCACCCTTGGGCAGGTCCCAGTGGTCCCGCCCGGTGACGTGGCACAGCAGCAACTCGTGCTGCCGGTTGAGGATGACAATGCCGCAGGTCAGGCGTCGGGCGTCGAACGCGTCCATCGAGCCTCACCGCAGGGCCGCGCTGCGCGGCTCAGTCATAGCCGTTGCGCGTGTTCTCCAGCGCAGTCGTCGCCTGCTCGATCTGTTTGGCCGCCGCGGCTTGGGCGAGTTCTTCCTCGGACTGTCTCGGTGTCTGCTGCGGGCCGTCGCCGCTGCCGGGTTTGTCGGGCTGCAGCGGTGCGGCACGCCGCGGCCGGGGCTTCAATCGGACAGGTTGTGGATCGCTCATCGTGGACTCCTTCGTCGAACTTGGACGCGGGCAAGCTTCGCTCCCGCAGATTCATGCTTGCTTTCGAGCAGGACGCTTCGCAGCAGCGACGGCGGGCTCATCCGGTGCCGGTGGCGAGGCTGGCTTCGGTCGACGCCTGGACCGGCGCGCGCCGTGCGCGGCGCAGTGCACCGGCATCGAGCAGCAGGCTCGCCGCCCAGTGGTAGACGTTGCGCTCCTCCACGGTGGCGCGCAGCGACCTCATGCGCCGGCGCTGCTCGTCGGCCGGCATCGACAGGGCGCGGTCGATGGCCTCGGCCACCTCGACGGTGTGATGCGGGTCGACCACGAGCGCCTGCGACAGCTCGTGCGCCGCGCCCGCGTAGCGGCTCAGCACCAGCACGCCCTGCTCGTCGTCGCGCGCAGCGACGAACTCCTTGCACACCAGGTTCATCCCGTCGTGCAGGCTGGTCACCAGGCACAGGTCGGCGGCCCGGTACAGCGCGGTCACCTCCGCCGCGTCGTGGTGAACGTCCAGCAGGCGCACCGGTGGCGGGCCGTCGGCGGCGAAGCGGCGGTTGATGCGTTCGGCCGCGGCCATGACCTGGACCCGGAACCCGCCGTACTCCGCGACCGCGGTCCGTGTCGGCGCGGCCACCTGCACGAAGCGCAGACGGCCCCGCCAGCCCGGGCGCGAGGTCAGCAGGTGCTCGACCGCGCGCAGCCGTTCCAGCAGCCCCTTGGTGTAGTCGAAGCGGTCGATGCCGACGATCAGCCGGCCGTCGGTCGGCAGATCGAAGCGCTGCGCCGCCTGGGTGCGGGCTTCGGCGATGTCCGGCCATTCGGCCTTTTCGGCGGCGGTCGGCCAGGCGATCGAGATCGGGTAGTCGCGCACCAGGCTGCGGCGGCCGGGGTGGGCCGTGCCGGGGCTGTCGGCCGGGTGAGCCTCCACGCCACCAGGCGACGCGCAGGCCAAGAAGTTGCGCCGGTGCTCCGGCGTCTGGAAGCCGACGATGTCGCTGCCGAGCAGGCCGTCGACCAGCGCCGGCAGCCAAGGGCACAGCGACATGCGTTGCGGGCTCAGCCAGGGCACGTGCCAGAAGCTCACGATGGTGGCGTCGGGCAGGCGGCTGCGCACCATCTGCCCGACCAGCGCGAGGTGATAGTCCTGGATCAGCACGACCGGGTCGCTCTGGCACGCTTCGTCGACCACGGCGTCGGCAAAGCGGCGGTTGACGCTGCGATAGGCCTGCCAATCGCGTTCGGTGAACGACGGCCTGACGTGCGCCATGTGGCACAGCGGCCACAGGCCCGAGTTGGCGAAACCGTCGCAGTAGCCTTGCTGCTCTTCGGCGCTGAGCCACAGCCGGCGCAGGCGATAGGCACCGAGTTCCGGAGGCGTCTGCCAGACATCCTCGTCGTCGACGACAACGCGATCGGCGCTGCCGCTGCCGTGGGCCACCCAGGTGCCCGCACACGCCCGCACCACCGGCTCGAGCGCGGCCACCATCCCGCCCGCAGGGCGGGTCAGCCGCACGCCGTCGGCATGGTGCTCGTGGCTGAAAGGCTGGCGGTTGGAGACGACGATCAGCTGGTCGTCGCCGAGCGTCGCAGCCACCAGGCTGCGCAGCCGGCTCGCATCCCAGGGGCGCGCAGTGGCAAGCGCGATGGCGGCTGTCCGGCTCTCGCGCACGACCCGATGTTCCGGCCAGGCGGTAGGCGCGGCTGGCCGCAGGTCGCCAGCCTGCAGCATCCGGTTGCCGGGCGATGCGACCCGGTGTCGCGAAGGGCTGCCGTTCATGGAAAGGGTCCTGTGCAGGCGATGCGTTGGTGGGATCGACTGCGAGGAAGCGAAGCCGAGGCGGACACCGAGAGTGCCGCCGACGGGGCGCTCGACCTGTAGGAGCCAGTCGTGCCGTGACGTCGGACGTCGCGGATTCGCCCCGCCCCGTGCGCCGGCCGCTAGCGCGCGAGCGGAATCACCAGCCGGTTGTCCGCGCCGCCGGCCACGCCGCGCCAGCGTCGACAGTTGCGCCTGCGCGGCCGCAAGGCTGCGTGCCGGCACGTCAAGGGCGATCTCGGCGCCGCCGTCACAGCCGGCAAGGCCGGTAGGCGACGGTGGAAATCATCCGCGTGCTGCTTTTCCTACAGCGCCACGGCGCCCGATCCGATCAGCGCCGGCAGCAATCTGTTGCAACATGCTCGACGAGAACTACAGTCGACGGATCAACGGCGCAGGCGACCTGGCATCGATATGAGGCATCCCGAAGTCGCGGCCGACCATCGCACGGGCAAACAGGTAGTTAGACCGGGCGCGCAGCGAAAGGGTGTCGAGGTCGACCCACCCGAGGGCGTCACAGGGAAAGGCCAGCGCGCGGCTGGTGTCGAACAAGGAGTCGAAACGCAGTTCGAAACTCGATGAATTGACTGTGATGGAAGCGCTCATGATGTCCCCACTCTTTCTCGGCTGCGAATACTGTGCGCCCAGGTCGACGCCGCCGCCAGCGGTGCAAGCCGGCCTCGTGTGTGGGCGCACCGCGCGTGCCGGTATCGGACAGTTCCGACAGGCGCGTCGGCCGCGGCCGAGCGCAGGCGGGCCGGCGTGATGCGCAAGTTGACTTTCGTCGAGATCGACTTCGCCCAGCAGCGGCTGAACCTGGCTGACGATTTCGAGGCTGCACTCGGCTTCGAACTGTGCGAGGGCAGCGAGGGGGAACTGGCGGCCGGCGCGCGCCGCGCGTGGAGTCTGATCGATGCAGGCCAGCACGAGCGGTTGCGCGGCGTGCTCGACAGCGTGCTGCAGGGCCAGACCCGGGGCATGACGTATTTCGATGTCGTCCTGCCCGACATGCCGCCGCGCCGCATCGAATGCATCTGGAGCGTGCAGGCCGACGCCCAGGGCCGGCCGCTGAAGGCGGTGGTCGCCTGCGTCGATGCCACCGACCGCTACCGCGCCGCGCAGACCCTGCGCGAAAGCGAGGCGCGCTACCGCACGGCGTTGACCGCCGGGCGCATGGGCTCGTGGGAGACCGACCTGGTGGCGCGCACGCGCACCTGGTCGAGCGAGGGCATGGCGCTGTTCGGCCTGAACCTGCCCGCGGGGCGTGGGCAGGTGGGCGGCGAGCATGACGAGTACCGCGCGGCGTTGCACCCCGACGACCGGCACCTGATGCTCGAGCTGCACCGGCTGGCCGATGAACAGGACTCGTTCGCTGCCGAGTACCGCATCGTGCGGCCGGACGGGGCCACGCTGTGGCTGTCCGGCCGCGGGCTCGTGGTGGCGCGGCAGGCCGATGGCAGGGCCCACCGGCTCGTCAGCATCATGGCCGACGTCACCGAGCAGCGCCTGGCGGAGGAGGGCCTGCGCAGCGAGCGGCTGCGCCTTGCCCAGGCGCTGCAGGCGGCAGGATGGGCGCCTTCGACCTGAACATGGTCGACGATGTGCTGTGGTGGTCGCCGCAGACCTATGCCGTCTTCGGCGTCGACCCGAGCCACTTCAAGCCGACGCGCGACAGCGTCGCCGCGCTGATCCATCCCGAGGATCGCGAGACCTTCCTGCAGCGGCGCGCCGCCGCCATCGCCGGCCGCCAGCCCTTCGTGCACGAGTTCCGCATCCTTCGACCCGACGGCTCGGTGGCCTGGATCGACCACGTCGGCCCAGGCCGAGTACGACAGCGCCGGCACCTGCGCTGCGCAACTTCGGCGTGTCGATGGACATCACCGAGCGCAAGCAGGCCGAACAGGCGCTGCGCGAGGCCGACCGCAAGAAGGACGACTTCATCGCCACGCTGGCGCACGAGTTGCGCAACCCGCTGGCGCCGATGCGCAACGCGGTCAACGTGCTGCGCAGCATCGATTCCGGCGATGCGCAGATCGCCTGGTGCCGCGACGTCATCGAGCGGCAGGTCGACCAGATGGCACGCCTGCTCGACGACCTGCTCGACGTGTCGCGCCTGACGCGCGGCAGCTTCCACCTGCGCCGCGAGCCGCTCGACCTGGCGCGAGGCCGTCGACCCAGGCGATCGAGATGGCCCGGCCGCACATCGATCACGGCGCGGCAGGCGCTGAGCCGTGCGACTGGCCGGCGCTGCCGATGGCCGTGCAGGGCGACCTGACGCGGCTGGCGCAGGTCTTCTCCAACCTGCTCATCAATGCAGCCAAGTTCACCCCGGAGGGCGGCCGCATCGGCCTGGCGCGCGCAGCACCGAGGGCCAGCGAGGTCGTCGTGACCGTGAGCGACGACGGCATCGGCATCGATGCGCAGCAGATCGACGCACATCTTCGAGATGTTCGGTCAGGTCGAATCGGCGCTGAGCCGTGCGCAGGGCGGCCTGGGCATCGGGCTGTCGCTGGCCAAGGGGCTGGTCGAACTGCACGGCGGGCACATCCGTGCGCACAGCGATGGCCTCGGGCCGGGCAGCGAGTTCGTCGTCCGTCTGCCGCTGCGGCCAGGCCGCAACGGCTGCCGGATGCTTCGCTCGGCGCCGCGGACGCGCCGGCCACGCGCGTGCGCGCGCTATCGCATCCTGGTGGCCGACGACCTGGCCGACAGCGCCGACAGCCTGGCGATGCTGCTGCAGTTGGAAGGCCACGAGGTCCGCGTCGCCTACGACGGCGAGCAGGCGCTGGCCCTGGCGGAATCGTTCCTGCCCGACGTGGTCCTGCTGGACGTGGGCATGCCGAAGTTGAACGGCCTGGAGGTCTGCGGCCGCATCCGCCAGCAACCCTGGGGGCAGCGCATGACCCTGGTGGCGCAGACCGGCTGGGGTCAGGCGAGCGACCGGCAGCGCAGCCGCGACGCCGGCTTCGACCACCACATCGTCAAGCCGATCGACCCCGAAAAGCTGATAGCGCTGCTGCGCCAGCTCGACAATGCTCGATAAGGCGCGCCGCGGTCTTCTTTCAGCCCGCGCCTGCGCTGGCGCCCTGGTTCAGCAAATGCTCACGCACCGCTGCCGGTTCGCCGCCGACCGCAAGCACCGCTTCGACGAGCTGTTCGACGGTGGCGCCGAAATGCTCGCTCCAGTGCTCCAGCCCGGCGGCATCGTCCGGATCGACCGTCGCAGGCGCCGCTGCAACACGTTGTGCGTCAGGTGCACTCATGACGGCGGCTCAGCGAAAGAAGAACCACAACACCACCAGCACCACGGCGGGGACGCCCAGCAACCAGCCAACAACATACTTGCCCATCAATGTCTCCTCGTGACGTTTTTCAACCTTGTTCCGACCCTAGCCCTGGAGTGAACCGGCCGCTGTCGGGCGACGGCGCAGGCCGATGTGGGCAAATGCCTACAGCGGTGCGCGGGGGCTGCTGCGGCGCCGGCTGCGCGGTCGACGGGGCGGGGTGCACGGACTGCCCTTGCTCTACGGCCAGGCTGCGTTCCAGAGAAGCCAGATCCTGAGCGATGCAATCGATGCAGGCCGCGGCCCACGGTTTGCGGCGGTACGCCAGTTCCAGCGCCTCGCGCAGTTGCCGGTAGAGCAGCTCGAAATCGTCGGGTCGCATGTCGGGCCTTTCTGACCGGCCCAAGAGCCGGCGCCGCTTCAGTGGCAAGCGCCGTGCCCGCGGCAGGCAAGGCCAGCCGCAAAGCGCCGTCAGGACTCGGCGCCGGCGTCGACGGGAGCGCCCAGTGCCGCGCGACTCAGCGTTTGGCGCGCGCCAGGCCGGCCTTTTCCGCCTCGCGCAGTTCGCGTTCTTCCGCAGCGTCGACCGGGGCCGCGTCGCGTGCGGCCGGGGCCACCTTGCCGTCGTCGATGAACTTCTTCTGCGACTCGCGGACGCGGCGGGCCGCCGTGTAATTGCCTTCACCCTGCAGCGCTGGATCGTCGTGTTCCAGCTTGTCGGCCTCGGCCGGCCGCGTGCTTTCGGACTTCTTGCTCATCGTCACTCCTTTGCGGGTTGATCCGCCCATCAGGGGCGTGCGACAAGCTTGTTACGAACGGGTTCGAACCGGCATCGGCCGATGTGCCGGCGGCCTGTAGGCCAAAGTCCAACGCCCGGGTCGGCCCGATGGCCTATGCGCACATGCGCGCTTCGCCTACGCGCGGCGGCGGCAGGCTTGAGCACAGTGAAGCTCCCCCGTTTTGCGCACCGCGCAGGAGCCCACGATGAGCCGCCCACCCGCAACCGCCACGAAGCCGCCTCCAGAACACCCGCCGGCTCCACCCAAGTCCGCCGGCAAAGGGCTGGTCGGCACCGCCACGACCAAAAACTCGCAGGGCGGCCTGCCCTTGCCCCAGGAGCGCGACCAGTCGACCGGCGCCGTGGCCACCCAGCCGGACCCGATCATCGAGCAGGCGGCCAAGGACCTGGCCGCGGGTCAGGTGGACACCGACATGCGCGCCACGCCGGGGCTGGATGCGGCACGGCGCGAGCGCATGGTCCCGACGCCGCCGGCCGACGCAGCCGCTCCGCACTCGCGACAAGGCGCCACCCCCGCTCCAGCGCGGCCAGGCCGGGTCCGGCGCTGAACGAGCGGGCACGGGCGTTGACCCCTCGCCCGAGCCTCGTGAAACCCACTGGAACCGCATTGATCACCGTGGACACCGCCGCGGCACCCAGGTGGCGGGCGTCGTCGCCGATCGCGACATCACCGTGCGCGCCATCGCTGTCGGGCTGGCCCCGGCCACTGGTCGACGAGGACGACCGCCTGGTGGGCACCGTCTCGCTCGGCGACATTGCCGAGCACCAGGGCGAAGGGGTCGAGGAGGCGCAGCGCGGCATCTCCCAGGTCCGCGGGAGCGCAGCTTGCCCGGTGGGGAGTTACACCCGGCCTTTTGCCGGCAAGGAGCGAAAGTTCATGGACAACAGCAGCATCATTCCCTACCTGTTCAGCGTGACGCTGATCCTCGCGCTCGCGTTTGGCATCTACCAGTATTTCCGCACGCGGCGTGCCCAGCAGACCCACGAGCGATCGGCGTCGGCCAAGGCCAACCACGAGCCGACAGCACCTGCCGACGGCCGCTCCGATGACAGGCGAGGTCGCTGAAACGTCTCGTAGGGACTTGCCTCTGGCGCGGCAGGTAAGCTGCGCCAGAGGCGTCCTGCAAGCCAGTCAGGCAGCCATGCGCTGGTCGACGAGCGCGGGGAAGACGAGCGGGCTCATGCGCGTCATGGTGGCGCTGCCGAAGATGCTGGCGAACGGCAGGTCGGCCGCATCGTGGCCGGTGCCGATCCGGATGACGTCGCCGGGCTCGGCCATGGCGGTCGGGTCGAACAGCACCCAACGGCCGTCCAGCCAGGCTTCGAACAGAGCATGGAAGTCGGCCGGGGGCGTGTCCCACAGCACGTGGCCGACCACGAACCGGGCAGGGATGTTGAGCGCGCGGCACATGGCGATGGCCACGTGAGCGTAGTCGCGGCACACCCCGGTGCGGGATGCGAGCACGTCGCGCGTGGTGCCGTACGGGATCGAGGTACCGATCTCGTAGCGGACGTTCTGGCGCACCCATTCGCAGATGCGCTCGACGCGCGAGTAGCCACGGTCGAAGGTGCCGATCCACTGCAAGGCCTCCTGGAAGAGCAGCTCCGACTCGACGTAGCGGCTGCCCGACAGGTAGGAAAGCACGTGCAGTGGCAGCTCGGCGACCTCGGTTTCAAGAAGCGAGCGCGCCTGCGACGGGGCCTGCACGGTGGCCGTGGCGCGATAGCGCACGCTCAGCGGCCCGGGCAGGGCATTGACGCGCAGCGTGCGCGTGCCGAGGTGGTCCTGGTAGCGCTCGACCGCCCGCGGCGGCGTGACCGACAGGGATTCGTTGGCGATCGTCTGGCCTGCCGTCAGGGCCGCTTCGATCTTGAAGATGAATGTCGACGGCGCATGAACCTGGTAATTCAGTTCGCAATCGATGTCGAAGGTCTTGGACATGGCTGTGGGTGCAGGGGTGCTGTGGATGGGTTGTCCGGATGATCGCCAAGTGCACTCCGCCATTGCATCAGCGGTTGCCGGCCGTGCGTGTAGGACCAATCCTTCCGGACGCCGACGCCGACGCCGACCCGCCCGGCATTCGACCTGCCTGCCGCGGCCGGGATCGCCTCTTGCCGGAACGATGACGGCAATCGAAACGGGCTCCTTCTGTGGGCGTGCGATGTACCGGCGCACGACGAGGAAGATCACATCGGCGCGTGCCTTCGCCGACTTGTCGAACGTTCAGGTGCGGCAGCCTGGCTGCCCTCACAATGGCCGGAACAGGAGTTCGACCTGATCGTCGTCAGCGAGTTGGGCTATTTCCTGGGTATCGAGAATCTGGACGTGCTGGCGCAGCGCATGAGCGGCTCGCTGCAGGCCGGGGCGACCGTGCTGGCCTGTCACTGGGGGCGCCCCATCGCCGGCTGCGTGCTCGATGGCGACGGGGTGCACGAACGGCTCGACGAACGGCTCTCGATGGCCCGGGTCTGCGCGGTCCTGGACGATGACCTGCGGCTCGATGTCTGGTGCCATGATCCCAGGACGGTGGCGCAGCGCGAGGTCTTCGATTGGTAGGGTGGAGTCTTTTCGATCTGGACAGGGAAACGTGGGTGTGGCCGGTGTGAGAATCTTGTACGTCGAGGACAACCGCGATCTGCGCGAGATGGTGTGCGAGTTGCTCGCCGGCCCGGGACGCGTGATCCGGGCCATGGCGGACGGCGAGTCGGCCCTGGCGGCATGGCAGGCGGAAACTTTCGACCTGGTGATCGCCGACATCAGCCTGCCGGGCATGACCGGTACCGAACTGGCGCGGCGGATCCTGGCGGTCGCGCCGCGGCAGTGGGTGGTGTTCTGTTCGGGCTACGAGTATCACCAGGAGCTGGCCGCCATGGGTCCGAACGTGCGCTCGATGGCGAAGGCCTTCGACTTCGATGCCATGGATTCGCTGATGGCAGAAGTTTCGTCCGCTCTCAGCGAGTAGCTGCCCCGTCCGGTTCGGGCCAGGTGCGCGCCGCATCGTTCCACCGCCGCCGATCACGACCGTTCGAAACCGGCGCCGGCATGGGCATTGAGATTCCCGATCGATCCGTTCTCCACTTCTTCTGATTGATCAACACCTGACCTCCTCACCGGGCGACCAGGCGCACAGCAAGCTGTCGAAACATCCGCACCCACCCCCCGAGGCAGGGGGGATGCGCAGCCGTTGTCGAAAAAACGGATTGCGAAAACCTTTCGCAATCGGCAGCATGGAATCGCGCAGCTCTGCAAGCGACGCTGCGCATGTTCACCCTGCCAACACAAAACTCCGGAGGAGTCCTGATGCAACGCCCGAAAACGCTACTGCTCGTTGCCGCGCTGATTGCCGCCAGCAGCGCGCAGGCGCAGAACGCCATTGTGGACACACTGACCTTCTTCAAGAGCACCACGGTCGAAACCGGCTACGTGCCGTTTCAGCCGGGCGATCTGGTGTTGGCGGACGATTTCAGCAACGGAAATCCTTTGGTGTCGGCCCCGCGCGTCGGCACCGGTGGACCGTTCAACTACAGTGTTCTCGATGCACTGCAGTTGCCGGTCGAAGCCAACGGCGTGCTCTCCATCATCGCCAACGCCAGCACCACGCCTGCCGCCGACAACGCGCTCGGCGCTCCGTTCTACGGCTATGGGGTACGTCTGTTGAGCAATGTCAACCCAGCCGTAGTGGGTGGCAACAACAAGCTTCAAGGTCTCGGCAAGGACAGCACTTGGTCGATAGGCGCGGACTTCGTGCCACTGACGCCCGGCCTGGGCGCGAACTACCAGATCCGGCTTACCGACCGGGGCATTGGGTCCGCTGCCAGCCAAGGCAATGACATGATCCAGCTTCAACTCGCCGGAACCAGTGGAGGACCGCAGCTGCAGTTGGTGCAACAGAACTTCCTCGCCGGAACCATCGCCGTGCTGTGGACCAAAGACATCATCATTCCGGCGGCCGCGGATCAGCTTCGCATGGGCTTCGCCCATCTCAACGCCGGCAGCGGCACCATCAACGCCTACTACTCGTTTTTCGACGGGGCCAACTCGCTGGGCGGCGAGGCGATTGCCGCGACCGGCACGATCTTCAGCGACGAGTTGTTGACACGTTTCGAAGTCCGCGCCGCCGTGCCGGTGCCCGAGCCGGCCCACATGGCGATGTGGGCAGCGGGCTTGCTGGGCACTCTGGCTGCTGTACGCGCGCGACGTCGGCGCGAGGGCTGAACAAACACGCAGCTGCCCCGTTGGCGCTGGTGCTGGGCGCCGAAGGCAAGGGCCTGCGCCAGCCGACGCGCAAGACCTGCGACGTGCTGGTGCGCATTCCCATGCTGGGGGCGGTGGAGAGCCTGAACGTGTCGGTGGCCGCCGGCGTGTGCCTGTACGAGGCGCGGCGCCAGCGCGATCAGTGCGCGAGGCTGCGTAGACGTTCGGGAGGTGATGCTCGCGCAGGTACATCGTCGTACCCATGACTTTGCGTCCGTAGTCGGCAAGCCACCAGCGCCTGGTGCGCGGGATCCTGGCGATCAGGCCGTGGGCATGCAGGCGCCTGGTGAACGTTAAGTTTCAGGGGAGAGCGGTCCTCAGCCCCAGCGAACCCTGAGCGACCGGTCCGGGCAGCCTCCGACATTCGCTTTTGTGCAACCGCACGAACTCCAGCAGAGGGGTCATCAGGCCAGCGCTGTCGTCGCGGGTGGGGGGCTGACGGCGTCTGAGCTGACGGGGTGCAACAATTCATGCAATGTCGCGTCGGCTCGTTCTCATCACCTCGCTTCTTGCCGTCGCGCTCGTTACCGCTCTTTTCGCTTGGTGGGCGACTCGCGCCCCGTCGGTGCCGGCTGTCAGCGCCAGCATGGCACCGCTGGTGCGTACCCTGCAGTTCTCGGCGCGCGTCGCCACGCAGTCGCGTGTCGAGGTGGGTGGCACGCTGACCGGGCGCGTGCTGCAGGTCGCAGTGGCCGAAGGCGCGATGGTCAAGCAAGGCGACGTATTGGTGCGGCTGGAGAGCACCGAGTTGAAGGCCGCCGTGGCGCAAGCCCTGGCCGCTGAAACCCAGGCCGCCGCGCGCCTGGCCGGCCTGCGCACCACGGGGCGCAGCGCTGCGCTGGCTGGGGTGGCGCAGGCAGCGTCGGTGCTGGTGGCAGCGCAGGCCGAGCTGCAGCGCACGCTGGATCTCGTGGACAAGGGCTTCCTCAGCGCGGCGCGTCTCGACGAGGTACGCCGCGCGGTCGCGGTGGCGCAGGCGCAACTGGACGGCGCTCGCGCGCAGAGTGCGGCCACCGCCGAGGCGGGTACCGAAGTCGTGCAGGCACAGGCGCAGCTTGCACTGGCCAGCGCGTCCCGCGCCGCCGCCGAGGCCCGCCTGGGCGAGACTGTGCTCACCGCACCGGCAGATGCACGCGTGTTATCGCGCATGGTCGAGCCCGGACAGATCGTGCAGCCCGGCCGCGCGCTGCTCGGCTTGGCGCTGGCCGGTCCGCTGCAGCTCGTGGCGCAGGTGGACGAGCGCTACCTGGAGCAGCTCCAGCCCGGGCAGGTGGCCAGCGTGCTGGCCGACGCCTACCCGGCGCAGCGCTTCTCGGCGCGCGTTCTTTCCATCGCGCCATTGGTCGATGCGCAGCGCGGCGCGATCGAAGTCAAGCTCTCGCTGCCGCAGCCGCCGCCGGATTTTCTGCGCGAGGACATGACGCTTTCGGTCGAAGTGGAGACCGCGCGCCGCGAGCAGGCCTTGGTGGTGCCGGCCGAGGCGCTGCGGGGCGAGGAATCCACCGGCCCCAGCGTCTGGCTCGCGCGCGACGGGCGCGTCGAGGCGCGCAAGGTGCGCGTCGGGCTGCGCACGCTCGACGCCGCCGAGATTCTCGACGGCCTGAGCGCGGGCGAACTCGTGCTCATCGGCCCGGCGCCGCAACCTGGCCAGCGCGTGCGCATCGACCACCGGGCGCAGGCGATGGCGCGGGTCGGATCGCGCACGAAGGAAGACGCCGGTGCCGCGTTGAGCAACGCGATGGGCCGCTGAGGCACGCTCGCGATGCTGGGATTCGAAAGCCGCGTCGCGACGCGCTTCCTGCGCGAAGGGCGCATGCAGACCGTGCTGATCATCGTCGGCGTGGCCGCGGGCGTGGCCGTGATCGCCTACATCTCGGCGCTGATCAGCGGGCTGCAGCGCAACACCATCGAGAAGACCCTGGGGGCGCAGGCGCACTTGACGATCAGCCCGCGCGACGACGTGGTGCTTGCCGCCCGTTCGGCCAGCCCCGGCACCAGCGAGATGGTGCAGACGCAGCCGCGCGCCCAGCGACCGCGCTCCATCGGCAACTGGGAGCTTCTGGTGCCCTTGCTCGAAGCCATGCCCGAGGTGGCGGCGGTGTCGCCGATGGTGTCGGCCGCGGGGCTCGCGGTGCGCGGCGAGGCGTCCAACGCGATCGCCCTGGTGGGTGTGGATCTTGACCGCTACGACCGCATCGTCGGCCTGCGCTCCAAGGTGGTCGACGGCACGGCGCGACTCGGGCCCGGCGAAGGCATCATTGGCCGCGACCTGGCCGACGACCTGGGCGTGCGTGTCGGCGACCGCGTGGGCATCGTCACCGGCGGCGTCAGCGACTCGCTGCGCGTCACGGCGCTGGTGGACCTGGGCGTGCGCGAGCTCAACCGGCGCACCGTGATCGTCCCGCTGCGCACCGCGCAAAGCCTGGTCGGCCTGCCCGGCGGCGCGACCAGCCTGGACCTGACGCTGGTCGACATCTGGTCGGCGCAGACCCTGGCGGACGACCTCGCCGCGCGCTGGCCCTACAAGGCCGAGAGCTGGCAGCAGGCGAATGCCCAACTCGTGGCCGCGCTGAATGCCCAATCGGTGAGCACGGCACTGATCCGCGGCGTGGTGCTGGTCGTCGTGGTGCTGGGCATCGCCAGCGTGCTGGTGGTGTCGGTCGTGCAGAAGCGGCGCGAGATCGGCATCCTGCGCGCGATGGGAGCCACCCAGGGCCAGGTGCTGAGGATCTTCCTGCTGCAAGGCGCGATCGTCGGCGCGCTGGGCTCGGCGCTCGGTGTGCTGCTCGCCGTGGTGCTGATCTGGGCCTTCACCCATTTCGTGCGCGGCGCCGACGGCCTGCCGCTGTTCAACATCACGCTCGCGCCGGTGCTGGCACTGCGTGTGGCCGCGATCGCCACGGTGTGCGGCGTGCTCGCCGCGGTGGCGCCGGCACGGCGCGCGGCCAAGCTCGACCCGGCACAGGCGATCCGCATGTGAGCGCACCCGCCGTGGCCACACCTCCTGCCCCGCTGATCGAGCTCGACGGCCTTCGCAAGAGCTACAACCTCGGCCTGCCGAACGAGACCGAGGTGCTGCATGGCCTTTCGTTCCGCATAGGCCGCGGCGAATTCGCGGCGCTGATCGGCCCGTCGGGCTCGGGCAAGAGCACGCTGCTCAACATCATCGGCCTGCTCGAGCGCATGACCGGCGGCAGCTACCGCATTGAAGGCGAAGAGGTGAACGGCCTCGACGATGCCGCGCTCACGCTGCGCCGGCGATCGACACTGGGGTTCGTCTTCCAGTTCCACCATCTGTTGCCCGCCTTCAGCGCGCTGGAGAACGTGACGCTGCCGGCCCTGATGCGCGAAGGTCGCATCACGCCCGCACAGCGCGAGCGCGCTCGCGCCGTGCTCGCCGCCGTCGGCCTGGGCGATGCGATGGGCAAGCGCCCGGGCGAGTTGTCCGGCGGCATGCAGCAGCGCGTGGCCATCGCGCGTGCCCTGGTGCTCGAGCCGCCGCTGGTGCTGGCCGACGAACCCACCGGCAACCTGGACACGGCCTCGTCCGACGAGGTCTTCGCCCTGATGCGGCGCATGCACGCCGAACTGAACACCTCGTTCCTGGTGGTGACGCACGACCCGCGCCTGGCCGCGCGCTGCGACCGCGTGCTCGAACTCGTCGACGGGCGACTCGTGCATGATGGCGCAGTATCCGGCCCGGCCAAGTAGGCCATGTCGATACGCAGACGCTGACTCGCGTGGCCATCCTACAGTCCGGTGCATGGCTGGTTCACGCAGCGACCCAATAGCGCCCTCGATGGCCCCAAGAGCAAGACTTTGCGTACACGCGGCATGCACGCAACGGCGAACCTGACCGGGCGCTAGTAAGGCTGGTTTCGAGCGCCAGCTACGAGGTACTGAACTCAAGGTTGCATCAAGGACGCCTGAAACGGTCGGTGGCGAACAGCGGCTGGTGGCCCTGACGCACCGGCCACCGGAACGATGCAGCCGACCGCTGAACACCACATGCCGGTCGTATGGCCTCGAACTTCCGGTGTGCGTCGTACTGCTGCCCGTCGACCCCCGGTCGCGTACACCGGCACGCGACCCATGGCCGACGAACGGAAGCCTAGATTGCCCGTCCGAAAGTCGCCATTCGCACCGTCACCGCGGCCTTCCGATAGTGCCTTCTGACAAAGCGGCCTCGCCTCCGGAACCAGCCGCAAGACGTCTGCTGCCACCATATCCCTTGAGCCCCTTGTCGCTGCCGAGCATAGCCGAAGGAACGACGAAGCCAGACCCCGTGGAAGCCATGCGCTCCTGCCTGGCAAACGAGGCTCTCGGCGATGGCGGCGTGATCGACGGCCATCAATTCTTCGATGACAACGTGCCGCGCGCCGGCGACTGGGGGCGGCTGCGCCATCGCGCAGCACCGTGCTGGCACTATAGGCGTAGCTTGATCGGCATCAAGGGTCGTCACGATACCGTCATCAGAATGTCACATTCCAATCTTCGGCTTGGGCGTGAACGCTCATCTCGCAGGTCGGGATAGGCATGTTCTCGTGCGCTACACCTCTTGGGTCGCACGCGGGCTGTGAGTTCAATCCTCTCGAAGGACTTGACATGGGCCGGTCTTCATCTGCGAACACCGCGACAGGCAGCAGCGCGGCGACCAGCGGGAGAGGGGCCGTAGCCAAGAAAGAGCGCCAACACGTCGCGCGTCGGCGCCGCCAGCCATCCCCATCGCCTGCAAACAACGGCGTCGGCGCGGCGGTGGATCAGCTGCAAACGGAACAGATCGAGAAGTACAAGTCAGCGCTGCAGTACATGCTGTCCCATGGCGCCGCCGACAAGGCCGAGATGGCCCGAACGCTGAGCGAGGCGATGGGCGACCTGGCGCCGGATGACCTGCGGTTGCTGCGCCAGGCGCTCGGCAATAGCAAGAAGGGTCGAGCCAATGGCGCCCGAGCCATGATCGACCCGGATCTGGAACTGGTTCCCCAGGCAGCTCCCGGTACCTATCCCTACCGCAACCGCATGTCCACCCGCAACTACGAGGGTCAGCAGTACCGGTTGCATGTCGAGTTGCTGAAGATGGCCCGTTGGGTCAAGGAAAGCGGGCAACGCGTGATCATCCTGTTCGAAGGGCGCGATGCAGCCGGTAAGGGCGGCACGATCAAGCGCTTCATGGAACACCTCAATCCGCGCGGCGCACGTGTCGTGGCGCTGGAAAAGCCCAGCGACGTCGAACGCGGGCAGTGGTACTTCCAGCGCTATGTTCAGCACCTGCCCACCTCGGGCGAGATCGTTCTGTTCGATCGCTCCTGGTACAACCGTGCCGGGGTCGAGCATGTCATGGGGTTCTGCTCTCGCGAAGAGTACGAGGCGTTCCTTGTCGACGCACCAGCCTTTGAGAAACATCTGGTCAGCAACGGCATCTTCCTCATCAAGTTCTGGTTTTCGGTGAGTCGGGACGAGCAGCGCAGCCGCTTCAAGCAACGGCAAGTCGATCCTCTGAAGCAGTGGAAGTTGAGCCCGGTGGATATCGCCTCGCTGGACAAGTGGGATCAGTACACGGCCGCCAAGCAGGCCATGTTCGCCGCCACCGACACGCCGCACGCGCCTTGGATCGTCATCAACGCGGATTGCAAGAAACGCGCTCGCTTGAATGCCATGCGCTATGTGCTTAGCTACTTTCAGTATCCGCACAAGAACGGGAAGGACATCGGGACGCTCGACCCGCTTCTGGTCAGCCGCGCCATGCCCGGCGCCGAGACCGCCAAGGCGTCGCGCAAGTCGCACGCGCACCGCATGCCGCATCTGCGCTGATGGCCATGCCACGCTCCTCTGTCGTCTGCGGTGTTCCCGGACGTCGCAGGCTGACGGCAGCAAGGCGGGCGCGGGCACAGCTGGCTCCGCCCCCGGGCTGACCCGGGCCGCGGTGCTGCAGCGGTGGATGCCGGGCCTGAACAGCCTGCGGCACTACCCGCGTCGCTGGCTGTTCAACGACGTGGTGGCCGGCCTGGTGCTGACGGCGATGCTGATCCCGATCGGCATGGGCTATGCCGAGGCCTCGGGCCTGCCGGCGATCCATGGCCTGTATGCCACGATCCTGCCGCTGCTGGCCTACGCGGTCTTCGGGCCCAGCCGCATCATGGTGCTGGGGCCCGATTCGACACTGGCGGCCGTGATCGCCGCGCTCATCCTGCCGCTGGCCGCCGGCAGCGTGGAACGTGCCGTGGCGCTGGCCGGAGCTGCTGGCCCTGATTGTCGGGAGCCTGCCTGCTGCTGATCGGCTTTGCGCGGCTGGGCATGATGGCCGATCTGTTTTCCAAGCCGATCCGCATCGGCTTCATGAACGCGATCGCGTTGACCGTGATCATCGGACAGTTGCCCAAGGTGTTCGGTTTTTCGGTCAAGGCCGACAGCCTGGTCGGAAAGAGCTCCACTTGCTCGTTCAGGGCGTGGTCGGTGGCCGGGTGAATGGCGGTGGCCTGCGCCATCGGACTGGGCAGCCTGGTGCTGATCCTGCTGTGCGACGCTGGCGACCGCAATGGCCCGGCATGCTGCTGGCCGTGATCTTGGCCACGGGCCTGAGCGCCGCCTTCGACCTGGGTCGCAGCGCACAGCTCGCCGTGCTCGGGCCGATGCCGCAAGGCCTGCCTGCACTCAAGCTGCCCTGGATCGGCTGGAGCGACCTGGCGCAGCTGCTGCCCGGGGCGGCCATCATTGCCATGCTGTCCTTTGCCGACACCAGCGTGCTGTCGCGCTCGCTGGCGGCGCGCGGCAACTACCGCGTCAGCCAGGACCAGGAGATGTTTGCCGTGGGTGTGGCCAACATCGCGGCCGGCCTGTTCCAGGGTTTTCCGGTCAGCAGCAGTGCCTCGCGCACGCCTGTGGCCGAGTCGGCGGGCTCGCGCTCGCAGGTCACGGGCCTGGTGGGTGCGCTGGCCATCGCGGCGCTGTTGATCCTGGCGCCCAACCTGCTCAGGCACCTGCCCAGCGCATTGCTGGGCGCGGTGGTGATCGCGGCCTGCCTGTCCTTTGCCGATGTGCCGGGCATGTTGCGCCTGTATCGGCAGCGGCGCATGGAATTCGCGCTCTCGGCCATCAGCTTTCTCGGGGTGGCCTTTGTCGGCGTGATCGAGGGCATCGTCATCACCATCCTGCTGGCCATGCTGGTGCTGGTCTGGAATGCCTGGCACCCGTACTCCGCCACGCTGGTGCGTGTCGACGGGCGCAAGGGCTTCCATGACGTGCAGCGCCATCCCGAGGGCCGGTCCGTGCCGGGCCTGGAGATCTTTCGCTGGGACGCCCAGCTGTTCTTCGCCAATGCGGAGATCTTTCGCTATCGCGTCCTGCAAGTGGTAGCAGAACTCGCCGACACCCCCGAAGTGGCTGATCGTGGCGGCCGATGCCATCACCGACATCGACATCACCGCGGCGGATTCGCTGCAGTCGCTGCATCAGGAACTGCAGCAACTGGGGGTGGAACTGCACTTTGCCGGGTTGAAGGGACTGGTCAAGGACCGGCTGGCCCACTACGGGCTGATGACGTTGATCGGAGAAGACCATTTCTCGCCCACGGTGGGCAGTGCCGTCAACCGCTATCGCAGCCAGCACGACGGTCGACTGGAAGGACTGGGACGAGGTATAGGGCCTGCCCGGGTTCCACGAGCCTGGCGATCGAGAGAACTGCGCGCCGACAGGAACGTCCAGTCGTGGCGCGCGCCGCGCCAACTCATATCAGGCGTTCTCGATCAGGATCTCCTCGATCGTGTGCGCCGCGCGCCGCAGTCCATCGACCACCGCTTCCTGCGTGAAATACAGGCGACGCATCCTGATCGCGTGCCAGGCCGCTGCTTCGTCGCCCTCGTACAGGAACAACTGCGTCACGGCCTCGCGCATCGTCATGCTGGAGCGTGATCCTCGAGCGCATCGATGGCGCGGCACTGTTCGACGATGACGGCGCCGCCGTTGCGATCCGCCAGCGCCACGATGGCCCGGTTCAGATGCTGGCACGCATCCGCCGCCAGCGACGCCAGCGTCCGCGCCGCGGAGTCGACGCGCTGATGTTGTACTTGTTGACTGCGTTGGCGACGCGTCTCAGGGTATTGAGCACACGGTCCATGTCCAGGATCAAGGTGTGCAGCTGGTCGCGGCTGATCGGCGTGGTGAAGGACTCGTAGAGCAGCTTGATGAAATCGGCCTTGATGCGCTCGGCACTGGCCTCGTTGATGTTCACCTCGTCGATCAGCGCCGCGACTCTTGCCCGGCCGGGTTGCCCAGCGCCGTAAACAGGCGCAAGGTCGCGTTGGCGCCGGCCACCAGGCGATCGGCGTGCGCTGCCAAGAGGTTGAAGAAGGTGCCGCGGTGCGGCATCACGTCTTGCCCAGCATGGCGTTCTCCCGAAACGGTGCCTGCGCGCGCTACAGGAAGCTGCGGCCCACGTACCAGAACAGCGCGGCGATCAGCCCCGCGGCCGGTATCGTCAGCACCCAGGCCACGACGAGGTTGAAGGTGACGGCCCAGCGCACCGCCTTGCACGTCCTGTGCCGTGCCCACGCCGACGATGGAGCCGGTGATGGTGTGGGTGGTCGACACCGGAATACCGCCCATGGTGGCCAGTGCCCAGGCTAATCGCGCCGCCCATCGACGCGCAGGAGCCGCTAACCGGGGTGAGCTTGGTGATCTTCGACCCCATGGTCTTGACGATACGCCAGCCGCCCAGGTAGGTGCCCCAGGCGATGGCGCCATAGCAGGCATACACCACCCACATCGGCAGCGTGGCGCATCCGGTCGGTCGGTGGCCACCGGCGCCCGCCGTGATCAGCAGGAGCCAGATGATACCGATGGTCTTCTGCGCATCGTTGCCGCCGTGGCCGAGGCTGTAGGCGCGCTGCCGCTACCAACTGAGCACGCGAAACCAGCGTCCGACCTGGTGCGGCGTCTCGTTGCGGAACACCCAGGCGACCAGCGACCATCAGCATGCCGCCAATCAGGAAGCCGACCAGCGGCGAGATGATGATGAAGGCCAGACGGTGATAACCTTGCCGAAGCCATAGCTACCCCACACGATAGCGTCACACCGCCGACCTTGGCCAGCGTGGCGCCGACCAGCCCGCCGATAAGCGCGTGCGACGACGACGACGGGATGCCGTAGTACCAGGTAATGATATTCCATGCCAGCGCCCCCATCAGCGCGCCGAAGATGACGACTGATCCACGAAGGACGGGTCCACCGTACCCCTTGCCGATGGTGGCCGCCACCTTGAGCTGAAAGACCCAGAGCGCGACGAAGTTGAACGCCGCGGCGAAAAACACCGCCTGCTTGGGCGTCAGTGCGCCGGTCGCGACGATGGTGGCGATCGAGTTTGCGCCATCGTGGAAACCATTCATGAAGTCGAAGGCCAGGGCCACCGCGATGAGCAGGACCAGCGACCACAGGCTGATGGTGATGGCGTTCATGGGTCTGCGGCCTCAGGAGTTCTCGATCAGGATCTCTTCGATCAGCAATACGTACTTTTTATGTTGCTGTACTTCGTTGACACGTATTGCTGGTTCTCCCGGATGATGAGCGGTACAGCCCTGCGCGCTCGATGCTGCCGATGAAGATCGCCCCGACGAGCCGCGAGCCGTCCGGGCTGAAGACCACCTTGCGATACTGCCCGGGCGACGACGAGACGTGGGTCGTCGTAGCCGCCGGCGGCGGTGTGCACGAGCCCCATGGACACGAAGGGCAGCGCGCCGATCTGCGTCGCGTTGAGGATGCCGAAGGTGCCGCCGTAGGCCGTGCGGGACCCGGCCATGGTGCGGCCGGCGCACCGGCCCATCTCGACGGCGTTCGTCCAGAGCCCGGTCACCACCGGCTCGCCGGTGATCGGGTTGTGGGTCACCGCCACGTCGCCGGCGGCGAACACCGCCGGGGGCGCTCGTCTCGCAGTGCCGGTCGACGACGATCCCGCGCTCGAGGGCGATGCCGCTGCCGACGAGGTAGTCGACGATCGGCTCCACGCCCTTGCCGATGCAGACCAAATCGCAGGGCAGCTCCGTGCCGTCGTCGAGGAGCACCCCGGTCACCCCGCCCGTGCCGGAGAGCACGCGCGTGACGCCGCCCCGGCGATGATCTTCACGCCGGCGGCGGCGATGGCTTCCAGCAGCAGCGCGGCAGTCCCCGGGGTCCATGAGCTGGGAGAGGATCGCGGGGGACGCTGACGACCAGCGTCACGTCCACCCCCCGCTCGCGCAGCGCGAACGTGGCTTTCAGGTTCAGCAGCCCGCCGCCGGCCATGACGGCGCGCTTCGCCGTCGCGCAGCGCTCGGCCATGCCGCGCGCGTCCGCGTAGTAGCGCAGCGTGTAGACGCCCGCGGCGTCGGCGCCCGCCAGCGCGGCGGGGACCTTGGCCCTGCTGCCCGTGGCGAGCAGGAGCCGGTCGTAGGGGTGGTGCTCGCCCGCCACCCGCACCGTGCGGGTAGTGGTGTCCACCGCCTCGACGGGGCTGTCGAGCCGCACCTCGATCCCGCCGGCGCGGTAGGGCCCCCTGCCTTCGAGGAGCAGGTCGTCCAGCTGCTTCGCGCCGCTGATGACGTAGGGGATCATGGGCCGGAAGTACGGCCGCACCTTCTCGGCCGAGAAGACCGTGATCGCCGCGCCGGGGTCGGTCTCGCGCGATCGCCTGGGCGGCGGCCATCCCGGCGGCGCTGCCGCCGGCGACGACGTACCTGGTCGGGGCGCCCATGGCCCTACTTCCCTCTCGCCCGTGCCGAATTCCTCCGCCGCGGCCTGGCGCAGCCCCTTCGAGAACTCCTCGACGCTCCCGAAGACCAGCGCGCCGGTGGGGCAGCTGCTGACGCACGCCGGCACCGCGCGGCCGGGGCAGCGGTCGCAGCGGTAGGACTTCTTCTCCTCAGCGTGCCTGCCGATCACGCCAAAGGGGCAGGCCAGAATGCAGGACCAGCAGCCGATGCAGCGTTCCGGGCGGCAATGGACAAAGCCTTGCCCGTCTTTATGCAGGCTGCCGGTGATGCAGGCGGCCACGCAGGGCGCGTCCTCGCAGTGGCGGCAGAGCACAGGCTGCTTCACGCTGCCCTGCTGGCCGACGAAAAGCCGCTTCTTCGGCGGGTGCAGCTGGCTGAGCGCAGCGGCAAGGCTCTGCTCCTCAGCATGAGCAACCCGGCAGGCGATCTCGCAGCTGCGGCAGCCAAGGCATTTCTCCGGCCTGACGTAGATCATCTCCATAAGCGTGTCCTCCTCCCTACAGGCCGAGACCGGCGCGGCGCTGATCAAGAGCTGCCAGCAGGCCCTTGGCTGCCTTGACCGGATCTGGCTCAACCAAGAAATAGCCGCCCAGCAGATCGCTGACCGCGCTGGTGAGGACTCTGGTGACAACCACGCTGCCCAGCACCGGCGGCGCAAGGCCGAGATGCACGGCAGGCCGGCTGCCACAGCCCATGCGCCGATGGACACCGCCTTTTCCGTCACCGCTTCCGGCGCGGAGGCGACCACCGGCAGCTGGCTGAGGTCCACGCCCAGCTCGCTCGGCCACCGCGACGGCCACGTCCACAGGCCGCGCGCGTTGTCCACGCAGGAACCCATGTGCAGCACCGGCGGCAGCGGCCCGCCCAGCCCGGCGGCCTCGCCCACGGCAGTGAGCACAGCCTGTCAAGCCCGCGCCGCATATTGTCGTCGCACGCCTGGCTGAAGTCATGAAGCCGTGACGGGCATAGGCGCCGGCGGCGCAGCCGGTGGCGAGGATGAGCACGTTCTCGCTAGCAGCAGCTTGATCATCTCAATGTAGTTGCGGTCCTGCGGTGACCTTGACGTTGTTGCAGCCCGCAAAGAGGCAGATGCCCCGGATATTGCCGGCCGCGATGTTGTCAACCAGCGGCTTGAGCGGATCCTCGGCGTTGACCTTGCTCAGGGCGGCAATAATGGCCTCGGCGGAGAAACCGGCCACAGCGGCGGTGCTGTGCGGGGGAATGCAGAGCTTGTCCGGGTTGCGGTTCTTGAAGTTGGCGATGCGCCTTGCGCGAGTATCTCGCGGGCGCTGTCTGCCGCCTTGCTCCTCGCTGAACTCGATGTGCTCCGCGCCCGGCATCTTGGCAATGGGCATGGTGGTGATGATCTTGGTGTGGAAGCACTCCGCCGACTGTTGCCACCGCAGGCATGATGCACTGATAATCCACCACCAGTGCGCTCCAGCGCGCCAGTCATGATTGCCGTCTCCTGCGAGACGGAGCTGGTGGCCAGCGGGAATGCCGTGGCGCATCATCACTTCATTGCCGGTGCAGCAGATGCCGACCACGTTGAGGCCGCCTGCGGCGCCCGCCTGCTTGGTCGCCGCAATCAGCTCCGGCTCGGAAGCGACTTGGGACGATGATGTCGCTGAGCAGCGGATTGTGGCCGTGCAGGGCGATGTTGACCGCATCCTCCTTGATCACGCCGAGATTGGCCCGGCTGAGCACCGGCTGCGGCGTGCCGAAGAGGATGTCGGAGAGATCGGTGGCTATATGGCAGGCCGCGTAGTCGGCGAGCGCTGAGCGCAGGCCGAAGAGGATGTTGACCGGATCAGCGTCCACGCCGTAGGTTGTGCGGTGCATGATCTCGGAGACCTCGAAGTCGATCCCCTTGGGGACGATCCCGAGGCCGAGCAGCACCTTCGCGCGCTCCGCGTTGACCACGGTGGTCGCCCACTGGACGAGCGACTCCTTCTCGCCGAAGTCGGCGAGGGCGGCGCGCGCCACGTCGCCGGCGATCTCGAGGTCCTGCGCGGCCGTCGACGGCGATGCCGAGCCGCTTCGCCACGGCGCTGCAGCTTCGCCGGGTCCTTGATCGGAGTAGTCCGGGGTCTTCGCCCTCGGCAGAGCTTGAGCAGGTGTGGGCGAGGTGCCGGGCGTGCCCGGAGTGCGCCGCCGTGCCGGCCGCGATCGCCCGGTCCAGGCCGCGGGCGACCATCGTGTCCGCCGTGGCGCCGCAGATGCCGTCGGTCGGCGACCTCGCCGAAGGGGTCGATCCGGCAGGGCCCCTGCAGGCAGTGGCGGCAGCAGAGTCCGGTCTCGCCGAAACCGCACTGCGGCTGCATCGCGGCGTAGCGGTCCCAGACCGTCGTGACCCCGAGTTTTTCGGCCTGGCCCAGCATCTGCTGGATCGCGGGGTCGATGCTCTTGCTCGAGTAGTCCTTGTCGCCCGACATTGCAGACCCTCCTTCGCTGGTGGGACGTCGCGTCCGCGCGTGCATTCGATGACGTCAAATATGGGCGCCGTGAGCGGCTCGAGGTCAATCGGACTTTTCGCGATCCCCGAGGGCTTTGTTCAACATTGGTCCGCGAGAGTCGACGGGGCCGAACCCCACCTTTCTCCCGCCTTGACTTTCACCCCTCCCGGCGAAAGAATCGCCCGCGTCACAGGCGCGCCCCGCGGACCCGCGGCGGCGCAAGGCGGGCGGCACTACGGACGAGGAGTGGCGGATGCCGGTGAAGATTCTCGTGATCGACGACTCCCTGCTGGCCAGGATGGCCGTCAAGAAGTCCCTGCCGGAGGATCCGCCCTGCGAGGTCGTGCGAGGCCGCCGACGGCGCCCAGGGGATCAAGATGTTCCGCGAGACCTACCCCGGACCTCGTCTTCACCGACCTGACGATGCCGGTGATCGGCGGCTTCGCGGTGGTCGAGATGATCGGCACGATCGACCCCCGCGTCCCGGTGATCGTGCTCTCGGCCGACATCCAGAAGCGGACCTTCGAGAAGGTCATGGAGCTCGGCGCCTTCCGCATGCTCCGCAAGCCCCGCAGAAGGAGGAGATCCGCCGGGCCGTCGCGGACGCCCTGGCGTCCCGAGCCGCCGGGGGCCAGGCCCCGTGAGCGGCCACGCCGCCGGCAGCGCTCTCCGAGCTGGAGCGCGACGCCCTGAAGGAGATGATCAACGTCTCCTTCGGCGACGCGGCGGCGAGCCTGGCCGAGATCATCGGGACCTACGTGCTCCTGAGCGTCCCGAACGTCGAGATCATGCAGCCTGAGCAGATCGCCGGCTTACATCCAGCGGGAGTTCCCGACCCGAAGGACTTGAGCGTCGTCGAGCAGTACTTCATCGGCAAAATCAGCGGCGCCGCCTTCCTGGTCTTCTCCCACGAAGGCGGCCGGCGCCTGCTGACGCTCTTCGAGGGAGCGGCCAGATCGACACCTCGGCCTACTCGCTGGACTTTCTCGAGAAGGAGACCGCTGACCGAGATCGGGAACATCGTGATCGGGGCCTGCGTCAGCAAGCTCGCCGAGCTGCTCTCGGACACCGTCTCGTACCTGCCGCCGCGGTTCCTGTCAGCAGGCGGCCGTCGCAGGCCTCCTTCTCGGGCGCGCTCTTCGACGGCGAGCACCACGTCATCCTGCTGAAGACGGTCTTCGAGTTCGAGCAGCGGACGTGAGCGGGTTTCCTCTTCCTCGTCAACAGCTACGAGTCGATGCACTGGCTGAAGCGGGCGATCGGCCAGCTCATCACGCCTACGCATGAACGAGCTCTTCCTCGGCCAGATCGTCGACACCATCAACACCGGCCTGGTCGTCCTGGACACGGCGTTCCGCGTCGAGCTCCTGGAACCGCTGGATGGCGATGCACAGCGGCCGGCCGGCGAGAGCGTCGTCGGCGCCTCGCTGCTTCGAGCTCTACCCGGGCTCGCACACCCCGTTTCGTCGGCACCTGCCGCACCGTCCTGGCCTTCGGCCACTACAGCTTCCTCTCGCAGCGGCTGCACAAGTACCTCTTCCCCTTCCCCAACACGGCCGCACCGGAGTCCGCGCCGGGCGACATGATGCAGAGCTGCTCGATCTTCCCGCTGCGCGACGCGACCGCCCGGATCGTGGGGATCTGCATTGCCGTGCAGGACGTGACGGAGATGGTGGCTTACGAGCAAAAGCTGCTCGCCATGTCGCGGACCGACGCGCTGACCGGGGTTTTCAACCGCCGCCATCTCGAGGAGCGGCTCCGGGACGAGTTTGCGCGGCACACGCGCTACCGCCGGCCGTTGAGCGTCGTCATGTTCGACCTCGACAACTTCAAGCTGGTCAACGACACCCACGGGCACCAGTGCGGCGACGCGGTCCTCCAGGGCGTCGCCACGACCGTCGCGCCACGCTGCGCGGAATCGACCTCCTCGCCCGCTACGGCGGCGAGGAGTTCTGCTGCCTCCTGCCCGAGACGTGCCGCGCACGCCGCCTGCCAATCGCGGAGCGCATCCGGCGCACGGTAATGGCGCAGAGCACCGCTGCGGCGACCGGACGGTCGCGTTACCGTCAGCATCGGGGTCACCGTCCTCGACGAGCGCGTCAGCAGCACCGACGCCCTGCTCAAGATCGCCGACGACGCCCTCTACGAAGCGAAGAGCAGGGGCGGACCCGGTCTGCGCACCCCCCGCCGAGTTCGGCGCGGTGGCGGTGGACGCGGGCCCGTCGCCGGCACCCTGACCGAGGCGTTTCCGCCGGCGCTGCCGGTCGGAGCGCGGGCTGCACAGGCCCGGACGTTTGGTCCGTCCGGACGCTCACCGGGGAGGGTTCCTTCCATGGAAGTGCTGCTCGGCATCGCGGGCTTCGGCGTCTTCGTCTGGCTGCTGATCAGGATGTTCGGCGCCAAGTCCCCGACCCGCTGGACGTGGAGCAGACGGCTTGCCGACCTCGAGCGCGAGGTGCAGTGGCTGCGCGCCCGTGTCGAGGCGACGGCGGCGGCCGATCCCGTCGGCCCGTCCGCGCGGATGCCGCCTCCCCGCCGCCGGTCCCGGCCGCGGCGCGGCCCCCGCTGCGCAATCGCCTGGGGAGACGCCGGCACTCGTCTGACGCCCTTCGCGGCGAGCAGCGGGGGACGCCGTCGTCCCCGCGGGAGCCCGCCGCCGCCGCGCCGCCGCCGCGCCCGGTCGCGCCGCGGCCTCCGCGCCCCGGAGCCCCGGACCCGGCCGGCGATCGACTGGGAGAGCTTCATGGGCGTCAAGCTCTTCGCCTGGCTCGGCGGGTTCGCGCTGTTCCTGTGCGCGGCGTTCTTCGTGAAGTACTCGATCGACCACGAGCTGATCAGCCCGCTGATGCGGGTGCTCATCAGCTTCCTCGTGGGCGCCGGGGTCATCGTCGGCGGGCTGCTGCTGCGGCCGCGCGGCTACGCGGTGACGGTGCAGGCGCTCTGCGCCGCCGGCGTGACGA